>JAMLIC010000019.1 GCA_023954375.1 Planctomycetota bacterium
GGGGGGGGGGGGGGGGGGGCCCCCGCCGCCCCCCCCGACCGCTCAGGCTCGGTCGGCGGCCCACGGCCGCCCTCCCTCGCCTTCGGCCGACACGCCCTGCCCTCCTCCGCCTCGCCTGACGCTCCTGCTGCGAAGGCGCGGTGAGGTGTGTGCCGGACCGGGTTTGCGGACAGGGCCTGGTGTGGCGCCCAGCGACCCTCAGCCCGCCTGCAGGCGCTCGTAGAGCTCCTCCGGGAGGAGGAAGATCATCTCCAGCGTCTCGGCGAGGCGGATCGACGCGCCCGACTGGAGGGCGGCGCTGCGGTCGGACGAGATCCGCTGGGCGCCCACCCAGGTCCCGTTCATCGAGTTGGCGTCGTTGATCGTCCACTGCTGGCCCAGCTTGCGGAAGTAGGCGTGGAACTTCGACACCCGCTGGTCCGGGATGACCAGGTCGTTGTTCGGGGCGCGCCCGAGCGTGATCATCATCGCGAACGCGTTGCTGTCCCGGCGCTTCCTCACCGGGATGATCATCGCCCCCTCGCGCGGCGCCGGGCGGGCCGCGCCCGGCGCGAAGCGCATGGTTGCGAACGAGGTCGGCTCCTCGGGGGCGCCGACGGGGTTCAGGCTCGGGATGAAGAGGTGGGGGTCGGTGACCTCGGCCAGGAAGTCCGCCCGCTCCAGCCCCGACCGCGCGCGCACGAAGTCCTCGTAGGCGACGAGCACGGTCACTCCACCGCGGGCCGGCCGCCGGCCGCCCACATCCGTTCGAAGAGGTCGTCGCCCTCGAGGAACTCGAGGTGCACGGCGCCGCCCAGGACGATCCTGGCGCCGGAGCGGAGGGTCAGGCCGCGCTCCGGCGGGACGAGGACCTCGTCGACGGTCGTGCCGTTGGTCGAGTTGGCGTCGTTGATCGTCCAGGCGCCGCCGAGGCGGCGGAAGTAGGCGTGGAACTTCGAGACCCGCCGGTCGGGGAGCACGAGGTCGTTGTTGGGCGCCCGGCCGATCGTGATCATCAGCGCGAACGCGTTGCTCCCCTCCCGCTTGCGCACGGGGAGCAACGCCAGCGGCGCGCTCGGGTCGGCGCCCCTGGCCTCGTCGGCGCCGGCGTCCCCGCGCTTCGCCGAGATGCTCACGGTGAGGAACTGCGCCGTGGGTCGCTCGTCCGACTCGTCATCGAGCGCGGTCCACAGCGCGAGATGGGGGTCGCGGACCTCGGCGACGAACGCCGTCCTCGACGCTCCCTGGTGAGACCTGGCGAACGCCTCGAAAGGGATCATGCTCGGCGGCACGATACCACGCCGGACCCGCACAAGTCTCGGTCTCATGGAGACCGAGCGTCGTCGTGGCGACCCCCGATCCACGCCCCGATCCACGCCCCGATCCACGCCCCGATCCACGCCCCGATCCACGCCCCGATCCATCGGTGCCGGCGGGTAGGCTGAGGCGCGTGACCGAGCTGGACCTCTTCACGCCCGCCGGGGACGCCGACGCCGGCGGACCGCAGGAGGAGGAGGAGCCGCTCTACGCGACCGTCGCGCCGGAGGTCCCGGTCCCCGGCGCGTTCACCTACCGCGTGCCGCCGGCGCTCCGCGAGCGCGTGCAGGTGGGCGTGCGGGTGCGCGTGCCGTTCGGCCCGCGGGCGGTCCCGGGGCTGGTCCTCGAGCTGTCGCCCGCCTGCGGCGGGGTCGACGCGCGCAAGGTGCGCCCGATCGCGCAGGTGCTCGAGGGCGCGCCGGTCCTCGACCCCGGCGTGCTGGAGCTCGCCAGGTGGACGGCTGGTTACTACCACACCCCGCTCGGCGAGGTCCTCGCCGCGGCCGTCCCCCAGGACGTCACGGCCCGCGGGCGGCCGGCGCCGAAGGTCGCCAACCTGGCGCCGCCGGCGCCCGACGCGGCGCCGCCGGGCCGCCTCGGCGCCGCGCAGCGCCGGGTCCTCGACGCGCTCGCCGCCGGGCCGCGCCGGGTGGACGAGCTCTGCCAGGCGCTCGACGTCGGGGCCGACGTCGTGCGCCGGCTCGAGGCCCGCGGCCTCGTGCGCCTCGAGGAGGCCGCAGGCCCGGCGACGACGTCCTCGCCGCCGCCCGCGCCGGAGCTCCCCGAGCTCACCGTCGAGCAGCGGCTCGTGCTCGGCCCGCTCCTGCGGCAGGTCGAGGAGCGCCAGCCGGTGGTCACGCTCCTGTTCGGCGTCACGGGCAGCGGCAAGACCGAGGTCTACCTGCGCGCGATCGCCCGCGTCCTCGAGCTCGGCCGCGGCGCGATCGTCCTCGTGCCGGAGATCGCCCTCACCCCGCAGACGCTCGCCCGCTTCCGCGCCCGCTTCGGCGACCGCGTCGCCGTGCTCCACAGCCAGCTCGCGGGCGAGGCGCGGCGCGGCGAGTGGCGCCGCGTCCGTGAGGGGGCGGCGCCGGTCGTCGTGGGCCCGCGCTCGGCCGTGTGGGCCCCGGTGCCGGACCTCGGCCTGATCGTCGTCGACGAGGAGCACGAGACGACCTACAAGCAGGAGCACGCGCCGCGCTACCACGCGCGCGACCTCGCCGTGGTGCGCGGCAAGCAGGCCGGCGTCCCGGTGATCCTCGGCTCCGCCACGCCGTCGCTCGAGTCGTGGCACAACGCGACCGGCGGCCGCTACCGGCTCGCGCGCCTGCGCTCGCGGCCGGCGGGCAGCGCCCTGCCGCGCGTGAGCGTCGTCGACATGGGGCGCGAGTGGGCCGAGGTCAAGGCGCCGGTCGTCCTCTCGCGCCTCCTCGTGCGCGAGGTGGCGGCCGCCCTCGAGCGCGGCGAGCGGGCGCTCCTGTTCCAGAACCGCCGCGGCTTCACGACCTTCTTCATGTGCGGCGCCTGCGGCCACGTGCTCAAGTGCCAGCAGTGCGACGTCACGCTGACGCTCCACCGGGCCGCCGGCGCGGTCGTCTGCCACTTCTGCGACCATCGCCAGGCCCCGCCGCGCGGGTGCCCGTCGTGCCTCGGCCCGGCCATGCGCCAGCGCGGCTACGGCACGGAGCGCGTCGAGGAGGTCGTGCGTCAGCTCTTCCCGGCGGCGACGGTCGGGCGCCTCGACACCGACGTCGTGCGCGAGGGCGAGCCGGCCGAGGTGGTCCTCGAGCGGTTCCGCCGGGGCGAGGTGCAGGTGCTCGTCGGCACGCAGATGATCGCCAAGGGGCTGGACATCCCGGAGGTCACGGTGGTCGGCGTGATCTCCGCCGACACCGGCCTGGCGCTCCCCGACTTCCGCGCGTCGGAGCGCACCTTCCAGCTCGTGGCGCAGGTGGCGGGCCGGGCCGGGCGCGGCCCGCGCCCGGGCAGCACCGTGATCCAGACGTTCACCCCCGGCCACTTCGCCCTGGCCGCGGCCGCCGACCACGACTTCGAGCGCTTCGCCCGCGAGGAGCTCCGCGCCCGGCAGGCGCTCGGCTACCCGCCCTATTCGCGCGCGCTCAAGCTGCTCCTGCGCGGACCCGACGAGCGCAAGGTGCAGGACGAGGCGGCGCGCGCGATCGACGACCTGCGCCGCGCCCTCGGCGAGCCGGACGGCGTCCACGCCGTCCTGGGCCCGGCCCCCAGCCCGCGCGCCTACCTCACGGGCAAGTTCCGCTGGCAGGCGCTCGTCAAGGCGACGCCCGAGGGCGTGCGGCGGGTGATCCGCCACCTCGAGGAGCATCGGCCGCGCGGGGTCGAGTGGCTCGTGGACGTCGACCCCTATCACCTGCTCTGATGCGCTCGCGAGGGGGGCGCGATCGGCGCAAGTGCCCGGGCAACGGTGTTTGGCCCGTTCCGCGCCTCCCACACGCTGCGCTCTGGCGGGTCGAGCACGGGCAGCGCAGAGAAGAGTTCTCAAGCTCACAGAGCGTTGCGCTATCGGCGTGAGTGCCCGGGCTCGGGTGTTCGGCCCGCACCGCGCCTCCCCGTCGCTCGCTTTGGCGGGTCGATGACGAGCGCCGGAGGAAGACCGTCGAGCTCTGACCGCCCCTGACCCAACGCCGTTTGCACCCCCGCGTGCCACGTTGACGTCGCGCCTGGGACGCAACGCCATAAGCCTCCTGGACCGAAACGCTTGCGTTCGGTGCGCGCGTTGCGCAAGCCGCGTCGCCCGCCCCCCGGAAGGACGCGGGCGAGGGAGGGAACCATGGCGAAGCTGCAGCAGAGGACCCGTCGCGCCGCGCGCCCCGCGCCCCGGGCCACCCACCCCGCCGGCGCGGCGACGCTGCCGCGGACGCTCCTCGCGGGGGCGGCGCTGGTCGCGGGCACCCTGACCGGGGTGGCGATCGTCGTCGCGTGGAAGACGCCGGCCCACACCGTGGCGTCGGCGGTCACCGAGCCCGTCCCCGTCGCGCCGGAGCCGGCGCTCGAGTCGGCCCCCGCCGCGCCCGTGCCTGCGCCTGCCCCCGCGCCTGCGCCGGGGCCCGCGCTCCCCGTGGACCCGGCGCCCGTGCGCGAGGTCGCGCGGGAGGTCGAGCGCGCGGCCCTGCCGGCGCACGAGAGCCCGGCGCCCTGGGAGGGCCTCACGCTCCTGCCCCGGGACGACCGCCCCCGCGGCCCGGTCGCCCTGCCCGACGTGACCCGCCCGGGCGCGTCGATCGGAGAGCCGACCTCGCCCGCCGCGGCCGAGGTCCCGCCGACGCCGCCCGCCGCAGCCGAGGACGAGGAGGAGGTCGACGAGGCCGACGACCTGCCCCCGGTCCTGACCCCGCCGCCCGCGCCGCGCAGCGACGATCGCGGCGCACCGGCCGTCCCCGCGCCGGACACCGGCTCGCCCGTGGCGCTGGCCCTGCGCCAGCTGCTCCACGTGCCCCACACGCTCGGGGCCGACGGGCGCGTCCAGGCCCGCTACACGTTCTCGGGGCAGGAGGAGGTCAGCGACTTCGAGTGGACCGGGTTCGACAAGCTCGAGGTGGGCGAGGTCGTCGGTCGCAACCTCCGCACCGTCGACCTCGAGCTGGGCGTGGGCTCGCGCCGCGTCGGACGCCTCGCGCACGTCCTGCCGCTCCGGGGCGACGTGCAGATCGACGTGACGGTGTGGCTCAACCAGGGCACGTCGCGCTCCGACCTCGTCTTCCTCCTCGGCAACAAGGTCGGCGTGCGCTGGGGCCAGCAGATCGTGCGCGCCACCCGCTCGGGCGACCTGCGGCCCGTCGCCGGCGCGCAGCCCGACCGCGGCGTGTTCCGCGAGGAGCGCCTCGTGCGCGTGCGCTTGACCCGCACCGGCGACACGCTCACGGTCGAGTGCGACGGGCGCCGGGTGGCGCAGAAGGCGTTCAAGCCGGGCGAGCTCGACGGCCGCTTCGGCATCCTCGCCAGCGACCTGCGCGTGGTCATCACCGAGCTCAAGGTCGACGGGGTGGTCGACCCGGCCAAGCTGTAGGGCCACGACACGCCGGGCGGCTTCCGGTAGGATCCGGCGCCGGAGGTGCCCCGTGACCCGGACCGCCGCCCTGCTCCTCACGTTGCTCGCCGGCGCGGGCGCCGCGCGCGCCCAGCCGGCGCCGGCGCCGGACGCCGCCCCGCCGCCCCCGGCCGGGGCGGCGGCGACCCGCTGGGGGGTCCACCCGGCGCTGCCCGTGGGCCCGGTCGACCCGGCGCTGCGCGCCGCCCTGGCGACCTACCGCGTGACCGAGACGAGGTTCCCGATCCACCTCGGCCCGGCGCGGCGCTCGCGCGAGTTCGTGGCCCACGACGCGCGCTTCCCCTCGCCCGTGCCCGAGCGCTGGGGCGAGGTCCACGGCGTCTACTACGCGCCGGCGCGGCTGACGCCCGGCCAGCGGGTCCCGGCGGCCGTCGTCGTCCACCACCTCGGCGGCAACGTCGAGGCGGAGCGCTACCTCGCGCAGCACCTCGCCCAGAACGGGGTGGCCGCCTTCGCGATCCTGCTGCCGAACTACGGCGAGCGGCGCGAGCCCGGCACGCGGCAGGGCTTCCTGCAGGAGAAGGACCCGATCGGGTCCTTCACGGGGTTCCGCCAGGCCGCCCTCGACGTGATCCGCGCGAGCGACTTCCTCCGCGCCATGCCCGAGGTCGACCCCGAGCGGGTCGGGGCCGTCGGCGTGAGCCTCGGGGCGATCGTGACGGCGCTCGCCCGCGGCGTGGACCCGCGCCTGGGGAAGACGGTGCTCGTGATCGGCGGCGCCGACTTCGGCCGCCTCATGCGCGACTCGCCCGAGGCCAAGGGCCTGCTCGACCGCGCCGGCGGCCTCGTCCGGGGCGAGGACCTGGCCGAGGTGCTGCGCCCGGTCGACCCCGTGACCTTCGCCTCGCGGATTCCGACCAACGACGTCCTCATGCTCAACGCGCGCCGCGACGAGATCATCCCCGAGGGGTGCACCGTGTCCCTCTGGGAGGCCCTCGGGCGGCCTCGGATCCGGTGGTTCAACTGCGGCCACTACGGGATCGTCCTGCACCTCGCCGCGGTGCTGAACGAGACGCTGGACCACCTGCGCGGCCACTGAGCGGAAGCGCTCGCCGAGGTGTCGCCTCGAGGCGTCATGGACGCTGCAAGCCTCCATGGCGCCAGAGGGTTGTGGTCATGGCTCGCAGCGTGCTCAAGGTCCAGGCGTCCACCTCGAACCTACCAACCTACGAGAGCGAGACAGCCATGAAGAAGATCGTTGCGGCCCTGCTGGTGGCGGTGAGCGTGTCGGGCCTGAACGTGTTCGCGTGCGGCGGCATGACCCAGATCGACCCGCCCTCGCTGATGCTGCAGACCGGCCCGAGCGAGCAGCCGCTCGAGAGCATCCTCGACGAGATCAGCGAGGTCCTCGTCATCTGCTAACGGGTCGCTCCCTCGACAGGGAGTCCGGAGACAGCCGGCAGCGCTCGCGGGGCGCGGCCGGCTGTCGTCGTTTCGTGCGATCCGCCCGCGCGCGGTATGCTCCGGGGCCGGAGGTCCCATGCCGACGACGCGCGCCGCGCTCGCCCTGCTCGCCATCGCGGTCGCGGCGGCCTCGCCGCCCTGCCGGGCTGACGGAGACGCGCTCGACCCGGGCGCCGTGGCGCCGGCCAAGGTCGGCGACCGGCGGCGCTGGCGGTTCGAGGAGTCGCTGCACCAGCGGCTCGAGCGGACGGTCGCGGGGCAGCCGCCGCAGACCCTCGAGAGCTTCGAGCGCACGGACGCCACCCTCGCGGACGAGGTGCAGAAGGTCGCGGACGGTCGCCCGGCGATCGTCCGGACGACGATCGAGCGCTGGGAGCGCGCCGCGGGGACGAGCCCGGACGGGCGCCTGGAGAAGGCGTCCGGCCTGAGCCGCCGCGTGGCCGTCCTCGACGCGGTGGCCGGGACCTGGACGCTCGAGGGAGAGCCGAAGGAGGTCTCCGGCGCGGCCCGCCGCTTCCTCGACCGGCTGGCCGGCCGCTGGCGCCCGGGCGGCGACGTGGCGGCGATCGACAGCGCCTTCCTGCCCGCCCGCCCGGCCCGCGCGGGCGCGCGCTGGGAGGCCGCGGCGCGGGTGGCGGCGCTCGCGCCCGGCGCGCCCTTCACGGCGATCGATCCGGAGCGGTCGAAGGTCACCGCGCTCCTGGACGAGCTCGCGCCCGCGAAGGCGTCCACGACCCTGGAGGGCGTCCTCGTCCTCCTCGAGGTGCCCGGGACCTCGGACCGCTTCGACGAGGGCGGCGCCGCCCGGGTCGCGGGCGCGGCGACGTGGCGGCCCGGCCGGCGACCGTCGGAGGGCATGGGCGCCCTCACCCAGTCCGTCCAGGGCGCGGCGTCCGGCCGCCTGCCCGACGGCCTGGCCTACCGCACGCGCGCGTCGCTCGAGCTCACGCTCCGCTGGACGGCGGAGGAGTGACCGCGGCGACGAACAGCGCGGTCGACCCGTACTCGCGCCGGAGCTCCAGCGCGAGGCCCAGGCGCGTGACGTCGGCCTCGTCGCGCCACACCTCGCGCGGCGTCTCGAACGCGAGGGTGGCGCCGGGCGCCAGCGCGCCGGGCGCGCGGACCAGCCCCTCGAGCAGGGCGGCCGGGTCGGCCTCGCCGGGGCCCGGAGGCCGGCGCAGGAGCTCGAAGGGCGGGTGCATGAACACGAGGTCGTAGGGGCCCCAGGCGGCCAGCCCCTGCGCGCCGTGGGCGAGGTCGTAGCGGCGCACGTCCACGCGGTCGTCGGCCCGCAGGTGGGCCACGTTGTGGCGCAGGACGTCAAGGCAGGCCGGCTCGAGGTCGACGCACACGGCGCGGGCCGCGCCGCGCGAGATCGCCTCGAGGCCGAGCGAGCCGGAGCCCGAGAACAGGTCGAGCACGCGCGCACCCTCGACCCGCTCCCGGCCGAGGATGTTGAACAGCGCGCCGCGCACCTGGTCGCGCATCGGCCGGAGCAGGTGCCCCGGCGGCGTCCTCAGCCGGGTCCCGCGGTTCGCCCCGGCGATGATCCGGAGCCCCGTCTCCTCGCCCTCACGCCGGCCCCCACGTCGCGCCATGAAGCGATCTTCGCTCCGGAACCCGGCGACCGACGGCGCGCGCAAGCAACTGCCATGCATAGACTTGACTCGACGCGTCCGGATCGCCCCTCCGGCGGCTCTCATGGGGCAAGGGGGCGGGCTGGGCCCCCGGGGACGACGCCATGCGCCACCACGTCATCACCCTCGCCCTGGTCATCGTCCCCTGGCTCGCGCTGTCCGCCGGCCCCGCCCGGGCCGTGACCGACGACGAGGTCAGCGCCGCGGTCGAGCGGGGGGTCCAGTGGCTGCGCTCGCGCCAGGACCAGGACGGCGCGTTCCGTGACCGCTGGGCGGGGCAGAACTACAAGACCGGCGAGACCGCCCTGGCGCTCCTGACGCTCCTCAAGTGCGGCGCCCGGCCCGACGACCCGGCGATCGACCGCGGCTTCAACTGGCTGCTCGCGCAGCCGCTCCAGCGCGTCTACGAGGTGTCGGTCGCGGTCATGGCCCTCGAGGCCCGCTACACCCCCGACGAGAAGGCCTCGATCGCCTCGCAGGACCCGCTCGCCACGCAGATCCGCCAGCGCTTCCAGAAGATCGCCCCCGCGCGCGACCGCGACTGGCTGGCGCGCGCCGTCGAGTTCCTCATCGCGCAGCAGGACCGCTCGGGGCAATGGAAGTACCCCGGCTTCGGGGACCCCGACGTCTCCAACGCGCAGTTCGCGGTCCTTGCCCTCAAGGCGGCGCGGCGCATGAGCGTGCGCGTCCCGAAGGAGGTCTTCCTCCTCACCACCAACTACCTGCTCGAGCACCAGGAGGCCGGCGGCCCCGAGGTGCCGAGCTTCGAGGTGCCGGCGGCCGACCAGCCGATCCAGGGGCTGCACGACCGGCGCGCGCGTGAGCGCGAGCGGCAGGCGCAACGGGACCGGGAGCGGCGTCAGTCGGGCGGCACGCGCACGCGCGAGGGGGAGTCGCCGTCCGACGGCACGCGCACCCGCACGCCCATGCGCGCGCGGGGCTGGGGCTACCGGCCCGGCCACGGGCCGCGCGGCAGCATGACCGCGGCCGGCGTGGCCATCCTCGTGATCGCCAAGGACGAGCTCGAGGAGACCCCCGGCTACGCCGAGCGCCTCGGCCCGCGCCTCGACCAGGCCCTGCGCGACGGGGCGGCGTGGCTGGCCCAGCGCTTCCGCGCCGACGCGCACCCGGGCGCCGAGCCGGACTGGCTCTTCTACTACCTCTACACGCTCGAGCGGGCGGGCACCCTCCTGGCGCTCGACCGCTTCGGCGGGCGCGACTGGTACCAGGAGGGCGCGCAGGTCATCCTGAGCAAGCAGCACGGCGACGGCAAGTTCGTCGCCGGCATGAGCGGCGAGACCGACGGCGAGCTGGCCGGCTCCTGCCTGGCGCTCCTGTTCCTCAAGCGCTCGACCGTCCCCGTGATCAAGCGCGTGCGCACCGGCGGCGACAGCTACGACCAGGGCGGCGGGGGCGGCGGCGGCCCGACGATCTCGCGCCGCGATGACGGGCTGTTCGACGTGACGCTCTCCTACCAGGCGGGCGCGGGGCGCCGGGTCGCGCTGGCCGGCTCGTTCAACGGCTGGAACAAGGACGCGGCGCTCTGCGAGGATCCGGACGGCGACGGCGTCTACGTCGTGCGCCTGACCCTCGGCCCGGGGCGCCACACCTACAAGTTCGTCGTCGACGACCACAGCTGGCTCGCCGACCCGAAGAACCCGCGCGGCGAGCCCGACGGGCACGGCGGCCAGAACTCGGTGCTCGAGCTGAACTGAGGGGCGCGGCTGGTATCGTCGGGCGGGATGCCCGCCCCGGACGAGGTCCGCCACCTCCTCACCCTCGGCCGGCGCCGCTGGCGCGGCGAGGGCGCGCTCGACGCGGCGCACGAGGCCTTCACCAGGGCGCTGGCACTCGACCCGACGTGCGCCGAGGCGTGGAACGACCGGGGCTGCCTGCGCGCGGAGCGGGGCGACCTCGACCTGGCCCTGCGCGACCTGCTCGAGGCGATCCGCCTCGCGCCGGGGCTGGCCGAGGCGCAGCGCAACTACCGGCTCCTGTCGGCCCTCGTCGGCCCCGGCGCCCCGCGCGCGGAGACGGCGGCGCTGAGCACGGTCTCGGGGGCCCTCGTCAGCGGGCGCGGGGCGTCGCTCGTCGAGGGGCTCGTGCGCTACCTGCGGGCGCAGGTCGACGTCGCGCCGCGCGACGAGGAGCGGCGCGAGGACGCGATCCAGGAGGTCGTCCTGCGCGTGCTGAGCCTGGCGAGGTCGCAGGACCTGCCGCTGGCCGAGGCGCTGCGCCGGGCGCGCGCGCGCAGCACGCGGGGGTGGGTGCGCGCCCTGATCGCCGTCGGGCGGCGCCGGCGCGCCGCCGCGCTCGAGGCCGACGTCGCGGCGCCGTCGGCCGCCACGGCCGACGAGGGCGGCGCCCTGCGCCTCGACGCCCGCCTCGACGCCGTGCGCGACGAGGTCCTCGGGCGCTCGCAGCCGGCCACGCGCTGGCGCCGGCGGCTGGTGTGGGACGTGTTCGTGGGCGGCCTCGTCGAGGGCGTGCGCCTGCGCCGGGCCGAGGTCGTGGCCGCCGTGCGCGCCCTCGGGGTGACGCGGCGCCGCGCCGGCGACGGGGCGCTCCTCGACGACCTCGACCTGATCGCCGCCGCGCTCCGGCGCGCCGGCGGAGGGGCGGGCGGGTGAGCCTCCAGCGCGCCGGCCCCTACGCCCTCGAGGCGCCGCTCGGCCGCGGCGGCGCGGGCGAGGTGTTCCGCGCGCGCGGGCCCGACGGCGCCGTGGTCGCGGTCAAGCTGCTCCGCACGCGCGGCGGCGTCGACCGCTTCGAGCGCGAGTGCCGGGTGCAGACCGAGCTGGCCCGCGCCGGCGGCGGGTTCGTGCCGATCATCGCCGGCGGCGACGGCCCGACCGGCCCGTGGATCGCCATGCCGCTGCTCGAGGGGGGCACGCTGCGCGACCGGCTGCGCCGCGGGCCGCTCGCGCCGGCCGAGGTCCTGCGCCTCGGCCAGGCGCTCGCCGACGCGCTCGGCCGCGCCCACGCGCTCGGGTTCGTCCACCGCGACGTCAAGCCCGAGAACGTCCTCCTCGACGGCGCCGGCGCGCCGCTCCTCGCCGACATGGGCCTCGCGAAGCACCTCGAGGGCGACGCGCGGCTGGGCCTGTCGCGGTCGCTCTCGGTCACGGGCGAGGTGCGCGGCACGATCAGCTACCTGGCGCCCGAGTGCGTGCAGGACACGAAGCACGCCGACCCGCGGGCGGACGTCTTCTCGCTCGGCGCCGTCCTCTACGAGGCGGCGGCGGGCGCCCCGGCCTTCCAGGCCCAGACGCAGCTCGCCGTGCTCGCGCGCGTGGCCTCGGGGCGCTTCCGGCCGCTCGGGGAGGCCGCCCCCGACCTGCCGCCGGGCGTGGCGCGCGTGATCGAGCGCTGCCTCTCGCCGACGCCCGGGACCCGCCCGAAGGACGGCGCGGCCCTGGCCGGCCCTCGCGGGCGCCGCGCGCCGGCGCAGCCAGCGGCTGGCCCCGCCGCCCCGCGCGGCGGCCGTCGCTACGCCGCCGCCGCGCTCGGCGGGGCCGCCGCGCTGGCTCGTCGCCCTCGGGCTCCTGCCGACGCGCGGGCCCGCCGCGCCGCCGGCCCCGCCGCCGTCCGCCGCGCCGCCGCCGGCCCTCGACGAGGCCATCGCCCTGGTCCACGCCGGCCGGCCCGACGAGGCGCTGGCGGTCCTGGGCGACGACGCGACCGCGCGCGAGGGCGTCGGCACGGCCCGCTTCCTCCGCGCCCTCGCGCGCACGGCGAGCGGCGACCTGGCCGGCGCGCTCGAGGACTTCGAGGCCGCCCTCGCCGACCCGCTCCTGCCGACGGACCTCCGCGGGCGCGCCCACGCCGCGCGGGGGGGGCTGCGCCGGGAGGCGGGCGACCTCGACGCGGCCCGCGCCGACCTCGACGAGGCGATCCGCCTCGCCCCGGACGACCCGGTCGGCCGCGCCGAGCTGGCGGCGCTCCTCCTCGCCCAGCGCCGCCTCGACGAGGCGGCCGAGGCGGCCACCCAGGCGCTCGCCCGGGAGCCCCGGCTCGTCCGGGCGCTGCTCACGCGCGCGGCCGTCCGGCAGGCCCAGGGTGACATGGTCCGCTCGCTCGCCGACGCCCAGGCGGCGCTCGAGGTCGACCCGACGCTCGTCGTGGCGCGCCTCTTCCGCGGGATCGCCCGCCTGCGCCTGGGCGAGCCGCGCGGCGCGATCGACGACCTCACCGCCTGCCTGGAGCGCGAGCCCGACCACCCCGTGGCCCCGCTGGCGCGCGCCCGCGCCCACGTGGCGCTCGGCCAGCTCGAGGCCGCCCTGGAGGACTACGAGCGCGCCCTGCGGCGCACGCCCGACAGCGCCGAGGCGCTGCAGGGCCGCGAGCTCGTGTCGCGGCGGCTGCTCGAGCGGGTCTCGACGCTCGTCGAGCGGGGCGACCTGGCCGGGGCCCTGACGGCCGCCGACCGCTACGCGCGGGCCACCCCGACCGCGGCCGAGCCGCTCCTGCTCCGCGGCGCCATCCTGCTGCGCCTGGGCCAGGTCGCGGCCGCCCGCGCCGACGCCGAGGCCGCCGCCAGGCTGGCCACGCCGGCCGAGCGGCCGGCCGTCGAGGCGCTGGTGCGGAAGGTCGACGCGGCCGCGGCGTCGCAACCTCCCTCCCGTTAGGCCCTTGCGCGAGTTCTCCGGAACCCTGCCCCCAAGGGAGCAAGGAAGGAGGACCCATGCCCCGCCCGCTCGGCCTCGTCGCCCTGACCTGCCTGGCCCTCGCCCGCCCGCTCGGCGCGCAGGAGCCGCCGCCGCGCCCGGTGCGCCCGGCCCACGTCGCGGCCGACGACGCCGGCGGTAACGGGCACGCGGAGAGCTGGGACGGCCGGCTGTTCGTGATCACCCGCTTCGTCCCGGGCGTCGGCGACGCCTGGGGGGCGCGGGTCCTGCGCCCGGAGCGGATCGGACAGGACGCCGCCGGCCGGCCGCGCTTCGACCAGGGCGCCTTCTCGCCGCTCGTCGCGTTCGAGGCCCAGTCGTCCGCCGCGGCGGCCGGCCTCGGCCTGCTCAACGCCCTGGCCCTCGTCCCCTGGCCCGGCGTCGCGGAGAACCCCTACCGCTCCGACGCGGCCGGCGCGCCGGCGCCCGGCGGCGCGTTCGAGACCTACGACCTGCTCGTGGTCACGCAGCGCTACGCGCCGCGCGACGACCGCCTCGGGCGCCTGCGCTACCGCGTGGTCGTCGCGGCGCCGCGCACGGCCGACGCGCGCGTCGAGCGGGTCACGCGCCTCACGGGCTTCGAGCCGCTCTCGACCACGGCGGGCGGCCCGCTGCGCGGGATCGAGCCCACGGTGACCTTCGACGGGCACCTGCTCGTGTGGCAGGGCCACCCGGCGAACGACGCGCGGATCGACACGATCGTCTACTCCTACAACCAGACCCCCGGCGCCGCCGCCGGCTGGAGCCCGCCGCGCTCGCTCGCCGACATGCACGAGGTCGACCGCGCGACGGTCGTGGCCGGCGTGCGCTTCGACGAGCGCTTCCCGCTGGCCGAGCGACCGCTCCGCGCCAGCGACGGCGAGCCGTTCCGCCGCGGCGACCTCTACGTCGGCGCCTACCCGTGGATCAGCCACGACGGGTCGGAGCTCGTCCACACGGCGACGATCGCCGGCCAGGGGGACACCCGCGCGCGCCGGGGCGGGCTCTCGGTGATCGGCCGCCTGACCGGCTGGGCGCTCCGCCACGTCGACGGGCCGCTGAACCCGGACCGCGAGGCCTCCGTCCGCCTGTTCACCTCGAGCCCCGGCCTGACGCCCGGCCTCTGGACCCCCTTCCGCGACGCGCCGCGCCGCCTGCCCTACGGCGCCGGCCGCCCCGTCTACCCGCTCTTCAGCTCCAACACGCACGCCTACGGCGAGCTCGACCTGTCGGACGCGGGCGACGGCGAGTACGTGCTCGCCCTGCGCATGAACGAGGCCGTGACCCGGCAGGGGACCCTCGACCCCCGCCGGACGCCCGACACCTCGGGCCACGCGCGCGCCGGGCGCCTCGAGGGCGGGGCGGCCTTCCCGCAGGAGCTCACCGGACGCGACGCGTCGGAGGGGCTCGTGGGGCAGTCGATCTACTTCCCCGACGCGGGCCTGGTGCGCGTGCCCGGCGCCCCGGCGCTGTCGCCGCGCGAGGCGCTCACGGTCTCGGTCTGGGTCCGGCGCCTGGTCGACCTCGACCAGGACGGCGAGAACCGCTACCGCCTCCTCGTCCACCAGCCGGGCGCCTGGCACCTGATCCTCGAGGAGGACGGGCGCGTGCACGCGACCGTGCGCGTGGGCGGGCAGGAGCGCCGGTCGGGCGCCGTCGGCCCGGCCCTGGCGCTCGACCGCTGGACGCACGTGGCCTTCACCTACGCCGCGCCCGACGGCCGGCTGCGCGTGTTCGTCGACGGCGCGCCGGCGTTCACCCGGGCGTTCGGCCCCGGGGCGATCGACGCGTCGACGGCCGACCTGCTCGTCGGGCCGGGCGGGCAGACGCCGCCGGCGCCGTTCGTCCCCGCCGGCCGCCCGGTCGTGCAGCTCGACGAGCTCCTCGTCTCCCGCGTCGCCCGCACCGACCGTGAGGTGGCCGACGCCGCCTACCGCGCGTCGCCGGCGCCCGCGACGCGCGCGCCGGCGACGCCCCTGCCGCTGGGGCTCGACGCGCGCGACGCGCGCCTGCCCGCGGCCGCGGCGACCGGCGCCGAGGCCGTCGCGCTCGGCGAGCGGCTGTTCTTCGACCCGCGCCTGTCGCGCGACGGGACCGTGTCGTGCGCCACCTGCCACGACCCGGCGCGGGCCTTCACCGACGGGCTCCCGCGCGCGCGCGGCGTCGGCGGGGCGCTGAACGAGCGCAACACGCCGACCGTCCTCAACCGGCTCTTCTCGACGCGCCAGCTCCTCGACGGCCGCGCCGACGACCTCGAGGCGCAGGCCACCCTGCCGATCGAGCACCCCGACGAGATGGGCCTGCCGCTGGCCGATGCCGCGGCGCGGCTCGCCACCTCTCCGGAGTACGCCGACCGCTTCCGGCGCGCCTTCGGGCGCGGCCCCGACCGGGCGACGATCAGCGCCGCGCTGGCCGCCTTCCAGCGGACGCTCCTCTCGGGCGACTCGCGCGTGGACCGCTTCGAGGCCGGCGACCGCGCCGCGCTCACCCCGGCGGAGGTCCGCGGGCGGGTCCTGTTCCACGGCAAGGCCCGCTGCACGGCCTGCCACGTCGGCTCGAACTACACCGACGAGGCCTTCCACGACACGGCCCAGACGACCTCGCCCGACCCGGGCCGCGCGCGCGTGACCGGGCGCGCGTCGGACCGCGGCCGCCTCAAGACCCCCACCCTGCGCGACGTCTCGCGCACCGCGCCCTACCTGCACGACGGCAGCGTCGCGACGCTCGAGGAGGTGGTCGACCTCTACGACCGCGGCGGCGTGCGCCGCGCCGGGCGCGACATCGAGGTCCGCCCGCTCGGGCTCACCGCTGGCGAGAAGGCCGACCTCGTGGCCTTCCTTCGCGCCCTCGACGGCCCGACCCCCGCCCGGCCGGCGCCGACGCTCCCGGCCGGGGTGCCGGTCACGCCGGTCACACCGACGTCGACGACGCCGACCGCTCCGACGCCCGACGCCGAGGCGCGCTGGCTCGGTCGGGTCTACCAGGCCCTCGTCGGCCGCGCGCCGACGGCCGCCGAGCTCGACGCTCACCGCCGGGAGCTCGCGGCCGGCGCCCCGGCCGCGCAGGTCGTCCGCGGGGTGCTCGACTCGGCCCCGGCCCGCGCGCGCCGCGTGACCGACCTGTTCCGGCGCCTCCTCGGCCGCGCGCCCGACGCCGCCGGCCTCGCCTTCCACGTCGACGCGCTGGGCCGCGGGCAGCGGCTGAAGGACCTCGAGGTGACCTTCCTCGTCTCGGCCGAGTACCGCGCGGCGCGCCCGACCCGCGAGGCGCTCGTCCGGGGCTACTGCGAGCACGTCCTCGGCCGACCCGCGGACGCGCCCGGGCTCGCCTACCACGTGGCCGCGCTGGCCGCCTCGGCCGACGACGTCGTGGCGACGGCGCGGGCCTTCGTCCACGCGGGCGAGCGACACCGCGCCTGGGTCGCGGCGACCTGGCGCGACGTGCTCGGCCGCTCGCCGACCACGGCCGAGCTGACCGCCGAGGCCGGGCGCCTCGACGGGGGCGAGCCGCTCGAGGACGCCCTCGCGCGGGTCCTGGCGTCGGACGAGCTGCGCGCGCGCCCGTGAAGCTACGCCCGCCCCAGCGGCCGCTCCACCGTGTGGCAGCCCACGTCGCCCGCGTCGATCAGCGCCTCCTGGAACGTCAGGAGCTTGCCGATCACCTCGTCCGGCCCGGCCGCCCGACCGGCGGCGACGAGCGCACGGGCCTCGTCGAGGCGCCCGGCGCGCCGGGCCAGGTCCACCAGCAGCGCCGCGTGCGCGCCGGCCTGCTCCTCCTGCCCCGCGCCCCCGCGCGAGAGGAGCTCGAGCGCCCACTCGCGGCAGCGACGCGCCGCCGCCGCGTCGTCCGCGTCGTCGCACACCCAGGCCGCGCGGACCATCGCCCAGCCGGCGTCTCGCGTCCGACCGGTGACCTCGCACAGGTGCGCGTGACAGGCGAACGCGGTCGCCAGCGCCGGCAGGCCGCCGCCCGCGAGCTTGCGCCGATAGGCCTCGCTCCGCACCGCCTCGGCGACGCCCGGCGGCGCCTCGTCGAGGCTCGGCGCGCAGTGGCCGCAGGTCGGGCAACGCTGGATCCACCGGGCCATCGTATGGCGCTGCATGGGCGGCGGCCGCGTGTCGAGGTCGCAGTAGCCCATGGCGTTGGTCGACGCGAGCACCTCGTGCGCGCTCGTCTCGCCGCACACGGCGCAGGTCACGTCGGCCGAGAAGATCATGGTCACCGGGGAGCCTCCTCGTCGTCGGGGCAGCCGTCGCATCGCCCGCCCCGCGCCGGCGCCCAGCAGGCGAAGCAGCAGCAGGCGCGCACCCCGGGGAGCGGCGCGTCGCACCAGGCGCAGCGCCCCAGGCGCCGCCGGGCACGAGCCAGGCGAGCCACGGCGTCCGGATCGCCGGCGTGATCGGCGCGCTCGAGCGAGCGGACGTGAACGTCGGCCATCCAGCCTCCGCAGCCAGCCTATCAACGAGACCCCACGCGCGACCGAGGTCACGCGCTCACGGGCTCCGGCCCGAGGCGCGCGCGGAGTCGGTCGATCACCTCGCGGACCGCCTGGGCGTTGGCCCCTCCGAACGCAGGCACCCCTGCGGTCTGTCGCGCCTGGGGCCACCCCGCCCGCACGCGCGCGAGCGCGTCGCCCCCACCGCGGCGCTGGTCCGTGAGCCGCGGCCCTGGCGGCACCACTCCGCCGCGCGGGTCGAGGAACACGAGGCCCTCGCGCGTCCGCACCGCCCGATAGCCCCCCTCGTGGACCAGGCGATGATGGGCCCAGCACAGGAGCGTCATGTTGGCCCGGTTCGTCCTGCCGCCCCGCGCCCAGTGCTCGAGGTGGTGCGCGTCGAGGAACTCGCGGTTCGTGCACCCGGGGAACGTGCAGCCCCCGTCGCGGATCAGGAGCGCCCGCAGGAGGCGGGCCGAGACGCGCCGCCGCTTGCGCCCGAGGTCGAGCGGAGTCTCGCCCTGCATCAGGACGGGCGTGGTCGCGCCGTCGCAGGTCAGGCGCCGCGCGGTCTCGGCCGAGATCGGGGCTCCGGTGCCCAGCTCGCACCGCGCCCCGGGCGGCCGGGGCCCCTGCTCGCGGAGGACCTGCTCGTCGACGACGACCAGCACGTCGAACCGCTGCCGCGCCGGCTCCTCGCGTTCGGCGACGGCGGCGAGCGCGCCGAGCGCCACCAGCGCGTCGGCGTCGCTCATGTCGCTCCGGCCAGCGCCGCCGCTGGCCCGCGCCTTGACCGACCGGATCGCGCGGCGCAGGGCCTCCCCCTGCTCGGGGCGCAGCCGCAGGCGCAGGAGCTCCAGGCCGGTGTCGTCGAACCGCTCGAACGCCAGCCGCAGGTCCTCCTCGGCCAGCTCTCCCGTGTCCGCGGCCGCCCGCAGGCGGATGAACCGCACCACCCGCTCGAGCTTCGCCCCCGAGGTGCGGCGCGCGAGCTCGCGCAGGTCGGGCTCGAGGCCCGGCCGCGCGATCCGCACGAGCGCCCGCACCTGCGAGTAGCTCAGCACCCCGCGCGAGAAGTCCTCGTCGATCTCCGGCAGCTCGCCCAGGCGGCGGGCCACCCGCACCTTGTCACGCGCCGTGCGCTCGCCCTCGCCCGTCTTCCACGAGAGCCACGCCGCGCAGGACGCGGCCCCGTCCCGGCGCCAGCCCTCCTCCCGGTCGAACTGCCGCAGCTCGGTCAGCAGCGCGTGCTCGATCACGCTGCGCTGCGCCGCGAGCTCGATGATCCGCGCGCCGCGCGGGTCGAAGGATGGCGGGCTGCGCGGCGTCGACTCCTGCGTCATGAGCTCCTCCTGCAAGTTCGTCATATGTTCGCGTCACGCCGCCCAGGGTAGCCCGAGGGTCCGACACGCCCGGGGCGCCGCGCCGGCGACATCCGGCACGGACGCGCGCGCGGCTCGCGCACACGTGGCCACGCCTCCCGATGCCGCTCGGCAGGTCGAGCGTCGGGCTGACCGGCGTCGCCGGCCGAAGGCTCGACGGCAGGGGGCGGTCGCGGCTCCGAGGAGCCGCGGCAACCGACCGAGGGCGTCGCGCCGCGCGCCGGTCTGCCGCGTGCGGTGGTCGAGCGGGGGCGGCCGTGGAGGTCTCGCACGAGTCCCGCGGCGAAGGGGCTGACGGCTCCTCGGAGCCGCGGGGCCCCTGCCGTCTCAGCGCCGTCGCATGAGGCGCGCCCCGAGGTCGTCGAGGAGCGTGTAGGCCACGGGCGTGACGACGAGCGTGAGCAGGAGCGCCAGCGTCTGGCCGCCGATCACCACGACCGCGACCGCCCGCCGCTCCTCGGCGCCCGGGCCGGCGCCGACCCACAGCGGGAGCATGCCGGCCACCAGCGTGAGGGTCGTCATGAGGATCGGCCGCAGGCGGTCGCGGTTACCCTGCATGACGGCCTCGAGCCGCGGCAGCCCATGCCCCCGCAGGACGTTCATGTGGTCGATCTGGAGGATCGCGTTCTTCTTCACCACGCCGAACAGGACGAGGATCCCGAGGGCCGAGTAGAGGTTCAGCGTGCTGCCGCTGCCCCACAGCGCCAGGAGGGCGAAGGGGACCGAGAGCGGGATCGAGAGCAGGATCGTGAACGGGTGGACGAGGCTCTCGAACTGCGAGGCCAGCACCACGTACATCAGGATCACCGAGAGGAGGAACGCCCAGAGGAACTCGACGAAGGTGCGCTCGAGCTCGCGGCCGCGCCCCTGGACGCGCGTCGTGTACTCGTCGGGCATCCCGAGCTCCGCGGCGGCCGCCCGCAGGGCGTCGAGCCGGTCGGCCAGGGCGTAGCCGGGCCCGACGCTCGCGCGCAGGCTCACCTGGCGCTGGCGGTCGAGGCGGTCGATCCGCGAGGGGCTGGCCGCGGGCTCGATCGTCACCAGGTCGTCGAGGCGCACGAGCCCTCGCGCGCCAGGGATGAGGAGCCGCCCGATCGTGGCCGGGTCCTCGCGGTCGCGCGCCTCCAGGCGGAGCTGGACGTCGTACTCCTCGTCCACCGAGGCGTCGCGCCAGCGCGAGACGGTCGGGTCGCCGCCGACCATGAGCCGCAGGGCCGTGGCCAGGTCGCGGACGGCGACCCCGCGGTCGGCGGCCCGCTCGCGGTCGACCTGCACGCGCAGCTCCGGCCGGTCGAGCTTGAGGGTCGTGTCGGCGTCGACGATCCCGCCCAGCTCGTCGGCGCGGCGGCGCAGCTCGTCGGCGTAGGCGCCCAGCGCGACCAGGTCCGGCCCGAGGATCGCGAAGTCGATGTCGAAGTTGCCGCCGCCGATGTTGAACGACGGGGCGTTGCGCACCGAGCAGCGCAGGTCGTCGAGCCTGCGCAGCCGCCGGCGCACCTCCCCCATGACCTCGCGCTGCGTGGCGTTGCCGCGCCAGGCGGCGCCCGGGTCGAGGGCGGCCAGGGCGCGCAGGAGGCGCGGGAGCGAGAAGAGCCGCTCCTCGTGCGGGGTGATGCGCACGTAGACGCGCCCCGTGTTCACCTGCCCGAGGAAGCTGCCGCCGGCGGCGGAGAGGACCAGGCGCACGTGGGGGACGGCGCGCAGCTCCGCCTCGACGGCCGCGAGCACCCCCTCCATGGCCTCGATGCTCGTCCCCTCGGGCGCGGTGACGTTGACGTCGAACTCGGCCTCGTCGACGTCGCTGGGAATGTACTCCTGCCGCACCTGCCCGTAGATCCACGGCGTGGCCGCGACCACGGCCAGGGCCAGGAGGACGACGGGGAGGCGCCGCCGCATGCAGCGCTCGAGCAGCCACAGGTAGGCCCGCTCGAGCCGGCCGTAGAGGCCGCGGCGCGAGCCGCCCGTGACGTGGCCGGCGGCGGCGTCCGACGCGCGCAGGAGGCGCGAGCTCATGAGCGGCGTGAGCGTGAACGAGACCAGCAGGCTGACCATGACGGCGGCCGCCGACGTGATCCCGAACTGGTAGAGGAAGCGCCCCGAGATGCTCGACATGAACGAGACCGGGACGAAGATCACGGCCAGCGAGAGGGTCGTCGCCAGCACGGCCAGGGCGATCTCGGCCGTGCCCTCGCGGGCCGCCTCGAGCGGCGGGACGCCCTTCTCCTCCGACCAGCGGAAGATGTTCTCGAGGACGACGATCGCGTCGTCGATCACGACGCCCACCATGAGCACGAGGGCGAGCATGGTCACGCTGTTGAGCGTGAACCCCAGCGCGGCCATGACGCCGAACGTGGCCACGGTCGACGTCGGAATCGCGACGCCGGCGATGACGGTCGAGCGCCAGCTGCGCATGAAGAGGAGCACGACGAGGCAAGCGAGCACGCTGCCCATCACCAGGTGCGTGGTGATCTCGTGCAGGGCGGCGTGGATGTAGCGCGACTGGTCGCGGATCACCTCGAGCCGCGCGCCGGCCGGCAGCGACGCCCGCGCCTGCTCGAGGCGGGCCTTGACGCCATCGATCACCTCGATCGTGTTGGCGCCCGACTGGCGGCGCACGTCGAGGCTGATGTTGGGCAGGCCGTCGAGGCGCGAGAAGGAGCGCTTCTCCTTCGTCCCGTCCTCCACCCGCCCCACGTCGCGCAGGCGGACGACCGCCTCGCCGCGCCGGGCCACGACGATGCCCTCGAGCTCGCGCGGGTCGCGAACGCGCCCGAGCGTGCGCAGCGACGCCTCGCGCGTGGCGGTGGTCACGTTGCCGCCCGGGACCTCCGCGTTCTCGCGGACGAGCGCCTCCCGGACCTCCGCGGCCGACACGCCGAGGGCGGCCATGCGCCCGGCGTCGAGCCACACGTTGACCGCCCGCGCCAGGCCGCCCACGACCTCGACCTGCCCCACGCCGCCCGCGCGCTCGAGGAGCGGCTTGACCCTCAGCTCGGCCAGCTCGGTCAGCTCACGCAGTGGCAGGTCGCCCGTGAGCGCCAGCGTGAGCACCGGGGTGGTGTCGTTGTCGAACTTGCTGATGATCGGCGCCTCGGCGTCGACCGGCAGCTGGCGGAGCACGGTGGCGACGCGGTCGCGCACGTCCTGCGCGGCCGCGTCGATGTCGCGCGACAGGTCGAAGCGGGCGATCACCACCGAGCTGCCCGGGCCCGAGATCGAGCGCAGCTCGTCGAGGCCGGCGGCCTGGTTCACCGCCTCCTCGATCCGCTGCGAGACCTCGGTCTCGACCTCCTCGGTCGACGCCCCGGGCAGGGTCGTGCGGATCGAGACGGTCGGCAGGTCGACGGACGGGAAGCGGTCGACGCCCAGGCGCAGCCAGCTGGCGCCGCCGATCACCACGAGGGTGACGATGATCATCGACCCGAAGACCGGCCGGGCGATGCTGACGTCGGCCAGGCCGCGCATCAGTCGGCGACCACCGGCTGGCCGGCGCGCAGCGCGCCGGGCTCGAGCACGACCCGCTCGCCGGCGGCGACCCCGTGAAGGAGCTCGATGCGCCCGGCGTCGCGCCGGCCGAGCGTGACCCGGCGCTCCGCGACCGCGCCGCCCTCGACGACGAGGACCTTGTGCAGGCCGGCGAAGGTGCGCAGGGCCACGGGCGGGACGACGAGGGCCGTGGCCTCGGGGTCGACGACGAGCTCGAGCCGGGCGAACGCGCCCGCGCGCAGGGCGCCGCCCGGGTTGGGCAGGTCGGCCTCGACCACGAGCGCGCGCCCCGGGTCGCTCAGGGCCGGGCTCACGCGGGCGACCGTCACCAGGAGCGGCGCCGTCCGGCCCTCTGGCCACACGCGGGCCGCCTGGCCGACGCGGACGCGCCCCGCGAGCCGCTCGGGCACCTCGGCGCGGACGCGCAGGGGGTCGACGCTCACGACCCGCGCCACCGGGGCGCCCGGCTGCACGTGGTCGCCCGGGGCCACGAGGCGGTCGAGGACGGCCCCGTCGAAGGGCGCGACCACCTGCGCCCGGGCGAGGCGCTCGCGCGCGGCGCGCAGCTCGGCCTGGCGCTGGGCGAGGACGGCGCGGCGCGTGCGCACCTCGTCCCGTGCGTCCTCGAGGCGGCTCCGCGCCGCCCGGAGGGCGGCGGCCGCGGCGTCGAGGTCCGCCGGCGAGGCGACCCCCTGGCCGCGCAGCGCCACGACGCGCCCGTGCTCGGCCTCGGCCTGCTCGAGGAGGGCGCGGGCGACGGCGACGACCGGCACCTCGTCGGTCCCGGGCGCGTCGCCGCTCGCCGGGCCGTCGCCCGCCAGCCCCAGGCGCGCGCGCGCCTCGGCCAGCGCGGCCTCGGCGCGCTCGACCTCGAGGGCCAGGTCGGTGTCATCGAGCGCCACGAGCGGGGCCCCGGCGGCCACCGGGGCGCCGATGTCCACCAGCGCCGCGCGCACGCGCCCGGCGACCTCGGCCGCGACGGTGGCCCGCTCGCGCGGCAGGAGCGAGCCCGTCACCTCGACGACCTCCTCCCAGCGCTCGGCCGCGACGACGGCGGTGCGCACCGCCCGCGGCGGGGCCGGGGCCGCCGGCGCGGCCGGTCCCGCCGCGTCGCAGCCCGCCTGCACCAGAGTGAGGGCGGTCAGCCCGAGGGCGAGGCGGAGGTGGGCGCGCGGCCCGCGTCGCGCGCGGCGGTGGCGGCCGGGCATCTCGCGGTCAGACGCCCTTCTTGAGCCGCAGGCCCAGGTTGTCGCTCAGGCGCTCGACCGCCTTGATCTTGGCGACCACCGCGTCGACGTCGTACTCGATCCGCCGGAAGCGGATCGAGTTGTTGTCGACGATCACGTAGCAGGAGCGCGGGTCGTTGTCGCGCGGCTGGCCGACCGAGCCCACGTTGACGATCACCTTCCGCTTGTCGCGCGTGTAGGTGAAGTTGTGCTCGATCTCGCCCGGCGTGACGTACTCCAGGTCCTCGTTGATGATGCACGGCGTGTGGCTGTGCCCGACGAAGAGGACCTTCTCGAAGCTGGCGAAGATCTCGTCGAACTTCTCGTAGGCGCCGTTGTAGATGTCCTCGCGCAGGATGTACTCGATCGTCGGCTGCCGCGGCGAGCCGTGGACGAAGTACAGGCCGTTGGTCTGGAAGCGCAGGGGCATGCGCTTCAGGTACTCCCAGCGGTCGGACTCCTTGCCGTCCTTGACCTGGATCTCCTCGCGGGTCCAGTCGATCGCCTCGCGCGCCCACGCGTTGAAGTTCTGCGCCCCCTTGAGGACGGCCTCGTCGTGGTTGCCCATGAGGCTCACGCGGACCGTCTTCATGGTCATCTCGAGGACGGGGCGCGGCTCGGGGCCGTAGCCGACGATGTCGCCGAGGCAGATGATGTCGTCGACCTGCTGCGACCTGATGTCGTCGAGCACGGCCGTGACCGCCTCGACGTTGCTGTGCAGGTCGCTGATGATCGCGTAGCGACGGGTGAGCTGGGTCATGAGGAGGCCCTCCCGGCCTCCGGAAATGTATCGGAGCGGCCGGGTCGACGCGAGGGCCGGGTGCAACCCAGGTAGGTCGCGCGCGGCGCTCCGGCCACTCCGCAGCCCCGCGTCGGCCAGGCGCAACCTCCTCCGGTCAGCGACGCCCCGGCGGGGGTCGCGCAGGCGCGCCCGCGAGGCGGGCGGCCGGCTCCATCGCCGGGCGGTCGTCGCGCGCGCCGCGCGGAGGCGGGCGCGCAGGTGAAGGTCGAGCCGCTCGGTCGGGCGCACGTCGACCGCGCGCCGCGCAGGTCGTCGAGGCCGAGGCGCGCGCGCGTGCAGGGCGCGCCCGCACCGCGCGTTCAGCGCCGGCGCGCGGTCGCAGCGGCGCGACCCCGGGAGGTCGCCCGGGCGCTCCTACGAGATCCTGCGCTCGTGGTGGCCTCTGGATAGCATGACCGGGTGCTCCCCACCGCTGCCAACCTGCGCCTGTTGGCCCTGCGCGCGGCGATCTTCGTCTCCGTGGCCTGGGGCGTGCTCCTGGCGCTGGGTGCGCTGGACGCCCCTGGCATGGCGCTCACCGGGCTCGCCGTGGCGCTGATCACGCCGTCATGGCAGCTCGAGCTGCGCGCGGCCGGCGCCCCGCCGGGAGCGGAGCCGAACGCCCCGTTCCTCGTGTGGATCGTCGCCGCGGCGGCGGCCCTGTTCTGGGGCGTGCAAGCCCCCTACCTGCTTGCGGTGCTCAGGACGGGCTCGATCGGCGCCGGCCTGGACGACGGCTGGCACATGGTCGAACAGCTCGCCGGAGCGCCGGCCCAGACCGCGCTCGCCGCGTTCGCGGCGGGCTGCCCCTTCGCGCTGGCCTGCCACGTGCGTCTGCGCGGCTGGGAGCCGCGCGCGACGGTGTTCCTGGGCGCCTACGCGCTGCTCCTCGGCTCCACGTGCCTGATGTTCCTCACGCTCCCTGCCCTGGTCGTCACCACGTTCGTCCTCGTCCGCCTCTACGGGCTGGCCGACGCCCTGGCGCGGCTGCTGCGCCGGTCGGGCGCGCACGACGGGGTGTGGCCGCTCGGGCTGCCGACGCACGCGACGCTCTGGCGCCTCGGCTACCTGGGCCACGCGCCGGCGCGCGAGGCCCTGGGCTGGCGCGACGAGCCGTCGCGAGACCTGCAGGCGTTCGTGCGCGGCCTGGAGCCGGCGGGGCGCCTCGTCTGCGCGCAGGCGGCGGCCGCCGCGGCCCGGCTGGCGCTGCCCTACCTCGAGGAGCGCCGGACGGGCGACGCCGCCCCGCGCCACCTGGTGGAGGCGCTGGAGGCCTGGTCGAGAGAGGGGACCCCTGCGACGCGCGAGGCTGCGCTGGCGGCGCTCTCCGCCTGCCCGGCCCCCGAAGAGGCCCCCGCCGCGCGCGTGCTGCACGAGGCGGCGCAGGCGCTCGAGGGTGAGCCGCCCTGGGCCACGGTGACGGCGGCGGTCGCCGCCGCCCGCGCCGCCGGACTGGTCGCCGAGCTCATGGACGGACCTGCGCCCACGCGAGAGGCGCTGCGCGTGATGCTCCTGGAGCGCACGCTGGAGGAGGCGCTGCCGGCGAACAGGGACCAGGCGCGCTAGCGCCGCCCGACCTCCTCGTCCTCGTCGGCCAGCGCGCCCACGTCGGCCAGGGCGGCGCGGGCGGTGCGCCGCAGGAGCGGCGCGGCGAGGGGGCCAGGCGAGACGGTGCGCTCGTAGCGGAAGCGGTCGGCGTCGAAGTCGTCCTCCGGGAGCAGGTAGCCCAGCTCGTCGTTGCCGAGGCTGACGACGAGCGCGACCGGCGCGTCGATCAGGCGCTGGAGCTGGAAGCCGAGGCGCGGGACGACCTCGCCCGGCGCGGCGAGGAGGACGACCGGGCCCAGGCGCAGGGCCTGCACCTCGGTGCGCGTGTGGCCGCGGTCGAAGGGGCGGCCGGCGAAGATCCCGAGCGACGCGCCGAGGTGGTAGCGGCGGTTCTGGATCGGCATCCAGATCGGGTGCGAGGCCGCGGCCAGCGCGAGCGCCTCCGGCGCGTCGTGGCCGCCGGCGAGCGCCTCGAGCGCCAGGTCGCCCAGGGCCGCGCCGATGCGCGCCGCCTCCTCGAAGGTGCGCCGACCCCCGTCGTCGGTCGTGACCATGCCGCCCAGCGGGCCGTTGAGGAACAGGGCGACACCGCCGCGGGCGGCCTCGACCGTGACGTAGAGCGCCTGCGGGAAGTCGGCGGAGATGAGCCGGTTCGACGACGTGACCGCCTCCGGGTGGCAGGCGTAGTGGACGAGCGTGGCCACGGGCGTCCCGTCGGGCCGGTCGAGCCCGAGCGTCGTGACGGTGCGGTCGATGAGCTCGCGGTCGCGCCGGTTCTTGCTGATCCCCTCGACCGGCGCCTGGAGCTGGCCCCAGCGCAGGCGCGCGGGGGCGAGGTTGGCGACCGCCACGTCGGCGACCTGCGCGAGCGCCTGGAGCAGCCGCCCCTGGTAGCCCTCGTCGACGCCCGTCCACAGGGGCGGCAGCCCCCACATGCCGAGCGTGTCCGGGCCGGCGTGGTTGTGCGTCGCGTGGACGAGGACCGCCTCGCCCGGGGCCTTGTCGGCCAGCCGCGCGCGCACGACCTGCACGTGATGGTTGTGGAGGCCCACCAGGTCGGCCGAGATGATCACCAGGGTCACGTCGCCCGTGCGCAGGGCGAGCGCGCGCGCCCAGATCGGGTCGTGGACCCCCTGGCTCCGGCGGAGGATCTTGCTCCCGCCCATGTACATGTCGTGGTCGGGGGTGATGTCGACCTTCGCCGCGCCCGCGAGCAGCGGCCCGCGCGGGGCCTCGACGCGGGCGGAGGGGAGCGCGTCCTCGCGGTAGTCGTCGGGCGGGCAGAGGAAGGCGCAGCCGGCGAGGGCCAGGGCGACGAGCGGCAGGGCGCGGGTCACGCGAACGCCTCCAGCCGCTGGCCGCGCCCGGCCGCGACGACGCGGCCGAGGGCCACGGCCGGCTCGTGATAGAGGACGTGCGCCCAGCCGGCGTCGACCGCGGGGCCGAGCAGGTCGCGCTTCCGCTCGAACGCCTCGACCGGGTAGAGGTCGAAGCCCATGACCCAGTGCGGGCGCAGGTGGGCGGCCGTCGGCACGAGGTCGCCCCAGAACGCCAGGGTCGCCCCGCCGCCGTCGACGCGCACCACCTGGTGCCCGCGGGTGTGGCCGCCCGTGCGCACGACGCGCACGCCCGGGGCGACCTCGGCGTCGCCCGCGACCGGGGCGAGGAGGTCGGTCAGCGGCGCCCAGTCGTCCTGCACGTAGCTGGCGCGGCAGAGCGGGCAGTCGGCGGCGGCGTCGTCGAGCTCGTCTCGCTGCACGACGACGCGCGCGCGCGGGAAGCGCGGCCGGCCGTCGGCGCGGACGAGGCCGCCGGCGTGGTCGAAGTGCAGGTGCGTGAGCACGACGAGGTCGACCTGGTCGGGTGCGACGCCGAGCGCGGCGAGCTGGTCCTCGAGCGGCGGGCCGGCGGCCAGGGCCACGCGCTCGGCGAAGCGCGCGTCGCGCCGCTCGGGGCCGATCCCGGCGTCGAGGAGGACCGTCCGCCCTCCGGTCCGCACCAGGAGCGGGCGCATGGCGAGCGTGACGCGGTTCTGGTCGTCGGGCGGCAGGAGGGGCGCCCAGAGCGCGCGCGGCACGACGCGGAACATGGCCCCGCCGTCGAGGCGGAAGGCGCCGCCGTCGAGCAGGTCCACGCGCGCGTCACCGAGGCGCAGGGCGCCGCCGGAGATGGGCTCGATCATGCGCGCGACTCTAAGGGAGGGGCGCGGCGGCGGAAGGGGCGCGGCGGACGCGCGGGGGCGGGGCACCTGACGCGCGCCGGGTGAGGGCGCTCGGGTCACCCGACCGCAACGTCCGTCGTGGTGGGGTGGCACACACGTTGCCCCGGCCCGCCCCCGGGAGGGACGGTGCGCTCACTCCGGGTCTGGATCGGGCTGGCGGCGGCGCTGGTCGGCTGCCGCGACGCGTCGCGCGCCGGCGTGCCGTTCCTGGAGTTCGAGACGCGGATCATCGAGGCCGAGGGCCCGCCCGAGGGCGCCGTCGTCACGCGCGCCCTCGAGTACGAGCCCCTCGCGACCAGCCGCGCCCGCCTCGACGCCGCGCAGGCCGGCGCGCGCGCGGACGTGCCGCCGGCGCTCGTCGACGCGCTGGCGCCCGCCCCGCTCCTGCGCCTCGCCCACGTCGCCGACGTGCACGTGCGCGAGGAGCGGGCCCGCCTGTTCGTCTTCGGCGAGGAGGCGGCCGAGCTCCCCGGGGCGTCGCTCGTCTCGCCCCTCCAGGCCGGCTCGCGCCCGCCGCGCCTCGCCGCCAACACCGCCTTCATGTGGCTGGGGCTGGTGATGACCCTGAACGAGGTCCACCGCCAGGCGCCGCTCGACGTGGTGATCCACTCGGGCGACGTCGCGGACGTGAACCTGCGCAGCGAGCTGTGGCGCTTCCTCGACGTGGCGCGCCGCCTCGACCCGCCGCTGCTCCTGGCCCCCGGTAACCACGACGTGCTCGCCTGGGGCGTGTGGCGGCGCGGCCGGCCGGCGCTTGGCGCGTCGCTCGACGAGGACGTCGAGGTCGACGACGACCGCGTCGCCGCGACCTTCGCCCTCAACCAGGAGCGCCTCCTGCAGAGCGCCGGCGAGCACCTCGAGGCGGTGCGCGAGGTCGTCGGCGAGCAGGGGGTGCACGCGCCGACCTTCGCGGCCTTCGGCGCGCGCGACTTCGGCTTCGACCTCGCGCCGGTCGAGGGCGCGCTCTACTACGCCGTCGACCTCGTCCCCCCCGGCCCGGACGGCCGGCCCGGCGTGCTCCTCGTGGCGCTCGACACGAACCGCCGCGGCGGCGGGCCCGACCCCGAGATCGACGACGCGCAGCTCGCCTGGCTCGACGAGCGCCTCGCCGAGGCCGCCGCGCGCGGGCAGGTCGTGGTCGTCGTGGGGCACCACCCGCTCGTGCGCACCCCGCGCGGGCTCGTGGACCTCGTGCTCCCGGTCGACGACCTCGACGACCTCCGCGCGTCGCTGCTCGCCCGCCCCGAGGTGGCCCTCTACCTCACCGGGCACACCCACGAGCCCGAGGTCCACCTCCTCCTGGGCAGCGGGGGCGCGCCGGCCCTCCTGCAGGTCAACCCGGGCGCGCTGATCCGTCCGCCGCAGACCGCGGCGATCGTGGAGCTCTCGGTCGAGGGCGACGACCTCGTGATCGACGCCCGGCGGGTCGGCGCCCTGATCGCGGAGGGCTCGACGCTCGCCGGTCACCTGCAGGAGAGCCGCGCCGGCGCGGAGGAGGCCCGCGTCGAGGGCGCGCCGAGGCCGTGGGACCCGGTGCGCGTGCGCAAGCGCCTCCCGGGCCGGCCGGCCGCCCTGGCCGGCGGGCGCTGACGACGCGCGCGCGGGGGCGGCCCCGGCGACCGCGGGGTTAGAGTGCGGCCGTGCCCCGCGCCCCGCGCCGCCTCGCCGCCCTGGCCCTCGCCGCCCTGGCGCTCGTCCCCGCGCTGCCGGCGCTGCGCGGCGACGCCCTGCTCGTCGGCCGCGACCTGATCGCCTACGGCCACGCCCGCGGTGCGGCGCTCGGCGAGGCGTGGCGCCAGGGCGACGTCCCGCGCTGGAACCCCCACGCGCACCACGGCGCCTCCTGGTGGGGGCCGCGCGCCGGCGGCGTCGTCTACCCGGCCAACGCCCTGTTCGCCGGGCTGCCGCCGGGGCTCGCCGCGGCGTGGTTCGTGGCCCTGCACCTCGCGCTGGCGGTCGAGGGCGCGCGTCGGCTCGCGCGGCGCGACCTCCCGGCCGCGCCCGCCGCGGCGGCGGGGCTGGCGTACGGCCTGAGCGGGTTCGTCCTCTCGACCCACTGGAACCTGCCCTTCCTGGCCTCCGCCGCGCTCCTCCCCTGGGCCGGCGTCGCCGGGCGCCTCGCCCGCGACCGGCCGCGGCGCGGCGCGGCGCTCGTCGGGGCGGTCGTCGCCCTGTGCCTGCTCGCCGCCGAGCCGCAGGGGGCGCTGATCGCGGCCGGCCTCGCCTGCGCGCTCGCGGCGCGCGGCGGCCGCCGCGCGCTCGCGTGGTCCGCCGCCGGCGTCGCGCTCGCGGGTCTGGCCGCCGGCCCGCAGGTGCTCTCGATCCTCCACGAGCTGCCCGACACGGACCGAGCCCTCGGGCCGGCGGACGCGCGCTTCAGCCTGGCCGCCCGCGCGCTGGCGCTCGGACTGGTCGCGCCGGGGGCCCTCGGCGAGCACGCCGCGCTCGACGGCGGCTACTGGGGGCACGCCCTGTGGGACGGCACCCTCCCCTACTGCGCGCCGGGCGTGGGCGCGCTCGGGCTGGCGGCGGTCGTCACGGCCGTCGCCCGCGCGCGCGGCGCGCCGGCCGCGCGCGCGGGCCTCGCGCTCGTGGTCGTCGGCGTGGGGCTCGCGGCGCTCGACCCGGGCGCCGCGCTCGGCCTGCGCTTCCCGGCCAAGTGGCTGGTGCTCTCCGGGCTCGGGCTCGCCCTCCTGGTCGGCGCCGGCGCCCGGGCGATCGCCGCCGGCCACGCCGCGCCCGCCCGCCTGACCCTCGCGCTGCTCCTCGCGGCGTCGCTGCCGCTGGCCCTCGCCCTCGCCGGTCCGGCGCCGGACCTCGAGGCGTGGCTCGCCGCGCAGGGCCCGGGCGAGGTGCTCGGGCCGGTCGCCCGCGCGGCCACGGCGGAGGCGCTGGCGCGCGTCGCCGCCGCGGCGGCGCTGGGGCTCGCCGCCGTGACGTCGGGGCGAGGGCTCCCGCGCGCGCGCGCGGCGGCGCTCCTCCTCGGCGCCCTCGCGCTCGACCTCGGGCTCACGGCGCTCCCCGCCGTGCGCACGACGACCGCCCCGCTCCTCGCGCGGCCGCCCCTCGTCGACGCGCTCGACCCCCGGCCCGGGGCGCCGCCGCCGCGCTACTTCTCCCGCGGGCGCATGCGCGCGCCGCTCGCGCCGCCGGCCGACGGCCTCACGCCGTGGGACCGCGACGAGCTGCTCGCCGCGGCCGTCCTCGAGGGGAGCCGCGCGTCGGTCCACGGGGTGCGGGCGATCGACGCCTTCGAGACCGTGCACCCGCTCGCCTTCGACCGCCTCGCCCGCGACCCGCGCCTGGCGGCCCTGCCGGCGGCCGAGCGCTGGGGGCGGCTCGACGCGGCGTGGCTGCCCGCGACGCCGGCCGAGGTGGCGCGCGCGGGCGGCGCCTGGGCTCCAGGCCCCGAGCTCGTCCCGGGCCTCGTCCTGGTCGAGAACCGCGCCTGCCCGCCGTGGGCCTACCTCGTCGCGGCCGCGACCCCCGCGGCCGACCTCGACGCGGCGATCGCGGCGACGTGCGACCCGGACCGCCGGCCCGCGCGCCTCGTCGTCCTGGGCCCGGAGGGCGCCGCCCTGGCGGGCCCGGGGTCCCCGGGACCGGGCGGCGAGGTCCTGGCGGTCGAGTTCGCCCCCGAGCGCCTGCGCATCCGGATGCGGGCGGCCGGCCCGGCGTGGCTCGTCGTGCGCGAGGCGTTCTCGCGCGACTGGTCGGCCACCCTCGACGGCGCGCCGGTCGAGGTCGCGCGCGCCGACGTCCTCTTCAGGGCCGTCGCCGTCCCGCCCGGCGAGCACGCGGTCGTGATGGTCCACGCGCCCGCCTGGTGGACGCCAGGCCTCGCCCTCGGCGCCCTCGGCTGGGCGGGGCTGACGGCGCTGGCCCTCGTCCGCCGGCGCGCGTAGCGCCTCACCGCTCCTCGAACCGGGCGAGCGCGCGCCGCGCCTCCTCGCCGACGTCGTCGACCTCGGCGGCCGCGCGCCGCAGGTGCAGCTGCGCCTCCGCGGCGGAGCGCCCAGACGTCGGTCGCGGGCCCCACCTCGCCGCCCCTCGCCTGCTCGGGCGCCATGTGGGTCGGGTGCCGACCAGCGCGCCGGTCCGGGTCACAGCGGCCGTCGCTCGTTCTGATGGCCACGTCCGGGCGCACGGCCCGATGCTCCGATCCGCAGTGACGCACCTGTCGCCCTCGCTCCGGCCGCTTCGCTGCCTCCGCTCGGGGATGCGCGCCACCGCTCGATCTGCTCGCTTCGCTCGCAGATCAAGCGGTGAGCGCGGTCAGTCGGTCGAGGTCGACCGCGGTCGCCACGCCGAAGTCGGCCACGCGCACGCGCCCGTCGCCGTCGACGAGCAGGTTGTCGGGCTTCACGTCGCGATGGACCACGCCGCGGGCGTGGGCGTGCCCCAGCGCGCGGGCGGCGTCGCGCACCGCCTCGACCCGGCGGCGGAGCGGCCAGGCGCGCAGGCCCCCTCGCGGCGGAAGCGGGCCAGGCGGGCGGCGTCGATGCGCCCCGCCGCGACCTCGAGGGGCGACCTCCCGCCCGAGGGCCTCGTCGCGGGCGCGGTGCACGGCCGCGGTGGCGCCCGCGCCGAGCGGCCCGAGCACGTGGAAGCGACCGGCGAAGCGGCCGCCGTGCGTCACCACGACAGGCTCCGCCGCGCCTCGGCGCCCCAGCTCCCCCCGCGCGCGGCGGCGGCGCGCAAGAGCGCGGCCGCCTCCTCCTGCGGGACGGCGGACGGACGCCCGAGCGCCACCTCCTCGAGGTGGCAGCGACGGAAGAGGAACACCGCCGCGCGGCTCGCCTCGTCCGAGGTCCCGGCGGCGTGCTCCCGGAGGACCTGGAGCGCCCGCTCGCGCAAGGGCCCCTCGCCCGCCTCCTCGAAGAGCTGCTCGGCGAACGAGACGCGCTGCCACTCGAGCGGCGGGAGCTCGACCTGCTCCGGCGCCCCCCGGAGGAGGGCCAGTCGCACGAGCGCCTCGACCGGCGCGCCGTCGCGGCCCGCCTCCTCGCGGTAGATCGCCTCGGCCTCGACCAGCCGTCCCAGCCGCTCGAGGCGGACGCCGCACAGGACCGGGACGTGGCCCGGCGCGTCGTCGAGGAGCTCGAGCAGCTCCGCCTCGTCCGGCGGCGCGGGCTCGTCGAGGAGGAACCGCGCGAGCGCCACGCGCGCCTCCCGGCGCTGCAGCGCGTCGACGTGCGCGCCGGTCGCGGCCCTGCGGAGGAGCTCCCCCGCGCGCGCGCGGTCCGGTGCCGCGGCCCGGAGCTGGACCGCCGCGAGCCGGACGAGGCTGGGGCCGTGGCCGTGGTCCCCGGCCGCCGCGAAGCAGGTCAGGGCCGCGTCGCGGCTGCGCTCCAGCCCGCTCCCCAGCTCGAAGAGGCGCCCGAGCTCGAACCACGCGCTGCCGACCGCGTGGCCCCACGGCTCGGGCGCGGCGCGCTCCGCCTCGATCACCCACCGGCACAGGGCCGCGGCCGCGCGCGGCTCACCGGCGCTCAGGCGGCCCTTCATGAGCCCCAGCACGTCCAGGGTGGAGGCGCCGACGGGCACCTGGCCCGGGCGCGCTCGCGGGACGCGCTCGAGGACGCTCCTCGGCCCGGCCGGCGCGTCGTCCGCGGGTCCGGGCCGCGCGCGGGCGTCCCGGGACGCCGGCTCGAGCGGCGGCGCGACCGGCGCCGGGCCGGGGGCCGCGGCGCGCGGGGGCGCGGGCGAGGTGACCATGAACGCCGCGCAGAGCGCGAGCGCCGCCGCCGCGACCGCCGCCAGGGCCGCGAGGTGGGGCGCGGTCGCTGGCCTGGCGGCCCGGAGCGCCTCGCGCGCGAGGGCGAGCGCGCCGGCGGCCAGCCGCCGCGCCGGGTCGACCGCGAGCGCGCGGTCGATCACGCGGCGGAGCGCGCGCGGCGCGCGGGTCGGCCGCCGGCGCCGGCCTCGCGTGATCCCGTCCAGGAGCGCGAGCGGCGCCCGCTCGGCGAAGGGACGGGCCCCCTCGACCAGCTCGTACAGCAGCACCCCGAGGGCCCAGACGTCGGCGCCGCCCTCGACGCGCCGGCCCTCGAGCTGCTCGGGGGCCATGTAGGCGGGCGTGCCCACGGTCGCTCCGGTCGCCGTGAGCGTCGCCGCCGCCAGGTCGCGGACGGCGCCGAGGTCGGCCACCCGCGGCCGGCCGGCCTCGTCGAAGAGCACGTTCTCCGGCTTGACGTCGCGGTGGACGAGCCCCGCCGCGTGGCAGGCGTCGAGCGTCCGCGCCAGGTCGGCGACGAGCGCCGCCGCCTCCCGCCACGGCCACGGCGCGCCCATGCGCGCGCGGAGCGTCCCGCCGGCCATGAGGTCCATCGCCAGGACGAGCGCGCGCCCTTGCAGCCACACGTCGTGCACGGCCACGACGCCCGCGCCGGCGAGCCGGGCGAGCGCCTCGGCCTCGCGCCGGAAGCGCGCGGCCTCCTCGGGCGAGAGCGCGCCCTCGAGCACCTTGAGCGCGTGGACGGCGCCCGTCCCGACGTGACGCCCGCGCAGGACGCGCGCGAAGCCGCCACGCCCCAGCTCCGCCTCGACCTCGTAGGCCCCGAGCCGCGCCACGGAGGGATTCAAGCTCGCGCGCGGCGGGCACGCCACGGGCGGCGCGCGCTCACGAGCCCTCGAGGCGCCGCAGCAGGCGCCGAGCGCGGAGGACCTGGTCGGCCCGCACCTCGCTCTTGCCCCTGGCCGCGGCGCGCAGCAGGCGGAGGGCCTCCTCCCGCGGGATCGTCGTCGCCCCGCGCCCGGCCTCGAGCTCCTCGAGGTGGAAGCGCTCGGCGAGGAGCAGGGCGGCGCGCCGGGGGACGCCTGCGCCCTTCCCGGCGCGCTCCCGCAGGAGGTCGACCGCCCGCGCCCGCTCCTCGGGGTCTCCCTCCGCGACGAGGCGCTCGGCGATCAGGAGGCGGAGGGCAGGATCGTCGGGGAGGGACCGCGGGCCTCCACCGGGCAGCCGCTCGAGCCGCACGTGCGCGGCGGCCTGGACGGCCGGGGACGTGGTGAGCGCCGTGAAGTACGCGCCCCTGGCCTCCTCGAGGTCGCCCTCGAGCTCCGCGAGCCGCCCCTTCAGGAGGAGCTGCCAGCCCTTGTCCTTGAGCGCCCCGAGGTGGTCCATGAGCTCCGGGCGGCCGACGACGTCCGGGTGCTCGAGCCCGACCTCGACCAGGGCGCGCCGAGCGTGCTCGGCGTCGTTGCGGTACACCTGGGCGCGCTCGAGCGCCGCGCGCAGCAGGTCCGCCGCCGGGGCGGGCCTCGGCGGGCGGGCGTCGAGGTGCGCCTCGGCGAGCTTGATCTTCGCGCCGGCGTGGCCGAGCGCGGCGGCGCGCCCGAAGCACGCCAGCGCCGCCGCCGGGTCACGGTCGAACGCGGCGCCGTCGTCGATCAGGCAGCCCAGGACGTGCCATGCCATCGAGACCTCGAGCGCGCCGCCTCCGCCCTCGATGGCCACGCGGCAGACCCGGGCGGCCTTCTCCGGGTCGACGTACCGGAGGTTCGGCTGGTAGACGGCGGAGAGGTCTCGCTCCGAGGGAAGGACCGGGCCCGGGATCGCCGCGAGGAGCGCGTCGAGGTCCACCGCCGCCGGGGACGTCGCTGGCGCATCGCCCTCCGGCGGGCCCACCTCCGGCGCGTCGTCGGGCGCAGCCGGCGCCCCGACGTCCGGCGTCGTCGAGCCCACCTCCGGGGCGGCGGGCGGCGCGACCGCGTCGGGAGCCGGCGGCGGCGGCGCGCCCCCTCGCGCGAGGGCCACGGCGGCGAGCGCGAGCCCGCCCAGCGCCGCCGCGACGAGCCAGGCCCCGCGCGGCGCGTCCGACCTGCCGGCGAGCGCCGCCTCGAGGGCGTCGGCCAGGGCCCCGGCGTCGGCGCGGGCCGCGGGGTCGACCACGAGGGCGCGGCTCAGCGCCTCCGCGAGGGGGCGCGGCGAGCGCCGCGGGCGGGTCCCGCTCGTGATCGCCGAGAGCAGCGCCAGCGGCGAGCCGGCCTCGAACGGCCGCCGCCCGGCGACCAGCTCGTGCAGGAGGACGCCGAGCGCCCACACGTCGGCCCGGCCGTCCACGCGGCGCCCCTCGAGCTGCTCGGGCGCCATGTAGGCCACCGTGCCCGGCGCCGCCCCGGTCGCGGTGAGCGACTCCGCGGCCAGGTCGCGGGCGCAGCCGAAGTCGGCCAGCCGCGGCCGCCCCTCGTCGTCGAACAGCACGTTCTCCGGCTTCACGTCGCGGTGGACGAGGCCCAGCGCGTGCGCGCCCTGGAGCGTCCGCGCCAGCCCGACGACGAGCGCGGCCGCCTCGCGCCACGGCCAGGGGCGGGCCAGCCGCGCGCGGAGGGTCCCGCCCGGCATGAGGTCCATGGCGAGCACCATGCGCCGGTCCTCGACCCACAGGGCGTGCACGGCCACGACGCCCGCGCCGTCCAGGCGCGCGAGCGCCTCCGCCTCCCGGCGGAAGCGCGCCGCCTCCTCGGCCGTGGTCACGTGCTCGAGGACCTTCAGCGCGTGGACGGCGCCCGTCTCGACGTGGCGCCCCCGCAGGACGCGCGCGACGCCGCCGCGCCCCAGCTCCGCCTCGACCTCGTAAGCCCCGAGCCGCGCCACGCAAGGCAGTCAAGCGACGGCGGCAGGGCCGCGCCAGCCGTCAGTCGAGGTCGGCGGCGTCGCCGAGGTCGGGCTCCTCGACGTCCTCGTCGGCGAGGCCCTCGTCGACGACGTCGCGCCCCTCGAGCGCCGCGGCGTCGTCGAAGATCCCGGCGTCGAACCCCTCGATGTCGCGGAAGCGCGGCCGGGGCGCGGCCGGCTCGACGGGCGGCGCCTCCTCGGGCCCGGGCTCGGCTGCCGCCGCCTCGCTCTCCAGCTCGGCGCCCCGGCGGAGCTGCCACTCGGCGTCGACGAGGCCGCGCTTGAGCAGGCCGTGGGCGGCGCGCACCGCCTCGGCGACGTCGTCGCGGTCGATCAGGTGCAGCGGCTCGTAGAGGAGGCGCAGGAGCTGGATCGTCTGCCGGAGCACCCGGACGAGGTCGCCGTCGGAGGCGTCGCTGAGCTCGCGCAGCTCGCTGAACTCGGCCCCGTTCGCCCAGGCCCACACCACGCCCGAGAGGTCCCAGTCGAGGAGCTTCGTCGGCTGGCGCACACCCTTCTCGGTCTCCGCGCGGTGGAGGTCGCTCACGACGCGCTGCGCCTTGCGGAACACGGGGATCCCGACCAGCTTTCCGGGGTCGGGGCCGCCGTACCACGTGTTCTTGCGCTGCTCGAAGACGACCGCCGCCGCGACGAGCGCCACCTGCTCGGGCGACAGCCCGTCGAGGACGCCGCTCCACACGAGCTCCGTGATCAGGAGCTCGTGGCCGAAGACCTGCATGGCGAAGCGGCCGCGCTCGGTCACCTCGGCCTCGGGGCCGATGTAGCCCAGCTCGCGCAGGACCTCGAGCTTGAGCTTCACCTGCGCGACCATGCCGCCCCAGCGGCCGCCGCCGTGGCCCGAGGGGGGGAGGCCGGCCGCGCGGCGCGCCTGCTCGCGCTCGTCGCGGCCCGGCCGCGCGGCGCGCTTGCGGCCGCGCCGGGGCCGCTCTGCGTCCTCGTCCTCGTCGTCGTGGCGGCCGGCCCGCGCGCGGGCGCGCGCGCGCTCGAGCGCCTCGTGCTCGCGTCCGCGCCGCAGCGGGTGCTCGGGGGCGGCCCGGCCGGGCCGCGGCTCGTCGCCCCCGCCGCCCCGGCGCACGCGCCGCTGGCGCGCGCGGAAGCTGGCGAAAGAGCGCTCGCACGCCTCGTAGATCCGGTCGCCGAGCCGGCCCCAGAGGGTCACGAGCGTGCCGTAGGAGAGGTTGAACTGGCTCTCGACCGGCTCGACGCGCCCGGTGACGATCCCCGTGTAGACGTTGGGCTCGTCGCGGTTCGGGTCGAACGTGACGTAGATCGTCCCCTGCTCGTCGATCCCGCGCCGCCCGGCGCGCCCGGCCATCTGCTGGAACTCGCGCGTCTTGAGCGGGACGCGCTCGCGGCCGTCGAACTTCTTCAGCCCCTCGAAGGCCACCGAGCGCGCCGGCATGTTCACGCCCAGGGCGAACGTCTCCGTGGCGCAGAGCAGCCGGATGTGCCCCGCCGTGAACAGCCGCTCGACCACCTCCTTGAGCGCGGGCAGGATCCCGGCGTGGTGGTAGGCGATCCCCTTGCTCGCCAGCCGCTCGAGCTGCGCCACGACCGGGTCGCGCGGGTCGAGCTCGAACGCCCGGGCCAGGCGCTGGAACTCGGCGCGGGCGGCCTCGCTCGCCTGCCGCGAGCGGAGCAGCCGCTCGCCCTGGCAGGCCTCGGCCAGCCGCTCGCACGCGTCGCGGGAGTAGAGGAAGAAGAGGCACGGCAGGTGGCCGCGCTCTGCGATCAGCTGCACGAGCTGGCGCCAGGCCCGCTCCTGGTAGCCGCGCCCGCTCTCGACCACGCGGCGCCCGCGGGCGCGGGCGCCCGGTCGGAGCTGATGGACCTGCGAGAGCGGCCGGAGCCCGCCCTCGGTGGAGAAGGCGTGCACCGACAGCGGCACGGGCCGGTGCGTCTCGAGGACGACCTTCACGGTCGAGCCGCGCACCTCCTGCAGCCAGGCGGCGAACTCGTGCAGGTTGGAGACGGTGGCCGACAGCGCCACGACCCGGACGTTGGCCGGGGCGAAGATCAGCGACTCCTCCCACACGGTGCCGCGGTCGGCGTCGTCGAGGTAGTGGACCTCGTCGAAGATCACCCAGGCGACGTCGTCGAAGCGGTCGGGGTCGTCGAAGATCGTGTTGCGGAAGATCTCCGTGGTCATGATCACGGCCGGCGCCTGCGCGTCGATCGACACGTCGCCGGTCGAGATCCCGACCTTGCCGGGGAAGGCCTCGGTGAGCTCGCGGTACTTCTGGTTCGAGAGCGCCTTGATCGGCGCCGTGTAGATCACGCGCTTGCCGCGCGAGAGCGCCTGCTCGATCGCGTAGTGGGCGATGAGCGACTTCCCCGCCCCGGTCGGCGCGGCCACGATCACGTTCTGGTCGCGGGCGATCGCCGCCATGGCGTCGCGCTGGAACCGGTCGAGGGCGTAGCCCTGGTAGCTGCGACCGGGGCCGGCCTCGCCCGCGGCGTCGTCAGGGCCGGGCGCGTCGTCGTCGCGCGCGTCGTCGTCGGCCCTCAGGGGGTGGTTCATCCGCTCCTCGTCGCCCCGGTCCGCCCCGCGGCGTGGCCCCTCGAGGCTCACCCTCCAGTCTAGCGCAGGGGTCCGGCAGGCCCGGGCCGAGGGACCCGCCCCGCCGCGGCGGCTGTCAGCGCGCGCGCCCGGCCCGCGCGCGGACGAGGTCGGCGAAGCGGGCCGCGAGGCCCGAGGGCGGCCCGTCGCGCGTGAGGAGCCCGTAGGCGGGCAGGTCGTCTGCGGCGCGCGTCAGGTCGAACACGACCACCCCGTCGCGGAGGGTGCGCCGCGCGGTCCGCGGGCGGGTGAGCGAGGGGACGAAGGCCGGCGCCAGCCCGGCGCGCACGAGCGCGCGCATGGCGGCGGCGCTGCTCACCTCGGCGGCCACCTCGAGGCGCACCCCGGCGCGGCCGAGCGCCGCCTCGGTGAAGGTCCGCCCCTCGGTGCCGCGCGCGTAGACGGCGAAGCCGTGCCCGGCGAGGTGCTCGGGGCGCAGGGGGGGCCGGCGCGCGGCGAGCGGATGGCCGGCCGGGACGAGCAGCGCCAGCCCGAGGCGGCCGATCGGCTCGTAGCGCAGGCGCGGCGGCGCGGCCGAGAGGCTGGCGAGCCCCACGTCGAGCTCGCCCCGCGCGAGCCCCTCGCAGAGCGCCGGCGGGTCGAGCTCGAGGAGCTGGAGCCGGCAGCCGGGGACGCGCGCGCGCAGGTCGGCCAGGGCGTCGGCCACGACCCCCTCGACGAGGAGCGGCTCGGTGCCCACCGCCAGCTCGCCCGCGGCCGCGCCGGCCAGCCCCCGCAGGACGCGCGGCAGCCCGTCGAAGTAGGGGGTGACGAAGCCCAGCAGCGCCCGCCCCTCGGCCGTCGTGACCATGCGCCGCCCGGGCCCCCGCACGAGGAGCGAGGCCCCGAGCGCGCGCTCGAGCTTGCGCACCTGCTGGTGGAGGGCAGGCTCCGTGATCGGGTAGGGCATGGCGGCCGCCGCCCTCGCGAACCCCCCCTGGGTGGCCACGTGGAAGAAGCCCTCGAGCTGGTGCAGCCGCACGCCGCGGACCCGGCGCTCGACCTCGCGCGACGCGACCTCGCCGCTCACGGCGACCTCCTCTCATGAAGCCACGCTTAACGACCGGTTCACCCCGATTTCGTCGCTGCGGGGCCGTGGGCAGGGGTACCACGGCGGGGCGCCGCGGCGCAAGGAGGTCCCCCGTGCGCAGCAGGGCCGCGCTCCTCGCCCTCACCCTGGTCGGCGGCTGCTCCTTCGCGCTCGAGCGCCACAACGCCGGGATCGCGCACCTCGAGCGGGCGCCGGCGCCGGCCGGGCCGCTGGCCGTCGGGGCGAAGTACGCCGGCTGGCTCGCGTCGGCGCCGCTGGCCGTCGGCCTCACGCCGCTCGCGGCCCTCGCCTGGGCGACCCCCTGGGTCGACCTGCCGCTGGCGGTGGACGTCGTCACGGCCCCGGGGATCGCCCTCGGCTACGCCTTCCAGGCGCTCGTGGGCTACCCGGCCCGGGCGCTGTTCTTCTGGACCGGCCCGCCGGCGAGCGAGCGCTCGCCGCGCCAGGTGGAGGCGTGGCGCGCGCCTCCGGGCCCCGGGCCGCCGTGGGGGCTGGTGCGCGAGCGCTGGGCGCTCGACCCCGCGCCCCGGCCGGCGCGCCTGCTGGGCGACGAGGACCGCGCCCGCTACGCCGTGCCGGCCTGGGCGCCGGCCCTGGCGGCCCGCGTCGACGCCGCCCTCGCCGGCGCGCGGCCGGGCGAGGCGGCGGCGCTGCGCCTCGAGGACGAGGCCGCGATGCCGGCGACGCTCGAGGTGACGCGCGCCGACGGTTCCGGCGCGCGACCGCTCGTCGTCATGACGCCGCCGCTCGAGGCGGCCTTCGCCGCGCGCTGGCTGGCGGCGCGCTTCGCCCGCCGGGGCGCCCACGCGGCCGTGATCGTGCCGGACGCCCTGTTCATGCAGCCCGACCTCGACGGCCCGGGGCTCGAGCGCAAGCTCGCCGCCGCCGTCGCCCACGGCCGGGCGACGGTCGACGCGCTGGCCGGCCGCCCCGAGGTGTCGCGCGTGGTCTACCTGGGCGTCTCGGCCGGCGGGATCTACGGCGCGGTGCTCCTCGCCGCCGAGCCGCGCCTCGAGCGCGCGGCGCTGCTCCTGCCGGGGGGCGACCTGCCGCGGATCCTCGCCACGAGCGAGGAGCCCTCGGTCGTCGCCTGGCGCGAGGCCCGCGCCGCGGCGGGGCTCGAGGGCGAGGCGCTCGCGGCCGACCTGCGCCGCCACGTGCGCACCGACCCCCTGCGGCTGGCGCCGCACGTCGACCCGTCGCGGGTGCTCCTGTTCCTCGGGGCCGAGGACACCCTCGTGCCGACCGCCTGCGGGCTGCGCCTGCGGCGCGCCATGGGCGACCCCGAGACCTACGTGCTCGCCGGCGACCACGACACGGCCTGCTTCGGCTTCGGGTTCATCCTCCGGCGGGTCGACGCGTTCCTGGGGCTGTGATCGCCGCCGGACCAGCCCTCGATCGGAGCAGCACGCGAGGCGAGGCCGACGAGGCCGAGCCGCGGCGGCAGAGCGCCACGGGCGACGACGTCGCGACCTACTTCGAGCCCGCGCGCGCGCCGCCGCGGCCGGCATCGTCGGCCGCAGCCGTCGAGCACACCTCAGCGGTCGCGCAGGCGCTCGAGGCCCGCCTGCGCGGCGCGGGCGAGCGGAGCATGCGTCGATGCGGCGGCGCGGGTGTACCACTCGCGCGCCTTCTGTCGATCCGGGGCCACGCCCCCCGCCCCGCGCTCGTACAGGGTCCCCAGCTCGAGCGCCGCGGGCAGGTGGCCCCGCAGCGCCGCACGCTCGACCCAGCGGAACCCGGCCTGCGGGTCCGGGCGCACGCCGCGGCCGGCGACGAGCAGCGCCCCGAAGGTGGTCATCCCCCCCGGGTGGTCCTGCATGGCCGCGCGCCAGGCCCACTCGGCGGCGGCGGCGAGGTCCTGCGCCTGCCCCGAGCGGCCGTCGCGCAGCGCCCTCGCCAGGCGGTCCTGCGCGGTCGGGAGCCCCGCGTCGGCGCAGTGACGGAGGCACTCCTGGAAGGCGGCCTCGTCACGGACGACCTCCGTGACGCACATGCGCATCCAGCACGCGTCCGCGCTCCGAGGGTACGCGGCGAAGACCGCCGCGTGCGCGGCCTCGACCGACTCGCGCACGCGGGGGTCCCGGAGGTACCCCTCGCGGTCGGCGGCCAGCCGCGAGAGCTCCCAGTGGACGTCGAGCACCAACCCCGCGAGCGCCGGCTCGTCCGGCCGGCGCCGGGCGCTCGCCTGGACGAAGTCGAACATGACCCGCGGGTCGTTGCCGCTCCACTTGGGCATGAGCGCCTGCAGGCGGAGCTCGTGGGCGAGCACGTGCCGCGGGTCGCGTCGGAGCGCCTCGTCGAGGTGGCGCTGCTCCTCCTCGGCCCCCAGGCGCAGGCCCATCGCGACCTTGATGAGGATGGCGGGCGCCCGCGCCAACCGTCGGTCCAGCTCGGCCGCGCGCTCCAGGGCCGCGCGCGCGACCTCGAGCCGCTCCTTGAACAGGCGCCAGCCCTCGGCCGTGACCGTGTCGGCGTAGCCGCTCCCCCGCGCCTCCCAGGCCCACTTCATGTTGAACTCCCCCCAGAGCAGGTGCGCCAAGGGGGAGCGGGGCTGCTGCTTGACCCAGGCTGACAGGGGCGCCTGGACGCGCGCGGCGGGCTCGGCGGCCACGACGGCGACCAGCCGGTCGAGCGCGGGGGCGTGGTCGCCCGCGCGGCGCCCCGCGGCCCGGACCCGGGCGAGGGTCGCATCCACGTCGCCGAAGCGGCCCGCGTCCAGCCCCTCCAGGCACGCGCCCACGTGGACGCGCTCCGCCAGCTCGGGGAAGGCGGTGGGGTCCGCCGGCGGCACGAACAGGCCGCCCTGGCGGGTCACCGGCGCGGCGCGAGGGGCGGCCGGCGCGGCGGGGGGCTCCGGCGCCCCGGCGTCGACGGGCGCCGGCGGTCGGGTCGGCCGCGCGGGCGGCGGCCGCTCGCCGGCGAGCAGCTCCGCCACCTGCGGCATGAGCGTCCAGTTGACGTCGTCAGGGGGCGCCGGCCCCGTCCCGTCGGCGATCACGCGCAGGTCGCGTCCGACGAGCCACAGGCCGGCGGCGAGCCGCGCGCCCGGCGCGCCGGCGGCCACGAGCACGTGCGTGTTCGGGCGCGCATCGAGGCGGAAGTGCGCCGCCCACGCGCGGGCCTCGTCGAGCGTGGGCGGCCGCTCGCCGCTCGAGCCGCGCACGAGGAGCTGGACCCGGAGCAGGTCCGGGTGGGCGGAGCTCACGCCGCAGGCGCCGAGGAGCTCGTCGAGGGAGAGCTGGTCGGGCGCCGGCGCGACGCCGCCGAACCCGCCGCGCAGGTTGCCGCCGGCGTACGCCTGCGACACGGGGTCCCCGAGGAGCACCGGCTCGATGAGGAGCACCTTGCCACGCAGCGTCGAGAGCTGGAAGCGCCGCCCCTGGAGGTCGGTGAGCTCGAGGGCCGGGAAGGGCTCCCCCTTCCGCGGGGGCCACGGCCTGCCCTCCTGCGCCAGGGCGCTCGTCGCGAGGCAGGCGACCACCACGAGGTGCAACACGGCGAGGTCCGAGCGCATGAGCGCCTCCGTCCGCCAGGGATGGTAACGGTGGTTTTCACTCGTCACCACCGGCAGCCCGCCGGGCCGTCTCCGCGGTGCAACGAGTCGCGTGCGATCGGCCGGGCAGGAGCTGCCCACCGAGGAGGGCACGGTCGAGGTCGTACGGGACCGCTGACCGCCGACCCTGCGCGGCGGTCGACCTCGTGGCACACTCCGCCGCTTCCCCGCCGGGGACGGGGGTGGAGGAGCGCGATGCGCGTCTGGCCGGGCTGCCCGTACCCGCTCGGGGCCACGTGGACGGGGGAGGGCGTGAACTTCGCGCTGTTCTCCGAGCACGCGACCGCGGTCGAGCTGTGCCTGTTCGACCGGCCGGGCGACGCGCAGGAGGCCCACCGGGTGCCCCTGCGCGAGCGGACGCACGCCGTGTGGCACGCCTGCCTGCCCGACCTGCGGCCGGGCGCGCTCTACGGCTACCGCGTCCACGGCCCGTGGGCGCCGGCGGACGGCCACCGGTTCAACCCGCACAAGCTGCTCCTCGACCCGTACGCGCGGGCGCTCTCGGGCACGGTCGACTACGACCCGCGCCAGGTGGGGAGCGCGCCGGGCGACCCCGACGTCCTCGACCCGCGCGACAGCGCGGCGACCCTGCCGCGCGGCGTCGTCGTCGACCCGGCGTTCGACTGGGGCGACGACCGGCCGCCGCGCACGCCCTGGCACCGGACGGTGATCTACGAGTGCCACGTCAAGGGCACGACCATGCGCCACCCCGAGGTCCCCGACGCGCACCGCGGCCGCTACCTGGGGCTGGCGTCGCCGCCCGTCGTCGCCCACCTCCAGGCGCTCGGCGTGACGGCGGTCGAGGTCCTGCCCGCGCACGCGCTGTCGTCCGAGCCGCACCTCGTCGAGCGCGGGAAGGTGAACTACTGGGGCTACAACTCGGTGGGCTACTTCGCGCCCGAGGTCCGCTACGCCTCGGGCGGCGCGGCCACCGCCGTCCACGAGTTCAAGGCCATGGTCAAGGGGCTGCACGCGGCGGGAATCGAGGTGATCCTCGACGTCGTCTACAACCACACGGCCGAGGGCGGCGGCCAGGGGCCGACGCTCTCCTTCCGCGGGATCGACAACGCCGCCTACTACCACCTCGACCCGCACGACCGTCGGCGCTACGTCGACTACACCGGCTGCGGCAACACGCTCAACTTCGCCCACCCCTACGTGCTGCAGCTGCTCATGGACAGCCTGCGCTACTGGGTGCAGGAGATGCACGTCGACGGCTTCCGCTTCGACCTCGCGCCGGCGATGGCCCGCGGCCTGTTCGAGATGAACCGGCTCGGCCGCTTCTTCGCGTTCATCCAGCAGGACCCCGTCCTCTCGCAGGTGAAGCTGATCGCCGAGCCCTGGGACCTCGGGCAGGGCGGCTACCAGATCGGGAACTTCCCCTACGGCTGGGCGGAGTGGAACGGCCGCTACCGCGACACGGTGCGCCGCTACTGGCGCGGCGACCACGGGCAGCTGGGCGAGCTGGCCTCGCGCGTCAGCGGCTCGTCCGACCTGTACGGCCAGCACAAGCGGCGCGCGCCCACCTCGAGCATCAACTACGTGACGTGCCACGACGGCTTCACGCTCGCCGACCTGGTCACTTACGAGCGCAAGCACAACGAGGCGAACGGCGAGGAGAACCGCGACGGCAGCGACGCCAACTGGAGCCGCAACTGGGGGGTCGAGGGGCCGACGACCGACCCGGAGGTGAACGAGCTGCGCGGGCGCATGGAGCGCAACCTCCTGGCCACCCTCGCCTTCTCGCAGGGCGTCCCCATGCTGCTCGGCGGCGACGAGTTCGGCCGCTCGCAGCGGGGCAACAACAACGCCTACTGCCAGGACAACGAGCTGTCCTGGATCGACTGGCGGCTCGACGACCGCGGCCGGCGCCTCCTCGCGTTCACGCGGCGGCTGCTCGAGCTGCGCAGCCGCCAGCCCGTCCTCCGCCGGCGGGCCCACTTCAGCGGCCGGCCCATGGAGGGCGACGGCTCCGTCAAGGACGTGACCTGGGTGCGGCGCGACGGGCGCGAGATGACCCAGGAGGACTGGCACCGTCAGGACCGCTTCGTCGGCATGCTCATCCAGGGGGCCGCCACCGACGAGGTCGACGAGCGGGGCGAGCTCCTCGTCGGCGACACGCTCCTCATGCTCCTCAACTCGGCGCCGGAGCCGATCTACGTCACGTTCCCGCTCGTCCAGGGCCCGGGCGACTGGCGCGAGCTGGTGTGCACCGCGCGGCCCGAGGCGCCGGAGCAGGTGGTCAGCGGTCCGGGCATGATCGTGCCCTCGCGCTCGCTCCTGCTCCTGTCGCACCACGGGTAAGCGCGTGCCCGCGCGGGACGCGCGTGTCCCGCCGCGGCCGGCGGCGCCTGGACCTGCGCCGGTCCGGCCTTCGCGCCGCGTCCCTTCGACTCGCCGAAGCGCAGCGTGTGGGAGGCGCGGAACGGGCCAGACGCCCTCGCCCGGGCACTTGCGCCGATCGCGCCCCCCTCGCGAGCGCATCACTCAGAGGAGGAGGCCCCGTGTCGTTCGCCGTGCAGATGCTCAGGACCCACCCGCGCTCGGCCCAGGGGGAGCTCGACGCGCTCGCGGCGTGCATCGACGCCTGCTTCGACTGCGCGGAGACGTGCACCGCCTGCGCCGACGCCTGCCTGGGCGAGGAGGACGTCAAGGCGCTGGTCGAGTGCATCCGCCTCGACCTCGACTGCGCCGACGTGTGCGACACGACGGGCCGGCTGATCTCGCGGCAGACGGCCCGCAACGCCGACGTGCTGCGCGCCCAGCTCGCGGCGTGCATCGCGGCCTGCCGGGCGTGCGCGGAGGTGTGCGAGCGCCACGCGGGGAAGCACGAGCACTGCCGGGTCTGCGCGGAGGCGTGCCGCCGCTGCGAGGAGGCCTGCAAGGCGCTGCTGCAGGGCGCGCCGGCGCCGTCGAGCTGAGCGCGCGTCCGCGAGCGGACCGGCCCGGACCGGGGCCGGACAGCGAGACGAACCGGTCGACCCAACCCGCGGCGTCCGGGCGGTCGAGCTCCGGCACGTCGGGTGCACAGGAGGCCCGCACCGGAGGAAGATCGCCATGAAGAAGCTCGTCGCCGCCCTGCTCGTCGCCGTGTCCGTGTCGGGCCTCGAGGTCGCCGCCTGCGGCGGCATGACCCAGATCGACCCGCCCTCGCTCCAGCTCCGGACCGGCCCCGAGGAGCAGCCCCTCGAGTCGATCCTCGACGAGATCGACGAGTGCCTGGTGATCGCCTAGACCCCCGAACACCTGCCCATTCTCTCTCTCTCTCTCTCTCTCTCTCTCTCTCTCTCTCTCTCTCTCTCTCTCTCTCTCCTCTCTCTCGTCTCCGGACCACCGCAGCGCTCGTGGCGCTGCGGTGGCTCCGTGTACGCTCACCGCGAGGGCCGCGCCGCCACCTCGACCCGGGGGCTCGGCGTCACGCGCAGCCGGCGGAGGGCCTGCTCGGCCACCCGCCCGGCCACGGGGGCGGCGATCGTGCCGCCCCAGGCCTTCGCCCGCGCGGTGCTCGGGCCCCAGACGACGACCGAGAAGGCGATCCGCGGCTCGTCGGCCGGCGCGAAGCCGCAGAACGAGGCCACGACCTCGCGGTCGTGGTAGCGACCGTCGACCAGCAGCTTGGTCGTGCCGGTCTTGCCGGCGACCCGGTAGGCGTCCGACTGGGCCCGGCGCGCCGTCCCGCGGGGGTCGTTGACCACGCGCTCGAGCGCCGCCCGCAGGGGGCCGCGGGCCACCTCGCCCGAGAGCGGGCGGGCGACCGCCTGCGGCGCCCACTCGCGCACGACCTCGCCCTGCCGGTCGCGCAGCTCGCGCACGAGCCGCGGGCGGTAGAGGGTGCCGCCGTTGGCCAGGGCGGCGTAGGCCATGGCCATCTGGAGCGGCGTCACCGAGACCGCGTAGCCCTGGGCGTAGCTGCCGATCGTCGTCACGTCTCGCCTCGCGAGCGCGTCGGCCCGACCGGCGGCCTCGCCCGGCAGGTCGATCCCGCTCCTGCGCCCGAGGCCGAAGCCCGAGCCGACGCGCTGCGCCTGCTCGCCCGTGAGGCGCTGCGTGATCATGTAGGCGCCCGAGTTCGACGACTGCACGATCACGTCCGCCTCGAGCACCTGCCCCACGAGGTGGTGGTCCTCCAGCGCCTTCTTGCGGCCGGGGACCACCAGCCGCTGCGGGCAGAAGATCGGCCGGTCGGGGCCGCCCAGGCCCAGCTCCCAGGCCGCGGCGATGAACAGCGGCTTGATCGTCGAGCCCGGCTCGTAGGTGTCGGTGATCGCCCGGCAGCGGATCCCGGGGAGCGTCTCGGCCGGCCGCTCGGGGTCGAACGGCGGCCAGGAGGCCAGGGCCAGCACGTCGCCGGTCCGCACGTCGACGACGACGCACGCGGCCCCCTGCGGCTGCGACTGCTCCGCCATGGCCGCCAGCTCGGCCTCGGCGATCGCCTGGACGCTCCGGTCGAGCGAGAGCACCGCGTCGAGCCCCGGGCGCGCCGGCACGTGCAGCCCGCCGGGCGCGACCCGCTCGCGCCGCAGGTTGTCGAGGCGCACCTCGCGCGTGCCGGGCGCGCCCGTGAGCGCCGCGTCGAGGACGCGCTCGAGGCCCGAGGCGTCGCGCCCCTCCTGGCCGACGAGGCCGAGCGCCTGCGCCGCGAGGGGGCCGAACGGCCAGGCGCGCACGGGCTCGTGCTCGAGCTGCACGTGCGGGAAGCGCATCGCCTTGATGCGCGTCATGGTCTCCGGCTCGAGGCGTCGGCGGCGGAAGTAGAAGGCCCGCCCGCGGCGGACGCGGTCCTCGACGAAGGCCCGCTCGGCCGGCGTCAGCGGGGCGTCGGGCTCGCAGGCGGCCGCGAGCGACGAGACGAAGGCCACGGCGTCGCGCCCGGGGCGCCCCTCGACCAGGAGGCTGCCGCGGACCAGCGAGGCGGCGAGCGGCACCAGGCGCTCGCCGCCGTCGTGGACGAGCAGGCGCCCCCGCTCGGCCGGCTCCGGCCGCAGGCGCACGTGCTGGCGCTCCGCCGCCGCGCGCCAGCGCGGGTGCTCGAGCACCTGGAGCGTGTAGAGGCGGTGCGCGAGCAGCCCGTAGCCGACGAGCAGCCCGCACAGGGCCGCGCGCGCGAAGAGCCGGGCGCCCCGCGGCGCCTGCCCCGGGCGGAGGAGGCGGGCGCGCGCGTGCGCGAGGCGCAGGGCGGCCAGGAGCGCCGGGAGCGGGGACGCGCTCACCGCGTCGCCCCGGTGAGCGCGTCGAGCTCGGCCTGGCCGGCGACGTTCAGGGCGCGGGCGCGCTCGACGAGGCGCTCGGGGACGGCCGCCTGCTCGTACTCGAGCCGGCGGACCTTCTCCTCCTCGACCAGCCGGGCCCGCTCCTCCTCGAGGGCGCGGACCTCGTAGCCGAGGCGCGTGCGCTCGACGTGCTCGGCCACCGTGAGCACGGCGAGCACCCCGACGAGCGCGATGACGAGCAGGTAGCGCAGCGCGGACACGGTCGCCCCCGCCCCCTCTTCGGTCGGGGCGGGGGGGCGCCTTCAGCCCCGCGTCAGCGTCAGGACGAACACGTCCCGCGTCCGCGGCGGGTCGGCCACCGTGCGCACCTCGAGCGCGCAGCGGAGGCCGCGGGCCGCGGCCAGGTCGGCGAACCCCTGCAGATACGGCCGCCCCGGGTCGGTGACCACGGCGCGGCCGCCGGGCGCCAGGGCCAGGTCGATCGCCCGGGCGACCCGCGGCGGCAGGTCGGGGACGTAGTTCACGTCGGCGGCCAGGACGAGGTCGAAGCCGCGCGGCACGTCGTCCTCGCGGCGGAGGTCGACCGCCTGGTAGCGCACGCCCGGGGCGGCGTTTCGGGCCCGGTTGCGGGCCAGGAGGACCGGGACGTCGGGGTGGTAGTCGGTCGCCAGGACCTCGGCGCCCAGCAGGCCCGCGACGAGGCTCGGCGCGGCCAGGCCGCAGCCCAGTTCGAGCACGCGCCGCCCGGCGAGGCCCTCGCGACCCAGGTCGGCCACGACCTCGGCCAGGGCGCGGGCGCTGGGCCAGATCACGCCGAAGTAGGGGCACAGCTCCTCGAGGCGCGCGTCGTCGACCTCACCCTCGCGCGCGAGCGCGCCGGCGACGGCGTCGAGCGCCTGCCCCTCGTCGGTAAGGCGCTCGACGGCGAGGCGCATGGCGCCGAAGACCTCGTCCCGGACCTCCGTCGGCCCCACCCCGTCAGAGCGGCGACCCGAAGGTGAACGCCAGCGTGTTCTCGACGGTCTTCAGCTGGAGCGGGCCCTCGACGAGGAGCTTCTCGAACGTCCCCTCGGGGTACTCCCACAGGCACAGGTCGACGCGCTGGCCGCTCACCTCCACCTGCCCCAGGTAGTAGTGCTCACGGCCCCCCTCCGCGCGCGGGCAGCTCTCGATGAACTCGAAGTCGAGGCGGCGGCCCTCGAACGTGACCGTCTGGTCGCCGAGCTGGAGCGTGAGGGTGCCCTGGACGGTGAAGTGCATGGGCGGAGTGGATCACGCGGCGCGACCGGCGGCAAGCGGGCGCGACCGGGGCGCCCCTGCCACACTCGGCCCGTGCAGGTCGGCGGCTACGAGGTGCGCGGGGAGCTGGGCCGGGGCGGCATGGGCGTGGTCTACCGCGCCTTCGACCCGGCGCTCGCGCGCGAGGTGGCGATCAAGGTGGTCGCCGAGCGGCCCGGCCCCGAGGAGGTCGCGCGGCTCCGGCGCGAGGGGCAGGCGGCGGCGCGGCTCCACCACCCGAACATCGTCGCCGTGCACGGCCTCGGCGAGCACGCCGGACGGCCCTACCTGGTCATGGACCTCGTCGAGGGCGAGGACCTGGCCGCGCGGCTGCGGCGGCAGGGGCCGCTGGCGCCGCGCGAGGCGGCCGGCCTCGCCGCCTCGCTGGCGCGCGCGCTCGACTACGCGCACCGGCAGGGCGTCGTCCACCGCGACCTCAAGCCGCAGAACGTCATCATCGACCGCGAGGGCGAGCCGCGGCTGGTCGACTTCGGGCTGTCGCGCGTCGTCGACCGCCAGAGCCTCACCGCCACCGGCGAGGTCCTGGGCACCCCCGGCTACATGGCGCCCGAGCAGGCCAACGGCGAGCGGGTCGGGCCGCCGGCGGACGTCTACGGGCTCGGCGCGACCCTCTACGCCCTGCTCACCGGCCGGCCACCGATCGAGGGGCGCTCGACGCTCGACGTCCTGCGCGCCGTGCTCGAGGAGGCGCCCGCGCCCCCGCAGGCGCTCCGGCCGGGGCTCGACCCGGCGCTGGGCGCGCTGTGCCTCCGCTGCCTGGAGAAGGCGCCCGCCGCGCGCTTCGCCTCGGCCAGGGACCTGGCCGAGGCGCTGGAGGCGTGGCTGCGGGGGCCGCACCGCGCCCGCCGCCGGCGGGGCGGGGCGGCGCTCGGCGCGGCGCTCGGCGGGGTCCTGGGCGCCGCGGGCGCCCTGGCGTGGGCGGTCCCGGCCGTGGGCGCTGCGCGCGCCGAGGCGACGCGCGCGCGCGCGGACGCGAGCGCGGCGGCCCGCGAGCGCGACGAGGCGCGCGCGGGCGAGCGCGCCGCCGGGCGCGAGCGCGACGCGGCGCGGGCCGAGCGAGACGACGGCGCGGCCGCCCTGGTCCGGGCGCGGCGCCGGATCGACGTCGAGCGCCGGGCGGCGTTCGCGCTGGCGCGCGGCCAGCACCAGGACGCGATCGATGCGCTCACGCGGTCGCTCGAGGACGACCCCGACGCCCAGGCGCTGACCCTCCGCGCCCATGCGCGGCGCGCCGGCATCGAGGCCCGCCGGACCGAGCGCGACCCGGCCGCGGAGGCGGACGTCCACGCCGACCTCGAGGCAGCGCTCGCGCGCGACCCCGGGTGCCTGCCGGCGCGCCTCCTCAAGGCGAGGCTGGCGCTCCACCACGGCGGGGCCGACGCGTCACGCGCGGTCAGGGGGCTCCTGGACGACCTCGAGGCGCAGGAGCCCCACGACCGCGCCGAACTGCTCGCGCTGGGCGCCTGGGCCAGCCTCAGGGAGAGGGACCCCGACCGGGCACGGTCGCTCGCGGAGGAGGCGCTGGCGCTGTGGCCCGGACACCCCCATGCCCTGCTGGCGAGGGCGTCGGCGCGCTACCTGAGACCGGACGCCGTGAGGGCCGACCTGGACGCGGCGCTGGCCGACCTGCTCCCCGCGCTCTACCAGGAGCCCCGCGACGCCAGGGTGTGGACCGCGCTCGGCGAGGTGTGGCTCGCCGCGGGCTCGCACGATCGGGCCAGGATCCACTTCGACGTCGTCGTCAACGTCTTCGGCAGCCCCGAGCCCGTGACGGCGAGGCGCCTGGCCGACCTCTACGCGGCCGAGGGCGCGCTGACCGCGGCGCTGGGCCTCCGCGAGCGCCTCGAGGGGAGGGGCGTGCCCGCGACCGGCGAGGAGGAGCTCGCCGCGGGCGACTGGTGCCTGGAGCTCGGGCGGCTGACGGCGGCGGTGGAGCGATACCAGCGCGCCGGCCTGCGCGACCCGGCCCTGGCGAAGGCGGCGCTCTCGGCCGCCGCGCTGGCCAGCGCGCTCCGGAGGGACGTGGGCGCGCCGCCGGTCGGCGCCCTCGACGCCGCCGATCTCCGCACGCGCTGCGCGCGCGCCGAGCGCCTGGGGGACGACCCCGCGGCCCTGCCGGCCTGGCTCGAGGTCGTCGACGCCACGGACGGCGCGTCGAAGCCCCCCGTCGTCCTCGTCCGCCGCCTCGCCATGCTCAAGGCGGCGCGACGGCTCCTCGAAGGCGGCCGGAGCGACCAGGCGCTCCGCCTCCTGGTGGGCGCCCTCCGCGAGGGGCTGCCGCCGGCGCACCCGTGGTTCGGCGAGACCCTGAAGCTCATGGGCGAGGCCCTCGACCGCGGCTGACCCCGCCCGCGGCGCGGGCGGCTAAGATCCGCCGCGTGATCGAGGTCGCGGCCCTCACCCAGCGCTACGGCGGCTACACCGCCGTGCGCGACCTGAGCTTCCGGGTGGAGCCGGGCGAGGTGGTGGGCTTCCTCGGCCCCAACGGCGCCGGCAAGACGACGACGCTCAAGGTGGTCGCCGCCTTCCTCGCCCCGAGCCAGGGGCGCGTGACGGTCGCCGGCCGCGACGTGGCGACCGACGCCCTGGGGGCGCGCCGGGCGCTGGGCTACCTTCCCGAGCACTGCCCGCTCTACCCGGAGATGCTCGTCCGGGGCTTCCTCGACTTCGTCGCGCGCGTCCGCGGCGTCGGCCCGGGCGACCGCGCGCGGGCGGTCGATGCGGCGGCGCGGCGCTGCCTCCTCGACGACGTGCTCGAGCGGCCGATCGGCGAGCTGTCGAAGGGCTACCGGCAGCGCGTGGGGATCGCCCAGGCGCTGGTCCACGACCCGCCGGTGGTCGTGCTCGACGAGCCGACGCACGGCCTCGACCCCAACCAGGTCCTCGAGGTCCGCGCGCTCGTGCGCGACCTGGGCCGCGAGCGGACGGTGCTCTTCTCCTCGCACGTCCTCTCCGAGGTCGAGGCCACGTGCCGGCGCGTGCTCGTCCTGCACCAGGGGCGGCTCGTGGCCGACGCCACGCTCGACGACCTGCGCCGCCGCGCGTCGGGCGGCGCCGTGCGGGCGCGCTTCGCCGCGCTGACCTCGGCGACCCCCGAGCAGGTCGCGGCGCTGGAGGGCGTGGCGGCGGTCACGCGCGACGGCGACGCCTTCGTCGTCCGGCCGCGCGAGGGCGTGGCCGACCTCCCGGCCCGGCTGTTCCGCCTCGCCGTCGACCGCGGGCTCGAGCTCGTCGAGCTGGCCCCGGTGGCCCTGACGCTCGAGGACGTGTTCACGGCGCTGACGCGGCCCGAGGAGGGGAGCCCGTGAGCGAGGTCCGGGCGGGCGCGCTGCGGGTCCTGGCGATCGCCCGGCGCGAGCTCCAGGCGACCTTCGGCCAGCCGCCGGCCTGGGTGTTCCTGGCGGCCTTCCTGGCCCTGGCCGCCGGGCCGGCGCTGCCGCGCTTCTTCGCCCAGGGCGTGGCCGACCTGCGCGAGCCGCTCGCCTGGCTCCGCGTGGCCCTCCTGCTCCTGGCGCCGGCGGCGGCCATGCGCCTGTGGGCCGAGGAGCGCGCGGCCGGCACCTTCGAGCTCCTGTTCACCCTGCCCGTGCGGCCGGTCGAGGCGGTCCTCGGCAAGTTCCTCGCCGGGCTCGTCCTGATCGCGGCGGGCCTCGCCCTGTGGGCCGCCGTGCCGCTGACGCTCTCGGCGCTGGGCGACGTCGACCCGGGCCAGGTGGCCGCGGGCGCGCTCGGGGCGCTCCTGCTCGGGGCGACGCTGCTCGCGGGCGGCATGCTGGCCTCGGCGCTGACGCGCAGCCAGGTGGTGGCCTTCGTCGGCGGGGCCTCGTTCGGCGCGGCGCTCGTGCTCGGCGCCGCGCCCGACGTCCTCGAGCGCGTGCTCCCGCACGCGCTGGTCGAGGCGGCGGCCGACCTCGGCGCGCCGCGGCACCTCGAGGCGTTCGACCGCGGCGTCCTCGACACCGGCCACGCAGCCTACTTCGTGGGCCTCACGGCGCTCCTCCTCGGCGCCAACGCGCTGGTGGTCGCGCGGCGCGGCGGCCCGCGCCTCGAGCCCGCCCTGGCGCTCGGCCTCGGGGCGCTGGTCGCCCTCCTCGGAGTCGACCTCCTCGCGCAGCGGCCCCTGCGCGCGCGGCTCGACCTGACGCTCGCTCGCGCCAACACGCTCGCGCCGGCCCTGCGCGAGGCCCTGCGCGGCCTCGACCAGCCGCTCACCGTCCGCGCCTACGTCACGCGCGACCTCCCGCCGGGCTTCGAGCACCTCCGCCCGCAGGTGCGGGCGCTGGTCGACCTCCTGCACGACGTGCGCGACGCCGCGCCCGGGCGCGTGCTGCTCGACCTGCGCGACCCGCTGGGCGGCGACGACCTGCTCGAGCGCCAGCGGCTCGTCCGCCAGGCCGAGCAGGACGGCGTGGCGCCGGTGGTCGTCGGCACCGTGAGCGAGGACCAGGCGGGCGAGCTGCGCCTCTACGCCGGCCTGGCGCTGCTCCTGGGCGACCGGGCGCCGGCGGTGGTCCCGCGGGCGATCCTCGCCGGGGACCTGGAGTACGAGCTCGCCGTGGCGCTGTCGCGCGTGACCCTGCCGCGGCTGCGCGTGGCGCTCTCGGGCGACGGGCTCGGCGACTACGGGCAGGCGCGCGCGGCGCTCGGGCGCGCCTACGCCGTCGAGGAGCTGGACCTCGAGGCGCGCGACGTCCCGGCCGACGTGGCGCTGCTCGTGCACGCCGCGCCCGTCCCGCCGTCGGCGCGGACGCTCGCGGCGGTCGACGAGCACCTGCGGCGCGGCGGCCGCGCCCTCCTGCTCGTCGACACCCACGCGGTCGACCCCGCCGCCTGGAGCGCGACGCCGTTCCCCGCGGACCCCCTGACGACCTGGCTGCGCGCGCGGGGCGTGGCCCTCGGTCCCGGGCTGGCGCTGGCGCCGACGGAGCGCCCGCACACCTTCGAGGTCGACGGCGCCCTCGTGCGCTCCCGCTACCCGTGGCTGGTGGAGGTGGGGCCGGCGCACGACCCGGCCAGCCCCGTGCTCGCCGGCGTGGGCCGGGCGCTCCTGCCCTTCGCGGCGCCGCTGGGGCCGGCCGGCTCGGCGCCCGACGTTGCGTGGACGCCGCTGGTGCGCACGGCGCCGGGCTGGGTGGCCGGCCGCGAGGGCGGGCCCGTCGACGTCCACCCGCTCCGCCCGGTGTCCGCCGCGCGCGAGCGCGCCCCGGCGCCGCAGGTGCTCGCGGGCGCCGTGACCGGCCCGCTCGCGCCCGGGGCGCCGCCGGGGCGGCTCGTCGTCGTCGGCGACTCCGACTTCTGCCGCGACCGCAACGCCCGCGACGGCGACGGGGTGCCGCTGCTCCAGAACCTCGTCGACTGGGCGCTCGACCGCGCCCTCCTCGCCCCCGTGCGCGCGCGCGGCCAGCCCGCCCCGCTGCGGGCCGACGCGGCGCTCCTCGGCTGGACGGGCGAGCGCGCGCAGGGGGCCGCGATCGTGCTCCTCTGCTGGGCGCTGCCGGGCCTCGTGCTCGGCGGCGGGCTCGCCGGGCTGGAGGTCGCGCGCCGGCGGCGGGCGGCGCGGGCGGCCCGCGCGCGCGACGCGCGCGCCGCGGCCGTGCCCACCGCCCTGGACCGCGGGGAGGCGCCGTGAGCCGGCGCGTGGCGCTGCTCGCCGGCCTCGCGGCCGCGCTCGGCCTGGTCCGTGGGGTCGTGGCGCTCGTCGATCGGCCGCCGCCCCCGCCGCCGGCGCTGGTCGACGTCGACCCGGCCGCCGTCGCCGGGGTCGTCCTCGGGCGCGGCGGGGCGACGCTCGCGCTCGCCCGGGACGCGGCGTCGCCCACGGGCTGGTGGGTGCTCGGCCCGGCCGGCGCCCGGGCCGCGGCCCGGCCCGGCGTCGACGCGCTCCTCGAGCGCGTGGTCGCCTGGCGCGCCGACCGCCCGGCCGGCGCCGACCCGGCCCGCCACGCCGAGCGCGTCCTCGACGAGCCCCGCGCCCGCGCCCTGCGGCTGGAGGCGCCGGACGGCCGCGCCCTGGCCGACCTGCTCGTCGGCCGGCTGGCGGGCGTCGAGCTGGCGGACGCCCTCGCGTCGGGCGGCGCGCTCGACCCCCGGCGGCTCGGGCTGTTCGTCCGCCGGCGCGGTGAGGACGCGGCGTGGGTGGTCGCGGAGTTCCTCACGCGCGAGCTCGAGCCCGACCCGCGCGCGTGGCTCGCGCCGCCGCTCGGGCCGGTGCGCCCCGAGGACGTCGCGCGCCTGCGCCTGCCGGGGCTCGACCTCGCCTTCGGGGAGGACGGCGGCGCGGTCGACCCCGCCCGCGCCGCCGTCCTGCTCGACGCGGCGCTCGACCTCGTGCCGACCGCCGTCGCCGCCGGCGCGCCGCCCGGCGAGGCGCTCGTGGTCGAGGTCGTCCTGCGCGACGGGGAGGCGCGCCAGGCGCGGCTGTGGACCGACGGGGGGCGCGCGCTGGCCGCCGGGGCCGGCGGGGTCGTCGAGGTCGACCTGCGGGGGCTCGAGCGGCTGCGGGCGCTCCTGCGCGAGTAGGCGAGATCACCTCCCTCGACGGCCCGCCGTCCGGGGCTATCCTGGGGCGTCTCGCCGGCCGCCTTCCACGCTCGCTGGAGTTAGGGCGCGGGGGAGCCGGCGAGGGCTCGGCCCGTCCGGAACCGCGGCGGCGCGCCTCTCCTCTCGAAACCACGTCCCCTCGCGGGAGGTCGCATGGCCGTTCGCATCGGTTTCCACGGCTTCGGACGCATCGGCCGCAACGTCTTCCGCGTCCTCTACAACCGACCGGAGTTCGACGTCCGCTGCGTCGCCGACGTGGCCCCGATCGACAGCCTCGTCTACCTGCTCAACTTCGACTCGATCCACGGGCGCTTCCCCGAGGAGATCAAGCACGGCCACGGGCACATGTTCGTGAACGGCCGCTCGATCCCCGTGGTCTTCAGCCGCGAGCCGGGCGAGGTCCGGTGGCGCGACTACGACGTGGACATCGTCGTCGAGGCCAGCGGCCGCTACCGCGACCGCGCCGCCCTCGAGCGCCACCTCGACGCCGGCGCCCGCCGCGTGCTCCTCACCAACCCGCCGGCCGAGGAGCTCTACTCGACGATCGTCTGCGTGGGCGTGAACGACGGCGCGCTCGACCGCTCGCACAAGGTCGTGTCGAACGCGTCGTGCACGTCGAACGCCCTGGCCCTCATGGTCAAGATCCTCGACGAGGCGTTCGGGCTCGAGTACGCGTCGATGACCACCGTGCACGCCTACACCAACGAGCTGCGCCTGGCCGACGTGCCGCACCGGCAGCTCCGGCGCTCGCGCGCCGCGGCGGAGAACATCATCCCGTCGACCACGCAGGCGGTCCGCGTCGTCGAGACCCTCATGCCCCACCTGCGCGGGCGGATCAGCGGCATGGCGCTGAACGTGCCGATCCCCGACGGGTCGGTGATCGACCTGACCTGCGCCCTGCGCCGCCGCGTCTCGCCGGGCGAGGTGAACGGCGCCGTCGCCAGCGCGGCGCGCGGCTACCTGAAGGGGATCCTCGACGTGACCGAGCACCCGATCGTCTCGTCGGACGTGGTCGGCAACCCGCACACGGGCGTGTTCGACGCCCTGACCACGAAGGTCCTGGGCGGCAACCTGGTGAAGACCGTGACCTGGTACGACAACGGCTGGGGCTACGCCAACCGCGTCGTGGACCTCATCGAGCGCCTGGCCCGGACGCTGTAGGCGGCAGGAGAGACCCCGTGATCAAGCTCGGCATCAACGGCTTCGGGCGCATCGGCCGCTGCGTCTACCGCATCGCGCGGGAGCGGCCTGACGTGCAGGTCGTGGCGGTCAACGACGTCGCCGACCCCAAGGCGCTCGCCTACCTGCTCAAGTACGACACCGTCCAGGGCCGGCTGGACGCCGCCGTCAGCCTCGAGGGCGACGTCCTGCGCGTGGGCGACGACCGCACCCGCATGCTCTCGGTCGACCGCCCCGAGGCGCTCCCCTGGCGGGAGCTCGGCGTCGACGTCGTCATCGAGTCGACCGGGCTGTGGCGCACGCGCGCCGACCTGCAGCGTCACATCGAGGCGGGCGCGAAGCGCGTGATCCTCACCGTGCAGGCGCCGGCCAAGCACGACGCGCCGCCGCTCGACGCCACGATCGTGCTCGGCGTCAACGACCGCACGCTCTCGGGCGACCACCGGCTCGTCTCGGCGGCCTCCTGCACCGCCAACGGGCTGGCCCCGCTGGCGAAGGTCCTCCACGACGCCTTCGGCATCGAGAAGGCCATGCTCACCACGGTGCACGCCTACACGAACGACCAGCGCCTGGCCGAGGTGCCCGACGCGATCGACCTGCGCCGCTCGCGCGCCGCGGCCGAGAACATCATCCCGACGACCACCGCCGCCCCGAAGGCGGTCGCGGAGGTCATCCCGTCGCTCGCCGGCCGGCTCGACGGCCTCGCCATGCGCGTCCCCGTCCCCGACGGGTCGACGATCGACCTGGTGGCCGAGCTGGCCTGCGAGGTCACGCGCGACGAGGTGAACGAGGTCGTGCGCCGCGCGGCCGAGGGCCCGCTCCGCGGGATCCTGGAGTACTGCACGGAGCCGGTCGTGTCGTCCGACATCATCGGCAACCCGCACTCGTGCATCCTCGACTCGGAGCTGACGCAGGTCACCGGCGGCCGCCTGCTGCGCCTGGTCGCCTGGTACGACAACGAGTGGGGCTACTCCTCGCGCTGCGTCGACCTCGCCGAGCGCATCGCCGCCTTCGACCGCCTCTAGCTTAGAAGGGGGACGCGAGGACCTCGACGTTGCCGTTGTAGTGGTTGGTGATCGCCCGGGGCAGCCGGGTCACCATCCAGGTCAGGGCGAGGGCGACGAGCGCCACGAGGATGATCACCTCGGTCATGCTCTGGCCGCGCCGTCCGCCTCGCCGTCGCCTCATCCGAGCACGACCTCCGTCGTTCGAGTGCTGCTACTCACGTCCCGTACCATCTCCTACGGCGCCCGGCGCCGCGCAAGCGACCATCGCCCCAGGGTCCGACCGGCCCGTGGACCGTCTCCGGACGAGACGTACGGTTCAGATCTGGTGCGTATGAGACGAATCGGCGGGCACATCCGTGGCGGCGTCGCGCTAACTGTCGGGAACTTGGCCCTTGGTCGTCGGGTCCGCCGCGTGCTCCAATCTCCCGTCGCCGCGGAGTGATCCGCGCACGAATCGCTGGAGTGAGGGCACAAGCGTCGGTGCACGCCGACACCGTAGGAGAGTCCGTCATGGTCGTCAACCAGAAGAAGCAGCTCCGTCGTCGTCGTCGCAGCGGTCAGGGCATGACCGAGTACATCATCATCGTCGGGCTGATCGCCATCTGCCTGGTCGCGGCGGTGAAGAACTTCCGTGACGCGGTCGGCACGGCGTTCGACAAGGGCACGGAGACGATCGACACCGAGATCACCGGCAAGATCGGCGAGGGGCACACCCGCCGTCCCTGATCTGCCGCGGGTTCGACCGACGGTCGCGGGTCGCGGAGCGGGCCACCGCCCGCCCCGCGCCGCGTCCACGTAGGCACACCCCTCTCCCGCTCTCGGTCCGCCTGCGGTGGGCGGGCCGGGGGCGGAACCACCCCGGGAGCGCGTGATGGGTACCGTGGAGGCGGTCTTCGACCTCATCCGGGTGGCCCTGCTGTTCGTCACCGTCGCGGTCGCCGCGACGACCGACACCCTCTCCCGGCGCGTCCCCAACGTGGTCACCTACCCCGCCATGGCCCTCGGGCTCGCCCTGGGCTTCGGCATAGGCCAGGTGGGCCTCGACGCGAGCCTGGCCCAGCACCACCTCCTCAGCCACACCCTGGGCCTCCTCGTCGCCGCCGGGATCTTCCTCATCGCCTGGTGGGCGGGCGGCGTGAAGGGCGGCGAGGTGAAGCTGGCCGGCGCCGTGGGCGCGCTCGGCGGCCTGCAGTTCGCCGTGGCCGCCATGTTCTGGTCGAGCGTCATCGGCGCGATCATGGCCCTCTGGCTGCTGCTCCTCCGGGGCCGCCTGCTCGAGGGGCTGCGCCGGTCCGTCCGCTACGCCCTCTTGCTGCGCGCCGACCCGCCGCCCAAGGACGACCCGGCGCGCCTGTCGATCCCCTACGCGGTGGCGATCGCCTTCGGGACCGTCTGGACGTTCTTCCTCGTGGAGGCCACCCGGTGAGCCCCTTCGCCCGCCTGCACCGGGACGAGGGCGGCCAGGCCATGGTCGAGTTCGTCCTCGTGTTCCCGATCCAGCTCCTCCTGACGCTCTCCGTCATCCAGTTCGCGTTCCTCGCCCACGCCCATCTCGTCGTCCAGCAGGCCGCCTTCCTGGGCGCCCGCGCCGCCGCGGTCGCGGACGTGGGCCGGGGCGGGTTCACCGACGGGCGCGCCTGGCAGGTCGCCGGGAACCAGGTCGCCCGCCGGGTGGCGGCCCGCACCTGCGGCGTGCTCAGCTCCAACATGCCCATCGACGGGGAGGCCAGCGTCGACCAGGACGACCGGGCCGCCATGCGCTGGACCTCGTCGGAGGGGGGCACGGTCGGGTACTCGGAGCGGCGGATCCAGGAGGCCTTCAGGCACCTGGACGTGACGTTCACGCCGCACCCGCAGGAGGGCTACGTCGCCTGCACCGTCAACTACGACTACGTGATGACGATCCCGGTCGCGAACCACATGTTCGCCAAGGCCCAGTTCATGCTCGACTTCCGCGGGGGCGGCGACACGAACGCCTACAGGACCGAGGCGCAGCAGCGCCAGTGGACGGTCTTCCGCGTCAGGCAGGTGGCCTTCATCTCCACGCCGTGGACCAGGGAGCTCCGATGATCGGCCTCTCGCGCCTCCGCGCCGGCGCCCGGCGCCTCCACGAGGACGAGGAGGGCGCCGCGCTCGTCTTCGCGGTCATCACCCTGTTCTCCCTGGCGCTCCTGGTGTTCATGGTCTTCCAGGTCGGCCTCGTGAGCGCCGACCGCCTGCAGATCCAGACCGCCGCGGACGCCGCCGCCTACTCCGGGGCGCAGGTCGAGGCGAACTCGCTCAACGCGATCGCGCAGCTCAACGACGGCATGACGTACGTCCACTACGCCACGCTGCGCTACGTGCTGGACAACATCGTCTACGGGACGCTCAACACGTTCACCACGCACCCCCAGTGGCTCCGGCAGAACGACTCGACCAACCTCCTCGGCCAGAGCCCGCGCGGCGTCGTGCCCGGCGGCTGGGCGAAGGAGTACGGACCGGACATCCTCAACGAGCCGGCCCCCCCCTGGGTGATGCTCGGCAACGAGAGCGAGTGGGAGGAGCGCTGGAAGGCCGTCGAGAGCAACGGCCGGGCGGCGGTCACCGAGGGCAAGCGCTGGCTCCTCGAGCTGAACGCCGCGGCGCACCTGATCATGCAGAAGACGCCCGAGCTCGTGCGCGAGAGGGCGGCCGAGATCGCCTTCCTCAACGGGGCGTCGCACGTGGCGATCTCGAGCGACCTCGAGCACGCGTTCAAGGCGAACCGGGACGGCAGCGACGAGGCGGGCTTCGTCGCCGCCCAGGGCGACCGCGAGGGCGAGGTGGCGGCCGCGCTCCCGCACCGCTACGAGGCGCGGCGGATCAAGGTCGACGACACGCCGCGCAGGCTGGTCGGGCCGAGCACCTGGTTCGACCCGCGGACCGGCAAGCGGGTGGGGGCGGGCTACTCCCAGGTGCGGATCTGCTGGAGCCGCGCCGACTGGGCCCACCGCGGCGGCGGCCAGCCCGACCTGCACATGGACCAGGACTCGCGCCTGCGGCGCTGGTACATGACGCCCAACGGCCACTGGCACGCCCACCACGAGCACGTGTGGCTCGAGTACGACGAGAACGGCTTCCCGCGCGTGGAGCGGGACACCCACGGCGGCCTCGAGGGCTCGGGCAGCGGCCCGGTCCGCGAGAAGCAGTGCATGGGCGGCGGCGTGGGCGGCGGCCACATGGTCCCGACCGACGACGATCCGGAGATGCACCTCAAGGTGCAGATGGGCGGCTGGGGCCTCGACCCGTTCACGAGCAACCCGCTGCACCACGCCACGATCCGCTGCCCGACCTGCATGAGCAGCGACAGCAGCGCCGTGATGAACGGGCCGTTCTCGCAGGTCCGCAAGACGCAGGAGCGGGCGGAGCGGGACGGCGGGCTCGTCTACGAGCTCACGTTCGAGGGCGACGACTTCCCGAAGCCGCTGGTCGCCACGGCGGCGCTCCTGCGCAGCGGCGTGACGGTGGCCACCTGGCGGGAGAGCCACGGGATCGGCGACCTCCTGCCGCGCTCGCGCTGGGGCATGATCGCCCTGGCCTCCGCCCAGGTGGGGCTGCTCGACCGTCAGGGGCGCGTCTTCGCCCTCGAGGAGCTCCAGTCCGGGCAGCGGGCCGTCTACGGCCAGGCGGGCGAGGTCCCGCTCGACATGACGCGAGACTCGCGCTACCGGAACCTCTTCTACTCCCACGACGACTCCCAGCTCCCCGGCGTGCGCTTCGGCGCGCGCCTGGTCCCCCTGCGGCGTGAGGAGACGCACCACCCCAAGCTGGCGCGGGGGGGCGCCGTCGACGAGCTCCTGCGCGACGGGTCGCGCTGGTGGACGACGGGCAACGCCTCGGGCGACCAGCAGCAGGGGGCCCCCCCGGGGCTGGACGCCCTGCGCCAGTGGGTCACGTTCAGCGACCTGCGCCACGTCCAGGAGACCCTGTGGCACTGACGAGCGAGCCGGGCGACGAGCCGCGCGGGCTGGCCGCCCTGCGTCATCTGCTGGTCGACGACGAGGGCGGCTCGGCCGCCGTCGAGTTCATCGTCCTCATCCCGGTCTACGTCATCCTGCTCGCCGGCCTGTTCTCGATGTCGCAGCTCATGCTGGTGCGGCAGCGGGTCGTCATGGCGGCGCGCTACGAGGCCTGGAGCCCCGGCCACGGGCACGACCCCGAGGCCATGCGCTCGGCGTTCTTCCGCTTCCGCACGGGGGAGTGGAAGAGCACCCCCGATGAGCCCGTCGACCTCGACCTCAAGCTCGGGGGGTCGGAGCGGGGCCGCGAGCTCGCGGACCTGGTCCTCGAGAACAAGGTCGAGGGGCCCGACCACGCGGGCCATCCGCTCCGGAAGGTGAAGGTGAAGGGCGCCTTCGAGTGGTCGGGGCTGGTCTTCCTGCTGACCGGCGTCCAGCTCTCGGTGCGGACGGACTCCGCCGTCGTGCTGACCAACGACCACAAGCGTCCCATGTTCCAGGACGGCATGAGCGACGAGCACCCGATGGTCGGGGCGGTGGCCCTGAGCAACCTGCGGCAGGACGGGGCGTTCGACCCGATCGGCAAGGGGTTGAGCCCCAACCCCTACCGCTCGCCCGTCTTCGGCACCTTCCGGGAGGGGGGCGCCGACCCGGGGCTCTGGTCGCGCGACGCGCGCCTTGGAGGCAACGTCATGGCCGAGCACGGGATCTATCGCCAGAAGATGGGTCAGTGACCCCGCTCGCGGTCCAGAGCTGCAACGGGAGACGAATCGCGAGACGGATCTGGAATCGCACGTGACGGTCTGAGGGGCGTGGGGACCGAGTTCATGTATGTTGTGCGTGGCCCGGGCCTTGCGACAGAGGAAAGACGTCACCGGTTCTCGGGAGGATCGCAATCATGATCACGCGGAAGAACTCTCGTCGGCGTCGGCTGGGCCAGGGGATGACCGAGTACGTGGTCATCGTCGGCCTCATCGGCCTCTGCCTCGTGGTGGCCGTCACGCGCTACGCCACCCAGGTCGAGGTCACGATCATCGGCTCGTCGGAAGAGTTCGACAGGAACAACGTCGGCTCGAACACCGGCCACAACAGCCGGAACCCGGACGCGCCGCCGCCTCCGGCCGGCACCCGGCCGCCCGCGGAGTGGGGGGAGCCGGACGGCCGCGGCATCTACACCCACCCGAACGGCACGACGGGCCGCTGGAACGGCACCTCGATGGACATCATCCGCCCCAACCAGTAGCCGCGCTTGCTCCGCCGCGCCCCCAACCTCCTCCTCGGCGCCGCGCTCACCGCGGCGCTCGTCTGGTTCGGGTTCCTGGTCACGGGGACGCGGGTGGACGCCCTCGTCGGCGGGCGGCCGGGGGGCCTCGCGCCGCTCCCGGGCTCCGAGGCCACCCACACGACAGTGCTCGTCGACGGGCAGCCGACGCGCGTGAGCGACTGCTGGCTGGCCACCCCGCCCGCCGGCGTCCTGGCCCGCTACGAGGCCCTGGCCGCGGCCGAGTCCCGCGCCAGCGGCGCCCCCTACGTGAAGCAGGAGGAGGCGGCGCTCGGCGGCGGCGTCCTCGTGTGGCGCGCCCCGGACGGGCGCCGGCGCGCCGTGTTCGTCGAGGCCGACGCGCTCGGCCGCAGCCGCTACCGCCTCCTCGAGGCCGACCCGCCGCGCGCGCCGACCCGGCGCCTGCCGCGCGGCCTCGAGCCCCCGCCGGGGGTCGAGGTGGTGCTCTCGCTCGAGCGCCCGGGCGGCGGCGGCTTCGCCCTCGTCCGCTCCCCCGCCCCCGTCCCTGCGGCCGCCGACGCCCTCCTCCGCGCCCTCGCCCGCGACGGCCTGACCGCCGAGCCCGCCGCCCTGGCCCTCCTCATCGCCGAGGGGACCGTGAGCCTGCCCCTCCAGGGCGCGGACGGCGCCGCCCGGGGGCTCCTGACCGTCGGCCCCGACGGCCAGGGTGGCGCGCGCGCCTCGCTCACGCTCGACTAGGGGGCCGTCAGGAGCGAATCGGTGGTTCGATCCTGACGGCGCACCACCGGGCCCGGAGGGCCCGACGCGAGCGGGCGCAGGCGCGGCCCCTGCGCCTCCGGCGCGCTGGGCCGGCGCCCGCGTGGTTGTTAGGGTAGGAAGGGAGTCGCCGTGACCAACAAGCTCGCCCTCCTCGTCGCGGTCGCGCTGGGCGTCCTCTCGATCGTGGGCATCCGGCTCTACGTCGACAAGCTGGAGAAGCAGCAGCGCCTGGAGAAGAACCTCGTCGACGTCCTCATCGCCTCCCGCGACATCCAGGCCGGGCGGACGATGACCCGCGAGGACATCGAGATCGGGCAGTTCCCGGCCGCCTTCATGGAGGCGGCCTTCCGCAAGTCGAACGTCGGCGACCTGAACACGATCGTCGGCGAGCGGACCGTCGAGCCGATCGCGGCGGGGCAGGTCCTGCAGCAGTACCACTTCAAGAAGCGGGAGCTGCGCCGGTTCAACTTCGACAAGGAGTACCGGGCGATCACGATCCCGATGAACCGCGTCGGCGGCGTGGGCGGCCTGCTCCGCCCGGCGGACCAGGTCGACGTGCTCGTCAACTCGCAGCTCTCCGACCAGACCGGCGCCCAGGTCACCGTGACGCGCGCCCTGTTCCGCAACGTGCTGATCCTGGCGCTCGACGGCAACACCGACCCGTTCGTCGACTTCGGCGGCTACGCGACGGTCACGCTGCGCCTGCGGCCCGAGGACTGCAACAAGCTCGCCTTCTGCCTCTACAACGGCGCGGCGATCCACCTGACCTACGTGCAGCCCGGCACCCCGGAGCCCACCGGCTTCGACCCGGCGGTGGCGAACGACCTCTGGCGGGACATCAAGCAGGAGCTCCAGCAGCGGCGCTGAGGAGGATCACGCGTGGCCTCGCTCATCGTCCGGGACACCAAGAACGGCCGCGTCAAGGAGGTGGAGCTCGCCAAGCGCCGCTTCACCGTCGGGCGCAGCGACTGGAACGACCTCGTCCTGCCGCGGGACAGCGTCTCGCGCGAGCACTGCGTGGTGTTCGAGAAGGACGGCGGCTTCTTCGTCCGGGACCTGGGGTCGCGCGCGGGCACCGTGGTCGACGGGCAGCCCATCACCGGCGACGTGGCCCTGAAGGACGGGGTGCGCTTCGAGGTGGGCGAGTTCGAGTGCCAGTTCCGCGGGCAGCGCCAGCGCACCGGGCCCGACGACGAGCGCAAGGGCTCGGGGGTCGAGGCAGGCGGGCGGGCCGAGGTGCGGGCGATCAGCGGCGCCGGCGGCCCGGGCGAGGCGATGCGCGAGGCGAAGAAGCTCGTGCACCAGCTCCTGCTCGAGGCCAAGGAGCTGAAGCGCATCGACTTCGAGTCGACCCCGGGCGCCGAGGCCCGGCGCATGACCGAGCGGGTGGTCGTGCAGGTCATCAAGGACCTCGAGGAGCAGAGCAAGCTGCCCACGGCCCAGATCGACCGGCGCCGGCTGCTCAAGGAGGTCCTCGACGAGGCGCTCGGGCTCGGCCCGCTCGAGGAGCTCCTCGCCGACGACTCGATCTCCGAGATCATGGTCAACCGCTGGGACCAGATCTACACCGAGAAGCGCGGCGTGGGCATGGTCCTGGCCCCCGTGCAGTTCACGTCGAACGACCAGGTGCTGCACGTCATCCGGCGCATCGTCGCGCCGATCGGCCGGCGCGTGAACGAGCAGTCGCCCCTCGTCGACGGGCGCCTCGCCGACGGCTCGCGCATCAACGCGATCATCCCGCCGCTCGCCGTCTCGGGCCCCAGCCTGACGATCCGGAAGTTCCCCAAGGACCGCCTGGGCGTCCAGGACCTGATCAAGTTCGGCTCCATGACCCAGGAGATGGGCAAGTTCCTGGAGATCGCGGTCCGCGAGCGCCTGAACATCTGCATCAGCGGCGGCACGGGCTCCGGCAAGACGACGCTCCTCAACGTCGTCTCGAGCTTCATCGGCAAGCAGGAGCGGATCGTGACCGTCGAGGACGTGTCGGAGCTGCGCCTGCCGCAGGACCACGTCGTGACGCTCGAGACGCGCCCGGCCAACCTCGAGGGGCAGGGGGCGATCCACATCCGCGACCTGGTGAAGAACTGCCTGCGCATGCGCCCCGACCGCATCGTCGTCGGCGAGTGCCGCGGCGGCGAGGCGCTGGACATGCTCCAGGCCATGAACACCGGCCACGACGGCTCGCTGACCACGATCCACAGCAACTCGCCGCGCGACTGCATCGCGCGCCTCGAGACGCTCGTGCTCATGGCCGGCATGGACCTGCCGTCGCGCGCCATCCGCGAGCAGATCGCGTCGGCCGTGCACCTGATCATCCAGCAGAGCCGCCTGCACGACGGCTCGCGCAAGGTCACGGCGATCACGGAGGTGACGGGGATCGAGAGCGGGGTGGTCACCCTGCAGGACATCTTCGTCTTCCAGCAGACGGGCTTCGACGAGAAGCACAAGGTGATCGGGTACCACGATGCCACGGGCAACGTGCCCAAGTTCGTGCAGCAGCTGAAGCGCCGCGGGATCGACGTCGACCTGAGCATCTTCACCCGGCGCCATCAGGCCGAGGACGGGCCGCGGAGGCGCCGCGGATGAGCCACGACCTCCTCCTGGCCCTGCCGCTCCTGGCGCAGGTCGACGACGGCAGCCGGGTGCTCCTGCACCTGGTGACGCTGCTCGGCGGCCTGGGCATGTTCGTGTTCGTGTTCGTGGGCTACCTGCTCTTCTCGTCGGGGTGGGAGAGCTACGAGGAGAAGTACATCGAGGGCGCCGAGCGGACGCTCGACGACCTGTTCCTCACCATCCCGCCGCAGCAGCTCCTGTGGCTGACGATCCTGGGCGGCTTCGGCATGCTCACCGTCGTGTTCGTCCTCACCGACAGCCTGCTCGTCGGCGCCGCCGCGGCGCTGCCGGGGGGCCTGGCGCCCCGGGTGGCGCTGGCGTTGCTCAGGCGCGCCCGCCACAAGAAGTTCAACGAGCAGCTGGTCGAGTCCATGGTCACGATGACCAACGCCCTGCGCAGCGGCGTCGCCCTGCCCAAGGCCTTCCAGATCGTGGCCCACGACATGCCCAAGCCGATCTGCCAGGAGTTCGGCATCCTCGTCCAGGAGATGCGCCTCGGCATGGACGTGGAGGAGGCCATGGAGAGCATGCTCGAGCGCATGCCCGGCCAGGACCTCCAGCTCGTGTGCACGTCCGTCGGCATCTCGAACTCGGTCGGCGGCAACCTGGCCGAGGTGTTCGAGCGCCTGGCGGAGACGATCCGCGAGCGCTACCGCATCGAGGGGCGCATCGACGCGCTCACCGCGCAGGGCAAGATCCAGGGGCTCATGGTCTCGGTCCTGCCCATCTTCGTGGGCATCATGATCTACTTGATCGAGCCGGGGATGATGAGCCTCATGTTCACGCGCGTGGAGGGCTGGGTGGTCCTTGGCGTGATGGTGGTCATGGAGGGCCTCGGGTTCTTCTTCGTCCGCAAGGTGACGACGATCGAGGTCTGAGCCATGCCGCTCGAGTTGCTCGGCCTGTCGCTGTTCTTCGCCTTCGCCGTGGGGCTGCTCGCCTTCACGGTGATCGTGGACATCCTCACGATCAAGGAGGAGGCCCAGGCGCAGGACGAGCTCTTCTCGCAGAGCCCGCTGTTCAAGCTCGCCCTCCCCTTCGTCCAGCACATCGGGCGGGCCATCTCCGGCGTGCGGCTCTTCGACGGGATGCGCCGCGACATCTCCACGAAGCTCGTCCGCGCCGGCAAGGCCGACACGATCACCCCGGACGAGTTCATCGGGTTCATGCTCGTCAGCGGGTGCGTCGGCGCCGTGGTCGGGCTCTACTTCGACCTGATGATCGACGTCGGCGGGGCGGCGATCCTGGCCTTCGCCCTCCTCGTCATGGCCCTGCCGCTCCTCTCGCTCGGCGAGACGATCAAGCGCCGGCAGCACTCGATCCGCAAGCTGCTGCCCTACACGCTCGACCTCCTGTGCCTCGCCGTGGAGGCGGGCCTCGACTTCACCGCCGCGCTCAACCGGATCGCCGACAACCTCGACCGCTCGCCCTTCCGCGACGAGCTGCGCACGCTCTCGCGCGACCTCTCCATGGGCAAGACCAGGCCCGAGGCCCTGCGCGACATGGAGAAGCGGATCGGCCTCGAGGAGCTGACGTCCGTGGTGACCGCGCTGATCCAGGCCGACGAGCTGGGCGCGAGCCTCGGGCCGACGCTCCGCATCCAGTCGCGCGAGCTCCAGCGCAAGCGCTTCCAGCGGGCCGAGAAGAAGGCCATGCAGGCCCCCGTGCTCATGCTCATCCCGCTCGTGCTGTTCATCTTCCCGCTGGTGTTCCTCGTGATCTTCGCGCCCATGGCCCTCCAGATCCTCGACCAGGGGCTCTTCTTCTGATGCGGCTGGTGCGGGAGCGCGACGGGGCGGTGGTGGCCGACGAGGTGGAGCTCGCCGCGTCGTTCCTGCGCCGCCTCCGCGGCCTCATGGGGCGGCGCGCGCTCCCCCCCGGGCGCGGGCTGTGGCTCGAGCCCTGCGCGAGCATCCACATGATGTTCGTGCCCTTCTCCATCGACGTCCTGTTCGTCACGCGGCGCGGCGACCGGCCCCTGGGCCCGGGCGCCCGGGCCGAGGTGCTCGAGGTCGCGCCGCGGGTGCGGCCGTGGGTGGGGCTGGCCTGGTGCGCCGGCGCCTTCGGCGCGGTGGGCGCCATCGAGGTCGCCGCCGGTCGGGCGGGCGACCTGGGGGTCGCGCCGGGCGACCTCCTGACCCTGGAGGCCGCATGAAGACGGCGACCGCGCCCTGCCTGGAGATCCTCACCGGCGACCTCTCGGGGCGGCGCTACCGCGTCGAGGACGCGGAGTTCGTCATCGGGCGGGCGCCGACCTGCGACCTCGTGCTGCCCAAGCGCTACATCTCGCGCGAGCACGCGCGGATCTCGCGGGCCGGCCGCGACTACGTCATCGAGGGGCTCTCGGAGAAGAACCCGGTGACGCTCCGGGGGCGCCCGGTGCGCCCCGGCCACCGCCTCGAGGACGGGCAGGAGTTCGAGGTGTGCGGCATCCGGTTCCGCTTCCTCGCCCAGGCGGAGGTCGCCGGCGGCCGACGGCCGGCGAAGGAGACGGACGACTCCTGGGCCTCGGACCCGGACTTCGGCCGCCCCGAGCAGCGGCCCGGCCAGCGCTCCGACCCGGGCGAGGCCAGCGGCGACTCGGGCGAGCGCCCGCGCGGCCGCGACCTGCGCGACGAGTCGGCGGCCCCGCCGCGCGGCCTGCCGGTCGAGGACGACGACGCGACGCCCCCGCCGCGCCGCCACGCGCGCGGGCCGAGCGAGGACGACCTCCCCGTCCCGGTCCGCGGCTCGGGGGCGGTCAAGCGCTCGGCCCCGGGCAAGGTCGTGTTCGACGCCGAGCCCGAGGGCGACGACGACTCCGAGGAGCGGACCGCCGAGCTCCCCGCGGTGGGGAGCAGGGCCGGCGGCGGCAGCCGCGAGTCGCAGAACGAGCGCACGGCGGAGCTGGGCAAGGTCAAGGACCCCAACGACCCCGACTACGACCCGTTCGCCGAGGTCGACCGGCGCAAGAAGGAGGAGAAGAAGGGCGACCCCGGGCGCGAGAAGGCGCTCCGCGCCCTCATGGTGCTCGGCGCCGGGGGGATCCTCCTGGCCGCGGTCATCATCTACAAGACGCAGCAGAAGAAGCCCTACGTCCTCGAGCGCCACACCGGGGTCATCCGCGTCGCGATCGACCAGACGGTCCGCTTCGAGGAGCCGTGGTCGCAGGTGGACCCCCCGCAGGGGCGCCGGACCACCCCGCTCGACGGGGAGCCGTACTTCTTCCACCGCGACCGGGTGGCGGACGTCGAGTGGGCGGTGCCCCACGTGAAGACCAAGTGCATCTTCCTCATCCGCGGGATCGAGCCGGGCGCGATGGAGTTCGACCTCGTCTTCCCCGAGAGCCGCCGGGTGAAGCGCTTCACGGTCGAGGTCGAGGGCGACAACCCCCACGACGTCGCGCGCGAGCGGCGGCGCGCCGAGATGAAGGGCAAGGTCAGCGCGCACCAGCTGCGCCAGAAGGCCGAGGCCCACATGGCCTCGGGCGAGACCTACGTGAAGGAGCGCGACATCACCGCGCGCGAGGGCAACTACCGGCTGGCCGTCATCGAGTTCACGCGGGCCGTCGACTCCGCCGTCCTCCTCCGCGACCAGCTCGCGCAGGGCGGGATCGTCCCGGGCGACGTGGCCGAGCTGGTGCGGCGGGCGGAGGACGCCGAGGCCAAGGCGCGCAACGACTACGACGAGTTCGTCCACCGCGAGCTGGCGAAGTACCGGGCGACGCTGCAGAAGAACACCACCTTCGAGCGCGTCGAGCAGCTGAAGCGGACGCTGCGGGCGATCAACCACGAGTGCGACCTCCGGTTCATCCGCCTGAAGCTGATCCTCCAGAACAGCTTCAACGGCACGTGGACGGGCGGCGGCGGCGAAGTCTGCACGGAGCGTTGAACGTGCGTTTGATCTACCAGCGCGGCGACGAGCGCATCGCCTTCCCCATCGACGAGGGGGAGACGTTCATCGGGCGCAAGGACGACTGCGACATCTACTTTCCGGACTCGAGCCTCTCGAAGCGCCACGCCCGGCTCGTGCGGCGCGGCCGCTCGCTCACCGCCTACGACGCCGGCTCGAAGAACGGCACGATGGTCAACGGCGAGCTGATCCGCGGCGCCACCCCGCTCGGGAGCGGCGACGTCCTCGAGTGCGGGAAGCTGGCCTTCCGCGTCGAGGGCGTCGGCGAGGGGGACTTCGACATCGTGGAGGACGAGGGCCGGAGCCGCCCCTCGCGCGGGTCGGCCCCGGTCGCGAAGGCCGTGCGCAGCGGCGAGGTGCGCGGGTCCGTCCTCGACGAGTTCCCGGAGATGCCGCGCTCGGGCGAGCTCCAGGCGCCGGGCGCCCAGGCGAGCCCGCGCGCCCGCTTCCGCCTGGTCGAGGGCGGCCCGGAGCGCACGTGGGAGCTGACCGAGGGCCAGACGGCCACCGTCGGCTCGAAGCCGGAGAACGCGATCGTCCTCACCGGCGAGGGGATCTCTCGCTACCACGCGGAGGTGGTGCACGAGGGCGGCAAGTGGCTGCTCAAGGACCTCGGGGCGCGCAACGGCCTGTTCGTCGCCGGCAAGAAGATCGACATCCACGAGCTGAACGAGGGCGACGAGGTGCAGATCGGCACGGCGAGGCTGCGCTTCGAGGTCGTGCGGCCCTCGCCGCTCCTCGAGGTCCAGCAGCTGGTCGCCCAGCTCAAGGCCGACCCGGTGGGCACCTTCAAGCGCGAGCCGCGGGTGCGCATGGCGGCGGCCAGCCTCATCGCGGGGCTGTTCCTGCTGTTCATGGCCCTGCCCGCGGGCGACGAGCAGCGCCGCGGCGGCTACACGGGCGACCTCGCGTGGATCGACGAGGGCACGGCCAAGCTCCTCGCCGGCGAGACCCGGGAGGCGCGCGACATCTTCCGCCGGGCCCAGGCCAAGCCGAGCACCACGAAGGAGCTCCAGGAGGTGGCCCGCACGCTCACGACGATGACGAACCACTGGGTCGAGCTCGACAAGGGCGCGCTCCAGTTCCGCTGGGGCCGCGCCGAGGAGCTCCTGCTCGACTGCGCCAGGCTGCCGAACCTCCCCACCTCCCTCCAGGAGTGGATCACCGCGCAGATGGGCTCGGTGCGCATGAACAAGGAGGCCTACGACAAGCTGGGCGAGGCCGAGCAGCTCGGGGCCGGCGCCGTGCAGCTGGCGCAGGAGAAGAAGTTCCGCGAGGCGCTGCGGCGCTTCGAGGCGACCACCCTCCGCTACGGCGAGGTCCACGCCCAGAGCGTCTACGGCCCGCGCGCCGCCGAGCAGGCGCGCGCCCTGCGCGGGCAGGTGTTCAAGATGGTCCTCGACGAGGCGAACGCCCTCATGCGCGTGCCCTCGCCCGACTGGCAGGGCGTCGTCAGCTTCATCGACCAGGGCAACGCCTACGCCGACACCCCCGAGCAGCGCATGGAGCTGCGGCGGCTCAAGGAGGTGTGCGAGACCAACCTGCGCGACGAGGAGCTCTACCAGCGCGGCGTGGACATCGTCGCCGTCCGCGACGTGGAGAACTACCCCACCGCCACGCAGCTCTTCGAGCGGATCGACCGCCGGTCGCGCATCTACCCCGACGCGCAGGCCTACATCCAGTGGATCGACGCCGACCTGAAGGTGCGGCAGGCGCAGCGCGCCTACGAGACCGGCGACGCGAAGCGCGCCTTCACGCTGCTGAGCGAGGCGCTCCAGCACGAGGTCCTGGGCCCCGAGGCGCGCAACAGCGTGCGCACGCGCCGGACGAACTGGGGGCGCGTCTACACGGCCTACACCCGCGGCATCGAGGCGGAGGACCCGAAGGAGGCGCGGGAGGAGCTGCTCCGCGTGATCCAGCTCGAGCCGAGCCAGGCCAACGTCTACCACAAGCGGGCGCTCGACCACCTGCGCCACCTGCAGCGCCTCGACAACATGAACCTCGAGGGCAAGCTGCGCGAGGGGATCGCCGCGCTCGAGGCCGGCGAGTACGACCGCGCCTGGCGCATGTTCGAGGCCGTGCAGGCCGACCCGAACAAGCAGCCGCGCGACGTGCAGCGCATCCAGGAGGCGGTCGTCAACGCCAACCGCTCGCGGCGCCTCCTCCACCACGCGCAGCAGGACTTCATCCGCGACCGCCAGGAGCGGTTCCTCGAGATCTACTACATCACCTACATCCTGCGCGGCTGGCTGCCGCAGACCGAGCGCGCCGCGCGCACCGAGGCGGACCAGCTGTTCGGGCACGTGGTCAAGCGCCTGAAGCTCCTGCACAAGCTGGCGGAGGACACGGGGACGATCCCGGGGGGCCCCCGGCCGCGGTAGCGCCGGAAGACCAACCACGGAGGACACGGAGGACACGGAGGAGAGCTCCCGGAGAGCGATCTCCATGTTCTTTCCTCCGTGTCCTCCGTGTCCTCCGTGGTGAATTCTTGGGTTCGGTTGCGGCCGTCAGGCTGCCCTGCGAACGAACGCTGCGCCTCCATCGCGACCTCTGCGTCCAATCGAGTGTGGATGAGGACGGCCGATCACAGCGCCTCGAGCACGACGCTCCGCTCCCGCGGCGCCGCGCGCGCGACCCGCACGAGCAGCCGGTCGCCCACCCGCGGCGGGGGGGACGCCTGGCGCAGCGGGAGCTCGCGGTCGACCTCGGGCGCGTAGACCATGAGCCCGCCGCGCCCGTCCACGCGGCTGACCACCGCCTGCAGGGGCTCGGCGCGCCGGGCGAACCACTCCACGAGCCAGTAGCGCTCGCGCTCGTCCATGGCCCGCTGGGCGCGCTTCTCGGCCGCCTCGAGCCCGGCCTTCAGCCGCTCCATGGCCGCGCGGTCGTAGGGCGCCGGCGCGCCGGAGAGGTGGGCCAGGAGCTGGCGCTGGGCCAGGAGGTCGCTGGCGCGGCGGATCGGCGAGGTCCCCTGCACGTAGACGTCGACCCCGAGCATGCGGTGCGGCCCCGGCTCGACGGAGACGATCGTCGGCGGGAGCCCGCGCCGGCACAGCGGCGGGTAGAGCGGGTCGGCCGGGTCGTGCCCCGGCGCCTTCACGGCCTTCGGCTGCGTGCGGAAGAGCGCCGGGAGCTGCGCGTCGCGCAGGGCGCGGCCGAGCTGCGCGTTGAAGAGCACCATGAGCTCCGACACCGCGAGGTGCGAGGCGGACTCGACGCGCGTCGACTTGACCTGCGGCGCGCCCTCGGCGCCCACGCGCATCTTGAGCTGCGGGAGGCTGAGGAGGACGGCGCCGCGGCGGCGGCGCGCCTCCCGCAGCGCCGTCGCCGCGCGGACGGCGTGCTCGAGCACGTCGGCCGCCTCGCCGCGCGGCGCCTCGTCGTAGCCCAGGCGCGCGCCGATGCGCACGAGCGACGCCGTGAAGCGCGCCTCGGCCACGTCGCCGCTCGGCGTGATGCGCGCCACGAGCGTGACCGCGGCGCGGTCCTCGCCGGCGACGAGGCTGGCCAGGTCGCCGACCGCCGGGGGCAGCATGGGGACGACCTCCTCGGGGAAGTAGACCGAGGTGGCCCGCCGCAGGGCCTCGCGGTCGAGCGGCCCGTCGGGGGCGACGAGCTCCGTCAGCCTCGCTATGTGCACGGCGACCCACACGTCGTCGCCCTCGGGCCAGGCGGTCAGGGCGTCGTCCACCTCCCGCGTCTCGGGGTCGTCGATCGCCACGGCGTAGCGCGCGCGCAGGTCCTCGCCGGCGGTGGGCGGCGCGGCGGCCGCGGCCGCGCTCAGCGCGTGGTCGGTGAACTCGAGCGGGAGCCCCAGGCGGTGCGGCGTCTCGTTGACGTGCGGCGGGAGGGCCCCGCCCCGCTCGAGCTCGGCCAGCACCGCGTCGGGCCCGTCGAGCCCCAGCCGCCGGGCCAGGTGGCGCGACCACGCCGCCTCGGGCGCGCGGTCCCCCTGGAGCGCGTATGCGCGCAGCGCGTCGAGCCGCGCCGCGGCCGCCGGGTCCTCGGGCGCCTCGGCCAGGCGGCCTGGCGCCCCGCGCCGCGGCTCGTACCACGCCGCCAGCGCGTCCTCCTGCCGCCGCTTCTCCGCCTCGCGCGCGCGCTGCTCCCGGATCCTCGCCCGCGTCTCGGCGTCGAGCCGCACGATCTCGCCCTGCTCGACCCGCAGCCCGGCGGTGATCCAGCCCTCCGGCCCGTCGAGCGCCGCCACCAGCCGCGCCACGGCCTGGTCGCTGGCCTCGCCGTAGTAGAGGGTCGCCAGCTCGCCCAGCGTGTAGCGCCGCTCGTCGGTCAGCGCCGCGTCCAGCAGCGCCATGTCGAGCCCCTCGGCGCCCGCCGCCAGCTCGCGGCGCAGGGCCCGCAGCCGCTCGCGCAGGGCCGGCGGGTCGTCCGCGCGCAGCCGCGCTGCCAGGACGTGCAGGGTGCGCGAGTGGCGCAGCCGGTGCACCTCGCCCTGCTCGTCGATCAGGACCGCGTTCTTCGGCCCGACGCCGCGCACGGCGCCGAGGCCCACGCCGTGGCGGTCCTGGAAGAAGACCACCTGGAGCTCGTCGGGCATGGGTGCATTGTACGGCCCGGGTCACCGCCACACGGGGCTGCCGAACAGGCCGGGCCCGAGGTCGAGCCGCTCGCGTCGCCCGGTGGCCACGTCGACGAGGACGAGGCCGGAGCCGTCGGCGGCGGCGAACGCCAGGCGCTCGCCGTCGGGCGAGAGCGCCGGCGCGCGCAGGCCCGGGAGGCCGCCGAGGAACGGCTGCGCCGCGCCGCCCACGAGGTCGCACGTGCTCCAGAGGCCGCTGGCGACGTCGAGGAACAGGAGCCGCCCGCCGGGCAGGGGCAACGGCCCCGAGCCGGCGCGCAGGGCGCGCAGCCGCCCGGACGGCTCGAGGACGGCCACCTGCTCGGGCGCGTCCGGGGCGTCGCGCGCGACGAGCGCCAGCCCCTCGCCGCCGGGCAGCCAGGCGAGGCCGGCGCCCAGGAGCGGCGCGCCGAGCGCGCGCGAGGTGCCGGCCTCCAGGTCCACGAGGTGCACCTGCCCCTTCGCCCCGCCCCGGGGGTGGTGCAGGACCGCGAGCGTCCGCCCGTCGGGGGAGAGCGCCGAGGAGCTCACGTCGCCGCTGGCGAGCGTGGACGGCGCGAGGCGCCGGTTCTTGCCCGTGACCAGGTCCACCTCGACCAGGCCGCCGTCGAGGACGAAGGCTCGCCGGCGGTCGCGCGAGAAGGCGCCGGGCAAGGCGCTGCCGCCCTGGACGGGGACGCGGCGCACCCGCCCGGACGCGACCTCGAGCAGGCGCGCGTCCAGGATCACGCCCTCCGGCGGGACGCCGGGCTGCCACCACGGGCAGTGGGCGAACATGAGGAGCGGGCCCGACGGGGCCGCCGACGCGTCGACCGGCGGCTCGCCCTCGGCGGCGAAGCGGGCCTCGTCGACCTGCTCGAGCCAGCGGAAGCCGGCCAGCGCCGAGCGCCGCCCCGGCGCCCCGTGCTGGACGACGAGCCCGGACTCGACCTGCACCCGCGTGAGGCCGCCCTCGAGGTACTCGCGCTCGAGGCGGTCCGCCCAGCGCAGCCGCTCCCTGAACGTCGGGTCCTGGCGCAGGGCCGGCCGCTCGTCCACGCGACGCTTCAGCTCCTCGATGACGCCGCTGAACGCCCGGATCTCGGCCTCGGTGACGTCGCGGCGCCACGTGGCCACCCCCCGCTCGACCCCCAGCCGCTCGCCCGGGTCCTCGGGCAGCGCGTCGGCCGTGCGCGGGCGCAGGGCCCGCGCGAGGTGCTCGTAGACGTGCGGCACCTCGAGCGGCGCCTCGAACGGCCGGTAGGCCCCGCCGCCGTCCCCCTCGGCGACGAGCCAGCGCCCGTCCCGCTCGAGGATCGTGAGCGCGTGGCGGCGCTCGCCGGCGCGCTCGACGAACACGTCGACGCGCCGCCGCGGCGGGGCCTGGAGCACCTCGAACACGAGGTACTCCGGCCCGACGGCGTGGAACGACGTCCAGGCGGCAGGCGCCACCTCCAGGCGCGCCGCCGTGCGGCGCCCCCGCTCGCGCAGCGCCGCCAGGTCGGGCTCCTCCTGGGCGGCCGCCGCGCCCGCCGCCAGGAGCACCAGCAGCGCCGCCCTGACGCCTCGTCCCCCGCTCATCCCGCCCCCCCTTCGACTCGAGCGTCGGCGAGTCGTGAGGACCCGCGATGCGGGTCCTCACTCGCCTTCGCTTCGCGGTGCTCGGCGCGGCAGAGCCGCGCCTGCGCCCGCTCGCGCCGGGCCCTTCGGGCCCGAGCCGCCATGATACCGGCCCCCTGCGGACGGGCCCGCCGGCATGCCGATACGACCGGGAGAGGAGGAGCCATGAAGCCCTACTGGCGCGCGGAGTCGAGGCGGTTCGAGGCGTTCGAGGCCACCCACGGCTGGATCGAGAGCCGGGTGGGCGAGGCCTGGCTCGAGCGGAGCGCCCCCGTGGTCGAGGCCCCGCGCCTGCGGGTGCTCGCCGCGGCGCCGCCGCCCGCCCCCGCGTTCGACGCGGGCCGCTTCGCCCGGGCCTTCGAGGGCGCCCTGGCGGCGAGCGACGCCGCGCTGGCCGCCCTGGCGCGCTGCGGGGCCTGGTCGATCTCGCGCGGGTTCCGCTGCGGGGGCGAGCGCCCCGCCGCGCCCTGGTGCGGGTCGCCCCTGTGCGCGCCGTGCGCCGAGGCCCGCGGCCGCGAGGCCGCCCGCGCCGCGCGCGAGGCCTGGCCCGCCACGATCCTGGTCGCCGACGTGCCGCTCGGCCCGCCGGGCCGCCAGAAGCTCCCGACGGCCGAGGAGGTCGTCCGCGCCCGCGACGGCTTCGCCCGCGCCGCGCGGCGCCTCGACGTCGAGGGCCTGGCGCGCGCGGTCGTCACGCCGGACGGGGTGCGCCTCTTCGCCCCCGCCCCGGCCAGCGAGGCCCTGACCGCCGGCGCCCTGGAGCGCCTCCTGCGCCAGGGCGGCCTGGCCGAGGCGACCGTCGCCGCGGTCGGTCGCGACGAGGCCGCCGCCCGCCTGGAGGACGCGCTGACGCTCGAGGCGCGCCGCTTCCGCGACGCCGTGACGTTCGACCAGCGCCAGGGCGACGACGCGCGCTTCGCCGCGCGCTGGGTGGCCCAGGCCCGCGCGCGCCAGCGCGAGGCGCGCCGCGCCGTCGTGGCCGGCGGCAAGGGCGCCCTGCCGGTGCCCTCGGGCGTCGGGACGGCCCCCGCGGCCTGCCCCGCGCACGGCGCCGGCTGCGCCGAGGCGGCGGCGATCGTGCGCGACGCCGCGGGCCAGGTCGCCCACCGCGCGGCGCCGCTCGGCGCGCGCCCGACGCGCCAGGCGTTCGTGCGGCTGTGCGAGGCGGCCGCCGCCGGGCGCGGCGAGGCGCGGCGCGCGGGTTGATCAGCGGCCTCGCGCCGGCGGGTCGACGCCCAGCACCCGGGCGAGCGGGCCGTCGGCGCGGGCCAGCCGCGACCACCCTGGCGTGACGCCTCGCGCGAGCCGCGCGTGGAGGACGCCGCGCAGGGAGACGTCGACCTCGTCGAGTCCCCGCCAGACGACGTCGAGGTCCGTCGGGCGGGTGACGGGCGGGAGGTCCTTCGCACGAGGCAGGCGCCCGGACCGGAGCTCCTCGCGAGAGCCGTCGGTCGCCGAGCCGAACGCGCCTGTCGACGACCGAGCCGCTACGCCGACCGGGCTCCGGGCTCCACCTGCTCGACGCCGCGCCCGACCAGGCCGTCGCCGACGACCCGCAGCGCCTCGACCGTGAGCGCCTCGACCGTGCGCTCGTCGCCCCGCGCGGCGAGCCGCTCGCCGGCCCGACGCACGAGCTCGCGCGCCTCGGCCTTGGTGCACTGGAGACCGACGAGCGCCAGCGCCGCCACGCGCGCCGGCTCGTCCTCCGTCGCGGGCGGCGTGCCCACACGGGTCGCGGGCCGGGGCGTCCCGCCCGTGAGCTCCGTCCCGTCGGCGAGGAAGAAGCGGAAGCCGACCTTCGCGTCGCCGCGAATCTCGAGGAACCCGACGTGGCGGTCAGGGTGGTGGCGATCGCAGAGAAGGCACATGCGGTCCGGATCGTGGCCGGTGACCGCGCGGCCGGGCTCGTGGTGCACGTGGAGGTCTCCCTGCCGGCCGCAGCCCGGGACCTTGCACACGCCCCGGTCGCGGTCGAAGACCAGGCGCCGCACGCGCTCGGGGATCGCCTTCGTCACCTTCCCGGTGCCCGTGCGCAGGTCGTGCACCTCGGCGTCGCTCGTCGCCGCCGCCTCGGACGTCGACGACAGCGGCACGGGCCCCTCGCGCCCCTGGAGCGTCGCCGGCGCGCCGCACTCGCACTTGTGGAGCACGATCCGGTAGGCCGGCCCCGCGCGGCCTCCACGCCGGGCCACGTCCTCGGCGTAGCCCCGGCACACGACCTCGAGCGCTTCCTCGTCGGTGAGCGGCCGGTCGCTGTTCTGGCGCGCCAGGCGCAGGGCCTCCTCGAGCCACGCGGCCTGCTCCTTCGTCTGCTTGATCGTCCGGCGCACGGGCGCCGGCTCGCCCTTCGCCTCGGCGACCAGCACCTCGAGCTGACGGCTCGTGCGCGACTGCGCCCGCTCGAGCCAGAAGGCCTCCGTCTCCACCGTTGCCACCCGCGCGACCGTGCGCGCCTTCGTCCAGGCGACCTCGCCCTCGCGGAAGGCGACGCGCAGGCGCGGCAGGCGCTCGAGCTCGCGCGCGAGCGCGATCAGCTCGCGCGCCTTGCGGTCCGACGAGACGAAGCCGCGCGCGACGGCGTACTGCCCGATCCGCGCATGACCGAGCGAGCGGTGCACCTCGCGCCGCTCCGCGTGCGAGAGGAGGTACGCCAGCTCGGCCGTGGCCTTCCGCTCGCGGCGGGCCACGAGGCCGAGCTGGACGTCGATCCGCCGCGCCTCGTCGAGTCGCGCCTCGAGGTCGGCCTCGGGGAGCGGATGGGACGAGGCGGAGCCTCTGCGCGAGGTCGCCTTCACGGGGCCTCCTGTGAGCTGGTTGGTGTGGTTCTCGGGAGCGGGCAGGCAGCCCCGGCCGATCGGCCTGGCGCGCCACGCCAACGCCCAAGAATATCGGACATTGCATCACATTGCGAGTTTCAAATGTGTGCATTATGTGGCTCGTCATGACGGGCCGTGGCCGCGCGGCCCGCGACCGTGCTCAGGCGTTGGTGCGGCCATCGACGCTGCAACGCCGGGGGGGTGACGGCGCCCCTCGTGCTCACGGGCGCCAGCCTGCCCCCGCCTTCGTCGACGAACCGCCGGCGACGTCCACCCCGAGGACGTGCTCACGAGCACGAGCCTGCCCCCGTCTTCGTCGACGAACCGCCGGCAACGTCCACCCCGAGGGCGTGCTCACGGGCACCGGCCTGCCCCCGCCTTCGTCGGCGAACCGGCGAACCGCCGGCGACGTCCACCCCGAGGGCGTGCTCACGGGCACCGGCCTACTCCCGCCCTCGTCGACGAAGTGCCGGCGGCGCGTCCAGCCACGGCGGCGTGCTCACGGGCATGAGCCTGCCTCCGCCCTCGTCGGCGAACGCGCTGCGACGTCCACCCAGGACGGCGTGCTCGAACCATCGGCGACGTCCACCCCGAAGGACGTGCTCACGGGCGCCAGCCTGCCCCCATCGTCGTCGACGAAACCGCCGGCGACGCCCACCCCGAGGACGTGCTCACGGGCACCGGCCTGCCCCAGCCCTCGTCGACGAAGCGTCAGCGACGTCCACCACGAGGCCGCGCTCATGGGCACGAGCCGGCCCCGCCTTCGTCGACGAACCGCTGGGGCCGGTCTCCGCCGCGATCGTGCTCATGGGAACCAGCCTCCCCCGCGCTCGTCGACGACCCGGCAGCGGTCCACCCGCGCGACCCAGCTCACGAGGCGGTGGGCGACGGCCGCTCGCGGCGTAGCATTACCCCCGTGCCCTGGCACGACCTCCTCCACCTCCTCCACCACGAGGGCCCCGCCGGCGCGCGGCGCCGGCTGCGTCGGCGCCTGGCCGGCGGGCAGGCCGACGTCCTGCGTGACTACCCGCGCTGGCTCGCGGCGGGCGAGCCGCGCGCCGCCCGGGGGCCGGGCGACGGGCTCCTCGTCAGCGTGGTCACGCCGGTCCGCGACCCGCCGCCCTGGGCCCTGCGAGCGCTCGTCGAGTCGCTGCGCGCGCAGACGCACGCGCGCTGGGAGCTGTGCCTGGCCGACGACGCGTCCGACGACCGGCGCGTCCGCGCGGCGCTCGTGGACGCCTGCCGCGACGACCGCGTGCGCCTGGCGCGGCACGCGTCCCCGCGAGGGATCGCCGCGGCGACGAACCTGGCCCTGTCCCTCGCGTCGGGGGAGCTGATCGCGTTCGTCGACCACGACGACCTGCTCGCGCCCGACGCCCTGCGGCGCCTGGCGAACGCCCTCGCGGGCGACCCCGCCGCAGGCTTCGCCTTCTGCGACGAGGACAAGCTGGACGCGCGCGGGCGGCGCCGCGCGCCGTTCTTCAAGCCGGCCCTCGACGCGACGCTCCTCCTGCGCATGAACGCCGTGTCGCATCTCCTCGTCGCCCGTCACGACCTCGTGCGCCGGGTGGGCGGGCTCCGGCCGGGGCTCGACGGCGCGCAGGACCACGACCTGGTCCTCCGCCTCGCCGAGGCGGCGACCCGCGCCCTGCACGTGCCCCACGTCCTCTACCACTGGCGGGCCCTGCCCGGCTCGACGGCGCGCTCCGCCGCGGCCAAGCCGGGGGCGCACGCGGCCGGGCGCCGCGCCGTCGCGGACGCCCTGCGCCGGCGCGGGGTCGCCGGCACCGTGGCGCCGGGCGAGTGGCTCGGCAGCCACCGCGTGACGCTCGCCCCGGCGGTCGACCCCGGCGAGGTCAGCGTCGTGTGCGACGCCGAGGCCCCGCCGCCGTGGCTGCGGGGAGCCGGGGCGGGCGAGGTCCTCGCGGGCGCCGGCGGCCTCACCGCCGGCCGCGCCGCGCTGGCCGCCCGGGCGCGCGGGCGGTTCGTGCTCCTCGTCGGTCCGGTCACCCCGCGCGGGTGCGCGCGCGCCTGGCTCGAGGCGCTCCTGGGCGAGGCCGCCCTGCCCGGGGTCGGCGTCGTCGCGCCGCAGGTCGTCTGCGAGGGGCGGGTCGTCGAGCAGGGGCTGCTCCTCGGGCACGGGCCGCACGCCGCCGCGGGCCCGCTCGAGCCGGGCGCGCCCGAGGACGACCTGGGCTACTTCGGCCTCGGCGCCGTCCCGCGCACCGTCGCCGCCGCGAGCGGCCTGGCGCTCCTCGTCGCGCGCGAGGCCCTCGAGGCCGCCGGCGGCCTGGACGCGGCGGCCTTCCCGTCCGCCGGCCCCGCCGGCGCGGACCTGTGCCTGCGCGCCGCGCGCGCCGGCCTGCGCACGGTCGTCACCCCCGCCGCGCCGGCGCGCCTCGACCCGACCGCGCGCGCCCGCCACGACCTCGCGCTGGGCGCCGCGCGGACGGCCCTGCGCGGGCGCGCGGCCCTGGCGCCCGACGACCCCTGGAGCCACCCCGCGTTCGCCCGCGGGACGGCGCGGCTGCGCCTGGCCGACCGCCCGGTCGACGCGCCCCCGCGCGCGATCGACCCGCGCACCGGGGCGTGGTGGGGCTACTCCACCCCCGCCCCCGGCACGATCCGCTCCAGCAGGTAGCGCAGGCGCGGCTCGTCGGCGAGCGGGTTCACACTCACGTGCAGCCCCTCGTGCGCGCCGCCCGCGGCCGACTGCACCTGGAAGATCGTCAGGAGCGACCAGCGCCGCCCCACCGAGAAGGTGTCGGTCAGCGGGTCGTAGGCCGCGTCGGTCGCGTGGTGGAAGAGGAGGTCCAGCGGCAGGAGCCCGAAGTGCGACCGCACGTGGTTGGCCTGGTAGCCCCACAGGAGCAGGAGCCCGGAGTCGCGCGGCGCGCGCGGCGGCGCGAGCTCGAGCGCGGCGCTGCGCCCGTCGGGCCGGCGCACGGTGGTCAGGCGCGCCGCGGGGTCGCGGTCGAGCGCGGCCCGGAGCTGCTCGGCCACGGGCGCCAGCTCGGGCGGGATGTTCCCCAGGCGCAGGTCGAACAGGCCCTCGTCGTTGTCGATCACGTCGAGCGGGCGCAGCCCGGCGACGGCCGCCGGCGAGCCGGCCTCGACCCGGACGACGAGGTAGTCCTCGGCGCTGGCCTCGGCCGGCAGGCGCGAGGCCGGCCAGTCGTCGAGCCGGACCACCTCGGCCCCGAGCCCGGCCGCGAGCGCCGGCGCCCACGGGCGGGTGGCGACGAGCGTCGGCTGGCGCAGGGGCTGGCGGACGAACACCTCGCGGTCGCCGCGGCGCACGCGCAGGCCGAGCTCGAGCCCCTCGACGGCGGCGAGGCCCCGCAGGTCGTCGAGGTCCGTGACCTCGATCCCCGGCGCGCCCTCGACCCGCAGCTCCGCCGGCAGCCACGGCGCCAGCGGGCGCGCCTCGAGGAGCACGTCGCCGGGCTCGAGCCCGACGACGTGGCCCTCGGTCTCGGCGCGCAGGTCGGCCACCGTCAGCCCGCCGTCGCGCCGCTCGAGGGTCACGCCGAGCGCGGCCTCGATGTCGTCGGGCGCGTGCCCGAGCACGAGGCCGCCGCCCTCGTCGACGTCGAGGCGCTGGCCGCCGCGCGTGAGCAGCCAGCCCGTCGCCGGCAAGGACGACGTGTCGCCGGGCCGCACGTAGGCGTAGCAGCCGGCGACGAGCGGCAGGAGGAGCAGGAGGGACCTCACGCGCCACCCCCGCGCGGCGTCAGGTCGTCGCCGAACGAGAGCACCCAGAAGAGGCGGAAGCGGCCCCGCTCCTCGCCCGTCTGCAGGTCGACGTCCGACTCCCAGAGGAACATGTTGAGCAGCGCCCCCCACTCGAAGCGGCGCCCGAAGCGCGAGCGCGAGCCCACGGCCAGCTCCTGGTCGATCGGCGGGAAGGGCGACGCGGCGGGGTCGGGCGCGCCGGGCCGGACGGCCCAGTGCTCGAGCGCGCTGCGGTAGTAGAACAGCGCGTCGAGGGGGCCGAGGCCGAGCGCGTGCCCCGAGCCGCTCGACTGCCGCTCGACCAGCAGCGGCACGCGGAAGCCGCCCGAGGCGAGCACACGGCCCGACGCCTCGGCGGTGACCTCCGCCGCCTCGCCGCCCGGGCGCACCACCGCCAGGCGCGCCGCCTCGCCGGGCTCCTTGGCGCCGAGGCGCGAGACGAGGTCGTCGAGCGACTCGACGGGCCGGCCGTCGAGCGCCGTGACCGCGTCGAACGGCCGCAGCCCCGCCGCCGCGAACGGGGACGCCCGCTCGAGCGACGAGACGACCAGCTTGTGCTCGCGCAGGTGCGCCGGCACGAGGCGGTGGAGCGAGGTCACGTCGACGACCGTGATGCCGAAGCGCTCCACCTCGCGCCGCTTCGGGAGGTCGACCCGGCGCAGGGCGATCGTCGCGTCGCCGAGGCGGTCGAACGACATGGGCAGCCCGCCCGGCAGCGGCTGCCGGCCCGGATCGACGGCGCCGCCCTCCTGCACCTGCAGGTTGCCGCAGCCGACGAGGGTGAGGAGGGCGAGCGCCGGCGCGGCGCCGGCGCGAGGTCGGGTCATGAGCCACCTCGGAGCGGGTGGTGTTCTACCAGACCGTCCGCCCAGGGCACGGTTCGCCCCCCGCTCGTGAACCACGCCGAGCCGTTGGCTGGCGCGCGGCACGCGATTGCGACTCACCGGGCCCGTGAAAAGCAGCCCCTCCCCTCCAACTCGCTCCGCCCCGGGACCTTGCCCGATGGCCACCCGTTCGCACCGGGCCCGCCGGAGGAGGAGTCCACGTGCAGAAGAAGCTCGGCTTCGTGGCGGCGCTCACGCTCGCGCTGTCGTCGTTCATGCTGGCCCCCGCGCCCGCGTCGGCCCGGGGCGGCGACGCGGTCCAGGTCGTGGCGGACGTCCAAGTCATGTCGGCGCGGGGCGGCGGCCAGGTGCTCGGCTCGGCCCGGGCGGGCCAGGTGTATGCGGTCGTCGAGCGCGACGGCGGCTGGGTGCTCGTCCAGTTCAGCGAGCGCCGCGGCTGGGTCGCGGCCGAGCGCGTGCGCGGCATCGAGCGCGGCGTCCAGACCGTCACCGCCTCGGCGCTCAACGTGCGCGCCGGCCCGAGCACCCGCTACCGGGCGATCGGGCAGCTGCCCAACGGCGCCCACGTCACCGCCGTCGGGAGCGAGGGCGCCTGGCGCAAGGTCTTCTTCCGCGGCCAGGAGGCCTGGGTGCACGGCGACTACCTGCGCGCCGTCGCCGCGCGGCCGGACGCGCCCGCCCCGGCCGCGACGCCGGCGCGCTCCCGCGCCGGCTTCGTGCAGCTGCCCGCGTCCGGCCCGGGCTTCTACTCCTACGCCGCCGCCAGCCGCCGCTGGGGCCGCCCCGAGCTCGTCTACGCGCTCGAGCGCGCCGGGCTGAACCTGCGCGCCCGCCCCCGCTTCGGCGTGGGCGACCTGAGCCTCGAGAACGGCGGGCGGCTCTCCGGCCACACGAGCCACCGCGTCGGCCGCGACGTCGACGTCCGCCCCATGCGGCGCGACGGCCGCGAGGGGCCCGTCACGCGCCAGCAGTCGGCCTACAGCCGCCAGCTGACGCGCGACCTGATCCGCGAGCTGCGCAAGCACGCGCGCACCGACATCGTCCTGTTCAACGACCTGCTCGTCGGCGGCGTGGTCCCCTGGCCGGGGCACGACAACCACTTCCACTTCAGGGTCCGCTGACGGCCGCCCCGCGCGGCCGGCGCTCCCGGGCGCCGGCCGCGGAACCGACGGCGTCCGACGGGGTTGCTGGCCGCGGCCGTCGACGACGTTTACACTCTGCCGCGTGACCAGGGTCGTCGTCGAGGTCGGGCAGAGCGCGTGGGTCCAGGAGGTCGCGGACGACGCCCGCATCTCGATCGGCCGCGCGCTGACGAACACGATCATCATCGAGGACACGTCGGCGTCCCGCGAGCACTGCGCGATCGAGCGCGACGACGAGCGGCGCTACTGGCTGCTCGACCTCGGGAGCCGCAACGGCACGCGCCTCAACGGGCGCTTCGTCTCGCGCGCCCTGATCAACCCGGGCGACCGGATCGAGATCGGCGCCACCTCGATCACCTTCACCGGCGCGGGCGAGGAGGGGGCGAGGGCCGCCGAGGCGCTGGAGAAGGAGGCGCGCGCCCGCGCCGAGCAGCTCCGCTCGGCCGAGGCGGTCGACGCCCTGGCCAGGGACCCGCTCACCGGGCTGGCGTCGTTCCCGGCGGTCGTCCTCGAGCTGCGCCGCATCCTGAGCGCGGCGGCGCCGCCGGCCGGCGACGGCGCGGCGACCGCGTCGGAGCTCGAGGCCCCGCCGCTCGTCGGCGTGGTCAAGCTCGACATCGACTACCTCGGCCTGCTCAACGACATGTTCGGCCTGCGCGCCGGCGACGACGTGATCGCCCAGGTGGCCCGGACGCTCGTCGCGGCCCTGGCCGAGCGGCCCGAGCAGCGCGCGTTCGCCGGCCGCGAGGCGGGCGGCAAGTTCGTCGTCCTCCTCCCGGGCGCCGAGGCGCCCGTCGCCGAGGGCGTCGCCGAGCGCGTGCGCCAGCGCGTGGCGGCGGAGGTCCTCGAGGGGTCCATGCGCGAGGCGCGGGTGACGCTGAGCGCCGGCGTGGCGGTGGCGCCCGGCGACGACCGCACGTGGGACGGCCTCCTGCGCCGGGCCGAGGCGGCCCTGGCCGAGGCCAAGCGCCACGGGCGCGACCGCGTGGCCCGCCCGCCGCAGAAGGACGGGGAGGAGCTGTCGCGCGTCGCGGCCCTCACCGACACGCGGGGCTCCGGGCTGTGGGCCGCCTCCGACGTGTGGGACCCGCAGGTGGCGCGCGGGTCCGGGTCGAGCGCCGAGGGGACGGGGCCGACGTCGTCCGCGGCCGTGCGCGCCCGCGAGCACGCGCAGACCCAGGCGCTCCGCCTCGAGGAGCCCCAGCTCGCCCCGCTGATCCTCGGCCACGCCGGGCAGTCGATCCTCGGGCTCGTCGCCCAGGCGCTCGGCTCCGACCTCGAGCTCGACACCCTCCTCGAGCTGACGCTCGGGATCATCGTCGACGCGACCAAGGCGCGCCGCGGCTTCATCCTCCTGCGCGAGCCCGGCGGGGCCATGCGCCTGCGCATGGCGGTCGACCGCGACGTCCCCGGGCTGCCCTCGCGCGACACGGCGCTCAGCCAGGGGATCGTGGGCGAGGTCCTGCGGACCAGGTCGGCCGTGCTCGTGGGCGACGCGCAGCTCGACGACCGCTTCAAGGGGCGGCAGAGCATCGTCACGCAGGGGCTGCGCTCGGTGATCGCCGCGCCGATCCTCTGGGCCAAGGAGGTCGTCGGGGTGATCTACCTCGACAACCGCTCGGCCGTCGACCGCTTCGCCGAGCCCGAGCGCGACCTGCTGCTCGCCTTCGGCCGCCTCGTCGCCGGCCCGATCCGCCGCCAGGCGCTGCACCAGGCGCAGGCCTCGGAGCTGGAGAAGGCGCGGCTGGCGCTCGCCCGCACGGCCGAGCTCGAGGCGCGCCGCCGCCACCGCTACGCCAACATCATCGGCGAGTCGGCGGCGATCAAGAAGCTCTTCCGCTTCCTCGACCGCCTCTCCGAGTCGCACCACCCGGTGCTGATCCACGGCGAGTCGGGGACCGGCAAGGAGCTCGTCGCCTCGGCGATCCACTACAACGGCCCGCGCAAGACCGGGCCGTTCATCGCCGAGAACGTGGCGGCCGTCTCGGAGACGCTGCTCGAGGCCGAGCTGTTCGGCCACGTCCGCGGCGCCTTCACCGGCGCCGACCAGGACCGCGTCGGCCTGTTCGAGGCCGCCGACGGCGGGACCCTGTTCCTGGACGAGATCGGCGAGATGTCCGAGCGCATGCAGGCCAAGCTCCTGCGCGTGCTGCAGGAGGGGGAGCTGCGCCCGGTCGGCGGCCGCGACGTCAAGAAGGTCGACGTGCGCCTCATCTGCGCCACGAACAAGAACCTCCTGCAGATGTCGCGCGAGGGGACCTTCCGCGAGGACCTCTACTACCGGATCGCCGTGATGACGGTCGAGCTGCCGCCGCTGCGCGAGCGCCGGGAGGACGTGCCGCTCCTCCTCGACCACTTCCTGCGGCAGATCGCGCAGCAGGAGCGCCGGCCGGCGCCCGAGGTGAGCCGCGAGGCCTTGCAGCTCCTCGTCCACCACGACTGGCCGGGCAACGTGCGCGAGCTCGAGAACACGACCAAGGCGCTGTTCACGCTGGCGGGCGAGCGCATCCTCCCCGCCCACCTGCCGCCCAAGCTGCTCGGCGGCGCGGCGCCCGACCGCGCGCAGTCGGCGATCCGGCGCGTGGCCGTGACCGACGGCGCCGACGCCATGATGCTCATGGTCGAGCGCGGGCGGCCGCTCGAGGAGATCGTCTCCATGTTCGAGCGCGAGGCGATCGTCCGCGTGCTCGCGGCGGCCGGCGGCAACCGGAGCGAGACCGCGCGGCGCCTGGGCCTCTCGCGCCCGGGGCTGCTGAAGAAGATGAAGCGCTACGGCGTGAGCTAGTGGCGGCCGCGCGCGACGTCGCCCAGGTCAAGCGCCTGGTCCCCTTCTTCCGCCCGCAGCTGCCGCGGATCGTCCTCGTCGTGGCCCTCACGATGGTCGTGGCGCTGGCGGAGGGCGGGCAGGCCTACCTCCTCCAGCCGCTGCTCAACCAGGTCCTCCTGCGCGGCGGCGACGACGCCGCGGAGGCCGACGACGTGGCGCTCGTCACCTCGCTCGCGGCCGCGCACCCGGACGCCGTCGCGGACGCGCGGGCCCGGGCGAAGGACGTCGCGGCCCCCGACGCCGACGCCGCCGCCCTCCCGGCGTTCGCCGGCCGGACCGTCGAGGACCCGGCCTGGGCGCAGGACCCGGTGTGCCGGCTCCTCGAGCGGACGCGGCGCGTCCTCGTCGACGCCCGCCCCGACGACGACCGCCGGGCCCGGGCCGACCTCGCCCGCGCCGTGGCCCTGCAGGCCGAGGCCGGGCGCGTGCTCGCGGTCGCCGGCGACCCGCGCGCGGCCGACCCGGCGGCGCGCGCGGCGGCCGCCGCCCTGTCGCTCGACGCGCGCGAGCTCGGCCGCGAGCGCGCCCTGCGCGCCGTCAAGGACACGCTCCTGCGGATCCTGGCCCTCGCGCTGGGCCTGGCGGCCGTCCTGGGCGTCTCGCGCTACCTGACGGCGGCGATCTCGGCCGAGGTCGTGGCGCGCGTCTACATGGACCTGCAGCTGCGCGTCGTCGGCCACGTCCTCTCGCTCTCGCTCGGCCAGCTCCAGGACCAGCGGCGCGGCGACCTGCTCACGCGCCTCGTGGGCGACCTGGCGCGCACCGCCAACGGCGTCCTCCTGCCGCTCGTGCAGGTGCTGCTGCTCCAGCCCGTGCGCATCCTGCTGCTCTACTGCGTGGCGCTGGTCGTCTCCTGGCAGCTCTCGCTCTGCCTCCTGGTGCTCTCGGCCGTCGTCATGCTCCCGATCCGCTGGTGGGGCAAGTTCATCCGCAGGAGCGCCCGCCGCCGCCAGGGCGCCATGGCCGAGGTGATCGAGGCCATGCACCAGATACTCTCGGGCGTGCGGGTGGTGAAGGTCTTCCGCCGCGAGGCGTTCGAGCTCGAGCGCTTCAAGGCGTCGACCGACCAGGCCTACCAGGCCGAGGTCTCGGTCGTGCGCGCGCGCACCGGCTCGCGCACGTGGATCCACCTCGTCAACGACATCACCTTCCCGCTCGTGTTCCTCGCCGGCGGCTACATCGTCGTCAGCCGCCTCTGGGGGCTCGACGCCGGCCGCTTCGCCACCTTCGCGGGGCTGATCATCCTCATGTACCGGCCGACCAAGTCGATGGTCACGGCCTACAACACGCTGCAGGACTCGCTGCCGTCGCTCCACCGGGCGCTCGAGGTCCTCGACACGCCGCCGCGCATCGAGGCGGACCCGGCGGCGCCGCCGCTCGAGCGGCTCGAGCGGGAGATCGCGGTCGAGGGGGTGTGCTTCTCCTACGACGGCGAGGCCGAGGTCCTGAAGGACGTGAGCTTCACGGCGCGGGTCGGGACGACGACCGCCTTCGTCGGGCGCACGGGCAGCGGCAAGTCGACGCTCATGGACGTGCTGGCCCGCTTCGTCGACCCGACGGCGGGGCGGGTGCTCGTCGACGGGCGGCCGCTCCCGGGCGTGCACCTCGACTCGTGGCGGTCGCGCCTGGGGCTCGTGTCGCAGGACGTGTTCCTGTTCAACGACACGGTGCGCGAGAACATCCGCTACGGCCGCCTCGACGCGACCGACGCGGAGGTGGAGGAGGCGGCGAGGAGCGCCAGGATCCACGAGGAGATCCTCCGCCTCCCGGGCGGCTACGACTACGTCGTGGGCGAGCGCGGCGCGCGCCTGTCGGGCGGGCAGATCCAGCGGCTGACGATCGCCCGAGCGATCCTGCGCCGGGCGGAGGTGCTCCTCCTCGACGAGGCCATGAGCGCGCTGGACGCCGAGACCGAGCGGCTGGTGCAGGCGGCGCTCGAGGACGCCGAGAAGGACCGCACGACCTTCGCGATCGCGCACCGGCTGTCGACGGTGCGCCACGCCGACCAGATCCTCGTCCTCGCCGAGGGGCGGATCGTCGAGCGCGGCACCCACGACGAGCTCGTCGCCCGCGGCGGGCACTACGCCGAGCTCGTCAAGCACATGGAGGACCCCGACCACGGCGCGGCGCCTGCGATCCCCGCCTGACGTACACGAACACGCGCTCGCTCTCGGACCACGTCGTCAGCACGCGCGCGCGCCCGAGCTCCTCGAGCCGCTCCGGCCAGGGCGAGGGCGGCGGGCGCGTGGTCAGGAGCGCCCGGAGGCGCGGGGCGGCGTGGGCCTGCTCGGCGACGTGCGCGCGCACGGCGTCGGGGAAGCAGTTCGCGCAGGCGTAGACCACGGTCGCGGGCGTCAGGTCCACCGCGCGCAGGTCGCCCTGGACGAGCCGGACCCGGGCGCGGAGCCCGGCGGCCTCGGCGGCGGGGAGGGCGGCGAGGAGGCGCTCGAGCACGCCCCTGGCGACCTCGTGGTGGTGCCGCGAGAGCTCGACCCCGACGGCGAGCCCGACGCGGGTGGTGGCCGCGGCCCACAGGACGAGCTTGCCCGTGCCCGCGCCGAGGTCGAACAGGGCGTCCTGGGGGCCCAGGCGCAGCCAGCGGAGGAGCCGCAGGGCCTCGCCCTCGCGCAGCTCGCCGTAGGCCTGCGCGCCCTCGCCGGCGGCGCGCTCGACCGCCAGGCGGTCGTCGAGCGGCGCGTCGAAGCCCGACGGCGCCTGGGCGTACAGCTCCCGGAGCAGCTCCAGCACCCCGGCATCGTCGCGCGCCGCCGCCCTGCGGCAAGCTCCCCGGGCCTGTCGGTGGCGCCGGGTAGCCTCTCCGCGGTCAGGGGTGAGCCGGGGGTGAGCCGCCCCGGCGGGAGGTCGCGCGTGCAGCCGCTGAGGATCTACGTGTGCGGGGCCCACAGCACGGGCAAGACGACCCTGGCGCGGCACATCGCGCGCGAGCTCGGCCTGCCGCTGATCAACGAGGTCGCCCGGCAGGTGATCGCCGAGATGGAGCTCTCGTTCGAGACCCTGCGCGTCGACGTCGTCCGCGCCGGCGAGTACCAGCGCGAGGTGTTCCGCCGCCAGATGGAGGTCGAGGAGCGCTACCCGGGCGGGTTCGTCTCGGACCGCACCTTCGACAACCTCGCCTACGCGGCGCGCCACTCCATGGTGATCCCGCAGCTCCTCGACGGCGACTGCATGCGCTACTTCGGCCGGGTGCGCGAGAGCCTGGTCCTCTTCGTCCGCCCGCACCGCGAGTGCATGGTGAACGACGGCTACCGCGAGCAGGTGGAGTGGGACGAGATCAACCGCATCGACGGGATCCTCGACTTCCTCCTCGCCTGGCAGCAGATCCCGAGCGTGGGGATCTCCGAGCTCAACATGAAGGACCGCATACGCACGGCGATGACCGCCGTGAAGCTCTACCAGCGGGCGTGCGCGGCCGCGCCCGACCCGGTCCCCGCGCCGGCGCGGCGGAGCACGAACGGGAACGGGAACGGGCACTCGCACCCGGAGCTGGTCGCCTACAGGTCCTGAGCCTCCCGGGCCCAGCACGTCGCGTCCCTGCGGCGGGGGGTAGGCGCGTCTGAAGCGCGGGCCTCGGCCCGCCAGGGGGAAAGACGAAGCCGCCGCGGGGGCGCGGCGTGCTGCGCCCGGGAGGACTTGCGAGGGTGACGATCGGGCCCGCGTCCGTGAGGGGCGCGCGCGCCGCTGCTATCCTGCCGGCATGAAGCAGCCGACGGGCTTCCACGTGCACTCCTCGGGCCGCGGGCGCCGGGGGTCGAAGCTGCTCACGGCGGCGTTCCTGGTCGTGGGCGTGGTCGGGGTGGGCGGCGCCGTCGCGTTCTGGAGCGACCGCAAGCGCCTCGTCGAGCACGTCGCCCGGCGCGACCACCTCGCGGTCCCCGCCGCGTGGGTCATGAGCCTGCAGGGGCCCCCCTCCGAGGCGCGCGAGCCCCTCGTCGAGGCGCTCGAGAAGGGCGAGCCGCGCCTGCGCGCGGCGGCGGCGCGCGCCCTCGGCGCCTACGGCAAGCGCGACCTCGTGGCGGAGCTGGGCCGCGCCGCGGTCGCGGACGACGCGCCGGACGTGCGCCGCGCCGCGGTCGAGGCGCTGGGCGCGGTGGGCGAGTCGAACGGCCGGAGCTTCGTGGAGCGCGCCCTGCACGACGAGGCCCCCGGGGTGCGGGCCGCCGCCTGCGACGCCGTGGCGTCGATCGGGATGGTCGACTGCATCCCGACCGTCGTCGGGTTCCTGGGCTCGACCGACCTCGACCTGCGCCAGAGCGCCAAGCGCGCGCTGGACCGCTTCCTGCGCGAGGGCGAGCCCAGCCACGAGTTCGACCAGAAGGCGTGGCTGGAGTGGTACCACCGCGGCGGAGGGCGCTGAGCGACGGCCGGACCGCCTCCGAGCACACCTCACCGCGCTTCCGCAGCCAGAGCCTCAGGCGAGGCGAAGGAGGGCCCGGCGTGTCCGCGCGAAGGCGAGGGAAGGCGGCCTCCTGGCCGCCGACCGAGCCTGAGCGACCAGGGTGTCGCGCGAAGCGCGACACCCTGGCGAACGGCAGCGCCCGCCATCCTCCGCCGCAGCCGCGGTCACACTACCCTTCGCCGCTGCGCATGGCCGACGCGAGCACGTACAGCCGCTCGCGCGGGAGCTGCTCGCAGCCGATCACGCACCAGAGCCCGCCGTCCTCGCCCTGCCAGCCGACGAGCTTCGAGCCCTGGTGCTCGATCACCACGTAGCTGCGGCCGTCGGCGAGGCGCCGCACGTCGCGCCCGTGCACGTGCACGCCGGGCATCCGGGCCACGAGGACCATCTTGCCGTCGCAGTCGCAGCGGTAGCGGAGCACGGGCGCGCGCTGGCCGTCGATCGTGAGGGCGTTGCCCCCGACGAGCGTCAGCCCGGCCGGGGCGGGCGCGGCGAAGCGCTCGCCCAGGCGCGCGTAGAGGTCGTCGAGCGGCAGCGGCGGCTCGAGCTGCGTCTGCTCGCGGGCCCAGGCGATCAGGCTCCGCGTGCTGCAGTCGCCGCCGGGGCACGGCGGGCGCAGGGCCCACGCCCCCCCGCCGAGCGCGAGGAGCACCGCCGCGGCGGCCGCCCAGCCGCGCCAGCGCCAGCCAGCCCGGAGCGCCCCCGGCATCGCCGGCTCGGCGCAGCACGCGGCCGCGAGCAGGGCGCGCGCGCGGGCGGGCGGCACCGGCTCGCAGCAGGCCCGGACGACGACCCCGCGCAGCTCCTGCTCGGCCTCCGAGCGCTCCCGGCACGGCGGGCAGAGCTCGAGGTGCTTGAGCATGGCGACGTTGCGGTCCACCTCGAGCTCGCCGTCGAGGAAGGCGTGGAGCAGGTCGCGCACCTCGGGGCAGCGCATCACGCCTCCTCCTTGCCGACCGCGATCCCGCGGGCGACGGCGTAGTCGCGCAGGGCGCGGCGCAGGCGCTGCCGGGCGCGGAACAGGCGCGACATCACGGTGCCGATCGGGATCCGCAGCACGTCGGCGATCTCCTGGTAGCGCAGCCCCCCGAGGCCCGAGAGCAGGAGCGGCAGGCGGAACTCGAGCGGGAGCTCGTCGAGCGCCCGCTTCACGTCGTCGTCGACGTGCTCGGCGTAGACCCGCCGCCAGTCGGTCGTCCCGTCGACCAGCTCCTCCTGCAGGGCGTCGGCCTGGTCGGGCGCGGGCTCGGCGCCGGGGTCGACCGCCTCGAGCTCGACGCGCCGCGGCGCCCGCGCGTCGGAGCGGCGCCGCGAGATGAACGCGTTGGTGATGATCCTGAACATCCACGCCTTGAAGTTCGTGCCCCGCTCGAAGCCGTCGAGGCCCCGGTAGGCCCGGTAGAGGGCGTCCTGGAGCAGGTCGTCGGCGTCGGCGCGGTTGCGCGTGAGGCGCAGGGCGAACCCGAGCAGGAGGTCGAGGTGCGGCAGCACGAGCTCCTCGAACTCGGCCTGGCGGGCGGCGCCGCCCGACGCGCCGGCGCCCCCCTCGTCTCCCGTCGCGCCACGCCCGCGTGGACTCGTGACCACGTCCATCTCCCACGTGTTCCTTACCACGGAACGGCGGGCGCTGCGTCCCTATTCCAACCGCGTGCCGGCGGTTTATCCTGGGGCGGGACGAGCCCATCATGTTCCCAGCCCCCGAGGAAGGTCACGACGACGGCGACGACGCCTGCAGCGCCATGGACCTCCTGACGCTCACCCGCAACCGCTTCGTGTGGGTGGGCCTGACGGCGCCCCGCAAGGAGGCCGCGATCGAGCAGCTGCTCGACTGCCTCCTCTCGGAGGGGGCCGTCCCGGGCGACGCCCGCGACGAGCTGCTCGACGCGATCATGACCCGCGAGCGCCGGCTCTCGACCGGCCTCGAGTGCGGGATCGCGATCCCCCACGGGACGACCTCGCGCGTCGAGCGGGAGGTGGCGGCGCTCGGCGTGTTCCCGGAGGGGGTGCACTTCGAGGCGGTCGACAACTCGATCACGAAGATCGTGATCCTGCTCATCACGCCGCTCCGCAAGCGGCACCGTCACGTGACCAACCTGGCGGCGATCGCCCGCCAGCTCCTGCGGCCGGAGGTGCGCGGGGCGCTCCTGTCCGCCACGAACGCGGACGAGGCGGTCGAGGCCATGCGCAGGCAGGGCGCCTGAGATGCCGATCGTCCTCGACTCGCTGCCCGCCCTGGTCCTGCCGGCGCTGGTGCTCATGGCGCTCGCGGTGGGCATGCCGTTCACCGGCCGCCGCGCGGCGGCGCGCCGCCAGGGGTGGCGGCGCTTCCACGCCGCCGCGACCCAGCGCGGCGTCTCCGGCCTCGACCGCGAGCTCCTGGCCGCGTGGGCGCGGGAGGAGCTGCCCGACGCGCCCTGGCTGGTGCTGACCCGCCGGCGCGACTTCGACCGCTTCGCCCGCGCCGAGGTGCAGCGCCTCGGGGCCGGGCCCGGAGCAGGGCAGCTCGAGCGGCTCGCGGCCCTGCGCCGCCTGCTCGCCTTCGACGGCGGCGGTGGGCCGGCGCAGTCGACGCACGACGTGCGCCCGGGCGAGCGCGTGGAGCTGCGCTACGACGACGGCGCCCGCGCCGACGCGCGCGTGGTCGCCGTGGACGAGGCCGCGGTCACCGTCGAGCCGCTGGGCCGGACCCGGGGGCTGCCGGCCGCGCCCGCCTGGGCCGCGTTCAGCCGCGACGGCGACGGGACCTACCGCTTCCGCACCGCCGTCGGCCCCGCGCGCGGCCCCGCCGGCCACCGGCCGCGGCACGCGCTGGCCCACGGCGACTTCCTCCTCCGCGAGGAGCGCCGGCGCGCCCCGCGCGCCCCGGTCGGGGCGCCCCCCTTCTGGGTCGCCGTCGAGCGCCTCCCCGACGGCTTCGCCCCCGATGACCCGGAGGGGGTCGAGGTCGAGGTGCTCGACGTCTCCACCGGCGGGCTCGCGCTGCTCGCCGACCGCGACGTCCGCCGCGGGAGCGAGCTGGGCCTCGACCTGCCGCTGGGCGGCGTCCTCGTCACGGGCCTCCGCGCCCGGGTCCTGGGCCGCGGCTACCGCGAGGGGGGCGGGGGCCGGGCGCACTTCCTCCACTGCGCGCTCGTGGACCTCGACCCCGTGCAGCGGCGGCAGCTCGAGGAGTACGTCCTCGAGCACGCCCCGGCCTGACCCGGCGCGCCTGACCCGACGCGTCTTGGACAAACGTGGGGGGGCGGCTATAGTGGGTCCGCTTCGTAGGGGGCCATCAGCTTCCACAGCAGGATAAATCCATGGCGCGCAAGAAGATCAACGAGCCGTCCGAGGAGTCGCGCGTGCCCGAGCGGGTGACCGCGGAGGTCGTCGAGGAGATCAAGGTGGCCCTCTTGCAGAAGAAGGCCGCCCTGAGCCGGAACATCAACTCCGAGCTCGACGAGATGCGGACCGCGTCCGAGGGGCACCACCTCGCGGACATGGACGACCTCGGCGGCGACGCCAACGACGAGGAGACCAACTACAAGATCCTCGAGATCGAGAGCGCCGAGCTCGACCAGATCGACTACGCGCTCGAGCGCATCGACAACGGCAGCTACGGCGTGTGCGAGGAGTGCGAGAAGCCGATCAACCCCGAGCGTCTGCGCGCCCTGCCGTTCGCGAGCCTGTGCATCACCTGCAAGCGCTCGCAGGAGGCGGCGGAGGGCTGAGCCGCGTGGGCGGGCGCCGCGAGCTCCTGAGGAGTCCCGAGGGCGGCCGCCCGGGCGGCGAGCGCCGGCCGTGATCAAGCTCCAGTGCCCCTGCGGCCACCTGCTCAACCTCCCCGACACGCTGGACGGGAAGCAGGTCCGCTGCAAGCGCTGCAACAAGGTGCTGAAGGTGCGGGCGGGGGCGGGGTCGTCGTCCGAGGCCCAGCAGCTCACCGAGTCGCAGCGGCTGCGCCTGGAGAAGGAGTTCGTGGTGCAGGGCTCGAGGCCCTGCCCCGGGTGCGGGAAGATGTACCCGCCGACGATCGTCGTGTGCGTCGCCTGTGGCCTCAACGTCGACAGCGGGGCTATGCTGTACGCGAGCCTCGAGGAGCAGCAGGCCGCGGCGGCGAGCGGCGCGCCCGAGGACCGGCGGCCGGCCGCCGCGGGCTCCCTCTGGCAGCGCGTCCTGCGGTCGCTCGGCCTCGGCCGGAAGTGAGCGGTGATGGTCCCTGACGAGCTGGAGCGCATGAACCATGCGCTCGCCAAGATCGAAGGCGGCAAGATCAAGGCGATCACCGACGGCGACCGGGTCTACCTCATGATCCAGGACGCGCCGGAGGAGCTGCGCCGGCTCGCCGACGCGCTGGAGAAGCTGAACGTCAACGAGATCAAGGCGCTCGTGGCCTACGCCAACCCCGCGCGGCGCGAGAGCCAGCGGGTGCTCAAGGCGATCGATGCGCCGCCGGCGAAGCCCCCTCGGCCCGGCGACGCGGTGTGATCGACGGCTGCGGCCGCGGATGCCGGGCGAGGGGGGGGCGCGCGCGGCCGATAGGATCCGGCGATCGATATCGGCCGCGCGCGCACCCCCTCGCCTCGGCCTCCGCGGCCTCGCCTCGCTCGCGGCTGCGTTCCACCCGTCCCCGCGGAACTCCCACTCGCTGTTGCTTGGACTTGCATCTCACCGGTCAGTCGTCGCGACGCAGGCGGCGCTCGATCGCGAGCAGCCGCTTCCGGAGCTCCTTCGCCGCGATCCGGTTGCCGTAGACTCCGATCAGGGTCCGGCACCGGCGGGCCTCCCTCTCCAGCTCCTCCGGGGTGAGCTCGTGGACCGGCTTGCCCCGCTCCTTCGACCTTCCCATGATTCGCCATCCCCCGACCTGAGCTCGAGAAGAGATCGCTGCGCGATTTCTCTCGAGCTCAGACCTGCGATGAGTGATGCGCTCGCGAGGGGGGCGCGATCGGCGCAAGTGCCCGGGCAACGGTGCTTGGCCCGCTCCGCGCCTCCCCAACGCTCGCTTTGGCGGGTCGAGTACGAGCGGCGGAGCGAAGAGTTCTCAAGCTCTCTGCTTCTCGTAGGGTCGACGCCCTGCGCGGGCGGCCTACGATGGACGCCCGGGGGGCGCGGAGGCCCGGATGCCCACCCCGGCGGCCCGGAACGTCACGCAGAAGCTGATCGCCGCTCACCTCGTCGGCCGCGACGACCTGCCGCCGCCCGGCGAGGAGGTCGCCCTCCGGATCGACCAGACGCTGGCGCAGGACGCGACCGGCACGCTGGTCATGCTGGAGCTCGAGGCCATGGGCCTCGAGCGCGTGGCGACCGAGGTCTCGGCGCAGTACGTCGACCACAACATCACGCAGGTCGACCACCGGAACGCCGACGACCACCTGTTCCTCGAGAGCGCGGCGCGGCGCTTCGGCGTGTGGTTCAGCCGCGCCGGCAACGGCGTGAGCCACCCGGTGCACATGGAGCGCCTCGGCGTCCCGGGCAAGTCGCTCCTCGGCGCCGACAGCCACACCTGCGCCGCCGGCGCGCTCGGCATGCTGGCGATCGGCGCCGGCGGCCTCGAGGTGGCGCTGGCGATGGCCGGTGAGCCGTTCCACGTGCGCATGCCGCGGGTGTGGGGCGTGCGCCTCGAGGGGCGGCTGCCCGACTGGGTGAGCGCCAAGGACGTGATCCTCGAGCTCCTGCGCCGCCACGGCGTCGAGGGCGGGCTCGGCCGGGTGATCGAGTACCACGGGCCGGGGCTGGCGGCGCTGTCGGCCATGGACCGCCACGTGATCGCCAACATGGGCGCGGAGCTGGGGGCGACGACCAGCGTCTTCCCCTCGGACGAGGTCACGCGCGCGTTCCTCCGCCAGCAGGGGCGCGAGCAGGCCTGGGTCGGGCTCGCCGCCGACCCCGGGGCCGCCTACGACGTCGAGGAGGTGCTCGACCTCTCCGCCCTCGAGCCCCTGATCGCGCGGCCGTCGAGCCCGGGGGACGTCGTGGCAGTGCGCGAGGTCGAGGGCGCGCCGATCTACCAGGCCTACGTCGGGTCGTCCGCGAACCCGGGCTACCGCGACTTCGCCGTGGCCGCGCTCATGGTCGCGGGCCGGCAGGTCGCGCCCGGCGTGTCGTTCGACGTGAACCCGGCCTCGCGGCAGGCGCTGCAGAACCTGGTCGCCGACGGCCACATCGGCCGGTTCATCGCCGCCGGCGCCCGCCTGCACCAGGCGGGCTGCAACGGCTGCATCGGCATGGGCCAGGCCCCGGCGAGCGGGCGAAACAGCCTGCGCACGGTGCCGCGCAACTTCCCCGGGCGGAGCGGCACGAAGGACGACCGCGTGTGGCTGTGCAGCCCGGAGACGGCGACGGCCGCGGCGCTCACGGGCGAGATCACCGACCCGCGCCGGCTGCCCGAGCGGCTCGGGCTGGTCTACCCGCGCGCGCGGGAGCCCGAGCGGCCGCTGCTCAACCTGTCGCAGCTCGCCCCGCCGCTCCCGCCCGAGGCGGCGAAGCGCGTGACGCTGGTCAAGGGGCCGAACATCGCGAGCTTGCCCGAGCTGCCCCCGATCGGCGACGCGCTGGAGGTGGAGGTCGCGCTGAAGCTCGGCGACGACGTGTCGACCGACGAGATCATCCCCGCCGGGAGCCGGGTGCTGCCCTTCCGCAGCAACGTGGTCAAGATCAGCGAGTTCCTCTTCGAGCCGATCGACCCGACCTACCCCGCGCGCGCCCGCGACCGCCGCGAGCGGGGCGGGCACGCGATCGTCGCCGGCGAGAACTACGGGCAGGGCTCCAGCCGCGAGCACGCGGCGCTCGCCCCGCGGTTCCTCGGGCTCCAGGTGGTCCTCGCGCGCGGGTTCGCGCGCATCCACGCCCAGAACCTGGTCAACTTCGGCGTCCTGCCGCTGCGCTTCGCCCACCCGGACGACCTCGGCGCCCTCGCCCAGGGCGACGTGCTCGTCCTGCGCGGCCTGCGGCGGGCCGTCTCCAGCGGCCGCGAGGTGCGCGTCGAGCACCGGCCGAGCGGGCGGACGTTCCTCGCCCTCCACGACCTGTCTCCGCGGCAGGTCGAGGTGCTCCTCGCGGGGGGCCTGATCCCGTGGATCCGGGAGCGCAAGGGCGCCCGGGCCATGGCGCCCGGCGACCTCGAGCGGGGCGTCGCCCTGCGGCCGAACGGCTGACGGCGTGCGCGCTCGATGGCTCCTTCGCTCCCGGGCAGTTCATTCGCATCGGTGAACGACCTGGGACTCACCACGGAGGACACGGAGGACACGGAGAGACCCCGGCGGAGGTCGTTGTTCTCCAGGGTTCCGCCTCCGTGGCCTCCGTGGCCTCCGTGGTCGTTCTCTTGCCTTGCACGAGTGAAGGAGAGCCCCCCCTTCACACTGGCCCCCCAATGCCCGACGATCGGGGGCGATGCACGTCCACGACCACGGCGGCCACGGCCACGAGCACGGGCACGGCCACGACCACCGGCGCACCCGGGACCGTCGCCGGCTCCTGATCACGGTCGTGCTCACCGCCGGCTACATGGTGGCCGAGGTGGTCGGCGGCTGGCTCTCCGGGTCGCTCGCGCTCCTGGCCGACGCCGGGCACATGCTCTCGGACGTGGCGGCGCTGACGCTGTCGCTGTTCGCGATCTGGATCGCCCAGCAGCGCCCCGAAGATCCGCGGCGGACCTGGGGCTACTACCGCCTCGAGGTCCTGGCCGCGCTGGTGAACGGGGCGGCCCTCCTGGCGATCGCGGCCGCGATCATCGTGGCCGCCATCGACCGCCTCCAGGCCCCGCGGCCGATCATCGGGCCGGTGGTCACGGGGGTCGCGCTGGGCGGCCTCGTCATCAACCTGATCGCGCTCGCCCTCCTGAACCGCGGCCGGACGGAGAGCGTGAACATCCGCGGCGCCTGGCTGCACGTGCTCACCGACACGCTCGGCAGCGTCGGCGCCGCCACGGCCGGCGGGCTCGTGTGGGCGTTCGGCTGGCTGTGGGTCGACCCGGCCGTGTCGATCGTGATCGGTCTCCTGATCATCTACTCCGCGTGGCACCTGCTGAAGGACGTGGTCTCGGTGCTCATGGAGCACGCGCCGGCGCACATCGACATGGACGAGGTGCGCACCGCGCTGGCCGGCACGCCCGGCGTGCGCGACGTCCACGACCTGCACGTGTGGGTGATCACGAGCGGGCTCGAGGCGCTCTCCTGCCACGTCGTCGCCGAGGAGGGCCTGCCGCCGGGGGAGCTCCTCAGGACGCTGTGCGACACGCTCCACGAGCGCTTCGGGATCGACCACGTGACGATCCAGATCGAGCCCGAGGGGTTCGTCGAGCGGCTGACGGTGTGACCGCCGCTACGGCACGACTCGATGACTTCCACGGCTTGGCTGCTCATGGGACACGGAGGCAACGGAGGACAACGGAGGTCACGGAGGAGCTGTAAGGACAAGACCTCCGTGACCTTCGTGGACCTTCGTTGCCTCCGTGTCCCATGTGAGCCCACACGGTCGGCCCTCGATCACTTCAACCGGGGCGTCACGCCACCGGCCGGAAGCGCGCCGTGAAGTGGCGCAGGGCCGGCGGGGCCTCGACGAGCTCGAACCCGCCGAGCGCGTCGGCCTGCGCGCGCACCTCGGCGACGACCTCGACGACGTAGTCGATGTGCGACTGCGTGTAGGTGCGCCGCGGGATCGCCAGGCGCACGAGCTCCATGGTCGCCGCCGCGCCGAGCATGACCGAGCCGATCTCGCACGAGCGCACCCCGCCCTGCTCGTAGAGGGCGCACGCCAGCGCCTGGCCGGGGAAGCGCCCGCGCGGGATGTGCGGGCAGACGCTGGTCGCGTCGATGTAGATCGCGTGCCCCCCGGGCGGGCGCACGATCGACACGCCGGCCTCGAGCAGGCGCTCGCCCAGGTACTCGACCGAGCGCACGCGGTAGCGCAGGTAGTCCTCGTCCACGACCTCCCGGAAGCCCACCGCCATGGCCTCGAGGTCGCGCCCGGCCAGCCCGCCGTAGGTGACGAAGCCCTCGGTGAGGATCAGGAGCTCGCTCGCCCGCTGGAGCAGGGCCGGGTCGCGCAGGAGGAGGACGCCGCCCGTGTTCACCAGGCCGTCCTTCTTGGCCGAGATCGTGGCGCCACAGGCGAGGTCGAACATGTCGCGCACGATCGCCGCCACCGGGCGGTCGCCCTGCCCCGGCTCGCGCTGCTTGATCAGCCAGGCGTTCTCGGCGAAGCGGCAGGCGTCGAGGAACAGCGGCTTGCCGAACCGGTCGCACAGGGCGCGCACGGCGCGCAGGTTGGCCAGCGACACCGGCTGGCCGCCGTTCGTGTTGCAGGTGACGGTCACCATGACGAACGGCACGTCGGCCGCGCGCTCGCGCAGGAGGCCCTCGAGCCGGGCGACGTCGAGGTCGCCCTTGAAGGGCGCGACCGCCGACGGCTGGCGGCCCACGTCGGTGAGGAGGTCGAGGGCCTCGGCGCCGTGGTGCTCGACGTTCGCCCGCGTCGTGTCGAAGTGCGCGTTGTTGGGCACGACCTTGCCCCGCCCCGCGTCGCCGCGGCCGAGGAGGAGCTCGCACAGGAGCCGCTCGCTGGCGCGCCCCTGGTGCGTGGGGAGGACGCCCGTGAAGCCGGTGAGCCCCTGCACCGCCTCGAGGAAGCGGTAGAAGCTCGGCGCCCCGGCGTAGGACTCGTCGCCGCGCATGACGCCCGCCCACTGCTCGCTCGACATGGCGCCGGTGCCGGAGTCCGTGAGCAGGTCGATGATCACCCGCTCGGCGGGGAGGCGGAACAGGTTCCAGCCGGCCTCCGCGAGCCAGGCGCGCCGCTCGGCCGGCGTGCTCATGCGGAGCGGCTCGACGGACTTGATGCGGAACGGCTCGATGATCGTCTTCACGCGGGCTCCCGTCAGTACACGAAGCGCTCGAGGTCGTAGCGCGACACGCGCCACCGGCCCCCGGAGAGGGCCGCGCGCAGGCGGTCCGCCTGCGCCTCCTGCTCGTCGGGCGCCAGCGCACGGACGCCCGCGCGCGCGGCCCGGCGGGCGTACTCGCTGGCCGCGTCGACCACCAGCGGCGAGAGGAGCACGAGGTCGCGCGGCCCCAGGCGCATGTCGCGGACGACCTGCGCCGTGTCCTCGACGTGGGCGCGGTCGAACTCCCGCCCGCCGGCCCCGACGAGCACCGTCACGCCGACGTCCAGGCCGGCCCGCCGCGCGCGGTCGACGAGCCCCATGACCGCCTCGGGGACCACGGGCTTCCTCAGCCACGCCAGGAGCGGCGGGTGGCCGCTCTCGAGGCCGACGGTGAGGCGCCTGAGGCCGGCGTCGCGCAAGGCGCGCAGCTCGTCCGCAGTGCGCCCCCGCCCCGAGAACACGTCGACGAACGCGTCGACCCCGCCGCGCGCCGCCTCGGGGAAGCGCGCCCGCAGGGCGCCGAGCGCCTGCAGGAGCGACGGCATGGGGGCGAGGAGCGCGTTGGCGTCCCCCAGGAACAGGCGCGCGCGCAGGGCCGCCCCCTGCCCCAGGAGGGCGGCGACGTCCTCGAGGTGGGCGGCGAAGGCGGCGGGTGGCTTGATACGGAAGGGGACGCCCGCGTAGAGCGTGCAGAAGGAGCAGCGGCCGTAGCTGCACCCCTCCGTGAGCTGGGCCACGAGCGCCTGCGCGCAGTCGGGGGGCAGGACGCGCACCGGGCGGTAGACGCGGGCGAAGGCGGCCCGCTCGTCCTCGGGCCGCGCGGCGCGGTCGGCGGCGCGCCGGAGGAGGTCGGCGACCCGCGCGCGCTCGGCGTCGGGCGGGGCCTCGTGATCGAGCTGGAGCGGCACCGCGCCGCGGGCCAGGTCCTCGGCCACGACGCGCAGGGCGCCGGCCGCCGCGGCCAGCACGGCGTCGCCCTCCGCGGGCGGGAGACGCCGCGCCGCGCCGCGCAGGCCCGGGGTCCGGGCGACGACCGTCGCGTCGAGGCCGACCCGGTGGTGCAGCCCGTCGACGTGGCCCGCCAGCAGCCGGCCCTCGACGTCCACCACCCAGTGCAGCGCCTCGTCGGGCGTGCACAGGTGGACGGTCCAGCGCCCGGCGCGGACGACGCAGCCGGGCGGCGCGGCGCGCGCGTTGCTCGCTCCCGTCAAGGGACCCCCCGGAGGACCACGCCATGCCCCGCCCGCAGCCGATCCCGCTCCAGTCCGACTGGGCCTACGGGCCGGTCCCCTCCCGGCGGTTCGGGCGCTCCCTGGGGGTGAACCTGCTCCCGCGCGACCGCAAGGTCTGCACCTACGACTGCGTGTACTGCCAGTACGACGCCACGCCCGGCGCCGCGAAGGGCGACCTGCCTGCCCCCGCCGAGGTGCTCGCCGCCGTCGAGGAGGCCCTGCGCCGCGACCCCGGCTGCGACGCGATCACGCTGGCGGGCAACGGCGAGCCGACCCTGCACCCGGCCTTCGACGAGGTGGTGGCCGGGCTGGCCGCCCTGCGCGACGCCCTCGCCCCCTGCGCCGCGCTCGTGCTCCTCTCGAACGGCGCGCGCCTGGACGCCCCGGCGGTGCGCGAGGCGCTGGCGCGGATCGACCTGCCCTTCTTCAAGCTCGACGCGGGCGACCCCGCCACCCTGCGCGCCGTCGACCGCCCGCGCGTCCGCGCCGCCCTGCCGCGCCTGCTCGCGGGCCTGCGCCGGCTGGGCCCCGGGCGGTTCCTCCTGCAGGCCATGTTCGTGCAGGGCGCGGCGGACAACACGACCGCGCCCGCCGTGGCCGGCTGGCTCGAGACCGTGGCCTCGCTCCGGCCAGCCGGCGTGCACGTGACCACGGTCGACCGCGGGACCACCCTGCCGGGCGTCCTGCCCGCGCCGCGCGAGCGCCTCGAGGCCCTCGGCCGCGCCGTCCGCGCGCGCGGGGTCCCGGCCGGGGTCTTCCCCTGCGAGGACGAGGCCCGCTTCGCCTGACGACCGTCTCACGCGCATGACGCTCCCCGCCGCCCGCGGTCACGCGGGCGTGACGCCGCCGCCGCCCTGGCGGAGGCTGCGGCGACGCCGGGTGGAGGCACCGCATTTGCCGGGCCGAGCGCCCGGAGGCCCCCATGCGCGACGACCCGGGACCGGACGACGCGCTGGCGGACGACGAGGAGGTGGCGCGCCGCCTCGAGTTCCTGCGCTTCACGCCGGACGACGCGGCGCGGCTGCGCGCCCACCTGCCGGCGCTCGAGCCGCACCTGCCCGACGTGGCCGCCGCGCTCTACGAGCACGCGGCGACCGTCCCCCACCTGGCGCGGATCCTCGAGGGGCACCTGCTCCAGTGCCGCACCCGGCAGGCCGCCTACCTGAAGGAGATGCTCACGGCCCGGGTCGACCGCGTCTACGCGGCGTCGCGGGCCTGGATCGGGGAGGTCCACCGGCGGGTGGGCCTCGAGCCGCGCTGGTACCTGGCCTCGTTCTCGACCCTGCAGGAGCTGCTCAACGACCGGGTCGTCGCGGCCCTGCCCGACGACCCGGCCGAGGCCCTGCGCGTGGTCCGGGCCCTCGGCAAGCTGATCTTCTTCGACGCGATCCTGGCCCTCGACGCCTACGTCGAGGGCCTGCTGGCCGAGCTGCGCGCGCGCGAGGCCGTCCTGCGCGAGCTCTCGGCGCCGGCCGTCCTCGAGGTCCTGCCCGGGGTGCTCGTGGTCCCCGTCGTCGGCCGCCTCGACGAGGCGGCCGCCCTGGCCCTGCGCGGGGCGCTCCTGCAGGCGCTCACCGCGCGGGAGGCCCGGGCCGTGGTCCTGGACGTGTCGCGCCTCCCCGCCCTCGACGCGGCCACCGGCCAGCACGCCCGGACCCTCACGGAGGACGCCCGGTCGCTCGGCGCCGTCGCGGTCGTCGCGGGTGTCTCGCGGGCGGTCGCCCGGGAGCTGGTCCGTCTCGGCGTCGACCTCGGGGTCCCCTGTCGCGCCCGCCTGGCCGACGCGGTGGAGGAGGCCCGGCGGCGCGTGCGGGCGCGCGCCTGCGCCGCGGGCGGGCGGGGGCTTGGCAAGCCCGCCCAATAATGGTATTCTTTTACTGTTTTGCTCCGGAGGCGCGGTGGGCACGAGCACGGCGGTCGCGGTCGAGGGCTGGGCCATGCGGGCGCGCGGCGCGCCCCTGGAGCCGTTCACGTACGAGGCCGTCCCCGGCCCGGGCCAGGCGCTCGTCGAGGTGGCCGCCTGCGGCGTGTGCCACACGGACCTGTCGTTCCTCGACGACGGGGTGCCCGTCCGGCACCCCCTCCCGCTCGTCCTCGGCCACGAGGTGAGCGGCCGGGTCGTGGCCCTGGGGGACGGCGCCGCGCCGGGCCTCCTCGGCCGGAGCGTCGTCGTCCCGGCGGTGATCCCCTGCGGCGGGTGCGGCGCCTGCTTCAAGGGCCGCGGGTCGACCTGCCAGCGCCAGGTCTTCCCGGGCAACGACGGCCACGGCGGCTTCGCCACGCACCTGCTCGTCCCGGCCCACGGGCTGTGCCGGGTCGACCTGCCGTTCGAGTCGGACGACCTGCGCCGCCTGGCGGTCGTGGCCGACGCCGTGTCGACGGCCTTCGAGGCGGTCCGCCGGAGCGACCTCTCGCCCGGCGACCTGGCCGTGTTCGTCGGCGCCGGGGGCGTCGGCGGCTTCGGCGTGCAGGTGGCGCGCGCGCTCGGCGCGCGCGCCCTGGCGATCGACGTCGACCCCCGACGGCTGGAGCTCATGACCGAGCACGGCGCCGAGTGGACGCTCGACGCCCGCGGCCTCTCCGCCGCCGAGGTCAAGGCGCGCGCCCGCGCCCTGGCGAAGCAGGCCGGCCTCTCGCCGGCCGGCTGGCGCGTGTTCGAGACGTCCGGCACGCGCGCCGGCCAGGAGGCGGCCTTCGCGCTGCTCGGCCCGGCCGCGCACCTCGCCGTCGTCGGCTACCACGCGGGCGACGTCACGGTGCGCCTCTCGAACCTCATGGCCTTCGACGCGCGCGCCGAGGGCGTGTGGGGCTGCCCGCCCGCCCGCTACCCGCAGGTGCTCGACCTCGTGCTCTCGGGCCGCGTGAAGGTGGCGCCCTTCGTCGAGCTCTTCCCCCTCGCGCAGGTGAACCAGGTCCTCGACCGCCTCCGGCGCAAGGACCTCGACCGGAGGCCGGTGCTCGTCCCGGCAGGAGCGTCCGCGTGAACGACCTCGTCAGCCACGAGCTGCCCTGCACGGCCACGTCCGGCCAGGTGCGCTACGAGACCCGCCCGGTGCGCGACGGGTCCGGCGCGACCGTCGACGGCCTGCACGCGGTGTGGCTCACCCTCGACAACCCGCGGCAGCTCAACTCCTACACGACCGACATGGTCAAGGACGTGATCCTCGGCCTGCGGCGGGCGTCGTGCGACCGGCGCGCCGTGGCCGTCGTGTTCACCGGAGCGGGCGACCAGGCCTTCTGCACGGGCGGCAACACGAAGGAGTACGCCGAGTACTACGCCGGGCGGCCGGAGGAGTACCGGCAGTACATGCGCCTGTTCAACGACATGGTCAGCGCGGTCCTCGCCTGCGACAAGCCGGTGATCTGCCGCGCCAACGGCATGCGGATCGGCGGCGGGCAGGAGCTCGGCATGGCCTGCGACTACACGATCGCGCAGGACCTGGCCCGCTTCGGCCAGGCGGGGCCGCGCCACGGCTCGGCCCCCGACGGCGGGGCGACCGACTTCCTGCCGCTCTTCGTGGGGATCGAGCACGCCACGCTCTCCTGCACCGCCTGCGAGCCGTGGAGCGCCCACAAGGCGCACCGGCTGGGCCTGCTCACCGAGGTCGTCTCCTGCGTGGTCGTCGACGGGCGGGTGGTCCCGAACCCCCTCGTGATCACCGACCGCTGGGTCGACCCGACGACGGGCCAGCTCGTGTGGGGCGAGCCGAAGCAGGGCGAGGCGCGGGAGGAGGGCAAGGCGCTGCTGGCCCGCGGGGCGGTCGACCTGTCGCGGCTCGACGAGGCCGTCGACCGGCTGCTGACGAAGCTCCTCGAGACCTTCCCGGGCTGCCTGACGCGCACGCTCGAGTCGCTGCGCAAGCACAAGCTCCAGCACTGGGACCGGAACCGCGAGTCGAGCCGCGCCTGGCTGGCGCTCAACATGCTCTCCGAGGCGCACGCCGGCTTCCGCGCCTTCAACGAGGGTCCGAAGGGGCGCCGCGAGGTGGACTTCGCCCTCCTGCGCCGCCGGATCGCCGAGGGGCGACCGTTCGACCAGGCGCTGATCGACGAGGTCCAGCCCGCGCCCGCGAGCGTCCCGTGAGCCGCCCCGTCCGCGCCGCGCTCGAGGAGGAGGGCGGGCTCCTGCGCCTGGTCCTCGACCGGCCCAAGGGCAACGTCCTCGACCGGGAGATGCTCGAGGCCCTGCGCGAGGAGGCGCGCGCGGCCGGCCCCGCCGTGAAGGCGCTGCTCCTCGAGGGCGAGGGGCGCCACTTCAGCTTCGGCGCCTCGGTGGACGAGCACCGGCCGGAGGTGGTCGGCGCCCTGCTCCCCGCGTTCCACGGGCTGTTCCTCGACCTGGCCGCCTCGGGCAAGGTCCTCCTGGCCGCCGTGCGCGGCCAGTGCCTCGGCGGCGGCCTCGAGGTGGCGGCCTTCTGCCAGCGCCTGGTCGCCGCCCCGGACGCGACGCTCGGCCAGCCCGAGGTCAAGCTGGGCGTGTTCGCGCCGGTCGCCTCGCTGGTCCTGCCCCTGCGCCTGGGCCAGGCGCGCGCCGACGACCTGCTCCTCACCGGCCGCTCGGTCGGCGCCGCCGAGGCGCTCGCGCTCGGCCTCGTCGACGAGGTCGCGCCCGATCCGGCCGAGGCGGCGCGCGCCTGGTACCGCCAGCACCTCGCGCCGCGCTCGGCCGCGGGGCTCCGCCACGCGGTCCTCGCCGCGCGCCACCGGCTGCACCGGGCGCTCACCGACGACCTGCCCTGGCTCGAGCGGCAGTACCTGGAGGAGCTGATGTCCACGGCCGACGCCCGCGAGGGGATCTCGGCGTTCCTGGAGAAGAGGGCCCCGGCATGGTCACACCGCTAGACGCCCTGGTCGAGCAGGCCCGCGCGCTCGCCGACGACCTGCGCCTCGACGCCGTGCGCCGCTGGAAGGCCGAGGCGCCGGGCCGCTTCGCGATCGGCTGCCTGCCGGTCTGGACCCCGCGCGAGCTGATCCACGCCGCGGGCGGCCTGCCGGTCGGCGTGCGCGGCGGCGGCGACGCCGTCGAGGTCGTCCGCGGCGACGCCTACTTCCAGAGCTACATCTGCCAGCTCCCGCGCAGCACGCTCGAGCTGGCCCTCGACGGCTCCCTCGACCCGCTCGACGGCGTGATCTTCCCGTCGACCTGCGACGTGATCCGCAACCTCTCGGGCATGTGGCAGCTCCTCTTCCCCGACAAGCTCGTCCGCTACCTGGACGTCCCCCAGAGCCTCCGGCCGGAGCTGGGCGGCGCGTTCTTCGCGCGCGAGCTGAAGGAGCTCCTGCACGACCTCCAGCGGCTGGGCGGCCGCCCGGTCACAGACGAGGCGCTCTGGGCCTCGATCGCGGCCTACGACGCCCACCGCCAGGCGCTGGAGGAGGTCTACGCCCTGCGCGCGGCGCAGCCCTGGCTCGTGCCCACGTCGGAGCTCTACCTGGTCCTGCGGGCCGGCGACGTCCTGCCGGTCGAGGCCCACACGGCCATGCTCCGCGACTACCGCGCGCTGGCCGCGGCGTCGGGGCGCCCGGTCGAGGACCAGGCGCGCGTGGCCCTCACCGGCTGCTTCTGCGAGCGGCCGCCGCTGGGGCTGATCCAGACGATCGAGCGCTCCGGCTGCGCGATCGTCGAGGACGACCTGGCGCTCGGGCAGCGCTTCGTCCGCGGCGACGTGACGCCGTCGGGCGCCGCGGAGGGCCCGCTCGAGGCCCTGGCGCTGGCGTTCATCGAGCGCGGCCGCGCGGCGCAGACCATGTTCCTGCCCGACCACTGCGCGAAGGGCGCCGCGCTGGTCGACGACGCGCGGCGCGCCGGCGCCGAGGGGGTGATCTTCGCCGCGGCGAGCTTCTGCGACCCGGCCCTCCTCGACCAGCCCATGACCGCGAAGGCCGTCGAGGCGGCCGGGTTGCCCTCGACGTCGTTCAAGTACGCCGAGAACACCGGGCAGTTCCAGTCGATCCGCGAGCAGACCGGCGCCTTCGCCGACACGATCAAGATCTGGAGCGAGGCATGAGCGACGGCAAGGACAGGAGCCAGGAGCGGCAGAAGGCCATGCTCGCCGACCACTTCGGCCGCCTGGCCCGGGCCCCGGAGACCGGCGACAAGGTCGTCTACACCTTCGTCCCGGGCAACCTGACCGAGCTCCTGCTCAGCTTCGGCGTCCTGCCGGTCCTGCCGGAGATCAACGCGCTGCAGTCGGGCATGCGCCAGCGCTCGCGCGAGTTCATCCGCGAGGCGGAGAAGGGCGGCCACTCGGAGGACGTCTGCACCTACGTCAAGTGCGACCTCGGCATGAAGCGCAAGGGCAACCTCGGCCCCACGGGCGAGCGCCTCCCCGACCCCGACCTCCTGCTCCTCTCCTACACGGGCTGCTTCACCTTCATGAAGTGGTTCGAGCTCCTGCGCGAGGAGTACCAGGCGCCCACGGTCATGCTCCACGTCCCCTACCAGGCGGACGGGCGCATCACGACGTCCATGCGCGACTACGTCGTCGACCAGCTGCGCCGCGAGGTGATCCCCGCCCTCGAGCGGCTCACCGGGCGGGCCTACGACGAGGCGCGGCTGCAGGAGCTCCTGGCCCGCAGCGCCCGGGCCGAAGACGACCTCGTGGCCGTGCTCGACGCGGCGAAGCGGCGGCCCTCGCCGATCGACGGCTACTTCGGCGCGGTCTACTACGTCGGCCCGATCTTCTCCGCGTTCCGCGGCACCGCGGGCGCGGTCGACTACTACCGCGAGCTGCGCGAGGAGGTCGAGGCCCGCGCCGCGGCCGGCCTGGGCCCGGTGACCCCCGACGGCCCCATGGGCGAGGAGCGCTTCCGGCTGGTCGTCGAGGGGCCGCCCAACTGGACGAGCTTCCGCGAGTTCTGGCGCATGTTCCACGCCGAGGGCGCCGTGTGCGTGGCGTCGACCTACACGAAGGTCGGCGGCACCTACGACGAGGGCTTCCGCCACGACCCCGACCGGCCGCTCGAGTCGCTCGCCGAGTACTGCCTGGGCTGCTACACGAACCGGAACCTCCCCAGCCGCGTCGACGTCCTCTGCCGCTACATGGAGGAGTTCGACGCCGACGGGCTGCTCGTGAACTCGGTCAAGTCGTGCAACTCGTTCTCGGCCGGGCAGCTGCTCATGCTGCGCGAGGTCGAGCGGCGCACGGGGCGCCCGGGCGGGTTCATCGAGAGCGACCTCGTCGACCCGCGCTACTTCTCGGCGGCCAACGTGAAGAACCGGGTGGACGCCTACCTGCAGATGATCGCCCAGCGGCGGCGGAGGCTGACCCTCGCATGAGGCTCTACGTGGGCATCGACCTGGGCAGCACGACGACGAAGGCGGTCGTCCTCGACGAGGGCGGGCGCCCGCTCGGCCGGGGGATCACCAACAGCCGCAGCGACTACGACGTGGCCTGCGCCGTGGCCCGGCGCGAGGCGCTCGACGACGCGCGCCTGACGCTCGCGCGCCGCGCGCTCGCGGGGGCCGGGCTGCCGCCCCCCGCGCAGGAGGCGCTCATCGCGCGCCTGGAGGGCGCCTTCCGCCTGGCGCAGCACGTGGCCCAGCTCGACCGGCTCGAGGCGCAGCTCCACGCCGAGCTGCCGGCCGTCGAGCGCCTGTTCCCCGGCGCCCGGCTGGCGCCGGCGTTCGACGAGCTGCTCGCCGCCATGCGCGACGACGCGCCGGCCCTGTTCCGGGCGGGCGCCCAGGGGCGGGCGACCTTCTTCCGCGACGCCGCCGGGAGCCAGTGGGCGCGGCGCGCCGAGGCCATGAGCGACGGCCGGGAGCGCCCCTACGAGGCGCTGCTCGGGGCGTTCGACAAGGCGATCCTCAAGGTCGAGGGCGCCGTGGTCGACCTCGAGCTGACGCAGGTCGTCGAGGACGCCGTCGGCGCGGCGATCGAGCAGGGCGAGCTCGAGACCGGCCGCGCGGCCGCGGTCACGGACGCCCTGGCCGAGGGCGCCGGCGCGGCCCTCGAGGTGGCCGCGGCCGTGGGCACCGGCTACGGCCGCGCGCGCCTGCCCTTCCCGAAGGAGCGCATCCGCTCCGAGATCCTCTGCCACGGGCTCGGCGCGCACGTGCTCTTCCCCGGGACCCGCACCGTGCTCGACATCGGCGGCCAGGACACCAAGGCGATCCAGGTCGACGACCAGGGGATCGTCACCGGCTTCCAGATGAACGACCGCTGCGCGGCCGGGTGCGGCCGCTACCTGGGGTACATCGCCGACGAGATGAACCTGGGGCTGCACGAGCTGGGGCCGCTGGCGCTCGAGGCGCGGCGCAGCGTGCGCATCAGCTCGACCTGCACCGTCTTCGCCGGGGCCGAGCTGCGCGAGCGGCTGGCGCTGGGCCAGCGGCGCGAGGACATCCTCGCGGGCCTCCACCGCGCGATCATCCTCCGCGCCATGTCGCTGCTCGCCCGCTCGGGCGGCGTGAAGGACGAGCTGACGTTCACGGGCGGCGTGGCCAACAACCCGGCCGCGGTCGCCGCCCTGCGCCAGCTCGTCGAGGAGGGCTACGGGAAGGTGACCATGAACATCTCGCCCGACTCGATCTACACGGGGGCGCTCGGGGCGGCGCACTTCGCCCTGAGAGACGCGCTGGTGGCCGCGTGAGCGGGCCCGTCGTCACCTGCGGCATCGACGTCGGCTCGAGCGCCGTCAAGGTCGTGCTCGTGCGCCACGAGGGCGACGCCCGGACGGTCCTGGCGGCCGAGCGCGAGCGCCTGCGCAAGCGCGACGTGCCGGCGGTCGTCGACGAGGCCTGGGCGCGCGCGCTCGCGGTCGGCGACGTGCCGCGGAGCGAGGTGGCCTACGTGGCCACGACCGGCGAGGGCGAGCTGGTCCGCTTCCGCACCGGGCACTTCTACGGCATGACGACGCACGCCCGCGGCGCCGTCGAGCTGTGCCCCGACGCGCGCGCCGCGGTCGACCTCGGCGCGCTCCACGGCCGGGCCATGGTGATGGATGCGCGGGCCAAGGTCCTCGCCTACCGCATGACCAGCCAGTGCGCGTCCGGGTCGGGGCAGTTCCTGGAGAACATCGGCCGCTACCTGGGCGTGGCCCTCGAGGAGGTCGGCCCGCTGTCGCTCCAGGCGACGGACCCCGAGCGCTGCTCGAGCATCTGCGCCGTGCTGGCCGAGACCGACGTGATCAACATGGTGTCGCGCGGCATCGCCGTGGCGGACATCCTCAAGGGGATCCACCTGGCCATGGCCGGACGGATCGTGCGCCTGCTCAACGCCGCACAGGCGCAGGGGGTCGTCCTGGTCACCGGCGGCCTCGCCGCCGACGTGGGGCTCCTCCAGGCGATCCGCGAGGAGGGCCAGGCGGCGGGCGCGAGCTTCGACGTGCGCGCCCACCCGCGCTCGGTGCACGCGGGCGCCCTGGGCGCGGCCTGCTGGGGCGCGTTCCGCCTGGAGAAGCTGCGCCGCAAGGGCCTGGTGGGGGCCCCGTGAGCCTCACCTGCGATGAGTGATGCGCTCGCGAGGGGGGCGCGATCGGCGCAAGTGCCCGGGCCCTGGCGTTCGGCCCGTTCCGCGCCTCCCCATCGCTCGCTCTGGCGGGTCGAGCACGTGCAGCGGAACGAAAAGTCCTCAAGCTCTCCGAGCTCGAGAAGAGATCGCTGCGCGATCTCTCTCGAGCTCAGACCTGCGATGAGTGATGCGCTCGCGAGGGGGGCGCGATCGGAGCAAGTCCCGGACTGGCACGATCTGGCCCGTTCCGCGCCTCCCCATCGCTCGCTCTGGCGGGTCGAGCACGTGCAGCGGAAGGGAACGTTCTCGAGCTCCATGTACCCCGACCTCGCCGCTCACGTCACGGGGCAGGCGCTCCGCGTGGACGGCGGGCAGCTCATGTGAAGGAGGCCCCATGACCCCCACCCACGTCCTCGAGGACGAGCACGAGCGGATCCTCGTCCTCCTCCTGGTCCTCGACCGCCTGGCGCGCCACGTGCGCGACGGCGAGCGGCCGTTCGATCGGCTCGCCGAGTGCCTCGACCTCCTGCGCACGTTCGCGGACGGCGCCCACCACGGCAAGGAGGAGCGGCACCTGTTCCCGGCCCTCGAGGCTGCCGGCCTGCCGCGCCACGCCGGCCCGATCGGGGTCATGCTCCGCGAGCACGACCTCGGGCGCGGCGAGCTGGCGACCATGGCGGCGGCCCTCGACGGCCTGCGCAGCGACGAGGCCGGCGCCGCCGTGCGCCTCTCGCGGGCGGCGGCGAGCTACACGGGGCTCCTGCGCGACCACATCGAGAAGGAGAACCTGGTCCTCTTCCGCATGGCGCGCGAGCTCCTGCCGGCCGACGCGGCCGAGGCGCTCACGGCGGCCTACCCCGGCGTGGACGACGAGGTCCTCGGCCCGGGCGGCTACGCCCGCGCCCTGGCGCGGATCGACCGCCTGGAGGAGGAGGTCCTCGGCCGCGCTGTGGTGTGATCGACGGCTGCGGCGGCGGATGGCGGCCGATCCGGCGCGCGCGGGTCGTCGGTGTGGCCCGCCTCCGCAGCTCCGTCCCGCGGCGGCGGCGCCGCGCCCCCGGCCCCCCCTATCGCTCGCGGCCGTCCGCAGCCGCGGGCCTCCCGCTTGCTCCGGCGGCCCACCGGGATCAGGCGATCGATACGACCCGCGCGCGCGCCGCCTCGGCTCGCCCTCCGCCACCTCGCCTCGCTTGTCGTTCCATTCCACCCGTCGGTTCGAGCGTGTCGACTGCGCGTTGCATGCAGGCTTGGCACTGGAGGCCCAGTCTGACCAGGTGACAGCGATGGGCCCTGGCGAGGCGCGAGGAGCGACGCCCGCTCCGACCGGGCCTCTACCGCCCGAGCGTCGCGGCCGCGCCGTGCAGGTCGAACGGCGAGAGGACGCGCAGGTCGTAGCCGGGCGCGTAGGCCGCGGTCCCGACCTCGTAGTAGGCGTAGACGACCGACGGCGCGGCGCGGTAGGCCCCGGGGGCGACCCCACGCAGGGGGACCGTGAAGGTCACCGGCCGCGCCGGGGCCTCCTCGTAGTAGAGGGTCACCCAGCCGTCGCCGACCTCGACCCGGCTGGCCTCCGTCCCCTGGACCGCGCCCGGCGCCTTGCAGCCGCCCGGCAGGGCGATCCGCGCCACGACCTGGCCGGCCGGCCGCGGCGCCCCCGTGGGCCGCAGCGTGACGCGGAGCGCCTCGTCGCCGCCCGCCTGGAGCGTGGCGGGGGCGCGCACCTCGAGCGCGTAGGGCGCGCGGGGGGCGCTCGTCGGCGCGGCGACGCGGTAGGAGCAGGTCAAGGCGTAGCCCAGCGGCGCGTCGCCCTCGAGGAGGAGCGACGCCCGCACCGGCTGGCCGGGCGCCGCCTGGACCGCGCGCTCGAGGACCAGCGGGCGCCCGGCGCGGGGGAGCGCGCTCACGACCGCCTCGCCACCGCCCAGGTCGAGCCGGACCCGCGTCGCCGGCGTCGGCGGCGCCATCGGGAAGGCGCACAGCGCCCGCACGGCGAGGGCCGTCGCCTGCGTGCCGTACCACCCGCCGTGCGGCTGGCGGGCCGCCGCGAGGAAGCTCAGCGCCCGCCCCCCCTCCTCCGCCCGGCCGCCGGCGAGGAGGGCCACGGCGGCGAGCGCGGTCGTCTCGAGGGTCAGGACCTCGCCGCGCGAGAAGACCACGCCCGAGCCCTCGCTGGTCACGGCGCCCCGGTCGTCGGGCGCGAGCCCGTCGAGGAGCCGCGCGAGGAGCGTGTGGCGCGGCACGTCGAGCGGCCAGGCGCCCTCGCCCCAGAGCGCCACGGCGTTGGCCAGGAGCGCCCGCTCGCAGGCCGTCGCCGGCGTCGCGCGCAGCGCCGCGGCGAGGCCGCGCCAGGGGACCCCCGCCTCGACGCACGCGAAGGCGGCGTAGAGCGCCTCGAAGCTGGTCAGGCGCTCGCGCCGCTCGAGCCAGTCGAGCGCGCGCTGCATGGCCACCGTGCCCTCGCCGCCGGAGACCTGCGCGTAGGCGGCGAGCTGCGCGATCCCCAGGCAGGTGTACCGCACGGCCGGCGCCTGCCCGGGGAACAGGGCGAAGCCGCCGCTCTCCGCGTCCTGGAACGTCAGCACGCGCGCGTGCCCCTTGCGGGCGAGCTCGTAGGCGCGCTCGAGCACGGCGGGGTCGGCCTGCGGGTCGCCCATGAGCGCCCGCAGGACGACGACGTTGGGGTAGTTCGTGGCGGTGGTCTGCTCCATGCAGCCGTAGGGCTCGCTCAGGAGCGCCTCGAGCCCGGCCACGGCCTCGGCGGCCGGCGACGGGTAGACCTGCCCGCGCACGCGCACCGACCCCGGCACCGCCGACGCGGGCACGGGGACCGAGATCGACCGGCCGCCTCCGCCGCGGCCGCTCACGGCGTGAGAGACCTCGACCTCGCCGTGCTTCACCGAGAGCGCGCTCCGGGTCACCTCACGAAAGCCGCCGCGCGCCGCCTTGACCACGAGCGCCGCGCCGTCGGCCGGGGCGACGGCCTCGAAGCGGAACTTCGTCGACCGCGCCGCGCGGCTCGGGCGCAGGACCACCTCGGTGCGGTCGAGCGGGCGCAGCGCCGGCGGCGCCAGGACGCGCAGGTCGAGGGGGTCGTCGCGGCCGTCGCGCACCTCGTGCTCGACGTGGAGCTCCACGACGTCGCCCACGTTGAGGTGCGCGGGCGCGTCGAAGCGGGTGGCGAACGCCGCCCGCGGCCGCACCTCGGCGGCGGCGGTCAGCGGCGCCCCCCCGCCGAAGCCCTGCGCCTCGACGGCCAGGGCCTCGACCTCGTGCGAGAGGCGGAAGCGCGCCGTCCCCTTGCCGTCGGGCCCGGTGACGAGCCGCCCGACCCAGCAGAGCGTGTCGCGCAGGTCGAGGCCGTCGACGCGCGCCTCCTGCGGCGGCCGCGCCGCCGCCGCCCCGGCGCCCGCGAGCGCGTCGAGGCGCTCGGGCGCGACGTCGGGCTCGACGCGGCGCTCGTCCGCCGCCCGGGGCCGCGTGGGCCGGGTGAACGCCGCCCGGCGCAGGAGCGCCTCGAGCGCGTCCGGCCGCGCCTTCGAGCGGCCGTCCTCGACCGGCCGCGCGGCCGGCCGCGGCGTGATCGGCCGGGGGGTCGCTCGCGGGGCCGCCTCCGTGGCCGTGAGGACCTCGCCGCGGGCGAGCGGCAGGCCCTCGGGGGGGAGGTCGAGCGCGTCGTGCACCAGCGCGAGGGCGTCGCGGCGGGCCTGCAGCGCCGTCGCGTCGTCGTCGGCGAGGAGGTCCGAGAGGTCGCCCGGGACGGCGTCGGCGAGCGCGCCCAGGGCCGCGCGCGCGGCGAGGTCGAGCCCGCGCGCCGCCGGCGCCGCGTCCCCCAGGGCGGCGCGGTAGACCGACAGCGCCAGGTCGGCGGCGACGGGCGCCCCGTCCAGCGTCGCCACCACGTCGAGGACGACCTCGTCGCCGGGCAGCCGGCGCCCCTCGCGCGCCTTGACCTCGAGCCGGGCCGGCCCGCCCGCGCCCACGAGCACGGGGCGCGAGAGCGTGGCCTTGCCGTCCACGACCAGCGTGACCCGCGCGCGGGTGAACCAGGCGGGGACCGGGAGCGTGCACGCGCCCTCCCCGTCGCGCCCGAGCCGCACGTCGGTCCGGGTCAGCACGCCGGCGCCGTCGAGGCGGACCGCGACCCGGGCGCCGGGGCGCCCGCGCACGGTGGCCCGGAGGCCGCGGGCGCCCGCGTCCACGCGCAGGGCGTGCTCGTGCCCGCTGGGGCCGGGCACGGGGAAGCGCGCCGTGACGCCCGCGGGCCGGTCGATCCGCACGCGGTAGGCGCGGTCGGCGGCGCAGGGGACCTCGACCAGCGCGAGGCCGCGCGCGTCGGCGACGAACGAGGCGACGACCTGCCCCTCGTCGTCCTCGACCCGCCCCTCGGCCGCGGCGGGCCGCCCGTCGAGGTCGCGCACGAGGACCCCGAAGCGCTGGGGCGCGCCGGTGAGCCGGCCGCCGCCCTCGACGAACAGGTCGACCGCGCCGACGGAGGCGGACACGTCGACCCGCGCGGCGACCGCCGCGCGCGCCCGCCCGACCTCCAGCCCGCAGGCCAGGTGCCCGCCGGCCGTGGCCTCGGCCGGGACGCGGACCCGCACGAGCGCCCGGCCCTCGGCGCAGGTGGGCCCCGCGTCGCCCCGGACCTCGAGGGCCCCGAAGGTGGCCAGCCAGCGGACCCGCGCCCCGACCACGGGGCGGCCGGCGAGGTCCTTCGCCGCGAAGCTGGCCACGACCTCGTCGCCCGGCGTGTGCAGCGCGCCGAGCACCCGGAGCGACAGGTCCAGGGCCGGGCGGGCGACGTCGTACACCTCGCGCTCGAGCGCGTGCACGGGCGCCCCGTCGCGGAGGAGCTCGACGCGGTAGGCCCCGCCCTCCCAGGCGCGCTCGAGCAGGAAGGTCCCCGTGGGGGCGTCCGCGGCGACGCGCCGCTCCGCGCGGGTCACGCCGCGCGCGTCGACGAGGCGCACCGCCGCGGCCTCGAGCCGGTCGCCGGGGCGCACGTGGACGCGCCACCAGACGGTCTCGCCCAGGCGGTAGGCCGGCCGGTCGGTCTGCAGGTGCGCGAGGGGCCGGTCGTCGGCCCGGGCGGCGGGGACGACGAGCGCGAGGGCGCAGGCGAGGGCCGGAGCGAGCAGGGCGGGGCGGAGCATGGCGCACCTCCAGGCCCTTCCACGCCGCGCCCCCGGCTGGAGTTCCACGAGCTCGGCGTGCGCGCGCCGCCGCCGTGGGCCGGGCGGCATAGAATGAGCCCATGCGCTGGTCCAAGGCCACCCGGTTCGCCCTGCACGCCGCGCTCGAGCTGGCCCGGGCCGGCGGCGAGCGGGTCACCACCCAGCAGATCGCCGAGACCTACGAGATCTCGCTCAACCACCTGGCGAAGGTCATGGGCCAGCTGGTGCGCGCCGGGATCGCGCGCGGCGTCCGCGGCGTCGGGGGCGGCTACCGGCTGGCGCGCGACCCCGCGCGCATCACCCTGCTCGAGATCGTCGAGGCCGTCGAGGGGCCGCCGGAGACCGGCTGCTCGGTGCGCGACGACGGCAAGCCCTGCCGGGTCCCCTGCACCCTGCGCCCGGAGCTGGACGAGATCGAGGCCTACGCGGCGCGCCGGCTCCAGGAGCTGACGCTGGCGCAGGTCGCCGGCCTGCCGCCGCCGGCGAAGACGGCGCGGGGGCGTCGAGGGCGCAAGCTGCCGGTCCGCTGAACCCGGCCCCCTCAATCCGCCAGCAGCGTGACCGCCTGCACCACCACCGCGAAGGCGGCGATCCCGCCGGCCATGACGGCGAAGAGGCGCGCGGCGCCCGCCAGCAGGTGGCGGTCCTCGTCCTCCTTCACGGCGGTGCACACGAAGGCCGTGATCGCGCACACGACGAGGTAGGTCAGGCCGAGGCCCGCGATGCTCGTGCTCACGAGGGGACGCCTCCGTCCGGGGCCTGCGCCCCGGCCTCGAGCTCCTTGCGCAGGCGCTCCAGCCGGGCGCGGTGCCGCGCCTCCTCGGCGCGGCGCTGCTGGGCGCCGGGCATGCCGTTGAGCGCGTCGTGGATGAGGAGCAGGTTGAGGAGCCCGGCGACCATCGTCAGGAGGAGGCCGGTGTCGATCGCCGGCAGGCGGCTGACGTACTCCGCCTCCGCCCAGTAGACCTCGCTCCGGTCCGGGGTCCAGGGCAGGTGGCCGTGGCTGTAGGCCAGCCCGGCGGCGGTGGGCAGCCCGGCCCCGACCTGGGCGATGAAGGCGAAGCGGTGGCCCATCTCGGCCTCGAGCGAGACGGCCTCGCCGCGCGAGACCCGGAGCCCGGCCGCGAACGCGCCCAGGAGCAGGACCATGCTCACGAGGCCCTTGATGCGCTGCCCGGCGTAGACGTGCCCCGCGCCGGGGACGAGCCACGCCAGGAGCGCGGCGAGCTCCGGGTGCTTGCCGCGCGCGCGCATGGCGTCGATCGGGTCGAGCTCGTGCTCGGCCGGACCGGCGTCGGACGGGGTCGACGCGGCCTGGGCAGGCGGCGCTGGCGGCGGGACCTGCGCCTGGGGCGTCGTCGGGTCGTCGGTCACGCCGCGTCCTCCACCCCGCCCCGGGGCGGCCGGGCGGGCAGGTCGAGCTGGAAGTCCTGGCCCAGGTAGACGCGCCGCGCCTCCTCGGAGTCGACGATCGCCTGCGGCGGGCCGTGGACGATGATCTTGCCGTCGTTCATCAGGTAGACGCGGTCGACCGTGAGCAGCACGCGCTCGACGTCGTGGTCGGTGATGAACACCGAGATCCCGCGGTCGCGCAGGCCGAAGACGATCGCCTGGATCTCGCTCCGGGCGATCGGGTCGACGCCGTGCCACGGCTCGTCGAAGAGCACCAGGCGCGGCTCCGTGATCAAGAGCCGCGCCACCTCGAGGCGGCGCTTCTGCCCGCCCGAGAGCGTGCGCGCGAGCTGGTCGCGCGTGGGCGTGAGGCCGTACTCGTCGAGGAGCGCGTCGCAGCGGCGGCGCCGGTCGGCCCGCGAGAGCGACAGGCGCTCGAGCACGACCAGCAGGTTCTGCTCGGTCGTCAGGTCCTTGAACTCCGAGTGCTCCTGGGCCAGGTAGCCCATGCCGGCGCGCGCGCGCCGGTACATCGGCCAGTCGGTCACGTCCTGGTCGAGGAAGGTGACCGCGCCCTCGTCGGGGCGGAACATGCCCATGGACATCCGGAACGTGGTCGTCTTCCCGGCGCCGTTGGCCCCGAGGAGGCCCACGATCTCGCCCTGCTCGACGTCGAGGTCGACGCCCTGGACGATCGCGCGGAAGGTCGCGCCGCCGAACGGCAGCCCGCCCACCCGGAAGCTCTTCTTCAGCCCGCGGACGCGCAGCATGCTCACCTCACGAGCCTCAGGTCGCCCGCGCGCGGCGGCCACCACACGAGGAAGGCGCGCCCCTGGACGTGCCCCTCGTGCAGGAAGCCCCACGTGCGCCCGTCGGCCGAGCTGGGGCTGTTGTCGCCCAGCGCGAAGTAGCGCCCCGGCGGGACCGTGACCGGCTGGACGGCCGGGTTCGTGCCGCTGAAGCCGCTCCCGCCGGCGACGTAGTGGATGTCGCGGTCGATGCGCACCGCCTCGAACGTCACCTGGCCGCCGCTCGCGCCCAGGCGCGCCGTCGCCAGCGCCGGCCGCGCGGTCGAGGCGCCGGCGTCGTGCGCCGGCTCGGGGAGGAGCGGCGCGCCGTCGACGAAGATGCGCACCCGCTCGTCGGCGTAGGCCAGCGCCACCTCGACCGGCCGGTCGGCGGCCAGCGGCCGCCGCGCCGTCGTCGAGGCGAGCGCCTGCCCGCCGGCCTCGACCGTGAAGGCGCCGGACGCCGCCCCCTCGGCGGGGAACGTGGCCGTGACCTCGCGCCCGTCCTCGACCACGCTCAGGCGCACGACCGCGCCGCGGGCCGGCGTGACGACCGCGCGCACGCGGAGGTCGCGCACGGGGTCGTAGCCGGAGAACTCGCCCCGCGCGCTGTTGTAGCTGGTCGTGTCGCGGACCCCGCCCTGCTCGCGGTCGAAGTCGACGGCGACGACCGCCCGGGGCCCCGGCCGCAGGATGACGCTCCCCCCGTCGCGGGCCACCTCCCAGGCGTCGTCGGGCGGCTCGGCGCCGGGCGGCGGCGCCCACACCGCGCCGAGGCCGTCGAAGCGGTAGCGGCCGTCGAACACCGGGATCCACACGGCGTCCTGCACGCTCGGGGGCTTGGGGGCCAGCGCGCCGTTCACGTAGAGGTCGCCGCGCTTCACCTGGAGCGTGTCGCCGGGGAGGCCGACGACGCGCTTGATGTAGCTCTCCCAGGGCATCTTCGGGTTGCGGAACACGACCACCTCGTAGCGCTCCGGCGGGCGCACGCGGTAGACGAGCTTGTTGACGAGGATCTTGTTGCCGTCGCTGACGGTCTCGGCCCGGTCGAAGACGAAGTCGTCCCGGCACACCGGGCAGCGCGCGCGCCCGAGGCCCACCGGCTGCTCGGCCTCGCTCTTGCCGACCGAGAAGGGGTACTCGCAGCGCTCGCACGTCACCCGGTAGTTGTTGCCCAGGAGCGTCGGCGCCATGGAGCCGGTCGGGATGACGAACGCCTCCACGGCGAAGTGGCGCAGGATCAGGTAGAGGATCGCCGCGAAGGCCAGCTCGCGAAGGTTCTCGCCCAGCCACGTGGGCGGCGGCCCCTTCCGCGGCCCCTCCTCGACCTCGCGGCGGCTGGCGGCGATCCGCTGGCCGAGCGCGCGGACGTTCGCCGCCTGCTGCACGGTCGAGCCCAGCCAGAAGCCGGCGCACAGGAGGCCGCCGCCGAAGGCGAACCGCAGGAGCCGGGCCGTGCCGTCGGTGAGCTGCTGCGCGTCGAGGACGATCCTGAGGCCAACGAGCCCCACGACCACCGCGACGACGAGCGCGAGCAGCCGCCCGAGCGCGCTCGGCCGCACTGGCGCCGCGAACGAGCACTTCGTGCAGCGCACGTCCGGTCGCGCGACGAGGGGCGCGAGCGCGGGATGACGGGGGCCCGCCGCCAGCCGCGCGCCGCACGCCGGGCACGGCCCCTCGGGGTCGAGGACCGCCGCCCGCTCGAGGGCCTCGCGCTCCCTCGCCCGGTCGCGCTCGTGGAGCGCCTTCTCCAGCTCGGCCTCGGTCACGCTCACCGGATGCGCTTCACCTGCTCGGGGACCAGCGGCCAGAAGACGAGGAACGCCCGCCCGATCAGGTGCTCCTCGCGCACGAACCCCCAGCGCCGGCCGTCCTCCGAGTTCGGACTGTTGTCGCCCATGACGAAGAAGGCCCCCGGCGGCACGCGCACCGGGCGGCTGCTGGGGTCGTTCTCGCCGCCCAGGCTGCCGACGTAGTAGATGTCGCGGTCGAGGCGCACCTGCTCGAAGGTCGCGGGCGCGCCCGCGGCGCCCAGGCGCACGCTCGAGCGCGCGGTCGGGCCCGGCGGGGCGAACGGGTCGTCCCAGGCGACGACGGTCACCCCGCCGATCAGGAGCCGCGCCCGGTCGTCGGCGTAGGCCAGCCCGACCTCGACCGGGGCGCCCGGGGCCAGGGCCGGCCGCGCGACGGCCCGCTGCGGCTCGCCGTCGACCTCGATCGCGAAGGTCCCCTCGCCCTGGCCGACGGGGAAGCGGGCCGAGACGACGCGCGGCGCGCCGCCCCCCTCGACCTCCTCGACGATCGCGAGGCGCACCGTCGCGCCGTCGGCGGCCGTGACGCGCGCGCGGACGCGCAGGTCGGCCACGTCGTGGCGCTCGTGGTGGTCGTTTCGGCTGTAGCCGTAGTGGTCGAAGATCCGCCGCCGGTACTCGGCCCACTCCGCGCGCCCCGGGCGCGGCGCGCACGTGACGCGCCCCCCCTCGAGGCCGCCCCAGGCCGCCTCCGGCCGCGGCCGCGGCGGGCCGTCGTCGCCCGGGAAGTCCTCCTCCGCGAGGGGGTCGTCGAGCGGGCGCCACAGCGGGCCGAGCGGGTCCTTCGGCAGGTGGGCGTCGTCGTGGACGGGGATCCAGATCGCGTCCTGCACGTCGTCTGGCTTGCGCGCCAGGCGCCCGTCGACGAACAGGTCGCCGTTGCTGAGCCGCAGCGTCTCGCCGGGCAGGCCGACGAGCCGCTTGATGTAGTTCTTCCAGGGGGCGTCCGGGAACTTGAACACCACGACCTCGTAGCGCCGGGGCGGGCGCGCCCGGTAGACGAGCTTGTTCACGAGGATCTTGTTGCCCCCGTGCACGTCGTCGACCGTGCGGTCGAGGTCGAAGATCCGGTCGCAGAGCGGGCAGTGCGCGGTCACCGGCTGCACGTCGCCGCGCACCGTCAGCTCGTTCTCGTCCTTGGCCAGCGGGAAGGCGTGGTCGCACGCGGGGCAGGCGACGACGAAGTGGTCGCCGAGGAGCGTCGGGGCCATGGAGCCCGTGGGGATGACGAACGCCTCCATGACGAAGTGGCGGATGATCAGCGCCAGGACCACGGCGACCACGACCGCCTCGAGGTTCTCCGACACCCAGCCCGTGGCCGGCGGCGGCTCGTCGGGCTCGCCCCGGCGGCGCCGCCAGCCGCGCAGGATGCGCCCGGCGAGCCGCTGCGTGTCGCCGAGGCCCTGGGCCTGCCAGCCGGCCCACAGGCCGCCGCCGAGGAGGAGCACCCCGCCCACGCGGGCGACGCTGCGGGCCGTGGGGTCGAGGAGGCGCTGCGCGTGGAGCACCGCGGCGGCGCCGGCCACCGCGGCGGCGAGCGCCAGGAGCAGCGCCAGCGCCCAGCCGAGCGTCGAGGGCGCCGCCTCGGCGGAGAAGGCGCAGGCCCGGCAGGCGAGCCCCGGACGTCGGACGAGCGGGCGCAGGAGGACGAAGCAGCGCTCGACCTCGAGCGCCTCCTCGCAGACCGGGCAGGGGCCGGGGCCGAGCGCCCGCGCGAGCGCGCGCGCGCGGGCCTCCTCGGCCCGGTCGCGCGCCGCGAGGACCGCCTCGAGGTCGGCGTCCGACGGCGCCGCGCTCGTCGCGCCCGCCGTCCGTGGCTCGCTCGTCCCCGCGCCCGGCGTCACTTCTTCTTCTTGCCCTTGTCCTCGTCGCCGCCGCCGCCGAGCACGGCCAGGAACGCCTTCTGCGGGATCTCGACGTTCCCCACGTGCTTCATGCGCTTCTTGCCCTCCTTCTGCTTCTCGAGCAGCTTGCGCTTGCGCGAGATGTCGCCGCCGTAGCACTTGGCGGTCACGTCCTTGCGGAGGGCCTTCACGGTCTCGCGGGCGATGATCCGCCCGCCGATCGCCGCCTGCACGGGCACGTCGAACATGTGCCGCGGGATCTCCTCGCGCAGCCGCTTGCACATCTCGCGGCCGCGGTGCTCGGCGACGCTGCGGTGGCACATGATCGAGAGCGCGTCGACGGGCGTGGCGTTGACGAGGACGTTCAGCTTCACCAGGTCGGCCGCGACGTAGCCGAGCATCTCGTAGGAGAGCGTCGCGTAGCCCTTGCTCGCCGACTTGAGCGGGTCGTAGTAGTCGAAGATGATCTCGGCCAGCGGCACGTCGTAGACCAGGATCACGCGGTTCTGGCCGATGTGCTCCTGCTTGACGTACTTCCCGCGCTTCTCCTCGTTGAGGTGCATCATCGAGCCGATGAACTCGGTCGGCGTGATGATCTGGGCGCGGACCATGGGCTCGCGGATCTCGTCGATGAAGTTCGGCTCGGGCAGCTGCGCCGGCGAGCTGATCTCGATCATCTCGCCGCCGACCTTGACCACCTGGTAGCGCACGCTCGGCGCCGTCTGCACGATCTGGACGTTGCTCTCGCGCTCGAGCCGCTCCTGGACCACGTCCATGTGGAGCATGCCGAGGAAGCCGCAGCGGAAGCCGAAGCCGAGCGCCTCGGACTTCTCCGGCTCGAAGGTGAACGACGCGTCGTTGAGGTGCAGCTTCTCGAGCGCCTTGCGCAGGGCGGGCAGCTCCGCGTTGAAGCTGGGGTAGATGCCCGCGAAGACCATCGGCTGGGGCTCCTTGTACCCCGGCAGCGGCGCGGACGCCGGCGTCCCCGACTGCTTGGCGTGCGTGACCGTGTCGCCGATCTTCACGTCCTCGAGCGACTTGATCGCGCCCCAGAAGTAGCCCACCTCGCCCGCCTGGAGCCACTCGCGGGCCTTCTCGCGCGGCTGGAAGATCCCCACCTCGTTGACCTCGTAGGTGCGGCCCGACGACATGAGCGTGATCACGTCGCCCTTCTTCAGCCGGCCGTTCTTCAGGCGCACGTAGACGACGATCCCGCGGTAGTCGTCGTAGACGGAGTCGATCACGAGCGCCTGGAGCGGCGCGTCGACGACGCCCTGGGGCGGCGGGATCCGGCGCACGACGAGGTCGAGCAGGTCGCGCACGCCCTCGCCCGTCTTGCCCGAGACGCGCGGCGCCTCGGTCGCGTCGAGGCCGAGCGAGTTCATGATCTCCTCGGCGACCTCCTCGGGGCGCGACGTCGGCAGGTCGACCTTGTTGAGGACCGGGATCACCTCGAGGCCGGCCTCGATCGCCAGGTAGCAGTTGGCGACCGTCTGCGCCTGCACGCCCTGCGTGCAGTCGACGAGGAGGATCGCCCCCTCGCAGGCGGCCAGGCTGCGCGACACCTCGTAGGAGAAGTCGACGTGGCCGGGGGTGTCGATCAGGTCGAGCTGGTACTCCTTGCCGTCGACGGTCCACGGCAGGCGCACGGCCACGGCCTTGATCGTGATCCCGCGCTCCTTCTCGAGCGCCATGCTGTCGAGCATCTGCGCGCCGAGCTCGCGCGGGCTGACGACGCCGGTGTACTCCAGCATGCGGTCGGCGAGCGTCGACTTGCCGTGGTCGATGTGGGCGATGATGCAGTAGTTGCGGATGAGGTCGAGGTCCACGCGTCAGATCGACTCCAGGAGCTTCGGGCGGAGCGCGGCCACCGCGCGGCCGCGGTGGCTGATGGCGTTCTTCTCGTCGTCGGAGAGCTCCGCCAGCGTGCGCTCGTCATGGGGGCCGGTGGGGAGGAAGAGCGGGTCGTAGCCGAAGCCGCCCGCGCCGCGCTCGGCCAGCGCGATGCGGCCCTCGAGCACGCCCTCGACGGTGGCGATCAGCTCGCCCGAGGGGCGGGCCAGCGCGGCCACGCAGCGGAAGCGCGCCGTGCGGCGCGGGAGGGGCACGCCGTCGAGGGCGGCCAGGAGCTTGCGGCGGTTGGCGGCGGCGTCGGCGTCCGGGCCGGCGTAGCGGGCCGTGTGCACGCCCGGCGCGCCGTCGAGGGCGTCGACCTCGAGGCCCGTGTCCTCGGCGAGGCACGGCTGGCCCGTGGCCTTCGCGTAGCCGCAGGCCTTGAGCACGGCGTTGCCCTCGAGGGTGGGCGCGTCCTCGACGACCTCGGGGACCGAGGCCGGGAGCGCCTGGAGCACGAGCGGGACCCGGAGCAGGATGTCCCGGATCTCACGGAGCTTGTGCTCGTTCTTGGTGCCGATCAGGAGGGCCTTCACGCGGGCGGAGGATCGTAACACGCGCCGGGCGTTGCACTGACAAGCGTTCAGCCCGGCTCCAGGGTGAGCTGGACGACGCCGGCCTCGTCGGCCAGGGTGACCGACACCTCGGCGGCGCCCGTGGTCGGGACGAGCCCCGGCAGCCCGCGGACGAGCGCCTCGAGCAGGCGCACCTCGTCGTCGCGCGGCGGCCGCCGCTCGCCCGCGGGCGTCAGCCCGGTGACGAGCGGGTAGGCGTCCTCGGCCGCGACGGCGCCCGCGGCCTCGATCGCCTCGAGGTCGGCGAGCGTCAGCCGGTCGGGCGCCTCGAACAGGAGCGCGGCGGCGCCCGCGCCCGTCGACGCGCCGCCCTCCTGGAAGGCCTGGAGGCCCTCGCGGTCGGGGGCCGCGACGACGCCGTAGGTCAGGCCGGCGGCGCCGAGGACGACGCCGAAGCCCTCGAGGTCGCCCGCATGGACGCGCACGACGCGGTCGTCGCCGAGCGCCTCCCACGGCGCGGCGCGGTAGAGCGCGGCCGCGGCCTCGACCAGGCGGCGCGCGCGCTCGGGCGGCAGCGCCGCGAGGGTGCCCGGCGGTTCGGTCGCCTCGGCGAGCATGCGGCGGGCCCTGGCCTCGACGACCGCGACGAAGGTGGCGCACTCGCCCGCGCCGCAGGCGATCCCCAGGGCCTCGCACGGCCCGGCGAGCGCCGCGCGCTCGGCCTCCGAGCGCACCTCGACCCCGCCGGGGCGGCGCGGCTCGCCCTCGCGCGGGCGGCGAAGGCCGGCCAGGAGCGCCTCGAACAGCACCTGGTGGCTGGGCGCGTCGAGGGCCATCTCGGCGGCGACGATCTGGCCCTCGGCGGCGCGCGGCGCGGCGACGGCCAGCGCCAGCCACGGCCGCGTGCGCGCGCCGTCGGGGCCTTCGACCCAGCGCGGGACGCGGCGCCAGCCGACCTGCCACACCTCGGCCGGGTCCTGCGGCAGCGCCCGCAGGCGGTCACGGAGCTTGTGCGGGAGCTTCGGCGGCGGCTCGGCCGGGAGGGGCTGCGCGGCCAGCCAGTCGACCGCGCCGGGCGTCGCGCGCCAGGCGCCGCCCTGCGCGAGGGCGTAGAGCGCCGCCTCGAGCGGCTCGCCCGGGACGACGCGGCCGGCGAGGTCGTCGGGCAGGCGCCGCCCGCCGGTGAGGAACGTGCGCACGTGGGCGTTGCGCTCGAGGGCGCGCCGCGCGGCGGCGCGCGCCTCGTCGGCGTCGCCCCGGCCGCGGAAGGCGAGCAGGGCCCCGGTCCACGCGACCCAGGCCGGGTCGCCCTCGTCGGCGGGGGCCGCGTCGACGAGCGCCTGGCAGGCGGCGTCGTCGCCCAGCTCGAGCAGGCAGGCCGCGAGCAGCGCGCGCGGGCCGCCGCCCTCGGCGCCCGCGGCCGCGAGCGCCGCCGGCGGCGCGCGCCACAGCGCCGCCTCCAGTTGCGCCCGCGCCTGGCGCAGGGCCTCGTCGCCGCCCTCGAGGAGGAGCGCCTCGGCGAGCGCCGTCCGCGCGCGGAGCCACGCCCGCGCGTCGGCGCCGTCGGGGAGCGGCGGGCCAGGACCCGCGGCCGCGCCGGTGAGCCGCTCGGCGGCCTCGACCGCCGCCCGGCGGCGCGCGAGCGCCTGGGCGGGGTCCTGCGCGTGATCGGCGTGGAGCTAAGGTGCGCGTCGACGGCGTCGGGCCAGCGGGCGAGCGCCTCGCCCGCCAGCGCCGCCTGCTCGGCCGGGTCCTCGGCCTCGAAGGCCTCGTCGAGCAGCCCCTCGGCCTCCTCGCGCGGACCGGCGGCAGGCGCCGCCTCCGCCGCGACGGGCAGCGGCCGCGGGCCGCGCGCCGCCGGCCGCGCCCCGTCGGCGCGGCGCGGTTCGCCCTCGCGCCGCGCGCCGCGGTCCCGGTCCGTCCGGCGCTCGTCGGCGCGCCCGCCCGACGTCCGGCGCGCGCCGCCCTGTGCACCGGGTCGCCCACCCGGACGGTCACCCTGCCGGCCCCGTCGCGCTCCGGCCGCGGCCCGGGCCGCCACCCGCCAGCCCCACCCGGGGCCTCGCGACCGTCACCGCCGCCGCCGCCGCTCCGGCCGCCGCCGCCGCTCCGGCCGCCGCCGCCGCTCCGGCCGCCGCCGCTCCCGCTCCGGCCCCCGCCGCCGCTCCGGCCGCCGCCGCCGCTCCCGCTCCGGCCCCCGCTCCAGCCGCCGCCGCCGCTCCCGCTCCGGCCCCCGCTCCAGCCGCCGCCGCCGCTCCCGCTCCGGCTCCCGCCGCCGCTCCGGCTCCCGCCGCCGCTCCGGCTCCCGCCGCCGCTCCGGCTCCCGCCGCCGCTCCGGCTCCCGCCGCCGCCGCTCCCGCTCCGGCCGCCGCCGCCGCTCCGGCCGCCGCCGCCCCTCTCGCCGCTTCGTCCCCGATCGCCCGTCATTCACCCACCCGCGCGAGCGACCGTTCTACCCGACGCCCCGCCGCACGCCTTCCGCTCCCGTCCCCCGTCCGGGAGAATCCTCGCCCGCCCGCCGCCGGTCGGGCCGCATGTCGCGCTTCCTGCTCGCCTTCTTCCTGGTCGCCCCGGCCGCGCGCCGGCGCAGCCGCCCCGGCGTCCTCCTCGAGCCGAGGGCGGCGCGCGCCGCAGCCTGGCCGCCGAACAGGCGGCGATCCTCGAGCAGATCACGCGCTTCTTCGGGCTCACCGAGTCGACACAAGGAGGTCAGATGCTCACCCGCCGCCTGACGCTCGCGGCCACCCTCGTCCTCGCCGGCGCCGCCTGCATGGCGCAGGACGACGCGCGCCGCCGCACCTTCGACCCCGCGGCCAGCCGCGACCTGCCGCCCGTCGTCGTCCCGCCGGCCCAGGACGGCGTCACCTACCTGCGGGCGCTCGTCATGGGCGACTGGGGGACGGGCCGCCCCAGCCAGCACGACGCCGCCGCCGCCATGGCCACGCGCGCGCGGCAGGAGCCCGTCGACCTGATCATCACCACCGGCGACAACTTCTACCCGCGGGGCGTCACGTCGATCGACGACCCGCAGTGGAGGACGAAGTTCGAGGACGTCTACACCGACCCGGCGCTCCAGGTCCCGATCTACCCGTCGCTCGGCAACCACGACTGGATGGGCGACGTCGAGGCGCAGGTCGCCTACTCGCAGAGGAACCCCCGCTGGAGGCTGCCAGCGAGGTACCACGCCCAGCGCTTCCCGAGCGAGGGCGAGGCGCTGCTGGAGCTGTTCGTGATCGACACGCAGGCGCTCCTCATGCGCGAGGCCGACCCCGAGCAGCGCGCGTGGCTCGACCGGGCGCTCGGCCGGTCGACCGCCCGCTGGAAGGTGGTCGTCGGGCACCACCCGATCCACTCGCACGGCCGCCACGGCTCGTCGCGGGCCATGCGGGAGCGGCTCGAGCCGCTGCTGGTGAAGCACCGGGTCGACCTCTACATGGCCGGCCACGACCACACGCTCGAGATGCTCCGCCCGGTCGAGGGCGTGAACCACCTCGTCTCGGGCGGCGCCGGCGGCCCGGACATGTCGTACGCCATCGAGTGGACCGACGACGCCTACTACGCCGCGACGGGCGGCGGCTTCGTGGCGCTGCGCATCGGCCCCGACGACCTCGTGATCGAGTTCGTGCGGATGGACGGCCGGACGCAGTTCGCGCACACGCTGATCAAGGGGCCCAGCGGGCCGTTCTGACCTCACGCCCTGGCCGACCGGCTCCGATCGGGTTTGAATGACCCCGGGGGGGAAGGTCGGTCCATGTCGATCAAGCTCACGCTGGTCCTCTCCGGCAGGACCCTCGACCGCTTCGAGTTCGACGACTTCGCCCGCCTCCGCGTCGGTCGCAGCGAGGACTGCGAGGTGCGCATCGACAACCTGGGCGTCTCGCGGCACCACTGCGAGATCGTCCGGCAGGAGGGCTTCGTCGTCCTCCGCGACCTGCAGTCGAACAACGGCACGTTCGTCAACGGCACGAAGGTCGAGGTCCACAACCTCAACGACGGGGACGTGATCACGCTGGGGAAGTACTCGCTCGAGTACCAGGGCCCGCCGCCGCCCGGCGCGCGCGGGCTCCTCGTGAGCGAGGCGAGCGAGCCCGACGGCGCCATGACCGTTCAGGTCGACCCCGCCTCGCTCGCGCGCATGGCCGGCGGCAAGGCGACGCGCGTGCGGGGCCACTTCATCCTCGAGCCGCGCGGCAAGGACAAGCCGCGCACGCTCGTGATCGAGAAGCCCGTGTTCCTCATGGGAAAGGACCCCGACGCCGACCTGCGCCTCGAGGGCTGGTTCTGCCCGCGCGTGGTGGCCGTGGTGGTCCGCGACGACACGGGGTTCCGCCTCCTCGACGTGACGGAGCGCGGCGACGCCGTGCGCGTCAACGGCATGAAGCGCCGGGACGTGCGCCTGACCGACCAGGACGACCTGCAGGTGCGCGACCGCCGCCTCAGGTTCCTGCGCGGGTCGCCCAACGCGGCCGACGCGTAGGCGGTACAGTCGATCGGGTGACCGGCCTCGTCCGCGACCTCCTCCGCCAGCGCCTGCGCGCCGCGCTCACGGTGTCGGGCGTCGCGCTGGGCATGCTGACGCTCGTCGTCCTGGGCGCGCTCGGCGAGCACTTCCGCGCGCTCGTCGACGAGTCGAAGGCCTACACGCGCGGCGTCGTGCGGCTGTTCACGAAGACCAACCCCGACGGGATCAACCCCGGGATCACCGACGAGGCGCTCGAGGCCGTGCGCGGCCTCCCCGCGGTGGCGGTCGTCGCGCCGACGCTCGTCCTGTACCTCGACGGGTTCGACCTCGAGGCCGACCCGCTGTCGTTCGCCACGCCGCGGCCCCTGGTCGAGGGGCTCGCGCCGGAGCACGCCGCGACCCTGAGGGGCGGCATGCCGCTCGTCGAGGGCCGCTGGCTCCGCGCCGGTGACGAGCGCCACGCCGTCGTCGCCCGCTGGCTGGCGCAGCGCCGCGGGCTCGTGGTCGGCGGGCCGGTGACGATCCGCCACGTGCCCTACGAGGTCGTCGGCCTCTACGACGCGCCGGACGCGCCCATGGTCCCGGCGGCGGTCGTGCCCTACGGGCCGCTGAACCACGACTTCATCACGCCGGGCGCCGAGCGCGCCCGGCGCGCGCTGGGCGAGCTCCTCGGCGCCCACCCGCTCGGCCCCATGGCGCAGGCGGCGCTCGCCCAGGAGGGCGGCCTCGAGGAGCTGGCCCGGCGCTTCGTCGAGCAGCAGGAGGCGCTCTTCCGCGTCTACGAGGTGATCCCGCGCGACCGGTCGGCCGAGGGGACGCGGCGGCTGGCCGCCGACCTGCGGGCGACGGTCCCCGACCTGGCCGTGATCGACCCCGACCGGATCGAGCAGCAGATGGAGCGCGCCGTGGCGCTGTTCCTCGTCGTCGCCCTGATCGTCACCGTGATCTCGACCGTGGTCGGCGGCCTCCTGATCGTCAACACCATGGCCATGGCCGTCCTCGAGCGCCGGCGCGAGATCGGGATCAAGTCGGCGGTCGGCGCGACGCCGGGGCAGGTGGCGCTCGAGTTCGTCGCCGAGGCCGGCGTCCTCGGGCTGGTCGGGGCCGTGCTGGGCGTCCTCGTCGGCGTGGCCGCGATCCGCCTGGCGGAGCCGGCGCTCCTGGCGCAGCTCGAGTCGGGCAGCCGCCTGTTCCTCGTCACGCCGCGGCTGGTGCTGCTGACGGTGGCCTACGGCGGCGTCCTCGGCGTCCTCGCCGGCGGGATCCCCGCCCTGCGCGCCGCGCGCGTCGACCCGGCCGTCGTCCTGAGGGAGCTATGAGCTCGCCCGGCCCCGCGATCGAGTGCGTCGGGCTGGAGAAGACCTACGCCGGCCCGGGCGGCGGCCTGGTCGCCGCCCTGCGCGGGGTCGACCTCGCGGTCGCGCGCGGCGAAGCGGTGGCGATCACGGGGCCGTCGGGCTGCGGCAAGACGACGCTGCTCAACGTCGTCGGCGCGCTCGACCGGCCGACCGCCGGCGTGGCGAGGGTGCTGGGGCAGGACCTCGCCCCGCTCGACACGCGCGCCCGGGCGCTCCTGCGCCGCACGGCCGTGGGGTTCGTCTTCCAGCAGTTCCACCTGATCCCCACGCTGACGGCCGAGGAGAACGTGGCCCTGCCGCTGCGCTACGCCGGCGTCGCGCCGGCCGAGCGTCGGCGGCGCGCGACCGACCTGCTGGCGAGGGTCGGCCTCGCCGCGCGGGCCGACCACCACCCGGCGAGCCTGTCGGGCGGCGAGCAGCAGCGGGTGGCCCTGGCCCGGGCGCTGGCGGGCGGCGCGCAGGTGCTCCTCGCCGACGAGCCGACCGGCAACCTCGACCGGGCCACGGCCGGCGAGATCGTGGCCCTCCTGCGCGAGGTGGTCGCCGGCGGCGTCACGCTCGTGCTGGTCACGCACGACCTCGACCTCGCCGGCACGTTCGACCGGCAGGTCAAGCTGCGCGACGGCCGCGTGGAGGCGTGAGGCGTGGACGTCCGCGCGCGGCCGCACGACGAGGGCGGCAGCACCCGGTGCCCGTACTGCCACGACTCCATGGGCGAGCAGACGGACGAGGTCACGTGCGGCGCCTGCGGCACGACCCACCACGCGGCCTGCCTCGAGGAGCTCGGGCGCTGCACCGTCCTCGGCTGCGCGTGGACGCCCACCGGCGCGCCGGCGCCGGCGCTCACGCGCACGGTCGAGGAGTACCGCCGCGCCGTCCGGGAGCGGAAGGTGCGCCGCTTCGCGAAGGGCCTCCGGCGCGTCGACGGCCCGGCGCGGCGGCGGCAGCCCTGGTCGCCCGACGACCAGCGCCGGACGGCCGCGCGCGCGTTCCTGGAGTCGATCGGCCTGGGCGGCGACCCCGACGCGGCCGAGGGGCGCGAGGCCGCGCTGCTCGTGTGGGTCACGGCCGCGTTCGTGATCGTGGCCGGGCTCGCGCTCCTCGCCGGCGCGCTCCTGTGACCAGGGGCCCGCCCTCGAGGTCGGTGACCACGCGCTCCCGCCTGCATGGCCACGGGAGGCACGCGGCGACGCGCGAGGGATCCACCCTCGGCGCACGTGCTTCACTGACGTCCACCCGCCCGTCGCGCGATTCGAGCGCGCGGAGCACCTGCCGGAGCTCGAAGAGCCGGTAGCCTCGTTGCTCCGTGGCGTGAGCGCGACGCCGGACGCCCGCGGCGTGGCAAGATGCCGGCCGTGCTGCTCCTCTCCGTCCCGCGCCCTGGCGCGACCGTCGATCCGCTCGTCCCCGTCGCGCACGCGTCGATCGCCGGAGCGGTCGCCGGTCTCCTCGCCGTGGCGGTCGGGGTCGATCGAAGGATGTTCTGGTACGATCTCTGGGCCGACCCGTCTTATCTCGACCTGCGCGCCCTTGGGCTCTGCGCGGTCCCCCCGCTCGTCTGCGCGGCGCTCCGGATCGGCCGGCCTCCACCGCCGTCCGGTCCGGCGCTCAGCCGGCGCGACCTGATCGTGGCCGCCGCCGAGGGGCTCTGGCTGGGCGTCGCGGCGCTCGCCGTCGCCTGGCCCCACCGCGAGGTCTGCGCGGCCGCCTGGCCGCCGCTCGGCGAGGACCCGCGCGCGCTCCTGGCCTCGCTCGTCGCCGGCGCCTTCCTCGTGGGGCTGGGCTCCCGGCCGGGCGGCGTCCTGCGCCGCCGTCTCGACGAGGCGAGCTGCGCCCTCGCGGGCAGCGTGGCCGCGATCCTCGGCGCCATGGCGCTCGACCCCTTGACCTACCGGGCGATCGCGCAGGCCCTGCGCCTCTGAGCGCCCGGAGCGTGGCTCACCCGCTCACGCCGAGCCGGCGCAGGATCAGGTCGTGGATCGCGGTCGCCGGGAAGGCGTCGCGCTGGCCCTCGCGGCTCGACGACAGCAGCACCGCGCCGTCCTCCGGCGTGGCCGGCGGGCGGCCGTGGCTGCCGCGCACGACCCTCGCGTCGAGCGGGATCACGTCCATGACGTAGCGGAAGCCGAGCGCCTTCTTGAGCAGCGTCCAGGCGACGCGCCCCTTCACCAGCGGTCTCGCCGGGTCGAGGAGCAGCTCGCACGGGTCGTAGCCGGGCTTCTTGTGGATGTCGACCGTCCTCGCGAAGTCGGGCGCCAGGGCGTCGTCGAGCCAGTAGTAGTAGGTGAACCAGCGCCCGGGAGCGGCCACGGCCACGAGGTCCCCCGCGCGCGGGTGGTCGAGGCCGTGGGCGGCCTTGCCGGCCGCGTCGAGGACCCGCTCGACCCCGTCGGTGCGCTCGAGGAGCGCCTTCACCGGCGCGAGGTCGGCCGCGTCGCGCACGTGGACGTGCGCGACCTGGTGGTCGGCCACGGCGAACGCCCGGCAGGCGCCCGGCTCGAGCAGCTCCCACGGCGTGCTCGTCCCCTCGAGGTTCACCCAGGGCCGCAGGTAACCTGCTTCGCGCAGGACGCGGTTCACGTGCACGGGGCCGCTCACCGGCTCGATCCCGTACTCGGAGACGACGAGCACCTCGAGGCCGTCCTTGCGCGCGGCCTCGAGCAGGCGCCCCACCTCGCGGTCGACCTCGCGCAGGGCGTCGACGCTGCGCGGGTGGCCGGCCGAGGGCGGGCCGAAGCGCTGGTGGTCGTAGTCGAGGTGCGGCAGGTAGACGAACGTCAGGCCGGGCCGGTCCGTGGCCAGCACGTCGAGGGCGGCGTCGACGATCCAGCGCGTCGACGGCAGCCCCGCGCGCGGCCCCCAGAAGTCGAACAGCGGGAACGGCCCCAGCCGGTCGAGCAGGCGGCGGCGGAGCTCCGGCGGCTCGCTGTACACGTCGGGGAGCTTCCGCCCGTCGGCCAGGTAGGCCGGCCGCGGCGTCACCGACCAGTCGGCGCCGGAGAACATGTTGAACCACCAGAAGAGCTGCGCGCACGTGACCTTCGGGTCCCTCGCGCGCGCCGCCTCCCACACCATGGGCGCCTGCACGAGCGAGCGCGCCTGCTTCCACAGGGCCACCTCGGCGCGGTCACGGTAGTACCAGCCGTTGCCGACGACGCCGTGGACGCGCGGCGAGGCGCCCGTGAGGTAGGTGGCCTGGACCGAGCAGGTGACGGCCGGCAGGACGGGCTCGATCGGCGCGGCGAAGCCGTCCCGCGCCAGCGCGGCGAGGTTCGGGGCGTCGGGGCCGAGCTGCCGGCGCGTGAGGCCGACGACGAGGAGCACGAGGACGCGGCGCATGGGCGCGCCAGTCTACCTCTCCGCGCCGGTCGAGCCGCCCTCGCCCTCGCCGCGCGCTTCTGTAGAATCGCGCCCCTTCGTCAGGAGGTCGGCATGAGCCGGTTCGTGGTCCTCTTCGGTCCCCCGGGCTGCGGCAAGGGCACGCAGGCGTCACGGCTCAAGGACGCCCTGGGCGTCCCGCACATCTCGACCGGCGACATGTTCCGCGACCACAAGGCGCGCCGGACCGAGCTGGGGCAGCGCGTCGAGGCGATCCTCGCCGCGGGCCAGCTCGTGCCCGACGGCGTCACCAACGACATGGTCCGCGAGCGCCTCGGCCGCGACGACGCGCGCGGGGGCGCCCTCCTCGACGGCTACCCGCGCAACACCGACCAGGCCGAGGTCCTCGACGGGATCCTGCGCGACCTCGGCCGCGCCGTCGACGACGTGGTCGTGATCGAGGTGCCGCGCGCGGCGCTGATCGAGCGGCTCGTGAAGCGCGGCAAGGACTCCGGCCGCGCCGACGACCAGGACCCGAAGGTGATCGAGAACCGCCTCGAGGTCTACCGCGCCCAGAGCGAGCCGTGCATCGGCTACTACGAGCGCACGGGCAAGCGCCTGCACCGCATCGAGGGCGTGGGGACGGTGGACGAGGTCACCGCCCGGATCCTCGGCGCGCTCGGCGCGAAGATGACGTGATCCGGCCGGCCTGGCGACCGACCCTGCTCCTCCTCCTGGCGCTGGGCGCCGCCGCCGACGAGCCTCCGGCCTGCTGGCTGGGGCTGAGGCTGCGGGAGGGCGACCCTCAGGTGCGGGGCGTGTTCCCCGCCTCGCCGGCCCTTCGGGCGGGAGTGCGCGCCGGAGACCGCCTCGTGACCCTGGGCGGCCGGCCCGCGGTGACCGACCCGGAGTACGACGCCGCCCATGCCGCGCTCCGCCCGGGCCAGCCGGCGGCGCTCGTGGTCGAGCGGGACGGGGGCCGCCTCGAGCTGGTGATCACGCCCGTGCCCCGGCCGGCCAACTCCTACCTCCCACAGCTCGAGGAGGCGATCGGCCCCGGGCCGCGCCGGGCGGCGCTGGCGGCGGCCCAGCCCGCCTGCGTGCGCGTTGGCGGCGCGAGCGGTGTGAACCTGACGCCGCGCGGGCTGGTCCTCACCTGCGCGCACAACCTCTTCCCACAGGGGGTGGACGTCGACGACCCCCGGCTCGAGGCCCTCATGAGCCTCCCGGGGATCCCGGTGGAGTTCCCCGACGGGACTGTCATGCGCGGCCACTGCAAGGCGGTCGACCGGGCGCGCGACCTGGCCCTGCTCGAGCTCGTCTCCCCCCGGGCGAGCCTGCTCTTCGGCGAGCGCGAGGCGGTGGCGGCGGCCCGCCGCCTGCCGTTCGTGCGGCTCGCGGCGCAGGACCCCGCGCGCGGCGCCTGGCTGGCATGCATCGGGACGCCCAGCGAGCGGACGGCGGAGCACGGCGAGTTCCACGTCTCGACCGGGAGGGCCCTGGGCCAGGCGGACGGCGCGGGGCCGGCGCGCCTCGTGCACGACGCCTGGACCTTCTGGGGTCACTCGGGCGCGCCGCTCCTGGACGAGGGCGGGAGGCTCGTGGGCGTGCACGCGAGCTGGGACGCGCGCCGAGGGACGCGGCGCGCGGTACCCGTCAGCGCCGTGCGCGAGTGGCTGCGCGAGCGCGGGGTCGACCTGCCGGACTGAGCGCGCTCCAGCGCCCGACCTGATCGTAGGCGTATACGATTCGCCCTGCCCCCCAGAACGCGAACACGAGCCGAACCCGCCCCGCTCTCCTGTCGCTCTGCGAGCGCCCGATCAAGCGTGGCAGACGAGCTTGAGCCCGGCGATCTGCCGGAACACGGCGTCGTGGGCCAGGAGCGTCAGATTGCGCGTCAGCGCGATTGAGGCGATCCACATGTCGGCCGTCTCGACGACGAGGCCCTGCTTCTCCAGCGCAGCGCGGAGGTGGGCCCAGGTCCTCACGGTTTCGCGCTCGGGATAGATCACCATGACCCCGTCGAAGAACTTCGCGAGCATCCGCCGCCGCTTGGCGCCCCAGCCCCGTGCGTCGGCACCCGCGAGCATCTCCGCCTCCGTCTGGAAGGAAATGGCCAGGCGTCGGTCCCGTAGCGCCGACTGATACAGGGCTCGCTCCGGCCGGACCGCGAACAGGAAGCTGGCGACGTTCGTGTCCAGCAGGACGGGCTGGGCCATCGTCATGCGCGCCTTGACGCCCGCTTTCGCTTCTCCTTCGACTCCCGCGCGCGCTTGTCCATGGAGCGGAGCTGCCGGATCGCCTCCATGAACTCCTCGCCCTCCTCTGGAGTAAGAAACGCCAGATCCGCGACGTCCCGGATCGGCTTCACGCCCGCCCGAGCAGCCTCGCGGTCGGTGCGGCGCTCACCCTCGCTCCATGACGCCCGCGACGACCGCGGGCGCTTCTTCTTGGTCGTCTTCTTCTTGCTCTGGGGCACGGCACACCTCCCCGACAGCCAGCCTATCACCCGCTCGTGCCAGGCAGCCGCTCCACCGCCGCGCGCAGGTCGGCCTGGTCGACCGCCACGTAGAGGGCCGTGGTCGTCAGCGAGGCGTGCCCGAGGAGCGCCTGCACGGCCTTCACGTTCACGCCGGCCCTGACCAGGTGCGTGGCGACCGAGCGCCGCAGCACGTGCGGGCTCACGACCACGCCGGCCCGCCGGGCGACGCCGCGCACGACCCGCCACACGCCGTCGCAGGTCGACAGCGGCCGGCCGCGGTCGGAGACGATCAGCCGCGCCTCATCCTCGCCGCGGGCGAGCACGGGCCGCCCCTCGCGCAGCCAGCGCTCGAGCCAGGGCACGCACGCCGCCGGGACCGGGAGGGTGCGCGCGCGACCGCGCTTGGCGGAGCGCACGCGCAGGCTCCCGCCGCCGAGGTCCAGGTCCACCAGGCGCGCCTCGCGCAGCTCGCTCTGGCGCAGCCCGAGGCCGTAGAGCAGCTCCAGGGCCGCGCGATTCCGCAGGGCCAGCGCGCGCACGCGGGCGTCCGCGTCCTCGGCGGCCACCCCCGACGCGGCGAGCAGGCGGGCCACGCTCGCCTGGCCGAGCACGACCTGCGCGCGCCGCGCGGGCCGCGAGACGACGAGTCCCTCGGTCGCGTCGCGCGCGACGACGCCGGCCGCGAGGAGCGCGCGGAAGAGGGCCCTCAGCCGGGTGAGCTCGCTCCGCAGGCTCGACCGCGAGAGCTCGCGCGCGCGCGCGGCGAGGTAGCGCGCCACGTCCTCGCGTTCGAGCTTCACGAGCGGCGGGGTCACGCGGGAGAGGAAGGTCCGGGCCGTCGAGGCGAGCGTGCGGATCGTCGCCGCCGCGGCGCCGCGCCGCTGGAGGTCCCGCCGCAGGAGCGCCAGGACGTCGTCGAGCTCGGCCCTCGCCCGACGCGTCGCGCTCACTCGAAGCGCTCCCGCGGGTGGCGTAGGAGCAGGTCGCGCCGCAGCTTCGCCGTCGACAGCCGCAGGTACAGCGCGGTCGTGTCCAGGCTGGCGTGGCCGAGGAGGAGCTGGATCTGGCGCAGGTCGGCGCCGTTCTCGAGCAGGTGGGTGGCGTACGTCCGCCTCAGGGTGTGCGGCGTGAGCCTGCGCGCGATCCCGGCCCTGCGCGCGAGCTCGTCCAGGACCTCCTTGAGCCGCTGCGCGCACAGGCGCCGCCCGCGCTGGCTGACGAACACGGCGGGCTCGACCTCCGCGCGACCCCCGACGAGCCCGGGCCGGCCCCGCTCCAGGTAGGCCGTGAGCGCGTGCCAGGTGGCGCGACCGACGGGCACGACGCGGCCCTTGTCGCCCTTGCCGTGACGGACCACCACCTCGCGCTCGTCGGGCCGCAGGTCCCCGAGGTCGAGGGCCAGGAGCTCGGCCCGCCGCAGCCCGGTGCCGTAGAGCGCCTCGACCATGGCGCGGTCGCGCAGGGCGTGCGGGGACGCGGCCCCGGTCGCGGCCAGGAGGCGCTTCACCTCGGCGAGCGAGAGCACGTCGCCCACCGGACGCGCCTTCTTCGGCCGCTCGAGCCGCCGCGAAGGGTCGTCGGCGAGCAGGCCCTCCCCCGTGAGGAAGGCGAAGAAGCTGGCGAGCGTGGCCGTCACGCGCGCGACCGTGCCGGCGCCGAGCGGCCGGCCGCGTCGCGTGGCCTCGCCGGTCATGAGCCCGGACTGGTAGGCGCGCAGGTCGCCGAGCGTCGTCTCGGCGGGCCCGCCCTCGCCCGCGTGCTCGGCGAAGCTGCGCAGCTCGCGCCCGTAGCTGTCGACCGTGCGCGGCGAGGCGCCCCGGGCGAACAGGTGCTCCTCGTAGCGCTCGATCGCGTCGGGCCACCCGAGCGCCGTCGCCGCGCTCTTCCGCTTCCGGATCTTGCTCTTCCTCGACATGGAGCGACTCCTCGGCGCGAAACTCGGCCAGGGTCAGGGGTTGGGGTTGCCGTGGGGGCTGCCACCCCCTTGCCAGGGGCCTGCCAGAGGCCTGCCGCGACCGGTGGGGGCTACGCGCGCGGCGTCCGGCGGCGCCGCGGCCCCGGCGCCGACGCCGGCGCCGCGTCCTCGAGCGTGTCGGGGTGCAGGAGGCCCGTCACCCCCGGGACCGCGGCGGTCCCGTCCAGCACGCGGTACCGCCGCGGCGCGTCGCCCGCGACGAGCTTCACCAGCTCGTGGGCGACCAGCTCGTCGAGCGCGCGGCGCGTCGTCGTGTAGGTCCAGCCGAGGAGGGCCGCCGCCTCGCGCCGGGAGACCGTCGCGTCGCCCTCGCGGCGGGCCAGCGCGCGGTAGAGCGCCGCGGCGCGCGGGGAGAGGTCCTCGACCTGCCCCTCGATCATGGGCCAGTAGAGGTCGAAGATCGCGCGGTAGTCGGCGACGCTCGCCACCAGCCGGCCCTCGTCGTCGCGCTCCCGCCGCCGCTGGTGCAGGAGCGCGTGGCTGGCCACGAGCCCGAGCAGCTTCTCCTGCTCGCGGCGGTCGCGCGTGGTCCTGGCCGGAAACGACAGCCTCGTGGCGAAGGGGACGACCACGTCCATGGGCTCGAGGGCGCGCTGCGCGTCGCGCCAGAGGGCGACGTCGGGGCCCGGCCTGGCCTCGCCCGCCCACAGCCGGCGCTGCGCCTCCTGGACCGCGCGGGTCTGGGCGGGAGAGTCGTCGAGGAGCAGCTCCAGGACCCGCGACGTGTTCTCGGGGTCGAGGTCGGTCGCCGTGGTGCCCGACATGATCGACACGGGGCCGTGCACCGTGAAGGTCTCCGTCCGGCCCTTGAGCACGAGCTTCATGCGCAGGAAGCCCTGGCTCTGGAGGGTGCGGATCGGGTAGTCGGCCTCGCTGGCGCCGGCCTGCTCGTCGACGAGGACGAGCCGGTGCCGGAGGCAGTCGGCGCCCAGGTAGTAGAGGGCGTGCGGCGTCAGCCGGCTGAGCTGCTCGACCGACTCCTCGGGGACGAGCGCCGACACCCGCTCGAGGAGCGTGCTCTTGCCCGCCCCCGAGGGCGCGCGGAGGATCGCCGAGAGCGGGCGCAGGAGCAGGCGGCTCGTCGCGACCAGGTAGGCCAGCCGCCGGTTCCGCCCCTCGCCCACGTAGCCCAGGGCCTCCAGCGCCGCGGCCGCGCGGTCGAGGAGGTCCGGCGCGCCGAGGAGCCGCTCCGCGGCGTCGCGGCGCGCGCCCGTGAGGGCGACCGGCCCCGGGCGCTCCTGCGCCGGCACCGCGCGCTCGACCTGGTCGAGGAGCGCCGCGAGGTGGCCGAGCACGACGTCGAGGGCCCGGCCGAAGGCGTCGGCGACGAGGCACGCGAAGGCGCGGCGCGAGCGGAAGCCGAAGAGGTCGACCCGGTCGACGAGGGGCGCGGCGGCGCCGCCGGCCGCGAGGGCCACCGAGGCGACCACCTTCGCTCCGGCCTTGCTGGGTGGCCGGTCGAGGACGTACGCCAGCCCGTCGATCTCCAGGCGCAGCGGGTCAGGCGCGCTCGCCGCTTCGACCTCGGCTGGTGCTGTCCGGTCCATGGTCCCTCCCTCCGCTCCAGCGTTCGAGGGACGCAGGGTAGGGAGGGCGCAGGGGCCTGCCGATAGCGGAGGACCGCACCAGCGGCGCGCGCGCGTGCCGCCGGGCGCGGGCGCCTTGGCGGCGCTCACGGGCGCGTCGGTACTCGGCCGCGCGCTTCCAGCGTCCGGCGGGCGTGGCGCGCCGAGCGTGCTTGCGCTCGCGGTCGAGCACCCGGCGCATGGTGGCTGCGCAGCGGGGGCCGCAGTAGGAGGCGGGCGCCCGCGACGCCCTGGGCGGGCGGTGGCACCCCGGTCGCGCGCAGACCCGCCCGCGCCGGCGGGCACGAAGGGCGTGACCATGCCGAACTCGCCGGGGGGCTCGCGACGCCGACTCGCGCCTCGTGGCGCGGCGTTCGCGCTCGGCGGCGTTGCGCTGGAGGCGCACCTCGCGGCGCGTCCGCCGGCGCCGCTGTCGCCGTGCAGCCTGCCAGCGTCGCACCGCCCTCCGACACGGCTCGTGCCCGCAGTAGCGCTGCGTCACGCGGCGCGCCCTGTAGCGTCGGCCGCAACCTCGCCGCAGACAACGTCTCACGCCCAGCCGCCGGCGCCGACGCCTCCGGCGCCTCGGGCGCGCGCGATCGCCTTCGCCCACGGAGCGCGAACTCCGGCGAGGCGTGTCGCGGGCGGATCGTCCGCCGCGGGCCCGGCTCGCCCACGGTGCTCTACTGCAAGGGGGTGCGCCCGTGCACCTTGCGCTCGCGGGGGCGGGGGGGGTGGGACGGTCGCCTGGCACGACGGGCAGCGCCTGCTCGGCCTGGGCGCGGCGAGGAGCGGACGACTCCAGCGCCTCTCGCCTTCCGCTGGCCGGCGCCGTGCGTGGCGCGCGGCAATGACCCTACCGCGCCATGTCGTCCCGGGCCGCACGCTCCTCGTGACGCGCAGATGCTTCGGCCGCATGTTTCTTCTGCGCCCGTCCCCTCAGGTCGAGGCCGTCTTCTCCTACTGCCTGGCCCTCGCGGCGGAGAAGTACGGGATCCAGGTCCATGCCCTGATCGTGCTCTCCAACCACTGGCATGGCCTGGTGACCGATCCGCGCGGCACGCTCCCCGAGTTCCTCCGCTGGCTCCACTGCAACGTGGCCAAGGCGCTGAACGTCCACCTTCGTCGAGGCGAGAGCCTGTGGGCGCCGGGGAGCTACTCGGCCGTGCACCTGGGAGACGAGGCGGCTGTCCTGGACAAGCTGGTCTATGTGATCACCAACGGCGTCGCCGCCGGCCTCGTGCCCACGCCGGGCGAGTGGCCCGGTCTGCACACGCTCGCCGAGGACGTGGGCACGCGCGTCGTCGACGCGGCGCGGCCCGACTTCTTCTTCCGGCAGCCCGCCGCCGACGCCGACGAGGAGGCTGACCGGGCCGACGACTCCGCCCGCGCACGCCGGCGCCGCCGTGAGCCGGCGCGCGACCCCCTGCCGGACCGCGCCCGCCTGGCGATCACCGTCCCGCCGGCGTTCGCCGCCATGCCGCCCGAGGAGTTCCGCGCGCTGCTCGGCCGCGCCGTGGACGAGCGCGTCGCGCAGCTCCACCGCCAGCGCGCGGGCCGCCCCTGGCTGGGCGCCGAGGCCGTGCTCCGGCAGGAGCCCAACGCCAGCCCCGGATCCACGGCTCCGGACGGCAGCCTCAACCCGCGGATCGCCTGCCGCGACAAGTGGCGCCGGATCGAGCTCCTCGAGACCCAGGTGGAGTTCTGGCACGAGTACCGCCAGGCCCTCGCCCGCTACCGCCAGGGCGACCGCGACGCCGTCTTCCCCGAGGGCACCTACTGGCTCCGCGTGCAGTTCGGGGTCACCTGTCGCGCCGCGGCCTGAGCGGTCCGCCGTCACCCGCTCACCCTCCTATCGCTGCAGCCGGGCCATGTGGCCCGGCTGGCGCCACGTACGCGGGATTGCCGAGGTCGCTCGTCGCCGCGCGCCGCTCCGTCTCGTCCCGGTGCAGCGCCTGCCCGTCCGTCCGCGATGCGTGCCGGCTGGGACGAGCGGCCCCTGACCTGTCGGGAACTCCTCTGGGACAGGTTTCAGCCCGTCCGTCCGCGATGCGCGCCGGCTGGGACGAGCGGCCCCTGACTTGTCGGGAAATCCTCTGGGACAGGTTTCCGAGTGTCGGCCCAGGCCGGTGACGTTCGCCGCCTGGTGGACCGCGGTGTGGCTGCACGCTCTCGGGCAACTTCAGAGAGTCGAAACGTACCATCTCGTCAATGCCGTAGCACAGGGCGGGAGTTGCGCGGGGCGAGCCGGCCGGCGCGGAAGGAAATGGATCCGCGCCGAGCATGGGCGCGGGCACGCTCTCGCCGAGCGCGCAAGCGCGAGAACCCGCTCAAGCCGCCTGATCCGCGCCTGTGCCGCGGTCTCTCGACACCGCTCGTCGCTCCGTCTCGCGCATGTGCAGCGTCTGCCCGTTCGGCCGGGATGCGTGGCGGCTGCACCGAACGTCCCATGCCGCGTCCGGAACTCCTCTGGGACAGGTGTTGCCACGGAAATCCCTCGGACCGCGTCGTAGGGGTCGTCGTCCTCTCCGTGACGTTCACACCGGCTCCCTCACAACTCCTGGATCTGGGCGTCGGCTGAGCAATGGAACACTACGGGTTCGAGTTCAATGCCCTCTTGCCCGGGGCGACGGCTCGGTGACGATAGTGGTCGAAAGCACCGATCCTGTGCCACTGCTCAGCACGGCAGGAACCTTATCACCGCCAGAAATTTCGACTGAGTAATCGCTCTCGCAAGCAACAACAAATTCTTCCCACTCAAGAGGCGCTCGCAACGACACTCCGTCCAGGAGGAGCCCGCGGAAGCCAGACGGAGCGAGTTCTGGACGCTGCATTAGAAGAACCGACGCAGCAACAAGGCGGGTTGATTCGTCGTAGCGGCCACCCAGGAGCCGCGCAACTCCCACCTGAACGCTTCGGGGCCGCTCGTCTGCAATGAGCCGCTCATGTGCCCAAGTTCGACCAGGTCGAGAGAGCATGAACACAAGCACATGCTCTCCAAGAGCGTGCAGAACAACGACCAATGCCAATACCAGGGCAACCGCTGCTGACCACCCTCGCCGCCTCATCCCGACCTCGATGTCGTACGAGAGTTGTGGCTACTGGGCGACGGAACGTCATTTGAAGGTGCTTGAGCGGGAGGACCCTCAGGCCCACCCTTGAGTACGGGAATGGTCTCCAACTCCCCAGGCCCGACTGGATTCGTGCCCTGCGCAATCAATCCATTCGCGAACTGGGCAGCAACACGGAATTCCGTGCTCAACTGAAAGCGATTAGTCCCGACCACGACTATCATGAAGGTCAAATCAAGACCAAACTGCTGTGGCGCCCGGAAGGGGAAAAGTTGCCCGGCAGCGCCAAACTTGCCAATGCCAGGTTGATCGTGCCACCAAACAAACTTCCGGCCGGGCCGATTGTCCCATTCGGTGGGGCCGCGATAATCTACAATATCACCATTCGATCCAATGCGGGGATCAGGGATGAAGTCGGCCTCCGCGAAGCGCGTAACGCCGTTCTCAACTATCGACCCCTTTACCTGCTGCCGATACTGGCACAGACGAATGTCGCTCGTGTCGGGATGCAGACTCACTCGGACATCAAATCCGAAACCCATGGCTGGCATGCCCAAAGGCTCTTGCTCCCGCGGGATGTCCCCAAACTGTATTGGCCCCAGCCAGAGTTGCTGCTCCGAACGGCCGAGCTCTGCACCGGAGAAGTCCTGCCTGCGAGCCATCGTTCTTGTCCCACCCGCCATTTTGGTTGCCGGCGCACGAACCACAATGCGAATCGGCACACACATTTCCCGAGGCGTCTGGCAGTTGATGACCCACGGCGGACAGAGCCATTCGTCTTGCGTCGGCTGCCCACCATCCTCTCGACCGCAGTCGTTCACATTCTCGCCAAACGCCCCGTCCTGCCGCCGTGCACGCGACGTGCAGCATGGGAAAAGGAAAATGTTCGGGTTGGCCAGATAGAGCCCACTCTGGGCAAGGTACAGCGGCTCGCTCGTCCCCAGCCTCAAGAACACCGGGCTGACGAACCGCGTCCTAGTCGTCCCCACCAGGTCGTTCGCACACTCCACGCCGAAGCGGTCGTAGATCACCCGCCCAGTGAGCCCCACCTGCCGCTCGACCGAGCCCCGCTCGTCGAGCACCGGGGTCCCCATGGCCGAGAACTCGCCGTCATAGGTCTCGATCGGCACGCCGCCCGCCCAGCGGTACTTCCCGAACGCACCCCCGCCCGCGAACTTCTCCAGGAGCAGGCGCGTCCCGTCATAGGCAAGGAGCGTGGGCCCGAAGGAACTACTGACCATCACCGCCCGCTCGCCGGTGCCCGTGTAGAGGAACTCCTGGTTCGGGTCGGGCGTGCCGCTCTCGACCTCGAACTCCACCTTGGTCGGCAGGTCGCGCTGGTTGTGGGTGAAGACGGTCGCCTCGTCCGCCGACGCCCGGCGCTTCATGCGCTGCGCCTGGTCGTACTCGTAGGCGATCTCGTCCGCGCCGGTGACCTCGCTCTGGATCAGGTTCCGCGCGTCGACCGTGTAGTTCGTCGTCTCGTCCTCGACGAGGTCGACCTTCTGGACCCTGTTCGACGCCGCGTCGTACTCGTAGGCGAACCCATACACGGTCGGGTTCTGGACGCGCCGCTCCTCGGTCAGACGGTCCAGCGCGTCGTACGCGTAGTAGGTGAACTCGCCGTCCTCGTGCTCGACCTGCGTGACCGCGCCGTTCGGGTTCCGTTGGTAGACGAACGACGAGATCACCGCCGCCGCGTCGTCACGGTTCACCAGGCTGCTCAGCCGGCCCGCCACGTCGTACGCGTAGTAGGAGACGACCTTGTCGCCCGCGAGAACCTTCCGCTCGATCAGCCCCGAGCGGTCGTGGTGGAAGTAGTTCTCGCGGTTCGGCGTGTCGAGGACCGTCGCCCGGATCAGCCGCCCCGCTTCGTCGTAGGCGTGCGTCGTGGCCTCCGAGTTGGGGTCCGTGACCCGGGTCTTCATGCCGCTGAGATCGTACTCATAGGCCACCACACCGGCCACGGTCGTCTTCTCGACGAGCCGGTCCATCGCGTCGTACTCGAACTCCGACACCCCCAGCCCCGCCGCCGTGTCGTCGCTCGCGAGCAGGTTCCCGACCTGATCGTAGGCGTAGGAGATCGAGTCGCCCTTCACCTCGGGTTCGCGTAGAGGTACGCCGCGATGTCCCGCGCCTCCTGCTCCGTCACGCCGAGGTCCGGCATGGCCGTCAGCGGGTTGATCTCTTGCGGGTGCATGAGCCAGCGCACGAGGTTCTCCGGGACGTTCGCGAGCACGCCGGCCACGAAGGTCTGGTTGCCGAAGTCGACGAGCTGCGGGCCCACGCGGCCGACCGCCGTGCTGATCCCGGGGATCACGTGGCACGAGCCGCAGCCGTGGCGCAGGATCGCCTGGCGCCCGCGCTCGGGGTCGGTGTCGACGAGGCCCCACACGGCCGGCTGCGGCAGTCGGTGGAGGCCGCGCCAGCCCACGTCGACGACCACCATGCCCAGGAGCAGGAAGCCGCCGAGCACCAGGACGCTCAGGAACCCCACCCGGGGCTCGCCGTCCCCGGGCGCCGGCGCCGCGGCCGTCGGCTCGAGCGCCGGCTCGAGCGCCGCCTCGTCCGGGAACGGGCGGTCGAGCGTCGGCGCGGCCGGGCGCGGGGCGCGGACGGGCTCGGGCCGCGGCGCGGCGCGGCGGTGCGCCGGCGAGACGGCCTGCGCCGCGCGCCAGGCGACGGCGGCCGCGACGGCGGCCATGAGCAGGCGGGTCAGGTCGCGCGGCATGGCTCGCCCTCTCCCCCCTCCTCGTGCAGCCACAGGCCGAAGAGCACGGCGGCGATCGCGGCGTAGATCATGCAGGCGGGCATCCACATGATCAGGCCCGCGAGCTGCTGGTCCTCGAGGGCCGTCAGCCCCCAGGCGCGGACGCGCGGCTCGTAGATCGGATACCAGGCGGCCGGCGACAGGGCCATGAACACCCCGAGCAGCGTCGCGTGCAGCGACGTGGCGAACAGGTAGACGACCGACAGCGCCCGGCTCAGGGCCAGGCGGCGCAGGGGGTCGAGCACGACGCGCCAGAAGAGGCACGAGACGACGAAGAAGCTCAGGTGCTGCAGGTCGTGCAGGCGCGGGGCGCGCAGGGCGGCCTCGTAGAAGCGGGGCACGTGCCACACCCACAGGACGAGGCCGTAGAGGGCCCACATCAGCAGGGCCTGGCCGAGGACGTAGCCGCCCGGGCGCCAGGCGTCGAGGCGCGCCAGGGCGCCGCCCCAGCCGCGCCGCGCGCCGCGCGGCAAGGCCCAGAGCGTCACGCGCAGGGGCGCGCCGAGGACGACGAGCGGCGCGGCCACGTTCATGAGCAGCATGTGCTGCACCATGTGGACCCAGTTGAGCTCCTCGGCGAGCGCGGCGACCGGCGAGAGCAGGGCGCCGACGAGGACGACCACGCCCGCGGCGAAGGCGCCGGCGCGGCGCGGCGTCACCGCCTTCGCCCCCCCGTCGCGCGCCCAGAGGCGCCGCAGGCCGAGGGCGTAGACGGCGGCCAGCGCCGCGAGGTTGAACGCCGTCAGCGGGTCCGGGACCCAGGCCTCGCGGGCGGCCGAGGGGTCGTGGGCGGCGGCGGGCCCCGCGAGGAGCAGGGCCAGCGCGAGGGGCGTCCACGCGGCGCGCGCGCTCATGGCAGCGCCTTGACCCCGCAGTCGCGCAGGAAGAAGAACACCGGCACGGCCTCGACCGCGATGATCAGCGTGAACAGGAGCCCGCTCATCCACCCGGCGCGCCCGGCGAAGCGGCCGGCGTCGGGGCCGGGGTCGGCCTCCGGCCCGGAGGTCGCCAGGGGGGTCAGCCGCTGATCGACCTGCCAGGCCAGCCACGTGATGCCGCCCGAGAGGGCGAGGCACACGGCGGTCACGGCGAGCACCAGCCACGCCACCAGCGACGCGCCGAGCACGACGCGATCGGCCAGCGGGCTCAGGCAGCCGAACTCGGCGAGCGCGTAGAGCGCCAGGAAGTGGACCAGCCAGACGACGGCCGGGCCCCAGAGGCCGACCCAGATCCGGCCGCGACCGGCCTGCGGGTCCTGCGCCCGTGGCTCGGGCGGCCTCACAGCACCACCGGCGACGTGTGGAGGACGACGAGGGTCGCCAGCGCGGCGACGAGCGCGAACCCGTGGAGCATGGTGGTCACCTGCAGCTGCAGCGCGTCGAAGTCGTCACGGGCCTCGAGCCGGCGCTCGAGCCGGAGCGTCGTCGCGGCGACGACGGCCACGCCCATGGCCAGGGTCAGGATCGCCAGGCCGCTGAGCGTGAAGTGGGCCGAGGCGTAGGCGTTCACGCCGGGCCCGAACGGCAGCCGGACGAGCTCGACGAGCACGAGCACGGCCGCGGCCGTCCCGCCGACGGCCGACCCGACCATGAGCTCGATGAACCCGGCGCGCCGCCCGGCGTGGAACGCGCGCCGCCCGCCCCACAGGGCCGCCGCCGCCAGGAGCAGCGCGCCGACGGCCGGCCCGGCCAGCCCCCAGCCCGGCCGCTGGAGGCCGCCCTGCGGCCAGGCGTCCGAGAAGAGCGACAGGTAGAAGTAGGTGTAGAGCAGCGCGGCGAAGACCGTGCCGAGGATCACCACGAGGCACAGGGCGCCCCACCACCCCGTGGACGCGGCGCCCGTGGTGAACACGGGGAGGCCCGCGGCGCGCGGCGCCGGGTCCTGGCGCAGGCGCTCGAGGCGGGCCTCGTCGGGCTGGAGCCAGCGCACCAGGCCCCCGACCGCCAGGACGACCCCGGCCAGGTCGAGGATGTAGAGGTCCGCCACGACCCCGATCGCCGCGATGACGAGGCCGAGCGCCACCAGGAACGGGCTCATCGCCGGCCCGGGGAGCCACTGCACCCCCTGCGGCGCCCCCGTGAGCGGGTCGGTGCTCAGGGTCGCCCGCCACGTCCCGGGCGCCGCGTCGAGCGCCTCCGTGACCCGCTGGTGCTGGGCCTCGACGGCGGCGTCGGGCCGCCCGCGCTCCCACAGCGGGTGGCGCCCGCGGGCCACCGGCGGGCGGCGGAAGGCGTAGCTCGGCGGCGGCGACGGCACCGACCACTCGAGCGTGTCGGCCTTCCACGGGTCCTCGCCGGCGGGCCGCCCCCTGCGGAGGCTGTGCAGGAAGGCGCCGATGAACACGAGCGTCCCGAGGGCGATCATGAACGCGCCGGTCGTCGCGGCGAGGTTGTGCGCGTCGAGGCCGAGCGCCGCCGGGTAGGTGTAGACCCGCCGCGGCAGGCCGAGGAACCCCATGATGTGCATGGGGAAGAAGGTCAGGTTGAAGCCGACGAAGCTCAGCCAGAAGCTCGCCGCGCCCAGGCGCTCGTCGAGCAGCCGCCCCGTGACCTTGGGCAGCCAGAAGGCCAGCCCGGCGAAGACGGGGAACACCACGCCGCCGATCAGCACGTAGTGGAAGTGCGCCACGACGAAGTAGGTGTCGTGGACCTGCAGGTCGAACGGCACGACCGCGACCATGACGCCCGTCATGCCGCCGACGACGAAGATGAGGAAGAACCCGAGCAGGTAGAGGAACGGGGTCCGGTAGTCCGGCCGCACGCCCCAGAGCGTCCCGATCCAGGCGAAGACCTGGATGCCGCTGGCCACGGCGATCATGAGGCTCGCCGCGCTGAAGAAGTGCATGGCCAGCTCCGGCAGCCCCGTGGCGAACATGTGGTGCACCCACAGGCCGAAGCTGAGGAACCCGGTCATCACGATCGCCACGACGACCAGGACGTGCGCGACGACCGGCCGCCTGGCGGACGCGGCGACGACCGCCGACACGATCCCGGTGGCCGGCAGGAACGCGATGTAGACCTCCGGGTGGCCGAAGAACCAGAACAGGTGCTGCCAGAGGAGGGTGTTGCCGCCGCGCTCGGGGTCGAAGAACGCGGTCCCGGCCGCCCGGTCGAGCTCGAGCAGGATCGTCGCCGTGAGCAGGACCGTGAAGGCGAAGATGATCATGCCGCCCGTGACGAGCATGGTCCACACGAACAGCGGCATGCGGCCGAGCGTCATGCCGGGCGCGCGCAGCTTCACGATCGTGACCAGGATCTCGACGCCGGCGGTGATCCCGGCGACCTCGACCAGCGACAGCCCCAGCAGCCAGAAGTCGACGCCGAGCCCCGAGTAGCGCGGGCCCGACAGCGGCGTGTAGGCGAACCAGCCGGCGTCGGGCACGACGCCGACCAGGAAGCTGGCGTAGAAGAGGATCCCGCCGAACAGGTAGGTCCAGTAGCTGAACGCCGTGAGCCGCGGGAAGGCCACGTCGCGCGAGCCGAGCTGGAGCGGGAGCAGGTAGAGCGCCAGCCCCTCGAGGAACGGCACGGCGAAGAGGTACATCATCGTCGAGCCGTGCATCGTGAACAGCTGGTTGAAGACCTGCGGCCCGATCAGGTCGTTGTCGGAGACCGCCAGCTGCAGCCGCATCAGCAGCGCCAGCACGCCGCCGAGCAGGAAGAAGATGAAGGCGGTCAGCATGAACCGCTTGCCCAGCGGCTGGTTGTTGACCTCCATGAGCCAGCCGCGCACGCCCGGGTGGCCCTGCCACGTGCGCTCGAAGCCGGCCCGCGTCGAGGGGGGCGCCGTGACGACGCTCATCGCAGCGACTCCAGCCAGCGCACGAGCGCGTGGAGCTCCCGCGGCTCGAGGTAGGTGGGCGGCATCAGGTTGCCCGGCTTGAGCACCTGCGGCTGCGAGATCCAGCCGGCGAGGTCGCCGCGCGTGTTGGGGACGGTCCCCGCGCCGAGCGTGCGCCGCGTGCCGATGTGGGTCAGGTCGGGGCCGACGAGGGCCACCGCGTCCGTCCCGCCGACGGCGTGGCAGGCGTTGCAGCCGGCGCGGAAGAACACCTCCTGCCCCAGGCGCAGCTCGTCGTCCCCCGGCTCGGGATGCGGGCGGCGACGCTCGGCCACCCAGCGCTCGAACTCGTCCTTCGGCAGGGCCACGACGTCGAAGGCCATGAGGGCGTGCTGGAGCCCGCAGAACTCGGCGCACTGCCCGCGGTAGACCCCCGGCGCCTCGGCCCGCAGCCAGAACTGGTTCGGGTGCTCCGGCAGGAGGTCCATCTTCCCGTGCAGGTTCGGCACCCAGAAGCTGTGCACGACGTCGGCCGCGCGCAGCTCCAGCCGCACGACCTCGCCCACCGGCACGTAGAGCTCGTTGGCCGTGACGACCCCGTGGTCGGGGTAGCGCACGTCCCACCACCACTGGAACCCCGTCACCCGGATCGTGAACGCCGCCTGCGCCGGCATCATCAACCCCGTGCTCACGCGCAGCGAGTAGAGGAGCATGCCCACGAGGATCACCGTGGGGACGACGATCCCCGCCACGACCACGAAGCGCACGCCGCCGCCCGGCGCCTCGGCGTCGCGCCGGCGGAGCAGGGCCGCGGCCAGCAGGGCGAACGTGGCCAGGGTCACGGCGCCGTAGACGCCGAGCATCACCCACCACAGGCGCGCGATCCGGCCTGCCTCGTCGCTGGCCGGGTGGAGCGCCGACTGCGGGTGCTCCGCCGGGCAGCCGAGCAGGGGGAGCGCCAGCAGGGCGACGACCAGGGCCCGCCTCGTCACTTCGACGCCTCCTCGGCCGGATCGTTGGCCGGATCGTTGGCCGGATCGTTGGCCGGGTCGTGGGCCCCGGGCGCCGGCCGCTCGGGCCCGGCCGCGGGCGGGCGGTTGAACGGCCCGCCCGCCGGCCGCGCCGGGCGGGCCTCGCGCGGGAACGTCTGCGCGGCGTGGACATAGTCGAGCAGGCGCTCGAGCTCGGCCTCGGTGAGCCGGCCGCGGTAGGCCGGCATGGCGACGTCGTCGGGCGGCTTGAGGATGAACCGCCGGTACTCGTCGCGCGACCAGCGCCGCTCGGTCCGGGCGAGGTCCACCGCGACCTGCCGCCCCTGCCCCGCGACGGCGTGGCAGCTGTTGCAGCCGAAGCGCGCGAAGAGCCGCCGGCCCTCCTCCGCCTCGGGCGAGAGGACGACGCCGGGCGGCACGGGCGGCGGCGCCGGGTCGGGCCAGGCGGTCCAGGGCGAGCGCAGGCGCAGCCCCGAGAGGCCCGTGAGCGCGGCGACGACCGCGATCACGAAGGCCACGGCGAGCGGCCGCCGCCGCATCCCTCGCGCCGGGCTCCGGTCGACGAAGGGGAGGGCCACCATGGCCACGAACAGCGCCGCCGGGAAGGCGACCACGAACCAGGGCGCGACGGCGGGCGGCAGGAGCGCGATCAGCGCGCTGTACCACCAGAACCACCACTCCTCGACCGGGAACGAGCGGTCGATGAGGTTCGCCTCGGGGTAGAGCGGCGCGGGGCCGACGCCGAGCGTCAGCCCGACGACCACGGCGAGCACCGTGAAGGCCATCACCCCCGACCGGAAGGCGGTGTCGGGGAAGAACGGCTCGCCGAGCGCGTCCGACTCCTTCTGCGCCTCGTAGAGCGCGCGCTGCTCCGCGGCCGTGGCGACCGGCTCCTGGCGCTCGCGGAGCGTCGTCGTGCCCTGGAAGAGCACCAGGTAGAGGTGGAGGCCGATCAGCCCGTAGAGGAGGAGGGGCGTGAAGATCACGTGGACGGAGTAGAGGCGCGTGAGCAGCCGCGGCCCGGCCTCCTCGCCGCCCTGCACGAACACGACCAGCGCGTCGCCGAGCACCGGCACGCGGTGGAACATGTGGAGCGACACGCGCACGGCGTGGATCGCCCGCTCGTCCCACCGGAGCAGGTAGCCGGTGAAGCTCATGACGACGACGGCGAAGAAGATCAGCACGCCGACGAGCCACGTGCCCTCGCGCGGCGCCTTGTAGCCGGCGACGAGGACCTGCCGCAGGACGTGCCAGACGAGCATCACCACCATGAACCCGGCGGCCCAGTAGTGCAGGGCGCGCACGAACCAGCCGAGCGGCTGCTCCTCGGTGATGTGCCGCACGCTCGGGTAGGCCGCGTCCGGGGTCGGCGCGTAGGTCAGCGTCATGACCGCGCCGGTCACCACGAGCACGACGAAGAGCAGGAGCAGCGCGGCCCCGTCGCCGAAGTACCAGGGCGTCTTCGGCACGCGCCGGCCGAGGGTCTCCTCCCAGATCGGCGTCAGGCCGAGGCGGTCGGTCACCCAGGCCCAGGCCCTCGACAGCATGAGCGGCCTCCAGCGCGCCTCGCGCGGCGGTCCACCCCCCCTCGTCGCACGGCTCAGAGCATCGGCGGCACGGAGCGCAGGTCGACCTCGAGCGTCCCCGCGCGCACGCGCGCGGCGTAGCGGTAGAGCGGGCGGCTCGGAGGGCCCGCCTGCGGCCGCCCGTCGGCGGAGAAGATCCCGCCGTGGCAGGGGCAGAGGAACCAGCCGCTGCCGGCGTCCCACAGCACGGGGCAGCTCAGGTCGGTGCAGCTGCGCGAGAAGACGACGACCTCGTGCGGGTCGACGCGCGACACGTAGACGGCGCGCCCCCGCAGGGCCTCGTCCGTGGGGTAGGCGCGCGGGGCGTGGACGAGCGCCTGCCGGACCTCGCCCGGCGGGAACGCGTCGAGCCGCCCGACGGGCACCCACAGCGCGCCGGGCGTCCGGCGCAGGACGGGCGACAGGATCGTGGCGACGCCGGGGATCCCCAGCAGCCCCGCCACCGCCGCGCCGCCCGCGCCCAGGACCACCTTGAAGAAGGTCCGCCGCTCCATGGCCTCCCTGGCCCGCTCCCCCACCGCGCGGGCTCCGGGGTCGATGCTACTCGCGAGGGTTCCGCCGGCGAAACGGGCACCCGCGCCCACCGGGGGCAAGCTCCTGGCCTCGCTCGGCTTCGCCGACCGCCGGCGTCGTCAGCCGGGGAGGAGCCCGGCGCCCCGGAGCCCCGCCACGTAGTCGGGGTGCATGGCCCGCGGCGCGAAGGCGGGCCGGAGGGTGACGCACGCGTGCACGAGGCGCGCGGTCGCGCGCGGCTCGCCGGTCGCGGCGCAGGTGAGGGTGTAGCCGAAGGTCACCGAGCGCTCGCCCAGGCGCTCCACGACGAGCCGCACGCGGACGCGGTCGCCCAGGCGGAGGGGCCGGGCGTAGTCCGCCTCGGCGTGGACCAGCGGCAGGCCCCAGTCCTTCTGCTGGAAGAACGCCTCCAGCGGGCCCACGACCTCCGCGAGCAGCTCCTCGTACACGCGGTGGCAGTACTCGAAGATCCGGGCGAAGTAGACGATCCCCGCCCGGTCGATCTCGTGGAAGTGGACCAGGAGCGTGCGCTCGAACGCGCCCGCCGGCGTCGGGGTCGGCTCGCTCACCTGGGTCAGCGGCGGGGCGTGGGCTCGTCCTCGACGAGCTCCTTCCAGTCGGGCCGGGACCGGAGCGCCTCGAAGTCGGGCTCGCTGCGGATGAACTTCCGCAGCTGGTTGCGCGCCGCCCGGCCGTCCTCGCCCGCGGGGCGGGTGCCCATGAACTGCTTGAGGAGCGCGGTGGCCTCGTCCGCCTCCCCGCGCAGCGCGTGCAGGAGCGCCCGCTGGTAGAGCGCCGCGTCGCCGAACTTCGCCTTGTCGATCGCGTCCCACGCCGCCTTCGCCTCGTCGGCCTGCCCGAGCGCGGTGAGGACGATCACCTGCTGGAGCTGGCACTTGGCGAGGTTGCTCGCCTGGCGCGCCTCGTCGCCCACGAACTGCCGCGGCGCCAGCTGCACCGCCTCCTGGGCCGCCTTGAGCGCGACCTCCATGAACTTGTCGCGCGCCGCCTGCCCCCGCGCGGGGTCGCGCCCCATGCGGAAGGCGAGCTGGGAGGCGCTCTCGACCGTCGTCGAGAGCTGGTTGGTCTGGTGCGCCGACTGGTAGAGCTTCAGCGCCGCCTCGGGGTCGTTGCGCTCCGAGTAGACGAGCGTCCCCTTGCGCACCATGGCCTCGGCCTTGAGCTGCTTGAGCTGCGGGTCGGCGACGCCGACGAGCGACTGGATGATCTGGTCGTAGCGCTCGAGGGCGGCGTCGAGGTTGCCCGTCTTCACCTGGTGCAGGCTGCCGATGAACAGGAGGATCTGCGTGCGGACGACCTTGCTGGTCGGGTTCTGCGCCAGGGCCTCGTCGGCCAGCCGCAGGGCCTCGGCCGGGTCCGGGTCGTTCCAGCGGTCGTACGCCTGGCGCAGGAGGCCGTAGGCCTCCTGGTCCCCGGCGACGGCGGGAGCGGCGAGGGCCAGGAGCAGGACGAGCGAGCGGGCCATCGTCATTCGGGGTTCCTCTCTCGGGGCGCCGGGCCGCGGCGCCGCGCGGGAGGTATCCTATCGGGGCCGGGCCGGCGCCGCATCCGCCCCCGCGACGCGCCGGCGGGCGAGGCAGGGATGCAGGTCGGAGACCGCCTCGGCGGGCGCTTCACGGTCCACCGCCATCAGGGGCGCAGCCGCCGGGGCGAGGTGTGGCTGGCGCGCGACGAGGCGACCGGGGCGGCGTGCGAGGTCGAGGCCGCGCGGCTCGGCGGCCTCGAGGGCGAGGCGGCGCTCCGGCTGCTCACGCGCGAGGTCGAGGTCGGGCGCCGGCTCGAGGGCGCGCCGGAGGCGCTCCGGGCCCTGGCCTACGGGGTGGCGGCGGGCGGCGAGGTCTGGGTCGCGCGGCAGGCGGCGCCGGACGCGGCGCCGCTCGACCTCGACGCGGGCGACCTGCTCGCGCGCGTCGAGCGGGTCGCGCGGGCGGCCCGCGCGGTCGCGGCGCTCCACGCGCGGGGCGCCGTCCACCGCGACCTCGGCCCGCACGCGCTGCTCGCGGCGCCGGACGGGGCGGTCGTCCTCGGCGGCCTCGCGCTGGCGCGGCTCGAGGGCCTCGACGAGCCGCCCGGCCCGTGGGCGGCGTGGCCCGGCGCGCCCGCGTGCGCCGCCCCGGAGCTCCTCGACCGCCCCGACCGGGCGGCGCTGGCGGCCGACGTCCACGCCCTCGGCGCGCTGCTCTTCCGGGCCGCGTGCGGCGCGTGGCCGTGGGGCGCGGGGCTGGTCGAGGTCGTGCGCGCGCAGGAGCGTGCGCGGGCGGGCGGGCCGCCGCCCGCGGCCCGGGAGGCGGCCGGGGCGTCGGTGGCGACCGACAGCATCGCGAGCGGGTCGACCCGCGACGTGGCCGGCACCCAGGCGATTCCGATCGCCGGCTCCAGCCGGACCGTGTCCGCCTCAGGATGCGACCGCATCGCAGCGATCGGACGGCGCAGTCGCTCCAGCAGCTTGCGCCCGGCCAGCACCGCCAGCGAGTCGCTCGGCAGGTCCGCGAGCAGCACCCAGACCTCCTCACGCGACGCGAACGCGAAACGATCGCCGCTGCGGAGCACCGACTGGACGCGGCCACCGACTTCGGCCAGCACCGCGCGCGCGGTGGCGCCGCGTCCGATCGCCAGCAGACGGTCCGCGGGGCTCAGCGAGATCGAGAGCAGCGCGGTGCGTGCCCCGTCGGTGCGAACCAGCCTCTGTTCGAGGAGCGCGATCAGCCCGGCGGGCGACAGGCGCGCCGGGAGGCCACTACGCGGCTGCAAGGAGCGGCCCGTCGCAGGAGGCGCCGTCGTCGGCGTAGTAGTCACCCGGATTCAGGCCGTAGGCTCCGGCAGGCAGGCCGCACGCGATGTGGACCGAGTGGCCGGCGTCGTCGCTCGGGCCGTTCAGCAGGTCGCGCTCGAAAGGCTCGTCGAGCGGCCGCTTGTCCGCGCCTGCCAGCACCAGCACGCGCGGCTCGAGCCGACGCACGCGATTGTGGGCCAGGACGATGGCCACCTCGCCGTTCGACAGTTCGACCAGGCTGCCGACGGGGAACACGCCGATGGCCTGGACGAACTGCTCGACCAGCGGCTCGTGGAACGAGGCGCCGCACCACTTGTACATCTGCATCAGCGCTTCCTGCGGCGAGACTCCCTTCGCGTACGGCCGATCGGCGATCAGTGCGGCGAAGCAGTCGGCGATCGCCGTCATCCGGCCGTAGATGCCGATCTCCTTGCCCTTGAGTCCTTGCGGGTAGCCCGAGCCGTCGAGGCGTTCGTGATGCTGCAGGATGCCCTGCTCGACGCTGCGGTCGAGCCCCATGCTCTTGCGCAGCGCTTC
>JAMLIC010000002.1 GCA_023954375.1 Planctomycetota bacterium
CCCCCCCCACCCCCCTCGCCTCGGCCTCCGCGCCCTCGCCTCGCGTGTGGTTCCATTCCGCTCGGGTTCGGCGCGTCGATCACACGTTGTGTGCTTGAAGCAGGCCCTACTCGTCGCCCCCGCGGGCGGGCACGTCGAGCGCGCGGAGGATGCCCTCGAGGCGCCAGCGGGCGCGGCGGTCGGGCTCGCGCGCGAGGCGCTCGGCGAGGTCGTCGCGGGCGGCGTGCACGGCCGCCGGGTCGAGGCCGGCGAGGACGCGCCGCGCCTCGGCGCGGAGGTCGTCGCTCGGGTCGACGAGCGCCTCGAGGACGTCGTGGATCACCTCGGCGGCGGCGGGGCCGACGGAGGCGAGGAGCGTGAGGGCGCGGCGGCGCTGGGCGGAGGGGACCGCCTCCGTGCGCGCCGCCTGCCCGAGCGCGGCCACGGCGTCCGGCGCGTCGAGGCCGACCGCCTCGAGGGCGTCCAGCGCCAGGTGGACGGCCTGGGCGCGGACGATCGCGTGGCCGAGGGCCGGGACGGCCGCGGCGGCGCGGGGGCCGAGGCGGACGATCGCCGCGAAGCCGTCGTCGCGCGGGACGGCGTCGCGCACGCGCTCGACGATCCGGGGGAGGTCGGGCAGTCGGTCGAGGTCGTCGAGCGGGAGGACGAGGGCGAGGGCGAGGCCGGCGGCGACCGCGACCTGCGGCGCCGCGGCGTCGAGCGCCGCCAGCAGGCCCGCGCGCGCGCGGGGATCGGCGGCGTCGCCCCGGAGCGCGGTCGCCGCCTCGGGCGCGGCGTCGGGGTCGCCCGCGGCGAGGAGGTCGAGGAGGACGTCACGGCGGTCGGTGGCGGCGAGGCGTCCGAGCGCGCGCGCCGCGCGCCCCCTCGTGCGGGGCGAGCCCTCGCGCGCGGCCCGCAGGAGCGGGTCGCGGGCCGCGTCGGTCGGGCCGCGGAAGGCCTGGAGCGCCTGCCAGGCGGGCTCGTCGTCGAGGTCGGCCTCGAGGCGCCGGGCGAGGGGCGGCACGACATCCCGGGCGGGATGGCCGCTGAGCGCGTCGACGGCCGCGGAGCGGACGGGCGCGTCATCGAGGAGCGCGAGCAGCGCCGGCACGGGGTCGGGCAGCGGCCCGCCGGGGCGGTCGGCCGCGAGGGCGAGGGCGGCGGCCGCGCGCACCGGCGCCTGCCGATGGCGCGTCGCGAGCTCGAGCGCGCGGGAAAGCTCGGGCCCCAGTGGGGCGACGCTCAGCGCGTCGAGCAGCGCGTGCGGCGCGGACAGCACCTCGGCCTCGAGGACGTCGAGCAGCAGCGCGAGGCCCTTGCCGGCGGCGACGACGAGGGCCGTGACCTCGAGGATGGCGGGGCTCCGCCAGATCAGCCGTCCTCGGCGATCGAGGTGCGTGCCCCGCTCGAGCAGGCGGGCGAAGGCTCCCCGGAGCGCCGCCTCGGTCCCGTCGGGGAGGCCGCGCCGCGCGAGCGCCAGCGCGGCGCCGAGGGCGACCTCCGGCTCGGGGTCCACGAGGTGCGTCGCGATGACCGCCGGAGCGGGCGTGCCGAGGGCTTCGAGCGCGCGCTCGGCCCACGGGAGGAAGGAGTGGTCGCGCGCGTCGGGCGCGATGCTCCGCAGCCACTCGCGGAGCACGTCGGCCTGGAGCGGGGCGGCGTTCGCCCCCAGGGCCGCCGCGAGCTCGAGCGCGGCGATCCGGACGCTCGGCTCGGTCCCGGGCCCCAGGTTGGCGAGGACCGCCTGCAGCGCCTCGGGGCGCCCTGACGGCCGCAGGCGCGCGAGGAGCACGAGCGCCCTGCCCCGCTGCTTCGGCTCGGGGTCGCCCACCGCGATCCCGGCCAGCGGCGCCACGTACTCCTCGCCCGCGCCCTCGAGGCGGCCGAGGAGGCGCATCGCGGGCGCGCGGCGGAGCGGGTCCGCCGCGGCGTCGACGAGGGTCGTCACCAACCACGCAGGCGGCGCCTGCCGCCCGAGCGCGGCGAGCGCCGCGAGCGCCAGGAGGGCGGCCGCGGCGAGCGCCGGCGCGCTCCAGCGCAGGGGGCGGGGCGACCGACGGCTGACGCCCGGGCGCCAGCGCGTGAGTCTGTCACCCAGCGCGGCCGCGAGCAGGAGGGCGATCGTGTCCAGGGCGACCGCCCAGAGCGTCGCGACGAGCGTGGCCGTGGGCGCATCGGCGCGCGGGAGCGCGACCTCGACCGCGGCCGCGGCGCGCACGCCCGTCGGCAGCCCCCAGGCGCCCGCCCCGGCCGGCAGGACGCCGGGGACGCCGCCTTCGTCGAGCGCGACGAGGCCCCCGAGGAGCGCGAGCGCCGCCGCGGCGAGGGCGACGACCGGCGCGACGACGAGCGCCACCGGCCGCGCGCGGCCGAGGACGACCGCGACGAGCGCGAACGGGCAGGCGCGGGCCACGAGCGCGGGGAACGTGCTCGGGTCGAGCGCGCCCAGCCAGCCGTCGGCGTGGACGGCGGCCAGGGCGGCGTCGGGCGGGGTGCCGCCGAGGACCTGCGTCAGGTAGCCCGCCTGGACGGCGGCCACGAGCACGCCGAGGAGCGCGAGCGACGCGGCGCGGACGAGCGCCGTGCGGGGTCGTCCCGCGGCCGCCTCGCGCTCGGCGACGACGAGGACGCCGGCGAGGAGGCCCAGGAGCAGCCCCGTGGCCACATCGACCGCGAGCACCTCGCGGTGGACCCACGCGTCGGAGAGGGCGGCGGCGCCGCCGAGGAGCGGCGCGGCGACCGCGGCGCGCCAGAGCGCGGTGCGGACGAGCGGGAGCGGAGCCGCGCGTGGGGCGACGGCGCGTTGCGGGCGGCGGGCGGGATGGGGAGCGGGATCGGACACCGGCGGAGCGTCGGCGCACGGGTGGGGACTCTCCTCCTTCGTGCCCGTGCCCGTGCCCGTGCCCGTGCCCGCAGACCACGCCGCGCTCTCCGTGTCGGGTGTGCAGGCGCCCTCCGCAGGGCGGGCACGGGCACGGGCACGGGCACGGGCACGTGAAGAGCTTCGCGCCGGGCCGTCCGGCTCGGACGCGGCCTCGGCTTCGGCCTCGGCTTCGGACGGGGCCTCGGCCTCGGACGGGGCCTCGGCCTCGGACGGGGCCTCGGCTTCGGACGGGGCCTCGGCCTCGGATTCCGAAGCCTCCGAGGCGCGGGCCTCGTCCATCCTCACTCCTCCCGGCGGACCTCGCGGCGCACGGGAGTCTTACCCGGGGGCATGTCCAGGAGTTCCACCGGCTGGCCCTCGCGCGCGGGGGCGCTGACGACCAGCAGGCGCATGCCCGGCGGCGGGGTGTCGTTCGTGAGGTGGAACGGCAACCCCGCGGGCACCACCACGAGGCTGCCGGTCTGGATCCGGTGGCCGCCGTCGCCGACGCCCACGCTCCCCTCGCCGGAGAGGACGAGCAGCGCCTCGTCGTGGCGCGGGCGGGCCTGCGTGGGGACGAGCTGCTCGACCACGATCTGCCGCTGCGTCTGGCGGTCGAGGGTCGCGTGGCGGGTGAGGGCCATGACGTAGAGGCCGAGCCGGTCGCCGACCGCGGCCACGCGCGTGAACGACGGCTCGGTCGAGGGGGGGCCGTCGGGCTCCTCGTCCAGCGGCAGGGCGCCCACGTCCGACACCCACGCGCGCCCGCCGGCCGCGCCCGCCGACCGGACCGCGCGGACGACGAGCACGTGGAGGGTGCCGCCGCGCGCGACGGGCGCGAGCTCGAGCGCGCCGCGGGCGCCGGACGGCAGCACGGCGATCGTGCCGGCCGAGAGCGGCTGCGGTCGCCCCTCGACCATCAGCGCGGCGACCGGCCGGTCGTCGGCCACCGTCGCGCCCTCGAGCTCGATCACCACCAGCACCTCGTCGGCGGGGCGCGCCGGCGGCGGGACGCGCCCGCGCGTGGCGAGGAGCGCCACCTCGAGGTGGTCGGCGCGCGTGAGCGACGCCTCGACGTAGCCCGGCCGGCCGCCCTCCTGGGCGTCGAGGGCCTGCCGCGCGCTCGAGGCGAGGAACGACCACTGGCCGACGGCCCCGGGATGCGGCGCGGCGCGCCGCGGGGGCGCCCCCTCCTCGGCGCGCGGGGCGGTGCCCGGCGCGCCGCCGTCCTCGGGCTCGCCCGCGCCGGGCGACGGCGCCGCGCAGCCGACCAGGCCGGCCAGGAGCGCGAGCGCCAGCCGGCGGGGCGCGCGGGTCATCGCGGGGCGGCCCCCGGGCCGGGCGCCGAGGCGGGCCGCGCCGGCGCGGGCTCGGGCGGCCGCGGCGTCCAGGCGCGCAGGGCCTCGCGGTAGGTCTCGTCGTCGGGCACGAGCGTGCTCGCCGCGCGGTAGGCGGCCAGGGCGGCCTCGTCTTCCATCAGGGCGGCGCAGGCGCGGCCGATGCGGAAGTGGACCTCGGCCTTGCGCCGCTTGAGCTCGTTCAGGCTCTTGCTCACCGCCTGGACCACCTGCCCCTCGGCGAGCGTGTCGGGCGCCTCGGCCATGAGGTCGCGGGTCACGCCGCGCAGCTCCGCCTCCTGCCGCTCGATCGCCGCCAGCGCGTCGCCGAACGCCCGCCGCGCCGCCTGGAGCGCCTCCTTGCGCCCCTCGACCGTGGGCGCGCCGCCCGCCTCGACGGCCGACAGGGCCACGCCGAGGTGCGTGTCGCCGAGCGCCACGAGCCCCTCGAGGAACTGCGGGTCGTACTGCAGGGCCTGCGTGAAGCGCACCGTGGCGCGCTCGAAGCTCCCCTCGCGCAGGGCGATCGTCCCCAGGTGGAAGTTGGCGTACTTCTTCGCCGAGTCGGGGTTGCTCTTCGAGTCGTGCTCGGCGCGCGAGACGATCAGGTTCAGCTGCCGCTCGGCGTCGCGCGGCCGCCCCAGCTCCTCGTAGAGGAGCACCGCGCGCGTCATGCGCGCGCCCGAGAGCGAGGCGTCGAGGTCGAGCGCCTGCCTGAGGAGGTCCTGCGCCCGGTCGAGCTTGCGCTGCCGCTCCTCGGCGCTCGGGGCCGCCTCCGCGGCGCCGCGCCCGCGCGGCAGCGTCGAGCCGATCAGCCGGTTGGCCTCGTCCCACAGGGCGCGGGCGCGGTCCGACTCCTCCGCCGTGGTGAGGCCCAGGCCGGGGATCTGCGTGATCAGCGACTGCCGGACGATGTCCTTGCCGTTCTCGTTCCACCACTGGTTCCAGCGCGCGACCGCCCGGTCGCGGTCCTCCTGGCTCCCCTGCGCGCGGTAGCCGAAGTGCTGGCCGGTGTACTCGGTGAGCTTCTGGATGGCGACGGCCCGGATCTCCGGGTCCGAGAGGCGCAGCGCCTCGATGAGGATCGGCACGCCGGCGAGGATCCCGGCGTCGCCCAGGGCGAACGCCGCCGTGAGGCGCAAGGGGCCGTCGGGCAGGCGCAGCACCTCGGCCAGCTCCTCGTAGCGGCGCAGGGCGGCGAGCTGGCTGACGCAGTAGGCGCGCACGCGCGGGGCCTCGTCGATCTTGATCACGTGCAGGAGGAGCGGGCCGACCTGCTCGGGGACCTCCATGACGACCGAGCGCAGGGCCGACTCGCGCTCGCTCGCCTCGGGCGAGACGAGCCGCTCGCCCAGGCGCGGCAGGGCCTCCTCGGCCTTCGACGGGAGCACCTTGCGGATGGCCTCCAGCCGGTCGAGGTCGCGCAGGATCGGGCGCAGGGCGTCGGGCTCCCGCTGCGCGACCGTCTCCAGGTAGGCGCGCGAGAAGCCGCCGAGGGCGAGCAGCTCGCGGCGGGCCTCGAGCCGCTCGACGTCGGTGCCGTGGGCGAGCTCGCGCACGCGCCGGTCGATCGTCTCGTTGAGGCGCCTGGCGTGCTCGTCCATGCCGGCGACCTCGCCCGCGTCGGCGCGCCCGTCGCGCCAGCGGATCACGCCCACGGCCGAGCGGGGCACGCGCACCTCGCCGCGGTCGCCCAGGCCGACGATGACCTCGGTGCCGTCGGGCGAGACGCGCACGTCGCCGCGGACGATCCGCCCGTCGCGCAGGTGCAGCTCGTCCTGCACGACGGCCGGGCGGACCGTCCCCTCGGCCGTCTCGATGCGCAGGACGTCCTGGCGCGAGACGATCGTCCCGCCGAGGTCGCGCACCTCGATGTAGATCTTGTCGCCCTGCTCGATGACGCGGCCGGTCAGGACGCGTCCGTCGCGCAGGACGACGGTGTCGGCGAGGGCCGGGGCGCCGGCGGCGAGGAGCAGCGCCGCCGCGGCGGCGAGCGCTGGACCGATCGGGCGTGTCATGGAGCCTCCCCCCCTGGGCGAGAGAGCGTACCCGACGGCGTGCGGGACGGGCGATCGGGGGCAGGCCGATCCTCGGGCGCCGGGGTCATCGGACGGTCACGAGGATCTTACGGCGCGGGCACGCCGATGGCACGCCTGAGGCCGGTCCGAGGTTCCCTGGCGGGGGGGAGCCGGGTCGACCATGCTCGTCCCTGTGCTCGACGAGGCGGTCCTCCTGCGCCTGCTCGTGAGCCGGGGGCTCGTCGCCCAGGACCGGCTGCGGGAGGCCCTCGCCGCGCGGCCGCGCGGGGACGGGCGGCCCCTGGCGGACCTCCTCGTGGCGCAGGGGCTCCTCCGCCCCGAGGCCCTCGCGCGGCTCCGGGCCGAGCTCCAGCCGTCGGGGCGCGGCACGCCGGCCGGCGCCCTGGCCATGGCCGAGACGCGCCCGGGCGACCCGGACCGGGCGCCGACGGTGCTCGACGGCAAGGCCGCCGGGGGCGAGCGGGCCTACCGGGTGGGTGACGCGATCCCGCTCCGGCCCGGGCTCATCGTCTCGTGCGAGGGGGTGCTGGGCGAGGGGGGCATGGGGATCGTCTACCTCGTGCGCGACCCGCGCCTCGGGCGCCTGGCGGCGCTCAAGCTGATGAAGGGCGAGGCGCGCGCCGTGCGGGTGCGCCGCTTCCGGCGCGAGATCGTGATCACGGCCCGGCTCGACCATCCCGGGATCCCGCCGGTCTACGAGTCTGGCGCGACGTCGGTCGATCAGGACTACCTGCTCATGCGCGCGGTCGACGGCCGCTCGCTGGCGGCCGCCCTCGAGCGGCGGCGGGGGCGGCCGGGCGAGCCGCGCGACCTCCTCCAGGCGCTCGTGAAGGTGGCGGAGGCGGTGGCCTACGCGCACAGCAAGGGCGTGATCCACCGCGACCTCAAGCCCGAGAACATCATGATCGGCGCCTTCGGCGAGGTGCTGGTGATGGACTGGGGCCTCGCGCGCGACCTGAGCCAGTCGCGCGAGGAGGACGAGGCGGTCCGGACCGAGCTCGCCACGCTGCTCGAGGGGACGGGCGCCCTCACGCAGGAGGGCGCGCTCCTGGGCACGCTCGGCTTCATGCCGCCCGAGCAGGCGCGGCGGCAGGACGTCGGCCCGGCGGCCGACGTGTTCGCGCTCGGCGCCGTGCTCGCGTGCGTGCTCACGGGGAAGCCGCCCGTGCCGGGCGACTCTGCGCTCCTGGTCCTCGACCGGACCTGCCGCGGCGAAGTCGAGCTGCCGCGGGCGCGCGACCCGGGCGTCGCGCCGGAGCTCGAGGCGATCGCCGCCCGCGCGCTCGCGGCCGACCCGGCCGCCCGCTACCCCGGCGCGGCGGCGTTCGCCGACGACCTGCGCGCCTACCTCGAGGGGCGCCCGGTCTCGGTGGTCCGCTACGGGCCGCTGGCGCGCGCGGGCCGGGTGGCGCGGCGGCACCCGGCCGCGACCGCGTCGCTCGTGGTCGCGGGCGCGCTGTCGCTCGTCGGCGTCGCGGCCGTGGCCCGCGCCCGCGCGGCGGAGCGCGCGGCGACGGTGGCCCGCGCCCGCGACGACGCGCTGGGGCGCGGGCGCGCCTCGACGCCGCGGCCGGCGACGACCTGGCCTCGCGCCGCGCGCACGAGGCGCGGGCGGCCAGGGCGCTCGGCGCGCTCGTCGCCGCGCAGCGCTGGCACGCCCTCGCGCCGGGCGAGCCGGCGGCGGCGCGGGCCCGCTTCGAGGCGGCCCTCGCCCTGGGTGAGCTGGCGCAGGCCACCGAGCAGTGGGCGCTCGCGGCCGAGGCCTACGCCGACGCGGCGGGGCTGGGGGTCGACGACGCGGCGGCCGCCGCGCGGGCCGCGGGGGTCGAGGAGGCCCGCACGGCGGAGGCGCGCCGGCGCCGGGGCGAGGTGGAGCGCCTCCTCGACGAGGCCGCGTCGGGGGCGCTCGCCGCGCGCCCCGACGGCGTCCAGGACGCGCTCTACGCGATCGTCCGCTACCCGGAGCCGGAGGTCGTCGACCTGCTCGCCGCGCGCCTCGTCGCTGCGGCGCGGGCCCTGCGCGGGGTGGTCGTCGAGCATCTGCGCGAGGCAGAGCAGCCGAACCCGCGGGAGGCGGCCGAGGGCGCGGGACCGATCGAGGGGCTGGCCGAGGCGCTGGCTCGCGTCGCCGCGGAGGGGCTCGAGGCGCAGCTGGCGGCGCGGGAGACGGCCGCCGTGCTCGAGGCCGAGCGGCGGCTCGAGCAGCGGGCGCTCCTCGGTAACCTCCTCGAGGGGCGCCTGCGCCGGCGGGCGTTCCTGGAGCTCACGGGGGAGCGCCAGCTGCGGGTGCTGGGGCCGCGCCTGGACGAGGCGCGGCTCTGCTGCGAGGCGCTCGGGCGGCTCGGCGACCCGGCGCGGGCGCTGCCGGCGCTCGACGCCTACCTCGACGCGGAGGGGGACGAGCGGCGCGCCGCGGCGGCCGGGCTGGCGCTCTGCCGGCTCGGTGGCGAGGAGGCGGCGCGGCTCCTGCGCCGCGCGCACCGGCGCTTCGGCTGGAGCGGGCCCTTCGCCGACCAGGTCGGGCGGCTCTCGCCGCTCCTGCGCGACGCGGCGCGCGCGCTCGCGGTCGGCGACGTCGAGGGGCTGGTCGAGCGGGCGAACCAGCGCGTCCTGCAGGGCGACCTGGAGGGGGCGCTCGCGGACTACGGCGTCGCGCTCGAGCTCGCCCCCGGGCACGCCGTGGCCCTCGGCAGCCGCGGCGGCTGCCTCCTGCGCCTGGGGCGGCCGGAGGAGGCGCTCCGCGACCTCGACGCGGCGGTCGCCGCGCCGCGCCCCTCCCCCCACGCGTTCGTGAACCGCGCCCGGGCGCGCCTGGAGCTGGGGGACGCGCGCGGGGCCCTCGAGGACGCCGACCGGGCGGTGGACCTCGACGTGGGGTCGGCGGTCGCCTGGTCGACGCGAGGGCTGGTCCGCTGGCGGCTGGGCGACCTGCGGGGGGCGCGCGAGGACATGGACCGCGCCGTGAGCTTCGACCCGCAGCAGGGCGAGCCGTGGCTGCAGCGCGGGCGCCTCCGCCTGGCGCAGGGCGACGCGGACGGGGCCGTCGCCGACCTGACGCACGCGCTCGGGCTCGACCCGCGCGACGCCGACGGCTGGAACCTGCGCGGGGTGGCGCGGGCGGCCTCGGGCGACGCGCAGGGCGCGCTCGACGACCACACGCGCGCCGTGCAGCTCTCGCCCGGGCGGGCGGCGCTGTGGTTCAACCGGGCCACCGTGCAGACCGAGCTCGGGCGGCTCGACGCGGCGCTCGCCGACTACTCGCGCGCGGTCGAGCTCGACCCGGCGCTGAAGCGCGCCTGGGTCAACCGCGGCGACCTGCGGCATCGGCGCGGCGAGCTGCAGGAGGCGGTGGCCGACCTCGACCGCGCCCTCGAGCTCGACCCGACCGACGCCGTCGCCACGAGCAACCGGGGCGCGATCCGGCTGACGCTCGGCGACGTGGGGGGCTGGGACGACCTGCGCCGCGCCGCGGAGCTCCTCCCGGACGCGCCGCAGGCCCACTACCGCCTCGCGTCCGCCTGCTTCAACGCCGGCCGCTACGCGGAGGCGTGCGAGCACTTCGACCGCGTCGTGGCCCTCGCGCCGCGCCACATGGGCTGGCGCCTGACGCGCGCCTGGGCGCGCCTCCTCGCCGGGCGGCGCGATGCCGCGCTCGAGGACCTGGGGGCGGCGGCGGCCGATCCGAACCACCCGAAGGCCGCCGTGTGGCTCGCGGCGCTCACGGCCGGGCGGCCCGGGGGCCTCGAGACCGCCGCGCGCGGCGAGCCGCCCCTGCGCGACGTGGCGCGCTTCTACCTGGGGCAGGTGACGGCTGACGAGCTCCTGCGCCTGGCCGACGAGGTGGCGCGGCCGGAGCTGCGGCAGGCGGCCCGCGCCGTGGCCCACGCGCACCTCGGGGTGCAGGCCGAGGCGCGCGGCGACCGCGCGGCGGCCGTCGAGCACTACCGCGCGGCGGTGGCAGAGGGGCGCGGGGAGATGGTCGAGCACCGGTGGGCGGAGATGCGGTTGGGGGAGCTGGGGGCGGGGGAGTGAGGTGGCTCGCCGAGCTCATCGACGCGGGCGACCCGGCCTGGCCCCACGTCGCCGAGGTCCTGGCGTCGGCCCGCAACGTCAAACCAAACCTGTCCCAGAGGAGTTCCCGACAGATCAGGGGCGGCTCGTCCCAGCCGGCGCGGATCGCGAATAGGAAGTAGGGCCGGTCAAACGGCCCAAACCCGGCGAGAACGGACGGGACTTTGCCACTCGGCTACTGGACGAGAAGTACGGTAAAGGCAACTGGAAGAGGGGCGCGGGGTCGGAGTTCAGTCAGTCAACTCCAGAAGTTTGGCGATCGAGGTTGATCGATCATGCAAGACTGTCAAGCTGTGTTCGTGCTTCAGCACGTCCATGAATTCGAGGACGGCTCGGAGTCCGTCAAGCTCATCGGCGTCTATTCGACGCTGCGGCGTGCGGGTGCGGCGAAGAAGCGCCTGAGCCGCCAGCCCGGCTTCTGTGATTTGCCCCAAGGATTTACCATCGACGAGTACGAAGTCGACCAAGACAACTGGACAGAGGGTTTTGTCACGGTCCCACTCAAGAAAACCAAGGCGCGCGCGCGATCGGGGCGGGAGTACCCGGCCGTGGGTTCCGCCAACGAGGCGACGCGCCGGCCGCCGACATCCACGAGTACGCAGACGCGAGGAGGGGCGCGGCGGAGGCCGGAGCGGCCGGGGTGAGATCCGCAGTGCGCTCGTCGTCGCCCTCCAGTTCGAGCTGCGCGGCGTAGCCGCAGCTGAGGCTCGCCGCGCGCGCCTCCCGGCGATCCGCTCCTCCGCCGTCGCTCGGGAGTTTGCGGTACCGCAAACTCGCGCTCGGCAAACCTGTCCCAGAGGAGTTCCCGACAGATCAGGGGCGGCTCGTCCCAGCCGGCGCGGATCGCGAACGGACGGGCAGACGCTGCACCGGGATGAGACGGAGCGACCTGCCGGGACCAGCGACCTCGGCGCGTGCGCGTACGTGGCGCCAGCCGGGCCACGTGGCCCGGCTGCAGCGATAGGAGGGTGAGCGGGTGACGGCGGACCGCTCAGGCCGCAGCGCGACAGGTGACCCCGAACTGCACGCGGAGCCAGTAGGTGCCCTCGGGGAAGACGACGTCGCGGTCGCCCTGGCGGTAGCGGGCGAGGGCCTGCCGGTACTCGTGCCAGAACTCCACCTGGGTCTCGAGGAGCTCGATCCGGCGCCACTTGTCGCGGCAGGCGATCCGCGGGTTCAGGCTGCCGTCCGGTGCCGTGGAGCCCGGGCAGCCGAACGGGTCCTGCCGGAGCACGGCCTGCAACCCTGTCCCAGCGGAGGAAAACCTGTCCCAGAGGACTTCCCGACAGGTCAGGGGCGGCTCGTCCCAACCGGCGCGCATCGTGGACGGACGGGCAGGCGCTGCACCGGAACGGAAAACCGGAAAACCTGTCCCAGAGGACTTCCCGACAGGTCAGGGGCGGAACGGAAAACCGGAAAACCTGTCCCAGAGGACTTCCCGACAGGTCAGGGGCGGCTCGTCCCAACCGGCGCGCATCGTGGACGGACGGGCAGGCGCTGCACCGGAACGAGACGGAGCGACGCGCGGCGGCGAGCGACCTCGGCAAGTCCGCGTACGTGGCGCCAGCCGGGCCACGCGGCCCGGCTGCAGCGACAGGAGGGTGAGCGGGTGACGGCGGACCGCTCAGGCCGCAGCGCGACAGGTGACCCCGAACTGCACGCGGAGCCAGTAGGTGCCCTCGGGGAAGACGGCGTCGCGGTCGCCCTGGCGGTAGCGGGCGAGGGCCTGGCGGTACTCGTGCCAGAACTCCACCTGGGTCTCGAGGAGCTCGATCCGGCGCCACTTGTCGCGGCAGGCGACGCGCGGGTTGAGGCTGCCGTCCGGGGCCGTGGAGCCCGGGCAGCCGAACGGGTCCTGCCGGAGCACGGCCTCGGCACCCAGCCAGGGGCGCCCCGCGCGCTGGCGGTGGAGCTGCGCGACGCGGTCGTCCACGGCGCGACCGAGCAGCGCGCGGAACTGCTCGGGCGGCATGGCGGCGAACGCCGGCGGGACGGTGATCGCCAGGCGGGCGCGGTCCGGCAGCGGGTCGCGCGCGGGCTCCCGGCGGCGCCGACGCGCGCGGGCGGAGTCGTCCCGGTCAGCCTCGTCGTCCAAGACGGGCTGCCGGAAGAAGAAGTCGGGCCGCGCCGCGTCCACGACGCGCGTGCCCACGTCCTCGGCGAGCGTGTGCAGACCGGGCCACTCGCCCGGCGTGGGCACGAGGCCGGCGGCCACGCCGTTGGTGATCACATAGACCAGCTTGTCCAGGACAGCCGCCTCGTCGCCCAGGTGCACGGCCGAGTAGCTGCCAGGCGCCCACAGGCTCTCGCCTCGACGGAGGTGGACGTTGAGCGCCTTGGCCACGTTGCAGTGGAGCCAGCGGAGGAACTCGGGGAGCGTGCCGCGGGGATCGGTCACCAGGCCATGCCAGTGGTTGGAGAGCACGACCAGGGCATGGACCTGGATCCCGTACTTCTCCGCCGCGAGGGCCAGGCAGTAGGAGAAGACGGCCTCGACCTGAGGGGACGGCCGCAAGAGGAACAGGCGGCCGAAGCACCTGCGTGTCACGAGGAGCGTGCGTCCGGGGAGGACGTGGCGAGGTAGGGTCATGGCCGCACGCCACGCACGGCGCCGGCCAGCGGAAGGCGAGAAGCGCTCGACGCCGTCGGTCCCTCGGGGCGCCGCGTCGAGCAGCCGTTGCTCGTCCGTGCCGAGCGCGGCCGCGGGCCGGTTGGCCTGGCCCTCGCCCGACCCGGGGCCGCTCCCGGTGGCGCGCGCCCCCGCCCTCGACCATGCTGCCGGGAGATGCACCAGGTCCGCGCGGAGCCGCCGTCGCCCCGCGAGGCGCAGCTCGCCCAGCGCCTCGTGAGCCTCGGCCTGCTCACGGGCGACCAGGTCCGCCTGCTCTGGCAGCGCCGGGCCGCCGGGGACCCGCGGCCGCTGGAGCAGGTCCTCGTGCAGGACCGGCTCGTCGCCCCGGACGCCCTGCAGCGCGCCCTGACCCCGCCGTCCACGCGGCACGAGACGCTCGAGCTGCCCGGAATGGCGTCCGAGGCGCGCCGACCGGCCGCGGGCGGCTGGGGGGCGGCGGCCACGGCGCCGCCGAGCCCCGTCGCGCCGGTCGTGCGGCAGCCGGCGCCGACGGCGCGCGACCCGGGGTCGTCGGCGTCCGGCCGGGTGGCCGGCCTGGCGGGCTCGGGCCGCCTGCACGACACGCGCCGCGGGCCGGGCTCGGACCCGCTCCTGGCCTCGTCGGGGCTGACGTCGTCGTTGCGCGTCCAGCCCGGGCAGACGCTCCAGCTCACGCAGGAGCTCACGGTCACCTGCGAGCGCCTCCTCGGACAGGGCGGCATGGGCACCGTCCACCTCGTCAACGACCCGACGCTCGGCCGCCGCGCGGCGCTGAAGCTGATCAAGGGCGAGGGCAACGAGACGCGGGCGCGCCGCTTCCGGCGCGAGGTCGTCGTCACGGCGCGCCTCGACCACCCGGGGATCCCGCCCGTGTTCCTCAGCGGGCGCACGCCGGGCGGGCAGGACTTCCTCCTCATGCGCTTCGTCGACGGCCAGGCGCTCGACGAGGTCCTCGACCGCCTCCACGGCCGCGGCGAGGGCGGCGCCATGTCGCGCGAGGGGCCGCCGCCGCCCGAGCCGCGCGACCTGCTCGACGCCCTGGTCAAGGTGAGCGAGGCGCTCAGCTACGCGCACAGCCGCGGGATCGTCCACCGCGACCTCAAGCCGGCGAACGTCATGATCGGCGCCTTCGGCGAGGTGCTGCTCATGGACTGGGGCCTCGCCCGCGACCTCGCCGAGAGCTCGCAGGAGGACGTGGCCGTCCGCGCCGAGCTGGCGGTCCTCGACGACACCAGCCGCGGCCTCACGCAGGACGGCGCGCTCCTGGGCACGCCCGGCTACATGCCGCCCGAGCAGGCGCGCGGCGAGGACGTCGACGCGCGCGCCGACGTGTTCGCGCTCGGCGCCGTCCTCGTCGAGGTGCTCACGGGCGAGCCCCCGGTCACCGGCCACACGGCGCTCGAGGTCCTGGGCAAGACCGGCCAGGGCGAGGTCACGCTGCCGCGCGACCGCGACCCGACCGTCGCGCCCGAGCTGAACGCGATCGCCGCGCGCGCCCTGGCCCGCGCCCCGGCCCGCCGCTACGCCAGCGCGGCCGACTTCGGCGCCGACCTCAAGGCCTACCTCGAGGGCCGCCCCGTCTCCGTCTACCGCTACGGCACGCTCGAGCAGCTGCGCCGCCTCGCGCGCCGCCATCCCGCGGCGCTGGGCGGGCTCGTCGGCGCCTTCCTCCTCTCGCTCGTGGGCGTCGTCGCCGTGGGCCGCGCGCGCGCCGGCGCCGCCGTCGCCGAGCGCCAGGCCGCCGTCGCCCGGGCGCAGGTCGCCGCCGACGAGGCGCGGGCCGCCTTCGAGGGCGGGCGCGAGCAGGGGCAGGACCGCGCGATCGGCCTGGCCCTGGCCTCGTTCCAGGCGGCGCAGCGCTGGCGGGCCCTGGCCCACGACGACCGCGCCGCCGCCGCCGCCGCGCACGCCGCCGCGCTGGCCCTCGGCCGCCTGGCCGAGGCGGCCGAGCAGTGGTCGCTGGCGGTCGAGGCCTACCGGCAGGCCGGCGGCCTCGGCGTCGACGACGCGGCCGCCGACGAGGCGGTCGCGCGCGTCGAGGCGGCGCGCAACGCCGAGGCGGAGCGGCGCCGCGCCGAGGTCGACGGCCTCCTCGAGCTCGCGCGCACCGGCGCGCTGTCCCGCCGCTCGGAGGGCCTCCAGGACGCGGTGTTCAAGATCGCCCGCTACACCGACCCGGCGACGGTGGCCCTCCTCTGCGCGCGGCTCGACCGCGCGACCGCCGCGCTCCAGGAGTTCGTGCGCCGCGAGTACCTCGCCGCCGCCGAGCCCGACGAGGAGGAGCGGCGCCAGGGCGAGGCGGCGATCCCGGACCTCCGGGCCGCGCTCGACGCCCGCCCCGCCGGCCGCGCCCTCGAGCCGCCGCAGGCCGCGCGCCTGAGCGAGGCCGAGCGGCGCCTCGAGCGGCGCGCGGCGCGCGGGCGCGCCGCCGCCGCACCCGCGCGGCTCGCCGTGCTCCTCGGGGCGCGGCAGGCGACCGCCGTCGGAGGCGGCGAACTCGACGTCGCGCGGCTCGCGTCCGAGGCGCTCGGGCGGATCGGCGACGCCGCCGCGGGCCCGTCGCTGGCGCGCTACCTGGCGGCGGAGCTCGACCCGCTCCGGGCGATCCCGGCCGCCGTCGCGCTCCTCCGCCTCGGCGGCCCCGAGGCGCTCGAGCCCGTCCTCGCGGCCCGCGCCCGCTTCGGCCGGGCGAGCGCTTACGGCTACCGGATCGACGACGTCCTCTCCTGGCTGGACACCGGCGCCGCGCCCCCGATCGAGGAGAGCACGGCCGCGGCCTACTTCCGCCGCGCCGAGTGGTACGAGGCCCGCAAGGACGAGGCCGCGGCGGAGGCCGACTACACGCGCGCGCTGGAGCTCGACCCGCGCATGGCCGAGGCCTACAGCCGGCGCGGCAACGCGCGGCTGAACCTGGGCAAGAACCACGAGGCCCTGGCCGACTTCGACCGGGCGGTGGAGCTCGCGCCGAGCGATGCGCGCTACGTCGCCAACCGCTCGAACGCGAAGACGCGGCTCGGCGACTGGGCCGGCGCGGGGCGCGACCTCGACCGGGCGCTCGAGCTCGACTCCACCCACGGCGGGATGTTCATGAACCGCGGGCTCGTGCGCGCCCAGCAGGGCGACGCCGAGGGGGCCCTCGCCGACTTCGACCGGTCGATCGAGCTCGACCCCGACATGGTGCACGGCTGGATCAACCGCGGCCTGCACCGGATGGCGATGGGTGACGCCCGCGGCGCGCAGGCCGACCTCGACCACGGCGTGGCCCTCGACCCCCGCGAGAGCAAGGCCTGGCTGGCGCGCTCGATCCTCCGCCGGAAGGAGGGGCAGCTCGACCTGGCGCAGGCCGACCTGGACCAGGCGATCGCGGTCGCCCCCGAGGACTCGTACGCGCACGAGCTGCGCGCGACGGTCAAGCGCGACCGCGGCGACCTCGAGGGCGCGCTGGCCGACCTGACGCGCGCCCTCGAGCTCGCCCCGGACCAGGCGACGGCGTGGAAGGAGCGGGCCGAGGTGCGCCGGCGCCTGCGCGACGGGCAGGGGGCGCTGCAGGACCTCGACCGCGCGATCGAGCTCGACCCCGGCTGGCCCGCCCCGCGGCTCATGCGGGCCGAGATGCTCGCCGAGGTCGACCCTGTCCGGGCGGGCGCCGACGCCGAGCGCGTCCTGACGCAGGGGGCGGAGAGCTCGCGGGCGCTCCTGGCGCGCGGCAAGGCCCGCCTGGCCCAGGGGGACGTCCAGGGCGCGGTCGCCGACCACCAGCGCGCGACCGAGCTCGCGCCCGACGACCCGGTCGCCTGGCAGGGGCTCGGCGCCGCGCGCGGCGCGGCCGGCGACGTCGCCGGCGCGCTCGCCGCCTTCGCGCGGTCGCTCGCGCTCGCCCCGGAGCGGGCCGACGTGCTCGCCGACCGGGCCGCCCTGCGGCACCAGACGGGCGACGTGCGCGGCGCCCAGGAGGACCTCGAGGCGGCCCTCCGGATCGACCCCAGGAACCCGCTCCACTGGACGAACCGGGGCGCCATGCGCGCCGAGGGCGGCGACCTGCCCGGGGCCCGCGCCGACCTCGACCGCGCCCTCTCCCTCGCCCCGACGTTCACCAAGGCGTGGTTCAACCGGGCGCTCCTCGGCCTGCGGCAAGGGGTCCTGGGCGAGGCGCTCGAGGACGTCACGCGCGCGGTCGAGCTCGAGCCGAACAACCCGTCGGCGCTCGAGCTGCGCGCGGTCATCCGCGACGCGAGCGGCGACGTCGCGGGCGCCGCCGCCGACGCGGAGCGCGTGCTCGTCGTCGCCCCAGACCGCGCGACGTGCTGGTACCTGCGCGCCCGCAACGCCATGCGCCAGCGGAACCCGCGGCAGGCCGCCGAGCTGTGCACGCAGGCCCTCCGGCTGCCCGACTGCCCGCCGGGCGCCCTGTTCCTGCGCGCGAGCGCCCGCGAGATGCTGGGCGACCTCCCCGGGGCGATCGAGGACCTCGAGCGCGTCCTCCCCCTCGTCCCGCCCGGCTCGAGCGAGGCCGCGCAGGCGCGCGAGGCGCTCGAGCGCTGCCGCGCGAGGCGATAGCTCGCCCGGACGTCAGTCGCGCCGGAGCAGGCGCCCCATGAGCCCCTTGAACCCCCAGCGCGCCGGCTCCGGCCGCGGCTGGGCGGCGGCCGCCTGGGCCGCGGCGACCTCGATCGGCGCGATCGTCGGCACCTCCTTCGACGACGCGTCCATGCGCAGGAGCGGCACCACGACGGCCTTGAACGCCTCCAGCACCTCGGCGCAGGTGGCCGGCCGCTCGTCCTTCGTCTTGCCCATCATGCGCGCGACCAGGTCCTCGGCGGCCTGCGGCCACCGCCGGTCGGGCTGGGCCTCGGCCAGGGTCAGCGGCGGGCAGACGAGGTGCTGGCCCAGGTAGCCCTGCGCGGTCTCCGACTCGAGCGGGAGCTTGCCGGTGAGCATCTCGAAGAGGATGATCCCGAGCGAGTAGATGTCGGTGCGGGCGTCGATCGCGTCGTTCGTGATGCTCTCGGGCGCGATGTAGGCCGGCGAGCCCACGACCTCCCCGGCGTCGCTGCGGAAGCAGTCCTCCTGCCCGCCCTGGTCGACGTCGTCGCCGAGCCGGGCCAGGCCGAAGTCCATGATCTTGACCTCCTCCTCCCCGCCGGCGCGGACGAAGATGTTCTCCGGCTTGAGGTCGCGGTGCACGATGTGGCGCGCGTGGGCCGCCGCGAGCCCCTCGAGCACCTGCTTGAAGACCTTGATCGCGAACGGGAGCGCCAGGCCCGCGCCGCCCGCGGCCTCGAGGTGCGCGCGGAGCTCCTTGCCGGCCAGCGCCGGGACGACGAGGTAGGTGAGCCCCTCGGGCGTCTCGCCGCTGTCGAGGAGCGCCAGCACGTTGGGGTGGTCGATCTGGCGCATGAGCGCGATCTCGCGCCGGAAGCGGCCCATCTCGGTCTTGCCGGCCGCCTGGTTGAGCATCACCTTGATCGCGCAGTACTCGCCGCGGCCGTCCTTCTGCCCCAGGAACACGGCGCCCATGCCGCCCACGCCGAGGACCTCGACCACCGTGTAGTCGGCGATCCGCTTCAGCCGCGAGACCTGCTCCATGCCGGAGAGCGGCGCGCGCTCGTCCGGCGCCGGCGCGGCGGGCTCGGAGGCCGGCGCAGGCGCCGGCGCCGCGGGCTCGCCCCGCGCCGCGTCGCGCTCGGCGGCCGCCCGCCGGGCCTCCTCGCGCAGCGCCTGCAGGTCGATCTGGTCGACGAGGGCCCGGGTCTCCTTCGAGCGGAAGAGGGTCGAGATCTTGAAGTCCGACGGGTCGAGGGTCGAGCCGCGGATGAGCGGCTTCTTCACCCCGGCGAAGTCCTCCTGCCGGTAGCGGTCGAGGATGCGGCCGTCGTCCTGCTGGATCGACGCGCGCGCCTGCCGCAGGAGCTCCTTGTCCTTCTCGGCCGACAGCCGACCGGCGCGGACGAGCGCGTCCCCCAGGCGGCGCCGGTGCGCCTGCGCCTCGAGCTGCGCCAGGAGGGTGGCCACGCTCGAGCGGCCGATCCCGAGCGCGCGCTCGATGAGCCGCAGGTAGACGGCCTCCTCGCGCACGTGCTCGTAGAGGGCCGCCCGGTGGCGGACCGTCTCGACGAGCCGCGGGTCGAGGCGGAACCTCGCGGCCGCGAGGTTCACGAAGTCGCCGCCGGGCTGACCCCCGTCGATCGCGCGGAGGAGCGACCTGGCGTCGTCCTCGCCCACGACCTGCAGCTGGACGGCGATCTTGGCCGCCATGACGTCGCTGGTGCGGAGCACCCGGCCCCCCTTCGCCCTCAAGTCTCTCCGGAGCAGGGCCGCCGTGCCAGCGGCGCGAAGCCCTTACAGAACCACGACGATCGACCCGGGCCAGGTCGCTACCCTCGGCCGCTCGAGAGAGAGGGAGGCTCCCCATGCGCACGGTCCCGCTGCTGCTGGCCCTGACCCTGCTGACGACCACCGGCGCGCCGGCCCTGGCGCAAGGGCGCCGGGGCGCCGCCGAGGACCTCCTGAACCTCGGCGCGCTCGGGCTGGCGGTCGACGACGCCCTGGTCGTGCGCAAGGTCCTGCCCGGCAGCCCGGCGGGGGCGGCCGGCGTGCGCGAGGGCGACGAGCTGGTCAAGGTCGGCGGCGACGCGCTCACGGCCGCCAACGCGGTCGAGAAGGTGGTCGCCGAGGTCGAGCGCGCCGAGGGGGCGCGGAAGAAGGCCCCGGTCTCGCTCACCGTGCGCCGCGGCGGCGCCGAGCAGGCGATCGAGGTCGACGTCGCGCGCCTCGGCGCCCACGCCCGCACCTGCCCCGAGAAGTGCAAGAAGTGCGACGCGATCATCGACGCCGGCCTGACCTTCCTCGCCCGGCAGCAGCAGCCCGACGGCCGCTTCCCGACGGACCTCGGCGGCAAGACCGGCAACGTCGTCGTGACCTCGCTCGGCGGGCTGGCCTTCCTCGCGGCCGGCGCCGGCTTCGAGCCGGGCGGCCCGCTCGACCGGGCGACGACCTACGTGCTGAACAACGTCGGCCCGGCCGGGCCGTCGCCCTTCTCGCGCGGCGGCGGGGGCAACTGGAACCAGGAGAACTGGGAGCTCAGCTACGGGCTCATGTTCCTGGCCGAGGTGGCCCGCAAGACGCGCCGGCCCGACGTGAAGGCCAAGTGCGCCGAGCTGGTCAAGCTCCTGGAGAAGAACCAGGAGGCGAGCGGCGGCTGGGCGCACGGGCCCGGCGGGCCGAACGCGCTCAACTACCTCGAGCTGCAGATCATGTCGAACTACGCCCTCCTGGGCATGGGGGCGGCGAGGAAGCTCGGGATCGAGGTCGACGCGTCGCGCCTCGAGCGGGCGCTCGGCTGGGTCGAGGGGACGGCCAGCAACGACGGCGGCGTGGGCTACTCGCACCGCCAGGGGCAGAAGGGCTTCGGCGACCCCGGCCGCACGGCGGGCGCGATCGTGGCCTTCGCGTCGCTCGGCCAGACGCGCCACCCGTTCTTCGGCCGCATGGTCGGCTACCTGGAGCGCAACCTCTCGCGCCTGCCCGAGGGCCACGTCTCGCCCGCCATGCACCTCCTCGCCGGCGCCATGGCGTCGCGCCTGCTCGGGCGCGGCTGGGACGCCTACATGGAGGCCTACCGCCCGCTGATCATGTCGTTCCGGCGGCCCGACGGCTCCTTCTCGGCCACGCCCACGCGCGAGTCGCGCTCGCTCGGCAGCAACACCGACATCACCGTCGGCCCGTCGTGGACGACCGCGACCTACGTGCTGATCCTCAGCCTGCCGCGCAACAAGCTCCCGCTGCTCCTCGGCGGCGACGACGACGGCGGGGACCGGGCGCCGCGGCGCGGCCCCCGGACCGGGGCATAGGGCCCGGCGACGGCGCCGCCTTTGCGGTCGGCGACGCACCGGATTATCCTCCGGCGCCATGAAGTGCCCCGGCTGCGGCTATCACATCAACAGCGACCGCCAGACGACCTGCAAGCTCTGCGGGACCGACCTGCAGAGCCCCGGCGGGGACGCCCACGGCCACGGGCGGTCGTCGTCCCCGGCGCGTGAGGCGGCCGCGCCCGCGCGGACCGCCGCGCGCCCCGACTGGCAGCGCCACGTCCTCCTGCGGGTGGGCGCCCCGCCGCTCGAGCTCAAGGGCGGCCAGACGCTCACGATCGGCCGGTCGAGCGACGCCGGCCTGAGCGTGCCGTCGCCGCGCGTGTCGCGCGCGCACGCCGAGATCGTGTGGCGCGAGGGGCGGCCCGTCCTGCGCGACCTGGCCTCCCAGAACGGCACGAGCGTCAACGGCCTCAAGGTGGCGGAGCACGCCCTCGCCGACCACGACGAGGTGTCGATCGGCCCCTACACCTGCACCTACCGCTGCCTGTCGGGCTACGGCAGCGTGGGCAAGATGCAGGGGCTCATCGACGCCGCGCTGAGCACGAGCCCCATGCTGGGGGACACGCTCTCGGGCCAGCTCGCCCAGACGAGCCTGTTCGAGGTCCTGCAGATGCTCGAGGTGAGCCAGAAGACCGGGCAGGTGGACGTCTACTGCGAGGAGAGCGCCGGCCGGGTCGTCCTCGACGAGGGGCGGATCATCCACGCCAGCGAGGGCGACCGCGCCGGCGCCCCGGCGCTCCAGGTCCTGCTCGGCTGGCCCGAGGGCCTCTTCCGCTTCACGGCCGAGGTCGAGGGCGACCCGGAGCAGAACCTCCCGGGCAACCAGCCCGTCCTCATGTACGAGGCGGCCCGGCGGCTGGCCGCCGAGGCCGAGCAGCAGGGCTGAGTCTCGCGGTCCGTCAGATCGCAGACGGCCGAGCCGCCTCCGAGCACTCCTCATCGCGCCTTCGCAGCACGAGCGTCAGGCGAGGCCGAGGAGGGCGAGGCGAAGCGGCGCGAAGGCGAGGGAAGGCGGCCTCCTGGCCGCCGACCGAGCCTGAGCGGTCGGGGGCGGCGGAGTCGGCCCCGACGCACCGCAGCGCCCGCCATCCTCGGCCGCAGCCGCGATCACACCATGCGGGTGCGCCGGCCAGCGAGCCCGGGCGGCTTGCCGAAGACGTCGGCGAGCACGAGGGCGCGGGCCATGGGGGGCAGCGGGTCGAGGGCGGCGAGCGGCCGGCGCGCAGGCCCCGCCACGACGTCGGCGGTGGCGTCGCGGGCCCCCAGGCCGCCCTCGATGCTCGACCCGAGGTGATGCTCGGCGAGGCCGAAGGCGAGGTGGTGCTCGGTGAGCGAGCCGCCGTGGCCGCCGTCCGCCGGCGCGAGCTCGACCAGCGCCGCCTGCCTGCTCGCCGCCCGTGGCTCCTCGACGGGGCGGGCGACGAGCACCTGCGGCCGGGGCTGCGGCTGCGGCCTGGGGCGCGGCCGCGGCCGCGGCGGCGGCGGGGGCGGCTCGAGGCCGAGGAGCTGCCGCAGGAGCTCCTGCTCCGGCGAGACGTCGAGCCGCCGCGCCGGCGGCGGCGGCTCGTCCACGGCCTGCGGCTGCTGCCGCGGGCGGCCGAGGCCCACGCGCTCCCGCTCCTCGCGCGCCCGCGCGCGCCGCTCCTGCTCGGCCCGGGCGGCCATGCGGGCCAGGGCCGAGAGGAACCAGTTGAGCGCGCCCAGGGCGACGACGAAGAAGACGAAGAGGATGATCGGGAGGCTGCCGCCCATGGGCGCCTACCCGGGCGACGGGCCGGCCGCGCCCGGCGCCGCGCCGGTGCTGCCGGCGATGTTGGCCCGCATCTGCGTGTCGGCCTGGATGTTCTTGAGGTTGTAGTAGTCCATGACGCCCAGGTTCCCCTCGCGGAAGGCCTGCGAGATGGCCTTGGGCACCTCGGCCTCGGCCAGGACGACCTTGGAGCGGTTCTCGACGACGAGCGCCTCGTTCTCGACGACGCGGGCGGCGGCCGCCGCGCGGCGCTCCTCCGCCTTGGCGCGGGCGACGCGCACGTCGGCCTCGGCCTGGTCGGCCTGGAGCTTGGCGCCGACGTTCTCGCCGACGTCGACGTCGGCGATGTCGATCGACAGGATCTCGAAGGCCGTCCCCGAGTCGAGGCCCTTGCCGAGCACCGTCTTCGAGATCCGGTCGGGGTTCTCGAGCACGGCCTTGTAGCTCTCGGCCGAGCCGATCGCCGAGACGATGCCCTCGCCGACGCGGGCGATGACCGTCTCCTCGGTGGCGCCGCCGACGAGCGTGGCGAGGTTGGCGCGCACGGTCACGCGCGCCTTGACCTTCACCTGGATGCCGTCCTTGGCCACGGCGTCGACCGTGACGCGGCCCTGCTGCGGGTTGGGGCAGTCGATCACGCGCGGGTAGACCGACGTGCGCACGGCGTCGAGGACGTCGCGGCCGGCGAGGTCGATCGCGCAGGCGCGGTCGAACGACAGGTCGATCCGGGCCTTCGACGCGGCGATGATCGCGCGCACGACGTTGGGCACGTTGCCGCGGGCGAGGTAGTGCGCCTCGAGCGGCTCGTCGTTGACCCGGAGCCCGGCCATGTGGGCCATGATGCCGGCGTCGACGATCACGTGCGGGTTCACGCCGCGCAGGCGCATGCCGACGATGCGCCAGATCCCGGTGTAGTAGCCGGAGAGCAGCGCCTTGAGCCACAGCGAGCCGTAGGAGATGAAGAAGGCGACCAGGACCAGGCCGGCGAGGCCCAGCAGGCCGAAGATCAGCCAGGTCCAGTCGAAGTCGGGGCGCTCGACGCGCATCTGGGCCAGCAGCAGGGCGGTGGTCGGGGTCACGGGGTCGTCCTCGCTTCGCCGGGTGCTCCGGTCGGGCGGGCGAAGGTACCACGGCCCTGCGCCCTGGCAACCCTGTTGCTAGGTGTACGCCGTGGGCCGCCGGCGCCGGCGGCCGTGCCGCGCAACCGTCGCAGCTTCGAGACCTCGGCGGCCGGGCCGACGCGCCCCGATCCGCCGGGATGGCAGCAGGAGAGCGTCAAGATGGCAGAGAGCGCCGTGGCCGACACCCCGACGGTCGAGAACCACACCTTCCAGGCCGAGACCCGGGCCCTGCTCGGGCTCATGATCAACTCGCTCTACACCCACAAGGAGGTCTTCCTCCGCGAGCTGATCTCGAACGCCTCGGACGCCCTGGACAAGGTCCGCCTGCGCTCGCTCACCGAGCACGGGCTCCTGGGCGACGACGCCAAGCTCGAGGTCGTGATCCGCCCCGACGAGAGGGCCGGGACGCTCACGATCTCGGACAACGGCGTCGGCATGACCAAGGACGAGCTGACCAAGTTCCTGGGCACGATCGCCTTCTCCGGCTCGCGCGAGTTCATGCAGCAGCTCTCGGGCGACGCGACGAAGGACGCCAAGCTGATCGGCCAGTTCGGCGTCGGCTTCTACAGCGCGTTCCTGGTGGCGAAGCGGGTCCTCGTCGTCACGCGCGCGGCGGGCCACGACGACGCCTGGACCTGGACCTCGAGCGGCGAGGGCAGCTTCACGCTGGCCCCGGGCGGCCGGGCGCGCCGCGGCACCGACGTCGTGCTCGAGCTGCGCGACGACCAGAAGGAGTTCCTGAAGCCGTGGCGCCTGCGCGAGCTGGTGAAGAAGTACTCCGACTTCGTCGGCCACCCGATCGTCCTCGAGAGCGAGGAGGTCGAGGGCGAGGGCGCGGACGAGAAGCGGACGAGGAGCACGGAGACGATCAACAAGGGCAGCGCCCTGTGGACGCGCCCGAAGGCGGAGCTCACCGACGAGCAGTACGCCGAGTTCTACAAGCACGTCTCCCACGACTGGGACGACCCGCTGGCGCGCACGCACTTCACGATCGAGGGCACGCAGCTGTTCACGGGCCTCCTGTTCGTGCCGAAGCGCGCGCCCTTCGACCTGTTCCACCGCGAGATGCGCTCGGGGATCCGCCTCTACGTGAAGCGGGTGTTCATCATGGAGGAGTGCCAGGCGCTCCTGCCCGAGTACCTGCGGTTCGTCCGCGGCGTCGTCGACTCGGACGACCTGCCGCTCAACGTCTCGCGCGAGGTGCTGCAGCACGACCTCGTCGTCGAGTCGATCAAGCGGCAGGTGACGAAGAAGTCGCTCGAGATGCTCGACGCGCTCGCGGGCGAGCGGCCCGACGACTACGCGACCTTCTGGAAGGAGTTCGGCGCCGTCCTCAAGGAGGGGCTGCACCTCGACCCGAGCAACAAGGATCGCCTCGCCAAGCTCCTGCGCTTCGAGAGCACGCGCGAGGGCGGCGGCCTGACGGCGCTCGCCGACTACGTCGGCCGCATGAAGGAGGGCCAGCCGGCGATCTACTACATCTCCGGCCCGGACCGCGCCTTCCTCGAGAGGAGCCCGCACATCGAGGGGCTGAAGAAGAAGGGCTACGAGGTGCTCTTCTTCACCGACGCCGTCGACGAGTGGGTGGCGACGGCGCTGCCCGAGTTCGAGGGCAAGAAGCTCGTCTCGGCGATGAAGGGCGAGATCAAGCTCGAGGGCGAGGAGCAGGCCGAGGAGAAGAAGGACGAGGCCGACCCGACCTGGGGCGGGCTCGTCCAGGCGATGAAGGACGCGCTGGGCGACCGGGTCAAGGGCGTGCGCATGACCGAGCGCCTCACCGACTCGCCCGCGTGCCTCGTCGCTGGCGAGCACGACCTCGGCGCGAACCTCGAGCGGATCCTCAAGCAGCACGGCCAGGGCGTGGGCCTGGCGGGCGGCCGGCGGACGCTCGAGCTCAACGGGGCGCACCCGCTGGTCGTCAACCTGCGCGAGCTGGCGAAGGAGCCGAAGCACCGCGAGCGCGTGCGCCAGTGGACCGAGGTGCTGCACGACCAGGCGCTCCTGACCGAGGGCAGCCCGATCGCCGACCCGGTCGCCTTCGCGCAGCGCATGACGGCGCTGCTGGTGGAGTCGACCGCGCACGAGCTGGGCGCGGCCCCGTCGTCGACGGACGAGGGCGGCGAGGCGCCCAAGGTCGAGGTGTGAGCGCGTCCTGAACCTGGCCCGGCCAGGAGGTCGACCACGGAGGACACGGAGGACACGGAGGAGAGTCGAGAGGACGACCTCCCTGTCCCCTCCGCGTCCTCCGTGCGCTCCGTGGTGATCCGTCCCTGGCCTGACGCCCCCGCCCCGGCCACACTCCCCCCATGCGCGCTCGCACCCTCCTGCTCGCCACGCTCCTCGCCCTCCTCCAGGGCGCGGGCGCCCGCGCCGATGTCGTCACGCTGACCAACGGCCGCACGGTCAGCGGGACGATCGTCTCGGAGGACGAGCAGCAGGTCGTCGTCAAGACGCCCGATGGGCGGGTGACCCTGCCGCGGCGGCTGATCGAGTCGATCGCGCGCCAGGGCAAGGGCGAGACGCTCCTGGCCATGGCGCGGGAGCGGGCGAACGCCGGCGCCCACGAGGACGCCGAGCGCCTCTACGAGCAGGCGGCGGCCGACCCCGACCCGGCCGTGGCCCGCCGCGCCCGCGAGGAGCTCGCGGCGGTCCGCGCCCGTCGCGAGCAGGCGCGCGCCCACACGCCGGCCCCGTCCACGCCCATGCCGCTGCCGCCCGAGGCGCAGGGCGAGCCGCTCGAGGGGCAGACCCTCCAGGACGACCTCGACCGCGCCCGGCACGCCCTCGAGAAGGGCGACGCCGCGCGCGCGCGGCGGCTGCTCGAGAACCTCGTCGCGGCCAGCCCCGAGGACGCCGCGCTGCGCTACCTGCTCGGGCGGGCCTGCGAGCTCGCCCGCGCCGACGGGCCGGCGCGCGAGGCCTACCAGGCGGCGCTCGGGCCGGCCTTCCGCCGCGACGGCCGACCGACCGCGTGGCTGGGCGAGCTCGCCCGCCGCAGCGTCGCCGGCGACGCGCTGACGCCCGACTCGCCCGGCGTGGGGCCCGCCTGGCGGCGGGCCGAGTCGCCGCGCTTCGCCATCTACCACCCGTTCGACCGCGTCGAGCCCTGGTTCACGGAGGAGCCCGAGGCGGCGCTGCGCGACGTCCTCGAGCGGCTGAAGGTCCAGGAGCGCGAGCTCAAGCTCTCCGGCCGCATCCAGGTCGTGATCTACGGGACCGCCGACGACTACCAGCGCGCCGAGCACATGACGCTCGCCGGCGGCCACGCGCAGGAGCTCCGGGCGCCCGACGGGCGCCTGAAGATGATCCGCACCTACCCCGAGCGCACCCTCTACCGCCGGACCTACCGCCACGAGGTCGCGCACGTCGTCCTCGCCGACATCGCCCCCGGCCTCCCCGGGTGGGCCAACGAGGGCGCCGCCACCTTCACGGAGCCGCTGCGCAGCCGGGCCGTGCTGCGGCAGGCGGTCGTCGGCCGCCAGCGGGCCGGCCAGCTCCCGGAGCTGCTCGCGTTCATGCGGGGCGAGGTGCCGCGCGGGGCGACGCTGGAGGACGTGCGCGCCTACTACGGCCAGGCCGCCGTGCTCTTCGAGGCCCTGGTGCAGCTCTGCGACGACTCGCCCCGCAAGGCGCTGAACGCCTGCCGGCGGATCGGCCGCGAGGGGCCCGAGCGCGGCCTCCCCTCCGCGGGGCTCTCGCGGACCGAGCTCCAGCAGGCGTTCGACCGCATCGCCGCCGACCGGAGCGTCCCGCCCGACGAGCAGTGACCGCGACGACAGCCCCTCCGCGCCCGCGCGTAGAAGGCGCGGAGGTGGCCCATGGCCGACATGATCCTGCGCGCCGAGCGGGTGGTCCGGCACAGCCGCCGCTACTACCTGCGCCTGTGCGCCTTCTGCGACCGCGCGGTCGGCCTGGCGACGGCGCCGGGCGCGGGCGGCGCGTGCGAGCACCCGGGCGACCTGCTGGCGCAGGCGCGCCGCCGGGTGAGCACGCTCGGGCGGCCGGCGCCCGAGCCCGAGCCCCCCGCGCCCCCGCGCCCTCGCGGGGGCCGGGGTCGGTCGGGCCTGCGCGCAACCCACACCCAGGCGGCCGCTTGCGCCGCTCGGCCGCGGCCCGCCGCCCCCCGGCGGGCCGTGGCCGCGTCAGGCTTTTGATCGAGCCAGGGCGCGCCTCTTCGGGCAGAATCGGGGCGACCCCTTCCGGAGCCACCCCGTGTACGTCCTCCTCCTCGCCGGCGGGCTCGCCCTGTCGATCATCGTCAGCCTGCTCGTCTTCCCCGAGAAGCCCGCCTTCATCCTGGGCCCCTTCCTCGGCCTCATCGCCTTCGTCGTGCCCGTGTTCGTCCTCTCGCGCAAGATCGCCGAGAAGGTGCGCCCGTTCTTCGAGGCCGCGCAGCGACAGGCCCAGACGGGCAACGTCGCCCAGGCGATCCAGTCGCTCGACGGGGCGCTGGCCTGGCGGCGGTGGCAGCTGTTCCTCGAGCAGCAGGTGAACACCGAGGTCGGCCTCCTCCTGTACGCGCAGGGCGACGAGAAGAAGGCGATCGAGCGCCTGCGGCGCGGCTACCCGAAGGTCTCGACGGGCCACCTCGTCCTCGGCGCCATGCTCTACCGCGGCGGGTCGCTCGAGGAGGCGCGCGCGGCCCTCGAGCACGGGATCCGATACAACAAGAAGTCGCCGATCCTCTACAACGTCCTCGCCTGGCTCCTGGCCAAGGAGGGCCAGCGGCAGGCCGCGATGGACGTCCTGGCGCGCGCCCTCAAGGCCGACCCGGCCGACGAGCCCACGGCCGACAACCTCGGCCGGCTCCAGAACGACAAGCGCATGAACATGAAGCCGTTCGGCGACCTGTGGTTCATGCTCAAGTTCGAGACGCCCAAGGGGATGACCGTCGCCGGCGCGCCCTTCCGCAAGGGCTTCCGCCAGCCGCCCAAGGCCGGCAAGCGGAGCAGGTAGCGCTCCTCCACGACTCCGGCGGCTACCTGGGAGCTTCGTCCGGCTCGGCTTCGGCCTCGGCCTGCGGCTCGGCTTCGGCCTCGATCCCCGTCTCGGCCTCGGCCTCGATCCCCGAGGTGGTCCCCGCGTCCGTCGACTCCTGCCCCGGCAGCGGGGGCGGCGGCCACTGCTCGCGGTAGTCGGGGACGATCGGCAGGAGGATCGTGAAGATCGAGCCGACGCCCTTCTCGCTCTCGACGCGCACCTTGCCGTCGTGCGCCTGCACGATCTGGTCGACCAGCGCGAGCCCCAGGCCGGTGCCGGACACGCCGCGCGTGAGCACGTCGCCGGCGCGGTAGAAGCGGTCGAAGACGTGCGGCAGGTCCTCCGCGTCGATCCCGAGGCCCTTGTCCTCCACGGCGAGGGCGATCGCGTCGCGCCCCTCGCGCTGGACCGACACGCGCACCCAGCGGTTGTCGCCCGAGTACTTCACCGCGTTGCTCAGGAGGTTGAGCACGGCGCGGGCGATCGCCTCGCGGTCGAGGTCGACGGGCGGCAGGGCGCCGACCGGGGGCAGCTCCACGTAGAGGTCGAAGCCCTGCACCTTGGCCGAGTGGCGGAACAGGTCGAGCGCCTCGCTGACCGTGTCGGCCACGTCCTCCTCGGCGAGGACGTACTGCTTCAGGCCGGCGTCCTGGCGGGCGAAGTCGAGGATGTCCTCGATCAGCTTCTGCAGCCGCTCGCTCTCGCGGACGATGTGCTCCGAGTACTCGCGCCGCTTGTCCTCGTTGCGCACGCGCCCCGACGCGAGGAGCTCGCCGTACATCTTGATCGACGTGAGCGGCGTCTTGAGCTCGTGGGTGATGTTCGACAGGAAGTCGGACTTCATCTTCGCCAGCTCGAGCGAGCGGTCGACGTAGCGGTAGATCGCCGCCGCGCCGGCCACGGCCGCCATGACCGTGAGCGAGATGAGCGAGCCGTACATGAGGACGCGGTTGCGCCGGGCCTTCTCGAGGGCGGCGGCCGGGCGGAAGACCCGGACCGTCCAGGAGGGGACCACGTCGAGCGGCAGCGTGGCCCCGGGCGCCCCGGCGGCGGCGCGCCCGTCCTCGACGGGGCGCGCGTCGCCGCCGGCGTAGGCCTGCACGACCCCCTTGCCGTCGAGGACGGCGACGGCGGCGGCCTCGTCGAGGCTCAGCCGCCCGCAGGCGGGGCGCAGGACCTCGCGGGCGAGCGTGGCGAGGTCCACCTGGAACCCGACGACGAGCGCCTCGGGGCGCAGCCCGGCGTCCCGACCGGCGGGCGCGGCCGGGGGCAGGGCCCGGAAGGCGATCACCAGCGGGGGGTCGTCGAGCCGCACGTGGTGGCGGACCTCCCCGCCGTGGAGGTCGGGCGCGGCCGCGAGGACGTGCGGCAGGGCGTCGTCGAGCGCCTGCAGCCACTCGAGCCGCGCCTGCACCTCGCGCGCGCCCTCCTCGACGGCCCGCGCCCGCTCCGGCGCCGCGGCCGCCCGCGCCCGGTCGAGCGCCGCGCGCCACTCGTCCTCGGCGAGCTCGACCCGGTGGGCGCCGGCGAGGAGCGCGTCGGCCAGGGCCGACGCGGCGGCCCTGGCCTCGTCCAGCCGCCCGGCCGCCTGGTCGAGCTCGAGCAGCCGCAGGGCCGCCACGACGCGCACGGGCGCGCCGCGCTCGTCGCGCACGGGCAGCGGCGCGGCGGCCGCGCGCGCCAGCGCGGCGCGCGCGTCGACGCCGCGGTCGAGGCGCAGCAGGCAGTCGCCCAGGCGCAGCCCGGCCCGCGCGGCGAGCGTCGCGGTCGCCGCCGGGCTGTCGACCACGGCCGCGAGGTCGGCGGCCGCGCCCGCCAGGTCACCCTCGGCCGCGCGGCGGACGGCGGCCTCGTAGCGGGCGTGGAGGTCGGCCCGCGCCCGGAACTGCTCGGGCGTCCCGGGCGGCTCGTCGACCGGGGCCGCCGCCGGCTCGCGGTCGAGCGGGGACGAGAACGGCAGGCGCGTGGGCGGCCAGAGCACGTCGCCGGCGGTCGTCACGCAGAAGAAGCGCCGGGCGATCGGCGCGCCGGCCGCCGCGCCCTCGAGCGCGCGGGCGAGGGCGGGCGCCGCCGGGCGGCGGAAGAGGGCCGGGTCGACGACCTCGAACACCTCCTCCTCGGCGCGCCGGACGGCGGCCTCGAGCTCGAGCTTGACCTTGGCCGAGGTCTGCCGCGCCTGCTCCTCGGCGACCTGCCGGTAGGCGGCCTCGTCGTTCCTGGCCGCGATCCAGGCGAGGACGACCAGGAGCACCAGCGGCGGGAGCGTCGCCCCCGCGAAGAGCAGGAGCACCCGCGTCCGCTCGCGGCGCGCCTCCTTGGTCGGCCGCGTCACCGCCCGAGCCGCTTGCGCGCGTCCTCGAGGAGGCGCTGCCGCCACTCGGGGTGGCGCCCGTCGCCCACCTGGCGCGTGTAGCGCTGGTAGTGGGAGGCGGCGGCCTCGAGCCCGTGCGCGTCCTCGAGCACGCGCCCGTAGAAGTAGACGGTCTCGGGCACCTCGGCGACGAACGCCGCGTCCTGCATGGCGCGGTCGAGGTGGTCCTCGGCCCGGCTCAGGTCCGGCTTGTAGTAGGCCGCGAGGCCCGCGAGCGCGCGCGCGGGCGGGCCGGGCTGGAGCGTCAGGTGCTCCTCGGCGATCCGCGCCGCCTCGTGGAAGTTGGCGCGGATGATGTGGAGCCGCACGCGCTCGGGGTCGAGCTCGCCGAGCACCGCGTTCGGGCCGTCGACGACCTTCGTCACCTCGGCCAGGAGCGCCGCCGCCTTGTTCTGGTCGTCGAGCGTGTAGCCGAACTGCGGCGGGAGCGGGCCGAAGCGGTCGAGGAGCGCGCGCGCCTTGTCGCGCGCCGCGGCCACGGCCTTGTTCGAGGCGGCGGGCGCCTCGAGGACCGACGGGCGCGGCGCGTCCTCGCCCCTCGGCCCGGTGACGCGCCCGGTCGCCGGGCGGCCGCGGTCGACGAGCTCGCCGTCGCGGAGGCGGAGGCCCTTGGCCGCGAGCCCGATCAGCACCGCGACCACCACCATAGGGACGGCGGCGGCGACCGCGCCGGCGGCCTTGTTGCGGAGCGACAGGGCCAGGCCGAAGCCCAGCGGCAGCCCGAGCCCCGCGGCCATGATCGCCGCGTCGAGCTGCTGGGTGTGGTAGTAGCGGACGACCGTCCAGAAGCCGACCCAGAACACGGCCGAGCGGGCCTCGCCGCTGCGGAACGTGGCCAGGATCGACCCGGTCATGCCGAGGATCATCCCGGGGATCGCCCCCAGGGCCGCGTAGACGGCGACGATCGTGTCGCCGGCGCCGATCGTCATGCGCGCGCTCGGCACGAGGAGCTCCGCCATGGCGACGCCGCCGGCGCCGGCCGCCATGTAGAGGGCGCAGAAGCGGGCCGTGCCGAGGACGCGCTCGAGCTGGGGTCCGAGCTGGGCGAAGATCACCAGGTAGATCAGCGCGTCGAGGCCCATGCGCGAGACGAAGAGCGTCGAGAAGAACCGCCACCACTCGCCGCCGTCGCGGACGTCGTGGTAGTGGTACGCGCCGTACTTGCGCGCCACCCCCTCGGGGATGACGCCGAGGAACCCGGCGCCCGACTCGCGCGAGCACACGAAGAACAGGACCAGCGCCACGGCCAGGAAGGCGTAGGAGGCGCGCGCCTCGAGGATCGACCGCAGGAGCCCGGGCGACTGCGGCTCGGCGGCCGGCTCCCAGGGCGCGGGCTGCTGGGGCGCGGGCCCGCCCGGCGGCGGGAGCGACCCGCCCGGCGGCGGCAGCGACCCGCCGGGCGGCGGGAGCGACGACTGGTGGTCCACGGCGCCTCCCTGCGAGCGCCGGATTCTACCGGAACCCGCCGCGCAAGCGGTCGATCAGTCCCCGGCGCGGCGCGGTCGCGGCGGCGTGCTCCGCCCGCTTCTCGGCCAGGTACTCGTCGCGCCGGCGCGCCGCCTCGTCGAGGTAGGCGAGCTGGCGCCCGACGAGCCGCTCGACGATCACGTCGGCGCGGGCCAGCGCCTCGGGGCTGCCTGGGGTCACGTCGTCGGTGTGGTCGAGGAACTGCTCGTCCCACAGGCGCAGGATCGTGACGACGCGCGCGAAGGCCCGGCCGGACAGCTCCCAGATCGTGTCGACGTCCTTGCCGCGCGTCGTGGTCACGAACTGCATCGGGTCGTGGCCCAGCTCGGCGTCGTAGACCTGCTCGCCCTTGAGCCCCGGGAGCGAGATCCTGCGGATCGCCCGGTAGATCGGCGCCGCCTCGGGGGCGGAGTGCTCGACCATCACCTCGGCCAGCACGCGGGCGAACTCGGTCTTCCCCTTGGCGTCGCGGCCGAGGCCGGCCGCGGCGAGCGCCGCCCGGCAGCGCGCCTCGAAGGTGGCGTCGCCGCGCTGGGCCCGCTCGAGCACGGCCCGGATGTGCGGCGGGACCTCCTGCGGCCGCCCCGCCGCCATGGACCGCATGGCCGCGATCGTCTGCCGCTCGACGAAGTCCTCGAGCAGGCGGTGGTGGTTGCCGATGATCTGGATCCCGAGGTCGACGTCCGAGGGCTGGCCCTTCGGCTCGTGGCCGAGCGCGAAGCGCACCCCGGGGTCGACCTCGTCCACGCGCCCCTGCTTGACGAGGGCCATCGCCTCGTTCACCTGCGCCGTGGTCAAGCTCGCCGGCGGCCCGAACCCGGCCGCCGGGTCCTGGCGGCCGCGGAGCATGTTCTTCAGCTTCCGCTGGTAGTAGACCTTCTTGGCGTCGAGGAAGAACTCGGGCACCCCGAGCACGGTGCAGTGGATCTGGTTGCCCAGGTCCTCGAGGCCGTGGAGCGTGTTGCCGCCGAACGTCAGCGCGAGCCACTCGGACCCCGGCCCGCCGCGCAGCCGCGCGAGCAGCCCCAGGTCGGTGTAGGTCTGCGAGAACTCGGGCGCCGAGCCCAGCGCCATGGGGGGGCGGGCGAACTGCTCGGGGTGGCGCAGGGCCGTGAGGAGGCCGCCGCCCTTCTCGCCCGTGCGCAGGGTGGCCCCGTGCGCGTCGAACTGGCTGGGGACGCCGGTGAGCCCGCCGAACCAGGTCGTGCGCGGGTCGTAGGGGACCGCGCGGCCGAACGGGTCGAGGGCCACGCGGCCGCCCTGGACGAACAGCCGGTCCTGGTTGCGGTCGTCGTTGTCGGGGTCGACCGAGCCCTCCCTGACGACCGTGCGCACGTCGGTCGGCCGGTCCGTCGGGACGCGGTCGATCCCGACGACCGACTTGCCGGGGTTGAGGGCGAGGAGCTCCTTGAACGCCGCCTCGTCGAAGCTGGCGAAGGTCGGCCAGCGGCGGCGGAGCTCGGCGCTGGTCGCCGCGCCGCGCTCCCACACGAACCGGCGGAAGGTGGCGAGGTCGGTCGCCCCGGGGGGCGCGACGACCTTGCCCGCGGCCGCCTGGCCGAAGGCGAGGTCGTAGAAGTCCTTGTGGACCTCGATCGCGTAGCCGAGGGCGCGCTCGGCGGTCAGCGCGGCGACGAACGCCGCGGGCAGGGCGAGCAGGAGGTGGGCGCGCATGAGGGGGCCTCCCTCGTCGGGGCGAGGTCGCTGTGTGCGGGGAGTGTAACGAACGGCGCCGTCCGCCGCGCCTCCCTACGGGGCCGCTTGACCCGGGGGGCGGCGGTTGACAGCATTGGCCGCCGTCGCGGCAGGCCCTTTGCGCTCGCCGTCCCCAAGCACCGCGGAGGCCAGGTGGCCGAGTCCCTGAACGACATCGTCTCCCGGATCGTGCTCCAGCACAGCATGGTCAACGAGGACCAGCTCGACGAGGCCCTCGACCTGCAGCGCGAGATCCTCGACACGGAGGGCAAGCGCCCGTCGCTCGAGCGGGTGCTCCTCGACATGGGGATCATCCGCGGCAAGCAGCTCAAGGGGCTGCGCTACGCGATCATCTACTACCTCGTGCGCAAGGCGGACCGCTTCTACGGCAAGATCGCCGTGCAGAGCGACATCTGCGAGCAGAAGTGGGTCGACGAGGCGCTGCGCGAGCAGAAGCGCGTCCACGTGAAGGAGCGCCGGCTCGTGCGGATCAACAAGATCCTCATCGAGAAGGGCTACATCAACGCCCGCGAGGACCGCGCGATCCTGCGCGCGATCGAGAGCGTGCGCGAGCAGCGGCGCATCCGGAAGACCGGCAAGCGGGCCGGCTCGGAGGTGGGCGCGAAGGTCGGGGCGAAGGCGGGCAAGGGCGGCAAGGCGGCCGGCAAGGCGAAGGCGGCCGGCTCGCGGCTGGACCTCGACGACGACGACCTCGACGAGCTGGGCAACATCGAGGCGCTGAGCGACAACGAGCTCGACGACGGGCTCGACGACCCGGCGTCGCTCGAGGAGCTGGAGGCGCTCTCGGGGATCGGCGGGCAGCCGGACGCGGCGGATGCGGCGGCGGAGGCCGTCGATGACGTGAGCGAGACCGACGACGAGGAGCTGCTCGACAGCGAGTCGTCGGTCGGCAAGATCGACGACGACGACCTCGATGCGCTCGAGCCCGGCGAGGACGAGCTGGCCGACCAGGAGGCGAGCGACGCCCGCGCGGCGGCGGCGCGCAACGGCAGCGGCGAGGCGGCGGCGCTCTCGTCGTCGCGCAAGGCGAGCAAGGGGAGCGCCGACCTCGACGACGACCTCGGCGACCTCGACCTCGACGAGGACGGCCCGACCGAGAAGGCGGCCAAGAGCGCCGCGCAGGCGGTGGCCGACGACCTCGACGCGGGGCTCGACGACGACGACGACGACGACCTCGGGCTGGACGACGACGACGCGCCGGCGAAGAGGGCGTCCGGGAAGGCGACGCGCGCGGCCGCCGACGACGACGACGACCTGGGCGACCTCGACGACGACGACCTGGGCGACCTCGACGACGACGCGCCGGCGAAGAGGGCGTCCGGGAAGGCGACGCGCGCGGCCGCCGACGACGACCTCGACGATGACCTGGGCGACCTCGAGGACGACGAGGACGAGGACGCCCCCCTCGCGACGAAGGCTTCGGGCAAGCCGGGCCGCGCCGCGTCGAGCGACGCCCTGGCGAAGAAGGCCTCGGGCAAGGCGGCGCGCGCGGACGACGACGACGACGACGACCTCGGGGACGTCGACCTCGACGAGGACGAGGACGAGGACGAGGCGCCGGCGGCGAAGAAGAAGCCGACCAAGGCCGACGACGACGACCTCGACCTCGACGACGACGACCTGGGCGACCTCGACGACGAGGACGACGAGGACGACGACGCCCCCGTCGCCAAGAAGACGAAGGCCGCCAAGGACGACGACGACCTCGACGACGAGGACGACCTGGGCGACCTCGACGACGAGGACGACGACGCCCCCGTCGCCAAGAAGAAGAAGGCAGCCAAGGACGACGACGAGGCGTCGGGCGACCTCGACGACGAGGACGAGGACGACGACGACGACGGCCCCGTCGCCAAGAAGAAGAAGGCCGCCAAGGACGACGACGAGGCGTCGGGCGACGACTCCGAGGACGAGGAGAGCGAGGCCCCCGCCGCCAAGAAGAAGAAGGCCGCCAAGGACGACGACGAGGCGTCGGGCGACGACTCCGAGGACGAGGAGAGCGAGGCCCCGGCGCCGCCCCCGCCGCCGCCCAAGAAGCTGGGCTTCTTCGCCCGGCTGACCGGGCGCGGCAAGGCGACGCCGCCGCCGGCGAAGCCGTCGAAGAAGCTCGACGCGGCCAAGAAGTCGGGCGCGGGCAAGGCCGTCAAGGCGAGCGGCAAGGCCGAGAAGCCGGACGCCAAGAAGGCGAGCGGCAAGGCCGACAAGGCCGACGCAAAGAAGGACAAGGACAAGGGCCCGCCGGCGACGAAGAGCGGCCGCAAGATCGACACCTCGCGGCTGGCCGAGCTGGCCAAGAAGAACCGCGAGAAGCGCTTCGGGCGGTAGCGGCCGGGCGCGCGGCGCGTGGTCGCGGAGGACCTCGTGCCGCTCGCGCTGCTCCTCGTCCTGTTGGGCGCGGTCGTGCTCTACGACTGGCGCGCCGGCCCCCCGCGGGAGGCGCGCCGCATGGAGGGCGCCGCCGCCGGGCTCGCGCTCCCGATCGGCGCGGGCGGCGGCAGACGACCCCTGAGCGCCGGCCTGGCGGCCCCTCCGCTCGACGGACGTCGGCCAGCCGCCCTGACCCTCAGGTCGGCGGCGCGGCGGCAGCCGCCGGCGGGCCCCACACGACGACGTTCGACCCCGTGACGGCGCTGGCCACGTCGCCGCAGAGGAAGGCGATCACGCCGGCGACGCGGCCGGGCGTCATGGCCTTCTCCACCAGCTCCGGCGGCGCGACGGCCCGCAGCCCGTCGGTCTTCACCGCGCCCGGGCTCACGCAGAGCACCCGCACGCCGTGCGGCCGCGCCTCGGCGGCGAGGGCCTCGCTGAAGGCGATCACGCCGGCCTTGGCCGCCGCGTAGACGCAGAGCCCCGGCAGCTTCTCCACGCCGGCCACGCCCGAGACGCTGGCCACGTTGACGATCACGCCGCGCCCGCGGGGGCGCATGTCGCGCAGGGCGGCCCGCGCGCAGAGGAGGGTCGAGACGAGGTTCGCGTCGAGGACGCGCCGCCAGTCGGCCGTCGCCTGCTCGTGGAACGGCCCGGCCAGCGCCTGGCCGGCGTTGTTCACCAGCACGTCCACGGGGCCGAGCCGGTCGCCGACCTCGCGGAACAGGTTGTCGACCGCCGCCTCGTCGGTGACGTCGCACCTGACCGGCAGGGCCTCGCCGCCGCTCTCGTGGATGAAGGCGGCGATCTTCGCCAGGTCGCCGTCCGTCCGCGCGGCAAGCGCCACCCGCGCGCCGGCCGCGGCGAGCTGCACCGCCGTGGCCGCGCCGATCCCCTTGCCCGCGCCCGTCACCAGGGCGACCCGTCCCGTGAGCCCGCCGTCCTCGTCCGTCCGTTGCGTCATGGCGGGGAATCATGCGCGACGGGGCGGCGCCCGTCCATCCCGCGCCGGCCCGGGTAGGATCACGGGGATGACCGACGACGAGCACCTGCGCGACGACCAGCTGTTCGCGCTCATGTGGGCGATCAAGGACCGGCCGCCGCCGGCCGAGGGCGAGGGGGCCGATCCGGAGCTCGCGCGCGCCATGCGCAGCCTCTCCGACGCCTACGAGGCGCCGCTGGCGGTCGAGCACCGGCTCGGTCCCGAGACCGTCGCCCGGCTGATGGCCCACACGACCGCCTGCAAGCCGTGCCGCATGAAGCTCCTCGAGGACGCGCCCGGCGCCGGCGCGCCGCGCACCCAGTCCGACATCGTCGCCGAGGCGCAGCGCAAGGAGGACGCCCGCCGGCGCCTGGTCGTGCGCTTCTGGCTGGGCGCCTCGGGCGGCCTGGTCACGTTCGTCGCCGCGCAGTTCGTGTTCCAGCTGTGGCGCGACCGCCAGCGCGTCGAGGCGCCGGAGGGGACCACCCTGCAGCGCGACCCGAGCGAGAAGACGCGCGAGATCGACCCGCTCATCTTCGGCGGCATGGCGCTGGTCCTCGTGGCCGCCTTCCTCATCGCCGACGCCTACACGATCGCGCGCGAGCTGTGGATCGACTTCACCCGCTGGAAGCAGGCGGTCCCCGTGATCGGCAAGGCCTGGGCCGCCCGCGACAAGCGCCGCCAGCAGGACGGCGAGGGCTGACCTGACGGCGCGGGGCGTGGTCGCCGGGCCCCCGAGCGCTTACGATGCTCCCCCTCGCCGCAGGGCGGCGGGGGGGGAGCGCGAGTGATGGTCGACAAGCCTTGTCACGCCGTGGCCGTGTTCGGCGGCGCCACCGCCGGCTCGACGGTGGCCGAGATCCTGGCCGCCGCCGGCTGCCAGGTCGTGGTCTTCGAGCAGAACGAGCGGCCCTACGGCAAGATCGAGGACGGCCTCCCCCGCTGGCACGACAAGCAGCGGGAGATGGAGTACGGCAAGATCGACGAGCGGCTGTCGAGGCCCGGGGTGACGTTCGTCCCGCGGACGAAGCTCGGCCAGGACCTCGACTTCCTCGACGTGGCGCGCGGCTGGGGCTGGAGCGCGGTCGTGCTGGCCAACGGCGCCTGGAAGGACCGCCCGCTCGACGCGGCCGGGGCGGGCGACGTCGTCGACCGCGGCCTCGTCTACCAGAACCCGTTCGTCTACTGGTTCAACCACTACCACGAGGCCGGCTACGCCGGCCCGCGCTACGAGGTCCCCGACGAGGCGGTCGTCGTCGGCGGCGGGCTCGCGTCGATCGACGTGATCAAGATCATCCAGCTCGAGCTCTACGCGCGCGCGCTCCGCGCCCGGGGCGTCACGCCCGACGTGATCGCCATGGAGCACGAGGGGATCCCGAAGTACTGCGCGGCGCACGGCGTCGCGGACCCGGCGACGCTCGGCGTGAAGGGCGGCGTGCTCCTCTACCGCCGGCGCATCGAGGACATGCCGCTGTCGCCCATGCCGAAGAACGCCAACGAGAAGCAGGTCGCCAAGGCGGGCGAGGTGCGGCACAAGATCCTCTCGAAGTGCCAGGCGAACTTCCTCTTCCAGGTGCGCCCGCAGACCCTCACGAGGGAGCTGGTGATCGAGGACGGCCGCCTCCGCGGCGTCGTCGTCTGCAAGTCGGAGGTGCAGGGGCGCGACGCCGCGCCCGTGCCGGGCACGGAGGAGACGCTGCGCGCGGACCTGGTCGTCAGCTCGATCGGCAGCATCCCCGAGCCGGTCGCCGGGATCGAGATGAAGGGCACCTACTACGCGTTCAAGGACTGGGACACGGGCGAGTACGGCCCGCTCCCGGGCGTCTTCGCCTCGGGCAACGTCGTCACCGGGCAGGGGAACATCAAGGCGTCGCTCGACCACGGCAAGCAGGTCGCGCAGCACCTGATCGAGCGCTACCTCGAGTGCGGCCCGGCCAGCGCGGCGGCGGCGAACACGGCCGTCGCCGTGGCGGAGCACCTCGAGCGCAAAGGGGCCCTGCCGGCCGAGAAGGTGAACGCCCTGCTCGAGCGCGCGGCCGCGCGCCAGCGAGAGGTCGGCTACGAGGACTACGCGAGCTGGATCCGGAAGGTGACGCCGACCCCGGCGTAGGGGCGCAGCCGCTGCGCCCGTGGCCGAGGGCGCTCACGTCGTCCGGCCCCGGGGCACACGCAGCAGCGACGCCCCGCGGTCCCACTCGCGCCCCGCCGCGGGCAGGCGCTGCCCGCCCCTGCGCGCGAGGCGCACGCCCCGATCGTGCGAGCCCCCGCGCGGTCCGGGCGCCGCGCGCGGCCCGGCGTTCGCCTGGCCGGCGGCGCGATGACCCGCCCCCGCCGCCTCGCCCGCGCGCTCGCCCTCCTCGCCCTCCTCGTCGGCTGGCTGCTCCTCGCCGCCGCCCGGGGGCGCTACTTCGACCCGCCCCGGGTCGGCCGCGAGGAGGTCGACCCGCGCGCGATCGTCGTCCTCGACGGCGACACCGTCGTCCACGGGGGCAGGCTCCTGCGCTTCCTGGCCGTCGACACGCCGGAGTGCGCGGCGCCGTGGTTCGACGGCGACCAGGAGCCGTGGGCGGGGCGCGCCCGGTCGTTCGTCGAGGACGCCCTCCGCGGCGCGCACCGGGCCACGATCCTCCGCGGCGGCCATCCCGACGTGCACGGCCGCGACCTCGTCCACGTGCTCGTGGACGACGTCCCGCTGGCCGTGCTCCTGGTGGAGGCCGGCCTCGCCTGCGAGACGGTGAGCCTCTACGGCGACGGCGGCTTCCCCGAGATCGCGGCGCTCGTCGTGGCCCGGGCGCGCCCCGTGGCGTTCGAGCGCCCCTGGACGTGGCGCCGGTTGCACCGGAGGCCGCCGGAGTGACCCGTCCCGGGTCTCGAACCGAGACAATGTGTCTCGATTCGAGGCGTCCACCGACCAGGGGCGAGCGACCTTGGCGGGCTCCCGTCACGGCTTACGCCAGCCCGATCCCTTCCGATCGGGTGGTGCGCCGCTTGAGTGACACCGGGCATGAAGCTCAGTACGTGCGCCACCCTGATCCACACGATCCTGTTCGACATGCGGCGCCGGCTCGAGCAGGTCGGGGCGTCCGGGTCGACGATCCTGGCCGCCGAGGCCACGCTCGCCCACCTCCTGCCCGTCCTGCTGGGCGGCCGGTGGAAGGGCACCTGCCAGATGCTCTCCGACCAGTGCGGGCGGTCGCCCGTGTCGATCCGCCGCAGCCTGCGGGTCCTCGAGCGCGCCGGCGTGGTGAAGTCGAAGGCGCTCGGTCGCCACGGCGTCGAGCTCAGCTTCCTGCTGCCGCACCGGGATCAGGACGAGTAGGCCGACGCGCGCGCGCCCCCCTCGCGACGGGGCGGGCGCAGCAGCCTGCGCCCCTCTTCTACGCCTTGGGCGCCTGCGGCTTCGTGTCGTCGGCCTTGGCCGGCTCGGGCTTCTTGTCGTCGGCCTTGGCCGGCTCGGGCTTCTTGTCGTCGGCCCTGGCCGGCTCGGGCTTCTTGTCGTCGGCCTTGGCCGGCTCGGGCTTCTTGTCGTCGGCCTTGGCCGGCTCGGGCTTCTTGTCGTCGGCCTTGGCCGGCTCGGGCTTCTTGTCCGGGGCCGGCGCGGGAGGCGGCGGCGGCGCGGCGGGAGGCGCGGCGCCGGGGGCGACGACCTGCCAGCGCGCGTCACCCTTGAGCCGGGTGGCCACCTCCTCGGCGACGGAGGCGGTGGTGTGCTTCTGGAAGTTGCCGACGCCGTCGATCTGGGCGATCCCCTCGCCCACGTATGTGACCCGCCAGGTGCTCATCGGCGCTCCTCCCTCGGCGGTCGATTGTCTCAGGCGCCCGCCCCGGGACAACCCGTCACGGCCGCGCGGTGACGGCCTCGGGCGAGGGCTGGAGCGCGACCGACACCGGGTCGATCCGCCAGATGTCGCGCGCGTACTCGTGGATCGTCCGGTCGCTGGAGAAGCGGCCGACCCGCGCCGTGTTGAGGATCGAGGTCCGCGTCCAGGCCTCGGCGTCGCGGTAGAGGCGGGCCACCTTCTGGTGCGCCTGGACGTAGGCGGCGAAGTCGGCGAGCACCATGTACTCGTCGTGGTGGAGGAGGGAGTCGACGATCGGCCGGAACAGGCCCGGGCGGCCCAGGCTGAAGGCCTCGCCGGCGACCGCGTCGAGCACCTCGCGCAGGCCGGGGTCGCGCTCGTAGACCTCGCGCGGCTTGTAGCCGCGCGCCTTCCACTCGCGCACCTCGTGCGCCTGGAGGCCGAAGATCACGATGTTCTCGTCGCCGACCGCCTCGGCGATCTCCACGTTGGCGCCGTCGAGCGTCCCGAGCGTGAGCGCGCCGTTGAGGGCGAACTTCATGTTGCCCGTGCCGGAGGCCTCGTAGCCGGCGGTGGAGATCTGCTCGGAGACCTCCGCGCCCGCGACGATGTGCTGGGCCAGCGTCACCCGGTAGTTCGGCAGGAACACCACCTTGAGGCGCCCGCGCACCCGCGGGTCGGTGTTGACGACCGCCCCGACCGAGCTGATGAGCTTGATGACCAGCTTGGCCATGGCGTAGTCCACGGCCGCCTTCCCGGCGACGATGATCGTCCTCGGCAGGACGTCGCGGTCGGGGTCGCGGAGCAGCGCCTGGTACTCGTGGATGACCTCCAGGGCGAGCAGCAGCTGGCGCTTGTACTCGTGGATGCGCTTGATCTGCGCGTCGAACATGCTGTTCGGGTCGACCTCGACGCGCGCGTGGCGGTCGATGACCTTCGCCAGCTCGACCTTGTTCTTCTGCTTCACCTCGCGCCACGCCCGGCGGAACTCGGGGTCGTCCGCGAGCGGCTCGATCCGGCGCAGCTCGTCGAGGTCGCGCACCCAGGCGCGGCCGATGCGCGAGCTGATGAGCTCGGCGAGCGGCGGGTTGGCCTGGTTCAGCCAGCGGCGCGGGGTGATGCCGTTGGTCTTGTTGTTGAACCGCTGCGGGAACATGGCGTGGAAGTCGCTCAGGAGCCCCGACTTGAGCAGCTCCGTGTGCAGCGCCGCCACCCCGTTGACCGAGCCGCTGCCAACCACGGCCAGGTTGGCCATGCGCACCTGCCGGTCGAGGCCGGGGTCGATGATCGCCATGCGGTGGGCGCGGGCCTCCTCGCCCGGGAACACGCGCCGGACGTGCTCGAGGAAGCGCCGGTCGATCTCCTGGATGATCTGGACGTGGCGCGGCAGGAGGCGGGCCAGGATGTGGAACGGCCAGCGCTCGAGCGCCTCGGGCATGAGCGTGTGGTTCGTGTAGGCGAACACGCGCGACGTGAGCTGCCAGGCGTCGTCCCAGCCGAACCCGTGCTGGTCCATGAGGAGGCGCATGAGCTCCGGGATGGCCAGGGTCGGGTGCGTGTCGTTGAGCTGGAGCGAGACCTTCTCGTCGAGGTTGCGCAGGTCGGGGTTGATGTGCAGGTGGCGACGGATGATGTCCTGCAGGGTCGCCGAGGCGAGCAGGAACTGCTGCCGCAGGCGCAGCTCCTTGCCCGCCTCGCTCCGCTCGCCGGGGTAGAGCACGGCCGTGATCGTCTCGGCCCGGAACTTCCGCTGGGAGGCCGCCTGGAAGTCGCCCTGCTGGAAGGTGTGCAGGTCGAGTCCGGAGTTGGGCGACGAGGCCGACCAGAGGCGGAGCGTGTTGACGGTGTTCGTGCCGTAGCCGGGGATCGGGATGTCGTAGGGCGTCGCCAGCACGTCCTCCGTGCCGACCCAGCGGTAGTGGAGGCCGCCCTTCCCGTCCTGCGACACGGTGACGCCGCCGTAGAAGCTCACGATCACGGCGTCGTCGGGGCGGCACACCTCCCACGGGTTCTCGCGCGCGAGCCAGTGGTCGGGCTCCTCGACCTGGTAGCCGTCGACGATGAACTGGCGGAACAGGCCGTACTGGTAGCGCAGGCCGTAGCCCCACACGGGGAGCTCGTGGGTGGCCGCCGAGTCGAGGAAGCAGGCGGCCAGCCGGCCGAGGCCGCCGCTGCCGAGCCCGGCCGCGTCCTCCTGCTCCTCGATGTCCTCGAGGCGGTGCCCCAGGTCGCGCAGGACCTGCGAGCAGGGCTCCTCGGCCTCGAGCGCGTAGACGGCGTTGCGCAGGAGGCGGCCGAGGAGGAACTCCATCGACAGGTAGCAGGTGCGCCGGACGTTGCCCTCGCGGTAGGCGCGCTCGGTCGCCAGCCAGCGGTCGGTCAGCGGCTCGCGGACGGCCCGCGCCAGGGCCAGGAACACCTCGTACTTGGTCGACCGGCGGACCGAGCGCGCCAGGTGGTAGCGGAGGTGGTGCCGGAGGGAGGCCGCGAGCTGCGCCGGGTCGGGCGGGGTCGGCGAGGTCGGGTCCAGCTCCATCGTGTCCTCCATCGCGTCCGGCCCCCCGGGGCCCGGGGGGGCCCCCAGGTTGCAGCGGGTCTGCTCGCCTGGCAATGCCTGTGACGCCATCCGGGTCGTGTGCCCCACGTTCCGCGCTCTCTTTCCTTCCGCCGCGCGTGCTCGACCGGCCCCGGCGGGCGACTCGACGAGCGGGGCGGGAGAGTTCGTGCAAGTCCGGGACTTGCGCCGCTCGCACGCCCCTCGCGAGCGCATCTGGCGATGAGAGGCCTCCCGAGGGCGAGCCGGACGAGGATTCACCGTCAGCGCTGGCAGCCCGGGCAGAAGAAGGTCGAGCGCTGGGCCTGCACGATCCGCACGACCGCCGCCCCGCACCCCCGGCACGGCTGGCCGGCGCGCGCGTAGACGCGATGGGACGCCTGGAAGCCGCCCTCCGCGCTCTCGGCCGTGCGGTAGGTGCGGTCGGAGAGGGTCGACCCCCGGGCGCGGATCGCCTCCTCGAGCACGCCCTGGAGCGCCCGGTGGAGCGCCGCCCACTCGGCCGGCGCGATCCCGTCGCACGGGCGGGCGGGGTGGAGGCCCGCCCGGTGCAGGGCCTCGGCGGCGTAGATGTTGCCGACCCCCGCCAGGGCCGCCTGGTCGAGGAGCGCCACCTTGATCGGCCGGCGCCGCCCCTCGAGCCGGGCCCGCAGCGCCTCGGCCGGGAGCCCGAGCGCGTCCGGGCCGAGCCGCGGCGGGCCGCAGGCGGCCCGGAAGGCGGCCTCGTCGAGCAGGCGCACGGTCCCGAGCCCGCGGCGGTCCCAGAAGATGAGCTCGGGCCAGGCGGCCCCCTCGAGGGCCAGGCGCAGGCGCACGTGCTCGTCCGTCGGCGGGTCGCGCAGGAGCACGAGGCCGGTCATGCGCGGCTCGAAGACGAGGCGCTCGCCCGTGTCGAGGCCGATGACGACCCGCTTCCCGACGCGGTCGACGTCCGTGATGGCCGCCCCGCGCAGGCGGGCCCGCAGGCGGGGGCCCGCCGGCTCGATCGTCATGGGGCGCAGGCGCGAGCGCGGGCGGACGACCTCGGCCACGCGCGCGCCCCGGACGGCGGCGATCCCCCGCCTCATCGTCTCGACCTCGGGGAGCTCGGGCATGGCGGGTCATCCTACGAGGTGCGCGGCGGACCGGGTGGTATGATCCCGCCCCCGGAGGCCCCCGTGAGGTTCCGCGAGATCGTCGACAGCATCGCGAAGGCGTGCGGCTGGCAGGTCACCGCCGAGGGCGGGGCCCTGTCCATCGAGGTGCCGACCGGCAACGGCCGCTCGCAGATCGTGCTGATCACCGAGGACCAGGACATCGCCGACCAGCAGATCGTGCGCTACTGGAGCGTCATCGGCCCGGCCGACGACATCGAGTTCCGCCGCTGCCTCGAGGAGAACGCCCGGCTCTGCTACGGCGCGTTCGCGCTCAAGGACGACCAGCTCGTGCTCATGGACACGCAGCTGGTGCAGGACGCCGACCCCATGGAGGTCGGCGCCGCGATCGGGAACCTCGCCGCCTACGCCGACCGCTACGAGCGCGACCTGTTCGGCGTGGACAAGCACTGACGTGCTGCTCGACCAGCGGCTCGAGGCCGTCGTCGAGGTGACGAGCGAGGGCACGAACCAGTTCGGGCGGCAGTACCACGAGCTCCGCCTCGTGAGCGAGGACGGGCAGACCCTGCACCTGTTCGAGGGTCAGCTCAAGGAGCTCCCCGGGGCGCGGCTCGAGGTCGGGCGGCGCTACACGCTCGTCCTGCGGCCGTTCGTGAACAACCGCTGGGTCGAGCTCAAGGTCGCCAGCCTCACCCCGGCCTGACTCCCCCTCCCGTCAAGCATCACGGCGGCCCCGGCCGGGGCAGAGCGCCCCGTCACCCATCTTGACGGCGTGGGTGCCCCGGGTAGCATCCGGGGGCTGTACCCAGCCAGAGGAGGGGGAGCGATGTCGGACTTCGCGTCGGACGGTGCGTCGAGGCTCAAGGTGCTGGACATCGCGCCCGACCGGGCCAAGCGGCGCGAGTTCTCCCGCCGCATCGCCCAGGAGGGGCACCAGATCATCACGGTGCCGGGGCGGCGCGAGGCCCTGAAGATGCTCAAGGACGACGTCTTCGACCTCGCCGTCCTCGACGCCCACTCGGACCTCTACGACACCAAGGAGCTGGTGCAGGAGATCAACAAGGGCGCGCAGAACGAGCCGATCATCGCCGTCGTCGTCGAGCCCCGGAACCGCCCGCCGCGCCACCGGATCGCCGGCCGCGCGTCGAACGTCGTCTTCCTGCAGGACGGGTCGGTCGAGCACATGACCCGCATCGTCGGCCTGGCCCTCTCGATCCGTGACGGGGACATCAACCCCAACGAGGTCGAGGAGGAGATGCCGGAGGACTCGGCGACGGCCTGAGAGGCTCACCACGGAGGCACGGAGGACGCGGAGCGCGAAGGTCTCCGCGTCGTCCGTGCCTCCGTGGTGAACCTCGTCAGACCGCCAGCCCCTCCAGCGCCGCGCGCAGGTCGCCGCAGGTGTGGAAGCGCCTCACCGGGTCCTTCTCGAGCGCCTTGAGCAGCACCTGCTCGAGCGCCGGCGGGATCGCCGGGTTGAGCGCGCGCGGCGGCTCGGGCGGCTCCTTGATCACCTTGGCGATCGTCAGGAACGCCGACGCGCCGAGGAACGGGGGGCGCCCCGTGACGAGGTGGTAGAGCAGCGCGCCCAGGGCGTAGACGTCGGTGGGCGGGCCGATCTTCTGCCGCTGCCCGAGGGCCTGCTCCGGGGGCATGTAGCTCGGCGTGCCGAGGATGTCGCCGGTGCGGGTCAGGTCCTGCAGCTCCGCCTTGACCTTCGCCAGCCCGAAGTCGCAGATCATGGGCCGCTCGTCCTTCGCGCGGACGAGCACGTTGGCGGGCTTGAGGTCGCGGTGGATCACGCCGCGCGAGTGGGCGTGCTCCATCGCCTGGCAGAGGGCCACGACCATGCCGACGCACTCGGCCAGGGCGCGCGGGCGCTCCTGGGCCCAGGCGGCCAGGTCCCGCCCCTGCACGTGGTCCATGACGAAGAAGGGCCGGCCGGACTCGCCGTGCTCGCCGGGGACGACGCCGGTCGAGAAGACCCGCACGATGCTCGGGTGGTCGAGCGCGCTGGCCAGCTTGACCTCGCGCTGGAAGCGCGCGATGACCTCCGGGTGGTCCGGCGAGGCGGCGAGGATCTTCACGGCCACCGCCTGCCCCCGCCAGCGCGCGCGGTAGACGCTGCCCATGCCGCCGCGCCCGATCGGCGCCAGGACCTGCAGGTCGCCGACCGTGAAGGGCTCGAACTCGTCGCCCTGCGGCGCGTCCGAGCGCCACGTCTTGTCCAGCGCGCCCGCCGCGCCGGGCGCCCGCGTCGGCGCATCGAGCTCCTCGGTGCGCTCCCCGTCCTCGGCGCGAGCGGCGAGCGTCGGCAGGTCGTCCTGGGACGGGGTCGGGGGGGCGGCGAGGGGCGCCTCGTCGGGCGGCAGCTCGGGCACGGCCAGGTCGATGACCGTGCGGCGCCCGGGCCCGACGGGCGCCTCCTCGGGGGCCGGCGCCGCCGCGGGGGGGCAGGCGAGGTAGAGCGGTCCGCCGCAGATGGCGCACGCGACCGAGTCGCGCGGATGCAGGTGGGCCAGCCGGACGCGGCGCCCGCAGCGACCGCGGCAGATCAGCTCGCCCGAGCCGAGCAGCGCGAGCAGCTCGTCCGCCCGACGCCGGTCCAGGTAGCCCAGGCGCACGGCGGCCGAGTGGAACGGCTCGCGCCGCCCCGCGCGCTCCCACTCGGAGAGCGTCTCGACGACCCTCAGCGCGTCCTCGCGCGACAGGTACGCCCGCCCGATCGCGATCTTGCCGAGGAGGATCTCCGCGTCCTCGAGCATCATCGGCTGGAGTGTAGCCCTGGCGTCGACGCGAGGCCAGCAGGGCGCGGCGCCTCGAGGCGCCGCCGGGCGGCGCGGCGGGTCAGGCGATGCCGACCACGTAGGCCAGCCACGAGTCCTCGTTCACGGCCGACTCGCGCCGCGTGTAGATGCCGTTGCCCTCGCCCTCGGCCGTCGCCCCCTCCCAGTAGGCCTCGGACGCCGAGAACCCGGCCTCGGCGAGGAGCTCGCGCACCTCGCGGATCGTCCAGAGGCGCCAGTCGTAGCTGAACGCCTTCCGCATCCGGCTGCGGTCGGGGAACTCGAAGTGGATGTGGCAGAGGATCTCGTTGGTGATCGCGTCGTAGCGCGCCTGGTCCCAGACGTAGGTGAAGCCCCTGTGCCGGGTGCGCTCCTCGCCCATGCGCTGCGAGTCGGGCCCCCCGAACAGGTCGAGCACCAGGAGCCCCTCCGGGCGCAGCCCCGCGCGGGCGGCCTCGAAGTATGCGCGGAGGCGCTCGCGGGTCTTGAAGATGAAGTAGGAGAAGTTCTGGGCGAGCACGATGTCCGCCGGCGGCACGACCCTCGGCGCGAGGACGTCCGCCTGCACCAGCGTCAGCCTCCCGCGCTGGTCGTCGTTGAGCTCGGACACGTTGTGCGCCCGGCCCCAGGCCAGCGGCTCGGGATCGAGGTCCACGCCCCAGGCCCGGTTCTCGCGGTTGCGTCGCACCCAGTGGCAGGCGGTGAAGGCGGCCGCGCAGAAGTCCTCGCGGACGTCGCGCGGGGGGCGGCCGTAGCGGCGGCGGAAGACCCGCGAGACGAAGTCCAGGTCCGCATCGGGCTGCTGGACCGCGCGCTGGTAGAGGGCGTACCGGTCGGCCTGCGCGGCCAGGCTGCGGCCAGCCTTCTTCGGGGCGCTCTTCTTCGGGGACGTCTCGACGGCGGGAGCGGGCATGGCCCCCCTTCTATCGCTCACGCGCGCGCGCGGTCAACACCTCCGGAGCGCGCGCCCGGCCTCCAGGGGCCGGGCGCGCGACGACTCGGACTCGAGGACTCCGTCAGAACCACTCGAGGACGCGCGGCGCCTCGCGCGGCGTGAACGCGTCTGGCACCCGCGCAGGGACCTTGCGGCGCGGCGCCGGCGCCACCGCGCCCTCGGTCGAGCCCCCATCCACGGAGCCGTTGGCCCGCGGCGCGACGGCGCCGTCGGCCGAGCCCGGCGCGCGCGGCGCGACGGCGCCCTCGGTCGAGCCCCCATCCACGGAGCCGTTGGCCCGCGGCGCGACCGCGCCGTCGGTCGAGCCCGGCGCGCGCGGCGCGACGGCGCCCTCCGTCGAGCCCGGCGCTGGCGCGGGCCACCGCGCCTCGGTCGAGCCCGGCGCGCGCGGGGCCACCGCGCCGTCCGTCGAGCCCGGCGCCCGCGCGGCGCCTCGGTCGAGCCCGGCGCCCGCGGGCGACGGCGCCCTCGGTCGAGCCGCGCCCGCGTGGGGCCCGGCGCCCTCGGTCGAGCCCGGCGCCCGCGGAGCCACGGCGCCCTCGGTCGAGCCCCATCCAGGAGCCGTTGGCCCGCGGGGCCACGGCGCCCTCGGTCGAGCCCGGCGCGCGCGGGGCCACGGCGCCCTCGGTCGAGCCCCCATCCACGGAGCCGTTGGCCCGCGGGGCCACGGCGCCCTCGGTCGAGCCCGGCGCCCGCGGGGCCACGGCGCCCTCGGTCGAGCCCGGCGCGCGCGGGGCCACGGCGCCCTCCGTCGACCCCGGCGCCCGCGGGGCGACGGCGCCCTCGGTCGAGCCCGGCGCCCGCGGGGCCACGGCGCCCTCGGTCGAGCCCCCATCCACGGAGCCGTTGGCCCGCGGGGCGACGGCGCCCTCGGTCGAGCCCCCATCCACGGAGCCGTTGGCCCGCGGGGCCACGGCGCCCTCGGTCGAGCCCCCATCCACGGAGCCGTTGGCCCGCGGGGCCACGGCGCCCTCGGTCGAGCCCCCATCCACGGAGCCGTTGGCCCGCGGGGCCACGGCGCCCTCGGTCGAGCCCGGCGCGCGCGGGGCGACGGCGCCCTCGGTCGAGCCCGGCGCGCGCGGGGCCACCGCGCCCTCGGTCGAGCCCGGCGCCCGCGGCGCGATCGCGGCCTCACGGGTCAGCGCGGCCCGGCTCGGGCCTTCGAGCGCGGTGATCAGCGTGGGCGTGGCCTTCTTCCGGGCCCGGTTCTTGCGGACCTGCCGGCTGGCGAACTCGATCGCCATGACGCTGCCCATGAGGCCGACCGCCATGACCAGCGCCAGGGCCGCGCCCCAGGCCGTGCCGCGGACCGAGCGCCGGCGCATCGGCGTGGCCGCGACCTCGGCCTCGGCGCGCGGGACCGCGCGCACCGCCTCGAACGACGCGTCGAGGAAGGCGCGCTTGAGCGGGTTGCCGCGCGGGTCGCAGCCGAGCTCGGCCGCGTAGAGGCGGTCGCTCTCCAGGTCGTGCAGCATCATCCGGCGCCGACGCCACCAGCCCATCGAGAACGACTTGAACGCCCAGAGCACCTGGTCGAGGTCGCGCACCTGCTGCGCGACCACCGCGAAGGTCACCTCCTTCTCCCAGATCCCCTTCTCGCGCTCGAAGATCTGCCGCGCCGTCGCCACGGTCGAGCGGGCGGTCGCGGCGTCGAGCACGGGGAGGAACAGGGCGTAGACGCGGTGGTGCGGCTCGCCGTCGGCGCTCACGCCGAAGCACACGTCGAAGCCCTGGCCGTCGCTCACGCTCATGGCCCGCACGGCCGTCATCCGGTCGCGGACCTGCGCGACGACCGCGTCGCGCCAGCGGGCGAACGCGGCGGGCACGGCCGGCAGCGGGGCCGCCGGCGCGCTCACGGGCGCGGCGGCCGCGGGGGCCACCGCCTCCGGCGCCGCCACCCCGGCGGGCCGGGCGTGCCAGTGGCCGCACCGCGCCGGCTCGGGCGCGGCCGGGATCGCCCGGACCACCGGCGCGGCCGCGACGGGCTGCGCCGGCTCGGCGCGGACGACCAGCGGCTGGGGGTCCGCCACCGGCCTGGGGGCGACCGCCGGCTTCTGGGGGGCCTCGGGCGCCTTCACGACCGGGCGCTCGCCGAGCACCTGCTCCAGGTCCTCGATCGTCGGCCCGAGCGAGCGGGGGCGCCGCTCGCGCCGCGTGAACGTGCGGGCGAAGATCCGGTCGAACTCGGGCGGCACGTCGCGGGCGAGGTCGCTCGGCACCTCGCGCCCCTCGGGCAGGCGGCCGGTGAGGATCTCGAACAGGAGCACGCCGAACGAGTAGACGTCGGCCCGCTCGTCGGCGGTCTCGCCGCGGAGCAGCTCCGGCGCCAGGTAGCGGATCGTCCCCTGGACCTCGGTGCCCGAGGTCGCCAGCTCCAGGCTGCGCGAGATCTGCAGGCAGCCCTGCGGCCCCTCGAACACCCGGCCGAGGCCGAAGTCGGTCAGGAGCACCCGCGGCTGCTGGCCAGGGGTCGCGCGGCCGTTCTCCACCAGGACGTTGCCCGGCTTCACGTCGCCGTGGACGACGCCGTGGGCGTGCGCGTGGGCCAGCGCCCGCGCCACCTCGATGAGGACCCTGCCGGCCCGCCGCCAGGGGAGCGCCCCCTCGCGGCGAAGGAGCTCGGCGAGCGACGCCCCGGCCACGTACTCCATGACGACGTAGGGCGGGTCGTGCGAGATGCTCAGCTCCAGCGTGCGCACGATGTTGGGGTGCTCGAGCGACGCCTGGACCACGCCCTCGTGGCGCAGCGCCGTCAGGCTGCCCTGGTCGCGGGGGACCTTGATCGCCACGATCCGACCCAGGACCTCGTGCTCAGCCCGGAACACCTCCCCGAAGCCGCCCTCGCCCAGGCGCTCGAGGATGCGGTAGTCGAGGATGCGGTCGCCCGGCGACAACTTACGGATTTCCATGGGTCAACCCCCGGCCCAGCGCGCTCGGTTGCTCGTCACCTACTGGAAAGACACACGAACCCGGAAACTTGCACCCGGTCAGGAAAGTTCGCCTGGCAGGCCGGCGTCCTCGCCATCCGCGCGCACCTTTTCGGGACTCTAGCCCTGCCCATCGGGCCGCTCAAGGGCGCCCCCCCGCGCCTTCGCCGTAGCCGCGTTCGTCCCAACGAGTTGAGCGGTGTCGCGGCCCCGGGCCCAGAGACCACGTACTGGTTCGCTGCTGTCGCGGCGAGTAGCCTGTGACCGGTCGACGCCGGAGGACGGGCCTGGGCCAGGACGTGACGGAACCGCTCTCCTCACCCTCCCGCCGGGTCGTCCTCGTCGACGACGACGGCGTGTGCCTGGCCATGCTCAGCTCGCGGCTGCGCAAGCGCGGCTTCGACGTGTGCGCCTATGGCGACCCGCGCGAGGCCATGCGCCAGCTCCCGCTCGACCTCCCGGCCGCCGTCATCACCGACCTGCGCATGCCCCACATGAGCGGGCTCGAGGTCGTGCAGGAGGTGAGGCTCCAGCTCGGCTCCAACGCGCCGCCGGTGCTCGTCGTCTCGGCCACCGACGAGGAGGCCATGCTGGAGGAGGCCTTCCGGCTGGGCGCCACCGACTACCTGCTCAAGCCCGTCAACGAGGCGGAGCTGGGGGCGAAGCTCGAGCGGGCGCTCCGGCCGCGCAAGGTCGCGCAGTTCACCCCGATCCCCGACCGGGTGGGCGACTGGACCCTGCTCGAGTGCATCGGCCGCGGCGGCACGGCCTGCGTCTTCACGGCCGTGCGCGGCCAGGACCCCACGGTCCGCGCCCTCAAGGTCGTCTGGCCGCACCTCGTCGGCAACACGGAGACGCTCCTGCGCTTCCGCCGCGAGATCGACACGCTCTGCGGGCTCTCGCATCCGCGCCTCGTGCGCTTCGTCGAGAGCGGCCGCCACGAGGACTGCTTCTACTACGTCATGGACTTCCTCCCGGGCGGCTCCGTGCGCCAGCGGCTCCGGCGCGCCGGCCCGCAGCCGGCCGCGGCCGCGCTCACCCTCATCGAGGAGGTGGGCGAGGCCCTCGGCCACCTGCACGCCGCCGGCCTCGTCCACCGCGACGTCAAGCCCGGCAACGTCTTCTACGACGCCGACGGGGCCCACGTGCTCGGCGACTTCGGCCTGGCGCGCCGCCTCACGGACCGTGGGATCACGCTCTCGCGCGAGTTCATCGGCACGCCGCTCTACCTGGCGCCCGAGGTCTTCCGCTCGCCCGAGTTCGACGAGAGCGTCGACCTCTACGCGCTGGGCGTCTCGGCCTTCGAGGCCCTCCTCGGCCGCGCCCCGATGACGGAGGACGACTCGATGACGCTCATCGGCCGCATCCTCGACGGCGAGTTCCCGCGCCCCCGCGACCTCCTCCCCGACCTTCCGGCGCCGCTCCTCGCGCTCCTCGAGCGCCTCCTCGCGCCCGCCGACGCCCGCCCCCGCGGGGCGGCCGAGGTCGTGGCGCTGGCGCGGGAGGCGCGCGCGGCGCTCCCCCGCTGAGGGCCGCCTCTCCCGTGGCCGCGGCCCGCGGCGCGGGCTATAGTCGGCCCCGAACTCCCCGGGGGGCGCCGCCTTGAGCACGGAGACCGAGTACCGCGCGCTGCTCGACGACAACGCGCACCTGCAGGCGCAGGTGCTGGTCCTGCAGCGGCTCCTCCACCTCTTCGCCGCGCCCGACGACTTCGGGGCCGTGTTCGACGGGGTGATGGACGCGGCCATGGACTACTTCCAGGCCCGCTCCGGCGCCCTCTACATGTTCGACGAGGAGCAGGGGGCGCTCTACTTCGCGGCCGCCCGCGGCCCGAAGGCCAAGGAGGTCCTCGCCCTCGACATCACGATCAAGCCCGGGCAGGGCATCGCCGGCGCCGCCTTCCAGAACGACGAGGTGATCGCCGTCTCGGACGCCGACAAGGACCCGCGCTTCGCCCGCGAGGTCTCCGACGCCGTCGGCTACGAGGTGCGCTCCATGCTCACGACGCCGGTCGTGTGCGACGGGCAGCCGATCGGGGCGCTCCAGGTGATGAACAAGCGCTGCGGCTCGACCTTCACCTGCGAGGAGGTCGAGTTCGCCCGGCACCTCGGCCGCTACGTGGGCGGGCTGGTGTCGCTCGGGTGCGAGGTCCAGTCCCTCCGGGCGGCGAGGGCGTAGCCGTGTCGCAGCTGGTGGCGCTCCTCACCGACATGCACCGGCGCGGCGGGTCGGACCTGGTCCTCAAGGAGGGGCGGCCGCCGCTCATGCGCATCTCGGGCCAGCTGCTCCCGTCCGACCACCCCGTGCAGACGAAGGAGCGGCTGTGGGCGACGATCTCGCCCCTGCTCGACGAGGCCTACCGGCGGCGCCTCGAGCGGGAGCGCGAGGTCGACCTCTCCTACGAGATCGAGGACGTGGCCCGCTTCCGCGTGAACGTGTTCCACCAGCGCAACCGCGTCGGCGCCGTGATCCGCGCCATCCCGCTCGAGACGCCGACGATCGACGCGCTCAAGCTGCCGCCGGTGCTCAAGGACCTGGCCGGCGCGCCGCACGGGATCATCCTCGTCACCGGCCCGACCGGCAGCGGGAAGTCGACCACGCTGGCGGCGATCGTCGAGCACGTCAACGAGACGCGCCACGCGCACATCATCACGATCGAGGACCCGGTCGAGTTCGTCTACACCGACAAGAAGGCCACCGTCACCCAGCGCGGGATCGGCGAGGACGTCCTCGACACGTCGCGCGCCCTGCGCGCGGCGCTGCGCCAGAACCCCGACGTGATCCTCGCCGGCGAGATGCGCGACCGCGAGACGATGGAGCTGGCCCTGCACGCGGCCGGCACCGGGCACCTCGTGCTCTCGACCCTGCACACGAACGACGCCAAGCAGAGCATCACGCGCATCACCGACGCCTTCCCGGCCGAGAGCCGCCAGGGCCTCCTGCGGACGCTGTCCGTGTCCCTGCGGGGCGTGGTGTCGCAGCGCCTGATCCGCAAGGCGGACGGGACCGGCCGGGTCGCGGCGTTCGAGGTCATGGTGTGCTCGCCGACGATCAAGCAGCTCATCGAGAAGGGCGCGATCGACGAGATGGCCAGGGCCATCGAGAGCTCGTCGAGCTACTACCGCATGCAGAGCTTCAACCAGGCGCTGGTCGAGCTGGTCAACCGGCGCCTGATCACGCCGGACGCGGCGCTGGAGAACAGCGCCTCGCCCGGCGACCTGAAGCTCATGCTGAAGGGCATGCAGCGCGGCGGCGCGACCGGGCTCCTGCAGCGCCGGGACGTCGAGCTCCGCCCGGGCGACCCGAACGCCACGACCCAGGCGACGTCGGCCGTGGGCGTCCGGCTGGTCGAGAGCGGCGAGCAGCCGCCCCTCCCGCCCGGGCCCGCCCCCCGGACGCCGCCGCCCGGGCCCACGCCGCCAGCCGGGCCGCCGCCCGGACCGCCGCCCGGACCGACGCCGCCCCCCGGGCCGACGACGCGGTCGCCGGCGCCGCCGGGGCCGCTCCGGGCGGCCCCGCGGGCGCCCAGCAGGCGCCAGGTGGGCGGGCCCGTGCCGCCCGGCGAGCCGCGGCGGCCGGGGATCCAGCGCGGGTTCGACTTCAGCTGATGCATCGGGCGGGTCGGCGCGGTTCAATCAGGGGATCGGCGGCGGGCCCGGGCCGCCGCGCAGGAGCGTTCAGGTGAGCTCGGATCCGCAGGCGGTCGAGGACCTCTACACCAAGATCGCCCTCGACAACAAGCTCGTCACGCGCTTCCAGGTGCGCAAGGCGGCCGAGGAGCTGGACTCGCTCGCCAAGGGCGGCAAGAAGCCGCCGATCGGCGAGGTGATGGTGCGGCTCGGCTTCCTCAGCGAGCGCCAGCACCAGTCGGTCGTCAACGCCTGCCGCTACCGCGAGCAGCGCGACTACGACAAGCGCTTCGGCCGCCAGTGCCTCCGCATGGAGCTCCTCGTGCAGGCCGACATCGAGCGCGCGCTCGAGGCGCAGAAGGACGCCTACCAGGCCAGGGGCAAGGTCGAGGGCCTGGCCGAGCTCCTCGTCGCCCAGGAGAAGCTCACGGCGAAGCAGGCCGACGAGGTGCGCCGGGGGATCGAGGAGCGCGACCGCGCCAAGGCGCGCAGCGGCAACACCCGGGCCCTCAGCGCCAGCGGGCCCACCCCGGTGCTCAAGGGGGCGGCGAAGGCGGAGCCGGCCCGGGCCGCGCCGCCGGCCGGGGACGACGACGACCTCGACGGGGTCGACCTCGACGAGGACGACCTCGACGACGCCGACCTCGACGACGCCGGCGCCGAGCTCGACGCCGACGACGACGACCTCGACGGGGTCGACCTCGACGACGCCGACCTCGACGTCGACGACGAGGACCTGAAGGCGGTCGACCTCGACGACGACGACCTCAAGGATGTCGACCTCGACGCCGACGGCGACGCCGACGACGACCTCGACGGCATCGACCTCGACGAGGACCTCGACGAGGGCGACGACGAGGCGGAGGCGGAGGCTGAGGACGAGGACGACGAGGCGCTCGAGATCGACCCCGCCAAGCTCGACGACCTGGTCGAGAAGGCCGACGACGAGGGCGGCGAGGACGAGGCGGACCTGGCCGAGGAGGTGAGCGAGATCGGCTCGGACGTCGACCTCGACGAGGACGACCTGCGCGCGATCGAGCGCATGGACAGCGGCGACGAGATGGACACCGAGGGGGCCTGGGCCGCCGAGGCGTTCGACGATCGCCCGATCAGTCACCGCCCGCCGTCGGAGCGCCTGGCGAAGCGTCCGGACGAGGCGACGGCCCGCGCCGGGTCGGAGTCAGCCCCCGTCCCGGCGCCGCCCCGGCCGACGAGCCCGCCCGCGCCGCCCAGCCCGCCGCGGCGCCCCGAGCCGGAGCTGGCGGCGACGGCGTCGTCTCCCTTCCAGAGCGCCGAGGACGTGGACGCCCCCCCGCCCCCGCCGCCCGCCACGATCCCAGGCGGCGACGTCTTCGACTCGGGCCTGTCGGGCTCGCAGGCGAGGTCGACGTCCCACGCGCTGGAGGACGACGACGGCGACGTGCCGGTGCCGGCGCTCGACGAGGACGTGCCGCTCAGCGCCAGCGAGGTCGGCCGGCTGATCGACGCGGAGCGGCCGGCCGACGCGGAGGAGGACCGCGACGAGGCGGCCCTGCGCGACCGCCTGCGCCAGAGCGCGCGCCGCCTCGAGCAGGCGATCTCGAGCGGGTCGGGCCGCCTCGCCGCGGCGACCGCCGCCCCGGCCGCTCCGGCCCCGGCCGCTCCGGCCGCCGCGGCCCCGGCCGTCGAGGCCCCGGCGGCCAACGGCTCCGCGCCGGGCGCCGCCCTGAAGGTGGACGACCCGCGCGTGCGCCGGGCGTTCGACAAGGCCCTCGAGGCCGCGTGGAAGGTCTTCGTGGAGGAGCTACGGTCCTGAGCATGGGCGAGCGCGCCACCCCCGCCGGCGAGTTCTTCCGCTGGCGCCCCGCGGGCGTCGGGCGCCGCGCCATCCCCTGCCCGCGCTGCGAGGGCGCGCGCACGCCCGTCCGGCTGCTCGAGAACCTGCTCGAGGCGCTGTGCGCCCGCTGCGGGCGCAACCTGGCGCTCGAGCGCGCGCGCGTGGTCGAGCGCGAGGAGGGGCCGGCCGCCCTCGGCGAGCGCCTGCTCGCGCTCGGCGCCATCGAGGACACGGACCTGCCGGTCGAGGGGCTCGACGCGCTCCTCGCGCGCGGCGCCCTCCGCCGCGACCTCCGGCTCACGCTCGACCTCGACCTCGAGGCGCGGGCGTTCGCATACGGGGCGGCGCCGCTGCGCGAGCTCGTCCTCCCCGAGGAGGTCGAGCGCGCGCTCGAGGACCGCCGCGCCCGGGGCGGCGTCCTCAACGAGCTCCTGCGCGAGCGCGCGCTCGAGCGGCTCGGGGCCTCGCTGCGCAGCGTCGGCGTCGAGGTCGGCCTGCCCGCCCTCACGAGCGCGAGCGAGGTCGACCCGGCCTGCCGCCGCGCCCTGCCGCCGCGCGCCCTCGAGGTCTACCGTGCCGTGCCCGTGCGGCGCGAGGCCGACGCCCTCGTCGTCGCCGCCTGGGACCCGCTCGACGACGAGGTCATCTCCGACCTCGAGGCGCTCGTCGAGGGCCCCGTGCACACGATCCTGGCCACGTCGGACGCCCTCGGGCAGGCGCTCGCCGACCTGGGCATCCGCCCGCTCGGTGACGATCCGCCGCCGCCCGAGCTCGACGCGCGCGACGCGGCGGGGCCGCTCGACCTGGCGCTCCCCTTCGAGGGGATCCTCCTCGAGGCGCTCGAGGAGGGCGCGGCCGAGGTCCTCGTCGAGCCGCGCGCCGGGCGGGGGAGCCTGCGCTTCCGGGTGAAGGGCGAGCTGCGCAAGGAGCGCTCGGTCGGGCCGGAGGTGGCCAGCGCCCTCGCCGACCGGCTCGAGGAGCTGGCGATCGGGCCCATCCAGGGGGGGCCCGTCCAGGGCCCCCCGAAGGTCCGCCAGGGGCGCGCCCGCTGCGAGGTGTCGGGCCTCCCGGTTACGCTCGACTTCCGCATCCTGCACACCCCGCTCGGGCCGGCCGTGGCGCTCGAGCTCGAGGGCGAGGAGGAGCGGCCCCCCGCCGGCCTCTCGCACCTGGGCCTCACGCTCGACGCGCTCGCCGCCTTCGAGGCCGTCCTCGCCCGCGGCACGGGGATCATCGTCGTCGCCGGCCCGCGCCGCGGCGGCAAGACGGAGGCCTACCACGCGGTGCTCGAGCGGGCGACGCGGATCGGCGGGGCGGTCGTGTCGGTCGAGCGCCGCCCGCGCCGCGACCTGCCCGGGGTGACGCTGCTGGAGCTCGACCAGGCCGCGGCGCTCCGGGACGCCCTCCTCCACCCGGTCCCCGACTGGCTCGGGGTCGACGACGGCGCCGACGAGGCCGCCCGCCTGATCACCGACGTCGCCCTGGCCGGCGGGGCCGCCGTCGTCACGGTCACCGCGCCCGACGCGCGGACGGCCCTCCTGCGCCTCGAGCTCGCCGGCATCCCGGCCGAGCTCGCCCGCACGCACGTGCGGGCCGTCCTCGCCCGCCGCGTCGTCCCGCTCATCTGCCCGCGCTGCCGCGTCGCCTGCCAGCAGGCGAAGGCGCCCACGCGCCGGCTCCGCCTCGACCCGGCCCTCCTCGAGCGTCTCCCGCGCTGGGTCGGCCTGGGCTGCCCCGCCTGCGCCGACCAGGGCACCCGGGGCGTCCTGGCCCTGGCCGAGCTCGTGCGCCCTGGCCCGGAGGGGCTCGTCCCGGTGGCCGACTCGGCGCCCCTGGTGGCGCGGGCCCTCGAGCTCGTGCGTCAGGGGGACGCTCCGGTCGAGGCGCTCGCCGACCTCCTCGCCGGCGCCGGGCCGGGCGGCCTCCCCGCTTGAAGGCCCAGGGCCGACCCGGTACGCTCACGCGCCGAGACTTCCGAGTCCCTGGTCAACGACAGGCCCGCGGGCCTGATGAGGGGTCATGAGCGACGACGACGCGCTGGGCTGGCTCGACGAGGCCGAGGACTCTCCCCCCAAGAAGCCCACGGCCGCCAAGCCCGCGGCCGCCAAGCCCGCGCCGGCCAAGCCCGCGCCGGCCAAGCCCGCGCCGAAGAAGGAGGTCGAGGAGGACTTCCAGGACGCGCTCGAGTGGCTGAAGGAGAGCGGCGGCGACGAGCCGGCCGACGAGGGCGCCGGCCTCGACTGGCTCGGCGGCGGCGACGGCGACGCGCCGGCCCTCACCCACGAGGAGGAGGACGACGACGCCGGGGTCAGCATCTTCTCCACCGCCCTCGACGACTTCTTCGAGGGGCTCGAGACGACCGAGGAGAAGAAGCCCGTCGAGGCCGACCCGGCCGCGACCATCGTCACGGGCCGGCGCCGGCCGCGCAAGCAGCGCGCGGGCGTCGCGGGCGACCAGCGGGTCGAGAAGGTCGTCAACACCCTCGTCCGCTACCTGACGCGCAAGGACCCGGTCCGCGAGTCGCAGCTCGACACGATCTACCGGCTCACGGTCGGCAAGCTCGTCGACCCGCTCAGCGCCGAGGTGATCATCGTCTACTCGCTCGACGAGAAGCGCGCGGCGCACTTCGCGCACCTCTTCTACTCGAAGGCGCTGTTCAAGAACCATCCGGGCCTCGAGGAGCGCTTCACCCGCAGCCTCGACAAGCTGGGCCAGACCGTGATCCCCGCCGGGTCCGGGATCCTCGGGCGGGCCGTCGACGGGCGGAAGTCGATCACGTCGCTCGACGCGCGGGCCGACCGCGAGTTCGAGAACCACCTCGGCCGGCTCACCGGCTACGAGGTGCGGACGATGCTCACCATCCCCATCTGCGACGGGGAGCACGCCTACGGCGCCATCCAGGTGATGAACAAGGACCCGCAGAGCGGGGAGGAGTTCTTCAGCTACCAGGACCTGAAGCTGCTCGAGGAGATCGCCGCCTACATGGGCCGGCTGATCCACATCTGCCGCGAGCCGGGGCTCGAGCGCACCGACCAGGAGATCGCCGGCTACTACGCCCGCCTGGCCAACGCCGAGGTCTTCGACTGCACGAACCCGGACCTCGAGTGGGACGACCGCCTGTGGGAGGTCGTCGGCGTCGATGCGATCATGAAGTTCGAGATCCTCCCGCTGAAGAAGCTCGACAGCAAGTCGCTCCAGGTCATCATGGCCAACCCGCTCGACCAGCCGCGGCGGGCGTCGTTCGAGGCGGCCACCGACCTGCAGATCGGCGAGGTCCTCGTCTCGACCGAGGCCCAGATCAAGGCCGTGCTCGACGACCGGCTCAAGCGGCGGAAGAAGGACCAGACGGCCGCCGAGTTCGACGAGCTGACCAGCGAGATCACCGGCGACGCGGAGAAGGTGGAGATCAAGGACGGCGAGTCCGAGGAGGACTCGAGCCCGATCATCAAGCTGGTCAACCGCATCATCGAGGACGCCTACTCGCGCGGCGCGTCGGACATCCACATCGAGCCGTTCGAGGGCAGGGCGCGCGTCCGCTACCGCATCGACGGCGACCTCCAGGAGCGCATGAGCCTGCCGACCAAGGCGGTCCCGGCGATCCTCTCGCGCATCAAGATCATGTCGAACCTGGACATCGCCGAGCGGCGCCTGCCCCAGGACGGCAAGATCAAGTTCAAGCGCTTCTCCAAGCGCGGCCTCGACCTCGACCTGCGCGTCGCCACGGGCCCCATGGCCTTCGGCGAGAAGTGCGTCATGCGACTCCTGGCCAAGGGCTCGATCGCCCTGGGCCTCGACGCCATGGGCTTCTCCGAGCAGAACCTCGCCAAGTACCGCTGGGGCTGCAAGCAGCCCTACGGCATGGTGCTCAACGTCGGCCCCACCGGCTCGGGCAAGACGACGACGCTCTACTCGGGGCTGACCGAGGTGAACTCGATCGACGTCAACATCCAGACGGCCGAGGACCCGATCGAGTACCCGCTCGACGGCATCAACCAGATGCAGATGCAGAAGGACATCGGGCTGACCTTCGCGGCGGCCCTGAAGTGCTACCTGCGTATGGACCCGGACATCATCCTCGTCGGCGAGATCCGTGACCTCGAGACGGCCGAGATCGGCATCGAGGCCTCGCTCACGGGCCACCTGCTCTTCTCCACGCTGCACACCAACGACGCCGCGGGCACGGTCACGCGCTTCATCGAGATGGGCATCGAGCCCTTCATGGTGAGCTCGTCGCTGCTCGTCGTCTGCGCGCAGCGCCTCCTGCGCCGGGTGTGCGACAAGTGCCGCAAGGAGTGGACGCCGAGCGAGCGGGAGATGAAGCTCCTCATGCGCGACACGCGGCCCTGCCCGCCGCAGATGTTCATCCACAACGACGCGCGGAAGGCGGGTGAGAAGAAGCTCTGCGCGCGCTGCGCCGGCGCCGGCTACAAGGGCCGTATCGGCACGCACGAGGTGCTCACGCTGAACGACGAGCTGCGCGAGCTGATCAACAAGTCGGCCTCCTCCCACGAGATCAAGGAGGCGGCGGTGCGCGCCGGCATGTCGACGATCTTCCAGGACGCGCTGCACAAGGTGAAGCAGGGCATCACGGACCTCGAGGACGTGATGGCCAACGTCAAGGCCGACGAGCGCAAGGACGCGAAGCAGGACGAGTTCGAGTAGCGACTCCCCGGTCGATCCTGACCGCGGAGGACGGAGCACGACCTCGCGGCCAGGGGTGGAACGGAGCGACACGTGAGGCGAGGCCGCGGAGGCCGAGGCGCTGCCGCGCGAAGGCGAGCGGAGGCGGCCTGCTGGCCACCGAGCGAGCCTGAGCGGTCGGGTGGCGCGCGTCAGCGCGGCACCCGACGAACGGCAGCGCCAGGCATCGGCGGCCGCAGCCGTCGGTCACACTAGATGGACCCCTGGCGGCCGGACCTCTACGCGCGCTTCGCCGCGGAGCGGCGCCGCCCGTTCGACGACCTCGTGGCCCTGGTCGAGCCCGCGCCGGACATGCGCATTCTCGACCTCGGCTGCGGCACGGGCGCGCTGACCCGGGCGCTCCACGAGCGCCTGGGCGCGCGTGAGACGCTCGGCCTCGACCGCTCCGCGGCCATGCTCGCCCGGAGCGCCGAGCACGCGGCGCCGGGGCTCCGCTTCGCGCAGGGCGACCTGGGCGCCGTCGGGGCCGACGGGGCGTACGACCTGGTCTTCTCCAACGCCGCCCTGCACTGGGTGGACGACCACCCGGCGCTCCTGGCGCGCCTCACCCGGGCGGTCGCCCCGGGGGGTCAGCTGGCCGTGCAGGTGCCGGCGAACTTCGACCACCCGTCGCACCGGACCGCGGACGACGTGGCCGGCGAGGCGCCGTTCCGCGAGGCGCTCGGCGGCTGGCGCTGGGGCGACCGCGTCCTCGACCCGCGCGCCTACGCCGAGCTCCTCCACCGGCTGGGCTGGGGGCAACAACACGTGCGGCTCGTCGTCTACCCGCACGTCCTGGAGGGGCCGGAGGCGGTCGTCGACTGGGTGCGCGGGACGCTGCTCACCGCCTACGAGGAGCGGCTGGGCCCGCGCTACGCCCCGTTCCTCGAGCGCTACCGCGCCCTGCTCCTCGCGCGGCTGCCGGCGGAGCGGCCGTACTTCTACGGGTTCAAGCGCATCCTCATGTGGGCGCGCAAGTGACGGTCAGTTGAGCGGGGCCGAGAGCTCGATCTGAACGAGCAGGTCTCTCGCCTGCTCGGTGAGGTCCGACTCGAGCTGCACCGAGACGCTGTCCTGCACCGCCTGCGCGAACTTCAGGACGACGAGGAGGGCGCCGAGGTCGACGTGCGGGGGCATCGAGGTCCTCTTCCGAAGGGGTGGTCTCGACTGTCGCTCTCGTGCGCCCGGCGGTTCAATCATCAGCCCTGATGACCCCACCCCCGGGGCAACCCCTGCCAGGGATCTCCTGAGGGGCTCACCAGGGGAGGACGTCCCCCTCGTAGTCGAAGAACTTGCCCGTGTCCTCGAGGGTCGCCCGGTCGATCACCTGCCGCATGCCCCGCACGCTCTCGGGCGCCTCGAGGGGCGCCTGCGCGCCGCCCATGTCGGTCTTCACCCAGCCGGGGTGTACGAGGAGGCAGGTGATCCGGCGCGGGCGGAGGTCGAGGGCCATGCACGCGGTGGCCATGTTCAGGGCGGCCTTGCTGCTGCGGTAGGCGTAGCTGCCGCCGCTCTGGTTGTCGCCGATGCTCCCCATCAGGCTCGTGACGTTGACCACCTGCCGCCGCTCGCTGCGCGCGACCTGCTCGAGGAAGACCTCGGCCATCCGGACGGGCGCGAGCGTGTTGACGCGGAACGACCGCTCCCAGGCGGCGAGGTCCAGCTCGCCGAACCGCCCCTCCCGCACGTAGATGCCGGCGTTGTTGAGCAGGAGGTCGATCGCCTCGCCGGCGAGCTCCCGCCCGAGCGTCTCGATCCGGGCCGGCTCCTCGACGTCGAGCGCGTGCACGGTCACGCGGCCGCCCGAGGCGCCCGCCAGCGCGGCCAGGTCGGTGGCCGCCCGCGGGTCGCGGCAGCAGGCCAGGACGCGCCAGCCGGCCTCGGCGTACTGGCGGACGAACTCGAGGCCGAGGCCGCGGTTCGCGCCGGTGATCAGGGTCGTGGGCATGAGCTCCTCCAGGAGGCGAGCACCTTGCGCAGCGGGGCGCCCCCGGTCAAGGGGGGGTGTCACCTGAGATGAGTGATGCGCTCGCGAGGGGCGGGCGATGGGAGCACGTCCCGGACTGGCACGAGCTGGCCCGTTCCGCCCGTCCCCATCGCTCGCTCGGGCGGGTCGGTTACGTGCAGCGCTCGCGAGGGGCGGGCGATGGGAGCACGTCCCGGACTGGCACGAGCTGGCCCGTTCCGCCCGTCCCCACCGCTCGCTCGGGCGGGTGGAAAGTACTCAAGCGCTCTCTGCGGGGGCTGATACCATGGCGCCGTGAGGTTCACCGCCCAGGAGGAGTACGGCCTGCGCTGCATGCTGCAGCTCGCCCGGCGCGCGCCGACGCCCGCGGACAGCCTGAGCATGGCCGAGATCGCCGAGGCGGAGTCGCTCACGCCCGCCTACGTGGCGAAGCTCCTGCGCACGCTGCGGACGGCCGGCCTGGTCGAGGCCACCCGCGGGCAGAAGGGCGGCTACCGCCTGACCCGCCCGGCGACCGAGGTCAGCGTCGGCGAGGTGCTCGTCGCCCTCGGCGGGCGCCTCTACACGCCCGAGTTCTGCGCCCGGCACCCCGGCAACGAGGCGTCGTGCGTCCACTCGACCGACTGCTCGATCCGCTCGCTCTGGGGCCGGGTCGACGGCCTGGTCCACTCGGTCCTCGACCGGACCATGCTCTCGGACCTCGCGGCCGCCCACGCGCCCCAGCCGCCCACGCCGCTCCCCGTCGTCCGCTAGTCCCGGCGCTGACTTGGGCCTTGGCGGGAATCCATACCGTTTAGTATAGTTTCAGATGTCGCCCGCCCGCGGTGCGCCTCGACCCGTCGTCGCGCGCCGCGCCACGCGTGGCCCATCAGGAGCGCACCGTGTCCTCGACCGACCTGCTCGACGACCTCACCCGCCGGGAGTACCCGCACGGGTTCGTCACGTCCATCGAACAGGACCAGGCCCCGCCCGGCCTCAGCGAGGACATCATCCGCTTCATCTCGAAGAAGAAGGACGAGCCCGAGTTCCTCCTCGAGTGGCGCCTCAAGGCCTACCGCCACTGGCTCACGATGGAGGAGCCGGTGTGGTGGCCGAAGGTCGCCTACCCGCGGATCGACTACCAGTCGATCATCTACTACTCGGCGCCGAAGCCGAAGAAGCAGCTCAAGAGCCTCGACGAGGTCGACCCCGAGCTCCTGCGCACCTTCGAGAAGCTGGGCATCCCGCTGCAGGAGCAGCAGCGCCTCTCGAACGTCGCCGTCGACGCCGTGTTCGACAGCGTGTCGGTGGCCACGACCTTCAAGGACAAGCTGAAGGAGATGGGGATCATCTTCGGCTCCTTCTCCGAGGCCGTGCGCGAGCACCCCGAGCTCGTGCAGCAGTACCTGGGCACCGTCGTCCCCTACACCGACAACTACTTCGCGGCGCTCAACTCGGCCGTCTTCAGCGACGGCTCGTTCTGCTACATCCCGCCGGGCGTCCGCTGCCCCATGGAGCTGTCGACCTACTTCCGCATCAACGCGGCCAACACGGGCCAGTTCGAGCGGACGCTCCTGATCGCCGAGCCGGGCAGCTACGTCAGCTACCTCGAGGGCTGCACGGCGCCCATGCGCGACGAGAACCAGCTCCACGCGGCCGTGGTCGAGCTCGTCGCCCTGGGCAACGCCCACATCAAGTACTCGACCGTCCAGAACTGGTACCCCGGCGACAAGGACGGCAAGGGCGGGATCTACAACTTCGTCACGAAGCGCGGCAAGTGCGCCGGCAAGGGCTCGCGGATCTCCTGGACGCAGGTCGAGACCGGCTCCGCGATCACCTGGAAGTACCCCAGCTGCATCCTCCAGGGCGACGACTCGGTGGGCGAGTTCTACTCGGTCGCCGTGACGGCCAACCGCCAGCAGGCGGACACCGGCACGAAGATGATCCACATCGGCAAGAACACGAAGAGCACGATCATCTCCAAGGGGATCTCGGCCGGACGCGGCCAGAACACCTACCGCGGCGCGGTGAAGGTGCTCAAGGGCGCCGACGGCGCGCGCAACTACTCGCAGTGCGACTCGCTGCTCATGGGCGACCGCTGCGGCGCGCACACCTTCCCCTACCTGGACGTGCGCAACCCGACGGCGACGATCGAGCACGAGGCGTCGACCTCGAAGATCGGCGAGGACCAGCTGTTCTACTGCCGCCAGCGGGGGCTGTCGGAGGAGGACGCCGTGTCCATGATCGTGAACGGCTTCTGCAAGGAGGTCCTGCGCGAGCTCCCCATGGAGTTCGCCGTGGAGGCGCAGAAGCTGCTCGGGCTGTCGCTCGAGGGCAGTGTTGGATAGCTGCGGCCGCCGATGTGGGCCGATGCGCGCGCGCGCGCTCGAAGTAGTCACGACGACATCGCTCGCGCGCGCGCGCCTCGGCCTCACCCTCGGCGGCCTCGCGGCGTGTAGACGGACGGAAGACGGAAGACGGAAGACACCCATGCTGAAGATCGAGAACCTGCACGCGACCGTGGACGGCAAGCAGATCCTCCGGGGGATCGACCTCGAGGTCGCCGCCGGCGAGGTCCACGCGATCATGGGGCCCAACGGCTCCGGCAAGAGCACGCTCGCCGCGGTGCTCGCCGGGCGCGAGGGCTACGAGGTCACGGCGGGCCGCGTCCTCTACCAGGGGCAGGACCTGCTGGCGCTCGCGCCCGAGGACCGGGCGCGGCAGGGCGTGTTCCTGGCCTTCCAGTACCCGGTCGAGATCCCGGGCGTCGGCAACGCCTACTTCCTGCGCGCGGCGCTCAACGCCCTGCGCAAGTCCCGGGGCGAGGAGGAGGTCGACGCGATCGACTTCCTCGAGCTGATCAAGTCGAAGATGCAGCTCCTCGAGATGAACCAGGCGCTCCTGTCGCGCTCGGTCAACGAGGGCTTCTCCGGCGGCGAGAAGAAGCGCAACGAGGTCCTGCAGATGCTCGTCCTCGAGCCGAAGCTGGCGGTCCTCGACGAGACCGACTCGGGGCTGGACATCGACGCCCTGAGGATCGTGGCCGCCGGCGTCAACGCCCTGCGCGGGCCGGAGCGGGCCATGCTCATGGTGACGCACTACCAGCGCCTCCTCGATTACGTGGTCCCCGACAAGGTCCACGTGCTCGCGGCCGGCAGGATCGTGCGGTCGGGCGGGCGCGAGCTGGCGCTCGAGCTGGAGAAGACCGGCTACGGGCAGCTGGCCGGGGCGGGGGCGCGGTGACGCAGGCCACGGCGACCCTGACCCCCTTCGACCTCGACCGCCTCGAGGCGCCGCCGGCCCTGGCGGCCGGCGCGCTCGGCGAGCGGCGCCGCGCGGCGCTCGAGGCCTTCCGCGCCCGCGGCCTCCCCGGCGCGCGCGACGAGGCCTGGCGGTTCACCAGCCTGGCCCCCGTCGCCCGCGGGAGCTTCGCCCCGGCGCCGCGGCCGGACGCGGGCGTGTTCGCCGCCGTCGAGCGGCGGGCGGCCGAGGTCCTCGGCGCCGCGTGGCGCGGCCCGCGCCTGCTGGTCGTGAACGGCTGGGCGGCGGCGGTCGACGCTGGAGGCGACGCCGCCGGCGTGACCTTCGGCGGCCTCGCCGACGCCCTCGCGCGCGACCCGGCCCTGGCCGACCTCCTGGGCGACGTCGCCCCCGAGGCCGGGCCGTTCGCCGCGCTCAGCGCCGGCGCCTTCTCCGACGGCGCGCTCCTGCGCGTCGGCGCGGGCGTGGCCCTGACCGACCCGGTGCTCGTTGTCGTGGCCACGGCGCCCGGGGCGGAGCCGCTCCTGGGGCTGCCGCGGGTGGCCGTGGCCCTCGAGCGGGGCGCGCAGGCGACCGTCGTCGAGGTGCACCTCGCGCTCGAGCCCGGCGCCACGCCGGCCCCGCGGGTCGTCCAGAGCGGGCTCACGCAGGCGCACGTCGGCCCCGGCGCGAGGCTCGACCTCGTCGTGGCGCAGCTCCCCGACGACGACGGCGTCCGGGTCCACGGCCACCACGCGCGGGTCGAGCGCGACGGGCTCATCGGCCTGTCCGTCGTGCAGCTCGGCGGGCGCCTCGTCCGCGACGACCTACGCGTCCTCCTCGACGGGGAGGGCGCCGAGGCGCGCGTGGGCGGCCTCTACCTGGTGGGCGACGGGCAGCACGTCGACGACCACGTGTGGATGGAGCACGCCCGCCCGCACGGGACGAGCGCGCAGCTGTTCAAGGGCGTGGTCGCGGGCGCCGGGCGCGCCGTGTTCGACGGGCAGGTGCACGTGCGCGAGGACGCGCAGAAGACGTCGGCCCAGCAGACGAACCGGAACCTGCTCCTCTCGCCGGCGGCGGCCGTCAACACGAACCCGCGCCTGACGATCCACGCCGACGACGTGAAGTGCAGCCACGGGGCCACGATCGGGCAGCTCGACCAGGACGCGCTCTTCTACCTGCGCGCGCGCGGCCTCGACCGCGACGTCGCCCGGGCGCTCCTCACGCGGGCGTTCGCGGCGGAGGTCGTGGACGCCGTGCCCGCCGGCGCCGCGTGGGTGGGCGACCTCGTCAAGGCGCGGCTCACGGCGCTGACGGAGGTGCCCGCGTGACCGCGACCCAGCAGGCGTTCGACGTCCAGGCGGTCCGCCGCGACTTCCCGGCGCTGGCCCAGGAGGTCCACGGCAAGCCCCTCGTCTACCTCGACAGCGCGGCCACGGCGCAGAAGCCGCGCGCCGTCGTCGAGGCCGAGGAGCGCTACTACCTGCGCGACTGCGCCAACGTGCATCGCGGCGTCCACGCGCTCGCCGAGCGCGCGACGCGCGCCTACGAGGAGGCCCGGGGCAAGGTCGCGCGCCTGCTCAACGTCGAGCCGCGCGAGTGCGTGTTCGTGCGCGGCACGACCGAGGCGATCAACCTCGTGGCGCAGAGCTTCGCCCGCCCGCGCCTGCGCGAGGGCGACGAGGTGCTCGTCACCCACCTCGAGCACCACGCCAACATCGTCCCCTGGCAGCTCGTCTGCGAGCAGACCGGCGCGACGCTGCGGGTCGTGCCGATCGACGACCGCGGCGAGCTGGTCTGGGAGGCGCTCGAGGCGCTCCTCGGGCCGCGCACGAAGCTCCTCTCGGTGTCGCACGCGTCGAACGCGCTGGGGACGATCAACCCCGTCACGAAGATCGTCGAGCTCGCCCGGAGCCGCGGGGTGCCGGTGGTCGTCGACGGCGCGCAGGGCGTCCCGCACGGGCCGGTCGACGTGAAGGCGCTGGGCTGCGACTTCTACGCCTTCTCCGCCCACAAGGCGTTCGGGCCGACCGGGATCGGCGTCCTGTGGGGCAAGGCGGCGCACCTGGACGCCATGCCGCCCTACCAGGGCGGCGGCGACATGATCCGGCAGGTGACGTTCGCGCGGTCGACCTGGGCGCCGATCCCGGTCAAGTTCGAGGCCGGGACGCCGAACATCGCCGGCGTGATCGGCCTCGGCGCGGCGGCCGACTACCTGGCCGCGCTCGACCGCGAGGCGGCGGCCGCCTGGGAGCAGGAGCTCCTCGCCCGCGCCACGGCCGCGCTCGAGGAGCTCCCCGGGCTCCGGATCATCGGCCAGGCGCGCGACAAGGTGAGCGTCGTCTCGTTCACGCTCGAGGGCGCCCACCCGCACGACATCGCCACGATCCTCGACCACGATGGCGTGGCGATCCGCGCCGGGCATCACTGCGCGCAGCCGCTCATGGAGCGCTTCGGCGTGCCGGCCACGGCGCGGGCGTCGTTCGCCTTCTACAACACGCTCGAGGAGGTCGACGCGCTCGTCGCCGCGCTGCGCAAGGTGAAGGAGCTGTTCGGCTGATGTCCGACCTGCGCGAGCTCTACCAGGAGGTCATCCTCGAGCACAGCAAGCGGCCCCGCTGCTTCGGGTCGCTCGAGCAGCCGACCTGCTCGGCCGACGGGCGCAACCCGCTCTGCGGCGACCACCTGACGCTCGGGGTCGAGGTCGAGGACGACGTCATCCGCGACATCGCCTTCAAGGGCGCCGGCTGCGCGATCTCGACCGCGTCGGCGTCGCTGATGGCGACCGCGGTCAAGGGCAAGCCCCGGCCCGAGGTCGAGGCGCTCTTCCAGCGCGTGCACGCCATGCTCACGACGCCGGTCGACCAGCCCGTCGACACGGAGGGGCTGGGCAAGCTCAAGGTCTTCGCCGGCGTGCGCGAGTTCCCGGCGCGCGTCAAGTGCGCCAGCCTCGCCTGGCACACCCTCAAGGCCGCCCTGGACGGGAGCGGCGCGGCGAGCACGGAGTAGCGGGGGTGGCCGCGGTGGGGGAGAGGGGCCGGAGGTTGAAGACGGTGGACGAGCCGAGGAAGCCGGGCGAGCGCCTGCACGTGGCGCTGGCGCGGGCGGTGGATGCGGTCGAGATCCCGGCGGGCACGACCGTGACCCTGCCCGCGGGCACGCCCGTGACCATCACCCAGACCCTCGGTGGCAACTTCACCGTCGCGGCCGGCCCCTACGGCATGCTCTACCGCATCGCCGCGAAGGACGCCGACGCGCTCGGCCGCGAGGTCCCGCCCGAGGGTCAGGCGCCGGCCGCGGAGGGGACCACCGACCCGGACGCCGTGTGGAAGGTCCTGCGCACGATCTTCGACCCCGAGATCCCCGTGAACGTCGTCGACCTGGGCCTGGTCTACAACGTCTTCGTCACGCCGGCCGAGCCCGAGGGGCACAAGGTCCACATCCAGATGACGCTCACCGCGCCCGGCTGCGGCATGTCGGGCGTCCTCAAGAGCGACGCCGAGACGAAGGTCGCCGCCCTGCCGGGCGTGAAGGACGTGGACGTCGAGATCGTGTGGGATCCGCCGTGGGACCGCGACAAGATGTCCGACGCGGCGAAGCTCCAGCTCGGAATGTTGTAGCTCCTCTCAGCCGCAGCCCCCGGTTGAACGCGCGCTGCGCCGCGGTCAGGCTGGGCGGCGTGACAGAGCGCGAGGACGCATCGTTCGTCCGCGGCGCCGCGCCGACGCGCTGCCCGTTCTGCCACGCGCCGTGCGCGGCCGAGGACGAGAACGTCGTCTGCAACGGCTGCCTGGCGCGACACCATCGGACCTGCTGGGACGAGCGCGCGGGCTGCGCGAGCTGTCCGGTCGCCAGGCCGGCGCGCACGGCGAGCGCGCTCGAGGTGCCGGCGCTCCCGCCCCCGGACCTCGCCGTGTTGTCGCCCGAGGTCCGCGGCTGGGTCGAGGCAGAGGTCGCAGCGGGCGAGCGGCTCCTGTGGGCGGGCCAGCCGGTCCCCCGGGGGCGCCTCGTACGAGAGGACATGGAGCCGCTGGCCTTCGGTCTGGGCGCGCTCGGGCTGATCGGAGCGCTGGTCGCCTTTCAGCTCCCCCGCAGCCCCTGCGACGCCGCTCTGCTCGTCTGCCTCGGCCTCATGGCGCTGGTCGGGTTGAGTGAGCCGTGGCGCGCGCGTCGAAGGGACGCCCGCACCCTGTACGCCGTCACCGATCGCCGCGTGCTCGCATGGTTCCCCTCCACCAGGCCCGAGGTGGCCCTCTGGACCTGGCGACCGGGTGAGGTGGCCTCGGTGGCGCGGGTGGACCTCGATGATTCGCGCGCGGGGTCGCTGTTGCTGGCGCGTTCCCAGACGGAGCTTCGAACGCATCCGCCGATGCCGGACGGCCTGCTCCGCGTCGCCAACGTCCGTGAGGTCGAGACCCTCGCCCGCGCCGTCCTCGCACAGCAGCCCGATCCCTCGACGCTCCCTACGAAACCTGGAGACCCTCCGCCGCCCGAGCCATGACCGCGCAGTCAGTTACGTCACGGCAAGCGCCTTGCGACAGGCTCGCCCGTGCGCGCAGCACCGCGCGCGCGAGACACCGGAGCCACTCCCGATGACCTTCCGCCGCTGCCTCCTCGGCCTCGCCCTGGCCCTCGTCCTGCCCAGCACCGGGTGCGTGGCCCTGCTCGACGCCGGCCTCCGCGAGACGGCCGACCACGGCAAGAACGCCCGCTACGAGAACAAGAGCTTCGGCGGCCACTTCGTCGACGCGCTCGTCGAGTCGGACGACTGCCGCCCCTGCCGCCGCCGCTCGCGCTGCGACCGCCACACGACCGTCGTCGTCGTCCACGAGCGCCGGGACCGGCGGTGCCGGTGAGCCGCCTGCTCCTCCTGATCGTCCTCGCCGCCGCCGGCTGCGCCGGGGTGCGCGACCACGCGCGGGCGCAGCAGCCCGCCCAGCAGCCCGCCCCCGCGCTCGTCGGCGACCCCTGCCGCTGCGGGGACCGGCGCTGCGACGGCCACCCGACGGTGGTCATCGACCACGAGGGCTGACCGCCGGTCGCGGTCGCTAGAAAGGTACTCCGTACTGCTGCCCCAGCCGCGCCAGCCGGTCCGAGAGCTGCTGCCGCCAGCCGCGCGACGCCCGCACGCGGTGCTCGACGAGCGCCATGAGCTTGCTCACGTCGAACGGCTTCTCGAACCAGGGGTTCTTCACCTGGTCGAGGAACGTGCGCGCGCGTGCGGTGAACGCGCCGCCGGTCATGAAGACCATGCGCTCCGCCTGGTCGGGGGCCTTGCCCCGCAGGCGCTCGTAGAGGTCCATGCCGCTCGTCCCGGGCATCATGAGGTCGCACAGGATCAGGTCGAACGACGCGCCCGCGTCGAGCAGCCGCATGGCCTCCTCGGCCGAGCCGACCGAGGTCACGTCGTGCTCGCGGGCGAGGATCCGCCGGAACGACGCCAGCACCATGGGCTCGTCGTCGACGACGAGGATCCGCCCGCGGATCGCGCCCTCCGGCGCGGCCGCGCCGGGCTGCGGGGTGCTCGCCGGCGCGGCCGGCAGCCGCACGCGGAAGCTCGTCCCCGTGCCGGGGGCGCTGGCGGCCTCGATCGTCCCGCCGAGCGACTCGACCACGCCCTTGCACACCGAGAGGCGCAGCCCGGTCGGCGCGCCGTCGCGGTCGGTGTAGAAGGGGTCGAACACCCGCGACAGGTCGTCTGGCTCGAGCCCGTGGCCGGTGTCGTGGACCTCGATCACGGCGGCCCCGTCGGGGTCGGTGCCGGTGACGACGTGGACCTCGTTCGTCGCGGCCCGCTCCTCGTCGAGCGCGTGCGCCGCCGTCACCAGCAGGTTGACGAGCACGTGGCCCAGCCGGGCGGCGTCGGCCTCGATCCGCGGGACCGGGCCGTGGTCGACGACGAGCTTGCCGCGGTGCCGCACCTCGGCGCCCGCCACCCCGGCCGCCATGTCGACCAGGACCCGCAGCTCCAGCGCCTCGCGCCGGTCGCGGTCGAGCCGCGCGAACGTCGCCAGGTCGCGCACGGCCCGGCGCACGCGGTCGCCCGCGTCGCGCGCCTCGGCGACGACGTGCTCCAGGTCGCCGAGCCGCCCCGGCGGGAGCTCGCCCGAGAGCCGCCGCAGCTCCGTGGCCACGAACTCGAGGTTGCCGGCCACGCAGGCGAGCGGGTTGTTGATCTCGTGGGCGATGCTCCCCGCGAGCAGGCCGAGCGACGCCATGCGGTCCGCCTGCTCGAGGGCGCGCTGCGCCCGCTCGACCTCCTGGTGGTGCAGGACCTCGCCCACGGCCGAGCGGAGCTGGTCCGCCGTGAACGGCTTCTCGACGAAGCGGTCGGCGTCGATCGCCGCCGCCTTCGGGCTGCCGTCGGCCGAGATCGCCACGACCGGGATCGCGGCCAGGGCCGGGTCGCGCTTCTGCTCGACGCGGAACTCCCACCCGTCCATGACCGGCGTGCGCAGGTCGAGCAGGATCAGGTCGGGGTTCGTCCCGTGGCGGAGCGCGTCGAGCGCCTCGCGCCCGTTGCGCAGCCCCAGGACGTCGAACCCGTCCTCCCGGAACAGCTCCTCGATCTCCTGCCGGATGTCCTCGTCGTCCTCGACGAGCAAGATGCGACGTCCCTGGGTCGCCGTGGCCACGCCCCACCTCCCTGTCGCGCGGCCGCCGTGGCTCCGCGCGCCCGGCCGGGGAAAGCCCACCGGCGTGACGCGCTGCGCGCCCGGCGTTTGTCCGCTTCAGCCTACCCGGGGCGCACGCCCTGTCAGCCGGCGCGTTCGGGGTTCGTTCGGCAGGGGTGCAACCGCCAGGTGTCGGCCACCCCCCGGATCCGGGTGAGACGATCCGCCGATCCTGCCGTGCCCTGGCGACTTACGCCGACGAACTCCGCGGCGCGCGGCATGCGCACGCCGCCTGGCCCCGGAGGTCGCCACCATGAGGGTCGCCGCGCGTGTCATGCTGCTCGCCATGCTCGGAGCTGCCCCTGCCCTCGCCGAGGCCCCCGGCGCCCCCCGCGCGGCGGCCGTCCTCGCCGTCGAGGACGACGGCTACGCGGGCTCCGAGGTCACCGAGCGGCTCGGCGTGGCCCTCTACGGCCGCTTCCTCGAGGCCGGCCCCTACGGCCGCCGCGTGCTCACGGTCGTCGGCCGCCACGACGCCACGGCCCGCCTGGCCGCCGCGATCGCCCGGGCCGCCGCTCAGGCCGACGTCGTGGACGTGTTCATCACCGTCCACACCACCCGGCGCGAGGTGGACGAGCTGCGCGGCCTGATCGCCCCCGGCGTCGCCGGCAAGCTGCGCCTCGTCTACTCGACCGCCTGCTGGGGCGCCGACAACGAGCGCGAGGCCTGGGAGGCCCTGCGCCCGCGGACCGTCGTCACCCACGAGGGGCTCAACAACCCGCTCATCGCCATGCCCTACATCCTCTCGCGCTGGCTGGCTGGCGCGCCGATCGGGCAGGCCGCCGCCGAGGGCTACCGCGAGACGCAGCTCGCCACGGCGCTCGCCACCCACGTCGCGGGCTCGCTCGCCGCGCGCTACGGCGGCGCCCACGTGGCCCGCGACGAGGCGGCCGGCTGCCGTCCCGTCGTGTCCGGCGACCCGGCGCTCACGATCCGCGACGGCCTCCCGGGCGTGCGCTGCCAGGTGCCGGCGGCGCTCGTCTACCGGCGCGACCGCGGCGGCCCGGCCGGCCTCCTCCTGCGCGCGCTCGCCGGGCGCTTCTCGGTCGGCCCGCAGGACGCGGGCGCCCTCCTCGACCGCGCCCACGCGCGCGACGTCGTCCCGCAGCGGGCCCTCGACCAGCTCGTGCGCCTGGGCGTCGGCACCGAGGCGGGCGAGGGCCGGCTCGAGCTCGCCCTTCGCCGCGCCGTCGAGGTCCCGCTCCCCGACATGCCGCTCGGCATCCGACTCCGCGTGGCCACCGACGTGTCGGTGCGCCCGGGGCGCATGGACGTCGTGCGCCGCGAGATGGAGCTGCACGCCCGCGGCCTGTCGCTCGTGAGGGGCCTCCTGCGCGTCCACCTGCGCAAGGTGACCCTCCTGCCCGGCAAGGACGGCCAGGGCGCGCGCCTGCGCGCCTCCGCCGGGCTGTGGGGGTTCATCCCGGTGTGGAAGACCTTCACCGTGAAGGACGACCCGCCGCCGCCGCCCGCCCACGGCGTCGTCCTGCGGCCCTACGACGGCAAGGGCCTCCCCGCGCCGGCCCAGGCGCTCGGGTTCGCGCGGCAGGTGCAGGCCGCGCTGCGTCCGTGAGGGAGTCAATCAACCACGGAGGACACGAAGGACACGGAGAGAAGAGCCAGGAGGGCGACCTCCGTGACCTTCCTTCCTCCGTGTCCTTCCTTCCTCAGTGTCCTCCGTGTCCTCCGTGGTGAGTCCTTTCTTCGTCACTTCGCGGCCTCGTCCACCCGCAGCGGCTCGAACGAGATGCCCGGCTCCGGCCGCGCGCGCACGTTCAGCGGCACGACCCGCCACACCACGCCCGTCCCCGGGTAGGGGCGGACGGTGGGGATCCGCGTCGACTGGACCTCGATCACACCCAGGTCGGCGACGTAGAGCGCGTCCCCGCGCGGGGTGAAGGTCACGTCCACGGGGCGGCGCAGGCCGGCGCGCGCCCGCCCGGGCGCCTGGCGCCCGAGGCCCTGGTCGAGGACGCCCTCGTCGCCGCCCCCGACGAACGGCTCGACGCGCCGGTTGAGCGGGTCGATGCGCACGATCCGCGGGCCGCCCGGGGGCGAGCTCACGATCGACGCCGGGTTGAAGTCGCCCGAGACCGCCATGAAGAGGTGCCGCGGGTCGCCGAAGTTGCCGTTGGGCGCCCGCGCCAGCTTGGCGACCCCCGTCTGCGGGGCGAACGTGAGCAGCGGCTGGTCGACGCCCGGGGGGTTGATCATGATCGGCTGGGGGTCGGCGCCGTAGCGCGAGCGGAAGCGCGGGTCGGTGACCGGCACCCCGCTCACGAAGTCCGGCCAGCCGTACCAGCCGTTCTGCTTGACGAGCAGCAGGTCGTCGGGCGCGTTGGCCACCGGGCGCAGCCCGCGCTCCTGCATGCCCTGGTTGCTGGCGTAGAGCTGCCCGTCGTTGCCCCAGAGCACGCCCGCCGGGTTGCGCAGCCCCCAGGCGTAGACCTCGAGCGCCGAGCCGTCGAGGTTGCAGCGGTAGACGCAGCCCGTGGCGCGCTCGTGGGCGAGGATGCGGAAGCCGTCGTGCATCTTCTCGTCGGCGCCGTGGGTGGCGCCGAACGCGGCGAACGGCGCCGTCCTGACGACGTGCGGCGCGCCGGGGTCGGCCATGGCGAACGGGTTCGTGCTGCGGAAGGTGGCGTCCCGCACCAGGATGTCGCGCGCCGGCCGGTCGGTCGCGGTCGGGTGCTCGGGGAGCCAGCCGGCGAAGAAGTTGTCCAGGCCGACCACGCCCGCGTTCGTGACGGTCCCCTGGCCGAAGTACAGCCGGCCGTCCGGCCCGACCGTCAGCTGCGTGTTCGTGTGGTCGCCCAGGCTGGGCAGCCCCGTGACGACGTTCCGCACGGCGCCGTCGCGCGACACGGCCGAGATGCGGCCCCGGTGCGACACATACAGCTCGCCGTCGTGCCAGAGGAGGTCGCTCACGGGCGCCACCAGCCGGTCGGTCAGCAGGCGCACCTCGCCGTCGGGGCTCACGCGGAGGATCCTGGGCCGGCCGGTGAGGTCGCCCCACACCGCGCCCGCCTCGGCGACGTAGAGGAACCCCTCGTCGTCCACCTCCACGCTGCTCGGGTAGGTGAGCCCGGTGACGACGGCCTCGATGCGGTAGCCCGGGGCCGCGCGCACCGACCGGATGTCGGGGTCGGGCACCTCGAGCGGGTCGAGCGGCGCCGAGCGCGCCGCGTCGGGCATGGGGAGGGCCGTGAGCTGCGCCGTCGCGCACGCCGTCCCCAGCGCCGCCAGCCCGACCAGCCCGCCGCGCCACGTCTGCCAGCCCTGGAGCCTCGACGTCCAGCCCATTGCGCCATCTCCTTCCCCTCGCCGGCGCCGCCGTCGACGCCCGGGTTGCCCGGCGCCCACGGCGGCAAGGCGTGTGCCGCTCTCCCTCGCTCGGCCACGAGCGCGCGCGAGGGGTCCGGCGCGCCCGGCCCGACGTAAGATCGGCCCCCCGGGGGAGGGGCGTGATGAGCGAGGCAGCGCGGCGGCGACGGGTCCTGCGCCGGACGTTCGGCGTCCTGGTGGGCCTCCTCCTCGGCCTGGCCGCGGCCGAGGTGGCGGTGCGCGTGCGCTACCCGGTGCTGAACCTGCGGCGCGACTTCGAGCCCGGCATCTACGTCGAGGACCCGGCGCGCGGCTACGCCAACCAGGCGAACTACGTGGGCGTGTTCAAGACCTACTTCGAGGACACGCCGGTGCGGACCAACTCGCTCGGGTTCCGCGGCGCCGAGCCGCCGGCCGACGTGGAGGGGGCCCTGCGCGTGCTGTGCCTGGGCGACTCGAACATGTTCGGCCAGGGCGTGGGCGACGACGAGACCTTGCCCGCGCAGCTCGAGCGCCTCCTCCGGGCCCGCGGCCCGGCGGTCGTCTACAACGCCGGGGTGAGCGGCTACGCGACCGAGCACGAGCTGCGCACCCTGAAGGTGTTCGGGCCGCGCCTGCGCCCGCAGGTGGTCGTCCTCGGCTGGCTCGACAACGACCTCGAGGGCCCCGACCTGCAGGTCGGCCACGGGCACCTCGTCGAGCGCGCCGAGGACAAGGACAAGGTGAAGAAGGAGCTCAAGGCGCGCTGGTACGAGGCGTCCCACCTGGGCCGGCTCCTGTCGATCGGCGTGCGCACCGCCCGGCACCACTCACGCACGTCGGCGCGCGCCGCCGAGCAGGAGGCGGTGCCGGAGGAGGCCCTCGCGACGTGCCTGGCGCTCCTGCGCGAGGTCCAGGCGGAGTGCGAGCGGCTCGGGGCGCGGCTGGTCGTCGTGGCCTACGTCGGCCAGCCCGAGGTCGAGGCCGGCGCGCGGAGCGCGGTCGTGGACGCCTTCGTGGCCGGGGCGCGGGCGGCCGGGGTCGACGTCCTCGAGAGCTACGGGCCCCTGCGCGAGGAGTTCGAGCGCTCCGGGCGCGCGCTGTTCGCGCCGCGCGACCGGGTCCACCCCAGCGCGGCTGGCCACGAGGTGATCGCGAAGGCCCTGGCGGAGAAGCTCGCCGCGCGCTGACGACGCCCGTCCAATGTGGTCGAGGGCCGACCGAGGGGCGCGCGTCGGTCGAGCGGGGGTCCGAGCTCCACGTGACCCACGCCGCCGGGCGCGGCCGCGTGACCAGCGGCCGCTCCATCACGTCGGACGAGGAGGTCGCCACCGCCCGTCCGCGGCCTCGCCTACGAGGTGGACGGCTCCGCGTACCTGGCCGCGATGGACGACCTGTTCCCCGTCTACCGCGACCTGGCCCTCGATGCCCTCGGGCTGCCAACGCGGCCCACGGGCGAGATGTCGCGCGCGCGGCGCCGGCGGGGCGCGGGGGCCTCCTCATCGGCGAGGGTGTGGAGCGGTGACGGCGAGGGCGGCCTCTCGCCAGCGCGTCCGGGCGTTGGCGGTGCGAGTCGCCGGCGACGGAGGTCACCATCAGCGGACGCGCGTGATCTCACGCGAAGTTCCCCCCGTACTGCGGAGGGTTACCCGTGAGCGAAATGTGGAGAGGCGGTGGACCGTCGCTGCAAACCGGCGTGGGCGCCGCGCCGCGGACTCGATCCGCGGACTCGCTCCGCGGTTTGCTCTGACCAGGAGCAAGGTCGGGGATCCAGCAGTGGGCCCCCACGGCGGCCCCCGGCTCCACGCGCCGGGGGCCGCGCTCGTTTCAGCCGACCGGCAGGCGGGCGCGCACGGCCTCCTCGAGGCGGCGCGCGAGGCGCTTGCGGTCGTCGTCCGTGATCGGGGCGCCGCCGTAGGCGATCCGCGCCTCGATCCGCGGCAGGCGCATGAGCCGCAGGAGGTGGGCGCCGAACGAGGCGTCGTCGGTCCAGCAGACGATGTCGGCCGCGGGCGGCGCGCCGGGCGGCGTCTCGTAGCGCAGGGCGGCCCAGGCGACGGGCGCCCCGAGCCGCGCGGCCGGGTCGAGCAGGGCCGAGCGGAAGGGGCGCACCTCGCGGCCGTCGCCGGCGCGCCCCTCGGGGAAGAGCACGACCGTGCGGCCGGCGCGCAGGGCGGCCTCGATGTCGCGCGCCGCCCGCGCGGCGTCCTGGCGCCGGTCGCGGTCGACGAACACCGTGCCCAGCTCGCGGGCGATCCGGCCCATGACGGGCCAGTCCTGCACGTCGGCCATCGAGACGAACGTGCAGTCGTGGCGCGCCTGGAGCACGGCGATGTCGAGGTAGCCCAGGTGGTTGGCCACGAGCAGGCAGGGCCCCCGGGGCGGCGCGCCCTCGGCGCGCACGCGCACGCCGAGGATGCGAGTGCTCGCGCGCGCCCACGCCGTGAACATGGCCCCGCGCAGGCGGGCGTCGGCGCCGACGAGGCGCGCCGGCCGCCGCAGGGCCCGCCAGGTGGCGTAGAGCCCGCCCACGGTGGCGGCGACGAGCGGGGCCTTGACCGCCACCCGCAGGCGCGCGCGAAGTCCGTCCTGCTCCCCCGGCACGCGTCGGAACATAGCACGCGCCAGGCGAACCCGCGGTACGATGAGGCCGATGACCCGCAGCGACGACTGGCGACAGAACCTCCTCGAGCGTGACGAGCAGGTGAAGGCGCTCCTGCGCACCGTGCGCACGGTGGCCGTGCTCGGGATGAAGACCGAGGCGCAGGCCGGGCAGCCGGCGTTCTACGTGCCGGAGGCGGCGGCCCGGCAGGGCCTCGTCGTGATCCCCGTGCCGGTCTACTACCCCGAGGTCACGACGATCCTCGGCCGGCCCGTCTACCGGACGCTGGCGGCGATCCCGGGCCCGGTCGACCTCGTCGACGTCTTCCGCCGGCCGCAGGACCTCCCCGCCCACGTCGACGACATCCTGGCCAAGCGGCCGCGCGCCGTGTGGCTGCAGTCGGGGCTCCGCCACGACGAGGTGGCCGGGCGCCTGGCGCGCGAGGGGCTCCTCGTGGTGCAGGACCGCTGCCTCATGGTGGAGCTGGGCCGGCTGTGAAGGTGCACGAGGAGGTGCTCCAGGTCCGCACCCCTGGCCAGGGCTTCGTCGACCTGAGCGCGCGGCTGGCCGAGGCCGTGGCGCGCAGCGGCGTGGTCACCGGGCTGTGCGTGGCCTTCGTGCAGCACACGTCGGCCAGCCTCGTGATCCAGGAGAACGCCGACCCGGCCGTGCGCCGCGACCTGGCGCGCTGGCTGGCCGACCTGGCCCCCACGACGCGCGCCTGGGAGCACGACGACGAGGGCGAGGACGACATGCCCGCGCACGCCCGCAGCGCGGTCACCCGCACGAGCGAGACGATCCCGGTGAGCGGCGGGCGCCTGGCGCTGGGCACCTGGCAGGGGCTCTACCTGTGGGAGCACCGCCGCGCGCCGCACACCCGGCGCGTCGTGGTGCACGTTCAGGGGCTCTGATCGGCGTCGGCCGCGCGGCCCACCACCCGGCGCGCGAGCAGCGCCAGGACCACGCACGCGGCCGCCCAGGCGCCGGCGGCGCCGGGCGCCCCGCCCAGGGCGCCGAGGTGCGGGGCGACGTGCTCGGTCAGGGCCTCGCGCAGGGGCGGCGGCGGCGGCCAGGGGAGGGCGACCTCCTCGAGCCCCCACAGGAGCGCGCCGGCGCCGGCGGCCGCCGGCAGGCTGGCGAACAGGAGCGCGCGGCCGCCCTCCGCGACGACCCCTCCCCGGCGGGCCCGCAGGCGGCCGAGCGCCATGGCGAGCCAGGTGAAGAGCACGGTCAGGGCGAGGCCCACCTCCGTGGCCCACCCGGCGGCGAGGGCCAGGTCCGGCTCCATGTGGCTCGTGGGGAGGTCGTCGTGGGTGAGGCCATCGTCGTGGCCGTCGGGGCCGGCGCTCCAGCGCGCCTCCGGCGGGCCGCACCAGGCGTTGCCCCAGGGGTCGGTCGGGGCCCCGCGGGCGGCCGCGCCGGCGACGGCGAGGTCCGGGCGCAGGAGGCGCAGGAGCGGCGCGGCCGCGGGCGTGGCGACCAGGCACAGGAGCGCCAGCACGGCGGCCAGGCGGGGGACGAGGCCGACGCGCTCCGCGTCCTGCTCGTCCTGCTCGTCCTCCTCGTCCTCCTCGTCCTCGACCGGCGCGCCCGCGCTCGGCGGCGGACCGCGCCGCTCACGCTCACGGGTGGGCCTCGGCGGCGGCGCCGGTCGGCGGGGGGCCGGCCGCGCCGGCGCCTCGGGGGCGGGCGGCGGCGAGGGCGGGGCCAGGTCGGGTGCCGGTCCGTCCGGGGCCTTCCCCATGGCGATGTCGATCAGCCGCACCGACTCGCCCACCTTGTCGGGGGCGTTGAAGCGCGACCGGTCGAGCGCGTTCATGTCGAGGTCGCCGACCTTGACCCCGCGCTTGTCGACCGTCTTGCGCAGGCGCTTCTTCTGCGCCGGCGAGGCGCCGAAGAAGGCGCGGGCCGCGCGCGAGCCGGCGCTCTTGATCGAGGACGCGAGCCGCCCGGCCGCACGGCGCCGGTCGTCGCGGTAGGTGCCGCGCTCCGAGGTCACGAAGCCCAGGATAGCCAACGCGCGGCCCGCCGTGGCCGCGAAGAAGTTCTCTCCGCCGCTCGTCCTCGACCCGCCAAAGCGAGCGATGGGGACGGGCGGAACGGGCCAGATCGTGCCAGTCCGGGACTTGCTCCGATCGCCCGCCCCTCGCGAGCGCATCGCTCATCCAGGCCTTGCCCGCTGGCCGCCGCGCGGTTCGAATCCCGGCCGAGAGGTGACCCATGGCGAACCCGACCGCGACCTGCGAGACGTCGCTCGGCAGCTTCGAGGTGGAGCTGTTCCTGGACAAGATGCCGCTGACGGCGGGCAACTGGCTGGCGCTGGCGGAGAGCGGCTTCTACGACGGCCTGCACTTCCACCGCGTGATCAAGAACTTCATGATCCAGTTCGGCTGCCCGCACAGCAAGGACCCGAACAGCCCGCGCGCGGGCACGGGCGACTCGCCCCGGGGCACGATCAAGGACGAGCACCCGCCGGCGCACAAGCTGTCGAACGAGCCGGGCACGCTCTCCATGGCCAACACCGGCGCGCCCAACAGCGGCAGCTGCCAGTTCTTCATCAACACGGTCCACAACGACTACCTGGACTGGTTCACGCCGGGGGCGTCGAAGCACCCCGTGTTCGGCAAGGTCGTCGGCGGCATGGACGTGGTGAAGAAGATCGAGACGACGCGCACGGCGTCGGGCGACCGGCCGGCGACGCCGATCAAGATGATCAAGGTGACGGTCCACCGCTAATCGCTCAGCTCGCGCCGCCAGACCTCGCCCAGCGCCCCGCGGAGGAGCGGGTAGCGGCGCTCGTAGCGGCGCAGCTGCTCGCGCGAGCGCGGCACGAGGAGCGAGAACCCGCACCACGACCCGGCCAGCGGCGCGCCGAAGCGCTCCCCGGCCAGCGGCGAGGTCTCGCGGACAAGGACGAGCTCGCGCTCGACCCAGGCGGCGAAGGCCTCGACGGCCGCCGGGTCGAGCGCGGGGTCGTCGCGGGCGAGGGCGCGCAGGAGCGCCAGGCCGTCGACGAAGACCTCGGCGTCCTCGTCTCGCCCGGCGCCGAAGGTCGCCCAGCGGGCGAGGTCCTGGTCGCGGCGCAGCGTCACGCTCGGGCGGGCGGCGAGCGGGCCGAGGAGCGCCTCGAGGCGGCCGGGGAGCGCCTCGAGCGCGGCGCCGTCCAGGGCGGAGTAGGCGGCGAACATGTCGGCCGCGTCGCCCTCGGCGATGAACCGGGCCAGGGCGCGGCCGTCGGCGTCGGGGGCGGCGGCGAGGCGCTCGAGCGCGCGCCCGTAGTAGTGGTTCGGCGCGCCGAGGGTCGCCTGGGAGGCCATGACCACGCGCGCCGCCGCGCCGAGCGCCTGCAGGTTCTCGAGCTGGCCGCGCGCGGCCTGCTGCAGGAACAGGAGCTCGACGTCGCGGCCGCGGGCCCGCAGGCGCGCGCGCAGGTCGGCGACGGCGCCGGCGACGTCGAGGACGTCGAGCCAGCGGCCCGGGGCCGGGTGGGCGTCGTGGCAGGTCTGGTCGAGGCGGCCGCCGAAGCCCAGGAGCACGATCGCCAGGCGCGGCGCGGGGAGTGCCTCGTCGACCCACTCGAGGAAGCCGCGGAAGGTGCCGAGCGAGGCGGAGTCCTCCTCGTCGAGGGCCCGCTCGACCGGCTCGGCCCCCGCCCGGAGCAGGTGGCGGCGGATGCCGCCCGGGCCCTCGAGGTCCGCCTGGACCGCGACGGCCACCTGGTCGCCCCGGAGGCCCTCGGCCAGGGCGCGCACGATCACCGGCCCCTGCCTGGAGAGCGGGCCGTCGTAGGGCATGTAGTAGGCGACCCCCCAGGCGAGCGGGGGCGCCTCCGTCGGGGCGGGGGCCGGCGGCGGCTCGGCCGGGGGCTCGACCGGGGGCTCGACCGCGGCCTCGGGCACCCCGGACGGCGCGCCGGACGGCGGCGGCCCGGACAGGGCGACCGCCGCCACCCCCGCCCCGGCGAGGAGGGCGAGGGCGAGGAGGGCGAGCGGGGCGCGGCGGCGCGCGGGCGCGCCCGCCGACCGCTCGGGCGCCGCGAGGACGCCCTCGAGGTCGCGGGCGAGCGCCTCGGCGGACGGCGTGCGCCGGGCCGGGACTCTCCGCAGGGCGCGGAGGCAGGCGGCGCCGAGCGCCCGCGGGACGTCGGGCGCGAGCGCCTCGGGCGGGGTCGGGTCCTCGTGCAGGACCTTCGTCGTGAGCTCGGCCAGCGACGCCGCGTCGTGGGGCGGGCGCCCGGTGAGCGCCATGTAGAGGATCGCGCCCAGCGCGTAGACGTCGACGCGCGGGTCGCGCGCCCGCTCGCCCCGGAGCTGCTCGGGGGCCATGAACAGCGGCGTCCCCACGACCTCGCCCGTGCGCGTGAGCGAGCGCGCGAGGTCGGCCGCCCGGGCCAGGCCGAAGTCGGTCACCCGCGGGCGGCCCGTCCCCTCCTCCAGGATGATGTTCCCCGGCTTGAGGTCGCGGTGGAGGACCCCCGCGGTGTGCGTCGCCGCGAGCGTGCGCGCCAGCGCGGCGACCAGCGCGGCCGCGTCGCGCCAGGGGAGCGGCCCGCGGTCCAGGCGCTCCTTGAGCGTCGGCCCCGGGCAGTGCTCCATGGCGTAGTAGTGGAAGGGCCCGAGCTGGCCCACGTCGACCACGGCCACGACGCCCGGGTCCTGGACCTTGCTCGCCGCCGCGGCCTCCAGGCGGAAGCGCGCGAGCGTCTGCGCGTCCACGGCGTCGGGGCGCAGGAGCTTGAGGGCGAAGCGCCGCTCGAGCCCCTCGCGCTGCGCCAGGTAGACGACCCCGTAGGAGCCGCCGCCGAGGCGCGCCAGGAGGTGCCACGACCCGAGCCGCGCCGGCGGCTCCGGGAGCGCGGCCGGCACCGGGCGCCACGCGAGGCCGGACGCCGGCGCCGCCTCGACCTTCGCGAGCTCGCGCCCGCAGCGCGGGCAGGCGAGGCGCGGGAGCGCGGCCAGGTCGTCGAACGGGACCTGCCCGCCGCAGCCGGCGCACGCCCAGACCGCGCCGCGCAGCTCGTCGAGCAGCTGCCCGAGCTGCAGCCCGCCCACCCACCGCTCGCGCACGAGCACCGCGGCCAGCCGCTCCGACCCGGACGCGAGGAGCGCCCGCCCGGCGGCGGCGAGCTGCTCGGCGCCGACGAGCCCGCGCGCCCGCGCCTCCCTGCCCAGGGCCTCGTCCTGCGCGTTCAGCGGCCCCTCCCGGGCGGGCGAGCATAGCAGGCCCTGACCGGCCGGCGACGCGCCCGGCGAGGCGGGTCGCCGCCGCCGCGGCGGGATGAGCGTGGCGGATGCGCTCCCCCGCCATCACAATGGGCCCCCGTGTCCGGAGCCCCGAGGGAGTGGATCGGCCGCCGCGCGCTCATCGCGGCCCTCGTGCGCCGCGCCGTGATCGCCCGCTACCGCGGCACGAGCGTCGGCTTCCTGTGGACCTTCCTGCACCCGGCGGTGCTCTTCGCCGCCTACGCGCTGGTGTTCGGGGTCTACGTCCGGGTCGACGTCGAGCGCTACCCCGCCTTCCTCATCGCGGGCCTCCTCCCCTGGACCTGGTTCGCGCAGTCGGTCGCGATCGGGACGACGTCGATCCTGGGCGACGCGCCGTTCGTCCGGCAGGGGGCGTTCCCCCCCTCGCTCTCGCCCCTGGTCGCGTCGCTCGCCGGGCTCGTGAACTTCGCCCTCGGCCTGCCGGTGCTCCTCGTGGCGCTCGCGCTCCTGGGCGTGCCCCCTGGCCGCTGGCTCCTGCTCGCCCCGGTCGTGGCGCTCCTCCAGCTCGGCCTGGTCCTCGGCCTCTCGCTCATGCTGGCCGCGCTCTGCGTGCGCTACCGCGACGTGATCCAGCTCGTGCAGTCCGTCCTGCCGGTGCTGTTCCTGCTCACGCCGGTCGCCTACCCGGCGGAGCTCGTGCCGGCGCGCTGGCGCTGGGTCGTGGACCTCAACCCGATCGCGCACCTCGTCCAGGCCTGGCAGGACGTCCTCCTGGGCCGGCCGCCCGAGCCTCGGCACCTGGCCGTCTGCGCCGTCGCCGCGGCGGTCTCGTGCGCGGCGGGGTGCCTCGTGCTCGAGGCCCTGCGCGACCGGATCCCGGAGGAGCTGTGACGCCGCCGATGGTGCTCGTGGAGCGCGCCTCGAAGCGGTTCAGCTACCGGCCGTACGCGCGCGGCTCGCTCACGCTCAAGAGCGCGCTCCTCGACGCGCTCCTGCTCCGCCCACGGCCGCAGCGCGTGGTCGTCGACGCGCTGACGGACGTCTCGCTCGCGGTCGAGCGCGGCGGGTCGCTCGGGGTGATCGGCAGGAACGGCGCGGGGAAGACCACGCTCCTGCGCCTGCTCGCCGGCGTCTACCGCCCGGACCGCGGGGTCGTCCGCGTGAGCGGCCGGCGGGGGCTCCTGATCGACCTCGGCGCGGGGTTCCACCCCGACCTGTCCGGCTGGGAGAACGCCGAGGTCGCCGCGCTGATCGCGGGCTTCGACCGCCGGGAGCTGCAGGCGCGGCTCTCGGAGATCGTGGACTTCGCGGAGCTCCACGGCGCGATGGACGCGCCGGTGCGCACCTACTCCGCCGGGATGACGGTGCGGCTCGGCTTCTCCGTGGCCGCCTGCCTCGTGCCCGACGTGCTCATCGTCGACGAGGTGCTCGCGGTGGGCGACGCGCGCTTCCAGGAGAAGTGCCGGGCCCGCGTCGCGGCGCTCCGCGCCCAGGGCGTCGCCATGGTCCTCGTGAGCCACGACCTCGCGCTGGTCGAGGCGACCTGCGACCGCGTCCTGGTCCTCGAGGGCGGGCGCGTGACCGACGAGGGCCCGGCGGCCGACGTGTGCGCGCGGCAGCGCGGCCGCGCGGCGCCGGCGGCGGGGTCGGAGGCCTGAGGCGGCGCCCCTCCGCCTTCCCCCCGGGCGCGCCGCGGGCGATGATCCCCCCGCGATGATCCGCCGCCGCGACGCGCTCGACGACTACGCCCGCCTCCTCGAGCGGGGCACTCCGGAGCGGCGGCTCCTCGACCGGGTCCCGTGGGTGCTCGACACCCACCAGCAGCCTGCCCACGAGCTCGTGCGGGCGCTCCCGTCGGAGGCCCGGCGGCTGGCCGAGCTCGAGCCCGCGCCGCTCTTCTCGATCATCACGCCGCTCAAGGACACGCCGCCGCGCCTCCTCGAGGAGACCCTCGCCTCGTGCCGGCTCCAGTCGTGGCAGCGCTGGGAGCTCCTGCTCGTCGACGACGGCAGCGCGCGCCGCGCCCACCTCCCGCTCGCCCGGGACATGGCGCGGCGCGACCCGCGGCTGCGGCTGCTGGAGCTCCCGCGCGCCGAGGGGATCAGCGCCGCGCGCAACGCGGCCCTGGAGCTCGCGGAGGGGGACCACGTCCTCCTGCTCGACCACGACGACCTGCTCCACCCGTCGGCGCTCGGGCTCTTCGCGACGCGGCTCGCCATGGACCCCGGCCTCGACCTCGTGTTCGCGAACGAGGCGAAGATCGACGAGGGGTCGCGCGAGCTCTCGGAGTTCCTGTCGAAGCCCGAGCTCGACCCGTTCACGCTGCTGCGCGTGAACTACGTCGCGCACGGCCTGGTCGTGCGGCGCGAGACCCTCGACGCGCTGAAGGCGCGGGAGGGGGAGGTCTTCCGCGGCCGCTTCGACGGCGCGGAGGACCACGACCTGCTCGTCCGGCTCGCGACCGCGGCGCCGGCCCCTCGGACCGAGCACCTGCCGCTGTTCCTCTATTACTGGCGTCGCGCCGCGACGAGCACCGCCCGCTCGCTGGCCGCGAAGCCCGAGGCGATGGTCCGGGCCGAGGAGATGCTCCGGGAGCACCTCGCGCGGCGCTTCGGCCAGGACGGCTTCGAGCTCGACCCGCCCGGCTCCCCGCGCGGGAACACGCGGTTCAGCGTCCGGCCCCGCATCCCCGCCGGAGCCCCGCCGACGCTCGGAGTCATCCTCCCGTTCCGCGACGAGGTGGAGGTGACGCTCCGCGCCCTCGAGGCGCTCGAGCGGCAGGACTGCACCGTCGACGTCCGGGTGGTGCTCGTGGACAACGGCTCGACGCGCCCCGGGACGGCGAGCGCGCTCGAGGGGTGGCTCGCGCGGCCGAGGCGGCGGAGCTACCAGCTCGTGCGGGACCCCGGCGCGTTCAACTTCGCCCGGATCAACAACGAGGCGGTGCGCGCGCACGCCCTCGACCGGGACCTGCTCCTGTTCCTGAACAACGACGTGGAGCTGGTCTCCCGCGACGCCGTCGAGGTGATGGCGGCGCACCTGCTCCGCGAGCCCGGCTGCGGCTTCGTCGGGCTGCGCCTGCTCTACCCCGATCGGACCGAGGTGCAGCACGGAGGCGTGGTGGTCTGCGGCGGCTTCACGGGGGCCGGCTACTACTCGATCGACCACGCCCGCGGCGCGCGAGAGTTCGTGACGGACGAGCACGTCGCGCTCGCCGTCACGTTCGCCTGCGCGATGACCCGGCGGGAGACGTTCGAGCGCCTCGGAGGCCTCGACGCGCGGCTCTTCCCCAACGGCTTCGGGGACGTGGACATCAGCCTCCGCGCCCTCTCGCTCGGGCTGCGCAACCACTACTTCGGCACGCTCGAGGGCGTGCATCACGAAGGCTTCACCCGCGGGCGGACGTGCGAGGACGCCGAGATCGCCGCGCTGCACGAGCGCCACGCTGCCGTCCTCGCGCGCTGGCGCCTGCGCCAGCTCGCCTACGACCTGCAGCCGCGCTGGGCCGCCCGGACCGGCGGGGTCGAGCGGGGCGGGCTCCCGCTCCGTTATCGGCTCGTCGACCGCCTCAACGACGCCCTGAGGGGCGCCCTCGGCGGCTGGCACTCGCGGCTCCGGGACCGCCTGGACCGCAGAGCGCCGGGGTGACGGCGGCGCCGCCGGCCGTCCCGCGCTGGGCGTGGGCCGTCGTCGCCTGCCTCGCGCTCGCGCTCTGCGGGCTCCCGGCGCCCCCGGAGCCCGGCCTCGACCCGTCGTACTGGCAGGTCCTCGTCTGGTCGCACGGGGCCGGCCTCAGGTTCGGACCAGAGGTGGCGTACACGTACGGCCCGCTGGGGTTCCTCTGCTCGCCGTTCGCCAGCGACGGCGTGCCGGCGCCGACGCTCGTGTGGCGGACGCTCGGCGCGCTCGCGCTGGCCGCGACCTTCGTCGCGGCGGCCCTCCCGCTCCCGCCGGTCCGGCGAGGTCTCCTCTGGGCGGCGCTCGTCGCCCTCTGCGGGCACGAGCAGGCGCTCGTCCTCGTCGGGCCCCTGGCGGTGCTCGCGTGGCTGCTGCCGCCCCGCTCCGCGTCGCCCTGGCTCGTGGCGGCGGCGACGCTCTGGCTGGCGAGCCTCGCCCACGTGAAGCTCACGCTCCTGCTCCAGGCGGCGTGCGGAGTCGCCGTCGCGGGCCTGACGCTCTGCCTGCGCGGCGAGCGCCGGCGCGCGCTCTCCCTCGTCGTCGGGTTCGTCGCCCTCTACGTCGTCTTCTGGTGGACCGCCGGCCAGTCGCTGAGCGACCTGCCCATCTACCTCCGCCATGGCTGGCACATCTCGGCCGGGTACGACCGCGCCATGGGCCTGAACCACACCCGCGCGGCCGTGTGGGCCGTGGGCCAGGCGGTCCTGGTCGCCCTGACCGTGTGGGGCGTGTGCGCCCTCCGTGGGCCGGAGCGACGGACGCGAGCGCCGGTCGTCGCCTACGCCGCGGCGGTGGCCTTCCTGAGCTGGAAGCACGGCTTCGTCCGGGCGGACGCGCACGTCCTGGGCTTCTTCACCACGGTCCTGGTCCTGTCGCTCGCGCTGCCCCCGTACGCCGGCTCCCGTCGCTGGAGCCCGCTCGACGTCTGTCCGGCGCTGTGCCTCCTCGGGCTGGCCCTGTGCGACCCGTCCCCGGTGCCGCGGCTCCCGCTCGCGGTCCCCGAGCGGCTCGCGGCGGGGCTCGGCGCGGCGCTCGCGCCGTGGCGCGCCGCCGCGGCGCTCACCGACGGGGAGGCGCGGGCGCGCCAGGCGCAGCGCCGGGAAGACCTACAGGCGCGGGTCGGGCGCGGGACGATCGACATGCACGGCTACGACCAGTCGCTGCTCCTGATGAACGGCCTCGAGTACCGGCCGCGCCCCGTGTTCCAGGGCTTCTCGGCGTACACGCCCGAGCTCATGCGCCTGAACCGCGACTTCCTCCGCTCGCCGCGCGCGCCCGAGTTCGTGCTCGCGCGCCTCCAGACGATCGACGGCCGCTTCCCGACGCAGGACGACGCGCTCGCGCTGGCGGAGCTGCGCCTCGGCTACGAGGTCGTCCACGCGACGCTCGAGGACGCGCTGCTCCGCCGGCGCGTCACCCCCGGCGAGGAGCTCGCGCGGACGCCGATCCTCGAGCGGGTCGTGGCGCTCGGCGAGGAGGTGGAGCTCCCGCGGGAGCGCGGCGCCGCCCTGTGGCTGCAGGTCGAGGCCAGACCGACGGTCCGGGGGCGCCTGCGGACGCTCGCCACGAGCGAGGCGCGGCTCGACCTGGTCCTCACCGACGAGGACGGGGTCTCCCGCAGCCACCGGCTGATCCCGGCCATCGCGGCCGAGGGGTTCATCGTCCAGCCCGTCATCGCCGACCAGCTGGCGCTCAACGCGTTCCTCCGCGGCGCCGGCCTGAGCTGGGCGCGGTCCGTGCGCCTCGAGGCCTCGCGGCGGAGCCGGGGTGACTGGTCGACCTTCACGGTGCGCGTCTCGCGGCTGCCCGGGCTGCCCGTCGAGCGGAGCGACCTGGGCGCGGCGCTCGTCGCGCTCGGGATCGTGAACGTGGCCCCGGCCGAGGTGCGCTCGGAGGTTCGGACCGAGGTGCTCGTCGAGGACGGACGGCCGGTGGTCCAGGTCCACGCGCCCGGGCGCGTCGTCGTCCGCCCCCGCGGCGCGCGGCGCCTGACGGGGGTCTTCGGCCTCCGGGGCGGGGTCGTGGCCCCGTGCGACGGGGCGGGGTTCGCCGTCAGGGTCCGACGCGTCGACGGCCAGGAGGAGGTCGTGTGGTCGCGCCACCTGGACCCGCTGGTGGTGGAGGCCGACCGCGGGCCGCAGCGGCTCGAGGTCTCGCTGCCTGGCGGCGACCGCGAGGTCGTCCTCGAGACGACGCCCGGGCCGGCGGGGGACCTCCGCTGCGACTGGTCGTACTGGGCCGACCTGAGGTTCGAGCCTTAGCTCCGCCCCGCGCCATCGGCGCCGAGGCGCGCGCCACCCGCGTCCCGCCCGCGCCCACGCCCTTCCCGCCACGCAACGACATGGCGTCAGCGAGCCGACGGCTCGGCCGTTGCTATCCCGCCAACGCCATGACGAGCCCCCGCGTGCTGGTCGTCGAGGACGACCCCGACCTGCGCGACGCGCTGTGCGGCGTGCTCGCCGCCGAGCCGTTCGAGCCGGTCCCCGTGACGAGCGCCGACGAGGCGCTCGACTACCTGGTCTTCCAGCAGGCGCCGGCCGCGGTCATCCTCGACCTGCGGCTCCCGGGCGAGCTGAACGGGTGGGACCTCCTGCAGTGGATGCGCCGCGACGCCGACCTCAAGGGCGTGCCCGTGGTCGTCGTCTCGGGCGCCCCGCTCGAGCGCGTCGAGCTGACGCTCGACCACGCCCCGCGCGCCTGCCTGCTCAAGCCGTTCGACCCGGCGGCGCTCCTCGCGCACGTGCGCGACGCCGTGGCCGGCCCCTGGTGATCAGCGCGGAGGCGCGGCGAAGTGGGGGAAGCGCTGGCCGGCCTCGGGCAGGTCGCCCAGGCTGACGAAGTCGGCCACCTGCGCCATGGCCTCCCACACGCGCGCCACCGAGGGCAGCTCGTGCGCGCGCTCGGCGGCGTCGGCCGACACCCACTCGAACACCTCGACGACCGTGCCGTCCTTCGCGCGCCCGCGGAGGACGCCGCGGTCGGTGATCAGCTCGGCCTCGCGCAGCGCCGGGACGTGCTGCGCGACGAGCGCGTCGAGCTCGCGCTCCTTGCCGGGGTGGGGGCGGTACAGGGCGATGACCATCTCGGGGCTCACGGGGGCGCTCCTTCCCGAGCTCGAGAGGAGGTCGCTGCGCGACTCCTCTCGAGCTCATACCTGCGATGAATGATGCGCTCGCGAGGGGGGCGCGATCGGCGTGAGTGCCGGGCCATGGCGTTCGGCCCGTTCCGCGCCTCCCCATCGCTCGCTCTGGGGGTTCGTGTGCGTGCAGCGGGAGGAGAGGCTCTCAAGCTCTCTCATCCTCGAACCAGGAGAGCCAGCGCCCGACCACGCCGCGCAGGCGGTCGGCCGCGAGCTCGTAGCGGCGCTCGCGGCCGACCTTGGTGACGCGCACCAGCCCGGCGGCGACGAGCACCTTGAGGTGCCGCGTCGTCGTCGGCCAGCTGCACGAGAACCGGCGCGCGATGTCGCCGGCCGTCATGGCCCCGCCCCTCGCCCACAGGACGACCAGCACGTGACGCCGGCTGGCGTGCGCCAGCGCGCCGAACACGCGCTCGAGGTCGTCCAGCTCGGCCAGTCCCCGCGGGGTCCGCGGTGGTGGAGTCGTCGGTCCCTCCTGTCGAGGGCATACATTTAGCATGGGCGCTAACCATGGGTCAAGCGGTTGTCGGCCGTTGTACCGGCAGGAGTTGTGCAGACCCGTCGGTGGGGCCCGGCAGCCTCATGCCCTGGCAGGACACGAACCACGGTCGAGGCCGCTCCGCTCGACGATCGCGACTCACCCTGGAAGGAGGCGCTGGACCGCTACCTCGAGCCGTTGCTCGCCCTGCTCTTCCCGGCGGTCCACGCGCTCGTCTGGCGGACAAGCTCTCCCGCGTGCGCCTGCGGCGCGGCGGGGAGGCGTGGCTGCTCATCCACATCGAGGTGCAGGGCGAGGTCGACGCGCGGCTCGCCGAGCGCGTGTTCGTCTACCGCTATCGGATCCACGACCGTTACCGGCTGCCGATCACGAACCTCGTGGTGCCGGCGGACGATCAGCCGGGCTGGCGGCCGGCCGTCTACGAGCAGGCGTTCGCGGGCTCGCGGCTTTGCCTCGAGCTCCCGACGGCCAAGCTCACCCCTCCCGCGCCCCCAGCGCGACCGCCCGCGCCCGCGCCTCGGCCGGCCCGCCCGCCAGCCACCCGGCGACCGCCGCGGCGATGCGCTCGCCCGCGCGCCCGTCCCAGAGCGGCGGCAGCGGCGGGGCGGCCGGGGGCGCGCGGTCGAGCGCCTCGAACGCCGCCGCCACGACCCCGGCGGGCGTCGTGCCCACGACGCGGTTCGTGCCCGCGGTCACCGTGATCGGCCGCTCGGTGCTCTCGCGCAGGGTCAGGCAGGGCACGCCGAGCGCCGTCGTCTCCTCCTGCACCCCGCCCGAGTCGGTGAGGACGAGGCGCGCGCTCGACATCAGCTGCAGGAAGGCCAGGTAGCCCTGCGGCTCGACCAGCCGCAGGCGTTCCGGAGCGAGCCGGTCGCCCAGGCGCGCGCGTGTGCGCGGGTGGACCGGGAAGACCAGCGGCAGGCGGGCGGCGACCTGCCCGAGCGCCCCGAGGAGCGCCTCGAGCCGCGCCGGGTCGTCGACGTTGCCCGGCCGGTGCAGCGTGACGAGCCCGTAGCCGCCCGGCGCGAGGCCGAGCGCCTCCCGGGCGCCCGCCCGCGCGGCGCGCTCGCGCGCCCGCAGGAGCGTGTCGACCATCGTGTTGCCGACGAGGAGGGCCGTCGCCTCGCCGCGCCCCTCGCGCCGCAGGTTGTCGAGCGCCGCGGGCTCCGTGCACAGGAGCAGCTGGGCGAGCTGGTCGACGACGAGCCGGTTCACCTCCTCCGGCATCGTCCGGTCGCCGCTGCGCAGGCCCGCCTCGACGTGCGCCAGCGGGACCGGCCGCGGCGCCCGGGCCGCGGCGAGGGCGCCGGCGAGCGTGCTCGTCACGTCACCCACGACCACGACCATCTCCGGCGCCTCGGCCTCGAGCACGCGCCCGAGGCCCGTGAGCAGGAGGGCCAGCTGCTCGAGGCCGCTCGCCCGGCCGAGGTCGAGTCGGTGGTGCGGCGCCGGCAGGCCGAGGTCCTGGGTGATGCGCCGCGTGAGCGCGTCGTCCCAGTGCTGACCCGTGTCGACCAGCCGCACGTCGAGCCCGTGCCGCGGGGCGGCCTCGAGCACCGAGGCGGCCTTCATGAAGTTCGGCCGCGCGCCGACCACGAGGAGGACCCTGGCCACGCTAGCCCTTCACGGCGCCGAGCTTGATCCCCTCGATGAAGTGGCGCTGGCCGATCAGGAACACGACGAGCATGGGCAGGAGCCCCATGACCGACGCGGCCATGAGCAGGTTCCAGCGCGCGCCGTAGGAGCCCTGGAAGGCCTGGAGGAGCAGCGGCAGCGTCTTGATCTCGTCGCTGCGCGTGACGATCAGCGGCCAGAAGAAGTCGCCCCAGGCCCACATGAAGGTGAAGATCGCCAGCGTGGCCAGGGCCGGCCTGGCGAGCGGCAGGCACACGTGGCGCAGCACGCCGAACGACGAGCAGCCGTCGAGGTAGGCGGCCTCCTCCAGCTCGCGCGGCACGCCGAGGAAGTACTGCCGGAGCATGAACGTGCCGTAGGCCGAGAAGCAGCGCGGCATGATCAGGGCGAAGTAGCTGTCGATCCCCATCAGGTTGCCGCCGAGCACCAGCTGCCGCGAGAAGTACTCCGTCCCCAGCAGCCAGTTGAGGCCGTCGGGCAGGTTCTTCAGCAGCACGAAGGTGGGGATCATCGTCACGGCGCCCGGGACCATCATCGTCGCCAGGTAGCCGAAGAACAGCACGTCGCGCCCGGGGAAGCGCAGGCGGGCGAAGGCGTAGGCGGCCAGCACGCTGGTGATGACCTGCCCGAGCGTCACGAGGCCGGCGACGGCGAGCGAGTTCACGTAGGCGCGCCCGAACGACAGGAACGGGTAGGCGCTCCAGGCCTCGGGGTAGTTCTCCCAGCGCACGTCGACGCGCTCGATCCGGCGCCACGAGCCGTCGTCCTCGACGTCGACGATCCGCCGCTCGCCCGGCTCGGCGACCTTGAGGCGCAGCCGGCCGTCGTCGAGGCGGCGCAGGAGGCGCACGCGCACCTCGCGCCCGTCGACGACCGCGACCTCCTCGGTCGACGTGGGCACGATCCCCGGCTGGAAGACGGCCTCCTCCGGCTTGAGCGACATGGACAGCGCCCACACGAACGGGACGAGCGTGGACAGCGCCACCAGGCACAGGAGCGCCAGCCCCGCGCGGTCCCGAAAGAGGCTCCGCCCGACGACCGCGCTCACGCCTCGCGCCCCTTCCGGCCCAGCCACCACGTGCCGAGCGTCACCAGGAGCACGAGGCCGAACAGGAGCACGGACTGCGCCGCGGCGTAGCCCATCTTGCCCTGGTACTCGTAGATGTTGCGGTAGATCTCGTAGAGGATCGTCGACGTCGAGCCCTCGGGCCCGCCGCGCGTCATGATCAGCACCTGGTCGAAGATCTGGAAGCCGCCGATCAGGTTCGTCGTGAAGATGAAGAAGGTCGTCGGCCGCAGCGCCGGCCAGGTGACCGACCAGAAGGTGTCCCACGGCCCCGCGCCGTCGATCGCCGCCGCCTCGTAGAGCGACCGGTCGATGTCCTGGAGGCCGGCCAGGTAGAGGATCATGTTCGTGCCGCCCATGGCGATCCACACGAGCATGAGCAGGAGCGCCGGCTTGGCGAGCGTCGTGCTGCCGAGCCAGTCGGGGCCGCCGCCCTCCGAGACGACGCCCACGGCCGCGAGCGACGCGTTGAGCAGGCCCGAGTCCTGGTTGTAGATCTGCCGCCAGACGAGGTAGAGCGCGATCCCCGCCGCGACCGTGGGCAGGAAGAGCATGGTCCTGAGCACCACGCGCGACGTGCCCGGGCGGTCGAGGAGCATGGCCAGGCCGAGCGCCAGCGCCATCTGCAGGGGGATCGCCGCCATGAGGACGACGGTGTTCCAGAGGCTCCGCCACAGGTCGCCGTCGCTCGCCAGGCGGGCGAAGTTCTCGAGGCCGACCCAGCGCGCGTCCAGGCGCGCGGCGCCGGTCGCGGGGTCGAGGCTCGACGTGTAGGACCCCTCGGTGAAGGCGACGACGAAGACCGCCACGACCGGCAGGGCGGTGAAGAGGAGGAACCCGAACAGGTTGGGCGAGAGGTAGGCCAACCCCCGCGCCAGGTCCCGCGCCGAGCGTCCCGACCCCTGCTCCAAGGCGCCCCTCCCGCCAGCCGGCCGCCAGGCCGGGGGCGCGATTGTAAGGACCCCGGGCGCCTGGTCTAGAGCGGACCACGGTGCGGTCACTGGAGACGGCGTCCCCGGCCCCGTGTGACACTCTCGTGACCCTGGACCCCTGTCCGGCCGCCGGCCGGCGTGCCTCTCCTGAGGCGGGAGACCCGTCATGCGCACCGCCCTGCCGCTCCTCCTCCTCCTGGTCCTCGCCGGCCCCGCCAGCGCCCGCGTCGAGTTCGAGGCGCTCGAGGGCGGCGGCCGCTTCAAGGTCACCTTCAAGCACTCGCCGGTGATCGCCGTCGAACGGGTCAACATCGCCGGCTCGTTCAACGGCTGGAGCGCCACGACGACGCCCATGCTCGACCGCGACAAGGACGGCACGTTCGAGGCGACGCTCGAGCTGCCGCGCGGCCGCCACTACTACAAGTTCGTCATCAACGGCAACGTGTGGCAGCACGACGGCGACAACCCGCTGACCGAGGCTGACGGCCACAGCGGCTTCAACTCGGTCGTCGACCTGGGCGCGCACGCGCCGCCCACGGCCGGCAAGCGCGGCGACGGGCAGGTCGCGCTCGACCAGGTGATCCACGACCCGCGCCTCCTCGACATGGCCTGCGCCGTCGACGGCGGGCGGCGGCTCGTCCTGCGCGTGCACACCCTGCGCGAGGACGTGGAGCGCGTCCGGGTGAGCGCCACGCCCCGGCCCCTCGAGGGCGACGGGGTCCTCGCCCGGCGCCTCGCCCTCGTCGACGGGCGCGACGTGTGGGAGGTCCGACTCACCTGGGCGTCGTCGCCCGGGCGCGTGCGCTACGCGTTCGGCCTCGAGGACGGCCAGCCGCAGCCCGTGAAGTTCCAGGCGGGCAAGGACCGCTTCTCGGCCAACACCGCCGACGCGGCGAAGTTCGTCACGCCCGAGTGGGCCCGCGACGCGATCTTCTACCAGATCTTCCCCGACCGCTTCTGCGACGGCGACCCGGCGCGCAAGCCCGACCTGCCGCCGCGCCCGGCCGGGCGCCCGTGGCACATCGACGACCGCTACTTCGAGGCCTGGGACGCCGAGCCGAGCCACTTCAACTTCATGGGCGGCGACCTCCCCGGGATCACCTCGAAGCTCGACTACCTGAAGGACCTCGGGGTCAACGCCCTCTACCTGAACCCGATCTTCACGGCCGAGTCGAACCACAAGTACGACGCGGCCGACTTCGAGCAGGTCGACCCCGCCTTCGGCACGCTCCAGGACTTCCACCGCCTCCGCGACGGCCTGCGGGCCCGCGGCATGCGCATGGTGCTCGACTGCGTGTTCAACCACACGGGCGACGAGCATCACGCCTTCCGCGACGCCGAGCAGAAGGGGCCCGCCTCGAAGTACTGGAGCTGGTACTTCTTCGACGGCGGGCACCCCGTCGTGAAGAGCCCCAAGCCGAACTACCGCTGCTGGTGGGGCTTCGGCGACCTGCCCCAGCTCAACACCGCCAACCCCGAGGTGGTGAAGCACCTGATGGGCGTCGGCCGCTACTGGCTGCGCGAGGGCGCGCACGGCTGGCGCCTCGACGTGCCCAACGAGGTCGACGAGGTGAACCCCGAGTTCTGGCGCGAGTTCCGCCAGAAGATCAAGCGCCAGGACCCGGACGCCTACATCGTGGGCGAGATCTGGACCGACGCGCGCCAGTGGCTCCAGGGCGACAAGTTCGACGCGGTGATGAACTACCCCGTGCGCTCGGCGGCGCTCGAGTTCATGTCGAAGGAGGGGATCCAGGCGCCCGAGTTCTTCCGCGCGCTCGGCCACCAGCTCGCCACCTACCCGGAGCCGGCCCTGCGCGTGCAGTTCAACCTGCTCGGCAGCCACGACACGCCGCGGCTGCGGACCCTGTGCGGCGGCGACCTGCGCCGGGCGCGGCTGTGCATGAGCTTCCTCTTCGCCTGGCCGGGGGCCCCGGTCGTCTACTACGGCGACGAGATCGGCCTCGAGGGCGGCAAGGACCCCGAGTGCCGCCGCACCTACCCCTGGCAGGACGAGCGCAAGCAGGACAAGGTCACGCTCGAGCACGTCCGCCGGCTGGCGCGGGTGCGCGCCCAGGAGCCGGCCCTGCGCCGCGGCACGGTGCGCTTCCTCCAGGCCGAGGGCCGGCTGGCGGCCTTCGCGCGCGAGCCGGAGACCGGCGAGCCCGGGCGCCCGGTCGTGTGCGTGCTCAACGCCTCGTCGGGCCAGGTGACCGCGCGCGTGCCGCTGGCCGACCTGCGCCTGCCCGAGGGGGCCGTGGCCGAGGCGCTGCTCGGCCCGGAGGCGCGGCTCGAGGATGGCGCGCTGGTCGTGACGCTCGGCCCGCTCGAGGCGGCGCTCGTCGCCGTGGGCGGCCGTTAGGCCAGTCGCCCGACCGACAGCGCGAGCAGCAGCGTCGCCGCGTAGTAGAGCGGCACGCCGACCAGGCGGTTGACGAACGCGTCCGCGGCGAAGCGCTGCCGCGCGACGGCGACGTCCGACGCGAAGAACAGGGCCGCGCCGGCGCCGACCAGGGCCCGGCCCGGCGCCCCGAGCCAGGCGGCCACGCCCAGCGCGGCCGTCGCCGTGACCAGGACCGCGTAGACGGCCGCCGGGACCGCGAGCGCGCCGAGGCGCGCCCGCACGCGCCACAGGACGGCGCCCGCCGCGCCCAGGAGCGGCAGGCCGAGCAGGGCCGCGACCTCCGCCCGGGCGAGCGGGGCGAACGCCACGCAGAAGCCCAGGTGCCCGAGGCCGAAGGCGGCGATCCCGGCCGCCAGGTGCCGGCGCGACTCGCCGACCAGGGCCACGTCGCCCAGCGCGCACAGGACGAGCGCCGCCCGGACCCACCCGGCGTAGGTCGGGTCGCCCGCGGGCTCGGCGAAGGCGACGACGAGGAACAGGGCGGACGCGATGGACTTGGACACGAGCGTCGCCGGGCCGTGGCGGCGGTGGCGGGCGAGCAGGAGGGCCGCGACGGCGACGGGGAGGAGCGCCACCGCCGTCGCCGTCACGACCGACGCGCCCGGTCCGTCGGTGCGCCCGTCACGGGTGGGAGCTGGCGGCGATGGCCCTCATGCGTTGATCGTAGCGGCTCTGCCGCTCCTGGGCCAAGCGGTCCGCGTGCTCGGCAGGGTCCACGGCCGGGACCTCGGTCCGCTTGCGCCACTCGCGCCAGAGGATCGGGCGGTGCGGTAGCCTCGCGCCCGTCCGGTAGCGCAGGGCCTCGAAGGCGATCGCGCCGATGGGCGGCGGCTCCGCGACGTAGGTCAGCAGCACGTCGACGATCGTGGCGTCCAGGGTCCCCAGGTCGCCCAGGCACCTCATGGCCGCCATGCGGACCGGCAGGGGGGCCGTCGGCTGACAGAGCGCCGGGAGGAGGTCGAGCAGCGGATGCGCCCGGAGGTCACCACCCGCCCCGACCGCTGCGGCGAGGAGCTGCGCGTCGGACGGTCCGAGCGTCGCGAGGCCCTCGCTCAGCCCGTGCACGGTTCCCAGCACCACGTCGATGGCCTCCGCCCAGGCGTCGGGGGGCATGGCCTTCAACGCCCCGAGCGTCGTCGGCGAGGGCCGGTACCGGGCCGCGTCGAGCAGCACGCTCGCGAGCGCCGGGTCGCGGTCCACGCTCCCGGCGAGCGCATCGGCCAGCGCTCCCTGGAGGCCGGCCGGCAGCCCCGGCTCGGCCGCGACCACGAGCAGGGCGTCGAACAGCTCGCGCGACGGCGGACGCGCGCTGATCGCCTGCAACGCCGCCATCGCCATGGATCCCCGCTCCTCGAGGGCGAGGAGGCCCAGCAGGTCGATGATGGCCCGCGGCGGCCCGGCCGCGGCGACGAGGCCGATCGCCCCCAGCGCGACCGCCTCGTCCCCGCTCTGGCACGCCTGCAGGAGGCGCGGACCGCCGAGCGCCGTGGCCGGGAGGGCCTCGATGAGCGGCGGGCGGTGCGGATGGCTCGGCCCGAGCCGCCCGGCGACCCGCAGGGCGGGCTCGACCCCCGGGCCATCGCTCGCGATGAGCCTCGCCAGGACCGGCCCCAGCTCGACGAACGCCTCCCCGCGGACCGCCACATCGAGGAGCAGCTCCACCTCGTCGGGCGGTCGTCGCGTCTCCGCCGCCGCGAGGGCCTGGTCGGCCACGAGGCGCGAGACCGTCACCGCCTCGCCCTCCTGGATGGCCTGCAGGACCTGATCGAGGCTCGGGGCGGCGGACTGGGCGAGGAGGACCAGGGCGATCAGCCCGCTCATCTCACTGACCTCGCTTGTTGAGGAGCTCGATGTCCTCGCTGTAGGTCCGGGTGATGAACCGCCCGGTCGCCGTGCCCGTCCAGGCCGGGTTCTCGCGCCGCATCGTCAGGCTCACCTCGATGTGCGCCGCCGATGGCTCGGTCCCGGCCGGCTCGCCCTCCGGCTGCGGGAAGAGCACGAAGGAGAGCGCCTGCACGTGGCGGAGGACGACCGTCGTGAAGCCGCCCTGGACCCGCTGGACGTCATAGCGCGGCGTGCCATCGGCATAGTTGCCGGGGTTCGAGGAGGCCGCGAGCCGGTAGGTGATCGGCGCGCTCCAGCTGGACGCCGCGAGGTTCGCGTCGTTGACGGTGTTGCCGAAGCCGGTCCTCATGCGGAACGGGCCGACCGTGCTGAACGGCCCGGTCAGCGGGTCCCCCCCGTCCACGCCGGCCGCGACCTGGGCCTGCAGGTCGGCCTGGTTGTAGCCGCTCCGCCGGAGCTCGCGGCGCAGGTCGGAGAGGAAGCGCGCGGCGGACCGGTCGAGGTCGAAGGCCACCCCGGCCTCGCTCGACGCCCGGCTGAGCGGGACGTTGGCGGCCAGGAGGACGAGGGCGAGGCCGCTCACGATCACCAGCGAGACCAGCACCTCGAGCAGCGTGAGGCCGGCCCGGGGGTCCCGATGCGCCCTGCTCATCGCATCCTCCTCGAGACCAGCTCGATGCGCTGGTCGCTCTCACCGGGCTGCCAGTCCATCGGGCGCCAGGCAACCTGGACGCGAACCTCGATGAGCTGGTCGTTGGAGGCCGCGTTGGTGTCGCCCTCGACAACCGGCACGTTGACGCGCGCCACCGCCACGCCCGCCATCGTGACAGGCGCCGGCGCGGCGACGCCGGCGTCGGTCCAGATCCCGACCGGGTACGGGTCGGCGGGCCTGAGGACACCTCCCTGGTAGGGCACGTCGAACGGGATGACCACGGGCGCGCCGGACGCGGGCAGGAGGCCCGAGAGCATGGTGTCGAGCATCTTGAACGCCTCCTCGGAGGCGGCCTGCCGCTCGCGGGTCAGGGCGTCCGTGCGCTGGGCCGTGCGCAGGGCGGTGAACACGCCCAGGAGCACGACCGAGAGGACCACCGCCGCGAGGACGACCTCGAGCAGCGTCAGGCCGCGCCGGTCGCGCGGGAGCTTGCGGGGGGCCACGGCTAGTTCATCCCGAAGGAGCCGGTGGTGTCGCTCTCGACGTGCTCCTGGAGCAGGGTCAGCCGCCGCGCCGGGTCCTCGACGTACGAGGTGATGCGGATCGGGGCGTTGTCGCCGTTGACGTCGAAGAACTCGCCGAGCTTCTGCACGGCGCCGTCGAAGTTCGTCGGCGTGTAGACGAAGTTGCCGTGCGCCGCGCCGTTGAACACCACCGACACGCCCTTGGCTTCGGGGTCCTCGGGGGTGACGAGGACCAGCGAGCCCTGAACGTTGACGCCCGCGCCGCTGTCGAAGGTCATCGTCAGGGCGTTCCCCATGACGCTCATGATGCCCTTGACGTGCACACCGCCGTTGGAGCCGCTGCCGCTCTCGAAGCGGATCGGGTTCTGCGTGTCGGCGTCGCCCAGGATCGTGAACGCGCCCGGGGTGGTGTCGGTGCCGACGTTGAGGCGCGCGCCCTGGTCGAGCTGCACCCCCATGTTGTTCGCCGTCCCCAGCCCCTGGATCGCCAGGAGGCCGTCCACATTGAAGGTCCCGCCGTTGTTGACGTGGACGACGGCGCCGTTCTTGTTCGGAATGATGACGTCGCCCTTCCAGTCGAGCGTGCCCTTGATCGTCATGCCCTCGTTGAGGACGAGCGTGCCCTCTCCCTTGAGCGTCGAGCCGCTGGGGATGTCCAGCGTCGAGTTGACGTAGTACGTCCCGGGTTCGAGGGTCTGGTTGGGGTTGGTGATCGGCTGGCTGCTCGGGTCCGTGAGGAGCTCCGTGACGCGCTGGTTGATGCCCTGAGCGATCTCCGTGAGGGTCTCGCTGTTGAGCAGCCCCTCCTGCGTGTTCGTGACGGTGCTCCGTCGGCCCGCGGCGGTCGATCCAGTCGTGGCGGTGTTCGTGTTCGGGTCCCAGCCGCTGAACGTCCTCCAGCGGGTGATCACGTTGTCGTCGAACGTGCCGTCGGCGCGCTGGCCGACGAACGCCTTGTAGGCGGTCTCGTCGGAGATGTTCACGGCCGGCACGCCGTTGCCGATGATGTCCACCTGCCGGCCGCCGGGGTTCGTGCCGTACTTGAAGCCCTGGCCGCCGTTCTGCGTCGCCGGGCCGCGGATGCTCAGGGCGTTGCGGTCGAAGGCGATGCCGACGACCGAGATCTCGAGCTCCGCGGCCACCACGCGCAGGGTCCCGTTCGCGATTCGGGCCTGGGCCTCGGTCCACGTGGCGGGGAACTCGCCCTCGGCGACGACGACCTCCATGATCCGGCGGGTCTGCCCGTTGCCGACGGCCTCCGTGCGGATCTTGGTCGTGAAGCGGCCGAGCAGGCGGCCGGCGCTGTCGCGGACCGGCCAGCCGCGGAGGCCGTCCGGACCGACGAGGATGCAGCCGGGGCCGTTCCCGGTCAGGTCGGCGAAGCCCTCCCGGGAGCGGTTCACCTCGCTGACCCCGGTCGCCAGGCCGTAGCGCGCGATCGCGTAGAGGTTCTTGTCCCGGTGCCGGCTGCCCTCGGCCTTCGCGCTCGCGCCCGAGAGCGAGAGCATGGTCGTCACCAGCGCCATCGCGGCGACGCCGAAGATCAGCACGAGGACCAGCGCGGCCCCCCGGCGATCGGACCGGCGTCGCCGACTCGAATCCGTCCTCATGTGGGTCATCCTTTCCCCTAGCCTGCGCTCGGGGAGAGCAACCCACCATCCGAGGAGCGCGAACCGCCACTTCGGGGGTTGTACCGGTCGGACTGTCCGGGACGCCGGACACCTGTCCGGCGAACCAGACACTACCGACCTCAGGGCTCCCCCGGGGCTCGCCTCGGGCGGCCACAGCAGCAAAGGGACTTACGATTGGCCCTACTGCCCCTGCTCGACGACCTCGACCGCGTCGACCCACACGCCCTGGTTCACGATGCTGCCGTCGCTCGTGAGGCCGAACTGCACGACGACCTCGCGCGACCCGGGGGTCAGGGGCAGGGCGACCTGCGTCCACTCGTTGTCGCCCGTGAGGCGGTGGATCTCGCTGAAGCTGTTGCCGCCGTCGTAGGAGACGCGGGCGAGGAAGAAGTCGGGGCCGCGCTCGAGGCGCGTGCGCACCTGGAAGCGCAGGACCGGCGCCTGCAGGCCGGCGATCGGGATCGGGGGGCTCGTGACGGTCGCGTTGGCGTTGTCCCCGTAGTTGCCGCCGTTGGGGCCGCACGCGCGCAGGCAGCCGTCGCCGCGGACGCCGTCGCGCGGCCAGTGGATCCAGTTCGTGTTCCAGTTGCCCTGCGCCACCCAGGGCTCGAGCCCGTCCTCGAAGTCGAAGCTCAGGGCCGTGCCCGTGGCCTGCACGCTGTCGGGCATGTAGCCCTGCTGGCAGTAGAGGACCTCGACGCGGTCGGGGTGGACCTTGAACCTGCGGCCGGGCCCGGCGGCGGCGATGTCCATCTCGAGCTCGAGCTCCTCGACGTGGAGCCGCCCGCGGGTGCTCGTCTCCGTGACCCGCGTGACGTTGACGCCGCCGTGCCCGTCGAAGGCGATCGCCTTGAGCTGCGGGAGCTGCAGCGGGATGCGCGCGAAGCCGGCGTCGAGGACCCAGCTCGCGTTCAGCACCTTCGCGCTGAAGTGGTCGCCGTTCTTGAGCACCACGTACTGATGGCGCTCGAGGCCCCCCCGCTCGCCGCCGCGGCAGCCGAAGACCACCCGCAGGACCCGCTCGCGGCGGATCTCCACCGGCCCCTCGAGCCCCTCGAGCCGCACGCGCAGGCTCGTCGTGCGCAGGAAGCCGCTCAGCCGGTTGTTGTCGACGGTGACGATGCTCTCGAGCTCGGCCCGGTTGCGCTCGAGGTCGATCCCCGCCACGCGCTCCGCGGGCAGCTCGAGGTCGCTGTAGGCCGTCGCCAGGCGGAAGCTCTCGTTGAGCACCGTGCCGCGCAGGACGTCGCCGTTGAGCAGCTCGACCACGTCCTGCCCCTTGCCGACGGGCCGGTCGCGCCGCAGCACCCGCGCGAGGTCGTCCGGGACCGCCGCGCCGACGCTCAGGCGCAGCGCGTAGACGTTGCGCGCCCGGTGCGGGTTCCACACCCGCAGGAGCGCCTGCCGCGCCTCGGCGGCGCTGTAGCGCACCGCCTCCACGTCGCCCTGGCCCGTCGACGTCGCGAGCTCGTTGCCGTCGAGGTCGAAGAGCGTCAGGTCCAGGTCGCCCTGGGCGTGCGAGAAGGCCAGCTCGGCGCGCAGCTCCTTGCCGCCCTCGATCGTGACGGGGTACCAGTCAGCGCCCCAGCAGTTGATCCCCTGCGCCGCCTCGCCGCTCCAGGGCGTCGGCGAGAGCCCCACGTGCAGGTCGTAGGTGTTGTTCGCGTTGTAGACGCGGAAGAACACGGGCATGGTCCCGGTCGGCGTGAACGAGGCCACCTCCTCGCTCCGCGTGCCGCGGGACCAGGCGAGGTTGCGCCCGCGGCTGTCCTGGAACAGCAGCTCGAGGTCGCCCTGGGCGTGGTCGAACGCGATGCTCACCTCGAGCCGCTGCCCGCGCGGGACGTCGATGAAGTACCAGTCGTCCTCGTTGCAGAAGAGCCCCTTGTAGGCGCCGGGCTCGATCTTCTGCGCCGTGCGCCGCGTCTGGTTCGGCTCGAAGCGGTTCGCCTGGGCGGCGGCCGGCGCGGCCAGGAGCGCCACGCCCAGGAGCGCGGCGGCGAGGTGAGCCCGGGTCATGGAGCCTCCTGAGCCGGACGAGCGTAGAGCATGCCCGGGCCCCTGGGAAGGGCGGTCTACTACAGCCCGAGCGACGCGGCCAGGCTCGGGTTCACCGCGGTCGCGAGCGCGAGCGAGACGAGGAGGCCGACCACGGCGTAGCCCACGTCCCGGGCGACCAGGCGCAGGGCCTGGCGGCCGGTGCGGCCGGTGCTGTTGGCCCGCCGCAGGGCCATCGACAGCTCACGGCCGGCGAGGAGGCCCAGGAACACCCAGGTCGTGCTCATGGGCACCTTGCTCGCGACGCTGAACACGAGCAGGACCAGCGCGTAGACGGCGTCGATCAGCGTCGCGGCCCGGACGTCGACGACGTCCGACTTCTCGTCGACGACCTGCTGGATCCTGTCGCCGCCGAGGCGCAGGAGGACGCCGAGGCCGAAGAAGACCGTCCCGGCGAAGGCGAGGAACTGGAGCGCCGAGAGGCTCCGCGGCAGGAACACCGCGATGTTCGCCAGGTCCTGGACGAGCCAGATCGACCACAGCGCCCCCGAGGTCGCCCACTGCGCCGCCACCCAGCCGCGGCCGGGCGCGCCGCCCGAGAGCCGCCGGTGGAGCCACGGCCCGAGGGCGCCCCAGACGACCGCCGCGGTCACGATCGCCAGGACGTAGCCCGAGAGGCTCTTGAGGAGCACCGAGCGGACGCCGTCGGACGTGGCCGAGAACGAGCTCAGGAGGAGGAACGTGGTCGAGACCGGCATGCGCAGCCGGGTCAGGACCATGAGGAACAGCGGGGCCGCGACCTGCAGGAAGGCGAACGACGTCGGCGCCTCGGCGAAGCCCTTCGACTGCAGCCGCCCGAAGCTGACGTCGCCGCCGTGGAGCAGCCAGCCGGCCGTCGCCGTGAGGAGGAACAGGCCGCCGACGAACAACCACAGGGCCCACCACGGGCGGTGGCGGTTGGACGCGATGAACGTCCCGATCGTCTGGATCGAGTCGTTGGCCACGGCCGAGTAGCCGGCGAAGGCGAACCCGATCCACATGGCGACGGCGGGCGCCTGGTAGAAGGCGCCGGCGGTGAAGAAGCCGAGCCCGAGGAGGACGAGGAACCAGCGCTCGCGCAGGGCGACTTGCACGAAGGCCTGGCGCAGGTCGACCCCGGCGGCGGGGGGCGAGGTCGCCGGGCGGTCGACCCGGGGCTCGGGCCCGCCGGGCGCCGGTCGGCGCGCGCGCGGGGCGTCGGCGGAGGGGGTCGGCTCCGTCTCTTCGAGGGTTGCCCCGTGCATGCGCCGCGTCACCTCCGGGGAGCAGCATGGGACGGCTCGGTGAAGCCCGTTTAAAGCGCCCGGAGGAGGCGCAAGCGACTGCAGCGCAGGGCTCTATGTCAATGGACGAGGCGCGGGGCGGCGTCGTGGAGCGCCTCGAGGGCCTCCTCACGGGTGACGTCCCGGGCCTGCGGGAGGCGCACGAAGCTCCGCTGCTGGAGCTCGGGGATGAGCTCGAGGACGAGGTCCGGCTCCTCGCACCCCTGCGCCGCGGCGAGCACCCACAGCCACACCTCGTCCGCGGTCTCCTCGCGCAGGGCGCGGCGCAGCGGCTCGAGCGCGCCGCGGGCGGCCACGACCTCCACGAGCGCCACGGCGCAGCCGACCCGCAGGGCGTCGGGCTGCGCCGGGTCGCGCAGGGTGGCGATGAGCCGCTCGCGCGCGGCGGCGTCGACCTTGACCAGGACGAGCAGGAGGGCGCGGCGCACCGCCGCGTCCTCCGTCTCGACGACGAGGCGGCGCAGCTCGTCGGGCCCCCGCTCGCGCGGCGTGACGTGCGCGACGAGGAGCATCCGGAGCCGCTCGGCCAGGTCCTCGCCGCGGGCCACGGCGTCGAGGAGCGACGGCGGCGCCGTGGGGGCGAGGGTCGAGAACAGCCGGCGGCGGCCCGCCTGCTCGACGAGGTCGCGGGCCACGTCGCGCGCGTCGAGCGTCGGCGCGGCGCGGGCCGCCCGCTCGAGGAGCGGCGCCGCCTCCGCCGTGCCCGCCTCCGCCGAGAGCCGCGCCTGAGCGCTGAGGCGCACGCGCCAGTCGGGATGGCCCAGGAGGTCCACCCAGCGCGCCAGGGGCAGGTCGTCGTCGAGGGCGGGGACCTTCGGCGCCCGCGCCTCGGGGCCGAACACGACCAGCCCGTCTGACCCGACCGCGAGCGCGAGGCCGCCCCGGACCGCGACCGGCCCGGCGGGCAGCGTCCAGGGGAGCGGCGTCTCCGTGAGCTCGTGCCCCAGGGCGAGGTCGAGGAGGACCACGCCCTCGGGGTCCGGCAGGACGAGCGTCCCGCCGAGGAGCGCGCCCGGCCCGAGCGGCCCCTGCGCGAAGCGCACGACCTTCCGCGGCGGGACCCCGGCCGTGATGTGGAACCCGCCGGCGCCGGGAGGCTCCCAGCCCAGGACCAGCGGCGACAGGTGGAGCACGTAGGGGCGCGCCTCGTCGCGCCCGGGCGGCGCCGCCGGGTCGGGCGCGTGGAGGTCCGGCGGCGGCAACGGCAGGGGCAGGCTCGCGCCGTCGAGCGGGTCGAGCCGCAGGAGCTGCCCCGCCGCGGTCACCGCCTCGACCGCGTACGGCCCGGCGGCGAGCTGCACGAGGACCGTCCGCGCGCCGGCCACCTGCACGCCGAACGCGTGCTCGCGCGCCCACAGGAGCGCGCCGTTGGCGGCCGCCGCGCAGGCGACCACGCCGTCGACGGTGAAGGCGACGCGGTCGCCCACGGCGGCGAGGCGCCCGTCGCCCACGACGCGGCGCGGCGGCGCGAGGGCGTCGTCGTGGACGAGCTCGCCCAGGATCGCGTCGTGGTCGCGCTGGTTGCCGTCGGCGTCCTCCGTCCCGCGGGGGCGGAACACGTAGCGCACGAGGTAGGGGTAGGCCGGCGCATCGTCGCCGCGGAGCGCCGGCCACAGGCGCTGCTCGAAGACGACGTCCCCTTCGGGCGACAGGCCCAGGAGGCACCGGTGCCCGTCGACCGTGGCCAGGGCCGCGAAGCCCGCGGGGGTCGCCACGGCGTCGTGGAGGCGGTCGCGCGGCTGCCCCGGCTGCGGGCGGCCCGCGCCCGTCAGCGCCAGCGGCCGCTCCCAGACGACGAGGCCGCGCGCGGCGTCGAGCGCCACCAGGCGGTCGCGCCGGACGAGCAGGAGCCGGTCGGCGGCCTGCCCGGCGCCGAGCAACAGCCGCTGCTCCCGGGGGTCCCCGCGGAGCGGCGCGCGCCACACGAGCCGCCCGTCCTCGCGCGTGAGGGCGACGACCCCGCGGTGGTCGCTCAGGTAGAGGTGCGTCCCGTCGGCCACGACCGGCCGCGGGAGCGTCGCGTCCCCGCCCGGCGCGCGCCGCGCCCAGCTGACCGACCAGGCGCCGGCGGGGGCCGGGCGCCGCGGGGCGAGCGACCCCTCGAGCTCCGGGCCGAGCAGCGTGCGCAGGGCGAGGAGCCGCGCCTCGAGGTCGGGCTGCGGCCGCCGCGCCAGGGCCAGCCGCCAGAGCAGCGCCGCCCCCTCGAGGTCGCCGCGCTCGAGCATGCGCTCGCCCAGGGCCCGCGCCGCCGCGGCCGCGGCCGGCGCGCCGGCGAAGCGCCCCAGCGCCTCGCCCAGCGGCGCATCGCGGCGCCGCCCCTCGCGCAGGAGCACGTCCGTCCGCGGCGCGACCAGCTCGCGGTAGGCCTCGCGCGCCGGCCCCGGCAGGGCCTCGAGGCGCCGCCGCACCTCCTCGCGCGGGCTCGTGAGCGGCTGCCCGGGCCCCCGCGTCCGGACGGTCGACCCGTCCAGCACGACCCCGTCGCTCACCCGCACGAGCAGCTCCGCCAGCTCCGTCCACCGCCCCTGCGCCGCCAGCTCGGCCAGCCGCCCGTCGAGCGGCGACACCACCGGCGCCGGCTCGAGCAGCGGCGGCTCCCGGTCGAGCGGCGGCGACGGCACCGGCCGCCCGCCCCACGCCCGCAGCGGCCGCAGGTCCTCCTCCGGCTCCCCCCGCGCGACGGCCACGACGCCGCAGAGCAGGGCGCAGGCGGTGAGGGCGGAGGAGCGGGGGCTCACACCGGGATTGTAGTCAGCGATCCGCGGGTCCGCCGCAGGTCATCAGGGTGGAGCGGCCCCGGGCGGAGCAGCAAGGTCGGGTGTAGTCTCTCCGCCCGGGGCCCCCCATGTCAGGGCTGGAGCACCACGTCCATGGTCGTGGCGTTGGCCGCCGTGACCGTGGCCGTGGCCGAGGCGGGGGCGAAGCCCGCGGCCTCGACCGTGATCGTGTAGGTCCCCGCCTCGAGGCCCACGAGGGCGTAGGTGCCATCGGCGGCGGCGATCGTGAAGGCGACGTCGGTGCCGCTCAGAGACGCGCGCACCGTCGCGCCGCCGAGGGGGGCGTCGTCGGCGGTGTCCGCCGTGCCCTTGCCGTCGAAGACGGTGCCCACGACGCGGCCGGCGGTCGAGCGGTTCACCGCCCGCGCCACCGGGTTGAACGACACGCTCGTGATCTCGCTCGGGTGGTCGTAGGCCCCGGGGTCGCCCGTCAGCGTCGGGTCGCCCTGCGGCACGAACGAGCGCGAGACGTCGATGTCGAGCAGCAGCTCCGTCGTGAAGCCGCCCACCACCTCCGCGGGCGGGGTGAGCGGCACCTTGAGCCCGGTCTGCGCGCCCGAGGGCACCTGCAGGGGCAGGACCCGCCCGTCGCTCAGCTCGACCCGCGCGGCCGTGAAGTACAGGCGCAGGTGCGTGACCCGCCCCGGCGACAGCGGCGCGTTCACGAGCGTGCGGATGACGCCGTTGGTGAGCTGGAGCAGGTCGAACGTCTCGGGCGCGCTGAACCCGTCCACCCGCACGAACGGGTCGAGCGGCCCGGGGCCGGCCGGCCCCGACGGCGCGAGCTGGGCCTCGACCCGCTCGACGTCGATCTCGGCCTTGACGATCACGCCGGTCGGGAACGGCGCGTCGGTCACCTGGACGTCGAGCGTTCCGGTCCCCCCGCCGCCGCCCGAGCTGCCGCCGCAGCCGCTGGCCAGGGCGGCCAGCGCCGCGACCAGCGCGACGCTCTCGTTCCTCAGCATGGTCTCTCCCTCCTCATGGGTCTCCCCCGACCCCACGAACCGCCGGCGCGGGGGTCTGTTTGGGTCCGGCGTAAGCCGCTCCAGCGCAAGCCCGCCAGAGATCGGGCGCAGCGCCAACGAACCGGTCCCGCCGCGGTTCTGGTATGTGGAAGCCCTGGTGATCGGACCCGACGATGCGCTCATCGAGCGGGCCCGAGCGTGTGACGAGCCGGCCTGGGAGGAGCTCGTGCGCCGCTACGGTCGGTCGCTCCACGCCCACGCGCTCCGCATGAGCCGCGACGCTCACGCGGCGGAGGACCTGGCCCAGGAGGCCTGGGTCCGCGCGTTCCGGTTCCTCGGCGGCTACCGCCCGGGCACGTCGTTCAGGGCGTGGCTGTTCACGATCCTCACCAACCTCCTGCGCGACCACGCGCGGCGCGCGGCCCGGGCGCCGGCGCTCGAGCCGGAGGCCGTCGCGGCGGCCGCGGCCCGCGCCCTGCCCGACGCGTCCGCGCGAGAGCTCGCGGCGGCCACCGAGCGGGCGATCGCCGAGCTGCCGGCGGAGCAGCGCGAGGTCCTGCTCCTGCGCACGGTCGAGGGGCTGAGCCACGACGAGATCGCCCAGGCGACCGGCGCCAACGCGGCGACCGTCCGCTGGCGGCTGTTCCGCGCCCGCGAGCGCCTGGCGCAGCGGCTCGAGGGCTGGACCGGGCAGCCGGCCGGCGAGGGGGGGGCGTCATGACCTGCGACGACGCCCTCCTCCTCGCGTCGGACCGCCTCGACGGCGCGCTCCCGCCCGCGGACGCGGCGGCGCTGGAGGCGCACCTCGCCGGCTGCGAGGCGTGCCGGCGGGCGAGCGCGGCCCTGGGTCGCGCCGATGATGCGGTGCGCGCGCTCCCGCCCCCCGCGCCGCCCACGGACCCCTGGCCGGGGGTCGCGGCGCGGCTGCGCGCGGAGCGGCGACGCGGTTGCCGGCGGCGCCTCCTGGTCGCCGCGCTCCTGCTCGCGGCGGCCGCCGTGGGCCTGTGGGCGCTCCTCCGGTCGCTCGTGCCGGCGACGCCGGCGCCCCCGGCGCCGGCGCCGGCGGACCTCACCTTCCTGGCCGACGTGGAGACGTTCGTCACGCTCGAGCGGGTCCTGGGCCTGGTGGCGGCCGACGACGAGGCCCGCGAGCTGGTCGAGGCGGCCCTGCTCGTCGTGGAGGAGGCGGCGGCGAGCGACGAGCCCGGGCGGCGCGCGCTGGCCAGGACCCTGCGGGAGGTCGACCTGCGCGACCGGCTCGAGGCGCGCGCGCGCGCCCTGGCGGCGGCGCCGGACCTGCGGCGCGACCTCGACCTCGTGCGCGCCATGCTGGACCGCCTCGCGGCGACGGGGAGCGCGTCGTGAGGCGCCTGGTGCTCGCGGGCTGGCTCCTGCTCCTGACCGCGCTGCCGCTGGCGGCGCAGGAGGACGCCCTCGAGGCCTCCCGGCGGGCCGTCCTCCTCGGGCGCCACGCGGAGGCGGCGGCGCTGCTGCGGGACCTCCTGGCGCGCGAGCCCGCGGGGCCGCGCGCGGATCAGGCGCGTTACCGCCTGGCGTTCCTCCTCCAGCGGCGCCTCGATGACGCCCGGGGCGCGGCCGACCTCTACCGGGAGGTCGCCGCGTCGGGCGGCCCGCTGGCGCCGCACGCCCGCCTGCACCTCGCGGAGTGCCTCGCGCGGCTGGGCGACGAGGAGGGCGCGGCCACGGCGCTGGGGCGGCTGCTCGAGGCCGACGGGGGGCATCCGCGCGCGGAGCAGGCGCGCCGCGCGGTCACCGGCGAGCGGCCGGGGGCCCTCCCGGCGGCGCTGGCGCCCGCGGCCGAGCGGCTGCGCCGCGAGCCGCCGCCGCGCGCCTGACCCGGATACGCCGGCGCCGCCCCGCGCGCCGTCGCCTCCGGCGCAGCCCGCGCCGACGCCGCCGCCGGCCCCCTCGGCGCCCCCGACGCCGCCCACGACGCCGCCCGTCCCGACGCCGCCCCCGACGCCGCCGCCCCCGTCGCCGCCCGTCCCGACGCCGCCCGTCCCGACGCCGCCCGTCCCGACGCCGCCGGGACGAGACGCAGGGGCGCCGCCGTCTCCACCCGCAGCTCCGCCGACGGAGCCCCCTGCCGCGCCCGCCCCGGCGGCCCCGCGGGGACCCGAGCCGTCATCGCCCGAAGCGCCCCCCGAGCCCCCGCCGGCGGCGCCCCCACCCGCCGCGCCGGCGCAGGACCCGCCGCTCCCCGGCGACCCGGCGTACACGCGGCGCATGGCCGAGGAGCTCGTCCTGGCGGCGCGGGCCCGCACCGACGAGGCGAGGCTCGAGGTCCTCATCGAGCTCGCGCACCGCCGGGTCGCCGAGGCCGGCGCGGCGGCGAGGTCGGGCCGGCACGATGCGGCGGCCGAGCTGGCGCAGGCCTACCGCGACGTCGTCCGCCGCCTTCACGGCGTGGTCAGCGGCCTCCCCGCCGCCGCCGGGGAGCAGGCGGCGACCCGCGTGGCGCGCGCCCTCGAGCTCCTGGCGGGCGCGCTCGAGCGCGCCGCGGCGGGGATGCGCGCGGCGCAGGCGCCGCTCGCGGCCATCGACCGCGTCGAGGGGGCCGCGGGCGTCACCCGCCGCCTCGATGCGCCGGCGCTCCGCACGCCGCCGCCGCGGGCCGGCGGCGCCCCCGGCGGCGGACGCCCGGTCGTCCCACCGGTCCCGGGGAGGAGGCGCTGATGCGCCGCGGCCTCGCCTCCTGCGCCCTGCTCCTCGCCGGCCTGGCCGGCTGCGCCGCGCCCGCCTCGCCCCGCGCCGACGGCTACGCCCGCGAGGAGACCGACGTCGCGATGCGGGCCGCCCTGGCCCGCACCCAGCGCGAGCGCGTGGACGCCCTGCTGGATGGGGCGAGCCGCCGCCTCCGGCAGCTCGAAGTGGAGCTCGCCGCCGACGAGCCCGACCACGCGGCGGCGCTCGTCGACGCGTACCGCCTGGTCGTCGAGCAAGGCCTCCTCCCGCTCATCGACGAGGACGACGATCCGGAGCTCCTCGCCGAGCGCCTGAACATCGACCACGCGCTCACCTGGCAGCTCGTCCGGCTCGACGCCCTGCGCGGGCGGACGGCGGGGCCGCTGCGGCTGGAGCTGGACGGCGCGCGGCGCTCCGCCGAGACGGCACGCGACCGGGCGCGGCGGCGCGACGGGCGCGTCGAGTGACCCGGTCCCCCCTCCTCCTCCTCGCGGCGACCGCGCCGCTCCTGTGGGCGCTTCCCGCCGCGGGCGGCGAGCTGACGACCGAGGTGGGCGGCGCCTTCACCACGGGCGAGTACGGGGGCCCCGACCGCGTCGACATGTGGGAGACCTACCTGCGGGTGGGCTACCGCTACGCCCGCGTCTCCGCCGCGCTCACGCTCCCGATCGCGCACGTCCGCGGCGGCGCCGGCGTCCCCACCGGGGGCGGCCTCGTGCCGCTCCAGCCTGGCGACGCGGCGCCGCTGCCGGGCCAGGTCGCATCCGACGAGGAGGAGGGCCCCCGCTCCGCGACGGGGCTGGGCGACGTCCGGCTGGAGCTGCGGGTGGTCGTCCTCGACGAGGGCGCGTGGCACCCCTCCTTGACGCTCGTCGCCGAGGTCAAGGCGCCGACCGCCGACCCCGACCGCCGCCTGGGCACGGGCGAGTGGGACGGGGGCGGCGGGGTGGTCGCGCGCAAGCTCATCGACCGGCTCGTCCTGCAGGCGGACCTGCGGGTCATCGCGATCGGCGAGCCGCCGGGGGCGGACCTCGCCCCGGCGGTCGTGACCTGGCAGGTGTCCGCCGGCTGGCGCCTGCCGCTGACCGCGGACGCGGAGCTCGTGCCGTTCGTCTTCGCCGGCGGCCAGAGCCGGCTGGTCCGCGGGAGCGAGCCGCCGCTCGAGGTGGGCCTCGGCGCCTGGCTCACCGCGGGCCGCGTGATGGCCGGCGTGTCAGGAGCGTTCGGCCTGACCGACGGGAGCCCCGACGTGGCCGTCGGCTTCTCGATCGGCCTCCTGTGGGACGACGTCGGGCCCCGGCCCTGAGCATGGCCAGCCGATCCGGGCGTCGCGCGCAGGAGGACGTCAGTAGCGTCGGGCGATGTAGCCAAGCGCGGCGCCAAGGACCATCGCCGCGGCGAACAGCGCGATGAGGCAGTTGATGACGGCGGCCGGGTCCCGGGGCAAGTACTCGCCCGTGACCGCGGCGGCAGGCGTGGCGATGTGCGCGCATCCGAGCGTCGGGCAGGCGCCGCCGGCCTCCTCGCGGCAGGCCGGGTGCGTGAGCGTCCCGCACGTCGGGCACGCGGTCGCGCCATCGGCCGGGTCGTGACAGTAGGCGCAGCGCAGGGCGGGTGAGGGGCGCGGCTCCGGAGCGCCCGGGTCCATCAGAGCTGGTCCACCCGGCGCGAGGCGATTCGATCCATCAGCCGCCGGCCTCGACGCGCTCGCGCACCGGGTCGCGCTCCCCGAGGGCCCACGGCGCGACCTCGGAACGAAGCGCCTCACGGACACGGGACTCGCCTGCGGGATTCCAGGTCCGCGGCGCCGACAATCCGTGAACACGCCGGGGCGCAGCCGCCGAGGCCACGGACGCGGTCACCAGCTCCGCCGCCAGGTCATCGAGCCGGGCCAGATGGACGATCATGGCCAAGCGCCGCGTGTGCTCATCGCAGGGGCACAGGATCCAGTCCTGAGCGAGGCCGTGGAGGTGGTCCTTCACCTCCTCTTCACGGAACGCGGAGCGGCTGGCCGCCAGCCCCGCCCGGAGCACGGCCTCGAGCCCCCAGCGAGCCAGCCCGCGGGCCCAGAGGCCGAGATCGACCGGTGGCGGGAACGCCGGATCCAGGACCGCCCTGGCGTCTTCGTCGCCCACGTAGGCGGCCAGGTCCAAGCGCTCGCGCCTGAGGTCGCCCGCACGCAGCCGCTCCCCGAGCAAGGCCGTACGGGCGCCGGGCTCGCCCTGGTTGGCGCGACGGCGAAGGTCCTGGAGCCGATCATCCACGAGCCACATCGTGGCCGGCGGAGGGCCGATCGGCCAGGTCGAGGCGTCGCCGGATGCGACGGATGAGGCCCTCGCGGTCTTCGTGCGGCGCTGCGCCCCCGAGCACACCACCCCGGGCGTTCGCAGCACGCCGCTCAGGCGAGGCCGACGAGGGTGAGGCGATGCGGCGCGAAGGCGAGCGAAGGCGGCCTGATGGCCGCCGAGCGAGCCTGAGCGGCCGGGGTGTCGCGCGCAGCGCGCCCCCCCGACGCACCGCAGCGCCCGCCATCGTCGGCCGCAGCCGCTATCACACCATGGCCTTGAGCTCTTGCAGCGTCGTCTGCAGGGCGCCCTTGGCGTCGTCGAACAGCATGCGGCAGTTGTCCAGCTCGAACAGCGGGTTCTTCACGCCCGCGTAGCCCGGGCTGAGGCTGCGCTTGACGACGATCACGTTGCGGGCCTCGTGCACGTTGAGGATCGGCATGCCGGCCAGCGGGCTCTGCGGGTCATCGATCGCCGCCGGGTTCACGACGTCGTTGGCGCCGAGCACGATCACGAGGTCGGTCTGCTTGAAGTCGGAGTTGATCTGCTCCATCTCCACCAGCTGCTCGTAGGGCACGTTGGCCTCGGCCAGGAGCACGTTCATGTGGCCCGGCATGCGCCCCGCGACCGGGTGGATCGCGTAGCGCACGGTCGCGCCCTTCGCCTCGAGCGCCTCGCCCAGCTCGCGGCACAGGTGCTGCGCCTGCGAGACGGCGAGCCCGTAGCCCGGGACGAAGATCGCCGAGCTGACCCCGTCGCACATGAGCGCCAGCTCCTCGGGCGTGGTGCTCTTGACGTTCTTGTACTCGTCCTTGCCGCCGCCCGTCCCCGTGGCCGTCGTCATGCCGAAGCCGCCCAGGAGCACGCTCGCCAGCGACCGGTTCATGGCCTGGCACATGATCTGGGTGAGGATGAGGCCCGAGGCGCCGACCAGCGCGCCGGCGATGATCAGCAGGTTGTTCTCCAGGATGAACCCGGTCATGGCCGCCGCCACGCCCGAGTAGGAGTTGAGCAGCGAGATCACGACCGGCATGTCGGCGCCGCCGATCGGGATCACGAGCAGCACGCCCAGCACGAGCGCGAGCGCGACGACGCCGAGGATCATGCCGAGCGCCGCGCCGGAGCCGAGCTCACCGTAGACGGCGTAGCCGGCAAGGCCGAGGGTCGCCGCGCCCAGGAGGAAGTTGATCGCGTGCTGGCCCGGGTAGACGATGGCGTTGCCGCTCAGCTTGCCGCTGAGCTTGCCGTAGGCGATCAGGCTGCCCGTGAGCGTGATGCCGCCGATGAGGATCGACAGGAGCACCGTCCCGCCGACGATCGGGCTGTGGCCGGCGGTCGGCGTGGCGTCGACCGCCTGCTGGAAGGTCAGGAGCGTCGGCGCGGGGCCGGTCCAGCCGGCGTGGCTCGTCGCCTGGAAGGTGACCGCCAGGGCCACGAGCAGCGACGCCGCGCCGCCCGACCCGTTGAGGAGCGCGACCATCTCCGGCATCTGCGTCATGGGGACCAGGCGCGCGCCGAGCGCGCCGACGAGCGTCCCCGCGACGAGGCCGCCGACGATCCACTGCCAGTCGACCACGGCGTGCTCGACGGTCGCCCCGGCCGCCTGCAGCAGGTGGCCGTTGGCGAGCGTGGCGACGACCGCCAGCAGCATGGCGCCCGAGGCGATCAGGTTGGCGCCGCGGGCGGTCCGCACCTTCGACAGGCGCTTGATCGCCATGACGAACATGATGATCGCCACCATGTAGGCCAGCTGGACGGCCCAGTGGACCTTCACGATCTCGCCGGCGGCGGCCTGGGCGAGCGGCCCCGTGGCCTCGACCTGCGCGAGCACGAGCGGGCTCACTTGGCCTCCTTCTTCTCGCCGAACATGGCCAGCATGCGGCCCGTGACCATGAACCCGCCGACGACGTTGATCGTCGCCGTGGTCACGGCCAGCGCGCCCATGACGTTGGCGGTCTGCGGGTCGCCCGCGCCGTAGGCGCAGGTGAGCGCGCCCAGGATCGTGATCCCGGAGATCGCGTTGGCGCCCGACATGAGCGGGGTGTGGAGCGTCGGCGGGACCTTCTGGATGAGCTCCACCCCGAGGAAGATCGCCACCACGAAGACGGTGATGAGCGTGACGAAGAGCATGGGCGTTCCTTCGCTGTGAGCGGCTACGACGACGCGGCGGCGGGCTGGCCCAGGGCGGCCACGGCCTCGCGCGTGGGCGCGTGGCGGACCTCGCCGGCGTGGATGATCAGGGACTTCTCGATGACCTCGTCCTCGAGGTTCAGCTTGACCGTGCCCGGCGCGGCCTTCTTGTCGGTCAGGTCCTGCACGACCGCCAGCAGGTTGCGCGCGTAGACGGCGCTGGCGTCGGTCGCCACGAGCGCCGGAACGTTGAGGGCGCCGATGATCGTCACGCCCTCGCGCACGACCGTCTCGCCCGGCTCGCTCAGCTCGCAGTTGCCGCCCTGCTGCACGGCGAGGTCGACGATCACCGAGCCCGGCCGCATGCGCTTGACGACGTCGGCCGGGACGAGGACCGGCGCCTTGCGCCCGGGGATCAGCGCCGTGGTGATGATCATGTCGGCCAGCACGAGGTGCTCGGCCACGACCTGCCGCTGGCGCTCGAGCTGCTCCTTCGTCAGCTCCTTGGCGTAGCCGCCCTCGCCCTCGGCGCGCGCCTCCGGCACGTCGATGAACTTGGCGCCGAGGCTCTCCACCTGCTCCTTCACGGCCGGGCGGACGTCGGTCGCCTCGACCACGGCGCCCAGGCGCTTGGCCGTGGCGATCGCCTGGAGCCCGGCGACGCCGGCGCCCATGACGACCACGCGCGCCGGCTTGATCGTGCCGGCCGCCGTCACCAGCATGGGCATGATCCGCTTGAGCGCGTCGGCGCCCATGAGGACCGCCTTGTAGCCGGCGAGGTTCGCCTGCGAGCTCAGGGCGTCGTGCTTCTGGGCGCGCGAGATGCGCGGGATCGCCTCCATGGCGATCACCGAGACGCCGCGGTCGCGCAGCCGCTGCGACAGCTCGGGCGCGAGGACCGACCAGACGAACCCGATCAGCAGGGCGCCCTGCTTCATCAGGTCCACCTCGTGCGCCCCGAGCGCCTCGTGCTGCATCGGCGGCTGGACCTTGAGGATGATGTCCGCCTTGCCCCAGGCATCGCGGCTGCCCGGCTCGACCGTCGCGCCGGCGGCCGTGTAGTCGGCGTCGGGCGTGGCGCTCGCGGCGCCGGCGCCCGCCTCGACCACGACGGCGTAGCCGAGCTTGATCAGGCGCTTGATGGTCTCGGGGGTGGCCGCGACGCGGGTCTCGCCGGGGGTGACCTCACGGGGGACGAAGATCGTGGTCATGGCCTCGCTCGCGCTCCGGGCTGCTGGCGCTGAAGGGAGGGCCGGCGCGCGGCGCGCCTGGCCTCGAAGGGGCGCGGAGTATAACCCGTCGGGCGCCCCGCGTGGGGTGCATTCGCGGGCGCGCGCGGGCTGATAGGATCCGCGACCTCCAGGAGGTCACCATGCGTCAGGTCGCGCCGCTCGCCGCCCTCGCCGCCCTCGCCGTCGCCCTGGTGGCCGTCGGCCCCGCCCTGGCCCAGAACCTCTCCGACCGCGAGGCCAACCAGCTCCGGCAGCAGCTCGCAGAGGCCGTGCAGAAGGGCGAGTGGGGGCGCGTCGCCGATCTCATCCCCGACCTCGCCCGCGCCAACGACAAGAAGACCTGGGACCAGCTGGTCAACGTCGTCGAGCGCGCGCCGGCGGGCACCGACTGCCCGACCGCGCTGCGGGCCGCGGCGCAGGTGATGCCCGACCGCCGCGTGCAGGACGCGGTGAAGAAGACGGCCACGAGGTCGAAGTCGGCCGAGGTCCGCCGGCAGCTCACCCTGCACGTGGCCGCCCAGCAGGACTGGACGACCCTCATCGAGCTCATGGGGGACAAGGACGAGCAGGTCGCCTCGACGGCCGCCTGGAGGCTCGTGGACGGCCGCGTCGAGGCGGCCGTCGAGCCCATGCTCGCCCTCATGGAGCGCCTCGACCGCACGCACGACGGGATCTGGGACGTCCTGCGCAACGGCCTCGGCACGCTCCTCGGCCAGCGCCTCGAGTCGGCCGTCGAGTACCGCTCCAAGTGGGCCATGGTCAAGGAGGCGGGCGGCCTCACCTCGGTCCAGCCCGCGCGCGAGGAGGTCGAGGCGCGGCCCGACGGCGAGATGCGCAGCGGCGTGCGCCTCTTCGGGCGCGCGATCGAGTGCACGCGGATCGTGTTCATCCTGGACGTCTCGGGCTCCATGACGGCGATCGACCCGCAGCCGCGCCAGCAGCCCTCGGGCTCGACCGCCCGCGGCGGGGGCGAGAGCCAGGGCGAGCAGCCCAGGGGCAAGAACCGGCTCGAGCGGGCGCAGGACGAGCTCAAGAGCGTGCTCTCGAACCTCCCCGCCTCGACGAAGGTGAACATCATCACCTACTCGAGCCCGCACTCGATCCAGGTGTGGCGCCCGGGCGAGGCGGGCAGGCCCGAGCTCCACGCCATGAGCGAGGCGAACAAGCGCGAGGCGTGCGCCTTCGTCGACCGCTTCCAGGCGAACGGCACGACCGCGACGGACCTGGCGCTCCAGCGCGCGTTCGACGTCGACGGCGCGCGCTGCTTCTACCTGCTCTCGGACGGGTTCGCGACGCACGACGGCACGACCCAGACCCCGACGGCCGACATCCTGGCCGTGATCGACGCCCACAAGGACCGGCGCGTGACGATCCACACGCTCGGGTTCATCGGGGCCGACCGCGAGATGATGATCGAGGTCGCCCGCCACACGGGCGGCAAGTACAGCGACATCCGGTGACCGAGCGTGCCCGGCGGGCTGCCGCCCTGCTACGCTGGGGTCCTGGAGCGGCCGGGTGAAGCACTCCTGGGCGTTCGCGCTGGTCCTGGGCGGCGTCGTCGGCGCCGTCGGGGTGATCGTGTCGACGGACACGGGCGAGCCGCGGGAGGCCCCCGGCCCCGCCTCGCCGGCGCGGGTGGCCTCGCCGTCGAGCGTCCCCGGCCTCGTCGGGCTCGCCGCGGACCTCGACGACGAGGCGCTGGCGCGCGAGCTCGAGCGCGCCCACTTCGAGCGCGACTGGGGCCGCGCGGCGGCCGTCGCGACGGTCCTCCGCGGCCGGCCCGCGCGGCCGGCCGAGGCCCCCGACGCGATGGCCGCGCCGCCCTCGCTCGTGCGGCTGGACCTCGAGTATCGGCGCGCCACGCTGCTGCGGGAGCTCGAGGGGCGCCGCAACGCCGCGACGCGCCTGGCCGAGGACGGGTGGGACGACGACGTCGAGCGGCGGCTCGCGGCGCTCTTCGCCGCCCCGCCCCTCGCGCCGGAGGACGACGTCGCGCGCGCGGACGCCGCGCACCTCCTGGCGCGCCTCGGGGGCCCCGGGGCGCGGGCGGCGCTCGTCGAGGCCCTCGAGGGGCCCGACCCGGTCCGCAGCGCGCTCGCCGCCGTGGCCCTGGCCCGCGCCGACCGCCCCGCGGCGCTGGCGCTCCTCGTCGGCGCGCTCACGGGCGACCGCGACGACGCGCTCCGCGCGCGCGTGGCCGACGCGCTCGTCGACGCCGGGGCGCTCCTCGACGGCGCGGGCGGCGCCGTCGACGCGCTGGCGCGCGTCGCCCTCGCCGACCGCGACGCGGGCGTGCGCACGCACGCCCTGGCCGCCCTGGCCCGGGCCGACCTCGCCGCGCTCCCCGTGGCGCGCGAGGCCCTCGCCCGCCTGGTCCTCGATGAGGCCGAGGACGCCCCCGTCCGCCACGGCGCGGTCGCGACCCTGCGCGCCCACCACGCGATCGCGCGCGCCCTGCCGCCCGACCTCGTCGACGCGCTCCTCACGGCCCTCGACCGCACGACCGGCCCGCTGCGCCTCGAGGTGATCGCCGCCCTGGGCGAGGCGGCGCCCGGCGAGGCGCTCCCGCGGCTGGATGCCGCCGCCCTCGCGGCCACCACCGCCGTCGAGCGCGAGGCGCTGCTCGACGCCGCCCGCGCGGTCCGCGCCCGCGCCCCGGAGCCCCGGTGAGGTGAGCGACCTCGCCTGCGACCGCTGCGGCCGCTCGCTCCTCGTGTTCGAGGACGTGCGCTACGAGGTCGTCATCCGGGTCACCGCGGCCTACGACCCCATGGAGCTCGACCTCGACGACATCGCGAGGGCCGACGTCTCCGCCGAGCTCGAGCGCCTGGCCGCCGCCGTCGGCAAGAAGACCGCCCAGGAGCTCGAGGACGAGGTCTGGAAGGAGCTCAGGTTCGACCTGTGCGGGCGCTGCCAGCGGGAGTTCCTGAAGGACCCGCTGCCCAGGCGCACGGAGCCGGACTGACCGCGTCCACGGGTCGTCGACCGCGCGCGGTCGGCCGGAGTGGTCACCGCCGGGACGTGACCGGCGGCCTCAACGCGGGTCCCGCGGGGGCGCCTCGGGGGGGGCCGCCAGCGCGCGCAGGCGAGCGAGGGCCGGCCGGTCGCCGGGGATCGCGTCGGCCCGGGCGTGGTCGAGGTCGGCGCACAGCGCCCTCGCGAGGTCGCGCCCCTCCGGCAGCCGCTCGAGGACCCCCGCCAGCCGCTCGAGCGCAGGACCCGTGAGCAGGTCCCCGCGCCAGCCCGGCGCGAACGCGAACCGATGCGCCCGCAGGCGCGCGAGGTAGCGCGCTCGCACCCACCCGGCGACGCCGTCCCGCGTCGCGGCGTCGACCGCGTCGACGAGGTCGGCGCCCGCCCAGCCGGGCGGCTCCCAGTGGGGCGGGTAGTCGCCCGGCCCATGACGGGAGAGCGCGGCGATCGCCTCCTCCAGCCGCCCCTCCGCGAAGGCGCGCTCGACCTCCGTCCGCCGCCGCTGCTCCGGCTGGGTCACCGGGAGGACCCCCACGAACACCGCCACGACGCCGCCCGCCAGCGCGTAGAGGCCCGGCCCCACCCGGCCGCGGGGCGCGAGGGCGGGCGGCGCCCAGGCGGGCTCCCGGCGCGCCAGGACGAGGAGCGCGGCCAGCGCCCACAGCCAGCCGGTGTAGACGACGCACCCGGCGGCCAGGAGCGCCGGCACCTGGAGGGCGCTCGCCTGCGGCGAGAGGCGGACGCCGCCCATGATCGCGAACACGTCCGTGGGGAGGAGCGCGAGCGCCGCGCCGACCAGCGCCAGCGAGACGACCATGACGAACACGCCGGGCCCGACGCCGCGCGCGCCCGCGAGCACGCGGATGAAGCGCGCGGCCAGCAGGACGCGCCAGAGCGCCACCAGCCCGAGCGTCCGGATGTTCCACGCCGCCGCCTCGTAGGGGCTGGCGCAGAGCCGCTCCCAGGGGACCGCGTAGAGCCAGGCGAGCGGGGCCGTGAGCCAGAACGCGCACAGGACCGCGCGCTGGAAGGCGACGAACGACGGCCGGGGCCCGAGCCCGCGTCGGAGGATCCCGAGCCAGGCGAGCCCGCCCAGGAGGAGCGCCGGGAGGAGCGATGCCGCGAACGGGATGAGCAGGTGCCAGGGCTCGGCGAGGAGGTCCTCGCCGTCGTACTCGCGCGCGAGCGCCGCGGAGAGGACGAAGAGGAGGCCCAGCGCCAGCGCCCCGCGCGCGCGGGTCAGGGCGAGGATCGCCTCCGGCTCGCCCTTCAGGAACCAGAGCAGGGCCCGCGGCCCGAGCGGCGGAGGCTCGGGTTCCTGGCCCAGGTCTCCCGTCGGATCCTCGCGCGCCACGCCCGCGCTCCTTCGTCGAAGCCGCCGCGGAGGAGCTCGCGGAACGCGCGCTCGAGCTCCTCGACGCCCAGGCGGTCCGGCCGGAACGTCACGTCGAAGAGAGTGTAGTGCGACCACCCACGCTCCGCCAGGAGCCGCCCCTCGCGCGCGAGCCGGCGGCGAAGCGGCGTGCCGGGGAAGGGCGTGACCAGCGTGACCTGCGCGTCGGCGAGGGGCGCCTCGCGCAGGACCGCGGCCAGCCGGTCGAGCGAGGCGCGCGTCTCGCCGTCCGCGCCCGCGATGAAGCAGCCGATCACGGCGATGCCGGCGTCCTGGATCGCGCGCGCGGCGTCCAGCACGCGCTCGAGCGGCGCCGCCTTCGGTCCCATGCCGGCCGGCCGCCCGGCGAGCGACTCGAGGCCCACGAGCACCTGCACGCAGCCGGCGGCCGCGAGGTCGCGCAGGAGCGCCGGGCGCTCGCCGAGCCGCCAGTCCGCCTCGGTGAACCATCGGGCGCCCGCGCCGGCCAGGGCCTCGAGCAGCGGCCCGGGGTCGCGCGCGCCGGCGAAGGTGTTGTCGTCGGCGAGCTCGATCACCGGCCGCGGGGCGCGGGCCGCGATCGCCGCGAGCTCGCGGGCCACCAGGGGGGCGGGCTTCTCGCGGAACGGGCCGAGCAGGCGGCTCGCGCCGCAGAACTCGCACGCCAGCGGGCAGCCGCGCTGCGTCTGGAGCGTGAAGCGCGGCCGCGCGCGGCTCCCCAGGAGGTCGAGCCGCGGCAGCGGCGCGCGCGCGAGGTCGAAGGGAGCCCCCGCCCGGTAGACGGGCCGCAGCGCGCCCCGCTCGGCGTCCTCGAGGAGCGTCGCCCAGACCGGCTCCCCTTCGCCCACGACGACGGCGTCCACGTGCGCGCGCGCCTCGTCGGGGCAGGCGGTCGCGTGGAGCCCCCCGAGGACCGTCCGCGCGCCGCGCGCGCGCAGGAGCGCGCTCGCGCGGTAGGCCTCCTCCACCGAGGCCGTGAGCGCCGAGAGCGCGACGAGGTCGGGCCGCGCGGCGAGGACCTCCTCGATGGCGACCTCGCTCACCTCGTCGAGCTCGTGGTGCGAGCACGTCCAGCGCGGGGGGGTGAGCCCCGCGAGCGTCAGGAGCGCGAGGGCCGGGAGCCGGGCGAGCGCCGCCGCCCGGTCGTGGAGCCCCGGCAGCTCGACGCCGAGCGCGCGGAGCTCGGCCTCGCGCACGCGAAACCCGGTGAAGGGGACGAAGGCGACGTGCGGCATGGGTCGACCGACGCCGCGTGGCGCGACGCCGGCGGGCTACTCCTTCTTGAGGTGCCGCGGGTCGACCGGGATCTTCCCGCCCAGGTCCGAGCGCACCTTCTCCGGGTCGGGCATCGTCAGCTCGCGCGCGGGCGTGCGCGAGAGCTTGCGCAGCTTCTCGCGCTCGCGGCGGAGGAAGTCCTCCCACTCCGGGACCGTCATCGGCTGCGGCCCGCGGGTCGTCTGCAGCTCGGCCTCGAGGCGCGGCAGCTTCTGCAGGAAGGACATGAAGTGGTCGGCGACGGGGATGAGCTTGCCCTCCTCGGCGTCGATCACCATCACGGGCGCCTCGCCGCCCTCGCCGCGCGAGGTGTCGAAGCAGAACACCTCGCCCGAGATCGTCGCCGCGAAGGCCACGAGGTGGTCGGGCACCTCGTCCTCGCGGGCGCGCAGGTTCAGGCGCACGAGGTCGAAGCCGTCGTCGCCCGCGACGCCGTAGAGGCTCGTGTCGTAGACGCCGCCGCCGTTGTGGACGAGGAGGAAGGTCCGGAACGACGGCGGGAGCTTCACCCCGAGCGCCGCCTCGGCCGCGGCGAGCTGGTCGGGGCTGGCCGGCCCCTCGAGCCCCTCCGGGTCCTGGCCCCCGGCCTCGAGCCCCGCGGCGAACGCGGCGATCGCGGCCCGCATCTCCTCGTCGCTCATGCCGCACCTCCGGCCGCCTCGCGCTCGAGCGCCTCGAGGCAGCCCTCGAGGGCGGCGCGCGCGTCGCGCGCCCGCGCCTCGAGCTCGCCGAGCCGCCCCGCGGCGTCGTCGAGCCGCAGGTCGCCCGGGCTCCCCTCCGTCGCGTAGGCCCGCCGCACCGCGTCCAGGTCCGTCGGGCGCGCGAGGGCCCCCCGGGCGACCTCGTCGCCCACCTGCCGGTAGGCGTCCCGGAAGGGGACCCCCCGCGCCGCGAGCTCCAGCGCCCGGTGGGTGGCGAAGGCCTCCGTGGCCACCGCCGCCTCGGCCCGCTCGCGCTCGACCTCCAGCCCCGACACCGTCAGCTCCATCGCCCGCGCCATCGCCCGCGCCAGCCGCAGCCCCTTCAGCACGGGCTCCTTCGTCAGCTGGTAGTCCCGATGGTAGCTCGACGGGAGCCGCCCGGCGACGAGCAGGATCCGCTCGAGGTGCGCGTGCAGGACGCCCGCCTGGGCGCGCGTCAGCTCCAGCACGTCGGGGTTGCGCTTCTGCGGCATGATGCTCGAGCCCGTGGCCACGTCCGGCGCCAGGCGGAAGAAGCCCAGCTCGGGCCCGGTGTAGAGCTGCAGGTCCCAGGCCAGGCGCGCCAGGTCGTTGCCCAGGAGCACGGCGGCGAAGAGGGCCTGGGCCTCGGGCTTGCCGCGGCTCGACTGGACCGCCTGGGCGTTGACCTGCAGGCGCGTGAAGCCGAGCAGCGCCGCCGTGCGCCGCCGGTCGAGCGGCAGGGGCACCCCGAACCCGGCCGCGCTCCCCAGCGGGCAGCGGTCGCAGGCGCCGTAGGCCTCGAGCAGCGCCTCGACCGAGTCGGCCACGCACTCGGCGTGGCCGCCGGCCCACAGGCCCACGCTCGAGGGCATGGCCTGGCGCATGTGGGTGTAGCCGGGCATGACCACGGCCTCGTGGTCGCGCGCCAGGTCGAGGAGCGCCCGCGCCAGCGCCAGGCCGGCGTCGGCCGCGTCGAGCAGCCGCCGGCGGGCGAACAGCCGCACGTCGACGAGCACCTGGTCGTTGCGCGAGCGGCCCGTGTGCAGGCGCCGCCCCGGCTCGCCCACGCGCTCGGCCAGCCGCCCCTCGACGGCCGTGTGGACGTCCTCCTCCTCGGGGCTGATCCGCAGCGCGCCCTCGCGGTGGAGCGCCAGCACCTCGAGGAGCCCGCGCGCGATCGCGCGCCGGTCGTCCGGGGAGATGATCCCGCGCTCCTCGAGCATGCGCGCGTGGGCCAGGCTCCCCCACACGTCCTCCTCGACCAGCTCGAGGTCGAGGACGTGGTCGTCGCCCACCGTGTAGGCCAGGATCTCCGGGTGGAGCGCCTCCCCCTTGTCCCAAAGCCGTCGCGCCATCGGCCGTGCCCACCCCGCTCGTGGAAGGGGCGCATCCTATCACCGGACCTGGCCGGGGCGAGCCGTCCCGTCCCCCGGTGCGGGTGGAGGGGCATCGGCGGGGGTGGCTATCATGCCCGGCCCGGGAGGGACCCTGAGCCTCACGCATCTGGGCGAGGTCAACCTGCGCAAGGCCGAGGCGGCGGCCGACGAGGGCAACCTGCCGCGCGCGCGGGAGCACTACCTCAAGGCGCTGTCCTGCTACGCGGCCGACGACCCCATGGCGGCGCAGGCCTGGGTGGGGCTGGCGTCCGTCCACGCCGAGCTCGACGAGCTCGAGCAGGCCTGGGACGCGCTCGAGCGCGCCCTGCCCGTCCTCGAGCGCACGGGCGACGCGGCGGGGCGGGCGCGGGCGATCAACCAGCAGGGCCTGATCCGGCGGCGCCAGGGCGACCTCGACGCGGCCCGGGCGCTGCACGAGCAGGCGCGGGCGGTGGCGGCGGACGCGGGCGACCTGCGCCAGCAGGCGGTCGCCCTCCGCAACCTCGCCGGGATCGACCGCGCGAAGGGCGACCTCGCCCGGGCCGTGGCGCGCCTGACGGAGGGGGCGGAGCTCCAGGCCGCCGAGGGCGAGGGGCGCAGCGTGGCGCTCGTGTGGCGCCAGATCCGCACGATCGAGCTCGAGCGGGGCGAGCTCGAGCGGGCCCACGAGGCCGCCCGGCGCGAGCTGGCCGTGCGCGAGCGCCTGGGCGACGAGGGGGCGATCGCCGCGACGCTCCAGGAGGCCGCCGAGGTGGCGCGCCTGCGCGGCGACTACGCCGAGGCGGAGGCCTGGCTGGCCCGCGCGGCCGAGCTGCGCGCGCACATGGGCGACCTCCTCGGCGCGGGGAAGGCCCTCCTGGCCACCGGGCAGGCGCTCCTCGAGGCCGGGCGCCCGCGCGCCGCGCGCCGCAAGCTCGAGGCGGCGCGCGACGGGCTGGGCGAGCACGGGCCGCTCGACCTGCGCGCCGAGCTGTGGCGGGCCTTCGCCGAGACCGACCTGGCGGTGCTCGACGCCTACGTGCACGAGGACGCGCCCCACCTGCGCGTCGACCCCGAGCCGACCGACGCCGAGCTGGCGACCGAGGCGGGCCTCGCCGAGCGCCAGCTCGCGCGCCGGGCCCGCGAGGAGGCCGAGGAGGCCGTGGTCCTCTGCCGCCAGTCGAGCGCGGCGGGGCTCCTCGCGCCGGCGCTCTGCGCGCTCGCGCGGGCGCTCGCCCATCACGGCCAGCCCGAGGCGGCGCGCGACCACTTCCGCCAGGCCGTCCGCGCGGCCGAGGACGCGCCGGCCGAGCGCCACGCCCTCGGCGGGCGGCACGCCGCCTACCTCGCCTACGGCTTCTGGCTCGGCCGCCAGGCCCAGCAGACGGGCGACGCGACCGACCGCCGCGCGGCCGTCGACTACCTGGAGCGCGCGGCCACCCTGGCCGACGAGGCGCGGGCGACGGGCGTCACGGGCGACCACGCCGTGCGCGCGCGCGCGGCGCTCGCCGGCCTGCACCTCGCGTTCGGCGAGCGCGACGCCGCCCGGGCCGAGCTCGAGCGCGCCGGCGAGGTCCTCGGGCCGCCGATCGAGGAGCCGGGGGCCCCGCGGGCGCGCCTGCGCCGCGCCGTCCAGCGCCTCCTCGAGCTGGCCGCGGGCGAGCCCCTCGCCCCGCGGCGCCTGGTCCAGGACGCCAGCGAGGCGGCGCGGCGGCACCTCTCGCGCCTCTCGCCCGACGACCTGCGCGACGCGGTCTTCGAGCTGCGCCGCCTGCAGGAGCTGACGAAGGCGCTCAACAGCGAGCTCGACATCGACCGGCTCCTCGACCTCGTGATCGACGCGGCGATCGAGCTCGTCGGCGCCGAGCGCGGCTTCCTCATCCTGATGGCGCCGGGGTCGGGCGGGGAGGGCGCGGTGGCCTTCCGCGCCGCCCGCAACGTCGAGCGCACCGAGGTCGAGCGGCCCGACCGCAAGGTGTCGAACACGATCGCCCGCCAGGCGATCGCCTCGGGCCAGCCCGTCGTCACCGGCGACGCCGGCAAGGACGACCGCTTCGTGGGCGCGCTGAGCGTGGTCGAGCAGCGGCTGCGGAGCGTCGTCGCGGTGCCCCTCTCGGTCAAGGGGACGGTCACCGGCGCGCTCTACCTCGACCACCGCTACAAGGAGGGCCTGTTCGGCGCGCGGGCGGTCGAGCTCCTCGAGACGCTCGCCGACCACGCGGCCATGGCGCTCGACAACGCCCGGCTGCTGCGCGAGAACCAGGAGCGCGCGGCGGCGCTCGCGGGCGAGCGCGAGCGCCTGCGCTCGCAGGTGCAGAGCCAGACGATCGAGCTGGCCGACGTCAAGGAGCGCCTGGCCGAGATGGGGCGCGAGGAGCGATCGCGCTACCGCTACGACCAGCTCATCGGCCGCTCGACGGCCATGGACAAGGTCTTCCGCCTGCTCGACAAGGTCGTCGAGAGCAACATCCCCGTGTTCATCCACGGCGAGAGCGGCACGGGCAAGGAGCTGATCGCGCGGGCGATCCACTTCAACTCGCCCCGGGCGGCCGGGCCCTTCGTGTCGGAGAACTTCGCGGCGATCGTGGACGAGCTGCTCGAGAGCGAGCTCTTCGGCCACGTGAGGGGGTCGTTCACCGGGGCGATCGCCGACAAGAAGGGCCTGTTCGAGCGGGCCAACGGCGGGACGATCTTCCTCGACGAGGTGGGCGACCTCTCGGAGCGCATGCAGAAGGAGCTCCTGCGCGTGCTCGAGGAGCGCGAGGTGCGCCCGATCGGCGGCAACGAGACGATCAAGGTCGACGTGCGCGTCGTCTCGGCGACGCACCGCGACCTCAAGAAGATGGTCGCCGAGGGCACGTTCCGGCAGGACCTCTTCTACCGCCTGCACGTGTTCGCGATCGGGCTCCCGCCCCTGCGCGAGCGGCGCGACGACATCGCCATCCTCGCCGAGCGGTTCCTCGAGGACGCCGCGCGGGAGAACAAGACGACGCCGCGCCGCCTCGACCCCGAGGCCATGCGCAAGCTCACGGCCTACCACTGGCCGGGCAACGTGCGCGAGCTGAAGAACTTCGTCGACCGCACGGTGCTCCTCACGCGGGGCGACGTCATCCGGGCGGAGGACGTCACGTTCGACGCCGAGTCGACGCCGCCCCAGGCGGGCGTCGACGAGCTCGCCCACCGGCGCTGGGCCGAGGCCAAGGAGGCCTTCGCCCGCGGCTACCTGACGGCCGTGCTCTCGCGCGTCGGCGGCAACATCTCGCTCGCGGCCCGCGAGTCGGGCATGCTCCGGCAGGCCTTCCAGCGCCTGCTCAAGCGCCACGGCATCGACCCGAGCGGCTTCCGCAAGGGCGGCGGGCTCGACCGCGACGACGTGAGCAGCGAGTCGGACGTGGGGGACACGGGCGACGTCGACGACGACGACTGAACCGGCGGACCGCCGCGGGTCCGGAAGTGGGGGGGATCATGGCGAAGAAGGCTCCGGCCGCCGGGAAGAAGAAGACCGCGTCGACGACCAGGAAGGCCGGGTCGAAGAAGGCTCCGGTCGCCAGGAAGGCCACCGCGAAGAAGGCCACCGCGAAGAAGGCCACCGCGAAGAAGGCCACCGCCAAGAAGGCCACCGTCAAGAAGGCCGCCGCCAAGAAGGCTCCGGCCGCCAAGAAGGCCCCCCCCGCCAAGAAGGCCCCGGCCGCCAAGAAGGCCCCGGCCGCCAAGAAGGCCCCGGCCGCCAAGAAGGCCCCGGCCGCCAAGAAGGCCCCGGCCGCCAAGAAGGCCCCCCCCGCCAAGAAGGCCCCGGCCGCCAAGAAGGCCCCGGCCGCCAAGAAGGCCCCCCCCGCCAAGAAGCCCGCCGCAAGGAGGGCGCCCGCCGCCGAGAAGCCCGCCGCGACGACGGCTCCCGCCGCGCTGGTCGCCAGGGAGTCCGCCCCCGCGGAGACGCTGGCGCCGATGCCCGAGAGCGTGCCCGTGGCCCCGCCGGCCTCGCCCTCGCCGAGGACCGTGGCGCCGACCGCCGGCGCGAACGTCGTCGAGCCAGGCGGCGCGCTCGGCACGACGACGGAGCGCTTCGGCCGCGACCCGTCCTCCGAGCTCCAGGCGATCCCCGACTTCGCGGCCGAGGCGGAGGGCGGCCTCCAGGCGGCGTTCCGCGGCGAGGCGGTGCCGGCGCCGCTCGAGGGGCTGCACCGCTGGTGGCTCGAGCGGCCGAACGAGTGGTTCTCCGGGCGCTTCGAGTTCACCCAGGACGGCGCCGAGGCCGCGCTGACGTGGTTCGACGGCGACGAGGTCGCGGCCGAGCAGGTCTACGTGTTCGGCCAGGACGGCGACGGCGCCCTCTACGCGTGCTGGACCTACGCCGCCCAGCCGCCGGAGGAGGCGCCGATCGTGTGCCTCGGCGGCCAGCGCCGCCTCGAGCTCCTGGCCTCGACCGCCCGCGACTTCCTCGCGCTCCTGGCGCTCGACGTCCAGCACCTCGGCGCCGGCGGCTGGCAGCGACCGATCCCGCTGAGCACGCCGGGGCACGAGGCGTTCCTCGCCTGGGCCCGCGCCCAGCACGACGTCGACCGCCCGGCCGACCCGACACGGATCGTCGAGCGCGCCCGCCGCGACCACCCCGACCCCGAGGCGTGGCTCGAGCGGCGGCGGCAGGCGGAGCGGGCGCCGGGGTCCTGACGCCCGCTCGCGCCCCCGGTCACTCCGTCGCCGAGATCACCCCGCCCTTGCGCGCCAGCCAGTAGGCGAACGCGTAGTCCGGCGCCGGGCGCTGGACGTCGGTCGCCGGGTCGCCCGGGTCGAGCGGGGTCGAGCGCCACACGTAGTTGCTCGGCTGCCCCATGAAGGTCGGGTAGGAGATCAGCCCCTGGAGCCGCCCGGGGTTGGTCATCCAGTCCATCTTCCAGGGCAGGCTCGGGTAGGGCGAGGCGACCCACTCGGGGTCGAGGCGGCGGTTCACCTCGTGCTGCGGCTTGGGGTAGGGGAACTCCCGCAGCCCCCAGAGCGTCGCCTCGCCGGCGCCGTCGCCCGTGCGCCGCAGGAGGCCCGCGCGCGCCGCGGTCCAGGGGAGCGTGCAGCGCGAGTACTTGCGCATCGCGCGCCAGCCCGCCTCGAGCGACAGCTCGAGGAGCGGCTGCCAGGGCGTGCGCAGGCGGCGGCCGAGCTCGACCAGCGCCACGCGGCTGCACACGCCGAGGTGCGTGCCGCTCCAGTCGGCGATCCCGTAGGCCGAGAAGGTCCCCCCCGAGGCCAGCTCGAGCATGGCGAGGGGCTTCCGGATCGTCGACTTCCACAGCCGCTCGTAGGCGCGGTCGCCCGTGACCCAGTGGGCGAGCATGCCGATCATGAGCTTGTTGCCCGAGGACGCGCGCCTCGTGCCGGAGGCCACGCCCGCGGCGGCGGTCGAGCCCATCCAGTGGTCGGCGAGGTCGCGCACGGCGGCCTGGATCCGCGGGCGCAGCGGGTGGCTCGCGGGGAGCACGTCCCAGGCGCCCAGGAAGCCGAGGACCATGCCCTTGACCATGTCGTTGTTGCCGTTGTCGTGCCACGCCAGGTGCGCGAAGCGGCCCTGCCCGGCGTGCCAGCTCCCGCCCAGCGGCGCGCGGCCGATCGGGCGCAGGCTGCGCGCGAACTCGCCCGGGCGCGGGTCGATCTCGCTCAGGTCGCAGAGGAGCTCGGCCAGCTGCTCGACGTTCTGCAGCGCCGCCGCCTCACCGGTCACCTGGTGGCGGAGCGCCTGCGAGTAGAGGTAGACGCCCGACCACAGGCACGTGCTCATGTCCTCGATGTGCTCGACGCCCGACGGCGTCTGGCGCGCGCCGGCGGCGATCAGCCCAGTCACGTCGCGCAGGGGGCCGTCGACGTCGCGGCCGTGCAGCGCCGCCTTCTCGTGGGCCCGCAGGCCGAACGCCTGCCGGCGCACGTCGGCCTCGACGAGGCTGATCGCGTCGACGACCTGGTCGACGACGAGCAGCTCCTGCGGCCGGGCGCGCAGGTGCTCGAACCCGGTGCGGTCGATCAGCTGCTGGTGCACCGCCTCGCGGAAGCGCAGGTCGCGCGTGTAGGGGGCGACCTCGGGCTTGCCGTGGTAGCCGGCGAAGATCGCGAACAGCGCCGTCTTGAGCAGGGCCGGCGGCCGGGAGTGGAGCGGCTCGAGCCGCCGCTCGAGCCGGAGCAGCGGCGCCGCCCCGACCGCGCCGGCCGGGCGCAGGACGTCGGTCGCCGAGACGGCGCCGCCCGCCAGACCGCCCGAGAGGCCGCCCGTCGCGTCCGGGCGCAGGGTGCCCGAGACGACCAGCGGCGCCTGATCGGCGGTCGTGCGGGCGAGGCCGCCCGCGCGCGTGATCCAGCCGATCCGCTTGAGCGAGACCACCACCCGCAGGTCGCTCCCCTGCTCGGTGGCGCGCCCGGTCCACACGGTCGTCAGCGCGCGGCCGGCCTGCGGCTGCTGGTAGGTCACCTGCCGCACGTAGTCGTAGCCGCCGGCCCCGCTCGCGCGGAGCTCCACCTGCCCCGTGTAGGGGCCGAGCGCGGCGTCCGTGCCCTGGACGTCGTAGCGGCCGGCGCGGCCCTGGGCGGCGGCCGGGGCGGCCAGCGCCGGCAGGGCGAGGGCGGCCGCGAGGATCAGGCGCAGGTCCACTCAGTCCTCCTCGGAGAGCAGCGACGGGTCGGCCTCGAGCGAGCCCATGGAGAGGAGCCGCTGCAGCGCCCCGGGGCCGAGGGTGGTCGGGTCGGTCTCGGCCTCGCGCAGGGTCACGTCGAGCGTGGCGGGGCCGGCCGAGAGGTCGAGCGCCCCCTCGCCCACGAGGCCGTCGGGATGAACGACGACCACGTCGTAGACGTCGGCCGGGGCGTGGACGAGGTAGGCGCCGGTCGCGTCGGTGAACAGACCGGCGGCCGGCAGGTCGGGGGCCTCGCCCGTCGCGCGCGAGGCCAGGATCACGAAGGCGCCCTCCACCGGGGCGCCCTGGTGCGTGACCTGGCCCGAGGCGCGCACGCCCGGGGCGGGGCGGTCGTGCGTCTTGCCCCCGCCGTCGCAGCCGGCGGCGAGCAGGGCGAGGGGGACGAGGAGCGAGGCGACGAGGCGGCGCATGGGCCCTCCGCCCACCCGCTGAGCAACCGGCTCACCGCGGCGGAAGTACCGGCGTCGCCTGCGCCGGGCTAGCCTGGATCGGACGGGGCGTCCGTATCGGACGGATCACCGGGCCGCTGCGCGCGCCTCCCGGATCGCCTCCACCCAGGGACCACGGACGGCCCGCCCGACGACGAAGCGCAGCGGCGGCCCGTCCACGAGGGCCACGTCGATGGCGGTGGCGATCGGGGTCCACTGCGGCGCCGGCTCGGCCTCCGCCACCTGCCGCAGGTCGACCGTCACCGGGCCGCCCAGGCCCAGGTTGTACCGGTGCGGGAGGAACACGAGCCGCCGGTCGGTGAGGAAGAGCCAGCCCCCGATGGCGGCTCGACCGTGCAGGTGGTTCGCAGGCCCGTCCTCGAGCAGTCGCTCGCCGGGGGCCAGCGCCAGCGGCCCTTCGCCCCGCAGCGCCGCGGCCGCGATCGCCCGCGCGCGCCGCTGGCCCCTGCCGATCACGAGGCCGAGCACGAGGGTCATCGCCCCCCCGAACGCCACGCCGCCGCCGAGCCCCAGCAGGACCACCTTCCCGACGTCGGCGGCGGCGCGCTCGGGAGCGTCGACCGAGACTCCGCCCGAGGACTCCGGGACCACGCGCACGAACGGGCCGCCCAGCCAGGCGCCCATGACCGCGCCGTACACGGCGCCCATCAGCAGCCCGGGCACGAGGAGGGCGCGCCACCCCTGCGGCGGGACCCGCCGGGGCGGGCTCGCCGGCGCACGGAGCGGATCGGGACGAGTCATAGGGACCTCGAGAACTCCTCGCTCCGCCGCTCGTCCTCGATCCGCCAGAGCGAGCGTTGGGGAGGCGCGGAACGGGCCGAGCGCCATGGCCCGGGCACTTACGCCGATCGCGCCCCCCTCGCGAGCGCATCACTCATCGCAGGTCTGAGCTCGAGCTCAGTGACCTCGGACGCATCGGGCGAGGGGGATTCGAACCCCCGACCTCACGGTCCCAAACCGCGTGCGCTACCACTGCGCCACCGCCCGTCGCCGGCCATGGTAGCAACGCGCCCTCGGCGGGCGAGAGGCCGCCCGACACCGCGCGTCGGCCCGCGGTAGACTCCTGCGAGTGGCGGAGCATGAGGCCGAGGTGCGGGACCCCTGCGACGAGACGGGCCCCATCCCCCCCTTGCCTCACGGCGAGCTCGACCGCGACGACGACCTGCACGACTCCGGCGAGGGCGAGGTCGACGAGCCCGACGAGGAGGACCTCGGCGACGAGCTCGTGGCGGAGCTCGAGGCGTCCCACGTCGCGGACCCCCCCGCCGACCCCGTCCTGACGGACGCGCGCGTCCTCGCGGACGAGGTGCAGCCGCCGCCCGCGGGCAGCACCGCGCGCGTCGACCCGCTGGCGGAGACGGCCGACCCCGACGCGCCGACGGCGCGCGTCGCGCCGGCGCCGCCGGCGAGCGGCGTCGACCGCCGCGCCGTGACCGCGCGGGAGCCGGCGCTCGACGACGAGCCGCCACCGTCCCCGGCGGCCCGGGCGTCGTCGGGTCGGCCGCCGCCCCCGCCCCGGCCGGCGCCGCGCGCGGCGCCCCTCGCGCTGGCGCTCGGGGCGGCCCTGCCGGTCCTCGCCCTGGCGGCGCTCGCGCTCGCCGGCGCGCCGCAGGCCCTCCTCCACCGCTGGAGCGAGCGCGACGGCTTCGAGCCGAACGACCGGCTCGAGCAGGCGGCGCCCCTGCCCCTCGGCCGCACCGACGGGCTCTCGTGCGGCCCGACCGACGTCGACTGGTTCCGGCTCGAGGTACCGGCAGGCCGCGCGCTCGTGGTCGAGGTCGGCGCCTCGTCCGGGCGCGTCGGGGGCGGCGCCGCGCTCCACGCGAGCGACGGGCGGCGCCTCGCGGCGACGGCGGCCCGCGGCGGCGCGGAGCGGCTCGTCTCGCCCCCGGCGGGCGCCGCGCCCGAGGCCGTGCTCCTGGTGGTGTGGGGGGGGCTGGGCCCCTACCACGTCGAGGCGCGCGCCGTCGACCCGCCCGGCCGCTTCGAGCCCAACGGCCGGCCCGAGGACGCGGCGCCGCTCGCGCCGGGGCGCGCGGCGGGCGTCGGCTGCGACGGCGAGGACTGGTTCTCGGTGCCGGTGCCCGCCCACCACCGGGCGCGCGCGCGCCTGGTCGCCGCGCCGCCCGGGTTGACGGTCGCGTGGGGGTGGACCGGCGAGGCCGCCGCCGCGGCGACCGCGCCCGCGGTCGCGCTCGACCGGCACGCCCTCCTGCGCGTGAGCGGCGCGGCCGGCGCCTACGACCTCGACGTCACGCTCGAGCCGGCCCCCGTCCCCGCGCCGCCGGGCGAGCCGCCGCGCCTCGAGCCCGGCCTCTACCCGCGCCTCGTCAGCGCGGGGAGCGACACCTGGCGCCTCGAGGTCCCGGCCGGCCACGTCCTGGAGGTCGAGGCGCGCGGCCCCGACCGCTGGGGGCCGCACCTCGCCGTCCTCGACGACGCGTGGACCCCGCTGAAGGCCGACCTCGCCTTCCTCCAGGGCGGGTCGCGCCTCACCTTCGAGGCCGAGGCGGTCGTCGACGCGCTCCTGCAGGTGGGCGGGGCCCCCGGGGAGTACGCCCTCTCGGTCGCGCTCCGCCCGCGCGCCCCGGCGGCGGTGACCCCCGCCGCCGGCTGGCCGCCCACGGAGGACGCGACGCCGCTGCGCCCGGGCGAGCGCCGCGAGGAGGTGTGGGGCGAGGCGTGGTACGTCCTCCACGCCGATCCGGGCCAGGTGGTCTCGCTGCGCGTGGAGGCGGCGCCGAGCGCCGAGCTGACGGCGCGGCTCTTCGAGGGGCCAGGCCGCGCGTCCGCCCCCGTCGCCGGGGTCCAGGGCCAGCTGACGCTCGAGCACGTGGCCGCGGGCGACGGGCCCCTCTACCTGCACCTGTCCACGCACCAGGCGCTCGCGCGCTGCACGCTGACCCTGGCGCTCGACGGCGTCGCCGGGCCGCCGACCCTCGCCCCCGGCCGCCACGTGGGGCTGCGCTGCCGGGGCGAGGCCCTCTTCCTCCTCGTCGTGCCCGGCGGCCGCCGCGTCGTGGTCGAGGCGCGCTTCCGCTCGGCGGAGGGCGACCTCGACCTCGAGCTGCTCGACGCCGGGGGGCAGGTGGTGGCGGCGTCGGACTCGCTCGACGACGTCGAGCGCGTCGCCTACGCCCCGCCGACCGACGAGCAGCTCACGCTCCGCGTCCACAACGCCGCGAACCGCTTCGACCTCGAGGTCCGGCTCGAGGAGCCGTGACAGGCCGACCGGCGCGCTCGCTGCTCAGCGCGCGCCCGACTCGATCAGCGGTCGCACGAGCAGCTCGCGCAGCTCGGCCGCGCCGGAGCCCGTCACGGCCGCCTCGAGGCGCGGCGGCGCGCACGGGCTCCACGCGAGCGCCGTCGACCCGACGAGGTCGCCCTTGCGGCGCACGACGAGCACCGCGCCGTCCCAGTCGGCCGTGAGGAAGACCGGCCCGGCGGGGAGCGGGTGTCGGGCGAGCACGTCGAGCGGCTCGCCGCCGGGGCCGCGCAGGCCCAGGTAGGCCTCTCCCCGGGCGACGCCGACGACGGCCGCGCGGCCGTCCTCGTCGCGCAGGAGGCGCACCTCGGCCGCGCCGTCGTCGGGCGCGAGGCACTCCCACTCCAGGCGCCACGGCCCCTCGAGGCACCCGAGGCGCGTGAGCGGGTCGGTGAGCTCGCGCTCGGCCCTCGCCCAGACGCGGTCGGCCTCGCCCCGGAGGGCGGCGCGCTCGGGCACGGCCGCCCACTGGCCGGCGAGGACGCGCCACTGCTCGAGGACGGGGCGGCGCGGCGACCACACCGGGCGGGCGCGCTCCTTGTCGCCGACCAGCGGCCGGGCGGGCTGCGGGTCGAGCCGCAGCGGGAGGCGGCCGGGGGCCTGGACGTCGATCGTGCGCGTGAGGACGAAGTGGCCGGGCGCCTCGGCGACGACCTCGTGCGCGCCGACGAGCAGCCGGCCGGTCCAGGTGCCCGCCCCGACGGCGCGGCCGTCGACCTGCAGGGCGGCGCCCTCGACCGACGGCGCCAGCGTGACGAGGGGCGCCTGCGCCTCGGCCGCGGCGAGGCGCGCCCGCGCGTCCGCCAGCGCCGGGCTCCAGGGGAAGCGCGCGGCGAAGCCCTCGAGCGCCTCGACGACGGCCAGCGGGTCCGACGCCGCCGCGGCGCGTGCCCAGGCGGCGCGCTCGGCGCGCCCCTCCTCGCCGGCGGCGAGCGCGGCCGTGGCCGCGAGCGCCTGGAGCCTGGGCGGGACCTCGCGCCCGAGCAGGATGTAGGTCTCGAGCGTGCGGTCGACCGCCGCGGCGAGCGCGGCGTAGTCGGCCGCGGCCAGCCGCGCCTCCAGGGTCTGCGTCCGCACCGGCTCGAGGGCGTCGAGCGCCCGGCCGACGACGCTGGCCAGCTGCAGCTCGAGGGCCGGGCGCTCGTCGGGCGGGGCGCCCTGCACGAGGTCGAGGACCTGGCGCAGGCGGCCCGGCTCGAGGGCGTCCGACGGGGCGAGGGCGCCCAGCGCGGTGATGGCGGCGGCCGCCGCCCCCGCGCCCGGGGCGGTCGGCGCCTCGCCGCCCGGGATGGCGCGCATGGCCAGGCCGATCGACACCAGCCCCGAGATGACGACGGCGCCCGCGACGACCGCGGCGGCCACGACGCCGCTCGACGGGCCGCGGCCGGCCGCGGGCGAGGCGACCCGGGCCGTCGGCCGCAGCGGCCCGAGCGTCAGGCTCGACGCCTGCTCGGGGACGAGCGGCGCCAGCGGGTCCTCGCCGCGGAGCACCCGCTCGAGGTCCTCGATCAGCGCCTCGTAGCTGGAGTAGCGGTCGCCCGGCGGCCGCGCCATGCAGCGGTCGATCACCCGCACGGCGCCGTCGCCGAGGCGCGGGGACAGGGCGCGCGGGTCGTCGAGGCGCTGGGTCTGCTTCTTGACGATCACCTGGATCGCCGACTCCGCCTCGAAGGGCGGGCGCCCGGTGACGAGGTGGTAGAGCGTCGCCCCGAGCGCGTAGATGTCGCTGCGGAAGTCGGCCGGCTTGCCGTCCGCCTGCTCGGGCGCCATGTAGGAGGGCGAGCCGAGGATCGTCCCGGCGCGCGTCGTCTGGCCGTCGCCCGGGGCGCCCTGCTGCTGCCGCGCGAGCCCGAGGTCGGTGACCTTCGCCACCCAGCGGTCGTCCGGGCCGGGCTTCTGCCGCGGGACGAGCAGGAGGTTGGCCGGCTTGACATCGCGGTGGATGATCCCCGCCGCGTGGGCGTGCCCGAGGCCGATCGCGGCGTCGCGGGCGATCCGCAGCGCCTGCGCCTCGCTCATGGGGCCGCCCTGGCGCAGGGCCTTGTAGGCGTCGTCGCCCTCGACGAACTCGAGCGCCAGGTAGACGCGCCCGGCCGCCTCGCCGTAGTCGTAGACCTGGACGATGTTCGGGTGGTTCAGGCGCGCCAGCGCCAGCGCCTCCTGGTTGAAGCGGCGCAGGTAGTCGGGCTCGCGGGCGGCGCCCGGGTTCACCACCTTGAGGGCGACCACCCGGTCGAGGCGCTTCTGGAGCGCCTTGTAGACGACGCCCATGCCGCCGCGGCCCAGCTCGCCCAGGACGCGGTAGCCGGGGACGAAGTCGTTCTTCGCCTCGTCCTCGAGCTCGGCCGCGACCTTCGCGGGGACGCCGCGCGAGAGGAGGTTGGCGACGACGACCGACCCCTCGCCGCTGGCCGCCAGCGCCGGGTTGCCGCCCGGCGGCGTGGCGCAGGAGTCGAGCAGCTCCCGCGCCTGGACGGCCGAGATCAGCCCGCGGCGGATCGCCGCCTCGACGAGCCGCTGGTCGAGCTCCGACGGCCCGTCGCCCGCGTCGGCCGGGGGCTCCACCACGGTCGGGTCGTCGGGGCGCACCGGCGTCAGCTCCCGCCGCCGGCGACGGCCCGGAGCTCCTCGACGACCCGGTCGACCGCGGGCCGCTCGTCGGGCGCGCTCCCCACGTAGGCGTAGCGGAGCACGCCGGCGCGGTCGAGCACGAACGTCGACGGCCGGGTGATGTCGCCCGTGAGGTTGAAGCGCACCGTCGCCGCCAGGCCGCGGTCGAGGAACACGGGGAAGGGCAAGGCGTCGCCCCCCTCCTCCTCCAGGATCTCGTTGACGGCGTCGGCGAACTCCAGCACGCGGGCCTCGTCGGCGTCGCGCGTCGGGTAGACGAGGAGGACCTCGCCGCCGAGCGCGCGGATCTCCTGGTAGCGCGCCGCGAGCTGGGCGGTGTAGGTCGCGCAGTAGGGGCAGACGAACCCGGCGAAGCCGCGGTTGAAGACGAGGATCAGCGGGCGCCCGCGGTAGTCGGAGATGCGCACCACCCGCCCGTCCGGCGCCGTCAGCTCCGCGTCCTCGCCGGGGAGCGGCGTGCCGACCTCGCGGTTCGACGGGGCCTCGGCCTGGAAGGCGTAGCGGTGGAGGCGGCTCTTGCGCGGCGGCGGCGGCGGCGGCTCGGGGCGTGGAGCGGGCTCGTTGCCGCTGCAGCCCGCGAGCGCGAGGACGACGACCAGGCCGACCAGGGCCCGACGCATGGGCACCTCCGGCGTCAAACGATACTGGCCAGGCGCGGCGGAAGGAAGCGGGGCGAGGGGTGACGGCTAAGCGTGCACGAACGGTGCGCGGGCGCGGGGGCCCTGCTCGAGGAAGGTCGTGATGCCGATCCTCATGTCCTTCAGGTTCACGCACTCGCCGAAGAGGCGCGCCTCGAGGCGCAGCCCCTCGTCGAGCGGCAGGCGCGCCCCCTCGAGGATCGCGCGGCAGAGGACCTGGTCGACGGCGCGGCTCAGGTGGCCGAGGTCGACGTCGGGCAGGCTCGCCGGGACGTCGGGCAGGGGGCCGGCGGGCAGGGGGGCCAGGGCGACCTCGCCCTTGGCCGCGCGGCGCACGAGGTCGACCGCGGCCGCGACCAGGGCGTCGCGCTCGACCTCCTCGCGCACGAGGCCCAGCGTCACCGCGTCGGCCGACGAGATCGGCTTGCCCGTGCGCAGGAGCCGCGCGGCCGCCTCGACGCCGATCAGGCGCGGCAGGCGCTGCGTGCCGCCGGCGCCGGGGATGATCCCCAGGTTCGGCTCGGGCTGGGCGGCGAGGACCTTGAGGCCCTTCACGCACAGCCGCGCGTGGCAGGCCATCGCGAGCTCGTTGCCGCCGCCGAAGGCCAGGCCGTTCATCGCGCACACGACGGGCTTCTTCAGCGCCTGGATCGTGTTCAGCGGCCGCTGCGAGTCGAGGCAGGTGCGGTCGCCCTGCTCGGGGGTCTCGATCCGGGCCAGGAAACCCACGTCGGCGCCCGAGACGAAGGCCTTGGCGCCGAAGCCCGTGATCACCGCCCCGACGACCGAGGCGTCCGCCGCGATCGCCTCGGCGTGGCGCTGGAGCTGGGCGAAGACCTCGGCGTTCAGCGCGTTCAGCACCTTGGGGCGGCGGATCGTCAGCACGGCCACGCCGTCCCGGTCGTCGCGCGTGATGAACGGCACGTCCCAGGACGCCTTCGCCTCGCCCTTCTCCACCAGGCAGCGCGCGACCGGGAAGCCCGGCTGCTCCTCGGCGACCCTGCGCACGAGGGCCAGCGCCCGGTCGGTGCCCAGGCGGTCCATGGCCTGGAACGGCGCCTGGATGTCGAGCGACATCTCGAGCGCCAGGTCGTAGTCGGCGACGTTCGTGATCCCGCTGTCGAGGACCTCGCAGACGAGCCCGTAGTAGGTGCCGAGGAGCGCGTCGGCGATCCGCGCGGCGCGCTCGGGGGCGACGTCGACCTGCTCGCCGCGGCCGGGGACCTCCCAGTCCTGCTTCGCCGCCACCTTCTCCAGGAGCGACGGCGGCGGCTGGAACCAGGGGTGGACGCGCTCGTGGAGCTGCTCGAGGCCCTCGGCGGTGATCGGGTTGCCGCCGGTCAGGTTGTGGGCCGTGAACGGCCCGACGCCGAGGCCCAGGGCCTTCTTCGCCACCGCGTCGACCTCCTTGGTCGTCGCGTGGCCCTTCTCGACCAGCCAGCAGGAGGTCTGCAGGAGCCCCTCGAAGATCGGGTCGATCGCGTAGCCGTAGCGGCTGCCGATCCGCACCGGGACCTTGCCGATCGCCTCGTAGAAGCCGAGCAGCCAGCGGGCGGTCGCGTCGGCCGTGTCCTTCCCGGGGACGACCTCGACCACGTAGTTGCGCTCGGCGGGGAAGAAGTAGTGGACGACGGCCGTGCGCGAGCGGTCGGCGATCCCGGCGAAGATCCGCTCGGGCTCGAGGTGCGACGAGTTCGAGAGCAGCAGGGCGTCCTTCGAGCAGGCGGCCTCGAGCTGGGCGAAGATCTTGCCCTTGATCCGCTCGTCCTCGGTCGCGGCCTCGACGACGAGGTCGGCGCCGGCGAGCGCCGCGTAGTCGCTCGTGAAGGTCACGCCCTCGAGCATGCGCGCCGCCTCGTCGGGCGCGAAGGCCTTCGACTCGACGCCCTTCTGCACCTTCTTCTCCAGCTTGGCGCGGCCGCGCTCCAGCGCCTCGGCGCTGATGTCGACGACGACCACCTGGGTCTGGTGCTCGGCGAGGACCTTGGTGAAGTGCAGGGCGATGTCGGGGCCGATCTGGCCGGAGCCGATCACGCCGACCTTGCGCAGGGTCTTGCCGGAGAAGGTGAAGGGCATGGCGGGCGCTCCTCTGGGGCCGCCGTGTATACCCGACCGGGCGGCGGCGCGGGAGCCCTCGCCGGCCCGCGCGCCGGGCCGGCCGGGTCGCTATGATCCTCGCCCGTCCCCGGGGCAGCGGGGGCGGCAGGGGTCCCGTGGCCGAGCGACCGCTCAAGGAGCGCCTGGGGGCGTTCGTCTACCACCCGGCGGTCAGCGTCGCGGTGGTGGTGCTGATCCTGATCTCGGTGGGGCTGGTGCTCCTGCACCTTTGGCTGCCCCCCGACGACCACCGGCAGCACACGATCGAGCTGATCCAGACGGTGATCACCGTCGTGTTCGTGCTCGAGATCGGGCTCAAGTACCACGTCGCGCCCGACAAGCTGCGCTTCCTGGCGCAGTACTGGGTCGACATCCTGGCGATCATCCCCTGGGCGCAGAGCCTGCGCGTCCTGCGGATCCTGCGCCTCCTGCGCGTGTTCCGCGCGGCGATGATCCTCTCGCGGCGCGTGCGCTTCATGTCGGCGCTCTTCCGCTCGGCCGTGGGGGAGTACCTGGTCCTCGGCATGATCCTCGTCACGCTGCTGACCGTGGGCAGCTTCGTGCTCTCCATGAGCGAGCTGCACGAGCGGCAGCGGGCGCGGGCGGCGCTCGAGGCGGAGCCGGACCCGGCGACGCTCGTCCAGGCCAAGGTCGAGGGCGGCCGGGTGAACGAGGTCGTGCTCAGCCCGGCGGCGCTCGCCGACCGCGACGCCCTGCCGGAGCGGATCGCGGAGGCCGTGAACTGGGCGCTCGACCACGAGCGCGCGGCCGACCTGCCGCCGCCGCAGGAGGACCTGTCGAACCCCTGGAACGCCGCCTGGGCGACGGTGTTCTTCATGGTGGCCACGGAGCCCATGATCGGCCTGCCGCGGACGACGGTCGGCAAGGCCGTGACCCTCGCCGTCATGTTCGGCGGCATGACGACCTTCGCCATCTTCACGGGCGTCGTGACGGCGCTCATGGTCAACCGGCTGAAGCGCCGCATGGAGATCGACGACATGGACCGCTTCCACCTGACCGACCACCTGGTCCTGTGCGGCTGGAACAACCTCGTGCCGCTGATCGTCGAGGAGCTGAAGCTCAACGAGGAGGGGGCGCCGTCGGTCGTGATCGTGGCCGAGCTCGAGGAGCTCCCGCCCGAGATCACGCGCATGGACATCGCGGCGCGCGTGTTCTTCGTCCCGGGCGACTACACGACGCCCGAGGTGCTCGAGCAGGCGCGGATCATCCACGCGCGGCGGGCGATCATCGTCGCCGACACGACGAAGCCCCGCAGCGACCAGGACCGCGACGCCCGCACGGTGCTCGCCGCGCTCATGATCGAGCGCATGAACCCGCAGATCTACACCTGCGCCGAGCTGCTCAACCGGGCGAACGAGCCGCACCTGCGGGCGGCCGGGATCGAGGAGGTCATCACGACGTCGGAGGCGGGCGGGCACCACCTGGCCATGGCCGCCATGCACCCCGGCCTGGCCAACGTCGTGAGCGAGCTCCTGACCTCGAAGGCGGGCGAGACGCTGCAGAAGCAGCCCGTGCCCGACAAGCTCGTCGGCAAGACCTTCATCGCGGCGATCGAGCAGCTCAAGCGCGAGAAGAACGCCCTGCTCGTGGGGATCGAGGCGCTCGGCGCCGACGGCCCGCGCACGCCCGGCTACGCCATGCGCGTCAACCCGCCGCCCGAGACCGTGATCGGCCCGCGCGACCACCTGGTCATCATCGTCCAGGGCGGCAACGGCAAGGCCTGACAGGAGCTCCCGTGCCCGACCTCGCCCCCGACGACCCGCGCCGCGCCCTCTTCGGCCAGCTCGGCTTCGACCGCTCGCTGGCCGGCATGACGCTCGAGGCGGTCGAGCCGGGCCGCGCCGTGGTGGCCCTCCCCGTGACCGACGCGGTCGTGAACATGGTCGGCACGCTGCACGGCGGGGCGATCGCGACGCTCGTCGACGACGCCGGGACGATCGCGATCATGAGCGCGGACCAGGACGGCCGGCCGGGCGTCACGACCGACCTCAACGTCTCCTACTTCGCCGCCGCCCCCCAGGGCGAGACGGTCAAGGCCGAGGCTCGCTGCCTCAAGGCCGGGCGCACGCTGGCCTTCGTGGAGGTGGACATCAAGAGCGCCGAGGGCAAGCTCCTGGCCCAGGGCCGCATGACGAAGTTCATGGGGCGCTGACCCGCGGTTCGTTGACGCTCCCCGGGACAGCCGTTACGATCCCCGGCCGTCCCTCACGGGACTGGGCAGCCATAGCTCAGCTGGTAGAGCGCCTGACTGTGGATCAGGAGGTCAGTGGTTCAAACCCACTTGGCTGTATGAGTTAACGACGGGGCGCGGTCACGACCGGCGCCCCGTCGCGCTTCCGGAGCCCGTCGTGCGCCGACGCCACGACCGACGCCACATGGACCGGGGGCGGGGCGACGAAGCTCGACGGATCCGCGAGTTCGAGGTCACCGAGCGAGTCGCTCGCGGTGCAGTGATCCGGGTCACCAATCTGCTGGCCACGCGGAATTGGCGCGACGGCCGACGTCGAGCTGGACGACAATGGGGCCCTGCCCCGACTGCCGGGTCGGCGCAGCCGCGTTGATGCGGAGGCCCGGCAGGAGGCGGAGCATGACACGTGCAAAGAACGAGGACCTCTCGCGCGCGCGAGCCCAGGCGGACGCCGCGGAGTCGCGCCGGCGGTCGGCCGACGACCGGGCTCGGGCGGAGGAGGATCTCGTCACCGACGGCAAGCGGCAGACCGCGCGCGGCGGCGCTCAGGGCCGCAAGAGCCGCGACCGGGAGCGCGCGCGCGAGGCCGAGCGGCGCCAGGCCGAGCGCGGGCGCGCAGACGACGCGCTGAGGGCGGAGCGGCGGTCCGGAGACGAGGCGGTCCTGGCCGTCGTTACCCTCCTCGCGGAGCAGACCCTGGCCCTCGAGTCGAGCCAGGCGGAGCTCGTGCGGCTGGGCAACGAGCTGGCGCGGAGCCGCGCGGCCATGTCACGCGCGCAGCAGATGCTGAGCGACCTAGGACGCGTCGCGTCGCGCTCGGACCGGCCATGCCCGCCCGAATCCTCTACGTAGAGGGCGACGCCGAGGCGCGGGCCAGAGTGACCGTGAGCCTCTCGCGGCTCGGCTACGCCCTCGTATGCGTCGACGACGGCCCCGCGGCGCTGCGGGCCGTCGAGACGGCTCCGCCCGATGCCGTGCTCCTCGGGCTGCGGCTCGTGGGCATGGACCCCATCGAGGTGTGCTCGCGCCTCAAGGCCCTGGCTACGGCGTTCCTGCCCGTGCTGTACCTGACCACGGAGTCGGACGTCGACGAGAAGGTGCGGGTCCTCGAGGCGGGGGGGGACGACTTCTGCGTCGAGCCCATGCGTGTCGCCGAGCTCGACGCCCGGATCCGCGTCCTCTTGCGCATGCGCGAGCGCGAGGGACGGCTGACTTCGCAGTCGAACCGCTTCCGGCTCATCGCCTACGTCGACGCCCTCACCGAGGTCGGCAACCGGCGCGCGTTCGACCGGGCCTGGACCGAAGCATGGGCAGCCCTTGCCCCTGGCCGCCGCCTGGCCCTGCTCATCATCGACATCGACCACTTCCGACGCGTCAACCAGCTGCACGGCCACGCCGGTGGCGACGGCGCGCTGCGAGCGGTTGCGAGGACCCTGCAGACCGCCGTGCGGCACGGGGACGAGGTCTTCCGCTTCGGCGGCGAGGAGTTCGCCGTCATCGCAATCAACGCCGACCGTGCGGGCGCGCTCGCCATGGGCGAACGCATCCGCGAGGCGGTGGCGCGGTCGGACGGTCCCATCGCCCTCACCGTCTCTGTGGGCGTCGCGGTGGGCGACCTCGGGCTCGTCGGCGGCGCCGCAGCGCTCTTCGCCGCGGCCGACGGTGCGCTGCACGACGCCAAGGCGAGAGGGCGCGATCGCGTCGCGCTCGCGGAGGAGCGCGCCGGCCTCGCCGGAGTGTGATAGGTCCACCCCCGGGAGGTCGGGCACTTCTCCGCGTCTGCTCTGATCGGCGCCGCGGAGCTTGGTCCTGTTGACCCACACGCGCCACGACTGCCTGGCACGTTGACGACACAGGCACACCAGCAGCCAGCCGAGCCAGGGCGGGTGCTCATGGACCTCGACGGGAGCGCCCATGAGGGCGTGCTCGATGCGGTCGATCAGGTCCACACGAGCGAGCGTGCCGAGGAACCAGAGTTCGGCAAGAAGCAGAGCCGAAGGACGAACGGGCATGCCCCTCAGGCGGCGCTCGGTCAGAGCGGCCGGAGGTGCGCCGCGATCTCCCGGATCCGCGCGGCACGACACCCGACCGCCTTCGCGAGCGCGCGCCACGCCGACACGGCCTCGTTCACCTGCTCGACGACCCGCCGAGGTGAGGAGACTCACTCGCCCCCCGCGAGGAACGCCGCCACCTCCCCCTTCCCCTCCTCCCGGGCGATCTCGAGCGCCGTGCCGTTCGGCGACCCGGCGCGGACGTCCGCGCCGGCCTCCACGAGCGCCTTCACCGCGTCGAGCCGCCCCAGCGCCGCGGCGATCTGCAGGGCGGTGTGCCCCCGGCCCGTGCGCGCGTCGACCTCCAGCCCGAGGCCGAGGAGCCAGGGGATCGCGCCGGCGTTGCCCACCTCGGCCGCCGCGTGGAGCGCGCCGTAGCCGTCGGCGTTGACGGCCCGGGGGTCGGCGCGGCGCGCGAGCAGGGCCTCGAGCGCCTCGCGCGGCGCGCCGTGGACGACGCCGATCCCGAGCGGGAAGTTGCCGCGGTCGTCGCGCGCGCCCGGGTCGGCGCCGAGGTCGAGGAGCGTCCGGACCATCGCGACGTCGCCGCGCACGAGGGCGATCGCCAGCGGCGTGTAACCCGCGAACGTGGTCGGCGGATCGACCGCCTCGCCCCCGGCGACCAGGTCCCGGACGGCCTGCGCGTCGCCGCGGCGCACGGCCATGAGGACCGCCCCGTCGGCGCGGAGCGGCCGCGAGGGCGGCGGCGGCGCCCACCGGCGGGCCGCGCAGACGAGCCTCGAGCCGAAGACCGAGAAGCCCGCCAGGGGCGCCCGCTCGAGGGAGGCCGCCGCCTCCTCGCTGACCGGCAGGGGGAGGAGCTCGCCCAGGGCGTGGCTCCGGACCAGCCAGTCGAACACCTCCACGGCGTCTCCGAAGGAGGCCAGGTTGGCCTCCTCGCTGACCCGCAGCGCGTGCAGGACGAGCAGGTCCCCCTCCCGCCGGGCGCGGGCGCTGGCGAGCACGGCGCCCGTCCAGCTCCGCGCCGCCAGGACCTCGCCGGCCCGGTGCACGAGGACCCACTTCTCCTCCATCGCCCCCGGCGTGAAGAGGAGGCCGTCCGGCAGGACCCGGGCCGCCGGGTAGCGCAGGTCGCACGCGATCGGCGCCAGCGACTCGACGGCGGCGGCGTCGAGCTCCAGGCCGATCGACGTCCGGCCCCACGAGACGGCGCGCGCGGCCACCTCCGGGTTCGTCGAGGCCGAGGTCAGCTCGGCGAAGACCGGCGTGAAGTCGAGCACCGGCATGCCGAACCGGTTCGCCGTGGCGTCGACCCAGACCGGGACCGCCGGCGAGGGCTGCTCGCGGCCGGACGCGGGGTCGTCGTGGGTCATCCGGGCTCCTCCCCCCTCGGATCCTGGCAGCTCCCGGCCCCCCGCGCGCGGGCGTGCGGCGCAGGCGATCATCACCCCCCGGAGGCGAGGATGCAGGAGGCCGAGCAGGCGACGCCGGAGCAGGGGAGCGGGGCCGCGGTCGCGTTCGTGCTCACCTCGGCCCCCGGGTGCCTGACGGCCGAGGCCGTGCGGACCGCCCATGCGACGATCGCCCCGGCGGGGCCCGCCCTCGTCCTGCAGGAGGGAGAGGGCGACGTGCTCATGTTCGCCCTGGAGGGCGTCGGGACCGTCTTCGTCGCCGCCATGCCGACGCCCGTGCCCGGCGGCGAGGCGGAGGCCGCCGCGCAGCACAGCCTCTGCGCCCTGGGCACCGGCTGGGAGCTGCCGCCCCACGCCGCCCACCTGATCGTCGGCCTCTCGCCGGAGGCGAGCGCGCCGGGCGCGCGGGGCCTCCTCGCGCTCACCCGCGTCGTCGCGGCCGTCGCCGAGGCGAGCCAGGCCGTCGGCGTCTACTGGGGCGCGGGCGGCGTGGCGCATCCGCGCGACTTCTTCGTCGACTCCGTCCGCGAGCTCGGCGACGACGACCTCCCGCTCCCCCTCTGGCTCGGGGTGTCGGTCGCCGCCGAGGGGGACGAGGTGAGCCTCCTCAGCCGCGGCTTCCGCGCGCAGTTCGGGCTGCCCGACCTGCTCCTGTGGGCCCCACGCGGCGCGGGCGGCGACGGGCTCGAGCTCCTGTTCGACCTGCTCCTCTACGTCGCCCGCCGCGGCCAACCGATCCCGGCCGGCGAGACCGTGGGGCGCACCGAGGAGGAGCGGCTCCCGGTCGAGGTCGTCCCCTCGCCGATCGACCCGGCGACGGAGGTCTGGTCGGTCCGCTTCCCTGGAGCGGCCCCCCGCCTCGGCGACCTGCGCCTCCGCGCCCCGCGCACCCTCGAGGAGCTCTCGGGCGGCGCCGTCGCCCGCTCGTGGGACCTCGCCGAGTGGGCGCCGACCGTCGTCACCGGCCGGCGCTGGGGCTGCGCCGCGCTCACCGCCGGGCTGGCGACCGGGCTCGTGTTCACGGCCCTGAGCCGCGCCTGGCCCTGGCTCGCGCTGGCCGTCCCTTTCCTCGTCCTCGCCCTCCTCCTGCTCGCCGCCCTGCGCGAGAAGCGGTGGCTCGTGCTGCGGCGCGGCGACGAGCAGGTCGTGCTGCACCTGTGGCACGCGGGGGAGGGCGAGCCGGCGCTCGCGGCGTTCGTCGCCACGGTGCTGAGCGCCTCGAACACCGGCGGCGACGAGCCGAAGCCGAACGGCGAGCCGTGAGCCGCGGTATCCTGCTCACACGGTGGACCGGTGCGGTCACCACCTCCAGCTCCTCCTCTGCGAGCGCGGCGTCCACCAGGTGACCGCCCCGGCGCGCGCGTCCGTCCTGTCCGACGCGGCCGGCCGCGCCGCCTGGGGGCGGATCCGCGCCCTGACGCCGGAGGAGGCGCTTCAGGACGTCGTCACGCGCTTCGCCGCCACGCCGGGCGACGACACCTGGCCGTTCGAGGACCCGCCCGTGGTCACGACGCGGCAGGTGATCGAGGGCGAGGCCGTGCTGCTCGTCACGCACGACGACGACGGCGCCTGGCAGCTCCACGCCGGCGGGCCCGCGGCCCGGGCCGACGCGCGCGTCGTGGGCCTGGGCCAGCTCGTCCGGCGCGACCCGACGCTGGCCGAGGTCGCTCGCCTGCCGCAGGGCTGGTGGCTGAGCGCGACCGGCCGGGCGCGCCGTGGCGCTGGCGGCGCGACCCCGACCGCTGACGGCGACAGCCGCCGCCCCCGCCCCGGTCCTGGCGCGGAGCGGGGCCTTCATGCGCGCGCCGATCGTCGTCCGCCTGACCCTCCCGCTCCTGCGCCGCGGCGACCTCGCGCTCGCCCGGGCCGCCGGGGCGCGCCGCGGCGACGTCGCCGCGGTCCGGCGCGCGCTCGCCTGCAGCGGCCCCGAGCGGCGCTTCGCCCGGGCCCTCCTCGAGCGCCGGACCCACCTGTGGCTGCTGCGCGCCGACCAGCGCGCCTTCGCCGGGGACTTCGTCGTCGTCGACCTCTCCCCGCCGCGCCTCGAGCGCCGCGCGGCGCTCGTGCTCGAGCTGAAGCAGGGGGCCTCCCTGGTGCGGGCGGGGTCGACGCGGCATCAGGTGCAGCACGCGGCGGCCGTCGTCGCGGCCGCGGCGCGCGCGACGGGCGCGCTCGCGCCGGCGGCGCCCTTCGAGGTCCTCGTCGGCGACCCGACGGCGTTGCTCGCCTGGCTCGGCGCCGGCGATGCCCTTGCAACGCGCGCCGCGCGGCCTACCATCCCCGGGTGAAGGGCAGCGCCGGGAGCGACGTCACCTGACCTTGCGCGAGGACGCCCTCCCGCGCCTGGCGCGGCTCGCCGCCAGGGCGCTCGCGGCCCCGGCGGGCCTGGCGCTCCTGACCCTGCCGGGCCGCGCCGAGGAGGAGGCCAGCGTCGGCCTGACCGGCGCGGACCTGGAGGCCGCCCGCGCCCTCGCCCGGGAGGCCCTCGTCGCCGAGACCTCGTTCGCGCGCTCCGACGCCCCGGCGCTCGCGGCCGCCGCCCTGCCCGGCGGCGCGGGCGCCGTGGTCGCCCTCGACCCCGGCCCGCGGGCCTGGGGCCCCGACGATGCGGCCGCCCTCGCCGACGTCGCGGCGACCGCGGCGGCGCTCTGCGCGCGCGCTGACGAGGCCGACCAGCGCTACCGCATGGCCCTGCGCGGCTCGCCGGTGGTGCTCTTCGAGCAGGACCTGGACCTGCGCATCACCTGGTTCGAGAACCCGCCCCCGGGCTTCGACGCGGCGCGCGTCCTCGGCAAGACCGAGGCCGACCTCTTCTCGCGCCCCGACGAGGCCGCCCACGTGACCGAGGTCAAGCGCCGGGTGATGACCACCGGGCGCTCCGAGCGCATGGAGGTGACGGTCTGCCTGGACGGGGTCGAGCGCGAGTACGACCTCGTCGTCGACCCGCGGCGCGGCCCCGACCGCCGAGTGATCGGCGTGATCTGCGCCGCCGTCGACGTCACCGACCACCGCCGGGCGCAGCGCCGCCTCCAGATCCTGGCCGACGCCGGCCTCCGCCTCGCCGCGCCCCTGGCCCTCGAGGACCGCCTGCGCGGCCTCGCGCGCCTCGTCGTCCCGCGCGTGGCCGATGGCTGCGTCGTGTCGCTGACCACCGACGGGGGCGGCCTCGAGACGCTCGAGGTCGCCGCCGCGGCCGACGACGCGCGGCGCGCGCTCGAGGCCTTCGTCGCCGAGGCCGGGGCCGTCGCGCTGCTCGAGCGCGCCGTCGCGGGCGGCGAGGCCGTGCGCGTGGCCGACCCCGCCGTGGGCGACCTCCACGGCCCGGACGTCGCCGCGCGCCTCCGGCCGCGGTCCCTCGTGATCGCGCCCATGGCGGCGCGCGGGCGCACGCTCGGCGCCCTGACCTTCGTCCACACCGCCCGGTCGGGGCGCCTCTTCGACGAGGACGACCTGGCGCTCGCCCGGGCGCTCGCCCTGCGCGCGGCGCTGGCGATCGACAACCTGCGCCTCCTCGACGAGGCCACGCAGGCGGTCGCCGCCCGCGACGAGGTCGTGCGCATCGTGGGCCACGACCTGCGCAGCCCGCTCCAGGCGATCGCGCTCACCGTGCAGCGCCTCCAGGCGCTGCAGGCCACGCCGCCGCCCGACGCCCTCGCCCTCCTCCTGCGGACGACCCTGCAGATGGACCGCCTCGTGTCCGACCTCCTCGACGTGTCGACGATCGAGGCCGGCGGCCTGACGGTCGACCCCGCCGCCACGCCGCCCGCGGCCCTCGCCCGCGCCTCCGTCGAGCCGCTCCTGCCGATCGCCGGCGCCCGCGAGGTGGCCCTCGACGTCGACGTCCCGCCCGACCTGCCGCCGGTGCTCGCCGACCGCGAGCGCGCCCTGCAGGTGCTGCAGAACCTGCTCGCCAACGCGATCCGGTTCACGCCGGCGCGCGGGCGGGTCGCCGTCCGCGCCCGGCGCGCGGCGGACGGCGTGCGCTTCTCCGTCGCCGACGCGGGCCCCGGCGTCGACCCGGCGCACCGCCCGCACCTCTTCGACCGCTTCTGGCAGGCGCGCCGCGGCCGCGGCGCCGGCGCGGGCCTCGGGCTGGCGATCGCCCGCGGGATCGTCGAGGCCCACGGCGGCCGCCTCGTGCTCGAGGAGTCGAGCGGGCCGGGGGCGATCTTCTCCTTCACCCTCCGGGCGGCGCGCCCGTGATGGACGTCCCCGGCCTCCTCGACGACCCCGAGGCGCCCCGCGCGCCCGTCGAGCACCCCGTCGTCGACGCGCACGTCCACCTGTTCCCCGACCGCCTGTTCGAGGCGCTGTGGGGCTGGTTCGACCGCCACGCCTGGCCGATCCGCTACCGCCTCCGCTCGGAGCAGGTGATCGAGTTCCTGGCCACGCGCGGCGTCGACCGCGTCGTCGGCCTCCACTACGCCCACAAGCCCGGGATCGCCGCCGACCTCAACCGCTACGTCCTCGACCTCGCGCGCCGCTTCCCCCAGGTGATCCCCACGGCCACCGTCTTCCCCGGCGAGCGCGGCGCGCGCGACCTCCTCCGCCGCGCCCTCGGCGAGGGCGCGCGCGGGGTGAAGATCCACTGCCACGTGCAGAAGATCGCGCCCGACGACCCGCGCCTCGACGAGGTCTTCGAGGAGGCCGCCGCCGCCGCCGTCCCCGTCGTCATGCACGCCGGCCGCGAGCCCGCGAGCGACGCCTACGGCGTCGACACCCGCGCCCTCTGCTCCGTCGACGCCGTCGACCGCGTCCTCGCCCGCCACCCGGGCCTGACGCTCGTCGTGCCCCACCTCGGCGCCGACGAGTTCGACGAGTACGAGGCGCTCCTCGACCGCCACCCGCGCCTGTTCCTCGACACGACCATGGCGATCGCCCGCTACCTCCCGGGCGGCCCCGACCTCTCCGTCCTCGCCCGCCGCGCCGACCGGCTCCTCTACGGCTCCGACTTCCCCGACCTGCCCTACGCGTGGTCGCGCGAGCTCACCGTCGTGCGCGACGCCGGCCTCTCGCCCGGCCAGGCCCGCGCCCTCCTGGGGGCGACGGCGCGGCGCTTGTTCCTGCCCCCGTGAGGACTTGCGGCGCGGAACTTTGACGCGCGGCCGCGCGTGGACGAGACTGCCCCCATGCGCGCGCGCCCCGCCCTCGCCGCCCTCGTCGCCCTGACCGCCTGCACGTCGGCCGGCCCGCCGCCGGGCGAGGCCGTCGACCTGCACGACGCCGCCGACCTCCCCCTCCTCGAGGGCGCGCGCGCGACGCTGCGCAGCGACCTCCCGCCCGGCGAGGACGAGGACGTCCTGCGCACGCTCGAGGCGCTCGAGGGCGCCCTCGACGTGGCCTTCCCCTTCCTCCCGCCGCCGGCGGCGCCGCCGCGCACGGTGGTCCTGGGCGACCCGGCCCGCTTCGCCCTCCACGCGCGCGAGCACGGCCTCGGGCAGCGGCCGGCCGGGGCGTTCCTCTGCGCGAAGGGCGAGGTCTTCTCCCTGCACGAGCCGGGCCCGCTCCCCGACGACGTGGCCGTCCCCACCGAGCCCGTGATCCGGCCCCTCGCCTCGGCCGTCTTCCGCCGGCGCCTCGTCGCCGGCCTCGGCGCCGACCTGCCCGAGACGTGGCTCGAGGAGGGGCTGGCGATGGTCTTCGTCGAGGTCGTCGCGCCCGACCGGGCGACGTTGCGCCTGCGCGTCCGCGCCCGCGAGCGCCTCCTCGACGCCTACCTGCCGCTGTTCCTCGGCGGGCCGCCGGCCCTGACGACGACCGTGGCCACGGTCGGCCCCGAGGAGAAGCGCCGCCGGGGCTCGCGCGCGCTCGCCTGGGCCGCCTGCCGCTTCCTCCTCGACGACGCCGAGCGCGCGCCGCTCCTGGTCACGGCGCTCCGCCGCGCCGCGGGCGCCCTCGAGCGCCCGGCCGACTGGGACGAGGCGCGCGCGCGCCTCGAGGCGCTCGAGCCCGCGTTCGAGGCCTGGCTGCGCCACGCCGTGCAGGAGGAGGTCCTCGTCGCGCTCGCCCTGGCGCCCACGCCGGTCGACCGCTGGGAGGCGGCCGCCGCCCTGCGCCTGCTCGCGAACATCGACCTCGACCCCGACCAGCCCGACGACGAGCGCGCCCGCGCCGTGGCCGCGACGCGCGAGATGCTCGCCGAGGACCCGGGCCCGCCGCGCTTCCTCGCCCTGTTCGAGCCCGACCTCGCCCGCGTGCGCGCGGCGCGCTCGAAGCTCCAGGCCATGTCGCGCGTCCACGCCGCCGCCCGCAAGGAGCTCGAGCGCCGCTCGCAGGGCTACGGCCACCCGGCGGTCGAGGCCGCCCGCAAGGGGCTCGGGCCGGCGCTCCAGCGGGCCCTCGACGCGGGCGGCTAGTGTGATCGCGGCTGCGGCCGAGGATGGCGGGCGCTGCGGTGCGTCGGGGCCGACTTCGTCGGCCCCGACCGCTCAGGCTCGGTCGGCGGCCCACGGCCGCCCTCCCTCGCCTTCCGCCGACACGCCCTGCCCTCCTCGGCCTCGCCTGAGGCTCCTGCTGCGAAGGCGCGGTGAGGTGTGTTCGGAGGCGGCTCGGCCGTCTGCCAAGACGGGTTCGAGGACAGGCCCCTAGTCCTCGCCCTCGCCCGGCGTCGGCACGAGCGCGCGCGTGAGCTCGTCGACGAGCGCGCCGCGGTCGGCCCCCGTCTCGTCCCACTGCGCCCGGAGGGCCTGGTGCAGCGGCGACGCCTCGACCGCGCGCCAGTAGTTCGGGTCGGCGCGGAGCCGCTCCCGCAGGGCGACGTCGCCCCTCGCCAGGACCGCCGCCTGCACCAGGCTCCGCGTCAGCTCGTGCGGGTGGACGAGGGCGCGCCGGGCCGGGTGGTCGTGGCCACCGGCCGCCAGCTCGACCAGGTACTCGGCCGCCGCGAAGGCCAGCCCCGGGGTCGCCTGCGCGTTGCTGACGATGGCCACGAGCTGCCCGGCCAGGGGCTCATGGGCGTGGAGCGCCAGGTCGATCAGCGCCGCGCGCAGGGCCACGTCGCTCGTCCCGGGCAGGAGCTCGACGAGCGCGTCGGCCGCCGCGGGGTTCCGGGCGAGGGCGGGCCGCAGCGCCCGCACGGCGGCGGCGGTGGGCGCCTGCACGAGCGCGGCCACCAGCTCGGGCGCCGCGCCGGGCGCGATCGTCAGCCAGCGCGTCCGCCGCGCCAGCCGCTCGAGCAGCTCCCCGGCCGCCTCGCGCGCCTCGGGCGAGCCGCCCTCGAGCAGCGGCCGCAGCGCGGCCTCCGCCTCGGGCCGGTCGGCGAGCGCCTGCCAGGCGGCGAGCCGCCGCCGCCAGTCGGGGTCGTCGAGCGCGGCCACGAGGCGTTCGACGGGCGCGGCGGCGGCCAGCGCCGTCCCGCCGCGCGCGGCCGCGCCCGGCGAGAGCAGGGCGAGCCCGTCCGGCGCCCAGGCCAGGACGTGACCGTCCGGGCCCGCGATCAGCCGCCGGCGCCCGGCGGCCCCCGGGGCGAGCGGCCAGTCGACCTGCCCGACCACGTCGCCGTCGACGAGGTCCACCACGACGACCCCCTCGGCCGCAGGGACGACGAGCGCGCGCCCGCCCACGACCACGCCCGGGCCGACCGGGCGCGCCGGGCCGTCGAGGGTCGCCGCTCCGCCCGCGGCGACGACCGCGCCGCTCGCGGCCGGCCGCGCCAGGACCGGCGGCGCCGGCGCGAGGACGAGCGCGTCGGCCTCCCAGCCGCCGGGCGGCGGCAGGAGCCGCCCGTCGAGCGGGTCGACCCGCACGAGGAGGCCGGCGGCCGTCACGACCTCGACGGCGTCCGCGCGCGCCCACAGGCTCACGAACACGCGCCGGCCGGCGACGCCGAGGCCCGGGCCCCGGTCGAGCGCCCACAGGACCTCGCCGCGCTCGAGGCCGAGGGCCGCGACCAGGCCGTCGCACGTGAGGAGCATGCGGTCGCCGAGGCTCGCCAGGCGCCCGTCGTCGCCCGCGGCCCTCGGGTCGTCGCGGTCGGCGACGAGGCGCACGGCCGGGACGTCCGGCTCGGCGTCGTGCCCGCACACGGGGCAGCGCACCCCGCGCGCGAGCGGGGTCCCGCAGGGCGAGAGGCCGTCCTCGCCCGGCGCCGGGCAGGTCGCCCGCCGCCCCGCGTCGCCGCCGGCGCCCGCCGCGACCGTGACGACCCGCCCGTCGGGGCTGACCGCGGCGACGTGCGCGGCGGCGCGGCGCGCGCGGACGCCGACCACGGCCTCGCCGTCGCGCGCCGGCCAGAGCGCCGTCGACCAGCGGGCGACCCCGTCGCGCCGCAGGCCCACGACGCGCCGCGCGCCGCCCAGCGTGACCAGCGCCACGAACCCGTCGGGCGCCGCGGCGGCGGCCACGACGCGGTCGAGCGGGTCGTCGGCGGCGCCGGCGCGCAGGGCCTCGAGCGGCAGCGACCAGGCGAGCGCCCCGCCGTCCGACGCGCGCGCCTCGAGCGCGCCGCGCCCGGCGCGCAGGACGAGGCCGTGGCCGAGCGCCACGCGGGCGTCGGGGTCCGGGTCGACCGCGGCGGCCCAGGCCACACGGCCCGAGGCGAGGTCCAGGGCGACGAGGCGCTCGCTGAAGGCGGCGAACGCCCGCGCCCCGTCGCAGGCGACGTCCGACGGCGCCCCGGCCGCGCGCCGCGCCCAGCGCACTCCGAGCGCGCCGGGGCGCGGCGGCGGCGGCCCGAGCGGACCGCCAGCGCGCGCGCTCAGCGCCAGGCGGCGCGCCTCGAGCGCCCGCGTCGCCGCCGGCGCCGGGCCGAGCGCCAGGGCGCGGCGGAAGAGGAGCAGCGCGTCCTCGACCTCGCCCCGCTCGAGGCACCGCTCGCCCAGCCAGCGCGCCGCGGCCGCCGCGGCCGACGCGCCCGGGTGCCCGCTCAGGACCTCGCGCGCCTGCGCCTCCGCGCCGAGGCGGCCGAGCCCCGCCGCCTCGACCTCGGCGTCCCACCCCGCCGCGGCGGCGGCCAGGAGCGAGGCCGGCAGGCCCTCGAGCAGGCGCCGCCGCGCGGCCTCCTGCGCGCCGAGGAGCGCCGCTCCCCCGCGCGGGTCGCGGACGAGCCGCGCCCGCAGGAGCGGGTCGAGCGCCCGCGCCCGCAGGGCGGCGGCCAGCTCCGACGTCCGGCCCGCCTCGGCCAGCGCGCCCGCCTCGCGCTCCCAGCCGGGCGGATCGACCTCGAGGAGCAGGGGCAGCGGCCCGTCGTCGTCGGGCGGGCCGAGCGGCCGCGGGAACCTGCCGGCGGGCGGCGGCGCGGCCCGCCGCGGCGGCTCGTCCCAGGCCCGGTCGGCGGGCGGGTCGGTCGCGGCCGCCGGCCAGGCCGGGGCGAGGAGCGCCAGGCCCATGAGGGCCTGCGCCGCCCGGAGGCACGGTCTCGACCGGGGCTCTGGCGCCACCGCGGCATTCTACCGGAGTCGCCTTGACCTCGGCCGCGCTCGATCGCTAGAGTCCGCGCCCCACCCCACCCGAGAGGAGTCCCCCCATGGGCACGAGCACCCAGGACATGACCGCCACCGAGACCGCCACCACCCCGCAGGCGGGCTCGATCGTCCACGTCGAGTTCACCACCCCCGACCTCGCCAAGGCCAAGGCCTTCTACGGCGATTTGTTCGGCTGGGAGTTCCAGCCGTTCATGGAGACGGAGTGGTACTTCCAGACCCCGAAGGGCTGGGGCCCCTGCGGCTGCGTGATCCAGGGCCCGGCGGCGGGCGACGCGCGGACGATGCTCTACGTCAACGTCGACGACATCCCGCAGACCCTCGCCCGCGCCGCTGCGCTCGGCGCGACCACGGTCAAGGACAAGACGGAGATCCCGGGCGGCCACGGCTGGTTCGCGCAGATGAAGGCGCCGGACGGCAACGTCTGGGGCATCTACTGCCGGGCGTAGCCCTCCCTCCGCGCGATCGCGAGGCGGCCAGGCCCACCCGGGCCTGGCCGCTGGCGTTCCGGAGCCCCGGCTGACACGATCCCCTCCCATGACCCCCGACCTGGAGCGGGCCGCGGTCCAGCACGCCCTCGCGCAGGGCTGGCTGGCCGCGCCGCGGCTGCGCGAGGCGCTGCTCCTCCGCGAGCACCTGCGCGCCACCGGCCGCCCCGCGGAGCTCGTGCCGCTCCTCTGCGCCCGCTTCCTGCGGCCGGAGCAGGCGCGCGAGCTCGAGCGGCGCCTGCTCGCCGCCTCGACGCCGGCGGCCCTCCCCCCGCCGCCGCCCGTCACGGTCCCGGACCTCGAGCGCAGCGCCGACCTCGCCGCGCGCCCGGCCGACCAGGACCCGGCGCCGGTGCGCCAGTTCCTGGCGTCGCTCCCCGGCCTGGCCCCGATGGCGCGCGACGCCACCGTGTCGATCGTCTCCCCGGCGCGCGGGCCCGCGCCGGCGCCGCCCGGCCCCGCGCAGGGGATGCCGCGCACGCTCGGCCCCTACGAGGTCGAGCGCCAGCTGGCGCGCGGCGGGATGGGCGCCGTCTACATCGCGCGCCACCCCGCGCTCGACCGGAAGGTCGCGATCAAGGTCGTCCTCGGGATGGACCCCGGCCGGCTGAAGCGGTTCGAGGTCGAGGCGCGCGCGACGGCGAAGCTGCGCCACCCGAACATCGTCCCGATCCACGAGGTCGGCGAGGAGGGCGGCGTCCGCTACCTGGTGATGGACCTGATCGAGGGCGAGTCGCTCAAGGACCGGATCGAGCGCCTGGGGCCGCTCGACCCGCTCGAGGCGGCGCGCGTGACGGAGAAGGTCGCCCGCGGCCTCGACTACGCCCACCGGCGCGGCGTCCTCCACCGCGACATGAAGCCGTCGAACGTGCTCCTCGACGGGGAGGGCGAGCCGCTGATCACCGACTTCGGCCTGGCGAAGGAGGTCGAGGGCGAGGAGCGGCTCACGGTCACGGGCCAGCTCATCGGCACCCCGGTCTACATGCCGCCGGAGCAGGCCACGGGCGCCCGCGGGAAGGTCGACGCGCGGAGCGACGTCTACTCGCTCGGCGCGACCCTCTACGAGATGCTCACCGGGGCGCCGCCCTTCCAGGGCGACCACCTGATGAACATCGTCGTCGCGATCGTGCGGGAGCCGCCGGCGCCGCCGTCGAAGGCGCGCCCGGGCCTCGACCCCGACCTCGAGGCGCTCTGCCTGCGCTGCCTGGAGAAGGACCCGGCGCGCCGCTTCGAGAGCGCGGGCGCCCTGGCCGAGGGCCTGGCCGCCTGGCTCCGCGCGCGCGCGGGCGGCGCGGCGCCGGCGCGCCGGCCGGCGTCGAGGCCGGCGCTCGTGGCGGCCGCCGCGATCGCCCTCGCCGGCGTCGCCGCGGCGGGCTCGGCTGGCGCGAGGTCGCCCGGGCCCGCGCCGCGCGCCTGGACGAGGCGCGCGCCCTGGCCCTCCTGGCCGCCGCGGCGCCGGGTCCGCCGACGAGGCCGCCGCGCTCGCCGCCCTCGACGCGGCCCTCGGGCGCGCCCCGACCTCGTCCTCGCCCGCGCGGCCCTGGCCCGCGCCGCGCTCGAGGCCGAGCGCCCCGACGAGGCCGAGCGCCTGCTCGCGCCCGTGGCCGACGACCCCCGCGCCGCCGCCGTCGTGGGCCGCCTGGCCGAGGCGCGCGGGCGCGAGGTCGAGGCCCTGCGCGCGTACGAGGAGGCCGCGGCCGGCGGCCTGCACGACGCCGACCTGGCGCGCCGCCTCGCCCTGGCGCGCGCGCGCGACCGCGAGGCGCGCGACCTCCCCGCCTGGGCCGAGGCGGCCCGGTGGGAGGCCCTGCGCGCGGCGCCGCTCGACGCCGCCCCGCTGGTCGCGATCGCCCGCGCGCGCCTCCTCGCCGACGACGTCGAGGGCGTGGGCCGCCTGTGGGAGGAGGCCCACCGCCAGGTCGGGCGCGACGGCGACCCCGACCTCCAGCAGCGCGGCCGCGCCGAGGCCCTCGCCGTGGCCCGCAGCCTGCGCGACCTGTCGCGGCCCGCGGCGGAGCGCCTGCGGGCGGCGGTCGTCGCCGCGGGCCACCTCCGCGACGAGGTGGTGCAGGCCCTGCGCGACCTCGCCGCGGGCGAAGCGACCTCCTGCGCGAGGCCGCCCGGGCCGCCCTCCTCGCCCAGGGGGCCGCGCCCGGCGCCGGCGCGGCGGCGCGCCGCGGCGCCTTCGCCGCGTGGAGCGCGGCGGCCCTGGCGGACGACCTCCCGCACGAGGGCGCGCTGGCCGCGGTCGCCCTCCTCGAGCACGCGCCGTGGCTCGGCCCCGACGACCGCGAGGCGCTCGAGCGCCTGGCCCGCGCGCGTGCGCCGCTCGTGCGGGCCGCGCTGGCGCTGGCCCTGGCCGTCAGCGCCACGCGCGACGAGGGCGTCGCTCGACGCCGCCCGGGCGCTCCTGCGCGGGCTCGGCCGCGACGACGACCCGCGCGTGGCGGAGCGCGCCGGGCGGCGCTCGGCGCGCTCGACGCCCTCGCGCCGGGGACCGAGGGCGCGGCGCCCGAGGTCGCGGCGCCGGCGCTCCTGCTGGCGCGGCGGCTCGCGCGCCTGCCCGGGCTGGCCCACACGCTCCGGCGCCCGGGCCACGGGCCGGCCCTGGCGCGGGCGCTCGAGCGCCGGCCGACGCCGGCCCTGTGGACGGCGCGGGCCTGGGACGACGTCGAGCGCGGCGACGCGGACCAGGCCCTCGCGGCCGTCGAGCGCGCCCTGGCCCTCGACGCCGCGTGGCCCGACGCCCTCGAGCTCCGCGCCCAGCTGGCGCTGGTCCGGGGCGAGCGCGCCGCGGCGGCCGACCCGCTGGCGGCGGTGCTCGACCCGGCGGCGGCCGACGCCGCCCGGGCGCGGGTCGAGTTCACCCGGCGGTTCGGCGTCCCGGCCCTCCCGGCGGCGGCCGGCGCCCTGCGCGCCGTCGTCGCCCTCCGCCCGGGCGCGCAGGCGCGGGGGACCGCCCACGCGCTCGTGCTGAACGACCCCGAGCAGGCGCGCGTCACCCCGCAGGGCCTCGAGACGCGCGCGGCGATGTTCGTGCGCACCCGGTTCGCCTTCCGCGCCTGGCACGGGGTGCGGGTCGAGGGCGCGTCGTGGGGCCAGGAGAAGAACATGGTCTACCTGGGCGCCCCGCACGACGGCGGCCGCGGCGGCGGGCTGCTCCTCCACGTCTTCCCGCCCGCCGGCGACGCGTTCATCTCGATCGACCGCGTGCACCTCGCGGAGTGGCGCCACGGCGACCGCGGCGGCCGCGAGGCGATCGAGGGGGCCTGGACGCGGTCGTTCGCCGCCACCTGGCTCGACGGGCGCCTCCTCGGCCGGGTCCACGTGCCCGCCCGCGACCGGGCGTCGGCGGGCACCGGCTTCACGGAGCACGGCTGGGGCGGCGGCCGCCTGAGCGCGCTCGTCTACGAGGGCGTCTGGGACCCCCGCGCCGGGGAGCCGGCCCCGCTGGACCCGGCCCGGCGCCGCGCCCTGGAGGCCGCGCTCGAGCCCCTCGACCCGCGCGCGCGGGTCGTCAGCGAGAACCGCCAGGCCCAGGAGCCGCACGACCTCGCCGGCCTGCGCGCGCAGCAGCTCGTGCTCTTCGCCCGCAACCGCTGGCTCATGTGGGACCGCTGGGCGGAGTGCGCGTGGGTGCCGGAGGTCTCGGGCGACTTCGAGGTGCGCGTCCAGGTGACCTTCCCGGCCTCGGGCGGGTGCCAGGCCGGGATCGCCCTCCGCCCCTCGCGCGACCAGGGCGACGCCCTCTGGTTCGGCCCCGGCGGGGCCGCCGACAACTACGTCGTGCAGGTGTCCTCGCAGCGCGACATGACCTGGGAGAAGCCCCTGCGGCGCCGGCCGTGGACCCCCGAGCGGCCCGTCCTGCTCGTGCTCCAGCGCGTCGGCGACTGGGTGACGCTCCGCTTCGGCCCCGACCCGGCGCGGCTCGAGGACCTCGGCGAGCCGCTCTACTTCCCCTTCGACGGGCCGGTCGACGTGGGGCTCTCGGCGCGCAACTACAACCAGCAGCAGCCCTACCTGGCGGCCCGCTTCGACGGGTTCGACGTGCGGGTCCGGCGCTGACCCTCGCCGCAGCCTTCCTGGTGGGTGTGGGTGCCGATTGGTACCCTACGGCATGGTCTTCTCCATCGGTCCATCGGTCGAGCGCGTCGTCGGGACCATGCTCGACGCCCTGGGCGGCGCGCGCTTCCAGCTCGACCTCGACGTCGAGAACCGGAAGGTCGAGCGCCTGTACACGATCGCCAAGCGCGACCAGTGGAACCTCGACGACCGACGGGCCCACTTCTTCCCCCCGCGCGACGCCGGCACGGACGTCAACGCCTGGCTGAACGTCACCGACGACCAGCGCAAGGCCGCCGCCCGCTGCTTCAGCTCGGTCTACTACGGCGAGCAGGGGGCCAAGGTCATCTCCGCGCAGCTGACGACCATGGCGCCGACGAACGAGGCGTCGAAGTTCCTCGCCACGCAGGTCATGGACGAGGCGCGCCACGTCGAGGTGTTCGAGGGGATCCTGCGGTTCATCGACCAGGTCCACGGCATGAACCCGTTCCTCAACGCGCTCCTCACCGATATCGCGCGCACGCGGCACCGCGAGGAGAAGCTCATCGGCATGAACCTCCTCGTCGAGGGCCTCGCGCTGGCCGCCTTCAAGGCCACGCTCAAGGGGCTCCGCGAGCTGGGGATCTCGGAGCAGGGCTACCGCGCGGTGGGCGAGCCGATCGAGGGGATCATGCGCGACGAGTCGCGCCACGTCGGCTTCGGCGTCGTCGTGCTCCCCGACCTGCTCCGCGGCGCGTCGCGCCGGCGCAAGGTGGAGATCCGCCTGCGGCAGCTGGCCTGGCTGGGGCTGCTCTACGGGTCGATCAAGTACCACCAGCGCGACCAGGAGACGATGGGCGTCGACCACGTCGCGCTGCTGATCGACCTCCTCTCCGACCACGAGCGGCGCGTGGCCGAGTGCGAGGCCACGGTGCTCGTGTCGACCGAGCGCATGCAGGCGCTGATCCCGAGCGTCGACCGCGTGGTCGACGCGGTCCTGCGCCGCGAGCGCCGCGCCGGGTAGCGGGTCGCCCTGCTCGTCGCGCCCTGCTCGTCGCGCCCTACTCGTCGCGATCGACGGGCGCCGCCGCGTCGCGCGCCCGCTCGTCGCGGCGGCGGGCGAGGCGCCCGGAGAGGGCCACCACGCGGGCGAAGCCGCCCGCGTCCCGGGGGTCCACCGCCTCGGCCTCGGCCCACGCCTCGGGGCCGGCCAGGCCGGCGGGGCTGCGCACGCCGACGACCTCGACCGCCCCGCGCTGGAGGCGCACCCGGACCGCGCCCGTGACCACGCGCTGGGTCGAGTCGAAGAAGCGCTCGAGGTCGCGCATGAGCGGCTCGTGGAAGAGGCCCCGCTGGAAGAGGTCGCCGTAGGTGCGCGCGAGCCCCTCCTTGGCGGCGAGCTGCCGCCGGGTGAGGACCAGGCGCTCGAGCTCCGCGTGGGCGCGCACGATCACCGCCGCCGCGGGCGCCTCGTAGGCCACCCGGCCGAGCACGCCGAGCGCCCCCTCGCCCAGGTGCACGCCGCGCCCGACCCCGTGGCGGCGCGCGATCTTGCCGACCTGCCGGGCGAGGTCGGGCCCCTCGAGGGCGGCGCCGCAGCTCGAGGTCGGCAGCCCCTGCGTGAACTCGACCTCGAACTCCTCGGCCAGGGCCGCCGCCTCCGAGGCCGGCGGCACGGTCGGGAACGCGTCGTCCTCGGGCGATGCCCACGGGTCGTCGAGGTCGCCGCCGCGGGCGGTCGCCCCCCACACCCCGGACCGCACCTCGGGGCCGCCGAGGTCGCGGCGCGCGGCGTCGCCGAGCCGCCCGAGGAGCCCGTGCTCCTCGAGCCAGGCGCGCGCCTGCAGCGGGGCCGCCGGCAGGTCGAGCAGGCGCAGGTCGGGCGCGACGGCGCGCAGGGCCGTCTCGAGGAGCACCCGCTCGTCGCCGCCCGCCGCGTGCGCCACCTCGGCGGCGCCCTGGCGCCGCGCGTGCGTGACCAGCAGGTCCAGCTCGGCGTAGCGCTCGGCCGTCGGCCACGGCGGGTAGCCGCCGCCGAGGATGACGCCGCCCTTGATCAGCCAGGCGACGTAGCGCTCCCACACGTGGTCGCTCACGTCGACGACCACGTGCTCGTCCGCCCCGAGCGCCCGCGCCGCCGCCCCGAGCGCCTGGGCGTCCTGGCCCACGTCGGCGGTCACCGCGACGACACGTCGCCCCTGCCGCGCGTGCGTCGCGACGAGGTAGGCGTCGAGGAGGTCGCCGGAGAAGGCGACGACGAGGGGGGCCATGAGGGGATCTTAGTCGCTCAGGGGCCGCGCGCGGCGATGAGCTCGGGGAGCAGCCGCACGAGCACCGCGTGGCTCTCCCCCGAGCGGCTCAGGCGGACGGGCAGGTCCCCGCGGTCGCTCGTCACCTCCAGGCGCGCGCCGCGGTCGATGGCGCGCGCCGTCGCCCAGGGGACCTCGTCAGGCGACGGCTCCGGTCCGCGGCGGACACCCGTGGGGGAGAGGGTCATACCGCCGCCCTGGAACGAGACCCCCAGCTTCACGCCGGCGAGCCCGGCGGCCATCAGGAGGGCGCCGGCGACGACCGGGTGCAGGTCGCCGGGGCCGGGGCCGCCTCGCTCGAGCGCGTTCAAGGCCACCAGCCCCAGGATCAGGGCGCCCCACGCCCCGGAGAGCGCGCCGAGCACGAGGGACGCCGCCGCGAACCCGAGCGGCTCGCGGAAGGCGACGGCCTCTCCCTGCCGAAGCGCCGCCCGGTAGCGCTCGGCCAGCGCCGGGACCAACGCGCGTTCGAGCGCGGTCCGGATGACGTCGATGTCCCAGTGCCCGCGCCGCAGCGACACCTCGCCGCCGCCACGGAGGCGCAGGACCACCCGGTCGAGCTGGTCGCTCGTATGGAGCAGCAGCAGCCGGTCGACCTCCTCCCAGGACCAGACCTCCACGCGCCGCCCGATGCGCTCGAGGCGGTCGGGCCACAGCCGGAGCTCCCGCCCCGCCCCCGCGCGGTAGGCCCTCCAGCCGGCGCGAGCGACGAAGCCCATCGCGGCCAGGCCGGCGCTGCCGGCGCAGAGCACGACCACGACCAGGCCGGCCGCTCCGGCCTGCCGCTCGTCCCCCAGCAGCGCGATGAGCGCCGCCGCCACGAGCGGCCCTGCGAGCAGCCCCGAGCCGAGCGCGATCAGCGGCGTCGCGAGCGCGTAGACGACCGCCCCGAGGACCCGGTCCGCGAGCGGCCGGACGAGGGTCACGGGCCAGCGGCCGGCGGCGTCGTTCATCCCTTGTCTCCCCGCGCCTCGTCACGGGCCCGGCCAGGCCGTTGTATGCGACGCCGCCGACCCCATCCATTCGGCCCCGCCGTTCGGGTTCCTTCCCCCTTCGCCCCCCGACGGCTACCCTGGTGCACCATGACGAGAGCTGCTGCCTGTCGACTCCTCGTCCTCCTGGCCCTCGGGGCGCCCGGCTGCGCCATCGAGTCGTTCCGCCTGGGCGACCACCCGCGGCCGACCGCCGAGCTCACGCCGGAGGTCGCGGCGCGGTTCGACTACGCGCCGCTGGAGCCCGCCCGCCTCGAGCGGCTGGCGGTCGACGAGCCGGCCGCGCGGGTGTGGAGCGGCTCCCTCAGCGTGCGGCTGCACGACGACCCGGAGCCCGTGCCGGTGCAGTTCGAGTACTGGCAGGCCCGCTCGGTGCGCCGCGGGCAGAAGGCCCCCGCGATCGTGATCACGCCGATCCTGGGCGGCGGCCGCAGCCTGGCCGTGTCGCACTGCCGCGCCTTCACGGAGGCGGGCATGCACGCCGTCCTCGTCGAGCGCGGGACGAAGGTCCTGAGCAAGGGCTGGCAGGTGGAGGAGGTCGAGCGCCAGGTCCGCCGGGCGGTGGTCGGGCGGCGCGGGATCGTCGACTGGCTCGAGCGCCAGCCGGAGGTCGATCCGGAGCGCATGGGCGCCTTCGGGATCAGCATGGGCGGGATCCTCACGAGCGTGCTCCTCGCCACCGAGCCGCGGCTGGCGTCGGGCGTGATCGCGCTGGCCGGCGGCGACGTGCCGGGGATCATCAGCCGCTCCGAGGAGGGGCGCCTCGTCACGTGGCGCGAGACGAAGTCGCGCGAGCTGGGGGTCGACGAGGCCGGGGTCGAGCGCCTGCTCCGGGCCGCGCTCGCCTCCGACCCGGCCTCCATGGCGCCGTTCGTCGACCCGCGCCGCGTCCTGTTCGTGAGCACGCGCTGGGACGACGTGGTGCCCTCGAGGAACCAGGTCCTCCTGTGGGAGGCGCTCGGGCGGCCGCAGCGCTACGACCTCCCCGCCGGCCACTACTCGGGGATCATCTTCCTCCCCTGGGTGATGAACCAGGCCGTCCGCTGGCTGGACCGGCGCTTCCGGTTCGCCGGCGGCGCGACCTGACGCCATCCATGACGCGGCGCGCCGCGGGGCGCTAGAATCTCCCCACGAGGAGCAGCACGTGGCCAGCGTCTCGATCCTGATCGTGGCCTCGCCCGGCGACGAGGAGCGCGCCCGCGGGGCGCTCGCCTCGGCGCGCGCCCAGGCCGGCGAGGCGGAGCTCCTGCTCGTCGGCGACGTCGACCTCGGCGAGGACGCCGCGGGCCTGCGCCGCATCGTCCCCTCGCCCGGCGCCGCCCCGGCGTCGGCCCGCAACGACGCGCTCGAGGCGGCCGCGGGCGACCTCGTCCTCGTCGTCGAGGCGCACGAGCGCCTGGCGCCCGACGCCGTCGCGCGGCACCTCGCCGCGCTCGAGGCCGCGCCGGACGCCGTGGCCTCCTACGGGCGCACGGCGATCGAGGAGGAGGGGCGCGTGCGCCTGCGCCCCGACGCGGGGCGCAGCGGGCGCGTGCTGGCGCGACTGATCCACGACAAGCACCTCATCGCGGCCTCCGCCTGCGCCATGTGGCGCAAGGCGGCGCTCGGCCCCGCGCCCTACCCGGAGACCTACCGGAGCGTGCCGGCCCTGCGGCTGGCCATGGCCCTGCGCGCCGCCCAGGCGGGCGAGTTCGTGTTCCACCCGACCGTCGTCGCCGAGCGCGACGCCGAGAAGAGCGACCTCGCCGGCCTCGAGGAGCTCGTGCGCGTGTTCCTGGGCGTCCTCTACGCGCCCGAGCGCCTGGAGGAGAAGGCCGAGCACCGCGCGCGCATGCGCCTGGCGCGGCAGCTCGTGGCGATCGGCAAGCACCACTTCCGCCAGGGCGACCACCGCCGCGCGGGCAAGTTCTTCGACGAGGCCGTGAAGGCCGCGCCGGCCTACTTCAAGGGCCGCCGCTACCAGTTCATGAACTTCGTCGCCCGGAACGTCCTCACGCGCAGCCGCGCGTGAGGTCGCTCGGCGCGCTCCCCCTCTACCCGCTGCTGGCCAGCGCCCTCCTCGCGGCGCCCGCGGCGGCGACCACGATCGACGTGCACGACGACGAGGGCCTGCGCGCGGCCCTGCGCCGGCTGGGCCCCGGGGTGACCGTGCGCCTGGCGCCGGGCGAGTACCGCGGCGGGCTCCACGCCGCCGACGTCGCCGGGGCGCCGGACCGCCCGGCCGTCCTCGAGGCGGCCGACCCCGAGCGCCCGCCGGTGATCGTCGGCGGCCAGAACGGCCTCCACCTGTCCCGTCCGGCGCACGTCGTCGTGCGCGGGCTCGTCCTGCGCGGCGCGACGGGCAACGGCCTGAACGTCGACGACGGCGGCCGCCTCGACGGGGGCGCCGTGGGCGTGGTGCTCGAGCGCCTGCGCGTCGAGCGCGTCGGCCCGACCGGCAACCACGACGCGATCAAGCTCTCCGGCGTGACCCGCTTCGTCGTCCGCGGCTGCGTCCTCGAGGGCTGGGGCGGCTCAGGGGTGGACATGGTCGGCTGCCACGACGGGCTGATCGAGGGCTGCCGGTTCGAGGGCCTGCCGGGCTGCTCGCAGGCGAACGGCGTCCAGGCCAAGGGCGGCACGAGCCGCCTCGTGGTCCGCCGCTGCACGTTCGTCGACGCCGGGCCGCGCGCGATCAACGTCGGCGGGAGCACCGGGCTCGAGTACTTCCGCCCGCCCGACGCCGACTGCGAGGCGCGCGACATCACCGTCGAGGGCTGCCGGTTCCGCGGCTCCGACGCGCCGATCGCCTTCGTCGGCGTCGACGGCGCGCTCGTGCGCCGGAACACATTCGTCCGCCCGCGCCGCTGGGTGCTCCGGATCCTGCAGGAGCGGACGGAGCCGCGCTTCGTCCCCTGCCGGGGCGGCCGCTTCGAGGAGAACGTCGTCGTCTTCCGCCGCGACGAGCTCTCGACCTTCGTCAACGTGGGCCCGGGCACCGCGCCGGAGACCTTCCGCCTGGCCCGCAACGCGTGGTTCGCGGAGGACGCGCCGGCGCGCAGCCGCCCCGACCTCCCGGCGCCGCTCCCGCCCGAGGAGGGCGGGACGTACGGCGTCGACCCGCGCCTGCAGGAGGACCTGACGCTGGACCCCCGCAGCCCGCTCCGGCGCCTGGGCGCGGACGCCTTCGTCGCGCCCGACGAGCCGCGCCCGCCGCGCCGACGGCGCTGACCGCGGTCAGGCGCCGCGCCAGGTCCAGACCGTCAGCCGGGCGAGGAGGACGAGGAGGACGAGGCGCGCCAGCCACTCGGCGCGCGAGGCCCAGGAGCCCTCGGCCGCCACGGCGCCCGGATCGCGCAGGCGCACGAGCCAGCCGACCACCGGCGGCGCGACGGCGTAGGCGACGAGCAGCAGGACGAACTCCTTGCGCGCGAGCGCGCCGAGGAGCTCCTCGCGGGCCCCGCCTCTGGCGCTGGTCACCCAGAGCGTCTCGGTCCACAGCCGCTCCGATGTCAGGAGCAGCCCGCCGGTGACCAGCGCGAACGGGAGCGCCAGGGCCCAGGCGACGGCCTCGCGGCGCGCCAGCCGCCCGACCTCGCCGGTGGGCGCGGGCGCGCCGCGCGTCAGCGGGGTGAACAGGGCCGCGCCGCAGGCGCAGCGCCCGCCGGGCTCCACGCAGGCGGGATGCCGGATGGCCGCGCACCGGCCGCAGCGGGCCGGCGGCTCGGTGAGCGGCCCGGCGCACGCGGCGCACACCGGCCCGCGCTCGTCGCGCTCCCCCGCGCGCTCGCGCATGAACGGCCTCCCGGAGGCATCCAGGCAGGCCCGACCGACCCGGGCCAGGGCCCGGCGCGCGCGGGGTCAGCCGCGCAGGACCCAGGCGACCAGGTCCTCTCGCACGGCGGCCGCCAGGGCCGCCGCGTCGGGGGCGCCCTCGCGCAGGGGGCGCAGCGCCACGCCGAGGAAGTCGCGCGCGTCGTGGCCTGCGCCGGCGAGCGAGGCCGCCTCGGCGGCGCGCAGGGCGGCCTCGACGTAGGAGCCGCGCAGCCCGAGGGCGAACTCCGGCACGGCGCTCAGGCGCCGCGCCTCCTCCGCGTGGCGCGGGCAGGGGCAGTCCGTCCACGCGCGCGCCGCCTCGAGGCGCCCCTGGCTGATCGGGTCGGGGTCTTCGGGGGCGAGGCGGGCCACGCCGAGGACGATGGCGCGCACGGCCGACGCCGCGTCGTGGGCCGCCGCGGCCGCGACCACGTCGTCGAGCGTCCGCGACGCCGGGCCCTCCGGAACGCCCGTCGCCGCCAGGGCGGCCGGGTCGCCCAGGGCGGCCGCGACGGCCAGCCGCTCCGGCGCGAGCCGCCCCGCGCGCACCCGGGCGGCGAGCAGGCGGCCGGCGCTCGTCGGGTCGGGGTCGCCCGCCGCCTCCCGCTCGCGCGCCCTCAGCTCCGCGTCGCCCACGCATCGACCATACCCCGCGCCGGCGGACGTGGCGCGAACGGCGGGCGTGGGTGATCATCGACGTGGGAGGGCGCCATGCTCAAGCAGCTCGCGGCGGAGTGGATGACCCGGCAGGTGCTCCAGGTGCGCCCCGACGCGCCGGTCTTCGCGGCGCTCGAGGTCATGGCCGAGCAGCGGGTGCGCCACGTCCTCGTGATGACCGACGAGGCGCTGGTGGGGATCGTCTCCAACCGCGACGTCGTGCGCGCCGCCCTGCTCCACCCGGAGCGGCGCCTCGACCTGCACCAGGCGCGCGTCGCCGACGTGATGACCCCCGTGCCGCTCGTGACGACGTGGCCGGGCGCGACGCTGGCCGAGGTGGCCGAGGCCATGCGCTCGAAGCGGGTCAGCGCCCTGCCCGTGTTCGACGGCGACAAGGTCGCCGGGATCATCACGACCGACGACATCCTCGCCGCCGTCGCCGCGCCCGACCCCGCGCCGACGCGACGCCCGGACCTGTGACAGCGTCCGCCAGTTGATGTGGTGGAGGGCCGACCGTGTGGGCTCACATGGGACACGGAGGCAACGAAGGTCCACGAAGGTCATGGAGGTCTTGTCCTTACATCTCCTCCGTGACCTCCGTTGTTCTCCGTTGCCTCCGTGTCCAATGAAGAGCCAATCCGTGGAAGTCATCGATCAAATCATGCGGGCGCCGCTGTGACCTCCGGTCACGGGTCCTCGAGCGCGACCTCCACCTCGTAGACGGCGCGCGCGCCCAGCTCCGGGCGCCCCTGGAGGGTCGTGGTCCAGGTCTCCTTGTAGGTGGCCCGCGCGACGCGGTCGCCGGCGGGCGTGAGCGTCGCGCGCCCCCGGATGAGCCGCTCCACCGTGCCCTGGGCCTCGGGGAGGAACGGCGGGCGGAACGTGCCCGTGCGGGCGCCGGTCCAGGTGACCGCCCCGTCGGCCCCGCGGCTGAGCTCGACCTCGGCGTGGACGCCCTGCGGCCAGTAGGGGCCGGCGATCTCCGGCTCGCGCCGGCGTGACCAGGCGCGACGCGGCAGGTCGCCGGGCGGCGGGAGGACGAACAGGCCGCCGTTGAGCGCCTCGCGCAGGGCGTGGCGGTCCGCGAGCAGCGGGACGCGGTAGGGGGACGGCCGCCCGCGCCGACCGGGCTGCGGCTCGTCCTCCGGCGCGTCCTCCCGGGCCCGCTCGGAGACCCGCGCCAGCGCCTCCTCCGCGCCGGTCACCTCGAGCACCTGCCCCGTCGCGACGTCGAGGCGCAGGCGCAGCGGCGCGCCCAGGAGCGCGGCGAACGGGGAGTCCGCCGCGTCGGGCTCCGCCGGGTCGTAGGTCACCTCCCACCTGACCGGGCCCTGCGCCGCCCGGCCGATCGAGTGGTAGGAGAAGCCGTCGATCGTCGCCTGGACCGCCGCCACCCCGTCCTCGACCCCGACCACGTCCCAGCGCATGTCGAGGCGCTGGCGGAGCTCCAGCCGCACCCGCTGGAAGAACTCCTGGTACTCGCCCTCGACGTTCGTCGTGAGCGCGCAGCGGCGGCGCTGCCCCGCCGCCCACGCGGGCGCCGGCGCTTCCACGACGGCCGCGTCCGGCTCCGATGGCGCCGCGGGCGCCGGCGCCCCCACGACGTCCGCGACCGCCTCCGGCGGCGCCGCAGGGCGCGGCGCGAGGGCCAGGGCGGCGACCGCCAGGAGCGCCGTCGCCACGGCGAGCGCCGCGAGCGCCGGCAGGAGCCGCCCGCGCGGGGCCGGCGGGGGCGCCCCCGGCTGCGCCGCCCGGGCCGCGTAGGCCTCGAGCGCCTCGGCCGCCTCGGCCGGGGAGGGGCGCTGGCGCGGGTCGCGGCGCATGAGCGCGCGGCACAGGGCGTCGAGCTCGGCCGGGACGTCGCCGCGCAGGGCGCGCGGGGCGGGCGCCTCCTCCTCGGCCACGCGCGTGATCACCGAGAGCGAGGTCACCCCGTCGAACGGGGGCTGGCCGGTGAGCAGGAACAGCAGCACGCCGCCGAGCGCCCACGAGTCGGTCCAGGGGCCCAGCTCGTCGTGGCGCCCCATGGCCTGCTCGGGCGCCATGTAGGCCGGCGTGCCGAGGACCTCGCCCGTGAGGGTCAGGCGGTCGGCCCCGGCGAAGCGCGCCAGGCCGAAGTCGACGAGCTTGGGCGCGCCCGCGGCGTCGAACAGGACGTTGCTCGGCTTGAGGTCGCGGTGGAGGACCCCTCGCCCGTGCATGTGGGCCAGCCCGCGCGCGATCCCCGCGGCGATGCGGGCGGCCTCGGGCCACGGCGGCGTGCCGCGCTTGACCCGCTCCTCGAGGTTGCCGCCCTCGACGAGCTCCATGACGAGGTAGAGCCGCCCGTGCGCCTCCCCCATCGAGTGGACGCGCGCCACGTTCGGATGCCCGTCGACCTTCGCCTGCGCCTCCCCCTCGCGGCGGAAGCGCTCGACGAGGGCGGGCTCGGCCGTGGTGCGCAGCGTCTTGACGGCGTGGCGGCCGCCCGTGTGCACGTGACGGGCGACGAACACGACCCCCATGGCGCCCGCGCCCACCTGCCGCTCGAGGACGTGGTCGCCCACGCGGCCGCCGGGGCGCCAGAGCTCCGGCCGGTCGCCCGCGGCCCGGGGACCGTGCGACGCCTCGGACGGGCGCACCTCCCACGAGCCCGAAGGGCGCGCCGTCATCCGGCCGGTGGGCCGGTGCGCCGGCGGGGGCTGCACGGCCGGCAGCCGCCCCGTCGACGGCGGCGCGAGCTGCGCCAGGAGCGGCGCCAGCTCGGCCTCGGTGACGAGGCCGCGGTCGACCAGCACGCGGGCGAGCGTGGAGCCGGCGCCGCCGCGCCCTCGCCGGGCCTCGTCCAGGCTCCCGCGGAGCGCGGCCAGGTCGAACCGCTCGGTGCGGTGGAGCAGGCGCGCGAGCTCCGTGTCGAGGCCTGGACGATCCAGCACGAGGCGCCCTCCGGGACGCGGGTTCCGCCGCCCCCGAACGTAGCCTTTCTCGCCGCGGGTCGCACGCGATGCAGGGCCGAAGATAATGGCGGCATGTGCGGACGCTTCACCGTGAAGACGCCCCTCCACGCGCTGGTCGACGCCTTCGGGGTGGACGAGGTGCAGGAGGGGCTCGAGGCCCTCCCCGAGCGGTTCAACGTGGCGCCCACCCAGGAGGTGCCGGTCGTCCGGCGCACGGGCGAAGGCCGCGCGCGGCGGCTCGACCTCCTGCGCTGGGGCCTCGTGCCGCTCTGGGCGCGCGACCTCAGGATCGGCCACCGGACGATCAACGCGCGGGCCGAGACGGTGGCCACGACGCCGGCGTTCCGGCAGGCGTTCGTGCGCCGGCGCTGCCTCGTCCTGGCCGACGGGTTCTACGAGTGGCGCCGCGAGGGGACGGCGCGGCTCGGCCACTGGCTCCGCCGCCGCGACGGGCGGCCGTTCGCCATGGCCGGGCTGTGGGAGCGCTGGCGCGGCCCCGACAAGACGCTCGAGCGGCCGCTCGAGACCTGCACGATCATCACGACCGACGCGAACGAGGTCGTGGCGCCGATCCACGACCGCATGCCGGTCATCCTCGACCCCGACGACTTCGCCCGCTGGCTCGACCCCGACGAGCAGCGCGGGCCGGTGCTCCAGGCCATGCTGCGCCCCTGCCCCGCGCGCCTGCTCGAGTCGATCCCCGTGGGGACCTACGTCAACGACGTGCGCCACGAGGGGCCGCGGTGCATCGCGCCCTACGCCGAGCCGCCCGCCGGCGCGCCGCGCGCGCCGGCGCAGACCGAGCTGTTCCCGGGCTGAGTCAGCGGCCGGTGACGACGCGCGGGCGCACGACGATGACCACGTCGCTCGTCCCGTCGTCCTCGACGCCGCGGGCGGCGAACACCAGCACGCCGGCGCCGGCGGGGACCTGCGCCGAGGTGCGCACGGAGTCCATGCTCACGCGCGGCGTCGTGAGCGGGCCCCAGGGCGTCGCGCGGTCGACGAACGTCAGGGGCGCGCTGCGGGCGAAGCGGACGTCGAGCGCCACGCGCGGGCCGCCCTCGCCCTCTTCGATCACCGTGGGGCGGACCTCCAGGGCCAGGCCGGTGCGCAGGACCTCGACGATCGGGTCGGGCACGGTCTCGGCCACCGCCCCCGTGCCGCCCGACGAGCGCTCGTAGTCGGCCACGTAGGCGCGCTCGTCGCCCTGATGAAGGTAGACCCGCTGCTCGCTCAGCGCGGAGAGCGTCGCCATGCCGGTGAGCCGCGCGGCGCCGGCGCGCACGGCGCCGTCGAGCCGCGCCAGGAGGGCGGCGTCGAGCACGCCGCCGGCCTCCAGGGCCGCCTTCCTCACGGCGAGCTCGAGCTGGGGCGGCAGGTGGTAGAAGCCCACGTCGAGCTGCACCGCCTGCGTGGTGCGCCGGGCGAGGTCGTCGAGGAGCCGGCGCACGCGGGCGTGGCCCACGGGGGTCTGCCGCACGAGCAGGAACCCGCGGTGCACCTCGAGCGAGCAGGGCTCTTCCCACGCGTCGTCGCCCACGGCGGCCTCGACGAGCTCGGAGAGCCGGTCGGCGTCGAGGCAGGCCGGCTCGTCGTGGCCGTGGAAGCAGAACGAGAGCACGCCGCCGGCGCCGCGGGCGGCGCGGAAGCCGGCCGCCTCGGACGGGACCCACAGGCTCGGCGCCGCGCGGTCGGCGGGTCGATGCACGAGGTGGCGCACGTCGTGCTGGACGAGGGTCACGGGCGGGCGCGCCAGGCGGTCGAGCGCCTCGAGGGCCGCGTCGACGCGGGCGAGCATGGCCTCGAGCTCGGCGACCTCGCGGGCGCGCGGGTCCTGGGCGGCGGCGGCGGCGGCGGCGAGGAGCAGCGCCAGGGGCGCCAGCGTGGACGAGCGGATCATCGGCCCCTCCCGGGCTTGCCCGCGATCAGGCGCGGGCGGACGTAGACGACGCAGGTGAGCGCGTCCTCGGGCTCGGCGCCGGTGCGCACGACGCCGCCCAGGAGCGCGCCGCGCCCCAGCGGCACGATGCTGGAGGCGCTCGTGCGGGCGATCCGCAGGCGCGGCAGCTCGAGCTCGAGGTCGACCACCTTGGCGGTGGGCACCGGGTCGGCGACGCGCGAGAGCGTCAGCGACACGTCGATCAGGGCCAGGCCGCGGGCGCGATCGACGACGGGGCGGGCCTCGACCACGAGGCCCTCGTTGATCACGGCGACGACCGGGTTGAGGACGGGGACGACGCCGGTCTGGTTGACCTCGACGTCGGCCAGGTAGGAGCGCGAGCGGCCCCGCCAGACGTGCACCCGCTGCCCGTCGTGCGCCGTCACGTGGTGGGTGGCGAGCAGGGTCACCCCGTCGCCGCCCTTCGCCAGGCGGGCCTCCGCCTCGTCGCTCAGGGCCCCCTGGTCGCGGAGGGCCGCGTAGGCGGCGGCGTCGAGCTCGTAGACGCGCACCTCGAGGTCGACGAGGCCCTCGCGCCCCTGGCGCAAGGTGGCGAGCAGGGCGTCGACCCGGGCGGCGGCCGCGGGCCGCAGGCGCGCGATCAGGCGCCCGCCCCGGACCTCGATCGAGTCGTCGTCGGCGAGCGGACCGGCTGCGTCCGTGACGAGCTCGACGAGCATGTGGGCCTCGAGCCCCACCCCGGGCGTCTCCTCGCCCTCCGCGTCGAACGCGCCGCTGCGGTCGAGCCCGGCGCCCAGCCCCGTGTTCGGGGCCACGTGGTCCACCGGGACGACCAGCAGGTCCTGCACGTCCAGCATCCGCAGGGTCGGCCGCGGCGCCGTGCCCGGGTCGTCGTCCTCGTCCTCGTCCGCCGCGGCGTGGCGCTCGGGCGCGAGCGCGCGGAGGCGCGCGGCGATCGCCTCGCGCAGGCCCGCGAGCTCGCCGCGCGCCGCCCGGGGCTCGAACGGCGGCGCCCGCCGCCGCGCCCGCGGGGCGGTCAGGGCGCGGCGGGCGCTCGCAGCGCGGCGGCCCGCGGCCGCGTCGCCGACGGGGGCGCCGCGGCCGTAGGCCTCGACGAGCCGCATGGCCTCGGCGTGGCGAGCCTCCGCGGCGGCGAGCGCCGCGCGCAGGGCCACCTCCTCGGGCAGGTCGTCCTGCGCCCGCGCCGGGCCGGCGAGGCCCAGGGCGAGCGCCAGCGCCGCGGCCAGGCCGCGGACGGGGGGCGGGGTCATGGCTCCTCCGGGGGGTGCGCGGCGGGGGGGGCCGCTGCAGGGGACACGCGTCCGGAGGGGGGGAGGTTCCCGCTACCTGAGCCGCCCCACGTACTGCCGCCAGTCGGCCTCCATGCGCTCGAGGTCGAGCGGGGCGAACACGCGGTCGAAGGCCTTCTCCAGGTCGAGCCCCTCGCGCAGGGCCTTGAAGTACTCGCGCAGGAGCTTCTGCCCGCCCGGCGACGAGCCGAGGTAGTGCACGAACGACCAGGCGTGCGCGTAGTTGACCCCGGCCTGGGCGCCGCGCATGAACGTGCGGTGGTCGGCCGTGAGCAGGCGCTGGAGCGGCAGGGGGCGGGGGTACTCGCCGGAGAGGGAGAGCTTGATGTCGTGAAGCCGGCTCGGCGGCGCCTGCGGCACGAGCCCGTAGCGCAGCTCCGTGCGGCCGAGCTCGCTCATGCCGAAGTACTCGGCCAGCCCCTCGTCGAACCAGCGCGGGGCGTCCTCGACGTAGAGGTCGAGCCACTGGTGGAAGGTCTCGTGCAGGAGCGTCTCGAGGGTGCTCTTCGAGACGAGCCCGCCGCCCTTCCGGAGCCCCTCGTCCTGGTCGTAGAAGACGAGGAGCCGGTAGGGCGGCCAGTAGTAGCCGAGCGTGTTCTCGGTCGAGCCGACCTGGAGCCGCGCGGAGTAGGTCTCGAACTGCCCGCGGTCGGAGAAGACGATGACGGTCGGGACGACCTCCCCCGGGCGGTCGGGGCCGAACAGCTTGTCGTAGGCCTTGTAGGCCTTCTCCATGACCTTGCCGAGCTCGTCGAGGCCCTTGTGGCGCCGGCGCGCGCGCTCGACCTGCTCGAGGCGCTTGCCGGCGTCGCCCTCGGCCTGGAGGCGCTGCTCGAGCTGCGCCAGCTCGGCGCGGCTGAGGCCCAGGTCGGTGATCACCCGGTAGTGGCCGTCGTCGGTGCGCCCCTCGAGCACGTCGGCGGCGCGCTCGTAGCGCTGGCGGAAGGGCCCGTCGACGACCAGGCGGAGGCGCGTGTCGCGGAGCGCCTCGTGGTCGAGGAGCTCGCGCACGACGTCGAGCCGGCCGAGGTAGAGCGCGGCGAAGGCGCGGTCGTGCACCGCCTGGAGCGTGACGTCGCCGGCCCGGGTCAGCGCCTCGAAGGCCTGGCGGTACTCGCGGGCGTCGAAGTGGAGGAGCCCGCGCGCGGCGAAGACCTCGGGCACGTCGCCGTGCTCCTCGAGCTGCCGCTGGAGGGCCAGGACGCCTGCCATGTCCTTCTTGCGGAAGCAGTCGTAGAGGCGCAGGAGCAGCGGGCGGGCCGGCGACGCGGCGACCGGGCGCGGCGCGACGCGCACGACGGGCCGCTCGTCGTCCTCGTCGTCAGAGACGTCGGGCTTCTGGTCGGCCGGCGCGGGCGGGCTCCACGCCTCGGGCTCGTCGTCGTCCGGAGCGGGCGGGGCGGGAGCGGGCGCCGGGGCGGGCTCGCGCGGCGCGCGCGGGGCCACGGCGACCGGGCGGGGCTCGGCCGGGACGGTCGGCGCCGGGGCGGGCTCGGGGTCGCCGGCCGCCAGGGCGACGAGCGCGTCCTGCGCGCCGCGCACGACGGCGCGGGCGGCGACCGGCGCGCCGGCGGCGGCCTCGACGTCGCGGGCGACCGCGGCCAGGCGCGCCTGCGCCTGCGTGTGCCCCTCGCGGGCGGCGACCCGCCAGGCGCGCGCCACCTCGTCGTGCGCCCACGCGTGCCAGTGCTCGGGCGAGCGCTCGTTGCGCGGCACGAGCCCGGCCCGCTCGGTGGACGGGGGCGGCGCGGCCACGGGCGCCGGCCCCGGCCCCGCGGCGACCTCCGGCGGCGGCGGCGCGGGCGCGCGCAGGACCTGCACGGCCAGCGTGCCCAGGACGCCGACGGCGAGGCCGATCCCGACCAGCAGGAGCGGCGTCCCGCCGAGCGCGGCCGGTCGCCGCTCGAGGCGTTCGGTCCCGCGCCGCGGGGCGCGGCCCGAGGCGACGGCCTTGAGGTTCTTGCTGCTCGGCGTGGGCGACGCCGCCGCGGTCTGCGCCGGCGTCGTCGCGCGCGGCGGCGGGGCCGCCGTCTGGGGTCGGGGCGCCGCGCCGGCGACCGGCGCGACGGGGGCGGCCGGTCGCGGGGGCAGGGTCGGGGCGGGCGGCGGCGCCGCGATCGGGCGCGGCGGCGGCGGCGGCGGGGCGTGCGCCGGGGCGCGGCGGCGGCGACGGCCGGCCGCGGCGGCCCGACGGGGACCGGCCCGGCCGGGCCCGGCGCCGACGCGAGGCGCGGCGTCGTCGACGGCGCGCCCGGTCGGGGGGCCGGGATCACCACGCGAGGGCCCGCGGCGGTGGCGACGATCCGCGGCCCCGCGGTCGCGGGCGGAGCGGCAGCCGCGGGCGGCGGCGACGCCACGGCGTCGGGGGGAGGCGACGCCGGGATCTCGGGGGCGCCGGTCGAGGGCTGCGCCGGCGGGGCGGCGTTCGCGTCGGGGGGCTCGCCGGACGCGATCGGCACGACCTCGGCGGCGGGCGGCCCGTCGACGGCCGGCGCGGGCGGCGGCTCGCTCGCAGCCGCCCCGGGCGTCCCCTCGGCGGCAGCCGCGGCCGCTTCGCCGGTCGGCGAGCCGCTCGGGGTCAGCCCGGCCGGGTCGTTCGGGGCCGTCGCCGACTCCGCGGCCGGGGGGGCGGGCTCGGGCGCGCCGGGGGCCGCGTCAGCCGGGGCTGGTGAAGGACTCGCGGCCTCGGCGCTGGCGCCCTCCGGGGCGGAGGAGCCGGGAGGCTCCTGCGACGCTGCGCTCGGGGGCGCTTCCGGTTCGGTCCCGGGGGACGGCGAGGGGGACGAAGGGTCGAGGATCGGGTCGGTCACGGGCACCCCTGCGAGTCGCCCATCAAAACCATGCCGTGCTTACGTGGCAAGGTCGTTTTTGCCAACGTGGTGAATGGGAGACGGGCGGCCGGGCGCCCTCCACCCCTGTCGACTGCCGCCTGAAGGCGGCTCGTAGCGGGCCGCGTCTCGACCCAGGGGCCGGCGTGGGCTCCGCCTCTGCCGGTGTTCGCGACCAACGACATGTGGCGGAGCACACCAAGACAGATCCGCGATCGCCGCGTCGAGAGATGACGTCGCGGTTCTCGCCGCGAGGGACGTCACCGGCGCGACCTTTGCGCTCCTGAGGCCGGGGCGGGGAACCTGGAGGAGTCCGCCATGCCGCACCCCATCGGAGAGCGTCTTCACTGCGACGACTGTGGCGCCGAGATCGAGTTCGTGAAGGCCTGTGACTGTCCGGAGCGGCTGCCGAGGACCCACTCGAACCTGTGCTGTGGCAAGGAAATGCGCAGCCTCGGCGTCACCCGGGAGGAGCAGCCCGCGCGGTCCGCTCCGGCCACCCGACGCTGAGCGGGCGTCGTCGCCACGCCGCGGCCGGGGCCTTCGCTGGCCCGCGACCCGGGACCCGGCGGTCTCGTCGGGTCCCCGGTCGTCGAGGCAGCCGTGCCCGCGCCTCGTCGCTCGGATCGCGGTCTGCGAGCGAGACCTCGCGTCGAGGGCCCGCTCACCCTCGTGAGGTTCACCTCAGGAGCATGGCGTCGCCGTAGCTGAAGAAGCGGTAGCCGCGGGCCACCGCCTCGGCGTAAGCGCCGAGGATCGCCTCGCGGTCGGAGAAGGCGGAGACGAGCAGGAGGAGCGTGCTCCTCGGCAGGTGGAAGTTGGTGATCAGGGCGTCGACGAGCCGGAAGTCGAAGCCGGGCGTGATGAACAGGTCCGTCTCGCCCTCGGGCGCGCCCGTGCGCGCGTAGGCCTCGAGGGCGCGCACGACCGTCGTCCCGCACGCCACGACCGGGGCCCCGCGCGCGCGGGCCGCGGCGAGGCGCTCGCGCGCCGCCGCGGGCACCTCGTAGCGCTCGGCGTGCATGACGTGCTCCTCGACGCGCTCGACGCGCACCGGGCAGAAGGTGCCGAGGCCCACGTGGAGGACGACGCGCGCGACCTCGACGCACTTGGCCTCGAGCGCGGCGAGGAGCGCCGGCGTGAAGTGGAGGCCGGCCGTCGGCGCGGCGATCGCGCCGGGGACCCGGGCGAACACGGTCTGGTAGGCCTCGCGGTCGCCGGGGTCGGGGCCGACGGCCGGGCGCTTGATGTAGGGCGGCAGCGGCATGCGCCCGAGCCGCTCGGCGACCTCGAGCGACGCCGCGCCCGGCGGGAAGCGCACGACGTAGCGGCCGCCGCCGAGGGCCTCGTCGAGGGCCAGGCGCACGTCCGTCGGCGCGCCGCTCCCGGCCTCGAGGAGCGTCAGCGCCTCGCCGGGCGCGCGCAGCCGACCGCCCGCGTTGACGATCGCCTCCCAGCGCTCGTCGCCGAGCGGGCGGACGAGGAGCACCTCGACCTTGCCTCCCGTGTCGCGGCGCCCCGCCAGGCGCGCGGGGATGACGCGCGTCTCGTTGAGGACGAGCAGGCTCCCCGGGTCGAGCAGGTCGACGACGTCCGAGAAGACGCGGTGCTCGAGCGGCGCCTGGCCGCGCCGGTCGACGACGAGCAGGCGGCACGCGGCGCGGTCGGTGAGCGGCGCCTGGGCGATGAGCTCGGGGGGGAGGGGGAAGTCGAAGTCGGAGATGTTCACGTCACCTCGGGCCGTCGCCGGGCGCCCGGTCGTGGCGCTCGACCAGGCGCAGGAGCTCGCGCAGGAGCGGCCGCGTGGCCGTGATCACCAGCCCGTTCGCTCGCGGGTCGAGGGCCACCCGCGCCGGCGGGTCACCCTCCTCGGTCAGCTCCTCAGCGGCGCGCTCCAGGAGCGCCACGAGGACGTCGGCCTCGGCGCCGCCGACGTGTCGCAGCGGCACGACCTCGGTGACGCGCTCGGCCTGGATCGTGCTGCGGGCCACGGCGCGCAGGAGGCCGTCCGCCTCCTCCACGAGCTCGAACGCGCCCGCGGCCTGGACGACCGCGTTCATCGCCCGGAGCCAGTGCACGTCGGCGAGGTCGACGCTCACGGTCCCCTGCACCTCGGGCGCGAGGATCAGGCGCTGGCCCTGGCCCTCGGCGAGGTCCAGGAGGACCTGCCGGACGTCCGCGTCGTCCACCCGCACCGAGACGATCGCCCCGGGGGCGTCGCCGGCGGCCGTCCGGTCGTGGCGCTCGACCAGGCGCTGGAGCGCGCGCAGGAGCGGACGCGTGGCCGTGATCACCAGGCCGTTCGCCGCGGGGTCGAGCGCCACCTGCGCCGGCGGGTCGCGCGCGTCGCGGCGCTGCTCCGCCGCGAGCCGGAGGAGGCGCGCGAGGGCCTCGGCCTCGACGCCGCGGACGTGGCGCAGCGGGAGGAGCTCCGTGTGGAGCATGGGCTCGAACGACGACGTGGGCACGATGCGGAGCAGGTCGTGCCTCTCCTCCACGATCGTGAAGTCGCCCGCGGTCCTCACGATGGCGTGCATGGCCTGGAGCCAGTGCACCTCGTCGACATCGACGGTCACCGTGCCCGTCAGCGCCGGGTCCAGGATCAGGCCCACCCCCTGCGGCTCGGCGAGGTCCACGAGGACCTTCCGGAGGTCGGCGTCGCGCACCCGCAACGAGACGGTCGCCGCGCGGTCGATCACGAGCGCGCCGGTGTCGAGCACCTCGACCGAGCAGCGCAGCAGGAGGGCCAGCTGGTCGAGCACCTCGCGCCAGGGGCCCTCGCCCGAGAAGCTCACGCGGTCGGCCACGCGGCACGTGATCGGCCGTCCGGCGGCCGCCGCCAGCCGGGCGAACACCTGCTCGGCGGGGGCGTCGCGCACGTCGACCCGCACGCGGTCGCCCGCCGTCCCCGCGGCGAGCGGCTCGACCACGAGCGCGGGGCCGGCCGGCGCCGCCGCGCGCGGCGGCGTCAGCGCCGCGACGGCGGCGACCGCCCCGGCGCCCAGCAGGCCGACCCAGGGCGCCCAGCGGCGCCGCCGCGCCGGCGCCGGTCCCTCGGCCGCGCGGACCCGCCGCGTCTCGCCGCAGCCCGGCGCGCTGCAGCGCCCGTGCTCGGCGAAGCACTCGTCGTGGTGCGGCGCCAGGCACGCCCCGCAGAAGGTCGCGGCCGCCCGCTCGAGCGCGTCGCGGCAGAACGAGCAGGCGAGCGCCACCCGCGGCCCGCCGCGCCGGTCGCGCTCGGCGGCGATCCGCGCGGCCAGCCCCTCCCAGCCGTCGGGCGCCGCGGCCGCCGGGGGGAGGGTCAAGGCGTCGAGCAGCGCCGCGACCCGCCCCTCGGCGGCGCGGCGGCACCCGTCACAGGCGGCGAGGTGCGCCTCGACCTCGGCCTCCGCCGGGGGCTCGAGCAGGTCGAGCCCGCGGGGGAGGAGGAGGGGGGCGATCTCCGGGCAGGCGGTCACGAGCGACCTCCCTCGAGCAGCTTGCGGGTCAGGCGGTCCAGGGCGGCCTGCAGGCGGTTGCGCACCGTGCGCTCCGTGCAGCCGTACACCGCGGCCAGGTCGTCGAGCTTGAGCCCCAGCCCGTGGCGCATGACGAGCAGCGCCCGGTCGTCGTCGTCGAGCGCCGCCAGGGCCGCGCGCGCCGCCCGCGCGTCCTCGCGGGCGGCGGTGTGGCGCGCCACCCGGTCGCTCACCGCGCGCTCCGGCTCGTCCTGCGGCGGCGCGCATGCCTTCCTCCGGGCCCGGAGGGCGTTCAGGGCCACGTTGCGGGCGATCGTCAGCAGCCAGGGGCGGAAGGGGCGGCCGGCGTCGTAGCGGTCGAGGTGCTCGTGGACGCGGAAGAACGTCTCCTGCAGGGCGTCCTCGGCGAGGGCCGGGTCGTCGAGCAGGCGCAGCAGGAGCCCGTACACCGGCCCCCGATGACGCTCGTAGAGCGTCCGGAACGCGGGCCCTCCCGGGTCCTCGCGGGCGAGGAGCGCCAGGCGCGCGTCCGGGGCGGCCTCGGTGCCTTCTTCCATGACGATCACGCGTCCCTCCGACCTCTCTACACGGCCGGCGGTCGGAGCGGAAACCAGGCGCGAGGGGCGTTGCAGGCGAATGACTTACGGCGGCGTCAGGCGCGCTCCGTCGGCCCCCCGCGCGCCGTCCGCCACGTCTCCAGCCCCTCGAACGCCTCCGCCTCCAGCTCCGCCAGGGGCAGGCCGGCCTCGGCCTCGAGGCAGCGCTCGACGGTCGCGTGGGTCGCGGGTCGGCGCGGGGCGAAGAGCGAGCAGCAGTCCTGGTAGGGGAGGATCGACGTCTCGTAGGTGCCGATCCGCCGGGCGACGGCCACGATCTCGCGCTTGTCGAAGCCGAGCAGCGGGCGCAGGACGAGGACGTCGGGGACGACCGCCTCGACGCAGAGCAGGTTCTCGGGCGTCTGGCTGGCGACCTGCCCCAGCGACTCGCCCGTGACGAGCGCGACGTGGCCGCGGGCGCGCAGCACCTGGCGCGCGAGGCGGTACATCGAGCGCCGCAGGAGGACGACGCGCAGGTCCTCCTTGGGCTGGCGGGCGAGCTCGTCCTGGATCTTCGTCGTCGAGAGGACGTTCACGTGCATGGTCGCGGGCGCCCAGCGGCTCAGCGCGCGGCCGAGCGTGAGCACCTTCTCGAGCACGCGGTCGCCCGTGTAGGGGAAGGCGTGGAAGTAGCAGTGGTCGACGTGGAGGCCGCGCTTGAGGGCGTACCAGGCGGCGACCGGGCTGTCGATCCCGCCCGAGAGCAGGTTCAGCGCCGTCCCGGCGACGCCGACCGGGTAGCCGCCCGGGCCGGTGACGCCCTCGGTCGCGGCGACGAGGCGCTCGGGGCGGACCTCGAGCGTGATCACCACCTCCGGGTGGTGCACGTCGACCTTCAGCTCGGGGACGGCGCGCGCGATGCTCCCGCCGACGCGGCTCGAGACCTGGAGCGACCCGATGGCGAAGGCCTTGTCGGCGCGGTTGGTCTCGACCTTGAACGTGCGCTTTCCGCCGAGCGCCGCCTCGCGGGCCAGGTCGACCGCGACCGGCTCGAGCCGGGCGAGCTCGGCCTCGGCGCCGGCGTCGGGCGTGCGCGGCAGCTCGTGGCCCACCTGCGCGTGGGCCACGCCGAAGGTGCGCGTCACGGCGTCGAGGAGCGGCGCCGGGTCCTCGCCCTCGGCGACCGTGATCGCCAGCCGCCCCGGCGCGCGCTCGATCCGCTCCTGCGGCAGCCCGCTCAGCGCGGCGAGGTTCTTCCGCAGCAGGCGCTCGTAGTAGCCGCGCTTGCCGCCCTTGAGGGCGATCTCGTCGTACCGCACGTGGATGAGCACGGGTCAGCTCCGCCGGCCGGCGCCCTGCGCCAGCGCGGCCAGGGCGCCCTCGAGCGCCGCCAGCGCCTGGCGCACGTCCTCGTCGGTCGTCTCGCGCGAGAGGCTGAATCGCACGGCCGAGGCCAGGCGCTCCTCCGGCAGGCCCATCGCCCGCAGCGTCGGGCTGCGCTCGGCGCGCTTGCTCGCGCACGCCGACCCCGTCGACGCGACCACGCCGCGCTCCTCGAGGGCGTGGACGAGCGGCTCCGCGGCGACGCCCGGGAACGACGCGTTGACGGTCGTCGACACGGCGCCGGGGGGCGAGTTGATCACGCCGCCCAGCGCCTCGATCCCCTCGCGCATACGGGCCGCGCGCGCGGCGCCGTCGCGCAGGAGCGCGGGCCGGGCCTCCACGGCCAGGCGCGCGGCGACGCCGAAGCCGACGAGCAGGGGCACCGCCTCCGTGCCGCCGCGCAGGCCGTGCTCCTGCCCGCCGCCGGGGACGAGCGGCACGACCCGCGCGGGCCGGCGGACGACCAGGGCGCCCGCCCCCTTGGGCCCGTGCACCTTGTGGGCGCTCACCGTGTAGAGGTCGACGGCCTTGCCGGGCGGCGCGACCTTGCCGAGCGCCTGCACGCCGTCCGAGTGGACGACGACCTTCTGCGCGCGCGCCTTCACGCGCCGCGCGATCGCGTCGACCGGGAAGACGGCGCCGGTCTCGTTCTGCACGTGCATGACCGAGACGAGGATCGTCCCGTCCTCGACCGCGGCGACGACCTCGTCCGGGTCCACCTCTCCCGACGGCCGCGGCGAGACGCGCGTGACGCGCAGCCCCTCCTGCTCGAGCGCGCGCAGGACCTCGCCGACCGACGGGTGCTCGACGGCGGTCGTGACGACGTGGTCGCCGCGGCGCCGCAGCGCGGCCACGGCCCCGCGGATCGCCAGCGTGTTGGCCTCGGTGCCGCCGCTCGTGAAGACCACCTCGCCGGGCGCCGCGCCGAGCGCCCGGGCCACCGCCTCGCGCGCCTCGTCGAGCCCCCGCGCCGCCTCCGCGCCGAGGCGATGGAGGCTCGACGGGTTGCCGAAGCGCTCGCCGAACCACGGCAGCATGGCGGCGAGCACGTCCGGGTGGACCCGGGTCGTGGCGTTGTTGTCGAGGTAGATCATCGCGGCCCTCGAATGGTACCCGATCCGTCACCCTCGACGGCAGCCGCATCTGGTATCTGTCGTCGGCAGGAGGACCCCCATGACCTTCGACCCCGGCGCCGCCGCCCGCCCCGACTCGGGGATCTTCGGCCTCGATGCGACCCCCGACGACGCGCGCGTGGTCCTCGTGCCGGTGCCGTTCGAGGCGACGGTCTCCTACGGCGGGGGCGCCTCCAACGGCCCGGCGGCCATCCTCGCGGCCAGCCGGCAGATCGACCTGTTCGACCTCGAGACCGGCCGCCCCTACGCGCAGGGGATCGCCATGCTGCCCGAGGCGCAGGAGGTCCGCGCCTGGAGCGAGGAGGCGCGGCGGCTGGCCGAGCCCGTGATCGCCGCCGGTGGCCCGGGCGACGACCCGGCCCTCCGCGCCGCCTGCGCGCAGGTCGACGCGCTCGGCGACCGCGTGAACGCCTGGCTCGAGGCGCAGGTCGCGCCGCTCCTCGCGCGGGGCAAGCTCGTCGGGGTGATCGGCGGGGACCACTCGGTGCCGTTCGCCTCGATCGCCGCCCACGCGCGGCGCCATCCGGGGCTGGGGGTGCTCCACATCGACGCGCACGCCGACCTGCGGCGCGCCTACGAGGGCTTCCGCTGGTCGCACGCGTCGATCATGTGGAACGTGCGCGAGCACGTGCCCGACGTGGCGAAGGTCGTGGGCGTCGGCTTCCGCGACCTCTCCGAGGAGGAGCACGCGATCCTCACCGACGACGAGCGCTTCGAGGCCTTCCACGACCCCTGGCTCGAGCGCCGCCAGCAGGACGGGGCGCCGTGGACCGAGGTCGTGGCCGAGGTCGTGTCGCGCCTGCCGAGGGAGGTCTACGTCAGCTTCGACATCGACGGCCTCGACCCGGTGCTCTGCCCGAGCACCGGGACGCCCGTGCCGGGCGGGCTGTCGTTCTCCGGGGCCACGTCGCTCTTCCGGGCCGTCGCCGAGAGCGGGCGGCGGATCGTCGGGTTCGACCTCGTCGAGGTCGCGCCCGACCCGTCGGGCCGCTCGGAGTGGGACGGCAACGTCGCGGCGCGGATGCTCTACAAGCTGATCGGGTTCGCGTTGCGCTCGCTGAGGTGAGCGGGTCGCTCCAGATTGGACACGGAGGCAACGGAGGTCAACGAAGGCCAGGGAGAGATGCACCTCCGTGGTCTCCGTTCACCTCCGTGGCCTCCGTGTCCCAAGCTGGTTCGACACGGGGCGCGCGAGCAGTTCAGAAGCTCGCGTTGCAGTCGGGACACACGTACATCCCCGTCCGCAGGCTCATCGGGCTCGCCGCGTTGCACTTCGGGCACGGCGGCGAGAACGCCCCCGCGTCGAGCGCGAAGCCGTCAGGGATGCTCTCGCGCGCGGCGTCCAGCCCGCCGACCTTCTTCATCAAGGTGCGCTCGGGGTAGATCTGCCACACCTCGGCCGCGGAGCCGTCGCCGGCGACCTCGATGACGCGCCCGTCCTGGTGGCGGTAGAGCAGGACCACCTTGCTCATCTAGGTCCTCGGATTCATCTGCAGGCGTCCTCTTCGGCGCCCCGGGTGACGGGCGGGACCAGAGTATACGGTGTGTGCCGGCGCGCCACACGGAGCGGGTCCATGGGGCCAACCTGCTCCCCCCGAAGCGGTTCCGCACCTTGACACCCGCCCGACGCCGGGACTAGGGTGGCGCCCGCATGCGCGTCGCCCTGGTCATCCCGCCCGAGACCCACTCGATCGAGTCGTCCGTCCCCAGGGGGCTGGAGAGCGGCAAGGGCGTCTACCCCAAGCTCGGGCTCCTCTACGTCGCCGCCCACCTCGAGGCCAGGCGGGGGGTCTCGCCGCGCGTCATCGACTGCCCGGCCGAGGGCCTCGACCACGACGGCCTCGCGGCCCGCCTGCGCGCCGAGGCGCCGGACCTGGTCGGCGTGACCACGCTGACCTTCAACCTGATCGACGCCTGGAAGGCGGTCCGCACGGCCAAGCGCGAGCTCCCCGGGGCGAAGGTGTGCGTCGGCGGCCAGCACGTCACACTCTACCCCGAGGAGACGCTCGGCCTCGAGGGCGTCGACTTCATCGTCCACGGCGAGGGCGAGCGGACCTTCACCTGGCTCGTCGAGGCGCTCGAGCGCGGCGACGGCCCCGACGCCCTGGCGCGGATCCCCGGGCTCGGGCTCAAGGACGGCGCCGCCCTGCGCGTGAACCCGGTCCAGGACCGGATCGACGACCTCGACCAGCTCCCCATGCCGGCGCGGCACCTCGTCGACCTCGCCCGCTACGACCACGTGGCCGCCCAGGGCGAGCGGCTGGCGACGATGCAGACCTCGAGGGGCTGCCCGGCCAAGTGCCTGTTCTGCGACATCCGCATGACGAAGTTCCGCAAGCGCTCGGCCGACGACGTGATCGCCGAGCTGCGGCACCTCGTCGACCAGGGGATCGACGACTTCTTCTTCGTCGACGACACGATCACGATCGACAAGAACCGCCTCTTCGAGCTGTGCGAGATCATCGAGCGCTCGGGCCTGCGGATCCACTTCAAGATCTCGGCGCGCGTCGACACGGTGAAGCCGGCGCTGCTCGAGGCGCTGGCCCGCGCCGGCTGCTACCGGATCCACTACGGCGTGGAGACCGCCACGCCGCGCCTCCTGCGCTACCTGCAGAAGCAGACGACGCCCGAGAAGGTCGCCCAGGCCTTCCGCTGGACGCGCGACGCGGGGATCGGCACCTTCGCCTACTGCATGATCGGGATCCCCACCGAGACGCGCGAGGAGATGCTCAACACGGTCGACTTCGCCATCGCGCTCGACCCCGATTACGCGCAGTTCTCGATCTGCACGCCCTACCCGCGCACGGCGCTCTACGAGAGCATGCGCGCGGCGGGGATCATCCCCGACGACTACTGGCGCGAGTTCGCCCGGAACCCCACCGAGGACTTCCGCGTGCGCTTCTGGAACCGCGACTTCTCGGAGGAGGAGCTGCGCGCGCTCCAGGGCGAGTGTCACCGCCGCTTCTACTCGCGCCTGGGCTACATCGCCCGGCAGGCCCGCCAGGTGCGCAGCTGGCAGGACCTGCGGATGAAGGCCAAGCTCGGGGCGAAGATCCTCCTGCGCACGCTCGACCGCTGAGGTCAGCGCCCCCGCAGGCGCGCGGCCAGGCGCTCGAGGCGGGCGCGCACGTCGGGACGGGGCTCGACCCGGAGGGCGGCCTCGACGTGGGGCAGGACGCGGGCGTCCTGGCCCAGGGGCGCGAGGGCCGCCGCCAGGAGCTCCAGCGTCTGGGCCTCCCGCGGCGCGAGCTCCAGGGCGCGCCGGGCATCGGCCACGGCGCCCTGACCGTCGGCCTCCTGCTGCCGGAGCAGCGCCCGCTCGGCCCAGGCCAGGGCGCGACCGGGGTCCAGCTGTCGTAGCGGGCGCCGGGCTCCTTCTCCAGGCACTTGAGGACGATCGTCTCCAGGTCCCGGTCGACCTCCGGACGGAGCCGCCGCGGCGGCTCGACCGGCTCGTCCACGACCTTCGCCATGACGGCGATCGCGCTCGCCGCCTGGAAGGGCGGCCGGCCGGTGAGCGCCGCGTAGAGGGTCGCGCCGAGGCCGTAGACGTCGGCGCGGCGGTCGACGCGCTCGTTGTCGCCGCGCGCCTGCTCGGGCGCCATGTAGGCCGGGGTGCCGAGCACCTGGCCGGTCATCGTCACGCCCCGGGTGCGCTCGGCGTCCTTGGCCAGCCCGAAGTCGGTGAGCACCGGCTGGCCGTCCGGCGTCACCAGGACGTTGTGCGGCTTGAGGTCGCGGTGCAGGACGCCGCGGCCGTGGGCGAAGGCCAGCGCGCGGGCGAGCAGGGCGCACAGCCGGGCGGCCTCGCGCGGGTGCAGCGGGCCGTCGCGCCCGAGCCGGCGCTGGAGCGACTCGCCCGGAACGAGGTCCATGACCAGGTAGGGCGCCCCGCGCTCCTCGCCGACGCGGTGGATGCCGACGATGTTCGGGTGCTTGAGGCGCGCGGCGGCGCGCGCCTCGACGGCGAAGCGCTCCAGCTCCTCCGGGTCCGTGCCGGCGCCGAGGGCGACCTTGACCGCGACCTCGCGGCCGAGCCGCCGGTCGAGGGCGCGGTAGACGACGCCCATGCCGCCGCGCGCGAGCTCGCCCTGGAGCTCGAGGTCTCCCAGCCGGCGCGTCGACGATGCGGGCTCGGCGGTGACGCGGCCGGATGACGAGGCCGGGAGCGGCAGCACGTCCCGGTACGGGCTCGTCGTGTCGGCCATGGGCCTCACCATGGCGCGGAGCGGGCCGCTGGACAACCGTGGCGCGGGCGGGGAAGCCGGTCCATGATCGGGGGGTGCAGCCGTCGGGGGGGCAGGCGACCGGAGAGACCACGCGGCCGTACGCCGACGTGATCCCGCCGCCCTCGCCGGCGTGGTCCGCGCCCGCCCCGAGCGGCGGCTGGGCGGCGCCCTCGCAGGCGCGCTCCGCCGCGCCGCAGCCGTCGGCGAGCGGCTCGCAGCGGCTCGGCGCGGGCGGCCAGGCGCGGCTGGGGCCGTTCGTCGTCGAGCGCGAGCTGGCGCGCGGCGGCATGGGCGTGGTCTACGTGGCGCGCCACGAGCACCTGGGGCGGCGCGTCGCGCTCAAGGTGATGAAGGCGGGCGCCTGGGCCGACCCCGAGGAGGCGGAGCGCTTCCGCTTCGAGGCGCAGGCGGCGGCGCGGCTCAAGCACCCGCACATCGTCGGCCTGCACGAGGTGGGGCAGGCGAACGGGACCTGGTACCTGGCCATGGACCTCGTCGAGGGGCCGGGGTCGCTCCAGGCCATGCTCGAGCGGCAGGGCCCGCTCGAGCCGCGCTTCGCCGCCGGGGCGCTCGAGCAGGTCGCGCGGGCCGTGCACTTCGCCCACACGCGCTCGGTGCTCCATCGCGACCTCAAGCCGCACAACGTGCTGGTCGACGAGCAGGGCGAGCCGCACCTGACCGACTTCGGCCTGGCGAAGGACATCGGCCGCGAGGAGAAGGGCTTCACGGTCACGGGGCAGGTGCTGGGGACGCCTGCCTACATGGCGCCCGAGCAGGCGTCGGGCGACCCGGCGCTCGTCGACCGGCGCTCGGACGTCTACGGCCTCGGGGCCACGCTCTACGCCTGCCTCACGGGCGGGCCGCCCTTCAAGGGCAACGGCGTCATGGACCTCCTGCGCAAGGTGCTCGAGGAGGAGCCGGCGCCGCCGTCGAGCGTCCGGCCGGGGCTCGACCGCGACCTGGAGACGATCGTCCTCACGTGCCTGCGCAAGGACCCGGCGGCGCGCTACACGACCGCGCAGCTCCTCGCCGACGACCTGGCGCGCTTGGCCCGGGGCGAGCCGATCGCGGCCCGCCGCCCGGGGGCGGGCGAGCGCGTGGCCCGCTGGCTGCGCCGCCACGCGCGCGCCGCCGTCGCGGGCGTGGCGGTCGTGGCGGTCGCCGGCGGCGCGATCGCCGTCAGCCGCGTCGCCGCCGACCGCGACGCCCGGCGCCAGATCGACGCGGCCGCCGCCCGCGAGCGGGCGGCGCAGGAGGCCGCGGTCGGAGAGGCGCGCGCCGGGTCCGACGCGGCGCTCGCGGCGGTCGGAGACGAGCGCGCCCCGGACGAGGGCCTGGCGCTGGCGCTCCGCGCCCTCATGGCGGCGCAGCGCTGGCGCGACCTCGCGCGCGACGAGGCGTCGGCGGCGCGCGTGCGCGAGGCGCAGCAGGCGCTGGGCGACGCGGCGGTCCGGGCCAAGCAGTTCGGGGTCGCGGTCGCGGTCTTCCAGGAGGCCGGCGACGCCGAGGGCGTCGACCGCGCCATCGCGGCGCGCGACGGCCAGGGCGCGGCGGCGGCGCGCGAGGTCCTGGCGCTGGTGGGCGCGCGGGAGCGGTTCGAGGTCCGGGATGCCGACGTGGTCCCGCTCCTCCAGCAGGCCTCGCCCGGCGTCGTGGCCCTGCTGGCGGACGCCCTCGACGACGAGCGCCGCCGCCTCGACGCGGGGGAGCGCCTCGCCCCGGGGTCGCGCAACCGGGTCGTCCTCGCCTGCCTGGCGCTCGGCGCGATCGCGGGGCAGGACCCGGCGCGCGCGGAGGCCGCCCTGGCCCCGCTCGTCCCGCTCCTGCGGGCGGAGGTCCCCCTGCGCCTGCGGGTCCTCGAGGCGCTCGCGAACGTGGGCACCCCGGGCGCCCTCGAGACCTTCGTGGACGCGGTGCTGGAGTCCGAGGTCCCAGAGGGTTTGCGCCGCCTCTTCTCCGACGTCGCCTTCGACAGGCTCCCGGGCGACGGCCCCGACGCGCTCCTGCGCCGCGCCAGGGCGCGCCTGGCGGTCGCCTCCTCGGCCGAGCACCTGCAGGCGGCCCTGGGCGACCTGGACGCGGCGCTCGCGCTGGAGCCCGACCGGGTCGAGGCCCTGCGGGAGCGCGGCGTCAGCCGGGCCCGCCTGCGCGACCACGCCGGCGCCCGGCGAGACCTCGACCGGGCGGCCGCCCTGGCGCCCCGGGACCTGACGGTCGCGATGGTCCAGAGCGAGGTCGCCTACGGGCGCGGGGACCTCGCCGAGGCGCGGCGCGCCGCGGACCGCGCCGTGGCCCTGGCGCCCGGGGACGCGGCCCCGCTGCTCGTGCGGGCCAAGGTCGCGCGGTTCGCCGACCCGGCGGCCGCGCTCGAGGACGCCACGCGCGCCTGCCAGCTCGCGCCATGGGACGCGAGCGCCCACGTCCTGCGCGCCGAGCTGCTCCTGCGGCGCGGCGACCCGCGCGCCGCCCTCGAGGTGCTCACGCACGCGCGGTCGCGAGGGGCCACCTCCGCGGAGCTGTGGGTCATCGGCGCCCACGCGTGCCTCGACATGGACGCGCTCGACCAGGCGCAGGAGGCGCTCGACCGGGCGGACGCGCTCCAGGCCGGCGGCGTCATGTTCGTGACCGCCTGCGCGCGGCTCCGCCTGCGGCGCAACGAGCCGGCGCGCGCGCGCGACCTCCTCGACCAGGCCCTCCGGCAGGGGGAGCACCACGAGCTGCTCCTCCTCCGCGCCGAGGCCCACGTCATGCTCGGGGCGGACGACGCGGCCGAGGCCGACATGTCCCGGGCGCTCGAGAAGACGGGGCCGACCCCGCTGCTCCTGCGGGAGCGGGCGATCCTCCGCCGCTCCCTCGGCAAGCTCGAGGGCGCGCGGGCGGACCTCGAGGCCAGCCTGCGGCTCGACCCGGACGACCCGTCGACGCTGGCCGAGCGCGCCCGCCTGCGCCTCGACGACGGCGACCTCGACGGCGCCGCCGACGACGCCGAGCGCAGCCTGGCCCGCCGCGAGCACCCGCAGGCGCTGAACGTCCGCGGGCGGGTGCGCCTGGCCCGCGGCGACCTCGCGGGCGGCGCCGCCGACCTCGAGCGGGCCCTCGACCTCGCCCCGGGCGCCGTGAACGCCGACGAGCTGCGCGAGCTGATCCGCCTGGCCCGCACCGGGCAGCGCTGAGCCGCGCGGCGGCCTCCCGACCCGACAAGTCCCGAACACGGCCCCGCCCTCCCGGGCGGGGCAATGTGCCCCAGCCGGGGCCTGGATCGCCCTGGCCCGGCGCGCGTTGACCCGCCTGGCGCCTCACCGATCGTGGCCCGCCCGGAGCTTATAAATAATTGACGCGACAGCAGCTTACGCGCTGCGGCGCCCCCTGTTTCGTCGTCCGTGGCCCGTGCTACCTTCCCGGCCATGAACATCGTCGTCCTCTCGCGGGGGCCGGGGCTCTACAGCACCAAGCGCATCGTCTCGGTGGCGCGCCGCCGCGGACACCGGGTCGAGGTCCACGACCCGCTCACCCTCTCCATCTCGATCTCGGGCGGCCGCGCCCGCGTCTACGACGGCGCGACGGAGCTCGAGCGGGTCGACGCCGTGATCCCGCGCATCGGCGCGTCGGTGACCTACTACGGCCTGGCCGTCCTCCGGCAGTTCGAGATGCAGGGCGCCGCGATCCTCAACGGCTCGGACGCGATCGCCGCCGCGCGCGACAAGCTGCGCTGCCAGCAGGTCCTCGCCGGCGCGGGCGTCCCCATGCCCGACACGGCCTTCAGCCGCCGCCCGGCCGGGAACTGCGGCGCGATCAAGAACGTGGGCGAGGGGCCGCTGGTGATCAAGCTCCTCGAGGGGACGCAGGGCAAGGGCGTCATGCTCGCCGGGTCTCGCGAGGCCGCGACGTCGATCATCGACGCCTTCCACTCGCTCGACGAGCACATCCTGCTGCAGCGCTTCATCGCCGAGAGCGCCGGGCGCGACGTGCGCGCCTTCGTCGTCGGGGGCCGCGTCGTGGCCCTCATGGAGCGGCAGGCGAAGCCCGGCGAGTTCCGCTCGAACCTGCACATGGGCGGCCAGGCGCGCCGCATCCCGCGCTCGAAGGCGATCGAGCGCATCGCCCTGCGCGCCGCGAGGGTCCTCGGCCTGCACGTCGCCGGCGTCGACGTGCTGGTGGGGAAGGAGGGCCCGCTCGTCATCGAGGTGAACCCCTGCCCCGGGCTCGAGGGGATCGAGCGCACCTCCGGCGTCAACGTGGCCGGCGCCCTGATCGAGCAGGTCGAGCGCCTCGCGGGGACGGCCGGCGCGCGGGTGGCGCGGCGCAAGCGGGCGTAGGCTCGAACCGATAGGTTCGAGCCTGACCGCACGAGGCGCGGCGTGGGGGCGCGGCCAGCCCGCGCCCCCGGCCGACGTCAGAAGTCGTCGTCGTCGTCGAGGCGCCGCCCGCGCCCGAAGTCGTCGTCGTCGTCGAGGCTCCGGCCCCGCCCGAGGTCGTCGTCGAGGTCGTCGTCCTCGCCGCGGCGCCGGCGGCCCTCGTCGTCGCCGCCGCGCTTGCCGCGGATCTGCAGGCGGAGCCGCCGGGCGTGGTCCTCCCGGTCCTCCTGCGCCTGCTCCTCGAGGCCCTTGATCCGGCGCTCGTGCCACTCGCGCCACTTGGCGACGTCCTTGCCGAAGTCGTAGTGCGTGAGGAGCGCCAGGTGCTCGGCGGCCGCCTCGCGCGTGGCCGGGTCCTTGTGCTCGAGCAGGTTGATCATGAACGGGACGGGCGTCGGGTCGCCGATCTCGGAGAGGCACGAGAGCGCGAACTCGCGGGTCGTCGCGTCGGGCGCCGTGAGGGCGTCGGTCAGGAGCCCGATCGCCCGGCACTCCACGAGGTGCGCCCGGATCGACTCGACGATCCCGTCGTCGGCCTCCTCGCCGGTCTCCGCGGCCTGGAGCTCGCCCGCCGCCTGGATCAGGGCATCGAGCACCTCGTCGTTGCGCGAGCCCGTGAGCGCCTCCAGCGCCTCGAGCGAGCGCGCAGACACGAGCTCGTCGACCAGTTCATCGAGGTTCATGCCGCCTCCGTGGGATGACCCAAGAAGATGCCCTGGGACCCGCCGCCCGACCAGGGCCGTCCTGCGCCGCCCCCACGTTCCTCGGGGGCCGCCGACCCGCTAGGATGGACCCCCCGCGAGAGTGGCGGAACTGGCAGACGCGCGAGACTTAGGATCTCGTGCCCGAAAGGGCTTGGGGGTTCGAGCCCCCCCTCTCGCATGCGGCGCGGACTCGCCCCGCGCCCGGCCCGCCGGCAGCGGACGAACACAACCCGAACCCGAATGCTAGAGTGAGCGGGCAGACGGAGACGGCGTTCGTCGCCCCGGGACCGGAGAGGGCGTGCATGCGGGTGCTCATCATCGAGGACAACGAGGACGCGGCCGAGATCCTCCGGGAGGTCCTGGAGATGTACGAGCACGAGGTGCAGGTGGCCTTCTCCGGGACCCAGGGGGTCGAGGCGGCCCGCGCGTTCCACCCGCAGGTGGTGCTCTGCGACCTGGGGCTGCCAGGGATGGACGGCTACCAGGTGGCGTCGACGCTGCGGCAGGACCCCGAGACGCGCGAGGCGCGCCTCGTGGCCCTCACGGGCTACAGCCAGGCCGATGAGCGGGAGCGGGCGCGCGCCTCGGGGTTCGAGGTCCACCTGACCAAGCCGGTGGGCCTCGACGAGATCCAGCGGGTGCTCGCCGACATGGGCGAAGCCGCCGCCTGACCCGAGGTCGGTTACCCTCGGGGCATGGTCTTCAGGCTGCGGCGCGTGCACGACGCCGTCATCCCGGTCGACAGGGACGCGGTCGAGCAGGTCCAGGCGATCCTGCGCGCGCAGTTCTCGGGCGTCCCGGAGGACGAGGTCGCGGGCGTGCCGGCGCGCCTCCAGGGGCTCGCGCCCGGCCGCTTCCGCACGATCCTCCTCGTGGCCGAGCGGTTCGTCGGCGGCCGGCCGGCGGTCGAGGGCTTCTCGCTCGTGTCCCACGACCCGCAGGTCGGCTTCTGCTTCCTCGACTTCATCGCCACGGCCCGCGGGCTGACCAGCCAGGGGATCGGCGGCGCGCTCTACGAGCACGTGCGCGACGAGGCCCGGGCGCTCGGGGCCAAGGGTTTGTTCTTCGAGTGCCTGCCCGACGAGCTGCCCGCGGAGCACCCCATGGTCAACGGCGCGAAGCCGGACCGCTCGCCGCTCGTGCGCGCCGACCGACGGGGCAACGGCGGCGCGCCCCCCGCGACGGCCTCGACGACCCCGCAGCCCGGAGACGGCGGCGCGCCGCGGTCGGGCGAGCCGCGCGCGCTGGCCGGGGAGGCGGGCGGGGCCGCCGTCGCCGCGACGTCGCTCGCCGCCGCCCCCGCCGCGGCCGCCGAGGCCCGCCAGGCGGCCCCCACGCGGGAGGAGCTCCTGCGCACCAACGCGGCGCGCCTGCGCTTCTACGAGCACTGGGGGGCGCGGCCGATCATCGGGACGCTCTACCAGCTGCCCACGCCGACGAGCGCCCCGGGGGCGATGATGCCCCTCCTCGTCTATGACCCGCTCACGGGCGAGCGCCCGCTGCGCCGGGACGTCGCCCGGCAGGTGGTGCGGTCGGTGCTCGAGGGGAAGTACGCGAAGATCTGCCCGCCCGAGTACGTGCGGCAGGTCCTCGAGTCGATCAAGGACGACCCGGTCCGGCTGCGCCCGGCGCGCTACGTCCGGCGCTCGACCGCCTCGCTGCCGCGCTTCCGCGCCGGCCCGCGCGACCTCATCCCGCTCGTGGTCAACGACCGCCACGGGATCCACCACGTGCGCGAGCAGGGCTACGTCGAGGCGCCGGTGCGGATCAAGAGCATCATGGCCGAGCTCGAGCCGACCGGCGCCTTCGAGCGCATCGAGCCGCGCGAGTGGAGCGACCGGCACATCAAGGCGGTCCACGACCCGGCGCTCGTCGAGTACCTGCGGCGCGCCTGCGCCGAGGTCCCGGAGGGCGAGTCGGTCTACCCGTACGTCTTCCCCATCCGCAACCCGGGGCGGCCGCCGCGCGACCTGAGCTACCGCGCCGGCTACTTCTGCATCGACACGTTCACGCCGATCAACAGGAACGCGTTCCCCGCCGCCCGCCGCGCGGTCGCCTGCGCGCTGACGGCGGCGCGGCTCGTGCTCGAGGGGCGCCGGGTCGCCTACGCGCTCGTGCGGCCGCCCGGGCACCACGCCGAGCGGCGGGTCTTCGGCGGGTTCTGCTACTTCAACAACGCCGCCGTCGCCGCGCAGCTCCTCTCCGAGCACGGCCCGGTGGCGATCCTGGACGTCGACTACCACCACGGCAACGGCCAGCAGGAGATCTTCTGGGAGCGCCAGGACGTGCTCACGATCTCGCTCCACGGCCACCCGCGCTTCGCCTACCCCTTCTTCACCGGCTTCGAGGACGAGCGCGGCGGCGGCCCGGGCGTCGGGTTCAACCTGAACCTCCCCCTGCCCGAGTCGCAGGACGGGGCGCAGTACCGCAAGGCGCTCGGCCGCGCCCTCGTCGAGGTGCGCCGGTTCAAGCCCATGTTCCTGGTCGTCTGCCTGGGGCTCGACACGGCCAAGCGCGACCCCACGGGCACCTGGACGCTCGGGGCGCGCGACTTCGAGCTCAACGGCCAGCTGATCGGGGAGCTGGGGCTGCCGACGCTCGTCGTGCAGGAGGGCGGCTACCGGACGCGGACGCTCGGGACGAACGCGCGGCACTTCTTCCAGGGGCTGCGGGCCGGCGCACAGATGAGGTAGTGTGATCGACGGCTGCGGCCGCGGAGGCCGAGCGCCAGGGCCTGTCTTCGAACCCGATCGCCTCGCTGTCCTCTCGCGTCATGCGATGGCCGACTTCGCTGACGCCGATCGCCTCCGAGCACACCTCGCCGCGCCTTCGCAGCGAGAGCCCCAGGCGAGGCGGAGGAGGGCGAGGTGATGCCGCGCGAAGGCGAGGGAAGGCGGCCTCCTGGCCGCCGACCGAGCCTGAGCGGCCAGGGTGTCGCGCGAAGCGCGACACCCTGGCGAACGGCAGCGCCCGCCATCCTCCGCCGCAGCCGCGATCACACTAGACCACCCGCACCGCGCCGTCCTCCCCCCGCGCCAGCCGCGCCGCGGCCGGGAGGAAGCGGCCCGCCTCGAGGAAGGCGAGGACGTTGTCGTGCACGGCGCGGGCGTTCATGATGAACGTGTGCACGTGCGGCACGAGGATCCAGTCGCGCGCCTCGGGCAGGAAGGTCTCGCGCACGCAGACGATCAGGTCGTTGTCCTCGGGGAGCCAGGGGCCGTAGCCGCGCGCGCCGCCGCGGCCGCCGGCGATGACGCCCACCTCGACGCCGGCCAGGGCCGGGGCGACGAAGCGGGCCGCGCTCACGCCGAGGTCGTCGAGCGCGACGCCGAGGACGCCGCGCGCGAGGACCACGCCGCGCAGGGCCTCGGCCAGGCGGGCGCCCTGGTTGGGCGGGGCGAGCTGCACGAGGCGCGCGCCGCGGCGCGGGCGCGCGGCGAGGTAGGCCCGGGCGAGGATCCCGCCCAGGCTGTGGGTGACGAAGTGCACCGGCCCCTCGACGCCCGCGAGGGCCTCGTCGAGGCGCGCGGCGACCCGCGCGGCCGTGTCGGCGACCGGCCGCCGGGCGCCGGCGTAGCCCACGTTCAGCGCCGACAGCCCCGCGCGCTCGAGGCGCCGGGCGAGCGGCCGCATGGCCAGGGGCGAGCGCCCGAGCCCGTGCAGGAGGACGACCGTCGCGGGCGGCGTCACCGGTACTCGAAGCACACGGCGCAGTAGACGGGCCGCACGTCGCTCGGCTCGAAGGGCACGCGCGTGAGCGCGCCGCACGCCCCGCACTGGGCCTCGTGCAGGGGGCGGCCCTTCGGGTCGCGCGGCGGCGCGGGCGGCGGCGCCGGGCGGGGGAGCCGCTCGCTCGGGGGGCGGCCGGCGGCCCGCCGGGCCGCCCGGCACGGGCGGCAGCGGCGCGGCGGCTCGAAGCCGTCGCGGGCGTAGCGCTCCTGCTCGGCGTCCTCGAAGAGGAACGGCCGGCCGCACTCCTTGCAGACGAGCTCCTGGGGCACGCGCTCAGCCCTCGCCGCCCGGCGCCACCTCGCCGGCGCACCAGGGCAGGTGCGCCAGCGACGCCTCGACGTCGCCCAGCAGGCGCGCGCGCACGCGCCCGATCACGCCGCCCGTCCAGGGGACGCGCCCGAAGTTCCAGTCCGCGGTGCGCAGCGCCGACGCGTAGTCGTCGCGCGTCAGCGCCTCGCCGCCGCGCGCCACGCAGGCCGCGCGCGCCAGCAGGAGGACCACCGGCACCTGCCGGAAGAGGAGCCCCAGGGCGGGGAGGACCTCGGGCACCAGGAAGCTCGGGTCGAGGATCGTGCGCGCCGACAGGTGCGCGACGAGGTAGCGCGTCAGGGCGCCGTCGGCCTCCGGGCTGGCGAGGTCGGCCGCCGGGGCGGCCCGGCGCGCGTCGCCGAGCGTGACGCGGCGGTCGCGCCCCACGCAGGTGACGGCGCCGTTGCCGGCCATGAAGGCCAGCCCGGCGAGGAGGTTGCCGACGCGGCGGCTGGTGCGGCGGACCACGCCCGCCGAGAGGAGGGCGGCCGCGTCGCGGCGCACCGTGAGGGCGAGGACCTGCCGGAACAGGAGCCGCTCGGGGAAGGTCGGGCCGCCGCCGCGCGGGCGCAGGAGCCCGCGCTGCACCTGCTCGTGGATCCCCGCGGCGAACGTGCCCACGAGCTTGCGCGCCGTGTCGCCCTCGAGCGAGGGGAAGGCGGAGCTCGAGAGGAGCCCGACGAACTTCACCGCGGCGAGGAGCCGCTCGGGGAGCGGGCGCCCCGCGTCCTCGAGCTCCCTGACGAGGAGGTCGAGGACCAGCTCGACCTCGGCCCGCCCGTAAGCGTGGCGCGGGTCGAAGCGCAGCGGCGTCCCGCGCGCCGGGAGCGGGCCCGCCGCCTCGAGCTCCTCGAGCAGCTCGTCGAGGCCGCGCCGGCGCGCGGAGACCGGCTCCCCGTCGCCGGCGGCGATCGAGGAGCAGGCGAAGCTGGCGCCCACGTGCGGGCGGCCGTCGGCGGCGCCGCCCATGAAGCTGAAGGGGAAGAGCCGGCAGGCCAGCGGCTTCTCCGCCTCGCCGAGGTGGCGGTGCATCTCGCAGAGGGCGTCCGGGCCGAGGAACAGGCACGTCCCGTCGGGCTTGCGCCGCAGGAACTGGCCGCGGACGCCGCGGTGGGTGGAGAACTCGTGCACCCGCTCCGGCCGGCCGAGCACGGGGGTCCAGTCGCGCGCGTCGTAGCGGGCGACCTCGGCCGGGGAGAGCGAGACCGGGAAGTCGCGGCAGCAGTCGCCGCACTGCCGGCAGTGGAAGCGCAGGCCCTTGGCCATGACCAGGCGGCGCGCCGCGGAGCGGGCGCGGGTCACGCCCGGCTCCGCGACGGCGCCTGCGGCGCGCGAGGAGGCGCCCCGGCGCGCGCGAGCATGGCCTGGCAGGCGCGGACCTCGTGGAGCAGCGCCGCGCCATCGACGTGGCGGTCGGCGGGGACCTTCGCCATGGCCCGGCGCACGAGCGGCCAGAGCGGGGCCGCGGCGCCCTCGAGCGGCGGCGGGTCGTCGCGCAGGATCCGCGTGGCGACCTCGACCGCCGTGCGCCCCGTGAACGGCGGCGCGCCGGCGGCGCAGGCGTAGAGGGTCGCGCCGAGCGCGTAGACGTCGGCGCGCGGGTCGGCCCCGGGGCGCTCCTCGAGCAGCTCCGGGGGCACGAACGCCAGCCCCTCGAGCGGCAGGTCGATGAAGCTCGTGTCGCCGGCGCGGGCCTGGCCGGGGCCCGTGGCCAGGCCGAAGTCGCCCAGCTTGTAGGCCTCCATCTCGGGCGCGTAGAGGACGTTGCTCGGCTTCACGTTGCGATGGACGACCTCGTGCGCGTGGGCGTAGGCGAGGGCCCGGGCGACCGCCTCCCCGACGCGCAGGGTCGCGTCGGGCGTGAGCGCGCCGCCCTCGAGCAGGTCGGCCAGGCTGCCGCCGCCGAGGTACTCCATGACGATCACGCGCAGGGTCCCGCGCGTGATGACGTCGTGGATCGTGACGATGTTCGGGTGGGGGAGGCGGGCGATCGCCTTCGCCTCGCGGACGAAGCGCTCCACGTCCCGCTCGCGCCCGGGCCCGCGGGCGAGGAGCACCTTGAGCGCCACCGGGCGGTCGAGCGACGCCTGCTGCGCGCGGTAGACCGCCACGCCCGCCCGGCTGCGCCCCCCGAGGCGGGCCTCGATCCGGTAGCCCGGAAGCACCTCCCGGAGGGCGCGGCGCTGGGGCGCGGCCGGCGGCGGCGCGGAGGCCGGCGGGGCGGCGTCGTCCTCCTCGCCCTCGTCCTCCTCGGGGTCGTCGGGGTCGTCGGGGTCGTCGTCGGCCTCGCCCGGCTCGGGGTCGCGGGCCGCCGGGGCGAGGTCGCCCTCGGCCGAGACCTGCGACGCGTCGGCGAGGGAGTCCTCGAGCGCGCCGGCGTCGCTCGCCGGCGACCGCTCCCAGCGCGCGCGCTCATCGGGCGCCTCGATGAGGACCCGGATGCGCGTCTCGCCCAGCTGGATCTCGTCCTGGTCGGCGAGCGCGCGGCTCCCGTCCACCCGGTCGCCGTTGACGAAGGTGCCGTTCCCGCTGTTGTTGTCGCGGAGGACGAGCCCGTCGGCCGTCACGTCGACGCGGAAGTGCACCCGCGACGCCTGCGGGTCGCGCACGCGGATGTGGTTCGTCGCCGCGCGGCCGACGAAGATCGTCGGCACGCCCGGAGAGGCGGAGATCCCCTTCCCCGCCTCGCGACCCGTCAGGACGTACAGCTCGGCCAGCATCGACCCCGCATTCTACTCGCGCCCGCGGGCGCGTCGCGGGCCTCCGCCGCCGGGCCCCGGCCCGCCCGTCACGGGGTTTGCGTGGGGTCCGGGCGACGACTATAGTCCTCGATCGAAGTGGAGGTCCGGCGTGCCCCCCGAGGATGAGCTCTCCGACGAGGTGCCTCTCCGCGACGAGACCGAGGGCGAGCCGAGCCCGGCCGACCCCGGCGACTCGAGCGTCGACTTCGCGTCCGATGCGGACGTCCCGATCGCGGGCGAGGCCCCGGATGTCGACCCGTACGCCTTCCAGGACTACGACGGCCCGACCGAGGACCTGAGCGGCGAGCTCGCCGAGGACGCCGGGGCCGAGGCGAGCTACGGCTACGACGCGGCCAGCGAGACCGAGCGGTTCGACCGCGCGGGGATCGACCCCAGCATGCTGGCCGAGAGCGCGGGCACGCCCGACGAGTCGGGTCAGTACCAGCTCTCGCCCTCCGACTCGAGCGTCGATCAGGGGGGCTTCGTCGAGGAGGTCGCGGCGGGCGGCAGCAGCGACGAGCAGCAGGCCTACGAGCCCGCCGCCGCCGCGCCCGACGAGTCGGACGGCGGCTACGCCTCGCACCACCCCGACATGGATGAGGGCGAGGACCCGGGCCACGTCGCCTTCGGCGGCCATCAGGCGGCCGACGAGGTCCCGGCCGACGCCCAGGAGGAGGAGGCCCCGGTCGCCCAGGGCTTCTCGGTCGAGGAGGAGGAGGCCCCGGTCGCCCAGGGCTTCTCGGTCGAGGAGGAGGAGGCCCCGGTCGCCCAGGGCTTCACCGTCGAGGAGGAGGAGGCGCCGCCCCCGGCGCCCACCCGGGCCGCCCCCCCGCCCATGCCCACGCGCAGGCCGGCGGAGGCCGAGAAGGACGAGGTCCGGCCGGGCCAGGTGCGCAAGAGCGCCATCGACGAGATGTTCGCCCGGGCGGCCCAGCTCAAGCGCGAGAAGGGTCGCTGACCGTCCCTCCCGCCGTCACGCCTCGTCCCGTGCGAGGTCACCGCCACGTCATCAGGTAGGCGGTTGACCTCTTGGGCGGGAAGCTCTTAGAATGCGCAACCACGCCACGGGAGCGCGCGCGCAACGCCCGACCGAGCGGTCTTCAGGCTGCCGGTTTCGACGAAGAGGTTCGATCCCCGCATGAGTCTCCTCGCGAAGATCTTCATCGTCATCCAGACCGTGCTGGTCATGGTCTACCTGGGCATGACGGCGACCCTGTATCAGCATCGCCGTGACTGGCGCACGAGCTATCAGAAGCTCAAGACGCGCTACACGACGATGGTCAGCCGCTCCCAGAAGGAGATCCAGGCCCTGCGCACCTTCGTGATCGCCAAGGACGAGCTCGTCGCGTCCAAGGAGCGCGAGGTCCGCAGCCTGAAGACGTCGCTCGACCAGCAGGTCGCCCTCGCGCAGCGCAACAACCAGCTGCTGCAGGAGAAGACGGTCGAGTTCAACCAGCTCAACCAGAACATGACGCGCCTCAGCCAGCGGCTGGAGGAGGCGCTGCAGTTCAACCGCCAGCTCAACGACCGAAAGTCGGAGCTGGAGGGGCTGCTCGAGGTGGCGACGAACCGCCGCGCCACGGCCGAGGGCCAGGTGGCGCGCCTCACGACGCTCACCACGAGCCTCGAGCAGGACCTCGCCGACCTGCGCGGCCAGTTCGCCGACACCCGCCGGCAGCTGCGCGAGAAGGAGCTCCTGATCTCCATGGCGCAGGGCGCCGGCGTCGACTTCGAGCTGCTCGTGCCCGGGCCGCCGGTCCCGGCGATCGACGGCAACGTCGTCGCGGTCAAGACCGACGTGAGCCCGCCGCTCGTGCTGCTCTCGGTGGGCCTCGACGACAAGGTCGAGCGCGGCTTCCACTTCTCGATCTACCGCGGCACGAAGTTCATCGGCAAGGTGGTGGTCGAGCGCGTCCTGCGCGACAGCGCCGGCTGCCGGGTCCTGTTCACCGCCGACGGCGCGCAGATCCAGCCGGGCGACAACGCCGCCACGCGGCTGCAGTGAGGTAGGCGCGTGAGCGACGACGTTGCCGACATCATCCCGCGCCCGCCGTCGAGCCCGATCGGCTCGACCATGCTGATCGTCAACACGCTGGCCATGATCCTGGCGATCAGCGTGATCTGGGCGGAGCTCTTCGGGGAGTACCTGCCGACGGTGGGGCCCGGGCAGCAGCTCCACCCGGAGATGAGCAAGCACGCCTCCCGGCAGATCGCCGAGAAGCACGTGCGCGACCACTACGCGGTCGACTTCGGGAGCGACTCGGACATCCTCGCCTCGGTCGAGCGCGACCTCCAGGTGTCGAGCAAGATCGGCGACCTGAGCGGCCCGAGCGGCGGCGGCGGCGGGGGCGGCGGGGTCGAAGCGCCCGATGGCGGCGACTAGCCCGCCCTTCGACGAGAGAGAGACAGCGCGCGAGCCGGTCCCGTGGGGCCGGCTCGTGGTGCTTCCGGAGAGATCCAACCACGGAGGACACGGAGGACACGGAGGACACGGAGGAGGAGGTTGGGACCCTCCGTCGTCTCCTCCCCTTTCAGGTCTTCTCACAGCGGCCGTCGCTTGCTCTGATGCCCACGTCCGGGCGCGCGGCTCGATGCTCCGATCCGCAGTGAGGCACCTGTCGCCCTCGCTCCGGCCGCTACGCGGCCTCCGCTCGGGGATGCGCGCCACCGCTCGACCTGCTCGCTTCGCTCGCAGATCAAGCGGTGAGCGCGGTCAGTGTCCTCCGTGGACTCCGTGGTGACTTCCGCCCGCGCCCCCTTCCATCCGCGCCCGCCGTCAATCATGCTGGTCCGTCGACCACCCGGGGGAGCGATGACCGAGTCCAAGGGCCCGAGCCAGGGGCGGCTGGCGCGCACCTACCGCCTGGCGCGGCTGGCGACCGACACGTCGGCGCGCCTGGCCCTCGGCATGGCCAAGAACGCCATGGGCGCCGGGCAGGCCGCGCCCGGGGAGATCGACCTCGAGGACCACCAGAAGATCGCCGCCCGCATGACGGAGATCCTGGGCGGGATGAAGGGCCTGGCGATGAAGGCCGGGCAGGTCCTCTCCTACGTCGACGACTGGATGCCCGACGAGGTGCGGCCGACCTACTCGGGGGTGCTGAGCACGCTGCAGGCGAAGGCGCCGCGCGTGCCGCTGTCGGAGATGCTCAACGTCTTCGTGGACGAGGTGGGCGAGCCGCCCGACGAGGTGTTCGCGCGCTTCGACGAGGAGCCGATCGCCGCGGCGTCGATCGGGCAGGTCTACCGGGCGGTCCTGCCCAGCGGCGAGCCGGTCGCGGTCAAGATCCAGTACCCGGGGATCGCGCGGGCGATCGAGAGCGACCTCAAGAACCTCGACCTGCTCGAGTCGGTCCTGCGCGCGTCCACGCTCGGCCGCTTCGACGTGACCCGCTCGCTCCAGGACATCAAGACGAAGATCTCCGAGGAGCTCGACTACGAGGGCGAGGCCAGGAACCAGCAGCGGTTCGCCGACCTCTACCGCGGGCACCCGTCGATCGTCATCCCGCGGGTCCACGGCGACTACTCGCGCAAGCGCGTGCTCACGACGGAGCTCCTCGAGGGGCGCACCTACCAGCAGGTGCGCGACGAGGCGCCGCAGGCGGAGCGCGACCGGCTGGGGCAGGTGCTCTACGAGTTCGTCTTCGGCTCCTTCCACCGCCACGGCCTGTTCAACGCCGACCCGCACCCGGGGAACTACCTGTTCCTGCCCGACGGGCGGGTCGGCTTCCTCGACTTCGGCTGCGTGCAGGAGTTCTCGCTCGACGTCCCGCGCGGCTTCCAGCGCCTCGTCGCGCGGCTGTGGGCCGGCGACGAGGCGGCCGTCCGCGAGGGGCTGCCGGCCGCGCTGGGCTACCCCGGGGACGCGTCGGACGAGGAGAAGGCGTTCTTCTTCGACTACGTGACCTACCTGTGGCGCCCGATCGTCGAGGACCGCCCGTTCCGCTACGACGAGGCCTACACGCGCGAGGTCTACCGCCGCACGGCGGCCGGCGTGAAGCTCGGCGCGAAGGTCACGATGACGCGCGGCTACCCCGACACCGAGCAGCGCGGGCTGGCCCTGCTGAACCGCCTGCAGTTCGGCTTCGCCTCGATCCTGGCCGGGCTCAAGGCGGAGGCGAACTGGCACCGGCTGCTGCGCAGCTTCTTCCACGAGGAGGCGGTGGCCTGACCGTGAGCCGGCGGCTCACGCGATGACGAGCTCGTGCGGGCCCCAGGTCGCCTCGCCCGCGAACGCCCACAGCCAGTAGCGCTGCTTCTTGCGGTGGGCCATCGCCGGCTGCGCCAGCAGGTCGAGCCCGAAGTAGCCGCGCGCCGGCCTCCCCTCGGGCGGGAGCTCGTACACCGGCACGGCGAGGTCGAGCACGAACGGCCCCGTCGCCTCCTCGCCCAGGAGCACGAGGTCGACCGGCACGACGGCCTTCGCCTCGGGGTCGCCGACCTGGTGGCCGTCGACGACCTGGTGCGGCAGGAGCGGCAGGGCGAACGTCCCGCGGACCATCAGGTGGCCCGTGGCGGGGACCCGGCGCAGGGTGACGAGCGACAGGCCGACGCCGGCCGGCGGGGCGGGCGACCGCGCGTCCTTGCGGTAGCTGGGCAGCTCGCCGCCGGGCCGCGGGCGGACGCGCTCGGGCCCGCGCTCGGGCGGCAGCGCGGCCGCCGCGGCCTCGGCCACGACGGGGTCGACCCAGCCGCGCGGCGGCGGGACCACCAGCTCGCTCCGCGCGCGCTCCGCGCGCTGGCCGCGCAGGAGCACGGTGGTGACGATCGAGCCCCTCCGCCAGGGGAGGTCCGGCAGCCGCGCGTGCGCGTCGAAGGTGAACATCCTGTAGACGCGCCCCTCCCCCGGGTCCTCGTCGTCCGGCTCGGGCCGCGGCGCCGACGGGTCCTTCGCCCGCGGCGGCTCGACCAGCGCCACGTGCGTGCGCCCCTCGTCGAGGTGCACGGCCGCGACGACGGCGCCGGCCGCGAAGCGGGCCGTCCGCGCCTCGCGCAGCGAGACGACGTGGCAGCCGACGATCGGGAGCCGCGTGCGGCCGTCGAGCGGGACCTGCGCCGGCGCGTCGATGAACAGGCCGGTCGCGCCCTCCTTCGAGAGGCGCTGCTGGACGGCGTCCTTCGTGCGGTAGGGCCTCGTCCAGAAGTCGGCGTCGTCGAGGCCGAAGGGGCCGGGCATGGCTAGTCGCGCTCCGGCCCGGCGTCGAACGGATGCCCCACGAGCCCGACCTCCGGGTCGACCGCGAGGAGCACCGGCCCGAGCCCGGGCGCGAAGACCAGGTCCGGCGGGTGGTCCGCGCCGCGGACCGCCGCCGGGCACGGCGCGGGGGGCTGGAGCGGCGCGGCGCGCAGCCAGCCGAGGCCGGCCTCGCGCACGAGCAGGTAAGGCGCCCCCGCCGGGTCGAGGCGCAGGCGGGGGTCCGTGACCTGCCAGCGCCGGTCCCACGGCCAGAGCACCGGCGCCTCGACGCGCACGCCCAGGCCGGGCTCGAGGCGCCAGCGGGTGAGGAGCGGCAGGGCGTCGTCCCCCTCGCGCCGGGCGAACCACGTGAGCACCGCGCCGGCGAGGCGCCCGCCCGGCAAGGCGACCGCGCCGGCCGCGGCGAGGGCCCCCTTGAACGGCCCGAGGTCGAGCCGCTCGCCTGGCCCTTCCTCGCCCCAGGCCAGGAGGTGGCCCCGCGGCGCGCCGGCGCCGGTGTCGAGCGCCGCCACCCAGGCGCGCCCGTCGTCGCCGGTGAGCACGTCGCTCCAGGCGGGCGCCTCGAACGGCACCTCGACCGACGCGCCTCGCCCCGGCGCCTCGCCGACCCAGGCAGACAGCAGCGCCCGGCGGAACATGGCCAGCGCCAGGGCGCGCGGGCGCTCGGGGTCGAGCGCCGCCAGGGGCCCGAGGAGGCGCGCGCCGGCGACGAGGTCGACCTCGCCCGGCGGGGCCGTCGGCTCGGCCCCCGCGTCGGCGAAGCGGAGGTCGCCGCCCTCGAGCCAGGCGACGAGCCGGGCCGCGGCGGGGACGCCCGGGGGCGCCGCGGTCAGCGCCGGGCGGGCGTCGGGGTCGACCGGCGCGGCCACGCGGAACGCGGTGAACGGCCGGACCTCGCCGCGGATGGCGCGGAGCACGCGCACGTGCAGCGCCGGCGGGTCGTCGTCCTGCACCCAGGCCATCGCCCACTGCCCCGGCTCGTCCACGGGCGCCGGCGCGGCGCGCGGCCGGAGCGGCCGCACCTCGAGGGCCGCCGGGGCCGAGGTGATCCGATCGGGGCCGACGCGCTCGACCGCCTCGAGCTCGTAGGTCCCCGCGCGCGGCAGGGACGCCCGGTCGAGGAGGGCGAACACCTCGCGCCGCTCCTCGCCCGGCGCGAGGACGCGCTCGGGGCCCTCCCCGGGCGCCTCCGGGATCGGGGGGCGGCGCCAGAAGTCCTCCGGCGCGAACGCGCGCTCCTCCCCCTGCCCCGGGCCGCGGACGACGAGCGTGGGCCACTCGGGGTGAAGGCCGGCGTTGGCCACGGTGACCGGGGCGTCGCCCAGGTTCCGCAGCGTGACCGCGCAGCGGGCGCTCTCCTGGACGACGAGCGCCGGGCGCGGCAGATGCAGCGAGAGCTCGAGCGCGGTCGGCATGGGCGCGCGATTCTACGACCCGGCGCTCACGCCAGGTTGTTGTTCAGCGGGACGGCGCTCGTGTCCCAGCCGCGGAGCTTGAGGTTGCAGCGGCCGCAGAAGTCGTAGTCGTTCCGCGTGTTCCGCTGGTAGCTCATGATGCAGTAGTCGGCGTAGTCGTGCTCGGGCGGCACGCCGCCACCCACCGAGCCGGTGTCGTAGCGCTGGATCGTCGCCGTCGCGCCGCTGAGGCCGCCGGTGATCGTGCCCCCGGGCGTGAAGCGGACGCCGCTCGGCATGCTGTGGACCATGAGCCGCTCGCCGCCGTTGCGGAGCGCGCTCACCCTGCTGAAGTTCCCCGTCCCGCTCTCGGTGACCTGCTCGTTCTCCTGGAACGGTCCGCCGCTGATCGTCCCGGAGCGCAGGTCGATGACGTCGTTGCGCGTCGTCCACTGGTGCGGCAGGTAGACCACGTGGCCGAGCTCGTGGAGGGCGTTGCGGGTCGTGTCGTAGTTCGCGAACTGCGTGTAGTGCTGGCGCCCCCACCACACGTAGCAGCCGCGCCGCCACATGGCCTGCCCGCTGGTGGTGAGCTCGACCACGCTGCCGGCGGCGCGCGTCGCGTGCGTGATCGAGTCGCCGTGCGGCGCCTGGACGACGACGAGCCCGCTGAGCGCGCGCCGCGTGAAGAACTCCATGAACCGCTCGAGGAACTCGCCCAGGAGGAGCCCCCAGTCGTCGTTGCGGGTGGCCGCGTTCATGTTCCGCGGCGCCGCGAGGCTCACGGAGGGGAAGGCGGCCCCCTTGGCGGCCTCGTACCCGGCGGGCAGGCGCATCTCGACCATCCCCGGCGTCGTCGCTGCGTCGGGGAACATGGCGGCGATGTCGTAGCGCTGGCTGACGCGCGCCGGCTGCGCCGGGGTGTTGCGCTGCGCGTAGCGCACGGCCTGCTGCCAGAGCGCGTCGCCGACGCGGCGCGCCGTCCGGCTCGCCGTGCGCTCGACGATCAGCTCCATGTAGCAGTTCTCGAAGTCATCGCGCAGCAGGTCGAAGTCGATCGGCGCCAGGGCCCCCCCGGCCGCGGTCTGGTCGGCGGCGCTCGTGCCGGTGGGGTAGTCGAAGACGACGTACTTGCTCAGGCGCAGGTTGCGCCACACGACCATCGTCCCGGTCTCGGCGGCGGCCGCGTCGTCGCCCGTGCCGTCGGACGGCGCCTCCCCGACCGGGTCGACGAAGGCGCGGAGCTTGAACCGGTCGCCCCCCTGGCGCGAGGGGCGGAAGACCACGCCCGCCTCGCCCTCGTCGTTCGTCGTGACCATCACCGCCAGCGGGTGGCGGCTCGCCTGGGCGGCCCCGAAGCGCGCCTCGCCGCCGCGCGTGTGGAGGCCCGGGCGCTCGACCGTCTCGAAGTAGTCCGTCGCCTGCCCGGCGCCGGGCCGCCGCTTCCCGCCGCGCGTCACCGGGCAGTTGTCCACCTGCGGGTCGCCGGCGACCGCCGGCGTCGCCGCCTGCTCCCGCTCGACGTAGCCGGCCGGGCCCCGGTGGCGCCCGCCCCTCACGCGCGTCTGGTCGCGGAGGGCGGGCGCGCGCACCGGCGAGCCCTCCGGGAGGGCGTCGGGCATCGCGAGCTGGAAGTGGACCGTCACGCCGGGCGCCGGGCTCCACTCCTCCGAGCCCGCGGCCTGCTGCTCGACCTTGGCCACGATCGGGAGCGCCCCGACCCGCCAGTTCCCGGCGTAGAGCTCCTCCTCGGCGTCGAAGCGCTGCCTGTGGCCGGGCCCGCGCGTGGGCCTGCCCGACCAGGCCGAGCGCTCCTGCGGGCGGATCGCGAACCCGCCGGGCAGCCGGATGCGCGCGAACTCCGTCGGGCCGGGGAGCGCCGAGGCGGCGTCGTCGGCCGCGCCGGCCACCTTGACGACGTCCTTGCCCATCCCGTCGACGAGCGCCTGCTGCGCCGTCGCGTCGTCGGCGGCGGGCGAGGAGAGCACGTCCTTCCAGTGGCTCCAGGCGTGGCCCCAGCGCGTCGCCAGGTCGCCGCTCCCGAGCGGCTCGTAGAACAGCCCCAGCACCTGCGCCCGCTGCTGGCGCCCGGCGTCGGTGTCCGCCGGGTCGCAGAGCGCGTCGAGGTCGCCGAGCGAGAGCGTCACCCGGTAGGTCGGCGCGGCGCGGGTGCCGGAGTCGTCCGTGTCGCCCTCGACCCGCTGGGCGAGCACCTGCTTGCCGCCGTCCGAGTCGACGAGGTCGCACGGCTCGGCCAGGACGAACGGGCGGCACCGCTCGCAGAACTTCCCGTCGTTGATCGCGGCCTCGCCCGTGCCCGCGCCGAACATGACGCAGGCGCCCTCCTTCCAGGTGAAGTCGGGCTCCTGGAACTCGGCGTCCGACAGCCCGTGGGCGCAGTGGTGCCCGTAGTGGCCGTGCTCGGTGTAGGTCCGGCCGTGGTCGCACTCGCTCAGCCCCGGGGCCACCTCCGCCAGCGCCTGCTTGAGCGCGTGGCCGAGCTCGTGCACGAGCACGCCGTTCATGGCCGGGTCGCCCGGCAGCCGCACGACGAGCTGGTGCTTCCCCTTGGCCTCGCCCAGGAAGGGCCCCCGGGCCACGAGCAGCTTGAGCGTCACCTTCACCGGGTGGCGCACGCCGGCCGCCGTGGAGGCCTTGTCGCCGTCGCCCACGATCTGCGCGGCCTCGGGCGGGAGGACCACCTGGACCTTGTCGCGCGTGGTCCCCAGGCCGAAGACGACCATGTCGGCGGTGATGTCGCCGCGCTTGCCGGCGTCGGGATGTCCGGACGGCGCGAGGCTCTCCCAGCCGCTCCCCGCCTGCACGGCCGGCTCGCCGTTCTGGATCGCCGTGGCGAAGACGTCGTGGTCCTCGGGGTCGGCGATCGTGAGCGTCTTCTTGCCGAAGGTCGCCTCGGCCTCGATCGTCTGCTCGTGCCAGCTCCCCGCCTCGCCGCCGTCGTACTGCGCGTCGCAGACGATCACGTGCGCGCCGATCGGCGCGCGGTCGTCCTGGAACTTGCTCCTGAGCTGCTCGATGTTGTGGTTGCCCACGACCAGGAGCTTGCCCGACCCCCGGCCGAGGTCGGCGGCGCTCATGAAGCTGCCCGCCGGGAGGTCGTCCTCCGCGATGAGCGCCTCGTGGTAGCGCTCGTAGTCGATGAACACGTCCTTCAGCGCCGCCTCCATCACGGCGGTCGAGGGGAAGGCCGAGTCGGGCGCGCGCGTCACCTGGTAGAAGAGCCGGCGCCAGTTCGTGATCGTCAGCGCCTCGTCGTCGCAGTCCTGCGTGCCGCCGACGGCCAGCACGAACACGTCGCCGCCGGCGAGCCCCAGCTCGACCTCGAGCTCGACCTCGCCATCGTCCTCCGTCAGCTCGGCCTCGATCCCGCCGTCGGGGCACCAGTCGGCGGTCGTCCCGTCCTTGATCTCCGGCGCCGGGTCGTTGCGCGCGCTGTTGTCCTCGCCCGGGGTGAGCTTCGCGTAGACCTTGTCGCCCGCCTTGCCCCCTTCGAGGGTCACCTTCACCTTGAGGACGTGGCCCTGCTCCGGGTGCGCCTCGTCCTCGGGCATGTTCACCCACTGCGTGTGGGCGCCCTTCGGCGGCCACACGAGCCGGGCGGGCGGGACCTTCTTCACCTTCGCGCGGCGCTTGGGGCCCTTCTCCTCCAGCCACTCGACGAGGTGGTAGGGCTTGAGCCAGTCGATCTGGATCGGCCCCGGCGGGAGGTACTCCTCCTTGCGCGTGCCGCTCGACCCCGTGTTGCGCTCGCGCACCTCCTCGCCCGCCGTCAGCCGGAAGCAGGCGTCGGGGAGGCTGCCGCCGTCCTCGTCCTCGCTCGTGACCTCGACCCAGTCGGTGTAGACGACGAGCTTGGTGGCCTGGGTCTCCAGGCCCTTGCACGTGGCCTTGTAGTAGACCTCCCAGCTCACCTCGTCGCCGTCAGGGTCGGGGCCCTGGGCCACCCAGTCGGCGGTGATCGTCTTGTTCTTGACCTTGGCGGAGATCGTCTCGAGCGACTGGTCGTCCTTGGCCTTGAAGACCTGGATCTCCGCCGCCTCGCCGTCGTCGATCCCGGAGGTGCGGACTGTCAGGGCGACGGTCTTCCCCGCCCCGACGACCCGTGCGCCCATGCCGCTCCTCCCCCGCCGGTGGCGGTCGCGGACGAATTCTAGAACATGCGGCCCCTGGAGATGCCTCGGATGGGCGCGGGAAAGGTCGCGCCCGATCCGGGGCTCGGGGCGCGCTCGGGGCCGGACCACGGGGGTTGTGGCAGGCACGGAGCTTGCGGCGGTCTCGCGCCATGACGCCGAGCGCGCGGAGCGAGATGAAGCCGGAGCGCACGTGTACCCGGTGCGTTCACTGCGTGTGGGTCCTGGGCGTGCGCGGGGGCTACCACTGCACCCACCCTGACCGGGCCGTCGCCGACCGGATCGCGCCCATCCCCACCAGCGGCGGCTGCGACGACTTCACCCCGCTGCCGCCGCGCATCGAACGGGAGGACCGATGGAGCCGTTGACGACGACGCCGCCCCCCGCGCGCTGGGGCGTCTCCGGGACGGCCCTGCCCTACGGGACGTTCGCCGCCGCCGCCGGAGGGCTCGGGCGCGAGGAGTTCCTGGCGCGGTACGTCGACCCGGTCCTCCTCGTCACCCGGGCGCCGCTCGCCCTGGCCGACGCGAGCAACGAGTTCACGACGCTGGTCCTCCGCCCGGCGCCGCGCGCCGGCGCCGGGGAGGCGCTCCTCCTGCCCGTGATCAAGCGCGCGGGGGCGAACCCGTTCGGCATGATGATCACCATCGGTCGGGCGGGGAACAACGACCTCGTGCTCACGGACCCGTCGGTCTCGAAGCTCCAGTGCTACTTCCACCGCTACGAGGGGCGCTGGACGCTCTCCGACCCGGGGTCGACGAACGGGACCTTCGTCGACGGGGTCCGCCTGCGCCCCGACGAGGGCGTCCTCCTGCGCCCGCGGGCGCGCGTGCAGGTCGCCGACACCTACGAGGCGACCTTCCTCCTGCCCCAGGACCTGCAGGCGCTCGTCGCGAGCCCTCCCGGGCAGCGGGCGGGCTGACGCTCGACGGGCCGGCGCGGCCCGGCGACGCTGTCGGCGTGACCGAGCGCCGGATCGACCCCGAGGTGCTGGCCCGCCGCGACGCCCACGAGGCGTCGGCGCCGGTGAAGGCGTTCGGCGTCCTCCCCGCCCGGCGCCGCTTCCCGCTCCGCCGGGCCAAGTTCCCGGTGATCGCCGGCGTCCTGGCCGACCTGGCGCGGCGGCTCGGGCGCGCCCCGCGCGTCCTCGACGCGGGCCTCGGCCAGGCCAAGCTCGAGCGCGTCCACGCCCACGCGCATCCCGACGCGCCGGCGGCCTGGCACGGGCTCGACCGTCATCGCTACCGGCTCGAGCTCCGGCGCGAGCTCCCCGGGATCGCCCGGGTCCAGGGCGACGTGACCGCCCTGCCCTACCGCCCGGGCAGCTTCGACGCGGCCGTGTGCTCCTACGTGCTGCAGCACCTCGCGCGGCCGGAGGCGGCGTTGGCCGAGCTGGCGCGGGTCGTCGCGCCCGGCGGGCTCGTCGTCCTCGCCGTCCCCAACAGCCCCCAGCCGCTGAAGCTCCTCCTCGAGCTCCTGCATCCGCTCCTCGTCCGCCTGAAGCGCGCCCGCGGGCGCCGCTTCGACTACGGCGCGCAGACGCAGTTCTGGAACCTGCCCCGGCTGCGCCGCGTCCTCGAGGCGGCCGGGCTGCGGCCCGTGCGCTGGCAGGGCCTGGGCCTGGTCAGCGGCGGCCCGCTCGGCTGGCTCGAGGACCACGAGGGATGGTACCGGCTGCACCTGCGGCTCGGGGCGGCGGCGCCGCGCCTCGGCCAGGACCTGGTCGTCGTGGCGGAGCGCCCGTGACCGTCAGCGGTCGCAGATCCAGCCGACGTCCTGCCCGCACGTGAAGCGCTCGCCGGGCCGCAGGCCGCAGGCGCGCAGGTCGTCCTCGAGGCCGGCCGCCTCGTCGGCGAGGACGGTGAGCGCCAGCCGGCCGCCCGGGGCGAGCACGCGGGCGACCTCGAGCAGGGCGCCCGCCCGCGCGCGCGGCGCGAGGAGCAGGGCCGTGATCGCGAAGGCGCGGTCGACCGACGCGTCACGCAGCGGCAGGCGGCGCAGGTCGCCCTGCACGCGGTCGGCCGCGGACGGCGCGTGCGCGAGCATGGGGCGCGAGAAGTCGACGACCACCGGGCGGCGGGTCCGCGGCGGCAGCCGCCGCGCGAGGAGCCCCGTGCCGCCGCCGAGGTCGGCGACCCGCGCCCCGGGCGGCACGTCGACGCGGGCCAGGACGGCGTCGTACTTCGGGCCCTGCAGGGCGGCGAAGCGCGCGTCGTACCCCCCGGCCGAGCGGTCGTAGGCGCGGCGGATGTCCTCCGGGTCCACGGCTAGGCGAGGAGTTCGGCGAGCGGCCGCGCCCCGCCATCGACCACGTAGATCGGCCGCCCCTCGCGCGAGTAGTTCAGCTCGTCGGGGCCGACGCCCACCGTGTGCAGGATCGTCGACATGAGCTCCGGCACGGTCACCGGCCGCTCGGCGACCTGGGCGCCGTCGGGCGTCGTCTGGCCGACGACGCGGCCGCCCTGCACGCCGCCGCCGGCGAGCGCGAGGCTCCAGGCGCGGGCGAAGTGGTCGCGGCCCTCGTTCTGGTTGATCCGCGGCGTGCGGCCGAACTCGCCCATGCACACGACGAGCGTCGAGTCGAGCAGGTCGCGGTCCTCGAGGTCCTTCACCAGCGTGGCGAACGCGGGGTCGAGCTGGCCGCAGAGGCTCTTCACGCGGGTGAAGTTGTCCTGGTGCGTGTCCCAGCCCGAGAGCTGGACCTCGACCACCTTCACGCCGGCCTCGACCAGGCGGCGCGCCATGAGCACGCCCTGGCCGAACTTGCCGCGGCCGTAGGCGTCGCGCAGGGCCGCCGGCTCCTGCGAGAGGTCGAACGCCGCCAGGCGCGGCGAGCGCATGAGCGTCTGCGCCTTGCCGTAGACCGCCTCGTGCCCGCGCGTCTCGGGCCCGCCGCGGGTCTCCTCGAAGCCCCGGCCGAGCGCCTGGCGGAGCCGCTCGCGCCGGTCGAAGCGCGCGGCGTCGACGCCCTGCGCGTGGCCGAGGTTCTCGATCGGCTTGAGCGGGTCGGGCACGAGGAAGGGCGCGTGCGAGACGCCGAGGATCCCCGGCCCGGGCGTGGCGCCGTTGATCGTGATGTAGCTCGGGATGTCCAGGTCGGCGTCGGCCTTCCGCTGACAGACGAGCGCGCCGAGGTCCGGGTGGCCCACGGTCCCCGAGGGAATGTACCCCGTGTGCAGGAAGTAGCGCGCCCGCTCGTGGCTGCCCTCCCGCGAGGCCATGGTGCGGATGAGGCTGACCTTGTCCATGCGCTCGGCGACCTGCGGGAGGTACTCCGAGAGCTGCACGCCGGGGGCGCGGGTGTCGATCGCCTTCACCGGGCCGGCGTTCGCGTGCCCCGGCTTGGGATCGAACGTGTCGAGGTGGCTCGGGCCGCCGTTCAGCCAGAGCACGATGCACCGCTGCGCCTGCCCGAAGCCGGGGGGCGCCGCGGCCTTGGCCCCCTGGTCGGCGAAGGCGCGGCCGACGCCGCCGCCGGCGAGCCAGCCCAGGGCCCCGCCCAGGGTCAGGCCGACGAAGCCGCGCCGCGTGAGCGCCGGGCCGCAGGAGCAGTCGTGGTGGTTCATCGTCCGTGACCTCGCATCGGTCGGGGGGGAGGGTCAGTGGTTGAACGCGAACTCGCTCGAGTTGAGCAGCGCCCAGAAGACGTCGGCGAGCAGCTGCGCCTGCCCGGCGGCGGTCCGCGCCGCGGGGTCGGCCAGCGCCTCGCGCAGCGCGGCCCGCTCGGCGGGCGCCGGCATGCGGCCCAGCGTGCGCAGGTAGATCGCCTCGATGCGCTCGTCGTTGCTCTTCATGCGGAACAGCCGGTCGTAGACCGGGTGGCCGGGCCGCGGGCGGATCGCGTCGTTGGTCAGCGGCCCGTTGAGGAGCAGCAGCGCCTGCGGGATCGTGCCCTCGTCGACGACCTCCTGCCCCTCGTCGTCGCCGAAGGTCTGGATGAACTTGCGCAGGAGGGCCAGCTTCGTCCGCTCGAGCCGCGCGCGCTGCCGCGGGTCGCGCGTGCGCACGTCCTCCGCGCCGGTCGCGGAGAGGACGGAGTAGAACAGCTGCTCGGCCGAGAGCGAGCGCAACGACGCGCGGGCGAACTGGGCCACCTGCGCCTCGCGGTCGGCGTCGGCCCCGCCCGACGAGAGCCCGTAGGCGCGCGTCAGCAGGACCACCTCGCACAGGCGGCGCAGGTCGTGGCCGCTGCGCTTGAAGTCGGCGACGAGCAGGTCGAGGACCGCCGGGTGGCGCGGGCCCTCGGCCTCGAGGTCGTCGACGGGGTCGATCTGGCCGCGGCCGAAGAAGAACGACCACACCCGGTTGACCGTCGCCTTCGCGAAGTAGGGGTTGGCGGGGCTCGTCATGAGCTTCGCCAGCTCCTTGCGCCGCGCGACGCCGTTGCCCGGACCGACCACCTCGCCCGTGAGGAAGCGCGGCAGGGCCAGGCGGCCGGTCTCGCCGGGCGGGGCCGGGACCCTCAGCTGCCCGGCGGGGCGGTCGTAGACGACGAACGGCCCCTGCTTGCTCTTGCTCCCCTCGGGCGGCGGGTCGCGCCGGGCCGCCGTCCGGCCGAAGAACGCGGCCACGCCGTAGAAGTCGTTCTGCGTCCACTCCGTGTAGGGGTGGTCGTGGCACTGCGCGCACTGGATCTGGAGCCCCTGGAACACGCGCACGGCGCTGCCGGCGAGCTCCTCCGCCTTGCCGCTGCGGACGTGGCGCAGGGCCCAGTGGGTCGCCGGGTTCTCCGCCGCGCTGCCCTCGGCGGCGATGACCTCGCGCGCGACCTGGTCCCACGGGGTGTTCTCGCGCAGGCGCCCCTCGAGCCACTCGACGAGCGGTGGGACCGGGCCGTCGCTCGTGGGCGCGTCGTCGTCCATGCCCATGGGCGACATCCCGCCCCCCTGCATGGCCTCCAGGCGCGCCGCCGCGCGCTCGACCTGCCGCGCGGTGAGCGTCGTGAACAGGAACTGCCGGCCGACGAGCGGGTAGGCCCAGCGCAGGGCCATCGTCCGGGCGAAGCCGTCGCTCGCCAGCGCGTCGCGCACGAGCCGCGCCCGCTTGTCCGGCGCGGGGCTGGCGAGGAACGCGCGCACCACGTCCTCGTCGGGGATCACGCCCGTGACGTCGAGGTGCAGCCGGCGGAGGAACTCGGCGTCGCTGGCCGCGTCGGCCGGCGCCACGCCGGCCTCCTTCCAGGCGGTCGCCATGAGCCGGTCGACCTCGGCCGCGACCTCGGACGGCGAGGCCAGGGCCGGTCCGGTCGACGGCCGCCCGCCCGGCCCGGCGTGGGCCCCCGGGAGGACCAGGCTCACGGCCGCCAGGGCCGCGAGGAGGGGGACGAGCCGCGGGGACCGCGAGGCCGCGCGCTTCACCATGGGACCTCCGCCAGCGAGGGTTGCGCCGTCCGAGCGGCGCCGGCTCCAGACTAACGCAGCGACCTGGCCTGGGTTTCGCGCCACGCGTCCCCGGGGGTGCGGGCCCCGCCCCCGGTCGCAACCAGAGCCGCCGCATGCTTTGATGGCGGGGCATGGAGATCGCGCGGGTCGAGGCGCGGGCCGGCGGCGAGCGCTGCCCATACTGCCGCGACGACCTCGGCGGGGTTGCCGTGGTCCGCTGCCCCGGGTGCGGTGTCGGCCATCACGCCGCCTGCCGCGCCGAGATGGCGCACTGCGGCACGATCGGCTGCACCGGGCGGGCGGGGCGCGGGGCCCCGCCCGAGGGGGCCACGGCGGCGCCCCTGCGCGTGGAGCAGCCGCTGCGTGGTCTGCCGCTCGCGGCCGCGGCGCTGCTGCTGCTCCTGGGCGGCGGCCTGTTCGCGCTCACCCGTGCCCCGGCGCCACCGCCGGTCGATCCCCACGTCGCCGCCGCCCTCTCGGCCCTCGGCGAGGCGCAGGCGCTCCGGCGAGCCGGCCGCTCGGCCGACGCGGTCGCGGTCCTCGCGCCCGTGGCGAGCGAGGAGGCCCGCGCGCGAGTGCCTTACGGCCTCGCGGAGGTCCTGCGCTGCACGGTCCATGACGACCGCCTCCTCGCCGAGCGCGTGCCGGCGTGGGAGGCCGCTCTCTCCCGCGCCGGGTCGCTCCCGCCCGAGGAGCGCTACGAGGCCATCCGGGCGCTGCGCGAGGAGGTGAACGCGCCCGAGCACCACCCGGCCTCGAGCGACTACTACCCGGGCGAGCCGAGCCTCTCGGAGATGCGCGCCCTCGTGGACGCGGCCCGCATCTCGGCGCGGCTCGCGCTGCCGCCCGACCGGCGCGAGCAGGTGGAGGCGGAGGAGCGGGCGGAGCGAGAGCGCGAGCTCGAGGCGCTGCTCCGGTCGATCACGCGAGGAGACCGTCGATGAACACCCCGGCGTCGAAGGGCTGCATGTCGGTCGGCTGCTCGCCGAGGCCGACGAACTTCACCGGGATCCCCAGCTCCTCGCGGATCACGACGACGATCCCGCCCTTGGCCGTGCCGTCGAGCTTGGCCAGGATGATCCCGCTCACCGGGAGCACCTCGAGGAACTCCTTCGCCTGGCGCACGGCGTTCTGGCCGGTGGTCGCGTCGAGGACGAGCAGGACCTCGTGCGGCGAGTCGGGGATGTGCTTCTTGCCGACCCGCGCGATCTTCTCCAGCTCGCGCATCAGGTTCTTGTCGGTGTGCAGCCGCCCCGCCGTGTCGATCACGAGGTAGTCGTAGCCCTGCTTGAGGGCCCGCTCGCACGCGTCATGGGCCACCGCCGCCGGGTCGGCGCCGGTCTGGCCGCGCACGATGTCGACGCCCAGGCGCCCGGCCCACGTGGCGAGCTGCTCGACGGCGGCGGCGCGGAACGTGTCGCACGCGGCCAGGAGGACCTTCTTCTCGCCGCCCTGCGTGAGGAGCCAGGTCAGCTTGGCGACCGAGGTCGTCTTCCCCGAGCCGTTGACGCCCGCGACGATGATCACCGTCGGCGGCCTCGGCGCGTCCTTCAGCTTCGGCGCCTCGCCGCCCAGCTTCTCCTTGAGCCCGGCCTTGAGGAACTCGAGCACCTGCGCCTGGTCCTTGAGGGTCCCGGCCCGGTAGCCCTCCTTCAGCCCGGCGATCAGGCGCTGGGTGGCGGTCACGCCGATGTCGGCGCGGAGGAGGATCTCCTCGAGCGAGTCGATGATGTCCTCGTCGAGCCCGCCGCCGAGGATCCGCCGCAGCCCGTCCATGATCCCGCCGCGCGTCTTCGAGAGCGCCGCCTTGAGCGCCTCGTGCGGGTCGGTGATGCGCTGCTTCGCGGGCTTGCGGCGCGAGAGGAGGAGGATCGCCACGGCCGCCACGACCACGCCGAGGACGACCAGGGCGATGAGCCACGCCTGCGGGGAGACCGCGCCGTCCTGCACGTCAGCCCTCCTGCTTCGGGGCGCGCGCCGCGCGGCCGGCCTTCACACCGTGGTGCCGGTGGTGGATCTTGTCGAGGATCCCGTTCACGAAGCTGCCCGAGTCCTTGGTGCTGTACTTCTTGGCCATCTCCACCGCCTCGTTGATGGCCACGGCGGGCGGGATGTCCTTCCTGTGGATCAGCTCGAACGCGCCCAGGCGGATGACGTTGCGGTCGATCACCGCCATGCGCTTGAGGTTCCAGTTGTGCGCGATCGACTCGACCTCCTGGTCGATCTCGGCCATGTGCGCCCGGGTGCCGGTGACCAGCTCGCGCGCGAAGGCCAGCGACTCCTCGTTGCGGGCGTCGGCGCGCAGGAGCTCGTCGACCTCGGCGTCGGTGAGGTCGGGGCGCAGGTCGACCTGGTAGAGCGCCTTGAGCGCCGCCTCGCGCGCCTGGGAGCGAGGGCGCATCACGAGGGCAGGCTCCTGAGGAGGTCGACCATCTCCAGCGCGGTGACCGCCGCCTCGCGCCCCTTGTTGCCCGCCTTCGTGCCGGCGCGCTCGATCGCCTGCTCGATCGTGTCGGTGGTCAGCACCCCGAAGACGACGGGCTTGCCCGCGCGCTGGGCGGCCTGGGCGATCCCGCTCGCGGCCCCCCCGGCGACGTAGTCGAAGTGCGCCGTGGCGCCGCGGATCACCGCGCCCAGGCACACGACGGCGTCGATCGACGGCGCGCGCGCCAGCCGCTCGGCCACGAGCGGCAGCTCGAAGGAGCCCGGGACCCAGGCCACGGTCACGTGGTCCGGGTCGACGCCGTGCCGGACGAGCTCCTCCTCGCAGCCGCGCAGGAGCTCGCGCGTGACGAACTCGTTGAACCGGGCGCACACGACGCCGACCCGGACCCCCTCGCCGCGCGGGCGCCCCACGATCACGCTGGACATTCGGGAACCTCGACTCGCCGGGGTCGCGACCTCACCCCACACGAGGGGCCCCGAGGAGGGGCCGGATTCTATCCGATCGCGCCGGCCACGGGGGCGGCGGTCCGGCAACGGCTTCCGCCCGACCTGGGGCGCGTGCTCCCCCCGGGCGGGTGTTCTAGAATTCGACCGCGCTCGCCCCCCTGGCGAGCCGAGCAGGTCGTTGCGGCGGAGTCGCTTACGTCTCGCCGCGGGTGGTGCGATGGCCAAGTACAAGCCCGCCGGCCAGGAGGCGACCTTCACCGTCAAGGTCAAGCAGGTGAAGGCGGGCTCCTCCTACACCCTGGACATCTGCCAGGTCGCCAAGGGGAGCTCGACGGTCCTCAAGAGCGTCCAGGGCACCTGGGCCGACTCGTGCGACGAGAAGGACGGGATGCCGGTCGAGATCTCCGGCGGCACCGCCACGGTGCGCTGGAAGGCGGAGGGCCCCCCGGCCGACGGCGACGCGCGCTCGTGGCGGGTGCTCGCGAAGGTCAAGATCACCGACGACAAGGGCAAGGAGCGCGAGCAGACCTCGCCCGAGCTCGAGGTCTACCACGACTGGGTCGAGGTCTCCTCGGTGCGCGACGACGGCTCGAAGGTCGAGGACGCGGGCTTCAAGCTGCTCGTCAACAAGCGCGCGCACGGCGAGAAGCAGACCACGGGCAAGGAGGGCAAGGTCAAGGTCGCCGACCTGCCGCCGGGCCCGCTGAAGCTCGAGTGGCAGAAGCCGTTCGCGCTGGACAAGTACGTCGAGGAGAAGGGGACCACCCTCAAGGCCCAGCTGAGGGTCGGCAAGCGGGCGTCGATCACGTGGCCGCGGGGGACGCAGAAGAAGCCGCACCGCCAGCACGTGAACCTGACCGCCGACGCCAAGGCGCCCCGGCAGGGCTCGCTGGTGAAGGTCAAGCTGAAGCTGGAGGGTGGGGTCAAGGGCGACAAGGTCTACGTGCGCCAGTCGCTCGGGCCGAAGAACAGCAAGCGCAACGACGTCGTGGTGGGCCTCGAGAACGCCACCTGCACGGCGTGGGCGGGGGAGGGCGGCGTCGAGGTGACCCTCGGCGACGACGCGCCGGAGGCCACGGTCGACCTCGAGATGGGCAAGGCCGGCGGCGACCTCGTCACGCTCGAGGTGGGCGGCACCGACGCCTGCAAGGACGCGTCGGTCACGGTCCAGAGCTGGCGCAAGGTCTGGTACCAGATCAGCGCCCCGTCGGGCACCGAGCCGCCGGGCATGCAGCGGCTGATCAAGTGCATGGCCGACGCCTTCATCGACTACGAGGAGGTCAAGGCCGACCGCCAGAAGATCAAGGAGTCCGACGCGAACATGCCCGCCGGCTCGTGGTTCGACGCCAAGCACCTCGGCGGGAAGGCGGGCGAGCGCTACCTCAACGTCGGCGACTACAACCGGGTCTGGTTCCACGACACGTACTTCAAGAAGACGAAGGCCCCGCACCAGTGCCACGTCCTCTACGCCCACACGCAGATGGACTACGGCGGCGAGGAGATGGCCTCGGTCACGCTGTCGCCCGGCGACGAGCGCGAGTTCGACTGGCCGCCGAGCCCGGGGACCCAGGTGAAGGGGCACCTGCTGAAGTACGCCAACAACGTCTTCCCCGTGAACATCAAGACCGGCGGCGACGCCTTCGCGAGCGGCATCTGGAAGGAGAAGGGCGGCGCCAACCGCCAGGGGAACCTGACCGCCGCCGACGTCCACTGCTTCTACCCCCGCCACGAGCAGCACGTCGCCTTCAGGCTGCCGGCCGCCGCGATCGACGCCCTCGGCAAGGGCAACGACGTCCTCGTGCGCATCACCATGCACACGATGAAGGGCACGTTCCTGGGAGAGGCGATGGGCAGCACCGGCAAGCAGCTCATCGCCACGCACGCGCGCGCCAAGGGGGAGCGCACGGCGAACAGCACGGTCAACGACGTCATGGCCCACGAGTTCGGGCACGTGGCGGGCCAGGCGGTGACGTCCGGCGCCACGCCGCCGGGGCTGTCGCACGGCGACCACAAGCGCCAGTACACCGGCATGGGCCACCAGGGCCCGCACTGCGCGGACGGGATGAAGGACGCCGACTTCGGCGACGGCGCCGGCTCCGGCCTTGCCGACTTCACCGGCTACGCGAAGTGCCGCTGCATCATGTACGGCGAGAACGACCAGAACGGCTCGAACAGCAACGGCCTCTTCTGCGGCCGCTGCAAGCCGTACCTGCTCGCGCGCTCCATGGACAACATCCCGTGAGCCCGGGCCCGCTCCAGCTCGAGGACGAGGCGTTCTTCGGCGACCCCACGCCGGCGCTCCGCGCCCGCCTCCCCGACCTCGACGACGCCGGCTTCCGGGGGCTGCTCCTGGACGGCCCCGCCGTCGCGCCGCTCGCCGGCCCGGCGCTGCCGCTGGCGGGGCTGTTCACGCTGACCGCCCGGCAGGTCGAGCAGGGCGCCCCGTCGGGGCGCGCCCTCCTCGTCGCCGCCTGCGAGGGGACGGGGGCGGTGGCCTGCGGGCTGGCGCTGCATCCCGGCAAGGAGCCGGCGCGCCGCCGGCCCGGGGCCCACCGGCCGCCCCCCGGCCTGCCGGCGCCGTCGCTCGACAGGAGCGTGACCGGCGGGGCCTTCGCGCTGGACGCGCGCGAGCAGGTCGGCGCGGCCGCGTGGGCGCCGGGGAGCTGGACGTTCTGGCTGGTCCTGCGCGACCTCTCGAGCAACCCGGTCCGCGTCCGCCTCGACGGGCCCGCGCCGGCCGCGCCCGCCCCGCCGCCCTGGCCCGCGCCCGTGTGGCCGCGCGAGGCGGAGGCGGCCCGGTACCGCGACGTGGAGGACGCGCCGCCGCCCCCCGGCGCCCACGGCGTGGCGCTCGCGGCGGAGCGCGCCCTCGTGCCCACCGAGGCGGGCGCGCGCTGGCGCCTGCGCGCCGCGTGGCGCCTGCCCGTGCGGCCCGCCGAGCGCGTGCCGGCCGCCGAGGAGGGCCGGCCGCCGCCGCCGTTCCCGCCCGACGTCCAGGCGGTCGTCCCGATCACGCTGGTCATCACGGCCGCGGGCGCGCCGGGGCCCTGGGTCGTCCCGCTCCGCGTGCCCTGCCTGGCGCTCGCCGGCGACGAGGGGACCGGCCAGCTCGAGGTCGACCTGCTGCGGACCCCGGGCGCGCCGCGCGCGCCGGGCGACACCTACTTCGTCTACGCGGTCACCGGCGGCCGCCTCGACGGGCCGGTCATCACCGCGCTCGTCGACGAGGCCGCCTTGCCGAGGGAGGGGCCGTGAGCGTCGCGTCTTCCGCCGGCGTCCGGTTCGCGATCGCCGGCCGCGACACGCGCCTCGAGCTGCGCGTCCGGGGCCAGTATCGCGACGGCACGGCCTGCCAGTTCAGCATCTACAAGGCGGCCGACCGCAGCCTCATCGAGTCGATCGACGGGCAGGTGCAGAAGGGGAAGGCCGTGACCACCTGGTCGGCGGTCGGCCCCGACGAGGACCAGGCGACCCGCTCGCACCGGGTGTTCTACGAGGTGACGGTCGACGGTACGGCCCAGACGACCTCGCCGGAGCTCGAGGTCTACCACGACGCCATCGAGGTCAGCTCGGTCGGCGAGGACGGGGCGGCCCTCCCCGACATCCGCTTCACGCTCACGGTCACCCGCGCGGGGGCGCGCAGCCGCCACGTCGTCCAGGGCACGACCGGCTCGACCGGCACGTTCCGCGTCACCGGGCTCCCGCCCGGCGACGCCGAGCTCACCTGGCGCAGCCCGGCGCGCTTCATCGAGTGGGCCGAGGAGCCCACGGCGACCAAGCGCAAGGCGAAGCTCAAGCCCGCGTTCAGGGCGCGGCTCGTCTGGCCGCCGGCCGGCGCGCACAAGCAGTGGGTCAACCACCGCGCCCGCCGCGACCAGCCCGACCTGGGGAGCAAGCTCAAGGTGCGCGTCGCCGTGCACCCCGACGACGGCCCGAGCCGGCAGGGCGACGAGGTCTTCCTCAAGGTGGAGTACCCGCCTGACGGCGAGCTCTCGCGGCGGGCCAACCCGCGCCGCGGCGTCGCCGGCGGCGCCGTCCGGCCGTGGTCACGGCCGATGATCGGCGCCTCGCAGCGCGTGCGGTCGGACGGCGGCGAGGTGGAGTTCGAGGTCGAGCTCGGCCTCGCCGGCGGCGACAGGGTCACGATCCACGTCGGCGGCACGGAGGCCTGCGAGGACGAGCAGGTCGAGGTGACGACCTGGCGGCGCCTCTACTACCACCTCATGCGGCCCGACAACGCCCGCGACCACGCGACGGATCAGGCCGACGCCCGGCTCGCGCCGCTCTTCGTCGAGTTCGAGCGGTTCAAGCACACGATCCTCCGTCCGGGGGAGAACGCGGCGCCGGCCGGCACCTGGCAGCAGGGGCGGATGCTGGGGGTCACCGGGGACCGGGCGGACGAGTGGTTCCTCATCCTCGGCCACCACAACCACCCCTGGATCGAGCGCCTGAGCGACCGCGAGAAGGGCAAGCTCGGGCTCAACGTGGCCATCTGCCACCTGATCTTCAACGGGACGCCCTACCGGAGCTCGCGCGCCTACGCGAAGACCATCACGGCCGTCGTCGAGGCGGCCCAGACCGACGTGCCGATCGACACGCGCGACGACGCCAAGTTCGTCTTCCCGCGGGGCGTCACCGACGGCGAGCACCCCTTCGTCCGCGGCCGCTGGCAGACGATGGGGGGGCGGGCGCGCTCCGGGGCCCTCACGCGCGACATGGTCGTCGTCGACCGCGTCAGCCGCTCGGTGAAGGTCGTCCTCCCCGCCGCGGCGCCCAACGACCCGGGCTCGATCGTCGGCGACGGCACCGGCGGGACCCAGCGCATCCGCGTCACGATCACGCTGAGGTACGCCCTCGGGAACATCAACGGCATGGCCTTCCCCGGCGGCGTCCTCTACATCAAGAACATCCCGGGGGTCCAGTCGTACAACGACATCCTCTGCCACGAGCTCGGCCACGCGATGGGGCAGGCCCCCAACCGCGACCAGCCGCCGCCGCGCCCGCTCGCCGTCCGCGAGCACGGCCACACCTACGACGAGCGGGGGCACAAGGGCTGGCACTGCAACTACGGCCTCGACGCGGCCGGCGCGACGCACGAGCTCGTCATCCAGCCGGACGGGTCGCACGACTATGTCGACCTCGCCGGCCGCGCGGCCTCGTCGCGGCCGCTCTACACGCGGCTCTACAAGCAGGTGGGCACCGACTACGAGGGCGTCGACGGGACGTGCATCATGTGGGGCGCCTCCACCACGGACGACCCCTCCTGGGCCACGGAGGGGTTCTGCGACCGCTGCGCGCCGTTCATCCGGGCCATGACGCTCGACGACGTGGTGGGCTGATGCCGGGGCCGCTGGGGCTCGCCGAGGCGGACCTGTGGGGCGACCCGCGCGCGCGCGAGGACGTCGTCATCGACCGCCTCATCGACGAGGGCTTCCTGGGCGTGGCCGTGGAGGCCCCGGCCCGGGTGACGCTCGGGGCCCGCGCGACCCTGCCCCTCGTCGGCGTCGAGGCCGCGCCCCTGAGCGGCGCCGGGGGCTGGGCCCCGGTCCGCCTGGCCGCCGTCGCCTGCGCGTCGGCCCTCGAGACGCGCGAGGTCCGGGCCGCGCTCGCCGTCCCGCCGGCCGACGCGGGGCCGCCGTCGTTCCCGCCCGAGGGCGACCTGCCGGCGCTCGAGGGGGCGCAGTACGAGATGTTCGAGGTCGACCTGCGCGAGCGCCTGCGCCTCCCCTGGCGCCCGGGGACGTGGGTGGTGGGCCTCCTCGTGCGCGAGCAGGTCACCAACCGCGTGACCGTGACGCTGGCGCCCGGCGCCCCGGGCTTCGTCGACCCGGCGGTCGCCGCCCTCCTGAGCGCGCGCCCCCGCCCGCGCTACCCGCAGCCCGTGTGGCCCCGCCCCGCCCCCGGCAAGCCGCTCCCGGCCTACGCCCCGCGCCCGGACTCGCCGCCCGTCCCCGAGGCGCCGGGGATCGCGCTGGCGGTCGAGCGCCTCGTCATGGACACCGACGACGCGCAGGTCGTCGTGCGCGGCAGCTTCCGCCTGGGGGTCCTCGAGCGCGAGGTGGTCCGCCCGGGCGACCCGGCCGACGCCGCCCTGCTCGAGACGCTCGCCGAGGACGCGAGGGCCGAGGCCCTCCGCGACGGCCTCGCCTGGCAGGACCCGGGCGACCCCGAGGCCACGGCGGTCGTGCCGATCACGCTCGTCGTCACCGGCGCCGAGCGCCCGGCCCCGCTCGTCGTGCGCCTGCAGGTCCCCGTGCGCCAGCCGATCGACCCGACGGCCGACGCGCCGGAGGCCATGGGTCACTTCGCGCTCGACCTGCTCGCGGTCGAGGGCGGCGAGCGCCTGCGCGGCCAGACGAGCTTCATCTACGCGCTGTGCGGGGACGTCCTTGCGGGCCCCGCGGCCGTGGCCGTGGTCGACCCGCGCGTGGTCGGCGGAGGAGGGAGCGCATGAGCGACACGGTCGAGAGCGCCGAGCTGCAGCACGTCGCCGTCGACGGCGATGTCGACCTGCGCACCGTCGTCACCGGGGCCGAGGACGGCGCCGCCTGCACCTTCGAGGTGCACAAGGTCGAGGACGGCAGCGTCGTGGCCACCGTCCAGGGCGAGGTGCTCCAGGGGGTCGCCGTCGGGAGCTGGGACCCGCAGCTCGCGCCCGACGGCGAGGACCGGGGCCTGCGCGTCTACTACACGGTCACGGTCGACGACCAGACCACGCGCAGCCAGGAGCTCGAGGTCTACCTCGACTGGGTCGAGATCAGCTCGGTCGACGAGGAGGACCAGCCCCTGCCCGACGTCCCCTACAAGCTCAAGGTCGGCGAGCTCGAGCGTGAGGGCACGACGGGCTCGGCGGCGACCTTCCGCGAGGCGGGCCTCCCGCCCGGCGAGCTGGACTTCGAGTGGCGGGGCCCCTACCAGCTCGTCGAGTGGGTCGACGACAAGGGTCCGACGCGCAAGGCGAAGCTGAAGAAGGTCCACCGGCTGAAGTTCCTCTGGCCCGACCCCGAGCGCAGCGGCGGTCGCCGCCTGTGGTTCGACGACGGCACCGAGCTCGAGCTGCAGGACCGCTTCCACGCCCACACGCAGCGGGTCAACCTGCCCGTCGACCCTGACGCCCCCGAGCAGGGGAGCCGCGTCAGGCTCCGGGTCGTCGGCGCGGAGCGCGAGCACGTGAAGGCCGGCGACAAGGCCTTCGTGAAGGTCGAGTGGCCGCCGGAGGACCAGCGCTCGAAGCGCAACGACCCGGCGCGCGAGCTCGTGGGCGGCGACGCGAAGCCGTGGGCGCAGGGCGAGAACGAGAAGGGCCTCGAGCTGACGTTCGACGCCGACGGGGGCGAGGCCTCGTTCGAGCTCGAGCTGGGCAAGGCCGGCGGCGACCAGGTCACCGTGCACGTGGGCTGCACCGACCGCTGCGACGACGCGAAGCTCGTCATCACCAACCGGCGCCGGGTCTGGTACCAGACGACGCGCATGGCGCACCAGGCGCTCGTCGACCTGCACACGGGCGAGGCGACCGCGCGGGCCTGGCTGGACGCCGTCGCCGTGGAGCTCGAGGCGGAGGAGGACGTCGTCTGGTCCGACGCGCCGGCGCTCGACGGCCCGGCCGGAGAGCGCGGCCTGGCCAAGGTGCCGGCCGCCTGGTTCGAGGCCGACGCGACCGGCGAGGCCGCGGTCGTCGGCAGCCACAACTGGGAGTGGTTCAAGAAGAAGTTCCTCCGCCGGCACGGCCCGCTGGGCGTGCACCTGGTCGTGGCGGACAGGATCATCTGGGGCACACAGTGGGACGGGCGCACGCCGTTCGCGCAGGCCTTCAGCGTCGAGTGGGCGCCGGAGGTCGATCCGGACACCCGCCAGCCGACCCTGTCGAAGTTCGTGTTCCTTCCCAACCGCGAGCGCTTCGAGGTGTTCCCGCAGGCGCTGCACGACGGCGGCCTGACCCTGCGCGAGGTCACCTGGAGCACGCCGAACCGCCGCAGCGTGCCCGCGCGCTTCCGCGGCAAGTCCGGCGCGGTCGACCCGGCCTGGGTGCGGATCGACCGCCACGGCGGGCGGGTCCTGGATCAGGCGCAGGGCCGCACCCTCCACGAGGGCGCGAAGGGCGTCTGGCTCGAGCTGCCCGAGGACTCCGAGCCGGCGCAGATCCTCGCGGCGGGCGTGACGCTGCGGGTGCGCGGCCGCTTCCACCCCGGCCAGACGGGGCGCGCCGGCTCCACCCAGGCCTTCCAGATCGTCACCACGGCCGTGCCCGACCCGGGGCTCGCGAACTTCATCATCGCGCACGAGCTGGGGCACAACATGCGCCAGTCCGCGGTGCGCGACACGGGCGCCACCGCGGCCGAGAACCGGCGCTTCTACCTCCCGCCCGGCTTCGCGTTCGCCGACCACCCCCACGGCTACCGGGGGAAGGGGCACCAGGGGCCGCACTGCAACTTCGGCCTGAACGACGCCGGGGCGACGCACGTCCGCAACGTGAAGCCCGACGGCGCGGAGGAGTTCCTCCCCATCTCCGGCGCGGCGGCCGACCAGGACAGCTACCCGGCGCTGCGCAAGCTGGTCGACGGCGAGTACGTGCGGGTGGGCGGGCTGTGCCTGATGTACGGCGGCGCGCGGCCGAACATCGCCGAGGAGACCGTCGGCTTCTGCGAGCACTGCGCCCCGTTCGCGCGGGCCAGCGCGATCGACGACATGCACCTCGACTGGGGCGTGGCCGCCCTGGTCGACGACGAGGAGGGGGCCGAGGTCGAGGCCGAGGAGGAGGAGGACCCGCCCGAGACGCTGCGCATCCGGCTCCTCGACGAGGTCTACGGCCCGTTCGCCAACGGCTCGTACGAGCTGACGCTCCCCGACGGGAGCACCGTCACGGGCACGACCGACGCCGACGGCCTCCTCGAGCACCCGATGCCGCAGGGCGGCGGGGGCGGGACGTGCCGGATCAAGTACACCCCCGAGGGCTCGGACGAGCTCGACCTCACGCTCCAGCTGCCCGGCGGCACGGCCGACGACGACGAGGCCTGCCTCGCCCACCTGCGCAACACGGGCTACGCCGCGCCGGGCGAGCCGCTCGCGTCGGCGGTGAGCCGCTTCCAGGCGGCGCTCGGCCTGGCGCCGACCGGGCAGCTCGACGAGGGGACCAGGGACGCGATCGACGCGCTCTTCTATGGCGACGAGGCCGACGCGCTCAAGCGGCGGCTGTTCGAGGAGGCCTGACCGTGCCCGACCTGACCGTGGCGCCGCCGCCGCTGTACTACGCCCAGGCGGACGGGACGAACTTCAAGGACAGCGCCGACTTCGGCAAGGACCTCGAGGGCAAGACGGCCTTCCGCAACCTCATCGCCGAGTTCATGGCCCCGCGGGCGGGCGAGCCGGCGCGCCTCGAGGACCCCTCGCGCCCCTGGTTCCCCATGTGGCGGGTGAACCAGCAGAGCCCCTCCGTGGCCGACCCGCGCGGGATCGCCGTCGTGGCGCCATCGGGCCTCAACGGCGGCGCGAAGGGCGAGTTCCCCGCGCGCGAGTGGGACAAGGCCGCCGAGTTCTTCGAGCGCTGGGTGTTCGAGCCGGCGGTGACCGTGGACGCGAGCGGAAAGGCGACCCTGGGCGCGGGCGCCGGCACGGTCCACCGGGCGCACCTGATCGTCGTCAGCTCGCACGGCTGGCTGGGCGGCTTCTGCGGCGGCGAGATCTGGGAGCAGAAGAAGTGGTTCCTCGTCGGCAAGGTGGCCGAGGAGGGGCGCGGCTTCCGCGGCCCGGTGTGGGTCCTCCTCACGCAGTGCTCGACGCTGAACTCGGCGACCTGGCCGAGCTGGGCGAAGGTCCTCGCCAACAGCAGCCCCCAGGTGCGCGGGATCCTCGGCTACGAGGAGGTCGCCCCCGGCGCGACCATGGCCGCGGCGATCGGCCGCGGGTTCGTGCAGAAGCTGAGGGAGGGGCAGAGCTTCCTGGCCGCGTGGAAGGCCGTGAACCCGAGCAGCAACTGGGCGGCGATCGTCCACAAGGACGCGGTCAACGACAAGCTGAAGGACCTGCCGGCGATCGTCGCCGGCAAGAAGCCGCTGGCCGACGTGACGACGACGGCGTCGACGTTCAACTACTACGGCTACCTGAAGAACTACAAGAGCGGCGCGGCGCAGGAGATCTACCTCGCGGAGCCGCCGTTCTCCTTCCGCTTCGCCCTCGGCGTCTCGGGCAAGGTCCACGACATCGGCCCGGCGACCCTCGACGGCGGCCAGGCCAGCCTCCAGGACGGCACCAAGCGCGCCGACTGGAAGTGGATCATGGGGGTCAAGCTGAACGACGGCGCCGCCATCAAGAGCGTCGCCGTCGAGTGGATCCACATCCGGCCGACGAAGAAGCGCCTGCAGATGGACAAGATCTGGCAGCCGCCGACGGCGACCGTGGACGTCGACGTGACCAACACGGGCGCGAAGAAGGAGACGTTCACGGTCACGCCGCAGACGCCGGCGGCATCCATGACGATCACCTGGCGGGCGCAGCCGCGCGACGTCATGGCGCCGGTGACGGCGAACATGGACTACCACGGCGACGACAAGCTCGTGCCGCACCACTCCTACCTCTACCCGCGGGTCACCGTCACGCCGGTCAGCGGCGCGGCGCTGAAGCACGACTTCCCGACCAACGGGCTCTCCTGGTACGGGTAGACGCCCGCGCGCGCGGCCGACGGGAGCCCGCACCTCCCTGGCCCCCTCCTCGCCCCTGAGGTAGCCTCGCGCGCGTGAAGGGCGGCTTCCTCAACCTCGAGGACGACGAGGCGTTCTGGCGCCGGCCGCTGGCCCGGCAAGACCGCGTCATCGACCGCCTGCTCGACCGCCGGCCGGGGCTCCTCCTCGACGCGCCCTGCGAGGTGGAGCTGCCCCTGCGCACGACGCTCCCGGCCGTCGTCGGGCTCGTGGCCACCTACGCGCAGCTCCACGGGCTCGACCCGGGGCGGGCCGGGGCGCTCGCCGCCGTGAACGTCGACACCTCGGAGGTCTGGGCGGGGACGATCGAGGACCTCGACGGCGTCGAGCCGCCCGAGGACCCGGGGCCGCCGCCCGCCGCCCAGGGCACGGGCGCGCTCGTCCTCCTCGCCTGCGCGCGGACGCGCACGGGGCTGGCCTGGACGCCGGGGGCGTCGTACCTGCTGACGGCGCACCTGCGCGAGCGCGCGTCCAACCGCGTCCCGGTGCGCCTCGTCCCCGGGCCGCAGGTGTGGGTCGACCCGGCGGCGCAGGGCCTGGTCCTGGCCCGCCGCCGCGCCCACGCCCTGCGCCCGTCGGAGACGGGGGCGCTGGCGGACGGCGCCCTCGACCTCGGCGACGAGGCCGCGAGGGCGCTCGTGCCCGAGCGGCCGGGGCTGGCCGCGAAGGTCGAGCGCGTCGTCGTCACCGACCCGGGCGCGCCGGCGACGCTGCGCGTCGGCCTGCGCGCCGCCCTGCGCCCGTGGCAGCGGGCGCGGCCGGCGCAGCGCGGCGATCCGGAGCTGGACCCGCGCATCGTCGGCGTCGTCCCGGTCACCCTCCTGGTGACGGGCGCCGTCGAGGCCGACCCGCGCGTGCTCGCCCTGCGCGTGCCGGTCGAGGGCGAGGTCGCGGACGTCGGCGACGACGCCGACGGCCCGGAGGTCACGGGGTCGTTCGCCCTCGACCTCCTGCGCCTCGACGGCTTCCCCCGCGCGCCCGGCACCTACTACGTGAGCGCCTTCTCCGGCGCCGCGATGGCCGGCCCGGCGCCGGTGGCCCTCGTCTCGCCGCTCTCCCTGAGGGGCGCGTGAGGGGCGCGGCGCTGCTCGTGGCGCTGGCGCTCCCGAGCGCCGCGAGGGCCGAGGAGGCTCCCCTGGACCTCGACCTGCACGCCTTCGCCGATCACCTGACCGACGCGCTGGACCTCGAGGGGGTCGAGGCCTGGGAGGAGCGCTTGGACCCGGCGGCCGAGGAGGCCTGGCTGGCCGGGCGCGAGGACGAGCCCGGCTTCGGCGACGAGGGGCCGCGGGTGCCGGCGGTCGTGGGGGCGACGGCGCGAGGCCGCGACCTGGCGGTCACGCGCCTCGTCGCGCCCGACGCCGCGCGCGCCCGCGCGCTCGCCCTCCGCGCGCTCGAGGGCTTCGCCCTGCCGCTCGGCGCGGGGCCGGGGGGGAGCGCCCCGGCCCGGCTGCCGCTGCTCCTCGAGGCGCGGGGGCGACATCTGCTGCTCGTGCGCGGGCTCGCCGCCGCCGACCTGACCCGCGCGCTGCCCGCGCGCGCCGCCGCCTGGGAGGCCCCGGGGCTGCCGCCCCCCGACGCGCCGGTCGAGGGCGTGGCCGTCGTCGCCGACGGCCACGCGGCGCTGGCGTTCGTCGGCGAGGGGCCGGTGGTCGAGCGCCTGCGCCGCTTCGTCGACCCGGCCTTCACCCCCGGCGCCATGGGCGTTTTCGGCGGCTTCCATGAAGGGGTCCACTACCACGCCTCCCTGTCCGGCGAGGCCGGCGCCGGCTGGAGCGCCGGGAGCGAGGACGCGCGCCCGGCCGCGCGCGCCCTGGCCCGCCGCCTGGCCGCCACCCTCGGGGTCCCCTTCGTGGACGAGGCCGACCGATGACCGTCGCCGCCGCCGCCCCCCGCTTCGCCTGCCCCCCCGAGGTCCAGGCCGCCGCCCGCGAGCACCTGCGCGCGCTCCTGCGCCTCGACACGACGAACCCGCCCGGGAACGAGGGCCCGGCCGTCGACCTCCTCGCCGACGTCCTGCGCCGGGGCGGGCTCGAGCCCGAGGTCCTCGTCTCGCCGCAGGGGCGGCCCAACCTCGTCGCGCGCCTCGCCGGCACGGGCGCGCGCGCGCCGCTGCTCCTCGGCGCCCACCTCGACGTCGTCGAGGCCGACCCCGCGCGCTGGACCCACCCGCCCTTCGCCGGCGTCGAGGCCGACGGCTGCCTGTGGGGCCGCGGCGCGATCGACATGAAGAACATGGCCGCGATGGCCGCGGCGATCCTCGTCGGCTTCAAGGCCGCGGGGCTCCAGCCGGCGCGCGACATCATCTTCGCCGCCGTCGCCGACGAGGAGGCGGGCTGCACCGAGGGCTCGGCCTTCCTCGTCGAGCGCCACCCCGACAAGGTCCGGGCCGAGTACGCCCTCGGCGAGGGCGGCGGCTTCTCGGTCCACTTCGCCGGGCGGCGCTTCTATCCGATCATGACGGCCGAGAAGGGGCTCTGCTGGGTGCGCGTCGTCGCCGAGGGCCAGCCGGGCCACGGCTCCATGCCGCTCGAGCGCTCGGCCGTGCAGAAGCTCGCGCGCGCCGTCGACCGCCTGGCCACGGTGCGCCTCCCGGCCCACAGCGGCCCGGCGAGCGCGTTCGTGCGGGCGCTGGCCGAGCACGCGCCCCTGCCGGCGGCGCTCGTCCTGCGCCTCCTGCTCAACCCGGCCATGCGCGACCTGGTCCTCGATCGGCTGTTCCCCGACCCCGCGCTCGCCCGGCCGTTCGCCGCGGTGCTCGCCAACACGGTCAGCCCCACCGTCCTGCGCGCCGGGGGCAAGACGAACGTGATCCCGGGTCGCGCCGAGGCGGAGCTCGACGGGCGCACCCTCCCCGGCCAGACGACGGCCGACCTCCTGCGCGAGCTCGAGGCGGTCGCCGGCCCCGACGTGCGCTTCGAGGTGATCTCCGCCGCGCCCCCGATCGAGACGAGCCCTGACACCGACCTCTTCCGGCACCTCGGCGCGACGCTCCGCCGCCACGACCCCGAGGGGATCCCGATCCCCTACCTGTGCCCCGGCTTCACCGACGCGAAGAGCTGGTCGCGCCTCGGCGCCCGCTGCTACGGCTTCCTCCCGCTCCGCCTGCCCCCCGAGGTCCGCTACGCCGACCTGTTCCACGGCGACGACGAGCGCATCCCCCTCGACGGGCTCGACTGGGGGACGCGCGTGCTGTGGGACGCGCTGCTCGGCGCGTGACCCGCCCCGGCCCCGGGTGCGCCGCCGTCCTGGCGCTGCGCCTCGCCGGGCTGACCCTCGCCGGCGCCGCGGCCGCCGGCGCTGGCCCCGCGCTCGTCGCCGGCGCCTGGGGCGCGCTGTCGCTCCTGCGCGTCCCGCGCGCGCGGCTCGCGCTCGAGGTGCTGCTGGCGGCCGCGCTGGGCGCCGCCCTCGCGCCGGGCTGGCCGTGGGCCGCCGCGGCGCTCCTCGCCGCGCTCTGGCCGCTCCTCGCGCCGGAGGTCGGCGTCTACGCCCTGAACGGCATGGACCGCTACTTCGTCGCGCAGGACTACCCGGGCGCGCGGATCAACAGCCATCACGTCGTGGACACCGCCGCGCCGCCCGACCACGACGCGCTCGTGCGCGCGCTCGGCGCGCTGATGGAGGAGGCGCCGATCGCCCGCTCGTTCGTGCGCGAGGCGGCGCTGGGCGCCGAGCGCTTCTTCACGGCCCGGCCGTTCGTCGACCCGGCCGCGCTGGTCGAGCGGCGCGCGGCGCCGCTCGAGGCCGAGGACGGCTGGGCCGCGCTCGACGCGGCGTTCGACCTGGCGCGCCGCCCGCCGCTCCGCGTCGTCCACGCCCCACGCGAGGGCGGCGGCCACCGCCTCGTCCTCACGGCGCACCACAGCGCGGTCGACGGCACGGGCGGGTTCCTCCTCCTCGACCGCCTCCTGCGCCACCTCGCGGGCGGCCCCGTCGAGCCCTTCGTCGACCCGGGCGCCCGCCGCCTGCGCGACGCGCTCCGGGTCCACGGCCTCGGGTGGCTCCTGCGCATGATCCGCCGCCACGTCCGGCCGCTGGACAAGGTCGGCGTGAGGAACGCCTCGCTGCTCGACCAGGAGGACGCGCGCCCGGCGGGCTCGCGTCACCGCCTCGCCGAGGTCCCGCCGGACGACTGGCGGGCCCTGGGGGCGCGCGCCGCGGCCGCCGGCGTGACCCGCAACGACCTCCTCCTGGCCGCGCTCCTGCGCGCGGCCGACGGGTGGCGACGGGCCCGCGGCAAGGACGACCGCCCCTTCCGGGTGCTCCTGCCGACCGACCTGCGCGCCACGCTGGGCCTGCCGCCCCGGACCTTCCAGAACGTCGTCGGCGTCGTGCGCGCCGACTTCGGCCCGGCCGAGGTCCGCGCCCCCGACCTCCCGGCGATCGTCTCGGCCCGGGTGAAGGCCGGCCGCGCCCTCGACGACGCGGTCGAGGCGCCCGTGAACCTCGGCGTCGTCTCCGCGCTCCTCCCGCCGTGGCTCTTCCGCCGCGCTCTGCGCGCCTTCGACGCCGACGCGCGGTCGTTCTTCTTCTCGCTCCTGTGGAGCAACATCCGCGTGCCGCCGGACCTCGCGCGCCCGCCGGGGACGGAGGCGATCTGGGTCCGCGGCTCCCTCGTGCGCCAGCCGGGGGTCGGGGTCGTGCTGGTCAACGACGGGGGTCGGGCGAACCTGGCCTTCGAGTACCTGGTCCCGCTCGCCTCCGAGGCCGGCGTCGCCGACCTCGAGGCCCGCCTCCTGGCCGAGGTGCGCGCGCTCGGCGCCTGACCGGTCAGGCCGGCGGCGGGGCGGCGACGTCCTTCCAGATCAGGACGGGGATCGGTGACACGCGCGCCATCTCCTCGGCCACCGAGCCGAGCAGCATGCGCGCCAGGCCGGTGCGCCCCTGGCTGGAGATGACGATCAGGTCGGCCCCGACCTCGCGGGCGACCTCGATGATCCCCTCGACCGCGCCGCCGCGGCCCACGGCCACGCCGACGTCGAGGCCCTCGAGCCGCTGCCCGCGCTCGCGCAGCGAGGCCATCACCTGCCCCTCGAGCTCGCGGTCGGCCTCGAAGAGGCGCTGCGCGACCTTGAAGAACGGCGCGTTGGGGTCGGGCTCCGGCGGGCGCTGCGACGTGACGACGTGCGCGAGGGTCAGCTTGGCCCCGAGCCGGCGCGCCAGGTCGGCGGCGGCGGGCACGGCCCGGTCGGCGAGCGGGGAGAAGTCGGTCGTGACGACGATGTGCCTCATGGCGCCTGCTCCTCGGGGGCAGCGGACGAGACCGGCGGCGTGGGCCCGGAGGCGCCCTCCGCGGGCGGGGCCGGCTCGTTGACCGGGAGCCGCCCCGACGTCGAGGGCGGCCCGGCGGCGGGCGCCGCCGGCGGGGCGGCGGGCGGCGGCGTCCACAGGAGCGACAGCGCGGTCGTCACCCCCAGCGTCGCCACGATCATGCCGAGCGAGTAGGCGATCCCGAGCTTCACGTGGCCGGTCGCGTCCTGCTCGAAGAAGAACGGGACGCCCAGGTGCACGCCGCGCTCGTGGGCGAACTCGTAGACGAACGGGATGCACATCTTCACGGCGATGAAGCAGAGCAGGAACGCCAGGCCGACCTTGAGGAAGCGCAGGCGCTGGATCGCCGCCTCGATGACGAAGAAGAGCGACCGGAGGCCCAGGATCGCGAAGATGTTCGACGTGAAGACGATGAACGGGTCCTTGGTCACGCCGAAGATCGCCGGGATCGAGTCGACCGCGAAGATGACGTCCGAGGCCTCGATCACCACGAGCACCAGGAAGAGCAGGGTCGCCTTGCGCTTGCCGTCCTCGATGACGAAGAACGAGTGGCCGCGGTAGCCGTCGGTGATCGGCAGGAGGGCGCGGGCGGCGCGGACGATCCGCGTGTCGGAGGGGTCCTCGTCGCCCTCGTCGCCCTTGAAGAGCAGCTTGAGGCCCGACCAGAAGAGGATCGCGGCGAAGACGAGCAGGACCTCGTCGAACTCGGCCACGAGCTTGGCGCCGGCCAGGATCATGATGGCCCGCAGGACCATCGCCCCGATGATCCCCCACACGAGCACCCGGTGCTGCTCGGCGCGCGGCGTGCGGAAGTGGGCGAACACGAGGATGAAGACGAACAGGTTGTCGACGCTGAGGCTCTTCTCGAGCAGGTAGCCGGCGAGGAACTCGCCGGCCTTGACCGAGCCCAGGAAGCGCCACACCCCGCCGGCGAAGGCGAGCGCCAGGAGGACCCACACGACGGCCCAGGCCAGGGCCATGCGCGTGGTCATCCCGTGGGCGCGCCGGTAGAGCCCCAGGTCCACGAAGATGGCGACGATCACGAGGGCGACGAACCCGAGCCAGATCGCCGGGTTCGTGACGGAGGTCTCGATGGACGCGAGGGGCATGCTGCGCGACGAGGATACCCGATGAGGACGTCGCCACGGCGGCGACGAGGAGGTCGGCGTCGAGCCCCCCCCGCCCGGGTTCAACGTCGAAGAACGGCGCCCCGCGGGGCGGGGAGAGTGCCCCGCGGGGCGCGTTCCACAGGGTGCCCTCCTCTTCGGCTCGTCGCCGCGCCTGTCTGCACGAGGATCCCGGGGGAGGGGCCATCCCGGGCGCGTCGTGGGCGTATGCTACGGTCCGCCGCGCGGAGGGCGCGTGACGATCACCGACGTGGGGATGGCCAGCGACATGACGACGCAGGAGGACCCGCGGGCCGAGGTCGAGCGGCTTCGGCGGGAGGTGGCCCGCCACGACCACCTCTACTACGTGCTCGACCGCCCGGAGGTCCCGGACTCGGAGTACGACCGGCTGTTCCGCCGCCTGCGCGACCTCGAGGCGGCGCATCCCGACCTCGCCGACCCGACGTCGCCGACCCACCGCGTCGGCGGGCGGCCGCTCGCCGCCTTCCGGGCGGTCACGCACGCTCGGCGCATGCTCTCGCTCGACAACACCTACGACCCGGGCGAGGTGCGCGAGTTCGACGCGCGGGTGCGCAAGCTCCTCGGCCCCGGCGTGGCGTTCGGCTACTTCGTCGACCCCAAGGTGGACGGCGTGGCCTGCTCCCTCCGCTACGAGCGCGGGGCGCTGGTCCTCGCCGCCACCCGCGGCGACGGCGTCGCGGGCGACGACATCACCGCCAACGTCCGCACCGTGCGCGACGTCCCCCTGCGCCTGCACGGGGCCGCCCCCGAGGTGTTCGAGGTGCGCGGCGAGGTGTTCCTGCCGCGGGCCACGTTCGCGCGGATCAACGAGCAGCGGCTGAGGGAGGGCGACGAGCCCTTCCAGAACCCCCGCAACGCCTGCGCCGGGACGCTCAAGCTCCTCGACTCGCGCCTCGTGGCGCGGCGCGGCCTGCGCTTCCTGCCGCACGGGATGGGCGAGGTCGTGGGGCTCGAGGTGCCCAGCTACTCGGCCCTCCTCGAGCGGTGCCGGGCCTTCGGCTTCGCCACCAACCCGCACGGGCGCGCCTGCCGGGACATCGACGAGGTCCTGGCCTACCTGGCGGAGTTCGAGCAGCGGCGCGCCGGGCTGCCCTACGAGGTCGACGGGGCCGTGATCAAGGTCGACGACTACGCGCTCGTCGAGCGCCTGGGCACGACCTCGCACCACCCGCGCGGCATGATCGCCTACAAGTACGCCGCCGAGCAGGCGACGACGCGCCTCGCGGGGCTCGAGGTCGGCGTGGGCAAGACGGGCACGCTCACCCCGGTGGCGCTCCTCGAGCCGGTGCGCCTGGCGGGCACGACCGTGTCGCGGGCGAGCCTGCACAACTACGACGAGGTCCAGCGCAAGGACATCCGCGTGGGCGACCTGGTCGTCGTCGAGAAGGCGGGCGAGATCATCCCCTACGTCGTGCGCTCGCTCCCCGAGCAGCGCACGGGGCAGGAGGCGCCGATCACGCCGCCGGCCGCCTGCCCGAGCTGCGGGACGCCGCCCGCGCGCCGCGACGGCGAGGTGGCGGTCTTCTGCCCGAACCGCGCCTGCCCCGACGTCGTGCGCGGCCTGGTCCGCTACTTCGCCGGGCGGCGGGCCATGGACATCGAGGGGCTCGGCGAGAAGCTCGTCGACCAGCTCGTCGAGCGCGGCCTCGTGCGCTCGGTCGCCGACCTCTACCGGCTGACGGAGGCCGACCTGCTCGGGCTCGAGCGCATGGGCAAGAGGTCGGCGCAGAACCTGCTCGCCGGGGTCGCCGCGAGCAAGGGGCGCGGGCTGGCGCGGCTCCTCAACGCGCTCTCGATCCCGGGCCTGGGCGAGACGACGGCGCGCGACCTCGCCGACCGGGCGGGCGACCTGGCGGCGCTCCAGGGCAAGGACGCCCCGACGCTCGAGGCCGAGCTCAAGCTCGGGCCGGTGCTCGCGCGCGAGGTGGCGGCGTGGCTGGCCGACCCCGAGAACCAGCGCTCGCTCGAGGCCCTGCGCGCGGTCGGGGTCGACATGACCCAGCCGCGGGCCGCCGCGCCCGCGGGCGGCGCGGCCAAGCTCGCCGGCAAGACCTTCGTCATCACGGGGACCCTGCCGCGCCGCTCGCGCGACGAGGCGCAGGCGGCGATCGAGGCGGCCGGGGGCAAGGTCACGGGCTCGGTCTCGCGGAAGACCGACTACCTCGTCGCCGGCGAGAAGGCCGGCTCCAAGCTGACCAAGGCGCAGGAGCTCGGGGTGCCCGTCCTCGACGAGGACGCCCTCGACGCCCTGCTCCAGGGTTGAGCGCTCCGTCGCGGGCTGCCACCGAACTGCAGCGTTTCATGGCGGCCTGACACGACTTACACCCGGCCTGAGAGTTGCGCATCACCCGGCGTGACCGCCTTGCGTCGCACACCGGGACTCCTCGTCGCCCTCGCCCTGCTGGGGGTCGTCCCCTGCCTGGCGCAGGACCGGCTCGCGGGTCGGGTGGCGGTGACCGCGTCCGGGGGCGTGACGGTCGGGGCCCGGCCGGTCGCGGGGGCCCTGGCCGAGACCCTGCGCCCGCTCGTCGGGCGCGAGGTGGTGGTCGAGGGCGACCGCGTCGTGCGGCCCGAGCGCACCGAGGTGCGCGGGACGCGCTTGAACGACGCCTTCGTCGTCGACTCGCGCCGCTTGACGCTGACGGGCCCGGCCGCCGACCTCGTGCCTCGGGGCCGCGTGGCGATCCTCGACGTGTGGCTGCTCGAGGGCGACGAGGTCGTCGTCGTCGGCGTCGAGGGGCGCACCACTGGCGACTGGAACCTCGTCCACGCCCACCCGCGCTGGCCGTCGCCCGCGGGCCTCGTCCGGGGCAAGAAGCCCGTGTGGGTCCTCGCCCGCGGCGACGGCCGCCTGCTCGTGCAGCGCGGCGACACGCGCGGGTGGGTGGCTGCCGAGAGCGTGGTGCTGGGCGAGGCGCCGAGCGCCGGGCTCGTCGACGGCCTGCCGCGCTGACCTACTTCTTGCCCATCCGCAGGAGCGCGCAGAACTGCCACAGGCTGGCCGGCTCGAAGAAGCGGGCCACGATGTCCGGGCCCAGGCGCAGGCTGTCACCGTCGGAGATCGGGCGCTTCTCGCGCGGCGTGAGCTTCATCCCGTTGAGGAACGTGCCGTTGCTCGACCCCTCGTCGGAGACGTTCCAGCCGGCGCCGACCTTGGTGAAGATCACGTGCAGCTTGGAGACGGTCGTGTGCTCGATCACGACGTCGTTGTTGCGCGCGCGGCCCGCCGTGATCAGGGCGCCGAACGGGTTGCGCTCGGACTTCTTCAGCCAGGCGAGGCGCGCGTCGGGGTGCACCGCCTCCGACATGCGCGCCATGTGGCGGGCGGCCTCGAGGGCGCCCATCACCTCCGTCGACGACTCGACGGGCCGCGCCGGGCTGTGGCGCGTGGCCAGCGGCTGGCTCGGCGTGTCGACCGACCCGCCCTTGTGCTCCCCGAACGGCTCGAGGAGCAGCGCGGGCTCCGGAAAGGCCGCCTCGAAGGCGTCCTCCTCGGCGTAGCGGTGGAACTCCTTCAGGAGCTCTCGGACCAGCATCGTGCCCCGCTCTCCCTCACGCCCGCCCGGGATCCTACCCGGTCACCCCGTCAGCGCGCGACGTCGGCCGCCGCGCGAACAGGAGGACCACGGCCGGGGTGATGACGAGCTCCCCCAGCAGGGCCGAGACCATCGTCACGGCCGTGAGCACCCCGAACAGCGCCACGCTCTTGAGGCTCGCCAGCGACACGACCGCGAAGCCCAGGGCGATCACGATCGACGAGGCCAGGATCGCCCGGCCGGTCGTGCGCATGGTCTCCTCCAGGGCCGCCGGGTCGTCCTTCCCCGACTCCGCCAGCTCGCGCAGGCGGAAGACGAAGTGGATCGTGTCGTCGACGGCCACCCCGAGGGCGATCGACGCGATCAGCACCGTGGCGCCGTCGAGGGCGATCCCGGTCCAGCCCATGAAGCCGAGCGTCGCCACGACCGGCACGACGTTGGCTGGCAACGACAGGAGGGCGTAGCGGACCGAGCGGAAGAGGACCGCCAGCACGACGACGATCACGAGCGACGTGGTGAGGAGCGACGACATCTGCCCCGAGACGAGGTGGTCGATCAGCCGCAGGTAGAGCGGCCCGTAGCCGGCCGGCTCGAGCCGCGCCCCGACCGGCTCGATGAGCTCGCGCCCGTCCGCGCGGATCCGCTCGAGCAGCGCCGTCCCCTCGGCCGCGCCGAGGCTCTCGCCGCGCAGGGTGATGCGCGCCCGGCGCCAGTCGGGCGCGTCGACCAGCCGGAGCGGGTCGTCGGCGCGGTCGGGGTCGTACCAGAGGAGGAGCTGCTCCGCGGCCTCGCGCGTGGCCGGGAGCGCGTCCTCGTCGCCCAGCACCTCGTGCAGCCGCCGCACGACGCCGGCGATCGAGGCGCCGCCCGCCAGCCGCGGCTCGCGGTCGGCGAGCCGCGTCTGCAGGGCCTCGACGGCGCGCAGCACCTCGGGGCGCGTGACGCCGTTCACCTCGCCCGTGTCGACGATCAGCTCGAGCGGGAGATAGGGCCCGTAGGCCGCGGCGAAGAACGCGTCGTGCTGCCGGAGCGGGTGGTCCTCGTAGAAGTAGCGGACCGGGTCCGAGTCGACGCGCAGACGCAGCACGCCGGCCACGGCGAGGCCCACCACCAGGGCGCACCCGCCGAGCACCCAGCCCCGCCGCCGACCGACGAGGCGCGCCAGGCCGACGAGCGCCGCCTCGGTCCGCGGCGCCGCGCCGGGCGCGCGCGGGGCGCCGAGATCGAAGCGCTGGAAGGCCGCCGTGCACACGACGAGCGACGAGAGGAACGCCAGCGCGATCCCCAGCCCGGCGAAGATGCCGAACGTGCGGATCACCTCCATCTTGGCCGTGGCGAAGGCCAGGAAGCCCGCCGACGCGGTGATCGAGTTGAACAGCCCCGGCACGAAGCAGGGCGCGACGGCGCGGGCCACGGCCTCGCGCCGCGAGAGGCCCTGCGCCAGCAGCGCCTCGCGCTCCTGCTGCCACGCGCTGATGAAGTAGATGGCGTCGGTCAGGCCGATCACGAGGACGAGCGACGGCAGGGCGGCCGTGACCATGTTCAGGGCGTGGCCGGTGGCCACGTAGAGGCCCATGAGGAGCGCCGTCGCCATCCCCACCGCGGCGATCGCCACGAGCGCCGCGCCGAGGCGCCGGAACATGGCCCAGAGCACGCCCGCGATCACCAGGAGCGAGAGCCCCGTGAACAGCCCGGAGTCGCGCTGGCTGGCCTCGTTGAGCGCCTCGTTGACGACCCCGCCGCCGCCCCAGCGCCAGCCGCCGTCCGGGTCCTGCGGGTCGCGGCCGGCGGCCGCGAACGCCGCGTCCACGGCCGCCCGCACGCCGCGCAGGAGGTCGGCGCGGATCGCGTCGAGGTCCTCGAGGCGCTCCGCGCGCGGCTGGACGGAGATCAGCGACGTGCGCTCGTCCTTCGAGACGATGTGCCCGCCGATCAGCGGGTCCGCGCGCACCTTGTCGCGCACCGCCAGCGCCCCGGCGGCGTCGACGGGCGCCCGGTAGAGGCGCTCGACGCGCACCTCGTCGCCGCCCTCGGCGTGGAGGACCGTGGCCAGGCTCGTGACCCCGTGCACCTCCGGCAGGGCGGCGAGGCGCCTCGACACGTCGGCCACGAGGTCGAGCGCGGCCGGCGTGAACACGGTCTCCGGCTCGCGCCAGGCGACGAGCACGACCTCGTCCTGCCCGAAGAGCGCCTGGAACTCGCGGTAGCGGACGAGCGCCTCGTCGTCCTCGAGGAACCAGATCCCGATCGAGTTGTCGACGAGCGGCCGCGCCGGGTCGTGGCGGACGGTCGCCACCCCCCAGGCCAGCGCGATGGCCAGGCAGTAGAGCGCGGGGGCCGCCCAGCCCAGCGCCGCCACCCGCCGCACGATCGCCTCGGCCCAGGGCTGGCTCACCGGGGCGGTTGTAGCACAGGCGTCGGGTCGGGGCTGCGGCCGCAACCGAGGACCAAGAGCTCACCACGGAGGACGCGGAGGACACGGAGGAAGAGACGTGGAGCTTGCCCTCCGGGAGTCCTGCTCCGTGTCTCCGTGTCCTCCGTGGTTGATCCCTGACCGGGCCTACGCGTGGGCGCCGCCGGGCTCCCTGCCTGGCGCGCTCCCGCCCTGGCCTCTACGCTCTCCCCCGTGAGCACGGCGATCCGGCCGAGGACGGCCGCGGAGGTGGGCGGCAAGGCGGCGGTCCTGCTCGAGCTCGAGCGGGCGGGGTTCCGCGTCCCGCCGCTGGCCGTCTCGCCGCCCGACCTGCGGGCGGCCGTGGCGCGCATCGGCTTCCCGATCGCGGTCCGGTCGTCGGCGACGGTCGAGGACGGCAAGCGCGCCTCCTTCGCCGGCCAGTTCGAGAGCATCCTCCGCCTCGAGACCGTCGAGGCGGTCGAGGCGGCCGTGGCCCGCGTCCGCGCGTCGGCGCGGTCCCCCTCGGTCGTCGAGTACTGCCAGAAGGCCGGGATCGACCCGGCGAGCGTGCGCATGGAGGTCATCGTCCAGCGCATGCTCCGCCCGGCCCTCGCCGGCGTCGCCTTCTCGGTCAACCCGGTGACCGGCGCCGAGGAGGTCGTGGTCGAGGCCGTCGCCGGCCTGGCCGACGACCTCCTCCACGGCTCGGCGCAGCCGCTGCCGCAGGGCGACGCGCTCCTCGCCCGCCACCGGCCGGCGATCGTCGACGTCGTCCGCCGCGTCCAGCGCCACTTCGGCGCCCCGCAGGACGTCGAGTTCGCCGTCACCGACGACGGGGAGGTCTGGGTCCTCCAGAGCCGTCCGATCACGCGCATCGCCTTCGCCGCGGACGTGGGCGAGTGGACGAACGCCGACTTCCGCGACGGCGGGGTGTCGGCGGGCCCGTGCACGCCGCTCATGTGGTCGCTCTACGACCACGTGTGGGAGCACGCCCTCCCGGGGTACCTGCGCGAGCTGCGCCTCCTCGGCCCCGACGAGGGCTTCGTCGCCGGGCGCATGTTCTTCGGCCGCCCCTACTGGAACCTCGGCGCGGTGAAGCGCTGCCTCGCCCGCCTCCCCGGCTTCGTCGAGCGCGAGTTCGACCTCGACCTGAGCGTCGAGCCCCGCTACGACGGCCCGGGCCTCGTCACGCGGGTGACCCTCCTGGGGCTCCTGCGCGCCATCCCGACCGTCCGCGCGATCGGGCGCGTGTTCGACGCGCAGGAGGCGTTCGACCGCGACTTCCTCGCCCCCGACCACCCGCGCGGCTTCGAGGCGCTCCTGAGGGAGCACGAGCGCGTGCCCGACGGCTCGGCCGCCGAGGTCGCCCTGGCCCTGCGCCGCGTGGTCGAGGGCCCGTTCCGCACGACCGAGCTGAACTACTTCCGCACGATCTTCTGCGCGTCGATCGCCAAGCTCGACCTCAAGGACGCCTTCCCCTGGGCCGACACGACGGCGCTCTGCGCCGGTCTCCCGCCCATGCGCCACCTCGCCCCGACGCTGGCCCTGCGCGAGATGGCCGCGCGCGGGGAGACCGACGTCGGGCCGCTCGTGGCCCGCTTCCGCCACCACAGCCGCCGCGAGCTCGACCTGCGCGCCCCACGCTGGGACGAGGACCGGGGCTTCGTGGAGGACCTCCTGGCGCAGTACCGCGCCTCGCGCCCGCAAGGCGACGACCCGCGGCCCGCCTACGAGCGCGCGCGGGCGGAGCACCTCGCGCGCGCGCCGTTCTGGCGGCGGCGCGCGTTCGAGCGGAAGCTCGACCGGCTGCGCGCGTTCGTGTGGCTGCGCGAGGAGATGCGCGACTGCTCGAGCCGCATGTACTGGGTCATCCGCCGCCACGTCCTGGCCCTCGCCGCGCGGCGCGGCCTGGGCGACGACGCCTTCTTCATGACCTGGCGCCAGCTCGTCGACGACGACCGGTCCGGCGTCGCCGCGGCCCGCGAGGCGTACGAGGCCTACCGGAGCTTCAAGGCGCCCAACGAGCTCGGCGCGCGGTTCGCATTCGAGCCGGCGGCCGCGCGGCCGGCGTCGGGCGACCTCGCCGGGATCGGCGCCAGCCCCGGCCGCGTGCGCGCCGTGGCCCGCGTCGCGCGAACGCCCGACGAGGCCCTGCGCGTCGAGGCCGGCGCCGTCCTCGTGTGCCCCTTCACCGACCCGGGCTGGACGCCCGTGCTCGACCGCGTGGCCGGGGTCGTCACGGAGACGGGCGGGCTCCTCTCGCACGCGGCGGTGATCTGCCGGGAGTACGGGATCCCGGCCGTGCTGGGGGTCCCGGGCGCGACGGAGCGGATCCCGGACGGCCGCGAGGTCGTCGTGGACGGGGGGGCGGGGCGTGTCGAGCTGGTGGCTTGAGCCGGCGCGGGTCGTGTGGCTCGCGGCGCCGGTCGTCGTGGCGGCGCTCGTCCACGTGGCCGTCATCCGCCTGCGCCTCCTCGCGCGGCTGGCCCGGCCGCTCGACGGCGGGCGCACGCTCCGCGGGCGCCGCGTGTTCGGCGACAACAAGACCTGGCGCGGCGCCCTGGTGATGATCGGCGTGTCGACCCTCGCGACGCCCCTCCAGGGCGTCCTGCGCGCGCCGGCGCTGGAGTACTTCGACTACGGCCAGGCGCCGCTGCCCCTCGTGGGCGCGCTCCTCGGGCTCGGCTTCATCCTGGGCGAGCTCCCCAACAGCTTCCTCAAGCGCCAGCTCGACGTCGCCCCCGGCGCCCGCGGCGGCCCCTTCTTCATCCTCCTCGACCAGGTGGACTCGCTCGTGGGCTGCCTGGCGCTCCTGGCGTTCGTGTGGGTGGCGCCCTGGACGGTGTGGGCGTGGGTGCTCGTCCTGTGCTCGGGGCTGCACATGCTGGTCAACTGGGTCATGGTCCTCGTCGGCGTGAAGGAGCGCGTGTTCTGACCGACGGCGCGCCGAACCCCCGCTCCGACCGCCCGCCCGCCGCGCGGCTGGGCCCCGGGCTCTGGGGCCGCATGGTCCTCTGGGCGGCCGGGCTCGTCGCGGCGCTCGCCCTGGCCTACGGCCTCGTGCTCGTCCCGGCGATCCGGGAGGTGATCCTCCGCGAGGAGGCCGACGCCCTCGACCTCTACGCCCGGCTCGCGGCCGGCCACATCGAGCTGGGCCTGGAGGCGGCCTTCCACGAGCTCGAGGACCTCGCCGCCGCGCCGGGGATCCGGAGCGGCGACCGCGCCCGGGTCGACCCGGCCCTCGCCCGCGCCGACGCCCGCACGCACGCCTTCCTCTTCTTCTATCTGATGGACGCCCGCGGGGTGATCGTCGCCCGGCCGTCCCGCGAGGAGCGCGTGGGGGAGGACCGCTCGGCGGGGGAGTACTTCCGCGGCGTCGCCGTCGCGGGCAAGCCGCGCCACGTCTCGGACGTCTGGCGCACGCCCCTCGACAACCGCACGGTGACGCTGAGCGTCCCCGTGCGCGGCGAGGACGGGGGGCTCGTCGGCGTGCTCGTGGGGGTCCTCGGCTGCATGGACCGCAACCAGCGGATCTACCGCTTCGTCATGCAGCCGCCGCGCGTGGACGGCTACGAGCTGGCCCTGCTCACGGCGACCGATCGGACGATCGCGCGCTCCGACGGCTGGCCCCTCGCGGTCGAGCAGCCGGTGCGGCTGCCGCCGGCCGGGGCGGGGTTCATCGACGAGGCCGAGGAGCGCTGGCTCGTGGCGGTGGCGCCGGTCCCGCGCACCGGCTGGAAGGTGGTCGCGCGGGTCCCCGAGGCCCAGGTCCAGGACGCGCTGGGCCGGGCGACCCGCACCTTCGCCGCCCTGGTCGTGCTCGTGATCGGCGTGGTGTTCGCCGTCGGCGTCGTCGGGGCGCGGCGCATCTCCCGGCGCCTCGGGGGCCTCACCTCCGCGCTGACGCGCTACGGCCGCGACGGGCGCTCCGACCCGGTCGCGGACGCCGGGCGCGACGAGGTGGGGGCGGCCGCCGCCGCGTTCAACCGCATGCTCGAGGAGCGCGACCGCGCCGAGGCGGAGCGGGCGGCCCTCGAGGAGCGGCTGCGGCAGGCGGCGCGCATGGAGACGGTCGGCCGCTTCGCCACCGGCGTGGCCCACGACCTCAACAACCTGCTCACCCCGATCCTCAGCTACGCCGAGCTCCTGCAGGCGCAGGCGGCGCCGGACGCCCCCGAGCGGGAGTGGACGGGGGAGATCCTGCGCGTCAGCGCCCAGGCGCGGGAGCTGGCCATGCAGGTGCTGGCCTACGGGCGCGCGGCGGCGCCGCGCCGCGAGCGGCTGGCGCTGGCGCCCCTGGTCGCCGACGCCCTGCGCACGCTCGAGGGCGCCGCCCTGCCGGGCGTGACGCTCGAGCGCGCGCTCGAGGAGGACGTCGCCGTCCTCGGCGACCCGACGCAGCTCCAGCAGGTCGTCCTGAACCTGGTGACGAACGCCCTGCAGGCCCTCGGCCCGGGCGGCGGGCGGGTCGAGGTGCGCCTCGCGCGCGAGGCCAGGCGGGCGCGCCTCTCCGTGCGCGACACCGGCGCGGGGTTGGACGAGGCCACGCGCGCGCGCGTGTTCGAGCCGTTCTTCACCACGAAGGCCGCCCGGCGCGGCACGGGGCTCGGGCTGGCCATCGTGCACGGGATCGTGACCGCCCACGGCGGCGAGGTCCACGTCACGAGCGCCCCGGGCGCGGGCTCGACGTTCGAGGTGCTCCTGCCGCTCGACGGCGCGCTCAGCGGGTGATCAGCCCCTGCCGCACCCAGAGCGCGGCCAGGCCCAGCGCCAGGACGGCGATCACCGCCGTCGCCTTGCCGCCCGGCTTGGGCACGCGCACGGGGGCGACCATCGCCAGGGCCATCCCCACCCCGGCGACGTTGCCCGCGACGCGCAGCGCCTCGGCCCCCCAGTGCCCGGCCAGGAGCGCCGCCGGCAGGACGATCGCCGTGAAGGTCGTCGGCAGGCCGGTGTAGGAGCGCCGGCCGCCCTCGTCGGCCAGGCCGACGGTGTCGAAGTAGGCCAGCCGCCACGCGGCGCAGGCGGCGAAGAGGACGAGCACCGCGACCTCGGGCGGCGAGCGGAGGCCCGCGGCGTGCAAGAGCGCCGTGGGGGCGATCCCGAAGGCGCAGGCGTCGACGATCGTGTCCAGGTGCGCGCCGAAGCGGCGCTGCTCGTCCGTCCGCGGGAGCCGGCGCGCGAGCATGCCGTCGAGGCCGTCGCAGAAGCCCGAGGCGACGAGGGCCACGACCGCCCAGGAGACGAGCCCCCGCGCCGAGAGCACGACGCCGACGACGGCCGCCGCGAGGCCGACGAGCGTCAGGGCGTTGGCCCGGTCGAAGAAGCGCAGCATGGTCACGGTCGCGCCCCGATCCGGCTGCCCATGGTCACGAGCGTCTCCACCCCGTCGCGGCTGCTGGCCACGAGGTCGTCGTCCCAGCGCACGCGGCCGGGCTCGAGCAGGAGGACGACCGTCGACCCGCCGAAGCGGAAGTACCCCTTCTCCTGCCCGCGCGCCACCGGCCCGGGGCGGTAGGTCTGGACGATCGTGCCGACGAGCATGGCCCCGACCTCGACGATGAGGACCGCGCCCCACTCCGGGGCCACGAGCGCGCTGATCGCGCGCTTGTTGCGCAAGGACGGCGCGGCGGCCGCCAGGGCGATCGGATGGACCGAGTGCAGGCGGCGCCCGACCCCCCGCCAGGGCGTCGCCTGACCGTCGAGCGGGAAGTGGAAGCGGTGGTAGTCGGCCGGGGCGAGGCGCACGACCGCGGCCGCGCCGCCCGCATAGCGCCGGGCCAGGGCGGCGTCGCCCACGAGGTGGGCCAGGGCCACCCGGCTGCCCTTCACTGCGAGCCCCGCGCCCGGCGCGACCTCGGGATAGACCAGGACCCGCCCGTCGGCGGGCGAGACGAGGTGGCTCGGGGTCGGGTCGACCGGGCGGACGCCCGGCCGCAGGCGCCGCGTGAAGAACGCGTCCAGGGTCGGGTAGTCGTCGAGCGGCCGCTCCGCCTCGCTCGCGTCGATCCCCAGCCGCTCGACGAACCCCCGCACCCGGCGGCGGCTCCACGGCGCCCGCTGGAGCAGCCCGTAGAGGACGCTCACCGGCGCGGCGGAGACCAGCACGCGCTCGAGCAGGCGCCCGGCGGGGGGCCCGTAGAGGTAGCGGAGCTCGGCCTCGGAGAAGACCTTCTCCGGGAAGGAGGCGCCGGAGCGACGGTCCCGGATCACGACCTCGGGCACGTCGAGAGTATAGACACGCCCCTCGCCTGCCGATCTCGATCGGTTCCGCGCCCGAAGCCAAGCTAAGGCTTTCCCCTATGGCAATAGGGCGTCCGGGGTTGCGTTGTCCGGGCCGCCAGACAGTGTCTGGTTCGGCGGACACCCCTGGCGTCGTAACTGCTTCCTTCTCGATGCGCCGGATCGGGCCCTCAGGTTGCACCCGATGCCCACCGAGAGGCACCCCCATGCGAGACCACGCTTCACCGAGATCGAGCCGCCGCCGTGGCGCCGCGCTCGTGCTCGTCATGATCTTCGGCGTCGGCGCGCTCATGCTCGTCACGACCATGCTGGCGTTGACCGACAGCAGCGCGAAGTCGGTCGGCGAGATGCACGCGCAGAAGAACCTGACGCTCGTGCTCAAGACCGGCATGGCCACGGCGATGGAGGAGATCATCTCCAACACCGACGCGGGTGGCGATGGGGTCGGCACGATCCTCGGCGGGGACGGCAACCCCGGCGTCGCGGTCACCTCGCCGACCGGGACGCTGCTCGGGCGCTACCGGGTCACGATCGACACGACCACGTTCCCCGGCAAGCAGGTCATGCGGGTCGTCGCGGCCCACCCCGACTTCACCGACTCCCCGCGCCGGCGCCTCGCCGCCTGCGAGGTAGAGGTGTCGAAGGGTCGGCTGCGCGGCGAGGCCAACGCGCTCAGCTTCTCGGGCGAGACCGACGACGACAACAAGTTCCAGGCCCCTGCGAACGCCAACCACCTCATCATCCGCGCGCCGGACGGCGACGTCCCGGCCGTGAACCTCAGCGACTCCGGCCTCCACTCGAGCTTCAACTCCGTCATCGCGTCGAGCGCCACGATCCTCGGCCAGGACAAGGACAACCCCGACAGCCTGGGCAGCGGCGCGAACAGCGTGACCAACGACGAGCCTGGCGTCCTCAACGAGACGACCCTGTCGGGGGTGCGCACGGGGGTGGTCCAGCAGGCCGCGCAGGTGAAGAACAGCCTCCTCACCACGACCCTCGCCACGACCCTCGGCTCGGGCGGCGCCGGCACGCTCCTGCCGACGGGGAACTACTACGTGCCGGGCCACACCAACATCAGCGGCACCCTCACCGGCTCGGGCACGCTGGTGATCGAGGGGAACCTGACGGTCAAGAACGGCGCCAAGCTCGACTGGAACGGCACGATCATCGTCATCGGCAGCGTCTCCAACCCGAACTCGCAGAACGCCGAGGTCAAGTTCGAGAGCGGCGGCAAGCTGGACATGGACCACGCCAACAGCCAGAGCTTCCTCTTCGTCGTGGGCCAGGACACGAAGCTCACCGCCGAGCCGGGCGCGGGCAGCCAGCGCGACGTCACCGGCGGCATCCTGCTCCTGTCGGGCCCCAACGAGGACGCCAAGTTCGAGTTCAAGTCGGGCGGCGGCAGCGACGGGTTCAACATCAACGGGATCATGGCCGCCTACGGCTCCAAGCTCTCGTTCACCGCCGCCAACGGCTACAACATGGCCCTGAACGGCTCGCTGGCCTTCGTCACCCAGGAGGCGGGCAACGGCCGCTACACCGAGTTCAAGAAGGAGAACGGCGGCACCGTCAGCCTGACCTTCAACAACACGGTCTTCTCGGACGCGCTGGACAAGCTGGGTGAGTTCCTCCCGGCCAACAGCGACGCGCTCCCGCCGAGCATGGGCGCCTACTGGGAGCGCCCGGCTCCCACGGTCCTCGCCGCGCAGAACGCCCAGCTCGGGGGGCCGTAGCCCGTGGCCGACCGCCGCCAGCGCCGCCGGGGAGACGCCGGTCTGTCCCTCGTCGAGGTGATCGTCGCGGTCGCGGTGCTCGCGACCCTCCTCCTGGGCGTCTTCTCGGCCATGTCGCACGCCGTCCAGACCGACACCGCGGCGCGGGAGATGGACGCCGCCTCCCGGGCGATCTTCTCGGAGATCGAGCTGCTCATGGCCCGACCGGACTTCGACCAGGTGACCGGCCCGAGCGGGTTCGCGGTGCAGTACCCCACCGGGAGGACCGACGCGTCGGGGGCGCCGATCGTCGCAACGCTCTCCCCGTCGCCGACCAACCCGCATCCGGACATCGCCAGCACCACGGCGATCAACGAGGCGATCCTCCCCGGTCGCATCGACGTGGTGTCGATCAACGCGAACCTCAAGGAGATCCAGGTCGTCGTCCGCTGGCGCGCGGCCAACAACCAGGACCAGACCCTGAGCTCGGTCGCGCGGAGGGTGCGGTGAGCCACCGTCGTCGTCGTCGAGCGGTCGGCGGGCGCGCCGGCCTGACGCTGCTCGAGGTCGTGGTCGGCAGCGCGATCCTGGCCCTGCTCGCGCTGGTCGTCATGTCGGCCACGGTGCCGCTGTCCAAGGTCAGCTCCGAGGCCGCGATCGCGCACGAGATGGACCGGACCGCGTCGCGGGTCCTGGCCGACCTCCGCCGCGAGCTCCGCCAGTCGGGCTGGCAGGGGGGCGCGGCCCAGTTCGGCCAGGACGCCATCAACGGCGAGGCGGCGGTCATCGCCGGCACGAAGAAGCTCACGTTTCGACGGCGCCTCGGCATCAACACCACCGACTGGAGCGGCGACGTCGTCTACGAGCGCGTCGCCGTCGGCAGCTACACGGGGGTCCCGGCCACCCTCTCCCCCTCCGTGAGGTACCGCCTGCGCCGCGCGCAGGGCGGGCAGGTGACGGTGCTCGCCGAGAACGTCTACGACGTCAACTTCTCGATGACCACGGGCTCCCGGTCGATCCTGATCGAGCTGGTCCTCCTTCGTCCCAATCCTGACTGGCGGGGCGGCACCACCCCGCCGCCGCCGATCGTGCGCCGGTACCGCGAGTCGGTCCAGCTCATGAACCCCAAGACCTAGTCTCCTGCCCCGAAGTTCGTCCTCGAACTTCGGGGCAGGAGACCAGGGGGCCCCACCGAAGGTGGGGGCGCCGATCCCGAGCGAGCCGGCACGCACGAACGTGCGTAAGGCGAAGCGAGGGACCGGCGGGGCCCCCCTCCGGCAGTCGACAGGTCGTGTGCCGTCCGAGACATCCGAAGGATTTCGAGGACGGCACACTGGTCCCTCCCACCGTGACGCCTGGGCGTCCGCCCGGCGCGCAGGAGTTCGCCCCGTGCTGCTCGAGCTGCAGGCGCTGCTCATCCTCTCCGTCCCGATCACGACCCTCGCGGAGGCGCGCGACGTGCTCGCCCGGGGCGAGCCGCTGACGGAGGTCCCGCCGGACGTCGCCCGCGAGGCCATCGCGGCGATCACGCCCGACCTCGTGCCGGAGGAGTTCGCCGAGCTCGTCGCCATCGGTCGCCTGGGCGAGGACCCCGACGAGCTCTGGAGGGCGCTGGTCCCGATCGTCGTCGCCCGGTCGGAGTCGTCGCGGGAGGCCGTCGTCGCCCTCGCCGGCCTCGCCACGCGCCAGCTTCGACCCGGCGAGCCGCCGCCGCCCGTCCTCCCGGCGGAGGCGCTCGAGGTCGGGCAGGCGCTGGCGCGCGAGGACGAGGAGGACCGGGTCGCCGAGGCCGCGGCGATCCTCGTCCTACCCCGGTCGACTCCGGACGACGCCGCCTGGTTGCTCGAGGCGTGGGTCGCGCAGGGGGCGGCCCGGCGTGTCACCGCGCTCCTCGGCGCGCTCCACCGAGTCAGCGACCCGGCCGCGATCGTGCGGCACCTCCTCGCCGCCGACCTGGGCGCGGACTTCGCACGGCCCCTCGCCGACGCGCTCAAGCGGCTGGCCCGGGACCCCGCGACCGCCGACGAGCTGATGGAGGCGGTCTCCTCGGGCGCGGTGGGTCCCAGGGCCGCGCACCTCAGGGCCCTCGGCGGTGTGTCGCTGGCCGACGAGGAGCGCTGGCAGCGGGCCTCGGAGCTGGTCCACGCGTTCATCTACGCGGTCGAGGACGACGCCGCGGCCGTCCCCGCCGACGAGACCGCCGCGGCGGTGGAGGCTGGCGCGGACCTGCTCCTCCCGCGCCTCCTGCCGCTGCTGCCGCACCTCGCCCTGCACGGGCGGAGCACGGCGGTGCGCGTCGCCGCGCTGGAGGCGACGGGCCGCGTCGGCTACCGGGACGCGCCCACGATCGACCTGCTCATCGGCCTCCTCGAGGACCCGGACGGGGAGGTCGCCCGGGCGGCGTACGGCGCGCTCCTCAAGCGCTCGCGATACCGGGCCGAGCACCGCAAGGAGCACTGGGTCCTCTGGCGCGCCGGCGTGACCCTCCCCTCCGAGCCGCCCCAGAGCGACGAGGAGCGCATGGCGGAGCAACGCCGCCTCCGCGCCGCGGCGCTCGTCGAGCCTCCCCGCACCAACAAGCGGTGACCCACCACCCTGAGGGGCGCCTCAGGGAAAGCCCTATGTCAAGTAATGGCAATGGTTTAGGCGTACGGGTCGACGGACAGTGTCCGGTGAACCAGACACCTCCGCGGAGTTAACTCTTTCGCCCTTCGACGGGCACTCACGGCCTCAGGGTTGCACGGGCGGAGCGGTGAGGAGCTCCCCCCATGCGAGACACCCGACCCACCCCGAGTCGCCGCCGAGGTGCCGCCCTGGTCCTCGTGATGATCTTCGGCGTCGGTGCGCTGATGCTCGTCACGACCATGCTCTCCCTGACGGACAGCAGCGCCAAGTCGGTGGGCGAGATGCACGCCCAGAAGAACCTGACCCTGGTGCTGAAGACCGGCATGGCCACGGCCATGGCGGAGCTCCTCGACGGGACCGACCCCGGGAACGACGGTGTCGGGACGATCTCGGGGGGCAACGGCAATCCGGGCGTCGCCGTCACCTCCCCGACGGGGACCCTGCTCGGCCGCTACCGCGTGGCGCTGGACACGACCTCCACCCCCGGCAAGACCATTATGGTCGTCTGCGCGGCGCACCCCGACTTCGCCAACCCACGGCGCCTGGCCGCCTGCGAGGTCGAGGTCGCCACCGGCGTGTTGACGGGCAACGCGAACGCACTCAGCTTCTCCGGCGACACGGACGACGACAACAAGTTCCAGGGGCCGGCCAACGCGAGCCACCTGCAGATCCGCGCGCCCGATGGCGACGTCCCGGCCGTGAACCTCATGGACAGCGGCCTCCACTCGAGCTTCAACTCGGTGATCACGCCGAAGGCGACGATCATCGGCCAGGACAAGGACAACCCGGAGAGCCTCGGCAGCGGCTCCGCGAGCGTGACGAACAACCCGCCGGGCGTCCTGAACGAGACCACCATGTCCGCGGTCAGGACCGGCGTCGTCCAGCTCGCGGCGCAGGTCAAGGCGAGCCCCACGCAGACGCTGAGCACGTCCCTCGGGACGCAGACGCTCGCCAACACCGGCAACTACTACATCAACGGCCACACCACCGTGAACGGCACCTTCAAGGGGTCGGGGACCCTGGTGATCGAGGGGAACCTCACCGTCAACAACGGGGCGAAGCTCGACTGGAACGGCACGATCATCGTCATCGGCAACGTCAGCAACCCGAACGGACACAACGCCGACGTCCTGCTCAAGAGCGGCGGCAAGCTGGACATGGACCACGCCAACAGCCAGAGCTTCCTGTTCGTCGTCGGCCAGGACACGAAGATCACGGCCGAGCCGGGCGCCGGCAGCCAGCGCGACATCACCGGCGGGCTCCTGCTCCTGTCGGGACCCAACGAGGACGCCAAGTTCGAGTTCAAGTCGGGCGGCGGAAGCGACGGGTTCAACATCAACGGGATCATGGCCGCCTATGGATCGAAGCTCTCCTTCACCGCCGCCAACGGCTACAACATGGCGCTCACGGGCTCGCTCGCCTTCGTGACCCAGGAGGGCGGGAACGGCCGCTACACCGAGTTCAAGAAGGAGAACGGCGGCACGGTGAGCCTCACCTTCAACGGGGGCGTGTTCAACCAGGCGCTGACCAAGCTGGGCACCTTCATGGCCGGCAACCCGAACGCCACGCCGCCGGCGTTCGGCGCCTACTGGGAGCGGCCGGCGACGACCGTGCTGCTCCACCAGAACTCGATCCTCGGCGGCCCGTGACCGCCACGCGGCGGCGGCGGGATGACCGTCGTCCGCCGCGGCGCTACCCTGGGGCGTGCAAGTCACCGCCCTCGACCCGGCTCGGATCGCGGAGTTCCTCCGCCTCGCCCGCGACCTCCACGCGGCCGACCCCGGCTGGGTCCCTCCGCTCGACGGCCCGCTCCTGCTCGAGCTCACCGGCCGTCACGCCTTCGGCCGCTACGGGCGGCAGCGCCTCCTCCTGTGCGAAGACGGCGCCGGGCGGGCGCTCGGGCGGGTCGCCGCGGTCGTGAACCCGCGCCTGCCCGGACTCGGGCAGGTCGGGCACTTCGAGGCGGTCGACGACGACGAGGTCGCCCGCGCCCTGCTCGACGCCGCGAGCGCCTGGCTGCGGGAGCAGGGCGCCCGGGAGGTCTGGGGGCCGATGACCGGCGGGGCCCACCGGCCGCACCGCTTCATGACGGCCGGCTTCGAGCGCCCGCCGTTCCTCCTCGAGCCGCGGAACCCCTCGAGCTACCCGCGCCTGTTCGAGCGGCAGGGCTTCCGCCGCGCGCACACGTGGCGCACGTGGGAGCTGCCGGTCGACCGGCTTGCGGCCTGGACCGGGCGCCTGCGCCGCGGCGAGCACACGCTGGTCGCGCTCGACGCGGGTGACCCGGCCGCGACCCTCGCGCGGCTGCATCCCCTGCTCGACCGGGCCTGGGCCGGCCATCCCGGCTACGCGCCGCTCGACCCCGAGGAGCTCGCCGAGGGCTTCGCGGGCCTCCTCGCCGTCATGCCGGCGCGCCACGTCGGCGTGATCGTCGACGGCGTCGGCCGGGACGTGGGCTTCGGCTTCATGGTCCCCGACTGGATCGACGAGGTCCGGGCGCTCGACGGCGACGCCGCCGGCTGGGGGCGGTGGATCGCCGCGGGACGCCCGCTCCCGCCGCGCCTCGTCCTGCACACGTTCGCCTTCGTCCCCGAGGCCCGCGGGACCGGCGCCGCGGGCGCGCTCCTGCGCCACGCCGCCGAGCAGGCGCAGGCCGACGGCTACCGCGAGGCGATCGTCGCGCTCGTCACAGAGGAGCTCCGCGCCCTCCGCCGCCTGGGTGAGCCGACGCGCGAGTACGCCCTCTACTCGCGGCCGCTCTGATCCACGAGCCGGCGCGCCGCCGCCCGCCACGCCTCGGGCCGCCGGTCGAGCAGGCTCTCGTGGCCGAGCCCCTCGAGGACCACGACCTCGGTCGGCCCTCGCATGGCCGCGGCCACGGCGCGCAGCTCGTCGGGGCGCACCCACGGGTCGTCGGCGCCGCCGAGGACGAGCGCCGGGCAGGCGACGCTCGCCGCGTACTCGACCGGCGCGTGGGCCGTCGCGTCGAAGCCGAGCTGCACGCCGCCCCAGAACAGCAGCAGCCGCGCGCCGGGCCAGGCGGGCAGGCCCATGGCGCGGAAGCGATGCCCGACCGTCGTCGTCAGCCGGTCGAACGGCGCCTCGAGCAGCAGCAGGTCGGGCTCGAGGCCGTGCAGGTGGACGGCGCGCAGGGCCGCGGCCGCGCCCATGGAGGTCCCGTGCAGGAGCAGCGGCCGCCCTGGCGCGAGCCGCCGGGCGAGCGCGACGGCGGCCTCGACGTCGAGCGCCTCGTGCACGCCGACGCTCGTGCGGTCGCCCTCCGACCCGCCGGCGCCGCGCAGGTCGACGAGGAGCGCCTCGACCCCGAGCCCGTGCAGCTCGCGCGCGACGCCCAGGAGCGACGCCTTGCTCCCGCCGTGCCCGTGCGCGAGGACGGCGACCGCCCGCGCGCCGGGCCGCGGCACGCGCCACAGCTCGAGGCGCGTGCCGTCGGCCGCGCGCGCCGTCAGCGTCTCGAACGGCAGCCCCTCGTCCGCCGGTGTACGCAGGTTGACCGGGCGCGGCAGCGACACGCCCGTGACGAGCACGCGCAGGCGACCGAGGCGCGACAGCGCCTGCGGCGGCGGCGTGCGGGCGGAGGTCGGCGGGCCGAAGGTCGTGAACGCCCGCGCGTGGGCGTAGGCCAGGGCGTTGACGAAGATCCCGCCGGCCGTCAGGACGGCGGCCGCGAGGGCGAGCAGGCGGTGGCGGCGTGGGGTCATGGGCGCAGGAGGTGGAACGGATACCACAGCGGCGCCAGGACGAGCACCGCCAGGTCGGCCGCGAGCGTCAGCGGCGTCGACGCCGCGCACAGCAGGACCCCCGCCACGTCGCGCCCCGTGACCCCCTCGGCGGCCGGCCAGGGGCGCCGGCGCGGCGGCACGTAGGCGAGGAGCTCGCGCCGGCCGTCGGCGTGGACGAGCTCGAAGGCGTCGCCCAGGAGCTCGACGCGAGCGGTCGGTCGGCCGGGCTCCAGCGCGGCCCCGGCCGGCGGCGCCGGTTCGCCGTCGTCGCTCCAGGTGGCCAGCGGCGCGCCCTCGGGCAGGGGCGCGGGGTCGGCGAGCGACACCGTCGCCTCACCTCGCCCGGCGTGCGGCCACGCCGCGCCGGGGCCGTGCGGCCGCGCGCGCTGGATCACGAGGTGGTGCCGCCGCCCCGCCCCGCAGTCGATCAGCAGGTGCACGGCGCCCCGGCCGTCGCGGACCGCCCGCTCGATCGCCAGCGGCGCCGGGGGCGCCGGCGCCGGGCCGACCAGGGTGGGCCGCAGCTCCCACAGGCGCAGGGTCACGCAGCCGCTCCCGAGCGACGCGGCACCCAGCGACGCGGTGAGGAGGACGAGGAGCAACGCGCGACGGACCACATCGCTCCAGCGTAGTGACCCCGTCACGGAGGCAGAAGGTCCTGCGGCGCAAACCGCGCCCGGGTGTCGCCTTCGACCGACCCGTCGCGCGCCCCGGCTGGGCAGGAGCTGCCCGCGGGTCCGCGAACCCGACGGGCAGGACCTGCCCGACGCGCCGGCGCGCCGCGGGTTGCGCGCGGCGCAGCCCGTGCCTCGTCCCGCCGCGAGCGGGGAGGCGACGATGAGGAGGCCACGCGCGGCGATCATCACCACGGCGGCGGCGGCGCTGATCGTCGCCGCCGGGCCGGGCAGCGGCGGGGGCGACCCGCCGCCCACGCCGCCCTCGCGCCCGGCCCCGCCGGCCGAGCGCATCGCCGCGTCGTCGGCCCCCGCGGACGGCGCCCCCGCCCCGGCCGCCACGCCCGCGGAGGGCGCCGCGGCGGCGCCGCTCCCGCCCTGCCCGCCGCGCGACGCCCTCGCCCCCGCGCACGCCGCGCCGGCCCTGGGCGTCACGCTCGACGCGGCGACCGCGCTCGACGTAGACCCGCTCACCGGCCGCGCCACGCTGCGCGAGACCGACGCCGCCCTGCCGCGCGGCCTGGGCCTCCGCCGCGCGCGCGCCATGGGCGCCGACGCGCCGGGCCTCTTCGGCCGCGGCTGGCGCAGCGAGGCGGACGCCCGCCTGCACGCCGCCCCCGGCGGCGCCCTGGTCGCGCGCCGGGTCGAGGGCCTCGTCCTCTACGCCCCGGTCGCCGAGGGGCGCTGGGCCTCCGTCGTGGGCGAGGTCGAGCTCCTCGCGGCCACCCCCGAGGGCTTCGAGGTGCGCGACCCCGCGGGGCGCCTGCATCGCTTCGACCGCGAGGGCCGGATCGTCGAGGTCCGGCCCGGGTTCCGGGTCGAGCGCGCGCCGGGCGTCGTCCGCCTCGTGGGCGACGAGGGGACGATCACGCTCACCCTCGACGCCGAGGGGCGCGCCGCGCGCGCGACCGGGCCCGAGGTCGACGTGCGCTACGCCTACGACGCCGCGGGCGAGCTCGTCGCGGTCGAGGGCACGCGCGCGGCCCGCTACGCGGTCGACGAGGACGGCTTCGTCGTCGAGGCGCGCGGCCTGCGGCTCGCGCACGACGACCTCGGCCGGGTCGCGCGGGTCGACGCGCCCGACGGCGCCCGGCTCTACGCCTTCGCCGAGGGCCTGGCGCAGGTGACCACGCCGCGCGGGAGCTGGCGCTACGCCCTCGACCGCGACGGCTGGCGCGTCGAGACCCCCTGGGGCGTCGAGCGCGCGCGCCTCGACGCGCGCCTGCGCCTCGTCGTCGACGAGGCGCCCACGCCGGCGCTCCCGCCCGGCGTGCGCCTCGACGCGAGGGGCCTGCTCGCCACGGCCACCACGCCGGCGGGGCGGCGCTGGAGCTTCGAGCACGACGCGCGAGGCGACCTCGTCGCCGAGGTCGGCCCCGCCGGCCGCTTCGAGCTCCTCCGCGACGCGCGCGGCCGGCGCCTCGGCCGCCGCGACCCGGCCGGCGGCGACGTGATGGCGGTCCGCGACGCCCGCGGGCTGATCGAGGAGCTCGTCGCGACCGGCGAGGCCGGCCTCGCGACGCTCCGGTTCGAGCACGACGCGGCGGGCCGGCTCGTCTCGGCCGGCGGCGACGCCGACCCGGTCACCCTCCGCTGGGACGAGGCCGGACGGCTCCTCGAGCAGGCCACGCCCGGTGTGCGCCTGCGCTACGAGCACGGCCCCGGCGTCGAGCAGGTCCGCACGCCGTGGGGCCGCCTCGCGCGGGTCCGCGACGCCGAGGGGCGCGTGGAGCGCCTCGACACGCCGGCCGGCACCTTCCGCTTCGAGCACGACGCCGACGGCCGCCGCACGGCCGTCGTCTACCCCAACGGCGTCGTCACGCGCCTCGCGCGCGACGACCAGGGCCGCCTGGCGCGGCTCGAGGCCCGCGGCCCGGCCGGGCCGGTGCTCTCGCAGGCGCACGCGCGCGGCGCCCGGGGCGAGGTCACGGCGACGACGCGCGACGGGGCCACGACGCGCTTCGAGCACGACGCGGCCGGTCGTCTGACCGGGGCGCGCGGGCCCGACCTCGACCGCGCCTGGCGGCTCGACCCCGACGGCAACCGCCTCGCCGATCGCGACGGCGAGCGCGCGCGGGCCTGGCGCCTCGACGCGCGCGGCGCGCTCCTCGCCGCGGGCGACGAGGCCTTCACCCATGACGCCGCCGGGCGCCTCGTCCGGCGCACGGACGAGGGCGGCGAGACCCGCTACGGGTGGGACCCCTTCGGGCGCCTCGTCGAGGTCACGCGCGCCGACCGCGCCGGCGCCTACACCGTCCGCTACGCCTACGACGGCCTCGGCCGCCTCGCCACCCGCACGACCGACGCCGGGACGACGCGATACGTGTACGAGCGCGGCCAGCGCCTGGCGGAGCTCGGCCCAGGTGACCGCGTGCGGGTGTGGGTCCACGGCCCGCGGACCGACGAGCCGCTCGCCTACATCGACGTCGTCGGGGGGGTCGTCGGCGACTGGGTCTACCTGCACGCCGACGCGCTCGGCACCGTGCTCGCCTACACCGACGAGGACGGCGCGCCCGTCGACCGCGCGGCGCTCGACCCGTTCGGCGACCTGCTCGAGGCGCCGCTCGACCCCGAGCGCCCGGTCCTCTTCGCCGGGCGCGAGGTGGACCCCGCCACGGGCCTGGTCGATCTCCGCGCGCGCTTCTACGCGCCGGGGCTCGGCCGCTTCCTCGACCCCGACCCGGCCGGCGTGCACGGCGGGCCCGCGCCCTGGGTCTACGCCGACCACCGGCCGCTCGAGCGCCGCGACCCGCTGGGCCTCTGGCCGTGGCGCGGCGACGACGACGAGGCGCTCGGCCGCGGCCCGCGCCCGCCCGCCCTCGAGCGGGCGCAGGCGCACCTCACGCGCTGGGTCGTCGGCGGGACGCTCGAGGCGACGCGCCTCCTCGACGCCTCGGTCGAGGTCCTCGACGCCACCCGGACGACCCTGCGCGACGCGCGGCTGCAGCTCGTGCGCAGCGGCCTCGTCGGCCCGCGCGGCCCCTACGGCTTCGAGTCGACCGTCGGCAACCTCCTGCGCGACTCCATCGCGCCCCTCGGCCTCGACGCGCTCGAGCTCCTCGAGGCGCACTGCGCGCCGGAGCACGTGTCGACGCACGTCTGCCGCGCGGTCGTCGCCTGGACCCTCCGCCGGCCGCACGCCTGGCCGACCCTGGAGGAGCTCCTCGCCGGGTCGGCGTGACGGGCCGGGTCACCCGCCGCACCCGTCACGGGTGCAACCCGCCGCGTCGCCGCGCCGTACGGGGCGTGGCCGCCCGGAGACCATTGCCGCCCGCCTCCGGCCGGGTACGGTGCGAGAGGGCGGGTGAGGAGCCAGGGCGATGCTCCGGCCGTTGCACGCATTCCTGCAGGACGCGGCCCGGCCGCTCGAGTCGTTCTTCGAGCGGCATCCGCATCCGGTCCTGGTCGTGGCGCCCTTCGAGTCCGAGGAGGACCCACGCTTCCGCACGGTCGCGGGCGCCCCCCGCCCCGCCGCGCCCCGCGGCGCGTTCGAGGGCGCCTGGGTGGCGCCCGTCACCAAGCGACCCGGGTCGAACGTGTTCACCGCCATGGTCACGCTCGGCCGCGCGCGCAACAACGACATCGAGCTCAACGCCTCGACGGTCTCCAAGTTCCACGCCTACGTGACGCTCGAGGCCACCGGCCCCGTGCTCGTCGACGCGGGCTCGACGTTCGGCACGTTCGTCAACGGCCAGCGCCTGTCGCCGCGGCGCGAGCGCCACCTGCTGCGCAGCGGCGACGAGGTGCGCGCGGGGCAGGTGGTGATGACCTTCCTCGACCCACCCGCGTTCCTCGACCTCCTGCGGCGCGAGGGCGAGCGGCCCGAGCGCGCGGCCGGCTAGCGCGGCAGACGGCTGGTCACGGTGTTAGCCGTTAGCCGGTTAGCCGTAGCCAAAAGCCAAAGCTAAGAGCTACAAGCTAAAAGCTACTCCTCCCAGCCACGGTTCACCCCCCGTCTCGGCCTAGCGCCGGCCCAGCCGCTCGACGAGGGCAACGTAGCCCGCGCGCGACGAGAGGAGGGGCAGCAGCGGGTCGCGCTGGGCGCGGCGCGCCAGGCGCCGCCGGTCGTCACCATCGGCGCCGGACAGGGCGGCGGTGAGCGCCTGGAGCGCGCCGGGGAGGCCGGGGTCGTCGAGCGCGCCGAGGGCGCGGACCTGCCGCCAGGCGGCCTCGAGCTCGCGCCGCGACCCGCGCACGAGGTCGGGCGTCGCCTCCCCGGCCACCACCCGGGCCGCCGAGAGGAGCCGGTCGCGGCCGGCGCCGGCGTCCACGCACCCGGCCTCGTGCAGCAGGGCGTCCGCGAGGAGGCCCGCCAGCGCCGCGCGCTCGCCGGGGTCGCGCGCCAGCGCGCGCCCCTCACGGGCCGCCGCCGCCACGACGCGCCACGCCCCTCGCCGGCGCCCGGCGTCGTCGGCGCTCCAGCCGACCTCGTCGGCGAGCTCCTCCTCGAGGAGGTCGCGCAGCTCCTCCTCGAGCGCGTCGCGACCGGCCCGGAAGACGGCCGCCCGCCCGACCGCGAGCACCACCTCGCTCCAGGCGCCGTCCTCGACCCACCACGCCAGCCCCCGCGCCTGCGCGTCGCCGCGGCGCACCCCGTCGAGGAGGGCGCGCGACGCGCTCCAGGGCGCGGCGAGGTCGTCCGCCGCGAGCAGCCCCCCGCGCGGCCCGAGCTCCTGCTCGAGCGCGCAGCGGACGACGAGGAGGAGCTCGGGGCGGCGCGCCCGCTCCTCCAGCGCCAGCCCGACCGCGGCGGTCCCGCGGCGCGCCGGGGTCGGCGCGCCGCAGCCGAGGCGAGCGCGCGGGCGCGCGGCGCCGCCCGCGTCGCCGGGTCGTGCGCCGCCCGCGCCTGCACGCGGCCGCGCCGGCGCGGGCCACGGCGTCGCCGCGCCGGGCCCGGTCGCCGCGCGCCTCGAGGCAGGAGCACCGCCTCCGCCCCCGCGCGACGCGCGCCCTCGTGCGCGGGGAGCGCCTCGAGCAGCCGGCGGAACGCCTCCTCCTCCTGCCCCACCCCCGCCGGCGCGCGACCGCTGGCGAGGAGGCCCGTGCGCAGGGCGAGCGCCAGCCGCGGCAGCCGCCCCTGCTCCTCGAGGCGCCGGGCGAGCGCCCACGGGCCGCGCGCCGACGCGCGGCCGCGCGGCTCGAAGCCGCCGTCGATGCTCGCCAGGTTGCCGTCGAGCTGCGCGGCGAGCAGGGCCTCGACGGCCGGCGTCGAACCGCCGCCCTCCGGCCGCTCGGCCAGCGCCGCGTGGTCGCGCAGGTGGCCGTGGGCGAGGCAGCGGTCGAGCGCGTCCAGCGGCTCGACCCCAGATGCAGGGCGAGCAGCGCCGGCGCGGCGGCCGCCGGCGCCGCGCGCGCGCGCGCGCCAGCGCGCGCGCCGCGTCGTCGGCGCGCCCGAGGCGGGCCAGCGCGAGGGCCTGGAGGAGGTGCGCCGCGGACCGCGCCGGGTCGTGCGCAGCGGCCCGGGCGGCCGCGCCGCCGCCGCGCCAGGCGGCCGGCGCCGGCGCCGCGGCGGCCCCGGCCGCGAGCAGCAGGGCGCGCGCCCGCGCCGCCGGCGCCGCCTCGCCCGCGAGGGCCGCCGCCTCGTCGGCGAGCCGGACGGCGCGCGCCGGATCCCCGGCGCGCCGCGCCAGCGCGCGCACGGCGGGCCAGGTGAGGTCCGGATCGGCGGCGGCCGCCCGCGCCAGGAGCGTGGCCGCCAGAGGCACCTCGCCGGCTTCCAGACGCTCGAGCCCGGCCTCGAGCAGGAGCGGCCCGGCGTCGGGGGCCAGCGCCAGCGCGCGGTCGACGGCCGCGCGCCGCGGCGCCCCCTGGCCGGCGGCGCGCCGCAGGCGGAGGAGGGCGCGCGCGGGCGCGTCGCCGGCCAGCGCGAGGTGAGCGCGGGCGGCCGTGACGTCGCCGGCGGTCGCCAGGATGTGCAGGGCCTCCTCCGCGGCGGCGAGGCCGGGCGTCGCCGCCGCGCGCCGCACCTGCGCGGCGAGGGCCGCCTCGGCCAGGTCGACCGCGGCGCCGTCGGCGCCCTCGTCGTCGAGGAGCGCGCGGGCGAGGCGCGCCCGCGCCGCGGCCAGGGGCCCGATGAGGTCCGACGCCACGCCCGCGAGGTCGAGGACGACCTGCCGCCGGACGCCGTCGAGCGCGCCCTCGTCGGCGCCGGCGCGGACCATGCGGTCGGCCCGCTCGACCCCCGCGCGGGCCGCGAGGCCCCGCCCCGACGCCGAGCGCGCTCCCGGCCCGCGCCGCCCCGGCGGCGGCCCGGGCCGCGTCGGCCACCTCCGCCCACGCGTCGGCCAGCGCCTGCTCCTCGGCCGCGGCGCGGCGAGCGCGCCAGGCGCGCCGCGTCGACCTCGAGCGCGGCGGCCACGACCGCGGCCGCCCGCGCCCGCGCGCCGACGAGCGTCACCAGGGCGTCGCCCGGCGCCAGCGCCCGCGCCCGCTCCAGGGCGGCCTCGGCCCGCGGCAGGTCCCCCGCGACGAGCGCGGCCCGGGCCTGCCCGAGGGCCACCGCCGGCGCCGCCGGGTCCACGCGGGCCGCCACGTCGAGCCCGTCGAGCGCCGCCAGGGCGCCCGGCGCGTCGGCGCCGGCCTCGGCCGCGGCGGTCAGCGCCAGCGCCCGCCCGGCCAGGAGGCCGCCGACGAGCCCGCCCCCCTTCACCAGCAGCGCGGCCTCCGCCTCGACGAACGAGCCGGCCTCCGCGGCGAGGCCCGCGCCCTGCAGCGCGGCGAGGGCCGCGGCGTGCTCTCCGCCGCTGGCCAGCGCGCGCCCGCGCGCGAGGGCCTCGGGCGGCGCGGGCGCCCCGCTCGAGGCGCCGCGGACGAGCGCCAGCCACGCGGCGACCCGCCCGCGGTCGAGCGGGTGGATCGCGAGGCGCCCGGCCTGCACGAGCGCGTCCTCCGCCGGCTCGCCCGACGCCAGCGCCGCGCGCGCCCGACCGAGCGCCGCGCACAGGCGCACCTCGGCCTGGTCGGCCCCCTCCGCGAGGCGCCCCGCCTCCTCGAACTCGAGGGCGGCGTCGACCGGGTCCCCGGCGGCGAGCGCCGCCTCCGCCCGCGCCAGCGCCGCCCACCCGGCCGGCCCGGGCGCCTCACCGCGCGCCGCGACCCCCGTGAGCTCGAGCGCGAGGGCCCGGGCCCGCGCCGGCGGGGTGAGCGCCGCGAGCGCGCGCGTGACCGCCTCCCGGTCGCCCGCCCACGCGGCGATGCGCGCGAGGTGCTGCGGCGGCACGTCGGCGCCGGCGCACGCCGCCAGGGCGCGGTCGGGCTCGCCCGCGAGCAGGAGCACCCAGGGCATCACCGGGACCTCGCGCGGGGTCGCCGCGCCGAGGATGGAGCGGGCGAGCGCGACGTCGCCCCCGGAGCAGCGCGTCCTCCACCTCCGCGCCGGGCCGGCGCTCGCGGCGTCGCCGCCCGGGCGGCGCGGCGCCTCGCGCTCGCGCCGGAGGGCCTGGGTCGCCAGCGCCGCCGCGGCCAGGACGACGGCGCCCGCCGCCCCGGCCGCGAGCAGCCGCAGGAGGCCGCCGCCCCGCCGCGCGCCGCCGGCCCGCGCGGCGCGGAGGTCGCGCAGGAGCGCGGCCGCGTCGGCGGGGCGCGCGGCGGGCCGCCGCGCGAGGGCGCGCAGGAGCACGCCATCGAGCGCCTCGGGCACGTCGGGGCGCACGGCGCGGAGGGGCGGGATCGGCGCCCCCTCGAGCAGCTTCGTGTAGACCTCGACGGCGGTGCTCCCGGAGTGCGGCGTGGCCCCGGTGAGGGCCTCGTAGGCGATCGCCCCGACCGCGTAGACGTCCGTCCAGGGGCCCACCTCCCCCGCGCTGGCGTCGGCCTGCTCGGGCGCCATGTAGGCGGGCGTCCCCACGATCTCGCCGGTGAGCGTGAGCGAGCGCTGGCCGGGGGCCAGGGCCTTCACCAGGCCGAAGTCGACCAGGCGCGCCTGGCCCTCCTCGTCGAGCAGCACGTTGTCGGGCTTGACGTCGCGGTGCACGAAGCCGGCGGCGTGCGCGTGCGCGAGCCCGTCCAGGACCTGCTCGAGCGCGTCCAGCGCGCGCGCCGGGTCGAGCCCCGCCTTGAGCGCCGCGCGCAGCGAGCGCCCCTCGACGTAGTCCATGACGTAGAAGGGCCGGCCGTCGGGCAGGAGCCCGTGGCCGCGCGCCCGCACGATCGCGGGGTGGTCGCCGAGCCGCGTCATGCTGGCCAGCTCGCGGCGGAAGCGCTCGCGCGCCTCGCGGTCGGCGAGCAGGTCCGCCGCGAGGACCTTGAGCGCCAGCGGCGCGCCGCCCTGCGGGTCGCGCACGAGGTAGACCTCGCCCATGGCGCCCCTGCCCAGCCGCGAGAGGACCTGGTAGCGGTCGAGCCGCTCGGGCTCGGCCGCGGCGACGCGGCCGGTGGTCGCCGCCCGCGCGGGCTGCCCGTCACCGAAGGCGGGGTAGCGCCCCGAGGGGAAGGCGCGCGCGCCCACGCGCCCGAGCAGCCACTCCTGCGCCACGCGGTCGGTGCGCTCGGAGAGGCCGAGCCCGCGCAGGGCCGCCTCGACCTGCTCGGCCGTCGGGCGCCGGGCGGGGTCCTTGGCGAGCATGATCGCCAGGAGGTCGGCCAGCGCCGGGGGCGCGTCCGGCACGAAGTCGAGCAGGCTCGGCGCCTCCTGGCGCCGGTGCGCGGCGACGACCTCGTGCACCTGCCGCTGCGGGAACGGCGGCTGGCCGGTCATCAGCTTGAACGCCAGGCAGCCGAGGCCGTAGATGTCGCCCGCCGGCGTCCACAGGCCGTCGCCGAGCACCTCCGGCGCGAGGTACGGCAGCGTGCCCATGACGTGATCGACGGCGGTGAGGCGCACCGGGTCGTCGACGCGCAGCGCCACGCCGAAGTCGGTGAGCTTCACCTGGCCCTCGCGCGTGACCAGCACGTTGGACGGCTTCATGTCGCGGTGGAGCACGCCGATCTCGTGGGCCGCCTGCAGGGCGCGCGCGCAGCGCTCGAGCACGAAGACGGCCTCGTCCACGGAGAGCCGGTGGTCCTCGCACCGCTGGAGGAGGTTGCTCAGGTCCTGGCCCGGGACGTACTCGAGCGCCAGGTAGGCGCGGCCGGTGGGCTCGTCGACCCCCCTCGCGAGGAGGGCGACGACGTTCGGGTGCTGGAGGCGGGCGAGGATCTCGCCCTCGCGCTCGAACCGCCGCCGGGTGGCCTCGTCGTCGGCGTTCTGCAGCGACAGGACCTTGAGCGCCACCGGGCGCCCCTGGCGGTCCTCGGCCAGGAACACCTTCCCCATGCCGCCGTCGGCGAGCAGGCGGCGCACGAGGAAGGGGCCGACCAGGGTCCCGGCGGTGATCGCGCGCTCGAGGAGCGGGACCGCCTGCGTGCCGGGGTCGGGCGCCGCCTCGGGGTCGAGCGAGTTGGACAACGCGTCCGCCGGCGCGGGCAGCGCGCGCCCCGGCAGCTCGTCGTCTTCCAGCCCCTGCACCGTCGCTCCCGTCCCGACCTCGTCAGGTTGGCGCTCGTCCGGGCGGCACGCAAGCGCAACAGGGCGGTTGCCTCCGGCGCCGCGGGCGGTAGCGTCACTCCGATGCCACGCCGCCGCCTCGCCGCCCTCGTGGCGGCGTCCCTCCTCTGCGCGCCCGCGGGCGCGCAGGAGCCGCCCATGCCCGCCACGACCCCCGACGACCGGCTCCTCGCGCTCCTCGAGGAGGACCACGACGCCCTCATGGCGCGCTACCCGACGTGGGCCAGCGTCCGCGGCGACCGGCGCTTCGACGACCGGCTCACGGACCCGTCGCCCGAGGCGGAGGCCGCCTGGCTGGCCGCCTGCGCCGCGCGCCTCGAGGCCGCGCGGGCCGTCGACCTCGAGGCGCTCGCGCCCGCCAACCGGGTGAGCGCCGAGCTCCTCCTGCACGAGCTGGAGCGGCGGCTCGCCGCCGGGCGCTTCCGCGAGTGGCTCACGCCGCTGACGCAGGTGAACGGGCCGCAGCAGTCGCTGCCGCAGCTGCCGGAGCGGCTGTCGTTCACCACGCGCGCCGACCGCGAGGCCTGGGCGGCGCGGCTCGAGGCGATCCCGGGGCACCTGGCGCAGGTCGTCGCCAACATGCGGCGCGGGCTCGAGGACGGGGTCACGCCGCCGCGGCTCGTCCTGGCGCGCGCCGCGGAGCAGTGCCGCGCCCAGGCGACGGGCGCGTCCGAGGACCACGCGCTGTTCGCCCCCTTCCGCGGGCTCGGCGCGGACGACGCGCTCCGCGCGCGCGCCGCGCGGGCGACGGCCGCGGCCATGGAGGCCTTCGGGCGGCTGGCGGCGTTCGTCGACGACGAGTACGTCCCGGCCTGCCGCGAGGCGCTGGCGGCGACCTCGCGCCCCGACGGCGAGGACTACTACGCCTACTGCCTCCAGGAGCACTCGACCCTGCCGCTCGCCGCCGAGGAGATCCACGCGATCGGCCTGCGCGAGGTGGCGCGGATCAAGGCCGAGATGCACGAGGTGATCGGGCGCGCGGGGGTCGAGCTCCCGCCGGGCCTCGAGGGCGACGCGCGCCTGCGCGCGTTCGTCGAGCGGCTGCGCGCCGACCCGCGCTCCTACTGCCGGACCGCCGACGAGCTCCTGGCCCGCTACCGCGACGTCGCCAAGCGCGTCGACCCGGAGCTGCCGCGCCTCTTCGGCCGGCTGCCGCGCAACACCTACGGCGTGCGGGCCATGCCCGACTTCATCGCGCCGTCGGCGCCCACGGCCTACTACTACTCGGGCTCGCTCGACAACGGCACGCCGGGCTGGTTCGTCGCCAACACGCACCGCCTCGACCAGCGGCCGACCTACGAGATGGTCCCGCTCACCCTGCACGAGGCCGTGCCGGGTCATCACCTTCAGATCGCGCTCGCGCAGGAGATGACCGACCTGCCGCGCTGGCGGACGCTCCTCGGCTACACGGCCTACGTCGAGGGCTGGGCCCTCTACGCCGAGCGGCTGGGGCTCGAGATGGGCCCGCCCGGCTCGCGCGGCCTCTACGCCGACCCGATCGACGACTTCGGCCGGCTGAGCTACGAGATGTGGCGCGCCCTGCGCCTCGTCGTGGACACGGGGCTGCACGCGCTCGGCTGGACGCGGCAGCGCGCCGTCGACTACATGCTCGCGAACAGCGCGCTCACGCCCGAGAACGTCGAGCGCGAGGTCGACCGCTACGTGGCCTGGCCCGGGCAGGCCGTGGCCTACAAGCTGGGCGAGCTGACGATCCGCGACCTGCGGCGCCGCGCCGAGGAGCGGCTCGGCGACCGCTTCGACCTGCGCGCGTTCCACGACGTGGTGCTGGGCGAGGGCGCCGTGCCGCTGGGCGTGCTCGAGCGGATGGTCGAGCGGTGGATCGACGGGCAGTGACCTGCCCCTACTGCGCCGAGGCCGTCGCGGGCGACTGCCTCAAGTGCCCCCACTGCGGCGAGGGGCTGGTCGACCGCGACGACCACGTGGCGGCGCTGCGCGCGACCGCGCCCGACCCGGCGCTGGCCGCCCGCGTGGGCGAGTGGCCCGACGAGAGCCTCGTCCGCGCCCTGCGAGATCACCCCGCCGAGTACGCGCCCGAGCAGCGCCGCGCCGTTCTCGACGAGGTGCTGCGCCGCGGGCTGCCGGTGCCGGCGCGCCGGAGGCCGCAGGCGACCGTCGTCGGCAAGCTCGTGTCGACCGGCGGCCTCGTCCTCGTGCTCTTCGTGTTCCTCAAGGTCGTCGTCCACCTGGTCCTGCGCTGACACGTCGCGTCACGCGCGTGTTTCGTCTCGACTTTCGCTCCACCGGAACCGGCTGGTTGAAAAGCTCCGTTTTCGGCATAACGGTGCGCCCGCGAGCCGGCGCAACCACTTGCCGTAAGGCGCAGCGCTTGCTTTCCCAGGGGTTTCTGGTCGGGAGGACGGCATGCGCGCAGGACGGGCCCACCTCGTCGGCGTCCCTTTCATCGCGCTCGCGGTCGCCGCGGCGTGCTGGCCTGGCCGCCCCGCGGCGCCCGGCGCGAGCGTGGCGGCGCCGGCGATCGCGCGCCCGGCGCCAGCCGCGCGCGAGCGCCTGGTGGTCGCCGGCGTGGACCTGCCCCGGGTCGCGGCCGACCACGGCCTCGGCTGGTCGCGGGCCCTCCCGGCGCTCGAGGCCGCCGTGCTCGAGGCCGACGACGCCGCCCGGGCGCTGGCCGCCCTGCGCGACGACCCGCGCGTGCGGCACGCCTCGCCGGACGTCCCGTTCGAGGTCACGGGCGACGCCTGCTGCGAGCGGCCGTCGATCGAGCTCGACGACGCGAGCTACGCGCGGGCGCGCGCGGAGGTGGCCGCGACGTTCGGCGCCCTGCGCGCCGGCGGGGCGCGCGACGTCCTCGTGGCGGTGCTCGACACGGGCGTCGACGGCGCCCATCCCGACCTGCGCGAGGCGCTCGCCGGCGGCCGCTCGTTCCTCGCCGACGACCCGGCCTGGGATGAGGACACGGCCGGCCACGGCACGGCGATGGCATCCCTCGTGGCCGCCGTCCCGGCCGACCCCCTGCGCGGCGTCGAGGGCGTGGCGCCCGGCGCGCGGGTGCTCCCGCTCAAGGTGGCCGACCGGAGGGGGCTGGCGCGCCTGGGCGACGTCGCCGCCGCGCTCGTCTACGCGGTCGACCGCGGCGCGTCGATCGTGCTCCTGTCGCTCGGCACGCGCCAGGCGGCCCCGCTCCTCGACGACGCCCTCGCCTACGCCGAGGCGCGCGGCGTCCTGGTCGTGGCCGCCGCCGGCAACCGCAACGTGCACGTCGACCTCGAGCCCGCCGCCGACCCGCGCGTCCTCTCGGTCGGCTGCGTCGACGGCCAGGGCGACCTGGCCCTGGGCACGGCCCTGGCGCCGACGACCGACCTCCTCGCGCCGGGCGTGGCCGTCGTCGCGGCCTTGCCGCGCCGCGCGCACGCCCCGGTCACCGGGTCGAGCGTCTCGGCCGCGCGGGTCGCCGGCGCCGCGGCGCTCGTCCGCGCCGCCGCCCCCGACCTCGACCCGGCGCGCCTGCGAGCCCTGCTGCGCGCCGCGCGCGCGCCGCTGCCGCTCTTCGCCGACCACCCCGACGTGGCCCGCGCCTTCCGGGCCGGCCCGCTCGACGCGGCCGCCCTGGCCCGCGCCCTGCGCGAGCGGGCGCCCGACCTCGCGCTGGCCGACCCGCGCGTCCTGCCGGGCGCGGCGGCCCCGGGGGAGCCGGTGCTCGCGTCGGTCCGCGTGACCAACCGCGGCCTGCGGGCGAGCGGGGCGTTCGAGGTGGGCGTGTCGATCGCCGGCCGCGAGGTCGCGCGCGTCGGCCTGGACGCGCTCGGCCCCGGCGAGGAGACGGTCCTCCGGGCGAAGGTGCTCGCCCCGGGCCCGGGCGAGGTCCGCTTCGCCCTCGCCGACCGGGCCGTCGCCTGCGCGCTCGACGCCGCCGACCGCCCCGTCCGCGGCCTGGCGATCGCCCGCGCGACGGCCCGGCCCGCCGCGGGCGGCGCGCTCGACCTGGAGGTCGAGGTCGAGGGGCGCGGGGCCGTGGCGGCGGGCGGCGCGGTCGCGGTGCGGCTCGGCGCCTTCGAGGCGCTGGCGCCCTTCGCGCCGCTCGGCGCGGGGGAGACGGCGCGCGTCGCCCTGAGCGTCCCGCCGGCCGCGGTCGCGGCGCTCCCCGACCAGGTGGCCACGGCGCGCGTGCGCCTGGTCGGAGCCCGGGGCGAGGACGGGGACGAGGTCGCCCTCGACCTCGAGCCGCCGCACCTCTCGCCGCTCCGCACGCAGTACCAGCAGGGCGGCGCGGTGAACGTGATCGCCGACGCGCCCTGGCGCCTGAACCCGGCGCGCCCCTACCTGCCGCTCCTCGTGTTCGCGGCGGAGAAGGGCGACCTCGACCCGACCACGTGGCTGCGCCTCGAGCGCACCCGCATCTTCGAGCGGTCCGCGGCCGGCCCCTCGGGCGCCGGCCAGCTCGTCTACGAGGACCGGGCGGGCGCCGCGACCACGGCCCCGGCGGGCCTCGTGATCGCGGACGAGATGGGCCAGCCGCTCCTCCAGGGCGGCGCGCCCGACGTGCGGCTCTTCGGCCACGTCGACCTGGGCCTGCCCGGCCGCTACGCGATCCTGCGCCTCCCGCGCGCGGCCCTCGGCGTCGCGCCGGTGCCGGCGGCGCCGGAGGTGCGCTTCCTCGAGGTCGACATCGAGTGGGCCCGCCGTCGCTCGTTCCTGGGGATCACGTCGGTCACGCAGCAGGGCCGCACGAGGAAGACGCTGCGCGTCCTCTTCGCCCGCAGCCCGCGCCCGCAGCTCCAGGGCGACAACGGCTACTACGACGCGCACGTGCACACGATCGCCGAGTGGACGCACACCGACGCGTTCGACCTGCTCGCCCCGCGGAAGAACCTCGGCGGCCCGATCCCCATGGTGCTCGAGGCGTCGCTGGCCCTCGGCCTGACCGACGCCCTCGACGGCCGCGGGCGGCTGATCACGACCGACCACAACACCTTCTATTACGCGCGCGGGCCGCAGGACGACACGATCCACAACCGGCCGCCGTTCGGCCCGACGTCGCCCGCCGCCAGCGGCGGCCGCTCGGAGTGGGAGCGCATGGGCGACCTGTTCGGGCTCACGCGCGGCGAGGAGATCTGCGTCCACTCCGACGGCATGCCCGGCAACTTCTTCGGCGTGCAGCTCCCGCTCGGCTCGCACCTGCTGAAGTACCGCGCCGAGCACATCGACGGCCCGTGGCACGGCGGGAGCAGCGTGGCGCGCGGGCTCGGCGACCCGAGCCCGGACGTGGAGCTCGACCGGGTCCTCGACCGGCTGGCGACGCAGAACCGGCAGGAGAACGCGCAGGCCGCCCTCTACGCCGCGCACCCGTTCAGCGGTGACCTCGGCTGGACGGACTGGCACTACGACACGGCCTTCGAGCGCGACCCGGCGCGCCGCGTGGACCTGGGGGTCCACGTCGAGCAGACCGGCTTCGTGATGAAGGGCCTGCAGCTGTGGAACGGCGACGGCGGCCGCCGGTCGCTCGACTCCTCGAAGATCGACTGGGCCGACGTGAACCCGTGGACCGACCCCGACTTCGTGCGCGGGTACCGCAACTGGGACGGCGGGCTCTACCGCGGCCTGGCCTCGTGGCACCAGGACCTGTCGGGCCTGCTCACCTACGAGCTGAGCGGGCGCCCGGGCGTGCGCTTCCCCCGCAAGGTGTTCATCGCCGGCGGCAACGACGCGCACGGCGACTTCAACATCACCGAGAGCCGCTTCGCGACGGTGATCGACCTCCAGTCGACCTACAAGGTGAACGCGCGGGCCTACGGGCGCGTGCTGACCTACGCGATGGCCGACGGCCAGCCGGGCGCGACGCCGGCCGAGCGCGCGTTCGGGGCGTTCATCGACGGCCAGAGCGTCCTCACCGACGGGCCGCTCGTGACCTTCTCGCTCGACGCCGAGGACCGCTTCGACGCCACGCGCCTGGCCTGGGCGGACCTGGCGCCGGCGGCGCTCGACCGCGACGGCCGGATCGGCGGCGGCGGCGCGTTCGACGGGGCGGGCACGGCGCTGGTGCGGCGCGGGTCGCCGAACGTGCGCCTCCGCTACCGCTACGCGTCGACCGAGGAGTTCGGGCCGGTCACGCACCTCCCGATCTGGCGCACGAGCGAGGGCGACCCGAACCCGCTCGGGAGCAAGCCGGGGGGCGGCGCGCTGCTCGCGCCGCGCGGCGCGCTCGCCGCCGCGGGCGCCGACCAGGACCTCGAGGAGGCGCTCGACCCCGCCGAGGAGGGGCTGATCACCGCGCCGACCGTCCTGCAGGTGGGCGCCTTCACGGGCGACCCTGGGACGATGGGCGCCGACGGCGCGCGCTGCATCACGAACCCGGTGTGGTGCGTGCCCTACGACGCCGACGTGACGATCGCGCGCACGGAGACCGACGCGGCGGGCCGCGGGTTCATCCCGCCCGGCGCGCTGCGCGTGCGCCTCGCCTTCGACATGTCGCTCACGCCCGCGCCGCTGGCGCTCGAGGTCAAGGCGCTCGACCAGGGCGGCGCGTCGAGCGACGCGAGCGCGGGCCCGATCGACGTCCTGGCGCCGGTCGCGGGCTCGGGGTGGAGCGACCAGGGCGGGGTGAAGGACTGCGTCCACGAGGTCACGAACACGCGGCCCCTGCCGCTCGACCTCGACCGCTACCCGGCGCCCGACCGCGTGACGTTCGTCGTCTACAGCTACGAGGCCCCGCGCGACCCGTTCGACAACGCGCTCAACCGCGTGGCGTTCACCTTCGACGCCCCCGGCATCGGCACGGGCGGCGGGACCGGCCCGCAGGTGCAGCGCGGCGCCTCGACCGCCGCGCCGCTCAGGGCGGGGGGCCGCTCGGGCGGCGGCGGCGGGTGCGCGCTGGCGGGCCCTGCGTCGCGCGCTGACGGCGCGGCGCCGCTGCTCGTGGCCCTGCTCCTGATCGTGGCGGCGCGCCGCCGCCGCTGACGACTCATCGCGGTCGAGGCGGACGGCCCGACGGACCGTCGTGCTGGACGACGCCGGGCCGGGCCAGGGCGCGGCGCTCCTCCTCCAGCCGGCGCCGCTCCTCCGCGAGCCGGCGCCGCTCCTCCTCCACGCGGCCGCGCTCCTCCTCGAGCCGGCGCCGCTCGTGCTCGACCGCGCGCAGGCGACCGGCGAAGGCGGCCGCGTCGGCCCGGGCCTGCGCCTCGTGCGCCTGGGCGCGCGCGAGCGCCTCGCCGGCGCGGGCCTCGGCCTGGCGAGCCCGCTCCTCCGCCGCGCGGGCGCGGCCTTCGGCCTCGCGGGCGGCATCGAGGCGCGCGTCGATCGTCCGCTCCGCCTCGGCGAGGCGGGCCTGGACGACGCGCGCGGCGGCCTCGCGCGCCTCGGCCTCGGCGCGGGCCGCCTCGGCCCGCCGGCGCTCGGCGAGGGCGACGTCGCGCTCGCGGGCGGCCTGGGCGACCGAGGCCGCCGCCGCCGCCTGCGCGCGCCGCAGCCGTCGGCGACGCGCGCGCGGGCGTGCGCGGGGTCGGCGAGGAGGGCCTCCCGCAGGAGCCCGTCGACGACGGCCGCGCCGTATCCCTCGCCCTCGGACCAGGCCGCCAGCCGGTAGAGCCCCTCGGCGTCGCCCGGGCGCACGGCCGCGCGCCGCTCGCGCAGCGCCGCCGCCCGGGCCGCGTCGCGGGCGCGCTGCGCCTCGGCGCGGACGCGCGCCTCGGCCTCGGCCGCGCGCCGCGCCGCCTCGGCCCGCAGCGCCTGCGCGCGCGCCGCGTGCTCCTGCGCCCGGCTCGTCATCCCCCGCTCGCGGCACCACGCCGCCAGGCGGTCGAGGTCGTCGGGGTCGTCGGCGACGACGAGCCGCCGCTCGACCTCGTACGCCTCGTCGGGCGTGAGGCGCCGCTCGATCGACGCGACGTCATCCGCGGGGACGACGACCTCGCCATAGCGCGCCCTGACGACGACGCCGCCCGCGTCGTGGCGCACGACCTTGCCCTCGATCACGCGGCCGTCGTGGAGGCGGACGACGTCGCCGCGGGCCGGGGTGGGCAGGAGCAGGGCGACGAGGAGGAGGGGGAGGGCGGGGGGGCGGAGCGGGATCATCTTGCACCGTTTGCCTTTGCGCGTCGCGAGGACGCGCGACGGGCCCCCGTCATTCGATCGCGCCGCGCGAGGCCAGTTACCCGCCGACCGCGCCCCGTGCCCCGAGCGCCACGTCGCGCGCGCGAAGTCCCGCGATCCGGCCTGGGGGGCCGTTTCGCGGGCGAAGCCCTTTCGGGGCGCGCCCGCGATGAGGTATCACGAGGCTCGGGGCGAGGGGGGTCGATCGAGGATGGACATGAAGGATCGGGACCGCGACGTCGGCGCGATGCTCGAGGCCGTCACGTGGTGCGAGACCCACAAGGCGAGCGTCACCTGGGTCGGCGACTACGAGCGCCTCTGCCGGGTCGAGGTCCTGGCGCCCGGCTCCCACTGGCAGGTCCTCCGCGGTCAGGGCGCGACGCTGCCCGAGGCCTACCGCGTCTGCCGCAGCCAGTTCGAGGCGGAGGCCGTCCGCCCCGCCTGGCGGCCCGCCGCCCTCCTCGTCTGACCCGCTCGCGCCGACGCGGCGCGACGAGCGATCGCCCCCGGGCGCGTCCGGACACCGGGGCCGGGCGGAGGGACGTTGGTTGCGGACGGATCCCGTCCGTGCCCGGCGTGGCTCCGTGGGCCCCCGTATCCCTGGCGCCGCCGGGACGATCGCTCGTCGCGCCGTCCGCGCTCACGCCTCGAGGAGCCGATCGAACGCGCCGAGCCAGGCGGCCGCCCCCGCGGCGAGGACGAGCAGGCCCGCCGCGAGCAGGACGATCGTGCGCCCCGGCGCCGGCGCCAGAGCGCCGCCCTCCGGCGCGGCGGCCTCGAGCGCACGCCGCGCCCTGCGGCCGAGCACCCACACGATCGCCAGGCCCGCGGCGCCCCCGGCGCCGAGCAGCGCCCACTCGAGGGGCGAGCGGGCGTCGATGAGGCCGGTCCGGCCGATGTGCCCCAGGTAGACGTTGACGAAGGTGCCGGGGAGCATCGCCACCCAGGTCGCGATCACGTAGGGCGCGAGCCGCACCGGCGTGACGCCGAGCGCGTAGTTGATGACGCTGTAGGGCACCACCGGCGCGAGCCGCAGCAAGGCCACCACCCTCCAGCCGCCCTCGCCGACCGCCTGCTCGAGGGCGGCGAGGCGCGGGTCGTCCCTCGCCGCGCGCTCCACCGCGTCACGGGCGACGGTGCGGGCGAGGAGGAAGGCCAGCGCCGCCGCGATCGTCGACGCGACCGAGACGATCGCCGTGCCGGCGAGCGGCCCGAAGACGGCGCCGCCGGCGAGCGTGAGCGCCGAGCCCGGGACGAGGAGGAGGACGCTCACCACGTAGACGCCGGCGAACGCGGCGATCCCCCGGGCGCCGAGGTCGTCGACCGCGTCGACGAACCGCCGGGCGTGCTCGTCGAGCGGCAGCGCCAGCCAGGCGAGCAGCGCGCCGAGGACGAACGCCCCCAGCCCGATCGCCCGCAGGGCGGTCTGATGGCGTCCGATCAGGTCCACGCTCGATCGCCAGGCCCTCCAGCCGCCGCCCCCCTCACCGCCGCCCGTCCTCCTGCAGGGCCGTCGCCACGACCTGCAGGTCGGCGACCAGCCGGTCGAGCCCGCGGCGCCGCTCCGCCTCGGTCGGGGCGCGCAGGATCGCCGCCGGGTGGACCGTGGCCGTGACGAGGGCCTCGAGGCGCGAATCGACGAACTCGCCCCGGTGCCGGGTGAGGCGGAAGGCGCGGCCGAGGAGCGCCTGGGCGGCCGCGGGGCCCATGAGCACCACCACCCGGGGCCGGAGGAGCTCGAGCTCCTGCTCGAGCCACGGGAGGCAGGCGCCGACCTCCCGCGCGCTGGGCTTCGTGTGGAGGCGCCGCTTGCCCTTCGCCACCCACTTGAAGTGCTTCACGGCGTTGGTCACGTAGGCCTCGTCGCGCGAGAGGCCGGCCTCCGCCAGGGCCCGGTCGAGGAGCCGCCCGGCGGGGCCCACGAACGGCCGCCCGGCGCGGTCCTCGGCGTCGCCCGGCTGCTCGCCCACGAGGACGAGCGGCGCGTCGGGCGGGCCCTCGCCGAAGACCGTCTGCGTGCCGCGCTCCCAAAGCGGGCAGGCGCGGCAGAGGGCGGCGGCCCGCCGGAGGGCGGGGAGCGTCCGGCGCGCGGGGAAGTACTGCGCCGCCGTCGCGGCGCGCTCGGGGAGGTCGTGGCGGCGGGACACGCGGGTCGCATGGGCCATCAGGCCCCTCCTGGCCGAGGGACGGCCGCGTCCCGCGGGGCGTGTTAGGCTTCGGCTCGTGGGGCGCCGCGGGTCGTCGGTGCGAACCGGGCGCCACCGCTCGAAGCGTGATGACCCCCCGCTCCTGGTGAAGAGCGCCTGGTCGCTGGGGCTCGGACCGCGACCGTGGCCGAGGTCGTGGACCGCGCCGCGCGCGACGACCAGCGCCACGTCGCGCTCGCCGACGTCGAGTCGCTCGCCTGCCGCTCGACGGCGAGACCGGCCTCTTCGAGGCGGTCCTCTTCCACGCCGCCATCGGCGGGCCACCTCACGACGCCGGGGCCCTTCCTCCTCGCCGGCCGCGTCGCCGTGGACCCCGACGACCCGCACCTCGACGTGTCTGTCGCGCCTGAGGCCCTTCCACCAGCGGCAGGGCGCCTGGGCCTGACGCCGGGGATCGCGACGGCCCCCCGGCAGGCGTCGAGGAACGCGACGCGTCATCTGCCAACCCATGCGCCGACCGGGGTTGCCCCCTGGCACGGGGCTCGCCTGGAGGGGCGGCGTGACCCCCCTCAGGAGCCTCGCTTGCGCCGCCTGGATCGCCCTCGTCCTCGCCCTGGTCGCGGCGAGCGAGCGCCGCGACGCCCGCCCGGGCGACCCCGGCGCCCCCGCGGCGACCTGGCCGGCGGCCACGTCGCTCCGCCCCGACGGGACGACGCTCGTCCTGCTCGTCCACCCGCGCTGCCCGTGCACGGCCGCCAGCCTCGACGCCCTCGAGGACGTCCTGCGCGCCGCGCGCGGCCCGGTCCGCGCCTACGTCCTGGTCGTCGTGCCCGCCGGCGCGCCGGTCGGGTTCGAGGAGGCGGCCGCCCTCGACCGCGCCCGGGCGATCGGCGGCGCCGTCGCCGTCGTCGACCCCGACGCCCGCGAGGCCACACGCTTCGGCGCCCGGACCTCGGGCGCCCTCCTCGCCTACGACGCCGCCGGCCGCCTGCGCTTCGCCGGCGGGCTGACCCCCGGGCGCGGGCGGCGGGGCGACACCCCGGCGCGCGCCGCGCTCCTGTCCCTGATCGCCGACAAGACCGGCTCGGATCGCCCGACCGCCCCCGTGTTCGGCTGCCCGCTGGAGGACTCGTGACCTCGACCGCCACCGACGCCCGCGCCGCCGCGCTCCTGCGCGAGCACCAGCGCGAGGTCGCCGCCCGCGTGGACCGCATGTTCGCGGCGCTGATGGCCCTGCAGTGGGTGGCGGGGATCGTCGCCGCCCTGGTCATCACCCCCCGGACGTGGGTCGGCCCGCGCAGCGCGCCCCACCCCCACGTGCTCGACGCGATCGTCCTCGGCGCGGCGATCGCGGCCCTGCCGATCCTCCTGGCCCTGCGCCGGCCGGGCGAGGCCTTCACCCGGCACGTGATCGCGGGCATGCAGATGCTCGCGTCGGCCCTGCTCATCCACCTGAGCGGCGGGCGGATCGAGACCCACTTCCACGTGTTCGGCTCGATCGCCTTCCTGGCCCTCTACCGCGACTGGCGCGTGCTCGTCACGGCCACGGTCGTCATCGCCCTCGACCACGCCCTCCGCGGCCTGCTCATGCCCTGGTCCGTGTTCGGCGTCGTCCTCGAGAGCCCCTGGCGCTGGGTGGAGCACGCGGCGTGGGTCGGCTTCCTCGACGCCGTCCTCGTGCCCAGCTGCGTGCGCGGCGCGCGCGAGATGCGCGAGATCGCGCGGCAGCGGGCCGAGCTCGAGGCGGCCCACGCGCAGGTCGAGGCCCGCGTGCAGGCCCGCACCCGCGAGCTCGAGGAGAGCGAGCAGCGGTTCCGCCAGCTCTCGGCCGAGCTCCCGACCGGCGTCTTCCAGACCGACGCGGGGGGCCGCCTGCAGGTCGTCAACCAGGTCGTCACGCGCCTGTGCGGCGCGCCGGCCGAGGCCCTCGTGGGGCGCGGCTGGGCCGACGTGGTCCACGCCGACGACCGCGCGCGGGTGGCCGGCGAGTGGCGGGCCGCGGCGGGCGACGCCGGGGCGTTCGTGAGCGAGCACCGGCTCGCGCGCCCGGGCGGCGACGTCCGCCGGGTGCAGGCCCGCGCCGTGCCGCTGGCCGGCGGCGGCTTCGTCGGCTGCGTCGAGGACGTGACCGACCGCCGCCAGGCCGAGGCCCTGCAGGCCGTCCAGCACGCGGTCGCGCGGACCGTCGCCGTCGCGGCGACGACCGAGGAGGCGCTCCCGCGCGTGCTCGAGGCGCTCGAGCGGCTCGACGGGTTCGCCCTGGCCGCCTGCTGGACGCCCGCGGGCGACCGGCTGCGCTGCGGCGAGGTCCGTCGGCGGCAGGAGCGCGCCTTCGAGGTGCTCGCGGCCGCCTCGCGGCACCTGGCGCTCCTCGAGGGCGAGGACCTCCCGGGCGCCGCGTGGGCGGCGCGGGGGCCCGTCGACGAGCTCGACCTCTCGGCCACGGCCGCGCCGCGCGCCGCCTTCGCCGGCGCGCTGGGGGTTCGCACGGGGGTCGCCGCGCCCGTCGTCGTCGCGGGCGAGGTGGTGCTCGTGCTCGAGCTCCTCACGACCGAGCGCCGGGGCGACGCGGGGCCCCTGCGCCAGCTGATCGACGGCGTGGCCGCGCAGGTGGCGGCCCTCGTCCAGCGCTGCCGCACGGCCGACGCCCTGCGCGAGAGCAAGGACGCCGCCGAGGCGGCCAACCGGGCCAAGTCGGAGTTCCTGGCCAACATGAGCCACGAGGTGCGCACGCCCATGAACGGGATCGTCGGCATGACGGCGCTGGCGCTCGACACCGAGCTCACGGCCGAGCAGCGCGAGTACCTCTCGCTCGTCCGCCAGTCGGCCGACGCGCTGCTCGTCGTGATCAACGACGTGCTCGACCTCTCGAAGGTCGAGGCGGGCAAGCTCGAGCTCGACGAGGCCGACTTCGACGTGCGCGACGGGCTCGACGGGACGCTCAAGGCGCTCGCGGTGCGCTCGCACGTCAAGGGGGTCGAGCTCGCCTACCGCGTCGACCCGGCCGTGCCGGCCCGGCTCCACGGCGACGTCGGGCGGCTGCGGCAGGTGCTCACGAACCTGGTCGGCAACGCGATCAAGTTCACGGAGCGGGGCGAGGTCGTGGTCGAGGTCGCGCTCGGGGGGGCGGACGGTGAGCACGTCGAGCTGGCCGTGAGCGTGCGCGACACCGGGATCGGGATCCCGCCCGAGAAGCTCCAGGCGATCTTCGACCCCTTCACGCAGGCGGACGCCTCGACGACGCGCCGCTTCGGCGGGTCGGGCCTGGGGCTGTCGATCTCGCAGCGCCTGGTGCGGCTCATGGGCGGCGCGATCGAGGTCGAGAGCGCGCCCGGGCGCGGGAGCCTGTTCCGCTTCACCGCGCGCCTGCGCCGCGCCACGGCGCCGGTGCAGGAGGCGGCCCCGCCGGCGAGCCTCCGCGACCTCGAGGTGCTCGTCGTCGACGACAACGCCACGAACCGGCGCTTCCTGGACGAGGTCCTGCGCCTCCAGGGCATGCACCCGACGCTCGCCGCCGGGAGCGTGGAGGCGCTCGACCTCGCGCTGCGCGCCGAGGCCGAGGGCCGGCCCTACCGCGCGATCGTCCTCGACGTGCAGATGCCCGGCATGGACGGCTACACCCTCGCCGAGCGGCTGCGCGTGCTGCCCGGCCACGCGTCGTCGGCGATCGTCGTCCTCTCGTCGTCCGACGCCATGGGCGAGGCGGCGCGCGCCCGGGCGCTGAAGATCTTCGCCCGGCTGCTCAAGCCGTGCCGCCCCAGCGAGCTCGTCACGACGCTCCAGCGCGCGGTCGGCGCGTCGTCGGCCACGCACAAGAAGGCGACCGCCGCGCCGGCGGAGGCGCCGCGGGCGCCGCGGCGGGCGCTCCGCGTGCTCCTGGCCGAGGACAACTTCGTCAACCAGCGGATCGTCGTCCGGTTCCTCGAGAAGCGCGGGCACGGCGTGACCGTGGTGGGCAACGGCGAGGCCGCGGTCGAGGCGGCGGCGAGCGGGGGCTACGACCTCGTGCTCATGGACTGCCAGATGCCGGTCATGGACGGCTGGCAGGCGACCGCCGCGATCCGGGCCCGCGAGCGCGGCGGCGCCGCGGACCGCCTGCCGATCGTGGCCCTGACGGCGCACGCGCTCACGGGCGACGCCGAGCGCTGCTACGCGGCCGGCATGGACGGCTACGTGTCGAAGCCGATCGCGCCGGAGGCGCTCGAGGCGGCGATCGAGCGGGTGCTGGCCACCACCGGCGAGGCCCCCCCGCCGCCTGCCCTGGCGGAGGAGGACGACGCCGCGCCGCTCGACTGGGAGGCCGCGCTGACGATGACCGGCGGCGACGCGGGGCTGGTCACGGCGATGACCGAGGCGCTCGCCGACGAGACGGCGGCCGCGCTCGCGCGCCTCGGCGCCGCGGCGGCGCAGGACGAGGTGCACGAGCGCCTCCAGGGGCTGCTCACCGGGGCCGAGAGCCTGGGCGCGCGGCGCCTGGCCGCCCGGGTGGCCGACCTCGCCCTGGCGGTGCGCGCCGGCGCCGCCACGGCGGCGGCGGGGCAGGCGGTGGCCGGCGAGGCCGAGCGCCTGCGCGCGGCCGGGGCGCCGTCGCTCGCGGCGACGGCGGTGATCACGGGGAGGGAGGGCGCGTGAAGCTGCTCGTCGCCTGCAGCGAGCCGGTGACCCGGCTCCTGCTCCAGTCCACGCTCGGGCGCGCCGGGCACGAGGTGATCGGCTGCCGCTCGGGGCGCGACGCGCTCGACGCGGTCCAGGGGAGCGGGTCGCCGCAGCTCGCCTTCCTCGACGCGGCCCTGCCGGGGCAGGACGCGCTGACGACCTGCCAGGCGCTCGCGGAGCGCCTGCCGCGGCCGCGGATCGTCGTCCTCACCCGCGGCGGGTCGGCCGCGGCGGCCGACGTCGTCGCCGCCCGCGCGGCCGGGGCCGACCGGACGCTCGACCGCCCGCTCACGCCCGAGGCGATCCTCGCCTGCGTGCGCCAGGTCGAGGACGAGCAGCGGCGCGAGCGGGGCCAGGTCGCCCCGCGCCCGGCGGAGCGCGACCCGCTCCTCGGGAGCGTCGTCGACGGCAAGTACGAGGTCCTGGACGTCGTCGGCCGCGGCGGCATGGGCACGATCTACCGCGCGCGGCACCTGCTCGTGGGCGAGCTCGTGGCGCTCAAGGTGATCCACCCCAACCACGTCGCGCGGCGGGGCTTCCGCGAGCGCTTCGTGCGCGAGGCGCGGGTCATGCTGAAGGTCGTGCATCCCAACGTCATCCCCGTGCGTGAGTGCGGCGTGACGAAGGAGGACCTCCCCTACCTGACGATGGACCTGTCGTCGGGCCGGAGCCTGGCCGAGCTGGCGCGCGGGGCCGGCGGGCGCCTCGACGAGGCCCGCGTCGTGCGGCTCGGGCGGCAGATGGCGCAGGCGCTCGTCGCCGCGCACGAGGCCGGCGTCGTGCACCGCGACCTCAAGCCGGAGAACGTCCTGGTCGAGGCCGAGGACCGCGTGCGGGTGTGCGACTTCGGCCTGGCCAAGGTCCTCCACGACGAGCGGCCGAGCGACGTCACGGGCCTCGGCACCGTCGTGGGCACGCCCTACTACATGTCGCCCGAGCAGGCGGCCGGAGAGCGCGTCGACGGGCGCGCGGACGTCTACTCGCTCGGGTGCATCCTCTACGAGCTGCTCTGCGGCGCGCGCGTGTTCGAGGGCAAGACCGTCTCGCGCCTCCTCCGGGCCCACCTCACCGAGGCGCCGGCGCCGCCGTCCGAGCGAGGCGTCACCGTGAGCCCGCGCCTCGAGGCCCTCGTCCTGCGGATGCTCGCCAAGGACTCGGCCGAGCGCCCGACCGCCGCCGGCGTGGCGGAGGCGCTGGAGGCGATCGCCGCGCGGCCGGGGACGACGCGGCGCCTGCACGTGCTCGTCGCCGACGACAGCCCGGTCAACCGCCGGCTGGTCACCGGGCTCCTCGAGCGCTGGGGCCACCGGGTGACGACCGCCTGCGACGGCGCCGAGGCGCTCGAGCGCTTCACGGCGGCGGCGGGCGGCTTCGACCTGCTGCTCATCGACGGCTCCATGCCGCGCATGAGCGGGGAGGAGCTCGCGCGGGCCGTCCGCGCGCACCCGCAGGCGCGGCCGGGGCTGCCGATCGTCAGCCTGACCGGCAGCGACGGCCCCGACGTGCGCGCCCGCTGCCTGGCGGCCGGGATGACCGACGTCCTCCCGAAGCCCGTGCGCATCGCCGCCCTCGAGGCGGTCCTCGCCCAGGCGGGCGCCTTCGGCGCGCCCGACGCCGCGGACGAGGTCGCGGCGTTCGACCTGCAGGCGGCGCTGGAGCGGGTCGAGGGCGACGCCGACCTCCTGCGCGAGACGCTCGACCTCCTGCTGCAGGACATCGAGCGGCTCCTGCGCGAGCTGCGCGCCGCGCGCGCCGCGGGCGACCTGCACCGCCTGGCCCGCGCCGCCCACGAGCTCAAGGGCTCGGCCGGCAACTGCGGCGCCATGGCGATCGCCGCCGCGGCGGGGCGCCTGGAGGAGGCCGCGCGCCGCGGCGACGTCGACGGCGCGGCCGGCGAGCTCGCCGGGGCCGAGCGCGAGGTGACGCGCACGCTGCCGCTCCTGCAGGCGGCGTGATCACGCCAGGCGCGTGACGCGCGTGCCGTCGCGGCGGCTCGCGATGACGGCGACCGCCTTGTCCAGGGCCACGAGCGCCAGGCGCGGCGCCGTGTGCTCGTCGGCGAGGCGGTGGCGAAAGAGCGGCTCGCCCGTGGCGAGGTCGAAGGCCAGGACGACCGCCTCGAAGCGGCGCTCGTCGGCCGTGAAGACGGCGACGACGTAGACCACGTCGCGCGCGGCGACGACGTCGTGCACGCTGCAGCGGCCGCCGCCCACGCTCCGCCGCCAGCGCTCGGCGCCGTCGGCGCGGTCGAGGGCGACGAGGGTGAGGCCCCCGCGCTCGTGGGCGAGGACGGCCACGTCCTGCGTCAGGAGCGCCGGGCCCGAGCCCGCGTCGCGCGGGCGGACCCAGCGAGGCCGCCCGCTCGCGAGGTCGAGCTCGACGGCATGGGCCTCCGGCGCCGCCGGGCCGCTACGCGCCACGAGGAGCCCGCGATCGTCCGCGTGGAGCACGCTGCCGTTGGCCGTCCACAGCGGGTCGCCCCCCTCGAGCGGACGCGCCGTGAGCACCTGGCCGAACCGGCTGATCAAGCGCCCGCGCACCCCGCGGCCCGGCGAGGCAGGAAGGACGACCGTGTCCTCCGCCAGCGGGGCCTCGTCGAGCGCGTCGAAGACGCGCGCGGTGGCGGAGCCGCCGCCGCCGTCGCGGGTCCGGGCGACGAGGCGGTCGGCGGTCGCCGAGATGCCCCGGTCCTCGGCCCCGCGGTGCCCAAGCCGCGATCGACCGACGACTCGCCCGGTGGCGCCCTCGATCACGACGAGCTCGGGACCGCGCCCGAGCCGCCGACCGACGCACGCGACGACCGGGCCGCAGAGCGCCGCCGGCGTGGGGTGGGGGCTGCGCAGGCGGACCCGCCACCGCTCGGCGAGGTCGAGCGGCTCCAGCGCCACCACGTCGTGCCCGTCGAACAGCACCACGGCGTCCTCGAGCGCGGCCCCCAGCGCCGGCACGCCCTCGCGCGGCCAGCGGGCCTCGGCCGCGACCTCGGGGGCCCGCCGCAGCCCCGCCGGCCGGCGGTCGAGCGCGTCCCAGGCGGCGTCGTCGCCCGCGCGCGCCAGCGCGCACAGCGCCCGCCAGGCGCCGGTGCGGTCACCCGCCTGCTCGAGCGCGCGGGCGAGGGCCCAGCCCGCGCCGCGGTCGTCGGGCCGCGCGCGGGCGGCGCGCTCGAGGTCGCGCAGGCGCTCGTCCATGCGGACAGGATGGCACGCGGGCAGGCGCCGGCGAAGATCGTGGCCATGAGCCGACAGGCCGCACGCGCGCTCGCCCGGCAGGACGAGGTCCTGGGGCGCCTCCTCGCCCGGCTGGGGCCGCTGGCGGTCGAGCCCGACCGCACGGAGACCCCCTTCCGCTCGCTCGTGACGGCACGAGTAGAAAGCGGTCACCGAGGACACCGAGGACACACCGAGGACACCGAGAGCCTTGTCTTGAAGGATCTCTCGGTGTCCTCGGTGCACCCTCGGTGTCCTCGGTGACCGTCCTCGCTGATCACGACAGAGGAGCGTGCCGTCAGAAGTCCCGCGAGCCGATCCGGTGCACGACGAGCTTGCCGCTGCCCGTGACCAGCGCGTGCTCGCCGACGAGGACGACGTTGCCGCTGGCCCCGACCTGCAGGGTGCCGCTGCGCTTGCCGGTCCCGAGGTCGAACAGGGCCACCTCGTTGCCGGTCAGGGGCACGAGGACCTGCCCATCGGCCACGCAGCCGCGCCCGGCGACGGTGCGGCCGCGCACGTCGGCGCGCCAGAGGAGCTTGCCGCTGCGGGCGCCGACGCAGCGCACCTCGGCGCCGCCGCCGAGGACGACCGCGCCCTCGGCGTCGTGCTGCGAGGCGGCGACGATGAACGCCAGCATGCCCGCCGCGCCCGGGATCCGCTGGCGCGCCTCCCACAGCCGCTCGCCCGTGCGCGCGTCGAGGCCGAGGAAGGTGGGCGAGTCGAGCGGCGCGATGACGACGACGCCGGACACGACGGTGACGGCGTTGTTCTCCCACGTGATGTCGCGCGGCTCGGGGTAGAAGCCCTTGGGCGGGCGGACCTCGATCTGCTCGTACTCCGTGACCCACAGCGGCCGCCCCGTCGACGCGTCGAGCGCCGCCGCGGCGCCGAAGGAGCTCGAGTAGTAGACGACGCCGCCGCTCACGGCCACCGGCGCGCACAGGGGCTCGGTCGAGTGCTCGCCGAACATGGTCTGCTCGACCTGCCCGCTCACCACCCACGTCGTCCACACCCGCTCGCCCGTGCGCGCGTCGAAGGCCGCCACGTGGCAGTTCACGAACCCCTCGAGCGCGAACGCCGGCGCGAACACCAGCCCCTCGACCGCGGTCGGCGGGGTGGGGAAGCTCCACCGCTCGTAAGGCGTGCCGTCGAGGGTGCGCGCGTGGTTCCAGATCCAGCGCCAGCCGGGGACGTCGAAGCCGGCCAGCTTGCGCAGGGGGATCCGCACCTTGATCGGGATCCCGCGGAACTGCTGCTCGTTGACGACGTCGTTGACGAGCGGCGCGACGAAGGTGTCGCGCGTGATCGCCCCGCCGAACTGCACCTTGGCGTTCGTGTCCGGGAAGTGCGGGCCGAGGCGCGGGATGCGCGGGCCCTGCTCGCCCGTGCGCGCGTCGAACGTGAACACCTGGTCGGCCGTGCTCAGGAACACCCGCCCCTCGTGCAGCAGGGGCAGGTGCCGCGACGGCGGGACCTGGGCCGTGGGCTGCCCCGGCATGAAGCGCTCGAAGCCGCCGGCGGCGCCCTGCGACTCGAAGGTGCGGGGCGAGAAGCGCGCCGGCCCGACGGTCGAGCGGGCGTCCGCGACCGCCCGGTTCTCGGGGTCCATCCGCACGAGGCTCAGCCCCGGGCCGGCGTCGCGCGTGCGCCCGGCCCGCCGCTCCTCCGCCTCGATCGCGCGCAGCACCAGGTCGTCGACCTTGCCCCGCTCGCCCCGGTGGAGCTCGCCCGCGAGCGCGCGGACGCGCTCGGGCTGGCCCAGGCTCACCGCGCACAGGAGCAGCTTGCGCCGCGCGCGGAGCGGGTCCGGCGCCTCGTCGGCGTGGTGGGTGAGGAGGAGCTCGAGCGTCCTCGCGGCGCGCTCGAGGTCGCCGCGCTCGAGCGCCAGGTCGGCCATCGCCTCCAGCAGCCGCGGCGCGTGGCCCGAGATCGGGTAGAGCTCGTAGACCCGCGCCAGGGCCACGAACGGGTCGGGCGCGCCGCGCGCCGCCTCGAGCGCCGAGCCGGCGCGGTAGTCGTAGCGGGCGCGGAAGACCTTCACCCCCTGCGGCGGCAGGGCCCGGAGCCCGGCGATCGCGCGCTCCGTGACGCCGACGTAGCGGCGCGGCTGCCCGCGCGCGGTCACCGGCGCCGGCGCGAGCTGGTACCCGCCGCGCGCGGCGCCGTCCTGGTCGAGGACCGTCCGGTAGAGGTCGATCGCCGCCTCGAGCTCGCCGCGCGCGACGGCCGCCTCCGCCGTGCGCAGCATGTCGGCGAGGTCGTCGGACAGCGGGTAGTGGAGCTGGTTGGCCGGCGCGCGCTCCTGGGCGGACGCGGGCGCGGCCGCCCAGTAGACGAGGGTGATGGCGGCGACGACGCTCGCGCGCATGCTCGCTCCTTCCACGGGCGGGGGCACGCCGCCATGATACGGCGCGGCCGCCGCCCGTTCAGGCCCCGTCCCCCGCCGGGCCGCGCGGGTAGGATCCCCGGCGTGCGCGACCTCGCCTGGCCGCTCCTGCGCCCCCTCCTCTTCCGCCTCGACCCCGAGGCCGCCCACCACGCCACCCTGGCCGTGGCCCGCCGCTGCCCGCGCCTCCTGGGCGCCCTCGTGGGCGGCCGCCCGCCGGCCGGCCTCGCGCGGACGCTCCTCGGCCGCGCGGTCCCCTCGCCGATCGGCCTGGCCGCCGGCCTCGACAAGGACGCGGTGGCGCTCCCGCTCTGGGAGCGGCTCGGGTTCGGCTTCGTCGAGGTCGGGACCGTCACCCCCCTGCCGCAGCCCGGCAACCCGCGCCCGCGGATCCACCGCCTGCCCGGCGAGCGGGCGCTGATCAACCGCATGGGCTTCCCGAGCGACGGCGCCGAGGCCGTCGCCGCGCGGCTCGAGGCCCTGCGCGCGGCGGGCCGCTGGCCGGCGATCCCCGTGGCCGTGAACCTGGGCAAGAACAAGGACACGCCCGCCGAGGACGCCCACATCGACTACGCGCGGGCGGCGCGGCGCCTCGCGCCGCTCGCCGACTGGCTGGTCGTCAACGTCAGCTCGCCCAACACGCCCGGCCTGCGGGCGCTGCAGGCCCGCGAGCCCCTCCTGCGGATCCTCGAGGCCACGCGGGGGGCGGCCGGGGGGCGGCCGGTCCTGCTCAAGCTCTCCCCCGACCTCGAGCCCGAGGCGCTGGCCGAGGCCGTCGACCTGGCGATCGACGCCGGCGCGGCGGGGATCGTGGCCACGAACACGACGATCACCCGACCGGTCGCCCGGCCCGAGCTCCTCCCGGAGGGCGGCCTCTCGGGGGCGCCGCTCTTCCCGCTGGCGCGGGCCCGCATCGAGGCGGCGCTGGCGGCCGCCCGGGGCCGCGTCCCGGTGATCGGCGTGGGCGGGGTCGACCGCCCCGAGCGCGCGGCCGACCTCCTGGCGCTCGGCTGCGCGGCGGTGCAGGTCTACACGGGCCTGATCTACGAGGGACCCGGCCTGGTGCGCCGGCTCAACGCGCACCTCGCCCGCGCTGGGCGCGGCTGACCCGCCGGACGCGCCCGTCCCACGGCCCGGGACCCCCGCGCGCCGCCCGGCCCGGCGGCGCGTCGCCCCGGCGCGGCATGGCGCGTGCCTACGGGCGTGGTGAGCCAGGAGGACCCCCGTGCGCGACAGCAGCCTCGAGGACAAGGTCGTCGTCATCACCGGCGCGTCGAGCGGGATCGGCCGGGCCGCCGCCGCCCGCTTCGCCCGCGAGGGCGCGGCCGTGGTCCTCGCCGCGCGGCGCCGCGAGGCCCTCGAGGAGGTGGCGCAGGAGGTGCGCAACCTGGGCGGGAACGCGCTCGTCGTCCCGACCGACGTGCGCGACGAGGCCGCCGTCGAGGCGCTGGCGCGCGCCGCGACCGAGCGCATGGGCGGCCTCGACTGCTGGGTGAACAACGCGGCCGTGAGCCTGTTCGGGCGCTTCGAGGAGGCGCCCCCCGACGTGTTCCGGGCCGTCCTGGAGACGAACCTGTTCGGCTACATCCACGGCGCCCGCGCGGCGATCCCCCGCTTCCGCGAGCGCGGCCGCGGCGTGCTCGTCAACGTCAGCTCCGTCGTCGGCGTGGTCCCCCAGCCCCTGACGACCGCCTACACGACGTCCAAGTTCGCGATCCGGGGCCTCACGCTCTCGCTCCGCCAGGAGCTGCGCGGCAGCGGGATCGAGGTCTGCTCGCTGCTGCCCGCGTCGATCGACACGCCGCTGTTCCAGCACGCGGCCAACTACACCGGGCGCCCCCCGCGGCCGCTCTCGCCGATCGTCGCCGTCGAGGACGTGGCCGCGGCGATCGTCGCGCTCGCGGGGCGCCCGCGCCGCGAGGTGGTCGTGGGCCGCTCGGGGCAGGTGCTGCTCCAGCTCCACCGCCTGGCCCCCGGCCTCACGGAGGCGCTCCTCGGCCGCCAGGTGTCGCGGGAGCACTTCCAGCAGGACGGCACGGCGGCCCCGACCGAGGGCAACGTGCTGGCGCCCGTGCCGCGCTGGACCGGCGCCTCGGGCGGCTGGCGCGTCTCCTCTCGTCAGCGGCGCGCGCGGCGGGCCCTGGTCGCGGCGGGCGCGGCGTTCGTGGCCTGGCGCGTGGCACGGCGCGCCCTGGCCGCCTGACCCCGCGCGGCGGCTCCGCGGGGAACCGCGCGCTCCCCAGCGCGCGCTCACGATGTGGAGAACCGGTGGGCGCCGCGCAACCCCGCCGCACGGCGACCCCGAGGAGCCGGTCCGCGGACCCGCGTCGCCGGGGCACGCGCTCTGCTCGACGGCCTCGCGGAGTCCCCCGCGCGGGGGACCGGCCGGGCGGCGGGTGATCCGCCTCCCCCCTCCCTCCCACGGCGGCTCGTCGCGCCGCCCGGCCGTCTTCTCTCCCGGTGCGCGCCGAGCGGGGTGCCCGCTGGCGCGCGGACGGCGCCGCGCTGACCCTTCGGGACGGCGGCGTCCCCGGGCGCCGTTGACGAGCGCTTCTCCCCGCCGGCAGGGCCCTTGCGGCGACCCCACCGGGCCGGGCGCCGACGCGTCCTGGACGGAGGAGGAGCCATGGCGCGCGGCCACCGCGGGCGAGGGAGCGGCATGTTCGGACGACGACGGCGAGGGCAGAGCGCGATCGCCAACTTCGACTCGATGATGGGGATGCTCCGCGCGCTCGGCCGCGTCCTCCACGGCAAGGACTTCCCGGCGCTCGGGGTCTTCTCCGACCCGCTCGCCCGCCTCGCCCACCCCCTCGTCGCCGCCGTGAACCTCGTCCCGAGGGAGGCGCGAGAGCTCATCTACATCTACGGCGGCCTGATGGAGGCGCTGCGGCCGAGCCAGCTGGGGCAGGTCGACGCGGAGAAGGTCTCGCGGTTCGTCGCCGGGCAGTACCCGACGCGCCAGTACCCGGCCGTGATGATCGGCTCGGCGAACGGCGCGGCCGTGCACCTGTGCGCGGCGCTGGGGATCCCGTGGCTCCCGCAGACCTACTTCATCCCGGTCCAGTGCCCGATCCACCCCGACGAGCCGATCGAGGGCTACGGGTGGGCGCGGCAGGTGGCGGGGCCGCTCCTCGAGCGCAACCCCGACCTGCAGCTCCACCACATGTTCGACCCGAACCAGGACCGGCTCATGCTGGCGAAGATGACCTACTTCCGGGTCAAGCGCCGGCGGCTCGGGCCGACCTACGAGGCGTTCCTGCGCGAGCGCCTGCCGCGCGGCGGGACGATCTTCGTCAACGAGTGCACCCTGCGCTGGCCGGTGCGCGTCGCGGGCGAGCGGCACCTCTTCCAGTTCGGCGCCCTGGGCGGCCTCGACCCGGAGGAGTTCTTCGAGGGCGCGCCGCGCGTCGAGCGCTACCTGGAGCGCTACCGCTCGCATCGCCGCAGGTGGGTCGCGCCTGACCCCGACACGACCGCGCCCGAGTCGGAGTGGGGCTACGAGCCCAGCCTCGACGAGGACATCGAGCGGATCGCCCGCGAGCGCGGCTACCGCGTGCGCCGGCTCCGCTACGAGCACCCGGAGCGCCTCAGCCCGTTCGTGGCCGACCTCTACCGGGCGTGGTACCGGTCGCGCAGGCTCCCGGCCGACCGGCTCGTGATCGAGAGCTTCATCCTCCTCGAGCCCTACCTGGCGCTCGCGACTGGCTCGTGCCCCTTCTGGACCGTCTTCGGGGTCCAGCCGTCGGCGGAGTCGGCCCGGCAGTACGTCGAGCGCACGGGGCCGTGGGCGGAGATCTACGCCATGCTCTTCTCGCACGGGACCGAGTCGGCGGGCACGGCGCCGATCGAGCGCTGGCGCGAGGTCCTCGCCCGGGCGACGCGGCGCGGCGAGTTCCTGGGCGTCGACCCGGAGGCCTTCCCGCGCGACTACGCGACCTTCGTGCGCTACCACACGGCGCTCCGCGCGCTGCCCGCGCGCTACCCCATGCCCGGCCCCCTGGCGCTCTCGGAGCTGGACCGGTTCATCGCCGAGCGCGGGCACGAGTACGAGGTCGTCTTCGACGCGCGGCGCGAGGCCGAGCCCCCCGCGCGGCGGCCCATGCCGAGCGGGCACCCGCCGTGGTCGCGCGAGCTCGTCGTCAGGTAGAGGAGGCCCATGATCCGCCTGGTGAGCAGGGTGAGGGCGCTGGCGGGCGCGCTCGTGCCCGGGCTCACCGGGCTCGTCGGCGCGGCCGTCGAGGCGCCCACGCGGGCGGCGACGGCGGCCGGCGTGGACGAGCTGGCGGAGGCCGCCGACGAGAGCGCGGTCGGTGAGGTGACCGAGGACGCGGCGAAGGGCGCGGTCGAGGGGGTCCTCGACGGCCTCATGCACGAGGAGGGGCGCGAGGTCCTCCGGGCGGCGGCGCGGGCCGCCGCGGACGGCGTGCTGGACGCGGCGCTGGCGCGCCTCGAGGGCGCGCGCCTCGACGGCGGGGAGGCGACGGCCGCGGCCCTGGCCGAGGCGATCACGGACGGCGTGGTCCGGGGGCTGGCGGCGCGCCGCGAGGAGCTCGCGGCGGTGGTCGCGACGCTCGGCGAGGGCTTCGGCGCGCAGTCGGCCGCCGTCGCCCGGGCGGCGACCGACGAGGTCGTGGACGTCGTCGTCGGCCGGCGCGACGAGCTCGCCGCGCTGGCGGCGCAGCTCGGCGAGGCGACGGGCGAGGGGACGTCGCGGGGCGCCCTCGCCGGGAGCCGGGGGGAGGCGCCCAGGCTGGCGCGCGACGTCGGCCGCGCCGCGGCGGCCGGGGCGACCGAGGGGCTCGGCGCCGGGCAGCTCGCCCTCCCCGTCGGCGTCGGGCTGCTCCTGGGCTGGACGGCGGCGGCGACGCTGGGGCTGCTCCGGCGGCGCTGATCGCGGCGCACGGCCGGGCGTCAGGGCGACGCGCGAGCGGCTGGCCCGGGGGCCGTCGCTCGGGCTACCCTGCCTGTGAACGGGGGTTCCCATGCGCAGGCTCCTGGCGGTGACGTTGGCGTTCGCGGCGGGCGGCGCGGTGCTCGGGGTGGCGCCGCCGGCGCCGAGGCCGGCGCGGGCAGACGAGGAGGAGGACGACGATGGGCCGCCGCCCGGCCCGAGCGCGGCGCCCGACGCGCCGAAGGTCGACGACGCCGCCCTGCGCGAGCGCCTCGGCCGGGTGGTCCACGTGCCCTCGTTCGGGCTGACGGACGGCGTGATCACGCTGGCCTACCCGCTGGCCGAGCCCGTGGAGCTGCGCGCCTTCGAGGCGAGCGGCTGGGACAAGGTCGACGTGCGCAACGTGCAGGGCCAGGCGCAGAGCGGGGTGGGCATGGAGCTCGGTGCCGGCTCGCGCAACGTCGGGCGGCTGCTCCACCGCCTCGCGCTCCAGGGCGACGTCGAGATCAACGTCGAGCTGTGGATCGCGCACAACACGCCGAGCGCGGTGATCTGCTTCCTCCTCAACGACAAGGTGGGCGCGCTCTGGGGGCAGCAGCTCGTGCGTCCATCGAACATGCGCCCCTTCGGCCGCTCGGCCCCGCCCGACGTGCTGCTCTTCAAGGAGGAGCGCATGGTCCGCTCGCGGATCGTGGTCCGCGGCGACGAGGTCGTCGTCACCTGCCAGGGGAGCGAGTCGAGCCGCCACACGTTCGACAAGGGCGAGCTGCGCTCGATCCGCTTCGGGATCATCGCCCGCAACGTGCGGTTCGTGCTCCGCGGGCTGCAGCTGCGCGGGACGGTCGACGCGTCGAAGCTGTGACGACTCGCCAGGACACTGGAGGTCGCGCCGACGCCGGACGGGACGACCTTCCGCATGCGCCTGCCGCGCCGGCCGCCCGACGCCGCCGCGACGACGCCCCGACGTGAGCCGGGGCGGGGTCCGGCAGGCGCTACCGGCGCCGGCGCGAGCCGCCGCTCAGGAGCGCGAGCAGCCCCACGAGCGCGACGCCGATCGCGAGCCCGCCCCCGACGCCGAGCGCCGCGCCCGCCCCGCCGAGGAGCATCAGCAGGCCGCCGCCCAGCCGGCCGGGGTCGGGCAGGAAGCCCACGGGCGACCTGAACCCCTCGCCGCACCCGGGGCACACCTCGTCGGCGACGTCGGCCCGCGCCCCGCAGCGCGGGCAGGTCTGCCGCGCCTCGACCCGCCGCCGCCGCGCCGGCGCGGCGGGCTCCTCCGGGACGTCGTCCTCTGCGGCCGCCGGGTCGCGCAGGGGCACCCGGACCTCCGCCTGGCACTCCCGGCAGCGCGTCCGCTTGCCCGGCGAGGTGGTCGTCTCCTGCGTCGCGCCGCACGCCTCGCAGGTCACCTCGCGCCTCGCGTGCGCGACCGCCCGCAGGGGCACGCGCGCCTCCGCGCCGCAGCGGCGGCACGTGGTCGTCTGGCCCGGCGCGGCCGACGTCGTCACGGGCTGCGCGCAGGCGGGGCACTCGAAGGACCTGGCCATGGCGGCGGCGAGGATACATGGTCACCAGGTGGCCGTGTCGGCCTCGCGCCCCTCGCCTGCGCGCGGGACACTGGGCGCATGGACGACCGCCTCCGGGGGCTGCGACGTCGGGTCGGCCGAGGTGAGGCCGGCGCCCGGGCCGCGCTCCTGGCCGAGCGGCTGCGGTCGGGGGACCTCGCCCCGGAGCGGGTCCGCCTGGCCGCGGCGCTCTGGGACCCGGACGCGCGGGCCGTCTCGCCGGTGCCGCAGCGCCTGCACGAGGCGACCGCGCTCGAGCCGTACGGACGCGCGGCCGTCGAGCGCGCCTGCATCGCGACCGTGCGCCTCCTCGTGCCCTGCTGGGTCGAGGCGTTCCCGGACGACGAGCGGATCCCGCTGGCCGTCCTCGCGTCGGAGCGCCTCGCGCTCATGCCGCCGGAGGCGCGGGGCTGGGAGGACGGTCTCCGGCACGTCGGCATGGCCGAGCACGACGCGGCCCGCGCGCTCGAGGCGGGCTACCAGAGCGCGCAGGCCCTCGCCGCCGTCGCCGTCGACTACACGCACGCCGGCGTGGTCCACGGGAACATGGGCGTCGAGGTCGTCGCCGGGTACGCGCTGGAGTCATTGACCGCGGGCCCGGGCCGGACGGAACCCGACGCCCGACGTCTCGTGCACGAGGCGATCGCCGCCGACCTCGTCGCGTGGGTCCTCGGCGAGGGCGATCCCCTGCGCGAGCGCGTGGAGGCTGGCGGCCGGTGACGTCCGCGGACGAGGAGACGCTGTCCCGGTGGGAGCGGCTGAAGGTCCGCTGGCCGTTCGGTCGCGAGGTCGAGGGCGTCGTCGCCCATCACGCCGCCTTCGGCGTGTTCCTCGACCTCGGCGAGGGGCCTCGGATCTGCGGCCTGATCCTCCTGCCCGACCTGGACCTCCCCGCGCCGGTCCGGCCCGAGCAGCTCCCGCCGCCGGGCTCGCGGCTGCGGGGCCGTGTGTGCGGCTTCCGGGACGCGAACCTCCAGGTCTGGTTGACCCGCCGGCGGTTGCCGCCGCGGGCGCCGATCGCGCCCGGCGACAGGGTGTGGGCCGGCGGCCTCCGCTTCGGGACCGCCCTCGTGGTCCTGCCGGACGTGATCGTCGCGTGGATGGAGGACACGGGCCGGCGCGAGGTGTTCTCACGCCACGACCTCGTCCGGCGCGACGACTGAGGCGCGGGCGCTACCGCTTGCGGCGACCCGCTCCGGACCGCTTGGTCCCTCGCGGGGTCGCCTGACCGAACACGTCGGCGAGCTTGCGGGCGCGGAGCACCTCGCGCCCCCAGCCCTCGAGCTGGCGAGCCGAGGCGCGCGCGAGCCGCTCCTGCACGTCGGCAGGAAGAGGAGCGAACTTCTCCTCCAGCTGCCCACGAAGGAGCCTGCGGGTGGTCTCGAGCCCCTGGGCGATCCCCTTGGCGGCGCCCTGATCGGTCAGCTCCTGCGCCGTGCTCATGACCACCTCGCCCGCCAGCCTGCTCAACTCCTGCTCCCGAAGGCGCTCATCGCCCTGCCCGCCTTGTCCTCGTCCTGAGTCGGAAGGACATGCTCCAGGAGGCGCCGCTTCAACGCGTTGCTCAGGAGCGAGCGGTCCCTCTCACGCCTACTCGAGAACGTCCAGCCTCCGAAGAGCCGCGCGGCGCCCTCCAGCACCTCCTCGACTGGGTCAGAGACGGACTCGAAGGCCCGTATCAGGACGGGGGTCGGGTACCTCATGAGGAGTTGCTCGGGTTCCCCTTCATAGCTCGGGTAGCCGCTCCAAGGTCCCTTGCCGCTACCGAACCAAGCCAGGAGAGCGACGAGCCGTTCGTCCTCATCCTCGTAGGCCTTGGCCAGCGCTGCCTCGACCACGGCCAGGCTCTCTGCGTGACCTTCGTACTTCTCCTCGTGCGCGTCGGGATGGTCGAGCCCCTCTCGCTCCGCTACGAGGCCGCGCAGGCAAGTGGGCGTCGCGGCCTCCCACCGCTGTCGCGCCCTCTCGTACTCCACTTGCTCGCGACGCTGCTGCTCATCGAGCTCGAGCGGGCGGGTGACGCCCCGCTCGGCCAGCCAGCTGATGACGCTCATGCCCTCCCTCAGGATGGCGTCGTCCTTCCATGCCTCCCAGCGGATCGATCGGCCGTGGTGAAGACCGAGCAGAGCCACGACACGCCCCTCGTCGTCGAGGAACTCGAGTGCGTGGTCGCCGTGGCACATGCAGTGCCCTCCCGGCTCCTCCTCGATCTCCAGGGCCTCCCGAAGGGAGGTAAGGTCGTCGGGGTCGCTCGTCTCCAGCACGGGGGAGGGCTCTCCATCGAGGTTCAGCAGCTTCCCACCGGCAACGCCGACGTCGTACACCCGCGCTCGAACCGCCCGGACAAGGGCTTCTTCAAGGACCCGCTGGCTGGGCGGTGGCGCATTTGACTCGAGGTACGCCAGCGTGGTGGCGTCCACGAGCATTGTCCCGCCGTCCGGTCGTTTGATCACCGTGAACCCACCATCGTGCGGCGATGGGTCGTGCGCGCGGACGAAGCCCAACCACGAAGCGAGCTTGCGGAAGAGTTGCACACTGCCCTCGCCCGCATCCAGGCACGTCAGGGGACGAACGGCAAGTCGGTCGCCGCCTAGGTCACATGGGAAAGCACCGGAGTGTGGTCGAGGCCCTCATGTGGGTAGCCCCGCCCGTCGATGTCCTGCGTGCAAGCACGAGGTCCCCAACGTCTCGGGGTGCCGGTCGCTGGCTCGCGCGCGTCTCCGCCAGCGGACCGATACGTCCGGCGCGGCTGCGCCGATACCTCCTCGCCGGTCGGTGCCCGGCGGGTCGCATCGGCGGTGCGCCGAGCACGCGGCGGCGGTGACGTCGGGCACCTGGATCGTGTCGGGGGCGGGCCTGGGCCATGAAAGAGGCTGCGCTGAAGCCTGCAGGACCGGTGACAACCGCGCGGGGCCGTGTCACTCACCCGGAAGCGAAGAAGCCCGCAAGCCGTGCTGGCTCGCGGGCTTCTCTCTCATAGCGACGGGCGGACTTGAACCGCCGACCTACGGCTTATGAAGCCGCCGCTCTAACCGACTGAGCTACGTCGCCGAACGGGGCCGATCTTATCGCGGCGTCCGCGGCGGTCAACCGCTCGGGCCCCCCCGCCGGACGGAGCGGGCGAGGGCGTCGAGGACCATGGCCTCGACGACGTGGCCGGCGACGTGGGTGAGGAAGAGCGTGACCACGAGCGAGATCGGCTCGACGCCGAGGACCGCGCCGAGGGCGGCGGCGACGAACAGGAGCGCGATGCGGATCGGCCACAGGCCCATGGTGAGGCCCATGAGCGCGCCGCCCGAGCGGTCGAAGGCGAACAGGGCGCCGAAGACCCAGGTGGCCGTGATCAGGAGGCCGGTGATCCCGCCGATCGCCACGCCCATGCCGGCGGCGGGATGCGCCGTGGCGAAGAGGGCGGCGGAGACGATGCCCGCGACGCCCAGGGGGATCGCCAGGCCGAGGAGCGCCCGGCGGACGATCCGCACGCGCTCACCCGGCGGGACCTTCGGCGGCGTGACCGGGCTCATGGCGCGCCCCCCCTCACCCGAGCAGCGCCCGCAAGGCGCCCTCGTCCGAGCCCACGACGGCGCGGCCGCCGCGGACCGTCACCGGGCGACGCAGGAGGTTGTTGTCCAGGAGCGCCGCCTCGAGCAGGTCCTCGCGCGACGGCGGAACGGCCTTCCACCCGCGCTCCTTGGCGACCGCGTGGCGGGTGTTGAGGACGTCCGCCGGCGACGACACGGCCGAGAGGATCTCCTCCACCTCCTCCCGCGTGAGCGGGGCCCTGGCGTAGTTGCGCTCGATCACGTCCGGGGCCAGGGTGCGCACGAGACCTCGCGCGCCACGGCAGCCCGTTCACGTGCTCTTCCAGTAGAGCTTCGTCGTCACGCGCGCCCCTCCGCCGGCGCCCCCACCGGAGCCCCCCCAGGAGTGATGGCCGCCCGGCCGGCCAGCGCCAGCGCCCCCCAGCCGACCATGAACCCGAGCCCGCCGAGCGGCGTGATCATCCCGAGCGCCCGCGCGCCGGTGACGCCCATCACCACGAGGCTCCCCGTGAACAGCACGGCGCCCGCGACGAAGCCGACGCCGGCGACGGTCGCCGCGCGCGTCGGGGCCCGCGAGGCCGCCCAGGCGACCGCCAGGAGGGCGACCGCGTGGTAGGCCGCGTAGCGCACGCCGACCTCGTACCAGCCCTCGACCTTCGCCGGCGCCTCGCCGATCCGCTCCGCCACGTGGGCGAAGTGGGGCCGGAGCCCGTGGGCGCCGAACGCGCCCAGCGCCACGGCCAGCAGGCCCACCAGACAGCCGGCGACCCACCACCCGCGCGCGCTCACGTCAGGTGCCCTCCTGCGCCGGGCCCGCGTCGGTCCGAGGGGCCTCCGCCGCCGGGGCGTCCGGCGCGGCGGCGGCCGCAGGGGCCGCCGGGGCCGCGTCCAACTTCACAGGCCGCTCGAGCGCCAGCGGGTCCTTGCCCTCGGCGACGAGGCGATCCCACTCGCGGCGGCCGCGGAGGTAGAGGACCACGAAGGCGATGATCGCCGGCGGGAGGACGAGCGCGCTGATGAACTGGCTCGTGGACATCGTCACGCCGCCGATCGAGTAGACGCCGCGGACGAGGTCGCCGCGGGTCATCTCCACGAGGAAGCGGCCGATCGGGTAGAGCACGAACAGGAGCGCCGCCAGCGCCCCCGGCGCGCGCATGAGGGGCTTGCGCAGGGCGATCAGGAGCCCCGCGATCGTCAGGCACTTGATCGTCATGAGCGGCTGGCTGGGGAGCAGCGGCACGCCCAGGTAGCCCGGCCCGACGAGGGCGTTCTCGTCGGTGAACGTGAGCGCGTACCAGGGGATGTGGTCCATGACCACGGGGTTGTGCAGCTCGAACCACCCCGGCCCCTTGGTGGCCAGGACCTGCTGGACCTGCTCCTCGAGCAGGATCATGCGCCCGTGGTCGTCGCCCGCCATGAGGCAGCCGATGCGGCCGATCCCCAGGCCGAGCATCGCGGCCGGCGCCAGCAGGTCGCACGTGCGCAGCACGGGGAAGCCGTAGTGGCGCATGCGCCAGATCGCCACGACGGTCGCGGCGATGAAGCCGCCGTACCAGACGAGGCCGCCCTCCCAGATGGCGAAGATCCGCCACAGGCCGCGCTCGGAGTAGAGCTCCCAGTTGTGGATGACGAACTGCAGGCGCGAGCCGATGAGCCCGGCCAGGAAGACCTCGACCGCGAGCGAGGCCACGTCCTCGGGGTCGAGGCGCAGCCGAGGCGCGTCGCGCCGCACCCACCACAGACCCGCGAGCACGCCCAGCAGCACCATCACGCCGAAGGTGTGGATCGGGCCGATGAGGATGGGATGCACCTGGGGAGGCCTCCGGAGCCGCGGCGCCGCCGCGAGCACCACCATGGTAACCGCGCGTCGTCGCGCGTGAGGCCAGCGCTCAGCCGCGCGCCTCGACCCCCGCGCCCAGGAGGCCCAGGGCGGCCAGGGCCAGGAGCGCCAGCGCGACCCCGGCCGGCGGCGGCGAGGGCGGCGCCCCGCCGCCAGCCTCCCGCACCTCCTCCTCCGTCATCCTCAGGCCGCTGACCTGCGCCCCGACCGCCTCAGTCGCCGCCTCCTGCGCCGGCGCGGCGTGCCACCCGGCCTTGTCGGCCTGCCGGCGGGCCAGGGCCTCGGCGACGGTCCGGCCCGAGGCCCGCTCGATCCGCTCGACGGCCCGGGCCAGGGCGTCGGCCGGCACGGCCTCCAGCCGCTCGGCCTCGACCCGGACGAACTCGGTCAGCTCCGGGTGGTCGCAGGTCAGGTGGTCGCACGAGACGTCGTGGCGCTCGACGCCCTCGACGAACGCCTCGACGAGCGCCCGGCGCGTCGCGTCGTCGGGGGCCCAGCGCCCCTTGCGCACCACCTCGAGCAGGCGCGCGGCGATCGCCTGCCGCGCGTGCGGCGACTCGCGCTCGAAGAAGGCCTCGAGCCCGAGCCCGTGGCGGTCCTCGACCCACACCTCGTGCACCTCCTGCCACTTGGCCGGGCCGACCGCCTCCGGGTAGACGACCTCCCAGCCCCACAGGTGCTCGACGCCCTTCCACACGTGGCGCGCGCCCGAGTAGCCCTCCTCCATGACGGCGCGCATCCAGTCGGGGCTCAGGTAGCGCGAGCGCAGCTCCTGGCCCATGAAGCGCTCGAGCGTCACGTGCTCCTCGCGCCCGGGCCGGCGCAGGTCGGTCACGTAGAAGGGCGGGCTCCGCCCGCCGTCGACGCGCCGCACCCCGAGCGCGATCGACCCGCCGTAGGAGAAGTAGTCGTCGTTGTCGAGCGTGGCGTAGAGCGAGCTGGCCCGCGTGTGGACGATCGCCTCCGTGCCGCGCAGCGCGGCGCGGAACTCGGCCTCCATGGGCTCGCCCCACTGCCCGCCGCCGTAGCCGTGGCCCATGCGCCGGATCCACGTCTCGGCCACCTGCGCCTCGGTGTCCCAGCTCCCGCTCGCGCCGGCCATCGCGGCGACCTTGCTGTCGTGCTTCCCCGTCGGCTCCGCCCACACGCGCACGAGGGCCCGCGCCCGCGCCCGGTCCTCGCTCATCCCCGCGGCCACCAGGTCCGCCGTCAGCGCGGCAGCGTTCGCGGCGATCGGGTTGTCGGGCTCCGGACTCGCGGCCGCCAGGCGCACGGCCTCGTCGAACAGCTCGACGAGGACGGGGAACGTGTCGCGGTAGAGGCTCGTCGCGTGCAGCACGACGTCGACCCGCGGCCGGCCGAGCGCCTCGCGCGGCACGAGCTCGAGCCCGCGGACCCGCCCCTGGCGGTCCCGCACGCAGCGCACGCCCAGGAGCGCCAGCGCCTGCGCCTCCTGCACACCGGCGTGGCGGATCGTCTCGACGCCCCACACCTGCAGGGCGAGCCGCCGCGGCGCCTGGCCGCGCTCGGCCGTCAGCCGCTCGACGAGGCGCCCCGCCAGGTCGGCGCCGAGCGCCTCCTGCCGCGGGCCGGGGACGGTGCGCGGGTCGAAGGCGAAGAAGTCCTTGCCGGTGGGCACGGCGGCCGGGTCGCGCAGGGGGTCGTTGCCGGGCCCGGGCGCGACGAAGCCGCCGGCGAGACCGCGCGCCAGCGACCCGAGCTCGCTCGGGCCGCAGGCGACGAGGTTCGCGCGCGTCATCGAGGCGACCGCCGCGCCGTGCGCCTCCTCGATCAGCGCCACGAAGCCGTCCAGGCGCTCGCCCTCGGGCGAGCGGCCGAACGTGTGCAGGCCCAGCGGCACCGTCCGCGCGCGCGTCTCCTCGAGGTGGTCCTCGAGGGCGGCCACCCGCGCCTGCGCGTCCGCCTCGAAGGCCCCGTCCTCGCCCCGGCGCCAGCCCACGTCGCCCAGGTCCACGTCGAGGCCCCGCCGGATGACCTCGGCCTCGAGCTCGGCCAGGACCTCCGCTCGCTGGCCGTCGGGCGCGGCGCGCCACTCGATCGTCCGCTCGCGCAGGGCCGCCAGCTCCGGGGCCAGGCCGCTCGTCCCGAGGGCTGGCGTCAGGTGGTCGACGACCACGGCGGCGCCCCGGCGCTTGGCGACGATCCCCTCGCCTACGTCGTCGACGATGTAGGGGTAGAGGATCGGCAGGTGCCCGGCGAGCACCTCGCCCGGGTCGTCGCCCGAGAGCCCCGACTCCTTGCCCGAGAGCCACTCGTGCGTGCCGTGCGTCCCCAGGTGGATGACCGCGTGCGCGTCGAACGCCCTTTGCAGCCACAGGTAGGCGGCCACGTACTGGTGGTGCGGGGGCAGGTCCTGCCGCTGGTAGAGGGCCGCCAGGTCCTGCGTGCGGGCCCGGTCGGGCTGCGGCAGGAGGACGACGTTGCCGCGGCGCACGACGGGCAGGATGAGCCGCCCGTCCCTCGCCATGATCTCGGCCGCTGTCGGCGGCCCCCAGTGGTCGACGACGGCCCGCTGGAAGGCGCGCGGCGTCGCCGCGAACCACGCCTCGTAGGTGGCGAGCGGGATGCTCACAACGTCGCCCGTCGCGAGCAGCCGGTCGAGCTCGCCCGGCGCCCAGCGGGCGACGTTGCGGCCCTTCGCGATGACCTCGTCGCCGACCGTCGCGTCGCCGTCCGTCGGGCCGACGTCGAGCCCGCGCCCGCGCAGGTCGGCCAGGATCGTGGGGATGCTGCGGATCACGTTGAGGTAGCTGGCGCCGACGTTGTGCTTGCCCGGCGGGTAGTTCCAGTAGAGGAGCGCCACGCGGCGCTCGCCCGGCGGCGTCGCGCGCAGCCGCGCCCAGGCGGCGGCGCGGTCGGCCAGCCGCTCGACGCGCTCGGGGATCGCCTCGTAGCGGCCGCGGCCGCCCGGCGCGAGCGCGGCCACGACCGTGTGCGGCGCGAGGCCCGAGAGCTCCGGCACGGCGAGCTGCCAGGCGACCTCGCCCGTGGTCAGCCCCTGCGTGGACGCCCGCCACGCGTCGACGGTGCGCCCGTAGACGCGGATCGCGTTGAGGCACGGCACGCCCAGGTCGGTGAGCGCCGCCGCCGCGTCGCCATCGACGAACTTGAGGTGCAGCGCCAGGACGGCCTCGACGCGCGGGCCGTCGTCGCCCCGCAGGAGGTCGCGCACGGCGCGGCTCCCGGGCTGGGCGAAGACGACCACCGGCCGGAGGCCCCGCGCCTCGAGGGCCCGGGCGACCGCGCGCGGGATCGTGAGCGTGTCGCGCTTGACGCGGGCCGGGAACTCGAGGACGGCGACCCGCGGCCGCGACCCGTCGTCCCCGCTCGCCGCGCGCCAGGCGTCCCACGTCTCGAGGAGGCGCGCCTCGCCCTCGCCGTCCCAGGCGACGTAGCCCTGGGCCGGCGGCGTGGTCGGCGGCGCGACCTCGACCGCGTGGCCCGCCAGGCGCAGGAGGTGGCGCAGGGCCTGCTCGAGGTCGGCGCCGCTGCCCGCGTCCCAGTAGGCGTCGAGCGCCTCGTCGCGCGCGAGCCCGAGCGCGGCGAGGCGGTCCGGCGTCAGGTCGCGGCCGGCCGGGCCGAGCGCGACCGTGCGCGGCGCCGGCGCCGCCCGCCCGCGCGCCTGCGACCAGCCCTCGAGCCACGGCGCGTGGGCCTGCGCCCACGTCGCCTCGAGCAGCTCGACCACGACCACGTCGGCCTCGGGCGCCGCGTCCGTGACCTGCGCGTCGGTCGCGCCCGCGCGCAGGGCGGCCGTCGAGGGCGCCCGCAGCGTGACCTCGATGCGCCTGGCGACCTCCGGCGCGCGAGCCGTCAGGCGGTCGAGGGCGCGCGTCCAGGGCTCGAGCGCCGGGTCCGAGACGACGAGGACCACGCGCGCGGGGCGCGCGTCGGCGGGGGCGCGCGTGGCGGCCACGCCGAGGACGGCCGCGGCGAAGGCCAGGGCGAAGGCGGGGCCGGCGAGGCGGGCGGCGGCCGGCACGCCCTCACTCGCCTTCCGGCACGTAGACGACGCTCCCGTCCGTGAGCCGGTACGCCGTCCCCAGCCGCGTCCCCTCGCCCGACCCCACGTCCTTCGTCAGCCGCCGCACGACCGTCCGCCGCCCGTCGCGCACCACGACCTCGAGCCCGTCGGGTCGCTCGGTCGTGACCGTCACGCGCGCCTGCGGGTCGAACACCCCGGCGAGGTGCATGGCGCTCACGAGCGCCACGAGGAAGCCTAGGGCGAAGACGACGCCCACGTCGAACAGGTTGGCGAGCCCCTCGAGCGGGTCGGCCTCGCGCCCGCCGCCGCCCAGCAGCCCCAGCCCCGCGCGCGGGCGCCTCACGCGTCCAGCGCCTCGAGCGCGTGGCGCAGCTCGGCCAGGTCGAGGCGGTACCAGCGCTCCTGCGCCGTCGTCACCACCCAGGCGAGGCCGCCGGCGAACAGCCCGAGGACGGTCGTGCCGAAGGCCAGGACGAGCGCGTCCGAGAGCGCGCGCAGGTCGCCGTGGGCGAGCGCGGTGAGCCCGGGACCGAGCGGGATGAGCGTCCCGGCCAGGCCGAGCGCCGGCGCGAGCCGCGCCCACGTGCGCGCGCGGTCGATCCTCCGCGCGAGCAGGGCCTCGGTCCGGTCGAGGATCAGCCAGGGCGAGGCGGCCGGGTCGGCGCGCCGCTCGGCGCCCCAGGCGACGACGCCCCGCCGCGCGGCCATCGACGGCGGCGGCGCGGCCGGGTCGAGGAGCGCCGCGGCCTGGCCGCGCCGGCGGAGCGCCTCGACCAGGAGCTCGCCCAGGAGGAAGACCGTGTGGCCGACGGCCACGAGCAGCGCCACGACGACGGGCCACAGGAGCAGCGCCGTGAGCGCGGCGACGGTGGCCTGGAGCTGCGCCGTCATCGGACCCGCCACGCGGCCGAGGTCACGCCGCGCGTGAGGTCGAGCGGCCGCCCCTCGAGGTCCCGCAGCGCGGGGCCGAGGACCACCTCGACGCGGTCGCCGGCCGCGGCGGGAGCGGACAGGGTCACCTCGAGGCGGCGCGGCCCGACGAGCGTGGCCGTCGCGCCCGCCGCCTGGCCGTTGACGGTCGCGGTCACGGCCTGCGCCAGCGCGGCGGTCGTCGGGTCGAGCGCGCCGGAGGTGACGAAGATGAAGGTGCGGTCCGACGGGCCGATCGGCCAGCCGGCCGCCGGCGCGACCCCGATCGCGATCGTCCGCCGGTCGAGGCCGATCGACGCCTGCGCGAGCGCCTCGAGCGAGAAGACCTCGACCGCGTCCTGCCCGCCGAGGAGCGGCCCCGAGAGGCCGCCCTCGCGCCCGCCGACCACGACGATGCGGCCATCGCGCAGGGCGGCCACCCCGGACGAGCGTCGGCCGGTGCGCGGCGTCAGCGGCGTGAGCTCGCCCGCGCCCCCCGCCGGCCCCGGCCGGTAGAGGTCGGCCACGGGGTCCGTCCCCGACGCCCCGGGGCTGCGGCCGCCGGGGCCGATCAGGAGCGAACCATCCGGCGCCGGCACGAGCCGCGTGAAGGTGCGGCCGCGCCCCTGGAGCACCGGGCCCGGGATCGCGGTCGTCGCCGGCGGCGCCTGGCTGGTGAGGGTCACCACGCAGGTGGCGTCGGCCTGCTGCACGAGCACCCGCCCGTCGGGGAGCGCCGCCGCCGAGGGGTGGTTCCAGTCGCTCGTGGCGCCCGCGGGCGTGACCAGGACGCCCTGCAGGCGCGTGACCGAGACGACGGGGTCCGGCTGCGCCGCGTCGAGGCGCAGGACCTCGGCGTCGGTCGTCGGGCCGGCCGCCACGCGCCCGAAGAGGAGGACGACGTCGCCCGCCGGCAGGAGCGCGGCCTGGCCGCCGAGCGAGGCGACCTGCGCCGAGGCGCTGACGGCGCTCATGTCGGCGGTCAGGACCTCGATCACCGGCTGCGGCTGGGTCTGGCCGGTGTTCGCGTAGCCGCCCACGACCAGCCACCGCCCGTCGGTCAGCGGCAGGACGGCGTGCAGGCTCGTCCGCGGGGCGACGCCGGTCAGGCGCACCGTCCAGGCGCCCGTGGCCGGGTCCCACACCTCGACGGTGGTGTGGAGCGCGGCCGCGGTCTGGCCGCCGACGACCGCCACCTGCCCGCCGGCCAGCAGCACGGCGACGTGGCCGAAGCGCGGCTCGACCAGGTCGCCCGACGGGACGGCCGCGCCGGCGCGCGGGTCGACGACGGTCGTCGTGCGCAGGGCGCCGGCGGCGCCGCCCTGGTTGCCGCCCGCGACGAGCAGGCGCCCGTCGGCCAGGCCCACCACCCCGGGGTTCGAGCCGGTTTGCGTCATGGCGACCCGCGCGGTCGTCGGCGCCGTGGACCGGGTGGCCACCACCGGCGCGGCCAGCGGCAGGTCGCGGGCCGAGCGGAGCGTCGTCGCGACCTCGAGCGTGACGGTCGCGTCGAGGGCCCACGGCGCCTGCGGCGCGAACAGCGCCGCCTCCGGCGCCGGCTGGCTGACGCTGCCCGCCTTGGCGCTCGGGGCGGCGACGCTCTCCACCGCGGCGACCGACGGCGCCACGCTCGTCGCCAGGAGCGCGACGTCGAAGACCGCCACGAGCGGGTCGGTCGGCCCGAGGACCTCGCCCGCCGCGGGGTGGAGGGCCGCGAGCGTCGGCGCGGCGGCGGCGCGCGACCGCCGCCCCGAGCCCGTGTTGCAGGCCGTCGCCGCGAGCGCGAGCGCGGCGACGACGACCAGGAGGCGGGAGGTGGGCATCGGCGGCGCTCCTCGGGCCGTACTACGGACCGCAGATTCGTAACACCGGGCGCGCGCGCGCTCAACCCCCTCGTCCGGAGAGCGGGCGGTGCGACGGATCGCCGCACCCTGGCGTTTGAATCCAACCTGCGCGCGTCCTATCGTTCGGTCCGTGACGCGGCGCGCTCGAATCGCCCTCGGCTCGATGGGCATCCTCCTCGCCTCCTGCATCATCAGCACGGCGATCCGCGCGATCGCCGCGCGCGAGGAGACCGTCCCCCAGACGATCGAGGTCCTCTCGCGGACCGAGCTGAGCCCCGACAAGCTCCTCGTGCGCCTCGCGCCGCCCAGGCAGGAGGCGGAGGCGCTCGCCGTCGAGTCGGTCACCCGCTACCCGTTCGGCCTGGCGGTCGTGAAGTCCGGCGGGACGGGCCGGGCGCCGCGGCCGGCCGCGCGCGCCGTGCCGGTGCGCACGGCGCGCCTGACGCCGGGGCGCGTCGACCGGAGGGTCGTGGCCTTCGGCACGGTCGAGGCGGAGCACGACGCGCGTGTGGCGCTCGAGGTGCCCGGCGTCGTCCGCCGCGTGCGCTTCGTCCTCGGCCAGCGCGTGGCCGAGGGCGACCCGCTCGTCGAGCTCGACGCGCGCGACGCGCAGCTGCGCCTGCGCCGCGCCGAGGCCGAGCTGACGCGCGCCCGGGCGGCGGCCCTGCGGGCCGAGGGCGGCGTGGCCCACCTCGACTCGCAGTGCGTGACGGCGCGCGCGTCGCTCGAGGTGCGCGCGCGCGACCTCGAGCGCTGGGCCGGCCTGGCCGCCCGCGACCTCGCCAGCCGCGACCGGGCCGACCAGGCCGACGCGCAGTGGCGCGCGGCGCTCCTCGAGGCGCAGCGGCTCGACCAGGGCGCCGACGACGCGCGCGCCGTCGCCCGCGAGGCGGCGGCGGCGCTCGACCTCGCCCTGGCCGCGCGCGACCAGGCGCAGCTCGACCTCGACCGCTGCGTCCTCCGGGCCCCGTTCGCCGGCGTGGTCGCCGAGCGCCTCGTCCAGGAGGGGCAGTGGGGCCAGGCCGGCACGGCCGCCGCGCGCCTCGTCGCCGCCGACCGCGTGCGCGTCCGCGTCCACGTGCGCGAGGAGGAGGGGCTCGCCGTGCGCCCGGGCGCCCCGGCGCACGTCCTCCTGCCGGGCGTCTCGGCGCCGCCGCCGTATGGCGACGCCGCCGCGCGCCTCCCCGGCCAGGGCGACGCCGCCGGCCCGTTCCCGGCGCGCGTCGAGGGCGTCGCCGCCGCGGCCGACCCCCGCGACCGGACGTTCGCCGTCGACGTCGCGGCCGAGGCCGCCGGCGGCCTCCTGCGGCCCGGCATGTTCGCGCGCGTCGTGCTCGACCTCGGCGTGATCGAGCACGCCCTGCTCGTGCCCGACGGCGCCGTCGTGGCCGAGGCCGGCGCGCACCACGTCTTCCTCGCCGACGGCGACCGGGCCCGACGCGTGGCCGTGACGCTCGGCCCGCGCCAGGGCGAGGGCCGCCTCCTCCGCGCCGGCCTCGACGGCGCGTGCGAGGTCGTCGTCGAGGGCACCGGCCTCCTCTTCGACGGCGCGCCGCTGGCCCGGCTGGGGGACTGAGTGATCGGCGCCCTCGTCCGGGCGGCCGTCGACAACCGCGTCGCCGTCCACCTGGCCCAGCTCCTCCTCGTCGTGGGCGGCTTCTTCGCCTACTCCACGATGACCCGGGAGATCTTCCCCGAGTTCACGCGCGAGAAGATCCGCGTCACCGCCGTCTACCCCGGCGCCGCGCCCGAGGACGTCGAGGAGCTGGTCACGATCAAGCTCGAGGACGCCCTCGACTCGGTCGACGGGGTGGAGGAGATCGAGTCGACGACGCAGGAGGGGGTCTGCTGGGTCATAGGCAAGCTCGCCCAGGGCGCCGACATGACCCGCACGCTCCAGGAGGTCGACCGCGCCGTGGCGGCGATCCCCGACCTCCCGGCGGAGCTGCGCGACGACCCGCTCGTGCAGGAGGTGAAGACCCGCTTCCCGGTCATCACGCTCTCGATCCACGGCGACGTGAGCGAGCTGGCCCTCAAGGACCTCGTGCGCCCGATCAAGCGGCGCATGGAGGCGATCCCCGGCGTCGCCGCGGTGCAGCCCTCGGGCCTCCGCGCCCTCGAGTGGCACGTCGAGGTCTCGCCCGAGGCGGCCCTGCGCCACGGGGTGACCCTCGAGGAGGTGGCGCGGGCGCTCCAGGCGCAGAACCGCACCGTCCCCGGCGGCACGCTCGAGCGGACCCGCGACGAGGTGCTGATCCGCACGCGCGGCGAGACGGAGACGACCGAGCAGATCGAGGCGGTCGTCGTCCGCGCGCGGCCCGACGGCTCCGCGGTGCGCGTGGGCGACATCGCCCGGGTCATGCCGGGGTTCGAGCGCGCGCTCACCTACGGGCGCTTCGACGGCAAGACGGCCCTCAACCTGACCGCCCTCAAGGAGCGCGACGGCGACATCCTCGAGATCTCGCGGCAGGTGCGCGAGCTGGCGCGCAAGCTCGAGCTCCCGGCCGGCGTCAGCGCGAGCGTCCACACCGACCTGTCGATCTACCTCAACGACCGCCTCGACATCATGAAGACGAACGCCCTGCAGGGGTTCGTCCTCGTCCTGGCCAGCCTGTGCCTGCTCCTCCACTGGCGCATGGCCGCGATCGTGGCCCTCGGGATCCCCGCCGCCTTCCTGTTCGCCTTCTGCTGCATGGCGCTGGTCGGGATCTCGATCAACATGATGTCGCTCTTCGCGCTCATCCTGGTCCTGGGGATGCTCGTCGACGACGCGATCGTCGTCGTCGAGAACATCCAGTCGCGGATCGAGCAGGGCGAGGCGCCGGCGCTCGCGGCCGTCAACGGGACGCGCCAGGTCGCGGTCCCGGTCTTCTGCACGGTGGCGACGACCGTCTCGGCGTTCATGCCCATGCTGCTGACGCCGGGCGAGATGGGCCAGTGGATGTGGCAGGTCCCGGTCGTCGTCGCGTTCTGCCTCATCGCCTCGCTCTTCGAGTGCTTCACGGTCATGCCCGTGCACGTGGTCGAGTTCGGCCCCTCGCACGCCGCCGACCCCGCCCGCTGGTTCGAGCGCCTCAAGGCCTTCCACCGGCGCGCCGTCGACTGGTGCCTCGAGCGCCGCTACCGCGTGCTCTCGGCGCTCGTCGGCCTCTCGATCGTGATCGTCACCCTGGCGTCCGTGACGACCGGGTTCATCCTCTTCGACCCGTTCGAGAGCGAGACCTACTTCCTCAACTACGAGCTGCCGTCGACGGCGTCGCTCGAGGAGAGCTCCGAGCGGGCGCGCGACCTGGAGCGGATCATCCTCGACCTCCCCGACGAGGAGCGCGAGGCGTCGATCACCAACGTCGGCGTCTCGGCGATCAACGTCGACCAGGCCGACCGCGGCGGGCACCTGGGGCAGGTCGTGTTCACGCTCACGCACCCCGGCCGACGCGAGCGGGGGACCGAGGAGATCCTCGAGCACCTGCGCGCGGAGACGGGGCGGCTGCGCGGCTTCACCAAGCTCGAGTTCAAGGGCCTCCAGGCGGGCCCCGGCGGCTCGCCGATCGAGGTGTCGCTCGAGGGCGACGACTTCCCGGCCCTGCGCGAGGCGGCCGAGGAGCTGGCCGGCTGGCTGCGCGGGATCGACGGCGTGCACGACATCTTCGACGACTCGGCCCCGGGCAAGGCCGAGCTCGAGGTGGTCGTCGACCTCGAGGCGGCGGGCGCGCTGGGCCTGACCACCCAGGCCGTGGCCCAGCAGGTGCGCGACGCCTTCCAGGGGCGCGCCGCGACGAGCGTCCGACGGCTCGACGAGGACGTCGACCTCGTGGTCCGCTACCCGCTCGACGACCGCGCGCAGCGCGCCACCCTCGAGGACCTGTGGCTCGCGACGCCGACGGGCCAGCGGGTGCCGTTCCGGGCCGTGGCGACCGCGCGCGAGGGGCGCGGCCTGGCCAAGATCGTCCGCGGCGACCGGCGGCGCGCCGTGACCGTCTTCGCCGACGTCGACACGCGCCGCGCCAACGCGATCGAGGTCACCGAGCGGCTCAAGGCGTCCTTCGAGGAGCCCCTGCGCCGCGAGCGCGGCATCGACCTCCGGATCAAGGGGCAGCGGCGCGAGGCCGAGCAGTCGATGAACGGCATGCTCAAGGCCTTCCTGATCTCCGTGCTGCTCGTCTACATGATCCTCGGCACGCAGTTCAAGTCGTTCGCCCAGCCGCTCCTGGTCATGGTCGCGATCCCGTTCGGCATCGACGGGATCCTCCTCGGGCACATGCTCCTCGGCCGCGACGTGTCGTTCATGTCGGTCATGGGCCTCGTCGCCACCTCGGGCATCGTCGTCAACGACAGCCTCGTGCTCGTGTCGCTGATCAACGAGCTGCGCCGCGGCGGGCTGTCGGCGCTCGAGGCCGCCAGCCAGGCCAGCGTGCGGCGCCTGCGGGCGATCATCCTCACCTCGGTGACGACGATCTTCGGCCTCTTCCCGCTGGCGTTCCTGGCCACCGGCCAGGCGCGCTTCCTCAGCCCCATGGCGATCTCGATCGTCTTCGGCCTGGCCTTCTCCACCGGGCTGACGCTGATCGTGATCCCCTGCCTCTACGTCGTGCTCGACGACGTGAAGGCGGCGCTGGGGCTGGGCGAGGCGCACGAGGCGCCTTGAGGGCGAGAGATCGACCGCGGGGCGGACGGCACGGAGGCCACGGAGGGGAGCAGGGCGACCTCCGTGTCCTCCGTGGCCTCCGTGGTGAGTCCCTGGTGCGTCGTCGCCGACGGCGCGCTTCGTGGGCCCGGGGACCTCATGGTAAGACGGCAGCGCGATGCCGAACCGTGCGCCCGACCCCGACGAGGGGAGCGACCTCGAGGAGCTGGAGGAGGACGACGAGGGCGCCTCCCTGGCGCGCCTCCGCGAGCTGGCCCGCGCCCCGGACGCGCCCGGCGCGCGCGACGAGCTCCTCTCCGCCCTCCAGGAGCCGTCCGAGGTCTGGCGGCTCACGGCGCTCCAGGGCCTCGCCCGGCGCGAGGCGCCGGCCGACCTCGCGCCCCTGGCGGCGTCGCTCCTGGGGGCCGCGTCCGACCCGTTCCTGCAGGCCGAGGCGCGGCTCGTCCTGGCGCGCGCCGGCGAGGCCGACGTCGTCGACCTCGCCCGCCGCGCCCTCGGGCGGCGCGGGCTCCCCGAGGCCTCCCGCTGGCCGGTCCGCCCCGCCCTCGCCCGGCGCGTGGGCCTCGGCTGGCCGCTGCGCCGCCTGGGGGCGCGCGCCCTCGGCCACGCCGGGCCGGCGGACGCCTCGATCGCCCGCGCGGCGCTGCGCGGGGTCCTGACCGACCCCGACTGGGCCGTCCGGGAGGCCGCGGCCGAGGCCCTCGGCGCCCTCGGCCCGGGCGACGAGGACCGGCGCGCCCTCGAGGCCGCCCTGCGCGACCGCCGCGGCGCCGTGCGGCGGGCCGCCGCGCGCGCCCTGGGGCGCGACCCCGGCGCCCCGATCGAGGACGCCTGGGACGCCTGGCGCGCCGGGGGGGCCGAGCCCCACTACCGCTACCTCGGCGTCGGCGGGCGCCGCGACTACCGGGAGGACCTCGTCAAGGCGACGCGCGACGGGCCGGGCGCCAACTGGGCGCCGTTCGGCGTCGACCCCGAGGCCGACGACCCGCCCGACGACGTCGACCCGGCCCACCCGCTCGTGCGCGCGCTGGCGATCCCCCGCGACGATGCGCTCACCCGCGCGCGCGACCTCATTCATCACCCCGGCGTGGCCTGGCCCGTCGACCCGGTGTGGCCCGTCTGCTGCAACGACTACGCCGTCTTCCACGGTCACGCGCTCGAGCCGCTCCTGCCCCGCGGCGAGGACCTCGAGGACTGGTTCCTCGAGGCGCTCGAGCCCGACCTGCCGTTCCCGGAGGAGGGGCTCGACGAGCTGGAGGCGGAGACTTACGCGTTCAGGTGCGGGTTCTGCGGGTGGTGGTGGACGTCGTACCGGGAGTGACGCGCCGTAGCTAAGGCGCCGCCTCGGCCGGGCTCTTCGCCGGCTGCTCCTCGCCGCCGATCGCCGACGCCAGCACGCCGCCGAGGCGCTTGCGGAACGACGAGCGCTCGAGCCGCTGCGACTTGAGGATGTAGGCGCGCTCGCGCACGGTCGACGACTTCGTCACCAGCCGGAAGATCTCCGTGCGCGGGATGAGGCACAGGCCGCCCTTCTTCAGGCGGTCGTTCATCGTCACGTAGTTCTCGGCCGCGTACTTCAGCGTCTGGTAGTAGCCCTCGAACAGCCCGTCCTTCATCTTGTCGAGGCGGAACATGTTGTAGAAGAAGTCGTCGGGCCGCGACTCGAGGTGGATCGTGCGCTCGCGCACGTCGGCGTCCAGGTAGGCCTCGACCGCCTTGAGGCGCGAATAGATGAGCTTGCGGTAGAGCTGCTCGGTGTGGTCGAGGATGTTGTTCAGCGGGCCGTTGTAGGGGACGATCGGGTTCACGGTCACGACGCAGTCGATCTTCATCTGCTCGATGATCTGCCTGCGCCCGATCGTCTTGCCGATCGCGCCGTCCGCCAGGTCGTAGGTGCGCCCGCCCCGCGCGTGGTCGACGAACGGGTAGGGCGTGGTGATCCCGGGGATCGAGCACGAGGCGCGGATCGCGTGGCTCACCGGGAACTGGTCGTAGGGCGGCATGCCGAAGTAGATCGTCGTGTCCGGCTCGTGCGGCGCCGAGAGGGTCCGCGCCGCGTTGAACCGCTCGGCGATGATGAAGAGGTGCTTGCCCCGCTCCCGCACGTCCTGGAACGAGTTGGCCAGGCCGTGGCGGGCCGAGAGCTCGTCGACGTACTCGGAGATCCCCTCGCCCGTGAACAGGGCGCGCGGGAGGATGTCCTGGAACGCGGTGAGCAGCTCGAACGAGACCCGCGAGAGGCGGCGCAGGTGCGAGAGCCCGCGCCGGCTGCGCGGCGCGGCGGCCTCGGGCCCGCGGCGCAGGTCGTGGGCGATGATCCGCAGCATGCGCAGGGGCACGAGGGGCAGGTGCTTGAGCCCGCGCAGGTACTCCTTCACGTCGGGGCGGAAGTAGCTGAAGACCGGGAAGGCCAGCCCCTCGCGGACGAGCTCCACCAGCGGGAGCCCGGAGACGAGCCCGGAGGCGAGGAGCGAGCCGCCGGAGATCCCCGTCGCCACCTGGAAGTACCGCGAGACGTGGTCGGCGCGCCCGCTGCGCACGTCGGCGGGCATGCGGTCGAAGACCTCGTCCAGGCGCCCCTCCAGCTCGCGCAGCTGGACGCCGGCCTCGGCCATGTAGTCGAAGAAGGAGCGCTTCAGCTCGGCCCGGTTCTCCGGCTCGCGCAGGAGCTGGTCCAGGCCGATGAGGTGCCCCAGCGCCTTCGAGGTGCCGACGAGCCCGCCACCGCCGAAGCAGATCGCGTTCAACTTGCCTTCGACGCCCAAGCTGCCCGCCCCTTTACGACCCTTCGTCCCCGTTCCCAAGCCTACACCCGACCCCCGTCGCGCGCATGCGCGAGGCCAGGGCTGCCCCCCGGGGACCCGGGGGGGCCCCCACCGTTTAAGGTGTCCGCCCATGAACCGGACGCTCCCCCCCCTCCTGGCCCTGCTCCTCATCCTGGCCCCGGCCGGCGCCGCCGAGCTCACCGGCGGCCCCCTCGTCGGGGCCACCGACCACGCCACGAGCCGCCTCTGGGCCCGGACCGACGGCCCGGCGGAGGTGGTCTTCCGGGTCCGCCCGGCGGCCGACGCCGGGGCGCCCTGGCGGGAGCTCGCGAGCCGGACCCGCGACGAGGCGGACCACACGGCCGTGGCGCGCGTCGAGGGCCTGGCGGCGGGGACGGAGTACGCCTACGAGGTCCTCGTCGACGGCCAGCAGGCGCCGGGCGGGCCGTGGTCGTTCCGCACCCTGCCCGCGCCCGGCACGGGGCGGGTCACGCTGGCCTTCGGGTCGTGCGTGCACATGGCGCGGCAGCGGGAGCAGCCGATCTTCGACGCGGTGGCCGCGGCCGGCCCGAGCGCCTTCGTGTTCCTGGGCGACAACAGCTACTACGACCGCGAGGACGTGAAGGACCCCGTCCGCATGTGGGCGCGCGTGCGCGAGCAGCGCGAGAACCCCGGGCTGCGCCGCCTGATCGGCTCGACCCCCATCTTCGCGCAGTGGGACGACCACGACTACGGGCCCAACGACTCGGACCGCACCTACGCGCTCAAGGGGGTCGCCCGCGACATCTTCGTCGCCTACTTCCCGAACCCGTCGGCGGGCGAGGGCGGCGAGGGGATCTACACGCGCGCCAGCATCGGGCCGGTCGACCTGTTCCTCCTCGACAACCGCTGGTTCCGCGACCCGAACCGCATGCCGAACTCGCCCGACAAGACGCTGCTCGGCGCGCGCCAGCGCGAGTGGCTGCTCGACGGCCTCGCGGCGAGCGCGGCGCCGATCAAGGTCGTGGCCACCGCCAGCCAGTTCCTGGCCCGCTACCACGCGTTCGAGAGCTGGCAGCTCGCCCGCGACGAGCGCGAGGCGATCCTCGACGCGATCCGCGACCGGGGGGTCAAGGGCGTCATGTTCGTCTCCGGCGACCGACACCTGGCCGAGGTCGTGCGCTGGCCGGCCGACCGCGTCGGCTACGAGCTCTGGGACGTGACCTCGTCGCCGCTCGCGAACTCGAGCTTCCAGCGCGGCGGCGACGTCTCGAACCCGGACCGCGTCTACATCTACGGCGCCGGGAACAACTTCGGCTGGATCGAGGTCGACGCCGACGCGCGCACGGTCCGCCTCGAGCTGCGCGACGACAAGGGCGAGACGCTCTGGGCGGCGGAGCCGGAGGGGCTCTTCCCGGCCGACACCGGCGAGGCGCCCGCGCCGGGGCGCCGCGCGTTCTGACCTGAGGGGCCGGCGCGGCTAGACTCGGCGGGTCATGCCCGACCTCGAACCGTCACCACGGGCCGTAGCCCGACGTCCGGGTCGGCGCGCCCAGGCGGCGCGCCCTCGCGCCAGGCCGAGCGGGCGTGCGACGACGGCCGGTCCCAGCTGCCGCCGCGCAGCACCTTGCCCGGGTCCCACTCCTGCCAGGCGCTCCCCTCCATCGCCAGGTCGAGGTCGTCCTCGCACCACTCGGCGACGTTGCCGCTCGCGTCGACCAGGCCGAACGCGTTGGCCCGGTCGGCGTGCTCCTCGGGCGCGTGGGGGCGCCCGCCGGCCGTGTCGAGCCACCAGCACCAGGCCGGGTCGGCCGCGTCGCCCCAGAAGAAGACGCCCTCGCTCCCGGCCCGGCAGGCGTGCTCCCACTCGGCCTCGCGCGGCAGGCGCAGCCCGTCGCCCGCCCGCGCCAGCCAGCCCCGCGCCGCGTGCCACGAGACCCCCGTGATCGGCAGGTCGGCGCCGCGGTGCTCGCGCCGGTCGTCGCCGCCGAGCAGGTCCCACTCGGCCTGGAGGACCGGCGCCCGCGCGACGAGGAGCGGGCCCACGGCCGCCTGGCGCACCGGGCCCTCGCGCGCCGCGCCGCCCGCGCGGCCGAGGGTCACCGGCCCGCCCGGGACGAGGTGCAGGACGAGGCCGGTGCGCGGGTGCCGGAGGCGCGCCACGCGGTGCGCGAGGCCGGCGCAGGCGGCCTCGACCAGCCCCTCGAGCGCGTAGGCGGGGCCCAGCGCGGCGGCCACGCGGGCGGCCTCGGCCTCCTGCTCGGCCGGCGCGGCCGCGGCCCAGCGGGCGCGGTCGTCGAGGAGCCTAGCGGCCGTACTTCAGCCGCTCCGCGAGGGGCTCGGGGAGCCCGGCCTTGCGGATCTTCTCGGCGGCCGTCTCCACGTCGTACTCGACGCGGTGGACCTTGATCTTCCGCGCCTCGGTGTCGTAGATCGCGAACGACGCGCGCGGGTTGTCGTCGCGCGGCTGGCCGATCGAGCCGATGTTCACCAGCGCCCGCACCCCGTCCTCGAGCGTGATCTCCGGGTGCAGGGTGTAGCTGATCATCTCGCCCTGGAAGAAGGTGATCGGCACGTGCGAGTGGCCGAGGAAGCACACCTGGTTCTCGAGCAGCTGGAGCGAGAGGTAGGCGTCGTAGGTCGTCTGGATGTAGTCGAACAGCTCGGGCGAGTAGAGCGTGCCGTGCACCACGGTGAAGTCGTCGTGGTAGTCGACGAGCGGCAGGCTGTTGAGGAACTCCTTGTCCTCCTCCGTGGTGACCTTGCGGGTCCAGAGGGTGGACTCCTTCGCGTAGCTGTTGAAGTAGTTGATGTTCGTCTTGCCGATGCAGGCGAAGTCGTGGTTCCCCGCGATCGTCGCCATGCCGTACTCGCGCACCATCTTGATGCACTCGCGCGGGTTGGCCCCGTAGCCGACGATGTCGCCCAGGCAGACGATCTTGTCGCAGCGCTCGTCCTCGATGACCTTCAGGCAGGCCGTGAACGCCTCGAGGTTGGCGTGGATGTCGGAGACCAGGGCGTACTTCACTCGGGGCTGCTCCGTCTCGCGCGTGACGCGTGCCCCCGCCTGCGGAAGCACGAACTGGACCTACGCCACCCAGGTTAACGGGGGTCCGGCGCGCTTACAATCGCACGGTCCAGGGGCTCGCGCGAGCCCTGACCGGGGTGACCCGGCGCGTCAGATCGGGGGGGGAGGACCGCGTGATCGGCCAGCCGCAGGCGCCGGTGATCGTCCTCGGGAGCCACAAGGGCGGCGTCGGACGCACCGTCACCGCCGTCAACCTCGCGGCCATGTTCGCCCAGGCCGGCCGCCGCACCCTCCTCGTCGACTTCGACCCGAAGGGCGACGCCACGGCCAACGTCGGGCTGCCGCGGGCGCACGGCGAGCGGACGCTCGAGCGGCTGGCCGACCCCGACGCGTTCGTCGAGGACTGCCGCCCGGCGAGCTGTCCGCCCGGGCTCGACGTGCTCCCCGGCGGGCCGATCATGGAGAAGCTCCAGGCGCGCCTGTGGCGCGACGAGGACCCGCCGATCGACCTCCTCAAGCGCGGGCTCCAGGTCGCGCGCCAGCGCTACCGCGTCATCGTGGTCGACGCCCTGCCGGCCCTCGACCCGCTGGGCTGCAACGCCCTCGCGGCCGCGGACGTCCTCCTCCTGCCGCTGTCGGGGACGGCCTTCTCCGCCCCGGCCCTGTGCGAGACGGTCGAGGCCGCCGAGCGCGTGTGCACGCGGCGGCTCCTGGTCGTCGGCGTGCGCATCGGCGTGCGCAAGGAGGAGCAGCTGAGCGGCCGCCAGGGGCTCCCGCCCACCCGCTGCGCCTGCATGGTGCTCGACTCGTGCATCGCCTACGACGCCCACACCCTCCTCCAGGCCACCGAGCGCGGGCTCCCGGTGTTCGAGTACGCCCCCGGCAGCCGGGTCGCCCGGAGCTTCATCGAGTTCGGCCGGGAGATGCTGGCCAGGGTCGTGGACCGGCCGGCGGTGCCGACGTCTGCCTGAGCCAGGCGTTCCACGCGGCGCCCCATGCGCGTCACGGCGGCGACGGCTGGAGAGAGCACGAGAAGGAGCCGGCGCCCGGGATCGCCGGGTGCGCCTGGGGCGCGTGGCCACTCCCTCCGGGGTCGACGAGCGCCCTTCCCCCGGGCGTTCCATCCCGGGAATGGTCAGTAGAATGCGCGCGTTCGGGGAGCGCGTCAGGGGGGACCATCGTGCGCATCGCCAACGCCCTCGCCTTGCTCGCCGTCCTCGCCCCGGGCCTCGCCCGCGCGCAGGACGACCCGAGCCCCCGCTGGCCGCCCGCCATCGACCCGCCCTCCGCCGAGCAGGAGGAGGAGCGCGCCGCGGCCGAGGGGGAGGAGGTGCAGGTCGAGCGCGAGGTGGAGCTCCAGCGCATCCGGCTCGAGCTGGAGCGCATCCGCCGCGAGCGCCTGCGCATCGCCGCCCGCGAGCTCGAGCTGCGCGACAAGGCCCGCGACCTCTCCGACCAGTCGCCCGTGATCGCCCCCCGCGTCGAGGTCCTGCCGCTCACGCTCGAGCAGGCGATCGGCATGGCGCTCGAGAACAACCCCGACTACCTCGTCGAGCTCCTGCGGGCCCGCGCCGCGCAGGAGGAGGTGCCGGTGGCGCTCGGCGTGTTCGACCCGGTGATCGGCGTCGAGGCCACCTACGCCGAGAACCGGACCCCGTTCTTCTCGGCGAACCCGTTCTCGGGCTTCCCGGTCGGCCTCAACGCGGCCGCCAGCGACTCGCTGCGCATCTCGACGTCGATCTCCAAGCGCTTCATGACGGGCACCCAGGCGCGGGCCTTCTGGGAGGAGTCGCGGCTCAAGACGGAGAACATCTTCTCGCTGAACCCGTCGTACTCGCCCGCCGTCGGCATCGAGCTCACCCAGCCCCTCCTGCGGGGCTTCGGCATAGACGTCAACATGGCCCCGGTGCGGATCGCCGAGAACCTCGCCCTCGGCGCCGACGCCGGCTACGCCGACTTCCTCATGGCGGCGACGGTGTCCGTCGAGGACGCCTACTGGACGCTCGTCCGCGCGGAGGAGCAGCTGCGCTTCCAGGAGCGGTCGGTCGAGAGCGCGCAGAAGTTCCTCGACGACCAGCGCCGCCGGCGCGAGGTCGGCGCCGCCTCGGACCTCGACGTCGTCGTCGCCCAGGCCGGCGTGGCCGGGCAGCGCGAGGGGCTGATCGCGGCCGAGAACGCGCTCGAGGGGGCGCGCGACGGGCTCCTGCGGCTCGTGCGGCCGTCGTCCGAGTCGTCGCGCTGGGACGTGTTCATCGTCCCGACCGACCGCCCGTGGATGCTGCCCGAGCCGGACCTCGACCCCGAGCGCACCGTCCAGCTCGCCCGCGAGCGGCGCCCCGACCTCCACCGCGCCCTGCTCGACATCGACACGGCCGAGCACTCGCTCACCCTGCGGCGCAACGAGGCCCTGCCCCAGCTCGACGCCTTCGCGCAGCTGCGCGAGGACGGCCTGGGCGGGCAGCACCACTCGGCCTGGTCGGCGCTGGGGAGCGGCCGGTTCTACAGCTGGAGCGCGGGCCTGCGGCTGAACCTGCCGCTGTTCCTGCGCAGCGAGCGGGCCCGCGTGCGCGCGGCCCAGCACGACATCGAGCGCGCCGAGGCCGCGATCCGCGGCGTCGAGGCGAACATCGTCCTGCAGGTCCGCCGGGCGATCCGCGACGTGCGCACGGCCAAGGCCCAGATCGAGGCCACCCGCGCCTCGCGGATCCTCGCCGCGCGCCGGCTCCGGGCCACGCGCACGCAGGTCGTCCACGGGACGGCCGTCCCGCGCGACGTCCTGCGCGACCTCGCCGACCTGGCCGCCGCCGAGAGCGGCGAGGTCCAGGCCTACATCACCTACCGCCTCGCGCTCACCCGGCTCGAGCAGGCCAAGGGCACGCTGCTCGACCGCTGGCTCGACCGCCTCGACCCGCGCGTGCGCCGGGCGCTGGACCGCGCGCCTTACGACAGATGATCGCGGCTGCGGCCGAGGATGGCGGGCGCTGCGGTGCGTCGGGGGGGGCGGCGTCGGGCCCCCGACCGCTCAGGCTCGGTCGGCGGCCAGGAGGCCGCCTTCCCTCGCCTTCGCGCCGCATCGCCTCGCCCTCCTCGCCCTCGCCTGAGGCTCCGGCTGCGAACGCGCGGCCTGGTGTGCTCGAGGGCGGTCCGGAGATGAGTCGAACGAAGATCATGGCCGACGGCAGGAGGCCGAGTGCCGCCCCCCGGAAGGGCCTGCGGGACGCGTCCGGGCCGGCCGCCCGCGGGGTAGAGTGGCTCGCGAGCCATGCGCCGGACCGATGGGATCCTCCTGGCCTACCTCGTCGTCCGGCGCCGACCTGCCGCCAAGCAGGCGGTGCGGGAGGTCCTGTCGCGCCTGCCGCGCGACGAGGCCTCGGCCGGGTCGGTCGCGCAGGGGCTGATCCGCGCCAAGCTGCTCGCGCCGCAGGAGTACGTGCTCCTCCAGGCGCGCCTGGAGGCGGCGCGGCGGACCTGCGCGCGCTGCGGCCGCGCGTTCGTGTGCGTCCCCGGCCCGACCGCGCGCGCGCGCCGCTGCCCGTGCGGGCACAGGAACGTCGTCGCCGCCGCCGAGACGGGCGCGCGCACACGGGCCGACGGCTCGCAGACGGCGCTCGTCGCCGCCGGGTCCGACGACGCGCACGCCACCACCACCGCCGCCCGCCTGCCGCGGCGCATCGGCCGCTACCAGGTGCTCGACCGCGTGGGCGACGGCGGCATGGGGATCATCTTCAAGGTCCTCGACCCGGGGTCCCGCCGCGTCGTCGCCCTCAAGCTCCTGCGCGGCGACGCGTCGCGGGACGCCCAGGAGCGCTTCCAGCGCGAGACCCAGGCGATCGCGCGGCTGCGCCACCCCGCGATCATCAAGGTCCACGACGTCGGCCAGGACGAGCGAGGCCGCCACTTCTTCACCATGGACTTCGTCGAGGGCCAGGAGCTGGGCCAGGCCCGCCGGGCGCTCGACCGCGCGCGCTTCCTCGAGGTCGTGGCGACCGTCGCCGAGGGGCTGCACCACGCCCACGAGCAGGGGATCATCCACCGCGACATCAAGCCGCAGAACATCATCATCGAGCCATCGGGCGCGCCGCGGATCGCCGACTTCGGCCTCGCGCGCGACCTGGGCCGCTCGTCGCTCACGGAGGAGGGCGACCTCGTCGGCACGCCGCTCTACATGTCCCCCGAGCAGCTCCGCGGCGACCCGGACGCGATCGACCGGCGCACGGACGTCTACGCCCTGGGGGTGCTCCTCTACGAGGGCCTCACCGACGCCCTCCCGATCACGGCGAAGTCCTTCCCCGAGCTCCAGGCCCGCATGGCCAGCGAGGCGCCGGAGCGCCCCAGCGCCCGCCGCCCCGACATCCCGCGCGCGCTCGAGCGGATCGTGCTCCGGGCGCTCGAGAAGGCGCCCGACGACCGCTACCCGACGGCGCTCGCGCTCGCCGAGGACCTCCGCGCCTTCCTCCGCGGCGACCTCGTGGCGGTGCCGGGCCCCCCGCTCGCGTCGTCGGCGCTCCGCGCGGGCAAGCGGCTCGCCCGCCGCCTGCGCACGCCGGCGGGCGTGGCCGGGCTCGCGGTCCTGGCCGTCGGCGTGACCGGCGCCGCCGCGCTCCTCCACGCCCACCAGCGCACCCAGGCGCACGCCCGCGCCCACGCCGAGCTCGAGGAGCGCAAGGCGCGGTGCGCGCGCGCCCTGGCGGCGGCGCAGGCCGCCCTGGCCCAGGGGCGCGCGCGCCTGGCGGAGGGGCGCCTCGACGAGGCGCTGAGGGAGGCGCAGACTGCGACGCGCCTCGCCGCCGAGGCCGCCGAGGAGGCGGGGGGCCTCGGCGCGCAGGCGCCCCGCGACGCGGCGGCCCAGGCGGCGGCCGCCCGGGAGGAGGCGCAGGCGCTCGAGGCCCAGGCCCTGGCCCGCGGCGACCCGGCCGCCCGCGACCGCGCCCGCGCCCTCTACGCCGGGCTGCTCGAGCGGAGGCCCCGCGACGCCGAGCTGCGCCTGGCGCTCGGCCAGCTCGAGCTGCGCGACGGCCACGTCCGCCCGGCGTTCGACCACCTGGCGCGGGCGCGGGCCCTGGCGCCGGACCGGCGCGACGTCCGCTTCTGGCTGGCGGAGGCGCACATGGCGGCCGGGCGGCCGAAGTTCGCCGAGGAGGAGTACGAGGCGGCCCTCGCCCCGCCCCGCGCCGCCGGCGTGAGCGCCGCCTGGGCGCTCGCCGGGCTCGCCCGGGCCCGCACGGCGCTGGGCGCCCTGGCCCGGGCGCGCGCCGACGTCGATGCCGCCCTGCGCGAGGACCCGCGCGACGCGCGCGTGCGGGTGGCCGCGGCGGGCCTGCTCCTGGCCGAGGGGCGCGAGCCCGAGGCGCTGGCGGCGCTCGACGAGGCCAGCCGCGCCCTCCCGCGCGAGCCCCTGGCGCGGCTGCACTGCGGCCTCGCCTGGGCCCGCGCCGGCGACCGGGCCCGCGCCCTCGAGGAGCTGGACGCGGCCGTCGAGCTCGACCCCACGGCGCGGGCGCTCGCGGCGCGCGCGCGGCTGCGCGCCCTCGTGGGCGACGCCGCCGGCGCGGGCGAGGACCTCGCCCGCGCCCTTGCGCGCGCGGGGGGCGACGACCCCGACCGGCGGGTGGCGCTCCTCGTGGCCGCGCGCCACCACCGGGGCCTCGGCCGGCCGGGCGAGGCCGTCGCGGCGGCGTCGCAGGCGCTCGAGCAGCCCGGGCTCGAGGCGGCCGCCGCCGACCTCGTGCCGCTCCTCCTCGAGCGCGCGGCGGCCCGCGTGCAGGCCGGCGGCGGCGACGACCTGCTCGCGGCGGGCCGCGACCTCGAGCGCGCGGCCGAGCTGGCCCCGGGGGCGGCCTCGGTCGAGCGGGCGCGGGCCCACCTGGCCATGCGGCGCCGCGACCCGCAGGTGGCGCTCGCGGTCGTCAACCGCCTCCTCGAGGCGGCGCCGGGCGACGCCGAGGCGCTCGTGCTCCGGGCGCGCGCCCTGCTCGCGCTCGAGGACCCGCGGGCCATCGTCGCGGTGGCCGAGGCCGCCACCGCGCAGGCGCGGCTCGCCCGCGGCGAGCCGCGCCTGGTCGACCTCGTGGGCGGCGCGACCGACGAGGCGCTGGTGCTGCTGGCCCAGGGGCGCCACGCGCTCGACCGCGCACGCCAGGCCGAGGCGGGCGGCCTCGGCCGGCGCGCGCTCCTCGCGCGCGCGCGCCTGTTCGTCGAGCGCGCGGCGCGGCTCGCCCCGTGGCTCGCGCCGGCGCGCGTGGCGCTCGGCCGGGCCCTGTTCCTCTCCGGCCAGCCCGAGCCCGCGCTGGCGGAGCTCGAGCGGGCCGTGGAGACCGGCGGCACGGACGAGGCGCACGGCCTCCAGGGCGAGCTCCTGGCGGCGCTCGACCGCCACGCCGACGCGGCCCTCGCGCTCGGCCGGGCGCTCGAGCTCGTCGAGGCGCTCGGCGACTCGCCGGCGCGCCGGCGGCGCGAGGCGGCCCTGCGGCTGGCCCGCGCGCGGTCGCTCACGACGCTGGGGCGCGAGCGCGAGGCGGTCGCCGACCTCGACCGGGCGGTCGAGCTCGCGCCGAAGGACGTCGAGGCCTACGAGCTGCGCGCCGGGCTCCTGCGCCGGCTCGACGGCACCGGCGCCCGCGCGGCCGTCGACGAGGCGCGCGTGCAGCTCCTGCGCCGCGACTACGTGGACGTCTGCGACCGCGCCCGCGAGGCCGCCTGGGAGGCCCGCGCGCGGGGCGACCACCTGGGCGCGGAGCGCCACCTCGAGGCGGCGTTCGCCGTGTGCTCGGCCGCCGTCGACCCCGTCCGCCTGGCGGACCTGCACCTCCTGCGCGCGTTCATGCGCGTGCGCGCCTTCGCCCTGCCGGAGGCGCTGGTCGACCTGGCGGCGATGATCGAGCTCACCCCGCGCGGCTTCGGCTACCTCTACGACGAGGTGGCCGCCTACCGGCCCGAGCAGGGCTTCGACCTCGCGGCGATCCTCGAGCGGGTGCGCCAGCTCGCGCCCGAGCAGGTCGACGTCGACCCCGACTTCCTCGCCGGGTTCGTGGCCTTCGTCGCCCTCGAGTTCGCGCAGGAGCCGCCGCCCGAGCAGGCGACCCGCGACGGCCTGCGGGCGCTCGACCGCTACCTCGACCGGGCGCCGGCGCACCCCGGGGCGCTGCTCCTGCGCGCCGTCCTGCTCATGAGCCTGCGCGAGCCGGCGCAGGCGGCGCGCGGCGTCGCGGCGGCGTTCGAGGCGCAGCCGCCGCCGGCCTACGCGCACTACGTCCGGGCGCGGCTGCGGGCGCGCGGGCGCGACCTCGACGGGGCGCTCGAGGCGCTCGGGGCGGCGCTCGACGGCGGCTTCACCGTCTACCGGTCGATCGAGCTGCAGCGGGACCTCGACGACGTGCGGCAAGACCCGCGCTACCAGCGGCTCGTCGAGCTGTCGCACGCCGCCGGCTACCTGGCGGACCTCGAGCGCGGCGAGCGGATCATCGGGCGCGAGGCCGCGCGGGGCCGCGACCCCCGCGAGCTGTGGCGCGAGTGCGCCGCGACCGCCACGGCCGGGGTCAAGGCCCTGCGGCGTCATCTCGAGGTCGACGACCCGGCGGCGGGGCTCGCGGCGGCCCGCCTCTACCTGGCGCGGGGCCGCCAGGCGCACCGGCTCGGCGACGCGCGGGGGGCCGCGCGCGACCTGGCCGCCGCGCTCGAGTGCACGCCGCGGGTCGTCCTCGACTGGCAGCAGCTGACCGAGGCGCTCGACGCGCTCGGCGCGAGCGCCGACCTCGCCCGCGACGCGCGCCCCGTCGAGGGCGAGCCCTTCCCCTCGCCCCGCTTCCGCGCCGTCGCGCCCGCGCTCGCCGGGGCGCTGCGCGGCGCCCGCGTGCCCCGGGAGGACCTCGACGCCGCCGCGGCGCGGCTCGCCGACGCCCCGCGCGGCGCGGCGGTCTACCGCGCGGTCCTCCTGCAGGCCCGCGGCGACGCCGGCGCGGCGCTGACCCTCGCCCGGGAGGCGAGCGCGCGAGCGGCGCCGGAGCTGGCCGCGGCGCTCGCGTGGGCCGAGGCGCGCGCGCACGCGGCCCTCGACGCCCGCCGCGAGGCGCTCGACGCCCTGGCCCGGGCCGTCGAGGGCGGCCTCCGCGGCCCGCTGGCGCGCGACCCGGCGTTCGTGACCCTCTCGTCGGAGTCGCGGTTCGCGAACCTCGCGACGTGGGCGCGGGCGCAGGGCGACCCGGCGACGTCGTGGCGGGGGCGGTGAGCCGGCGCGCCCGGCCTCACGAGCCCAGGAAGTCCTCCAGCAGGATGTCCGAGAACGCCTTGTCGATCCGCCGCGGGCCGACGGCCGACGGGTCGCTCTTGAGCGTGAAGCTCCCCCGCGTGATGAGCAGGAGGGCCTTGATCGCCTCGACGCCGCCCTTGCCGTCGTCCGTCTTGGCGTTGCACGGCTGACCGGCCCGGAAGCTGACCCGCCCCACGACGCCGCCGCCGAACACCTCGAGCACGCCGGTCTTCTGCTCGGCCTCGATCTCCTGCAGGACGTCGGTCAGCGGGGTCGTCGAGAGGTCGCCGGAGGCGCCGCGCAGCGTCGCCGCGTCGGCGTGGATCGTCAGGCCGGCCTCCGAGGGCGGCCCCTGGAGGACGAGGGTGAACGGCCCGATCACCAGCGCCTTGCCCAGCGGGAGCTCGACCGGCGTCTGCCCGACGCGCACGCCGCAGAGGAACGTGCCGTTCGCGCTCCCGAGGTCCCGGACCGTCACACCCGTGGGGGTTCGCAGCACCTCGGCGTGGGCGCGCGACACCTCCCCGTGCGGGAGGACCATCGTCGCGTGGCCGGGCGAGCGGCCGAGGACGATCTTCTTGCCCACGTCGACGCGCATGGCGTCCACGCCGTCGCAGCTGAGGAACAGGGCGGAGGCGGCCCCCTTGCCGCCGGTCTCGCCGGCCTGGGCCGCCTCGCGCACGCGCCGGACGGGGATGCCGACGTGGTCGGTCACGGCCTCGAGGACGCCGCCGCGGACGCCCTCGTCCGACCCCTGCCGCGCCTGCATGCGGCGCACGAGCGGCAGGAGGCTCTCCGACGTGAGGAACACGAACGCCACGTCGGGGCCGAAGCGCACCGGGACGGCGTCGGTCAGCGGCTGCGGCGCCCCCTGGGCCAGCCGCTTGCCGTCGACCCACGTGCCGTTGGTCGACCCGGCGTCGAGGATCGTCCACTGGCCGTCGTCGGCGCGCAGCTCGGCGTGCTTGCTCGACACCTGCGGATCAGGGATCGACACGTCGGCCGCCGGGCTGCGCCCGACGAAGAGCTTGCCCGACGCCGAGGGGCGGAGCAGGAACACGTGACGCTCCGCCGGGGCGCCGCCCTCGACCTTGAGCTTGCCCTCCTGGAGCAGGAAGGGATGGTTGAAGGTGGCCCGGAACGCGGCGTCGTCCAGCCCGCCGAACCGCTCCAGGAACTCGACCAACCTCACGCGCTCACCGGCGTCCGGCCCTCCGTGGGGCGCCCTCGCGACGGGGCGCCTCGCCTCGCACAGATCGTGGCCCGGAGGGCGACCTCGTGTCAACGCTGGGGGGAGCCTGAAGACCTTGCTCGGGGCGGAGATGACCTGCGGCCTACCGCCCCACCACGCGCAGCTCGCACCGGGAGCGGAGCGTCGGCCCGGCGCCCAGGGTCTCCTGGGTGAGGGTCGCCGCGACGAACGCCCCGCCGCGCCAGCGCGCCTCGCCGGCGACCAGGAACCTGGCGCGCGGGTCGTCGCTGTGGGCCTCGAAGACGGTCGCCAGGGCGGGGCGGGCCTGCGCCTCGGGGCGAGCCACGAGGCGCCGCTCGCCCGTCGCGTCGGCCCGGCCCGGCTCCCGCCAGCGCACGGGCCGCGCGGGGCCCTCCTCCACGTGGAGCGCGGCGTCGATCAGGCGCTCGAAGAAGGCGTCGGAGATGAGCCGCCGGAGCGCCCGGAGGGTCGTCGAGGTCCCGAGGACGGCGGCGCCCTCGATCGGGCGGGCGGCGACCTTCGCGTGGAGCGCCTCGACCCCGCGGACCTCGCGGACGCGGCCGGTGTCGAGGTCGAGGGCGAGGCGGAACCCCTCGTCGACGAGCGCGCCGATGGCCCGCAGCGGATGCTCGGAGGCCGGGGCCCGGCTGTCGAACGGCGCGCCCCCGCCGGGGACGCCCACGGCCGCCATGGCGAGCTGCACCGCCTCGATGCGCACGTCCAGGGTGGCGGTGCGGTCGGCCACGTGGTCGACCGTGGTCGCGAGGTCGCAGCCGACGGTGAGGACGAAGTCGTCGCGCTCCTCGACGAGGTCGAGCCGCAGGCGCCGCCGGTCCCCCGCGCGATCGCCCAGCGGCGCGAGGGCGGACCCGGCCTCGGGAGCGGCGCCCGGCGCCGCCGCCGGCGCCGGCGGCGGCGCGGCCGGCGCGAGGTCGAGGGCCGCCGTGGCCCCGGCCACGACGAGGAGGACCCCGACCAGCGCGCCCAGGGCGACGAGCCCCGTCCGCGGCGGCGGCGGCGCGTCGTCCTCGCCCGGGTCGCCCCGGAGGAAGCCGTCGAGCGCCGCCTGGAGCGCCAGCGCCGTGGGCGGGCGCTCGTCGCGGGCCTTGGCCATCGCCCGGCGGCAGATCGCGTCGAGCGCGGGGGGCACGTCGGGGCGCTCGCCCCCCGGCCACGCCGGCTCGCGCTCGATGACGTCGCGGACCACCTCGAAGGCGTTGCCGCGGAAGGGCGGCCGCCCGAGGAGCAGCTCGTAGAGGATCGCGCCCAGGGCGTAGACGTCGCTCCGGGCGTCCACGTGGTCGAGGTGGCCGCGGGCCTGCTCGGGGGGCATGTAGGCGGCGGTCCCCAGGAGGGCGCCCGTGCGCGTCAGGCGGTCGCCCCCCTCCTCGCGCGCCAGGCCGAAGTCGAGGAGCACCGGCCGCCCGTCGGGCCGCAGGAGCACGTTCTGCGGCTTGAGGTCCCGGTGGAGGACCCCCGCCGCGTGGACGGCCGCGACCGCCCCGCACAGCTCGCGCACGATCCGCGCCGCCTCGCGCGGGTCGACCGGGGCGCGGCGCGCGACGCGGTCGAGCGGCTCGCCCTCGACGAGCTCCGAGAGGATGAACGGCCCCTCGGCGAGGCGGCCGACCTTGTAGAGGCGCATCACCGACGCGTGCCGCACGCGCCCGAGGAGCAGGGCCTCGCGCTGGAAGCGGAGCAGGGCGGCCGGCTCGGCCCGGGCCAGGACGAGCTTCAGGGCGCAGCGACGCGGGAGCTCGTGGTCCTCGACCTCGTAGACGACGCCCATGCCGCCCTGGCCGAGCGTGCGCAGGACGCGGTAGGGGCCGATCGACGCGGGCGCCGGGCGCACTCGTTCAGGCCGGGGCGGCGGCCAGGTCGACGAGCTTGGCGCCGGCGGCCACCGACACGCCGACCTTCGCGTGGACGGCGTGGACGATCGCGCGCCCCTCGGCGCGGATCTCGTTCTGCATCTTCATCGCCTCGAGCACGAGGAGCACCTGCCCCTGCTCGACGGGATGCCCCGCCTCGACGCGCACCTCGACGATCACGCCGGGCATGGGGCTCTTCACGCTGCGCGGCCCCTTCTGCGCCCCCCCGGCCTTCGCGGCCGCGCGCGCGCGCGCGTCGACCGCGCGCACGCGCAGCGGCGGCCGGCCGTCGAGCGAGGCGATGAGCTGCCCGGGCTCGACCGGGTCGGGCTCGAGGCCGACCGTCGTGCGCTGGTCGCCGCGCTCGAGCACGTGGAGCGGCGCCGGGTCGGGCCGGAGGCGCGCCGGGGCGGCCGGCCCGCCGCCGACCGCCACGAGCGGCCCCTCGGGGCCATCGCGCACGTCGACCTCGAAGGTCCTGCCGTCCACCTCGACCGTGTAGCGCACGTCGGCCTCCTACCCGCCCAGCGCCTCGCGCCGCCCCAGGAGCACCCAGGGCGACGGCCCGGCCTGGCCGTCGTTCCGCGGCGCGCCGCGGCGGGCCGCCCGGTGCGTCGCCAGCGCGGCGGCGACGGCGACCGCCTCCGCCTCGGCGGGCGACAGCGCGCCGGCGGCCGCGCGCGCGCGCTCGACCCACGGCAGCAGCCACTCGGTGTCGAAGCGGAAGCGGCGGAACTCCTCGTCCTCGGCCAGGAGCGGGGCGAGCGGCAAGGTCGTCCGCACGCCGCCCACGTGGAAGGCGCGCGCCGCGGCGGCCCAGCGCGAGGTCGCCTCGTCGCGGTCGCGGCCCCAGACGATCAGCTTGGCCAGGAGCGAGTCGTAGTGCGGCGTGACCTCGGCGCCCTCGAAGAGCGCCGTGTCGACGCGCACGAAGGGGCCCGAGGGCAGGCGCAGGCCCGCGACCCGGCCGACCGACGGGGCGAACCCCTGCCACGGGTCCTCGGCGTTGACGCGCAGCTGGATGGCGTGGCCGCGCGGCTGCCAGTCCTCCTGGCCGAGCGGCAGGCGGCCCGTCTCCGCGATGTCGAGCTGCGCGCGCACGAGGTCGACGCCGGTGACCGCCTCGGTGATGGGGTGCTCGACCTGCAGGCGCTTGTTCACCTCGAGGAAGTAGAAGCGCTGCTCGCGGTCGAGGAGGAACTCGACCGTGCCGGCGCCGCGGTAGTGGACGCGCTCGACGACGGCCACGGCGGCGCGGCAGAGCCGCTCGCGCACGTCGGCCGAGAGCGCCAGCGACGGCGTCTCCTCGACGACCTTCTGCTGGCGGCGCTGGAGCGAGCACTCGCGCTCGCCGAGGTGGATCGCCTTGCCCCGGCCGTCGCCCAGGACCTGCACCTCGATGTGGCGCGCCGGGCTGACGCACTTCTCCAGGTAGATGACGCCGGTGCCGAAGGCGCTCTGCGCCTCGCCGGCGGCGCGGGCCAGGTCGGCCTCGAGCGTGGCCGCGTCGCGCACGAGGCGGATCCCCTTGCCGCCGCCGCCGCCGGCCGCCTTGAGCAGCACCGGGAGCCCGACCTCCAGGGCCAGGGCGCGCGCGTCCGCGGGCGAGATCGCCCCGTCCGAGCCGGGGATCGTCGGCACGCCGGCCGCGTGGGCGACCTTGCGGGCCTCGATCTTGTCGTCGAGCTGCGCGGTCGCCGTCGGGCTCGGGCCGATCCACACCAGGCCGGCGTCCTCGATCGCGCGCGCCGCCGGCGCGCGCTCGGAGATGAACCCGTAGCCGGGGTGGACCCCCTGGGCGCCGGTGCGCCGCGCGGCGTCGATGACCTTGTGGACGTCGAGGTAGCTCTGGGCCGGCGCCGGCGGGCCGATGCACACGGCCTCGTCGGCCAGGCGCACGTGCAGGGCGTCGCGGTCGGCCTCGGAGTAGACGGCGACGGCCTTGCGGCCGGTCTCGCGCAGGGCGCGGATCACCCGGACGGCGATCTCGCCGCGGTTGGCGACCAGGACCTTGTCGAGGGCGGGCATGGGGCGTCCTGGCTAGAGGGGGATGTTGCCGTGCTTCCGGGGCGGGTTCTTGTCGCGCTTCGTCGCCAGGCACTCGAGGCCCTGGATCAGCCTCGCCCGCGTCTCGCGCGGGAAGATCACCGCGTCGACGTAGCCCAGGGCGGCCGCCTCGTACGGGTTGCAGAACCGCTCCTCGTACTCGCGCGTGAGGCGCGCGGCCTCGGCGGCGGGGTCCTTCGCGGCCGTGATCTGGCCGCGGAAGATCACCTCGACGGCGCCCTTGGCGCCCATGACGGCGATCTCCGCCGTCGGCCAGGCGTAGTTGAGGTCCCCTCGGATGTGCTTGCTGGCCATGACGTCGTAGGCGCCGCCGTAGGCCTTGCGCGTGATCACCGTGAGCTTGGGCACGGTCGCCTCGCAGTAGGCGTAGAGCAGCTTGGCCCCGTGCTTGATGATCCCGCCGAACTCCTGGTCGGTGCCGGGGAGGAAGCCCGGGACGTCGACGAAGGTCACGATCGGGATGTTGAAGCAGTCGCAGAAGCGCACGAAGCGCGCCGCCTTGACCGAGGCGCGGATGTCGAGGACCCCCGACAGGTTGTTCGGCTGGTTCCCGACCACCCCGACCGTGCGGCCCCCGAGGCGCGCCAGGCCCACGACCATGTTCTGGGCGTGGTGGGCGTGGACCTCGAGGAAGGAGTCCTTGTCGACGACGCGGCGCACGACCTCGAGCATGTCGTAGGGCTTCGTCGGGTCCGACGGGACGAGGCGGTCGAGGTCCTCGTCGGCCCGGTCACCGCCAGGCTGGGCGGCGTCGTCGGCCGGCAGGCGCGGCGGGTCCTCGGCGTTGTTCTGCGGCAGGTAGCCGAGGAGGTCGCGCACGAGGGAGAGGCAGGCGGCGTCGTCGGACCGCACGAAGTGCGCCACGCCGCTCGTCCGCGCGTGGACCCAGGGGCCGCCGAGGTCCTCGTGGCTGACCTCCTCGTGCGTGACCGTCTTCACGACCGAGGGGCCGGTCACGTACATGTACGACGTGTCCTCGACCATGGCGACGAAGTCGGTGATCGCGGGCGAGTAGACCGCGCCGCCGGCGCAGGGGCCGAGGATCGCCGAGATCTGCGGGACGACCCCCGAGGCGAGCGTGTTGCGCAGGAAGATGTCGGCGTAGCCGCCGAGGCTCTCGACGCCCTCCTGGATGCGCGCGCCGCCCGAGTCGTTGAGGCCGACGACGGGGGCGCCGACCTTCATGGCCATGTCCATGACCTTGCAGATCTTCTTCGCGTAGGCGCCCGAGAGCGAGCCGCCGAAGACCGTGAAGTCCTGCGAGAAGACGAACACCCGCCGGCCGTTCACCAGCCCGTGGCCGGTGATCACGCCGTCGCCCAGCACCTGCTTCTCGTCCATCCCGAAGGCGATGCAGCGGTGCTTGACGAACGCGTCCAGCTCCTCGAACGTCCCCGGGTCGAGGAGCAGCTCCACGCGCTCGCGCGCCGTCAGCTTGCCGCGCTTGTGCTGGGCGGCGACCCGCTCGGGGCCGCCGCCGGCCTGGGCCTCCTGGCGCATGGCCTTGAGCTCGTCGAAGCGCTGCTCGATCGTCGGTGCCACGGGCGGCCTCACCTCGAGCGCCCGGGTCCAACCTCCCCGGGCGGGCCCGCGGTTTTACCACGTCACCGCGCGACCGAAGACCCGTCCTCCACCCCGCCCCGGCCGCCAGGCGCGCTCGTTCCCTTCAGATGTGCGTGCGCGCTCGCCCGTCATCTCCAAGGTGCCCAGCGCCCCCGAGCACACCTCCCCGCGCGTTCGCAGCAGGAGCGTCAGGCGAGGCGGAGGAGGGCGAGGCGAGGCGGCGCGAAGGCGAGGGAAGGCGGCCTCCTGGCCGCCGACCGAGCCTGAGAGCATGAGGCCCGGACACTCAAGACAGAGTGGCTGAGACGTCGTGCTCCGCACGACGGGTCGGGGGGGGGGGCCTCGACGCACCGCATCGCCCGCCATCCTCCGCCGCAGCCGCGATCAAGCAAAGCCGCCCTTGCCGTCCGAGAAGTCGAGGTCGAACTCGATCTCGAAGCCCTCGTCGCCGGCGCCGGGCGGCGCGGGGGCGACGGGCCGCGAGGCGGTGCGCGTCGGCGGCGCGGGCGGCGGGGGCGGCGGCGCGGCGCGCCCGCCGCCGTCGAGGTCGAGCGAGAGCTCGTCCGAGGAGTCCGGGCTGAGGAGCGAGTCGGGGACGGCGGCGAAGCGCCACGTGCTCGCCCGCGGGTCGGCGGGGGGCGGGGCCGGGGGCGGGGGGGGCGCGACCATGCCCTTCGGCGCGCCGACGGCCGCGCGGGCGAAGTCCCACAGCCCCTCGGGCGTGAACACCCGCAGGACCATGGCGCGGCCCAGGCGCAGCGTGGCGCCGTAGGCGGCCGGCACGGGCTGCTGGGAGGGGAGGCGCTCCTCGTTCATCCAGGAGCCGTTGGACGAGCGGTCCATGACCTTCCAGCCCTGCCCGGCCCAGGCCATGACGAGGTGCAGCCGCGAGACCGCGGCGTGGTCGAGCTGCACGACGGCCCGGGCGTCGCGGCCCACGGGCACCGGCTGGCCGGCCGCGCGCGTCACGATGTCGAAGACGCTCGACGGGTGCAGCGGCGGCTGCGCCCGGTAGTCGCGCCCCTTCTCGAAGGGCTCGGCGACGACGAAGTCCTGCTGCGGGTAGCCGGCCGCGAACGCGGCGGGCGACGCCGAGGAGCGAACGATCGTCAGCAGCTCCGCGATCGGCTTCATGGGCATGGGCGGGCCCTGCCCCGGTAGTATGCCGGCATGGGCGGCCGGAAGAAAGCAGCGGGGGGACCGGCGGCCGAGGCGGTCGGCCTGAGGATCAACGAGGGCCCGCGGCGCCCCCGGTCGCTGCCGTTCGCGGCCACGTACCTCGGCGAGGGCGTCGTCGACCTCCCGGGGGTCGGGCTGTTCGCCCGGTGGACGCGGGCGGAGGTCGACGCGGCCACGGCCGACCGCCTGCGGGGGGACCCGGCCTGGGAGGTGCGCCCGCGCGTCACTCCGCCAGCTCCGGATGCGCCCGCCGGAGGCGCGTGAGCTCGTCCTGCGCGCGGGCCTTCAGCTCGTCGTCGCCGCCGTCGCGGGCCTTCACGAACCAGTCCCGGGCGCTCGCCGGCTGGGCCGGCCCGGCCTTGCCGTCGGCGAGGTAGGTCCCCAGCCAGAACATGGCCTTCACGTGCCCCTGCCGGGCGGCGGCCTCGAACCAGCGGGCCGCCTCGGCCGGGTCGACCGACCCGCCCACCCCGCGGTCGGCGCAGACGGCCGCCCAGAAGGCGGCCGACGCGTCGCCCGCCTCGGCGGCGCGGCGGAACCACCGCCGCGCGACCTCGAGGTCGCGCGACGCGCCCTTGCCGTCCTTGTGCATGAGGCCGAGGCGCAGCATGGCCGCCGCCTCCCCGGCGGCGGCGCGGGCCTCGAGGCCGGCCAGCGACTCGTCGCCATCCGGCCCGCCCCGGTCGCCGCGGGCGGCGTCAGGCGCGCCGCCGATCATCAGCCGCGCCAGGCGCCGGCCCCGCTGGGGATGGAGCCACAGGACGTCGACCGCGAGGAGCCCGCTGAGCAGGAGCACCATCACGAGGGTATGGCGCAGCCCGCGGCGCGCGCTCACGCGGCACAGCCGCCCGTGCAGGGCCTCGAGCCGCGGGATGAGCTCGGCCATCGTCGGCCGCTCGGCGACGTTCTTCTTCAGGCAGGCGGCGACGAGGTCGTCGAGCACGACCGGCACGCTGGGGCGGAGCGAGCCCGGGCTCGGCACGGGCAGGGTCGTGACCTGGTGGTAGAGGTCGACGATGTTGGTCGAGCTGAAGGGCGGGCGCCCCGTGAGGAGGAAGAAGAGCGTCGCGCCGAACCCCCACACGTCGGTCCGCGGCCCGACGGCGCCGAACGGGCCGTCCGGCTCGAACTGCTCGGGCGCCATGAACGACGGGGTCCCCATGACGGCGCCGGCGACGCTGAGCTGCGACGCGCCGTCGGCCCCGCCCAGGGCCGGGTCGCGCTTGACCAGGCCGAAGTCGGTGAGGACGGCGCGGCCGGTGCCGTGCTCGACGATGATGTTGTGGGGCTTCACGTCGCGGTGGATCACGCCCTGCTCGTGGCAGTGCGCGAGCGCGCGGGCGACGCACGTCATGACCCCGACCGTCCACTCGAAGTCGGGCAGGTCCGCGCCGGGGGCGCGCACCGTCTTGTGGAGGTCGCGCCCGTCGATCAGCTCCATGACGAGGTAGGGGACGCCGTTGTCCTCGCCGAGGTCGGAGATCCCCACGACGTTGTCGTGCTTGATCTTCGCCAGGACCTGCCCCTCGCGGCGGAACCGGCCGAGCGCCTCGGGGCTCGGGTCCTCGCGCAGGAGGAGCTTCAGGGCCACGAGCTGGCCGAGCTCGCGGTGGCGGGCGCGGAAGACGGCGCCCACCCCGCCCTTGCTGATCGTGGCGAGGATCTCGTACTTGCCGAACGTCTGCCCGGCGAACCCGCCGTGCTTCGGGTCGGCGAGCGACCGCTTGAGCTCCCCTCCGTCGAGCATGCGCGACAGTGTGGACGAGGGTGGCCGGCCGCGCCAGCGGGCCGGGACGACCCGGCGGTCAGCCCCGGGGGCCGGCGCCGGCGCGCCAGGCGACGAAGGCCGCGTGGTCCGCGGCGGCGGCGTCGGCCTGCTCGAGGGCGACCTCGAGGACGAGGGCCGCGAACCCGACCGCGTCGGCGCGCGCGCGGCGGAGGAGCGCCGGCGCGCGCGCGCCCGCCCCGCGCGCGTGCGCGGCCGCGAGCAGCCCTGCCCACTGCTCGGCGACCTCGCGCGCCCGCCGGACCGTCGTCAGGGCGCGCGCGTCGAGCCGGCCGCGGTACGGCGAGCGCTCGAGGACCGTGAAGCCGCGACCGCCTGCCCGCAGGTGCCCGAGGTGGGGGTCGCCGAGCGGCGCGAGCGCCCGGGCCCCGGCCACCACCCGCTCCTCCGGCGCGAGCCCTTCGGGCGCGGGGCCCGCCGGGGCGCGCTGCTCCTTGACGTCGAGGATGCGGTCGTCGCCGGGCGACGAGGTGGGCCCCTCGACCAGCACGTAGCAGCGCGCGACGCCGAGCGACGCCGTGCCGGCGCCGAGGCGCCGCGCGACCGACTTGACGGCGAAGTAGCCGGGCGGGAAGGGCGCGGCGTCCACGCTCGCCAGGTAGCCCGGCCAGGCCGCCCGCAGCGCGGCCTCGAGCTCCGGCGCGGCGGCCAGGTCGGCCCGCCCCGTGTCGAGGACCGGCCGGCCGTCCCGTGTGGCGGTCCAGCGGTCGAGCAGCTTGCCCCGGCCCTCGCCGCTCTCGGTCTCGATGAGCAGGTCGTCGAGCAGGCCGTAGGCCTCGCGCGCGGTGAGCCGGTGCTCGCGGGCGGCGTCGCCGTCACCCAGGCGCTCGAGCGCCGCCAGGTAGGCCCGCGCCAGGACCTCGACGACCTCGCGCTGCTCCGCCGCATCGAGGTCGCCCTGCTCGCGCAGCGTCAGGACCACGCTCGTCGCCAGCCGCCACAGGTCGAGCTGGACGTCGGCCACGACGACCTCGTCGAAGTCGTTGATGTCGTACACGACCTCGCGCCGCGCGTTCTCCTGGCAGCCGAAGTTCTCCACGTGCGCGTCGCCGACGACCCAGGCGCGCGACGCCTCGCCGCCGTACCGCTCGAGCCGGGGGTCCCCGCCCAGGTCGCGCCAGAAGCGCTCGGGCGTCCCGCGGAAGAAGGCGTGCGCCGACGCGGCCAGCCGCGCGTGCCGCGCCTCGCGGTCGTCCGGCGAGAGGGCCGCGTCGGCCCCGGCGATCGCGTCCACGACGGCGCGGCGCCTGGCCGGGTCGGGGAGCGGCGGCGCCGCCGCGCAGCCGGACGCGAGGATCATCGACAAGAGCAGGTCACGGAAGTGCATCGCGGAGACACTACTCCAGGAGCGACGGCGGCGACCACCCGCGGCCGGGTTCATTCGCCCTTGACGTCGAGCGAGGAGAGTGACGCCCGCACGCGCCGCGCGCGAGAGGGGTCACCGGTCGCGCGGCCGAGCAGGGGAACATGCTCCACTCGATCACTCGGCGCCTCGTCGCCGGCGCCGCCCTCGCCGCGGTCGCCGTGGCCGCGCACGGCTGCAGCTCGGACACCCGCGACAAGCGCCAGGCCGCCCAGGCGACGGCCGCGGCGACGGCCAAGGGCGACACGAAGAAGAAGCCCAAGCTCGACGGGGCCTCGCCCGCCTCCGGCGACCTCGCCGGGGGCGAGCAGGTCGTGCTCAAGGGGAAGCGCTTCCAGCGCGAGGGCGCCGGGACGACCCGGGTCGTCTTCGGCGGGGTGGCGCTCACGGTCACGCCGGTGAGCGACGACGAGCTCTGGGTCGTCGCGCCGCCGGCCGCGGCCGCCGGGCCGGTGGACATCGTCGTCGTGAACGACCACGGCTCCGACACCCTGGCGGGCGGCTACGTCTACGAGCTGGCGAAGAGGACCAAGCCCAAGCTCGACGGCGTCGCGCCGGCGCGGGGCCCGCTGACCGGCGGGACCCCGGTGGTGCTCCGCGGCAGGCGCTTCCTCGCGCCCGACGCGGGCGAGACCGTCGTCCTCTTCGGCACGGAGCGCGTCGTGGCCACGCCGCGCGCGGCCGACCGCCTGGAGGTCCTCACGCCGCCGGGCGCGCGGCCGGGGCGCGTGACCGTGCGGGTCATCAACGCGCACGGCATGGACGACCTGCCGGACGCCTTCGAGTACGAGCCGGCCGGCCCCGACACCGTGCGCTTCTTGCCGGGCGTCGGGCGCCAGGAGGGCGGGACGCGCGTGACGGTCACGACGAGCTTCGCCCTCGGCGCCGCCGCGGCCGTGACGTTCGACGGCGTCGCGGCGGCGGCGGTCGCCGCGGTCGACAGCCACGCGGTCGTCGTGGAGGTCCCGGCCGGCCTGCGCCCCGGGCGCGTCCGGGTGAGCGTCAGCGACGGCGGGCGGAGCGCCGACCAGGACGGGTTCGTCGTCCAGGGGGCGCTGGTCTACGGCGACCTGCTGGTGAACGAGGTGCTCGCCGACGCCAGCCAGCTCGACGCCAACGGCGACGGCGTCGTGCATCCCGACGGCGACGAGTTCGTCGAGCTGGTGAACACGCGGAGCGGGCCGCTCGACCTGACGGGCCTCGAGCTGCTCGACGGCTCGGGCGAGGTCCGCCATCGCTTCCCCAACCCGACCACCCTGCCGGCGGGCGGGGCGGTCGTCGTCTTCGGCGGCGGCACGCCGGTCGGCTTCGCCGGCCCTCACGCGTCGGGGCACGCCCAGTGCGCGACGAGCGGCAAGCTTGGGCTCGGCGACGGCGGCGACCGGGTCGAGGTGCGCACCCCCGCCGGCCGCGTGCTGTTCCGCTTCGAGTACGACGGCGCCCGCGCCGACTCCTCGTGGAACCGCAAGGACGACGGCCAGCGCCTCGACGTGGACCCGGCGATCCGGGCCGACGAGTACCGGCGGCACACGCGCATGGACGGCGTCACGGCGCCGATCTCGCCCGGGCGCCGCGCCGGCGGCGCGCCCTTCTGACGGTGCGCGCCGCGCTCGCGCTGGTCGCCCTCCTCGCCGGGCCGGCGCTCGCGGACCCCGGGCGGGACGACCTGGACCGCCGGCTCCTCGAGCAGGAGCGGCGCCTCGTCGAGTTGCAGCACCGGCTCGAGGAGCAGGAGCGCGAGCTGCGCGCGCAGCGCGAGGCGCTGGCAGACCTCGAGGCGGCGCCGCCGGGCGGCGGCGGGGGCGGGGGGGCCGCCGACCACCGGGGTTGGCCGTTCGGCGGCTACGGCCTGCCCGACCCCGAGCGGGACCACCGGCTGCGGCTGGGCCTGTTCTTCATCGAGGGTAACGGGCATCGCCTGGAGCTCCGCGGACGCATCCACCTCGACGGCCGCTTCCTCGCGCAGCGCGACCGCGACGACACGAGCGACACGTTCCTGGTCCGCCGGGCGCGCCTCGAGATGCAGGGGGTGCTCTGGCGCCGGCTCGAGTTCGAGCTCTCGGGGGAGTTCGGCAAGGAGAGGGCCGAGCTGTTCGAGGCCTACCTGAACCTGCGCGCCCTGCCGCAGCTCCAGCTCAAGGTCGGCCAGATGCGCTTCCCGTTCGGGCTCACGCGCACGACGTCGTCGAACTACCTGCTCCACCCCGAGCGCCCCGTCGCCATGTCGCGCCTCGTCCAGGGCCGCGACATCGGCGTGATGCTGCACGGCCTCCTCCTCGACGGGCGGCTGCGCTGGGTCCTCGGCGCGTTCAACGGCGTCGGGGCCAACGCGGCGGACTCCGACCGCGACCTCGACGTCGCCGCGCGGCTCGAGCTCCGGCCCGTCCCGCCGCTGCTCCTCGGCGCGTCCTTCGCCTACACGCCGCCCGAGCGCGACGGGCGCGGGCCGCGGGACGTCTCGACGGTCGGCGACGAGGTGACGCGATTCCTCGACTACGACGGCGACAACGTCCGCCGCGGCCGGCGGGTCCGCGCCGGCGCCGACGCGCGCGTCCGCTGGGGCCCGCTCGAGGTCGCGGTCGAGGCGATCGTCGACCGGAGCTACGACGTGCGCAACGAGGACGGGCTGCCCGACGACCTGTGGGCCGCCGGCGGCGCGGTCGACGTCGCCTGGCTCATCACGGGCGAGGAGCGCAGGAACCAGGTCGAGCCGAAGCGGCCGCTCTTCAGCGAGGGGGAGTGGGGGCCAGGGGCCTTCGAGGTGGCCGCGCGCTTCGAGACGTTCCGCGCCGACCCGGACGTGCTCCGGCGCGGCTTCGCCAGGGGCACGGACCGCATGGACTCGGGCACGTTCACGCTCAGCTGGTACCCGTGGAAGGCGATCCGCCTCATGCTCAGCTACACTTACTCGCGGTTCGACGACCCGGTGACGGTCGCCCCCGGGGACCGGCTGCGCGACGAGCACGTGGTGATCACGCGGCTGGCCGCGTACTGGTAGCGGCGGTCCTCCATACAATCCGGGGCGTGGACCCGCTGCCGATCGACCCGCACCTGCCCGCGATCCTCGCGCGGCTCGAGGCCCGCCGCGCCGTGGTCCTGTCGGCCGAGCCGGGCACGGGCAAGACGACGCGCCTGCCGCCGGCGCTGGCCGACGCGCTCCCCGCCGGGCAGGTCGTCGTGCTCGAGCCGCGGCGCCTCGCCGTGCGGCTGGCGGCCCGGAGGGTGGCGCAGGAGCGGGGCGAGCGCCTGGGCGAGCGCACGGGCTACCAGGTGCGCTACGAGCAGGTGAGCGGGCCCGCGACGCGCGTCCTCTACGTGACCGAGGGCGTCCTCACGCGCCGCCTGGCCGAGGGCGCGCGGCTCGACGGCGTCGCGGCCGTGGTCCTCGACGAGTTCCACGAGCGGCACGTCGAGACCGACCTGGCGCTTGCCCTCCTCGTGCGCCTGCGCGAACGGCGGCCGGACCTGCGGCTCGTGGTCATGTCGGCGACGCTCGACGCGGGGCCGCTGGCGCGCCACCTCGACGCCGAGGTGATCGAGGTGCCCGGCCAGGCGCACCCGGTGACGATCGAGCACGCGCCGCACCGCGACGACCGGCCCGTCGAGGACCGGGTCCACGCGGCGCTGGGCGACCTGCTCGACCGCGGGCTCGCCGGCCACGTGCTCGTCTTCCTGCCCGGCACGGGCGAGATCCAGCGCGCCGCGCGCGCGCTCGAGGGCCTGGCGCGGCGCGAGGACCTGCTCGTGTTGCCGCTGCACGGGCGGCTCTCGCCCGAGGAGATGGACGCGGCCCTGCGGCCGTCGACCCGCCGCAAGGTCCTCCTGGCGACGAACGTGGCCGAGTCGTCGGTGACGATCGACGGCGTCGTGGCCGTGATCGACACGGGCCTGGCGCGGGTGCCCGGGACGTCGCCCGCGACCGGCCTGCCGACGCTCGAGCTGCAACCGGTCTCGCAGGCCTCGGCGAAGCAGCGCGCCGGCCGCGCCGGCCGCCAGGGCCCGGGGCTGTGCGTGCGCCTCTACTCGCGGCAGGACCACGACCGCCGCCCGCGCGCGCCGGTGCCGGAGCTCCTGCGCACCGACCTGAGCGGCCCGCTCCTGGCGCTGCGCGGGGCCGGCGTGACCGACCTGGCGACCGTCCGCTGGCTCGACGCGCCGCCCCCGGCGAATGTCGATGTGGCCGACCGGCTGCTCGCGCGGCTGGGCGCCGTCGACGCGGCGGGGGCGATCACCGACACCGGCCGCGCGCTCCTGCGCTTGCCCCTGCCGCCGCGCCTCGGGCGCGTGCTCGTCGAGGGGGCGGCGCGCGGGGTCGGCCGGGCGGCCGCGGGCGCCGTGGCGCTCCTGTCCGAGCGCGACATCCGGCGCGACCACGCCCGGCAGGCGCAGGCCGTCGAGGAGGGGCCGTCCGACGTGCTGGCGCTCCTCGACCTCCTCGACGAGGCGGAGGGCGCGGGCCGCGGGCGGCTGCGCGGCCTCGACCTCGACGCGCAGGCGGTCGACGCGGTCCGCCGCGCGCGGCGGCAGCTCGAGGGGGCGCTCCGCGGCCTCGAGGGGGGGCGGCGCGCCGGCGGCGACGAGCAGGCCTTGCTCCTGAGCCTCCTCGCCGGGCACCCCGACCGCGTGGCCCGCCGGCAGCGGCCCGACGCGCCGACGCTCGTCCTCGCCGACGGCGGCCAGGTCGACCTCGCGCGCGAGAGCGTCGTCCAGGCGGCCGAGTGGGTGGTGGTCCTCGACGCGCAGGACCCGCGCCGCCAGGGGACGTCGGCCCGCGCGCACGTGGTCTCGGCGATCCGCCCCGACTGGCTGCTCGAGCTCTTCCCCGAGCAGGTGCAGGAGGGGCGCGCCGCGCGCTGGAACCAGCAGCAGGAGCGGGTCGAGGCGACCTGGCGCCTGACCTACGGCGGCCTCGTCCTCGACGAGGCGCCCGACCACGACGCGGGCCCCGAGGTCGAGGAGGTGCTGCGGCGCGAGGCGCGGGCCCGCGGGCTCGCCGGCCTGTGCGACCGCGAGGCGCTCGAGGGGTGGCTCCTGCGTGTGGCGTTCGCCCGCACGCTCGACCCGAACATCCCCGAGCTCGGGCCGGCCGAGCTCGAGGCCTTCCTCGAGGCGCAGTGCGCCGGGCGGCGCAGCCTCCGGGAGCTGAGGGAGGCCGACCTGCTCGCGTGCCTCCGCGCGTCGCTCGGCCACGACGCCGCCCGGCGCCTCGACCGGCTGGTCCCCGACCACGTCACGCTGCGCGGCGGGCGCCGGCTGAGGGTGAACTACGAGGCGAAGCGCGCGCCGTGGGTCGCCTCGCGCCTGCAGGACTTCTTCGGCATGAAGGAAGGGCCGGCGGTCGGCGGCGGGGCGGTGAAGGTCGTGCTCCACCTGCTCGCGCCCAACAAGCAGGCGGTCTCGGTGACGAGTGACCTGGCCGGCTTCTGGGAGCGCCACTACCCGGCCGCGCGGCGCGAGCTCTCGCGCCGCTACCCACGGCACGCCTGGCCCGAGGACCCGGTCAACGCGCAGGCGCCGCAGCCAGGCCGCATCCGATAGGGTCGCGGGCGACCGGGCTGAACCTCCGTCCCGCCCGCGCGTCGTCTGGGTCACGGAGGGCCCATGGCCAGGCCGGGTCGGCGCGGCTTCACCCTGATCGAGGTCGTGATGTTCGTCTGGCTGGTCGCCTGGCTCGTCGCCGGCGCGTCCTGGGGCGGAGCGCAGAGCCCGTGGCTCGTGGTCCCCGGTGTGCTTACCGGGCTCCTCGCGGGGGTCGTCCTCCCGCTCGTCGTGCTCCTCCCCCTCGACCTGCTCGAGCGCCGGCGGCGCCCCCGCCTCCCCCCGTGCTTCGCCCGCGGCTGCCGCACCTACGCCTGGTGGTGGGCGGACGGGCGCGAGGGCTGGCGCTGCGGCTGCGGCGACGACTACGTCCAGCGCGACGGGCGCTTCCTGCGGGTGGTCCAGGCCGACGTCGAGCTGCGCTACCTGCGGCGAGACGCGCGCGGCCGCTGGGTCCCCGACCGCGAGTGAGCCCGACGGGACGCCGCCGTCCCGTCCACGCCGTTCGCTCCTGGTCCGGCCCGCCGCTTGCGCGGGCGACGGGCATGATCAGCTACCTGAAGATCGCCCTGCTCATGGCCGCGCTCACCGGGCTCCTGGTGGCGATCGGCGGCTACTTCGGCGGGACCACGTGGGCCGTCGGCGCCTTCGTGCTCGCCGCCGTGATGAACGTCGCGGCGTTCTGGTTCAGCGATCGGGCCGTGCTCGCCATGTACGGCGCCCGCAAGGTCGGCCCGCAGGAGGCGCCCGAGCTGTACGCCCTGGTGGACGAGCTGCGGCGCAAGGCCGGCATGCCCATGCCGGTGGTGGCGATCGCGCCGCAGGCGCAGCCGAACGCCTTCGCCACCGGCCGGAGCCCGAAGCGCGCCGTCGTGTGCGCGACGTCGGGGCTGTTGAAGATGATGAACAAGGCCGAGCTGCGCGCGATCCTCGGCCACGAGCTGGCGCACGTGAAGAACCGCGACATGCTCGTGAGCACCGTCGCCGCCACGCTCGCCGGCGCGGTCGTGCTCCTGGCGCGCATGGCCTTCTTCATGGGCCACGGCCGCGACCGCGGCCCGCTGGGCGCCGTCGGCGCGCTCCTGCTCGTCGTGCTGGCGCCCCTGGCCGCGATGCTCATCCAGCTCGCCGTCACCCGCACGGGCGAGTTCCGCGCCGACCGCTCGGGCGCCGAGCTCACCGGGCAGCCCGAGGACCTCGCCCGCGCCCTGCGCAAGCTCGAGCGCGGCGCCGAGGAGCTCCCCATGGACGTGAGCCCGGCGGCGGCGCACCTGTGCATCGTCAACCCGCTGCGCGGGGACCTCGTCTCGGGGATCGCCGGCCTGTTCCGCACCCACCCGCCCACCGAGGAGCGCGTGAAGCGCCTCGAGCGCATGGCCCGCGAGGGCGCCGCCCGCGCCGCGCGCTGGTGATCAGGTCGGCAGGGATCGATGCGTGAAGGCCCGCTTGCCGGGCCCGTAGTCGGCCGCGACCTGCCCCGCGCCCTCGAGCAGCCAGCGCGTGGTGAGGAGGCCCTCGACCCCGACGGGCCCGCGCGCGTGGATCCGCCCGGTGCTGATCCCCACCTCGGCGCCGAGGCCGTAGCGGTAGCCGTCCGCGAAGCGGGTGCTCGCGTTGTGGAACACGCTGGCCGAGTCGACCTCGGCCAGGAAGCGCGCCGCCGCCTCGGCGTCGTCGGTGACGATCGCGTCGGTGTGGCCGCTGCCGTGGTCGGCGATGAACCGGAGCGCCGCCTCGAGGTCGGGCACGGTGAACACCGCCAGCACGAGGTCGCCGTACTCGGTGTCGCCGTCCCCTTCGCCGGCCGCGACGGCGCCGTGCGCGGCCAGGTGCGGCAGCGCCTGCGGGTCGGCGCGCAGCTCGACGCCGCGCGCCCGCAGGGCCGCCCCGACCGCCGGCAGGTGCGGCAGGAGGTCGCGGTGGACGAGCAGGGTCTCGGTCGCGTTGCACGCCGACGGCGCGTCGCACTTGCCGTCGACCGCCAGGCGCGCGGCCATGTCCGGGTCGGCGGCGCGGTCGAGGTAGAGGTGGCAGATCCCCTCGGCGTGGCCGAGGACCGGGATCCTCGTGCTCGCCTGCACGTGGCGCACGAGCTGCGACGAGCCGCGCGGGATCACGAGGTCGATGTGCGCGTCGAGCGCGAGGAGGCGGCCGAGCGCCTCGCGGTCCTCGACGGCGCCGACGGCGTCGGGGTCGAGCCCCTCGCGCGCGAGCGCGTCGCGCAGGCACGCGACGAGCGCCCGGTTGCTGGCGCGCGCCTCGGCCCCGCCCTTGAGGAGCACGGCGTTCCCGGCGCGCAGGGCCAGCGCGCCGATCTGCACCACGGCGTCGGGCCGGCTCTCGAACACGACCAGCAGCACGCCGATCGGGCTCTTCACCTGCCTGAGGACGAGGCCCTGGTCGAGCTCGCGCCGCAGGACGACCTGGCCCACGGGGTCGGGCCAGGCGGCGAGCTGCCGCAGCCCGTCGCGCAGGGTGGCCAGCTTCGCCGGGGTCAGCGCCAGGCGGCGCAGGAGCGGCGCGGCGAGCCCCTCGCGCTCGGCCGCGGCCACGTCCTCGCGGTTGTGCTCGAGGAGCGCCGCCTCGCGCTCGACCAGCAGCGCCTCGAGCCGCCGCAGGACGGCCGCGCGCGCCTCGCTCGGGGCGAGGCGCAGGGCCCGCTGCGCCTGGCGCGCCCGCCGGGCGACCTCGTCCACCGGGTCGGTCACGTCAGTCCTCCAGCACGAGGTGGTCGCGGTGGACGAGCGCGTGGCGGCTCCGCAGCCCCTCGGGCCGCTCGCCCTCCAGCCACCGGCGCGCGGCCGCCGCGTCGACGTGCGCCATGCCGCGCCCGACGACGTCGCCCCCGGGCCCGCGCAGCACGACGACGTCGCCGCGGCGGAACTCGCCCTCGATCCGCACCACGCCGCGGGGCAGGAGCGACGCTCCCCGGCCGCGCACGGCCTCGACCGCGCCCGGGTCGAGGTGGAGCGTCCCCCGGGGCGCCGCCGCGAAGGCGATCCAGCGCTGGCGGGCCGGGAGGCCCTCCCCGGCCGGGAACCAGGTCCCCGTCCCGGCGCCGCGCACGGCCTCGTCGATCGCGTGCTGCCGCCGCCCCGACGCGATGACCGCGTGGCAGCCGCCCCGCTGGGCGATCGCGGCCGCCTCCACCTTGCTCCGCATGCCGCCGCGGCTCACGGCCGACCCGGGCCCGCCCGCCAGCGCCAGCGCCTCGTCGGCGTCGTCCACGCGCGCGAGCAGGCGCGCCCCGGGGTCGCCGCGCGGGTCGCGGTCGTAGACGCCCTCGACGTCGGTGAGCAGGACGAGCAGCTCGGCGCCGAGCTTGGTGGCCACGAGGGCAGAGAGCTTGTCGTTGTCGCCGAACACCGGCCGCCCCTCGCCCTCGAGCAGGGCCAGCTCCTCGGTGGCGACGGCGTCGTTCTCGTTGATCACGGGCACCACGCCGCGCCGCAGGAGCGTCTCGAGCGTGGTCCGCAGGTTCAGGTAGCGCAGGCGGTCGTCGAAGTCGCTCTGCGTCAGCAGCACCTGCCCGCACACGAGGCCCAGGCGGGCGAAGCCCTCGTGGTACAGCCCCATGAGCCGCGTCTGTCCCACCGCGGCGCACGCCTGGCGCTCGGCCAGGTCCACGGGCGTCTCCCCGAGTCCGAGCGCGTCGCGCCCCAGGCCCACGGCGCCCGAGCTGACGATGAGCGCCTCGCGCCCCTCGTGGCGCAGGGCCGCCGCCGCCTCGACCACGGCGAACAGGCGCGCCAGGGCCACACGCCCGGTGTCGTGGGTCAGGACGCGCGTGCCCACCTTGAGCACGACGCGGCGCGCCTGGGCGACGGGCGGACGGAGCGGCTGCGGCTGGCTCACGCCGCCGGAGGATACCCCGGGCGGCCCCCCGCGGCACCGCCGTTGCACCGACCGCGCTGAGGAGGTCGGATGAAGGCGACGCGCGGGCTGCAGGGGATGGCGGCGGCGCTCCTGGCGTTCGCCCTGACCGGGTGCGAGCCGGAGCGCAGCCGCTGGGCGGTCGCCCTCCAGCCCGACGGGTCGGGCCGCCTCGAGCTCACGCACGAGACGGCCGGCGAGGTGCCCATGCACGGCCCGCCGCCCACGGCCACGCTCGACGAGGAGGAGGCGCAGGAGGAGGCGGCGCGCTTCCTGGCCTCGATCGAGGGCGTCGAGGCCTGGACGGGGATCGTCGCCACGCCGCTGCCGGGCGGCCGGGTGCGCATCGAGGCGACGGGCTTCTTCCGCGCGCTCGAGCAGGTGCGCCCCATGGGCGAGCAGCGCTTCCAGGTGGCGCGCCCGGAGGACGGGCGGCTCGAGGTGGCCTACGTCGATCCGATCCCGACGGGGCTGGCGCAGCTCCTCCTCGACGACCGCGGCCGCGTGCACGAGGCCTTCGAGCAGGCCGACGACCGCTTCCGGGCGAGCGTCCACCGCACCCGCGGCTTCGTCGAGATGAGCCTCGCCGGCTGGCAGTTCGAGCTCGACCTCGGCCTCCCGGGCCCCGCCGTCGAGGTCGAGGGCTTCGAGCAGGTCGAGGACGACCGCGTCTGCCTGCAGCAGGACGTCGAGAGCGTCCTCGGCATGCTCGAGCGCGACCTCCAGGCGCTCGAGGAGGTCCGCGGGCAGGTGCGCGCGGGCGAGCTGACCCGGGACGAGGGCTTCGCCCGGCTCGCCACGCTCCTCGCCGACCACCCGCGCCACGTCGTCCGCTGCGAGGTCGACGACGGCGTGGACGCCGGGTTCGAGCAGGCCTTCGAGGAGGCCGTGAGCGACTGGGAGGCGTCGGAGTGGCGGGGGCGGGTCGAGCGGTTCAAGTAGAGTCCAGAGGCAGGTCCCCTCGGCGCCCTCGGTGACCTGCCTTGGCTCTGCTCTGCAGAGGGAGCCCGCTACCTCACCTCGAGCACGTACCCCGGGCTCCCCGCCGCGTCCTTCGTCGTCACCCTGAGGAACACCGTCTCGCCCGGCGGCGGCGCCACGTAGCGGATGCGCTCGCGGTCGCCGGTGCCCTGCGACGCGCGCAGCGGGGTGCCGTCCTCGGCCTCGAGCGCCAGGTCGACGTCGCCCGCCGCGTGCGAGAAGGTCGCGCTGAAGGTCGCGCCCTCGCCCGGGCCCAGGGTCAGCTTGAACCAGTGCGTCGTCGCCGGGGCGAGGCGCGCCTCGGGGTAGGTGGTGCGCTCGAGCACCCGCGCCGTGCCGCGGGAGATGCTCGCCGCCACCACCGCGCCGGCGAGGCCGCCGCCGCCGCTCGCCTGGTCGCGGACGAGGCGCAGGGCCATCTCGCCCTTCGACGACGTCACGGGCGCCCACACCATCCCGTCGGGGCCGCCGGCCTCCTTCAGGACGCTCACGACGCGCTCGCCCTTGACCTCGGCGGCGAGCGCCTGGGCGCGGAAGTACTGCTCGAGGATGAACCGCGCGCCGGCGAGCGCGACGGCGAGCGACGGCGGCGCCTCGCCATCGCGCACCTCGGGCGTGAACAGCGTCGCGTCGAGCGCCGCCAGGTCGTCCGACGAGTAGTTCGCCGTGGGGCCGATGCGGGCGTTGATCGCCGCCATCGCCTCGTCGCGCTCGGCCTGCTGCAGCCCGGTCACGGCGGAGCGCAGGGCGAGGTAGGCGGCGGCGTCGGCCCCGCCGGCGAGCGCCGGATGGTTCGTGTCGGCGCCCCAGGCCATGAGGCCGCGGGCCAGCTTCAGGGCGCTCCCCAGGCGGCGCAGCCGGTCGGTGAAGGCCGAGACCGTCGGGAGCTCGATCTGAACGTCGTTGACCAGCACGCAGCCGACGAGCTGGTCGTCGGGCAGCTGCCGCGCCGCCGTGCGGTCCGCCGGGTCGACGCCGTCCCACACGCTCATGGGGAACATCATGGTGAAGTCCATGGTGTCGATGAGGAAGTTGCCCGACGTGCGCCGGGAGCGCGGGATGTAGAAGGCGCGCGCCTGGTCGAACCACAGGCCCTGCCCCGCCGTGCCGGCCGCCTCGATCTGCCGCATCCAGATCTCGAGCTGCTCGTGGGTCAGGAGGCGCACGAGGGCGTCGACCCCGTCCGCCGGCAGCGGCTCGAAGCGGCGGAACGCGCGCACGCCGGCCGCGAGCTGGGCCCGACCGAAGCCGTTGTAGGCGGCCAGCGCCGCGGCCTGCTCGCCCGCCGGCAGGGCCTGGAGGTCGCGCGCCGCCGCGACGAACTTGTCGAGGGTCGTGAGCGCGCCGTAGGCCCGCGCGTCCTGCTCGCGCAGGAAGGCCTGGTACCAGTCCACGTGCCGCTCGTGGACGCGGTCGTGGGCGCGCGCCAGGGCCCGGCGGAGGCTGCGGTTGCCGCCGGGGGCCAGGTCGGCGGCGACCTCGTGGTAGAGCTCGCTCAGCGCCTCGGCCACGACCTTGCGCCGGAGGAGCTCGACCTCGCGCTCGGCGATGTCGTCGATCGTGCTCGTCGCCGCCAGCAGCGGCGCCGTGGGCACGAGCGCGTCGAGGTCGGTCACGTCCGCGAGCTGCAGGTCGAGCTCGAGCAGGCGCGGCGCCGCGCGCTCGAGGAGCGCGGTCCGGTCGAGCACCGCGCGCACCCGCTCCTCCCAGGCCCGCACGGCGTCGACCTGCGCGGCCGGGATCGCCCCGTCCATGCGGGCCTCGCGGGCCGTGGCGAGGAGCGCCTCGAGGCGCTGGCGCCCGAGGTCGTGCAGGTTGCGGACGGCGTCGAGCCGCACCTCGTCGAGGTGGTAGCGGCTGCGCACCGAGCGCACGAACGCCTTCGGGTCGACGAGCAGCACGTCCTGGTAGGTCGGGGTGCTCGGCAACGTCACCCCGCGCGCCAGCAGGCGCCGGTAGAGCTCGCGGCACGGCGCCGCGACCTCGGGCGAGCTGCCCCAGGTGAGGATCCCGGAGCGCACCATGTCGTCCATGCCGGCGATCGCCTCGGCCCGGGGCGAGTCCGAGCGCACGTCGACCTTGGCGGCCTGCTTGATGCCGAACTCATCGACGCCGCGGTCCTCCTTCGTCCCGATGAGGATGCGCCGCATGCGGTCCGCGCGGTCGTAGCGCTTGCGGCCGCGCAGGGTCATGTGGTGGTCGAGGAGGATGTAGGAGTCCGTGTCGAAGTACTCGTCGTCCATGAGGTCGGTGCCGAGCGAGATGCGGCGGCGGCCGCGCTGCCCGTCGACGTCGTAGTTGCCGCGCTCGATCGTCAGCCACACGTAGGGGCTCTGCTCGCGGATGGCGTGGCGCGCGGCGTCCCACGGCACCTCGTCGATCGGGTAGCCGATCGCGAACGCCTCGCACGCCGGCTGGCGGCGGACGTCGCGGAACCGGTTGTCGTCCTCGAACAGGTCCCCGCGCAGGGGCTGCCCGTTGCGGCGGTCCTGGCGCAGGAGCCGGTAGAGCAGGTGCCCGGGGATGTTGTGGACCGTGTAGGCCGCCTCGAGCTCGAGGTCGTCGCGGCTCCAGCTCCAGCCCCGGTCCGCCTCGAACGAGCCCCGGTGCATGAACTTCCGGCCGTCGAGGTCGGCGTCGGTCAGCGGCTGGGCCGAGGCCGCGCCGGCGGTCGCGAGGAGCGCGAGCGCCAGCGTGCAGACGGTGCGCATGGTCGAGTCCCCCTGGCTCACTGGGCGCCCGCGCGGAGCGCGAAGATGTGGATCGCGCGGTCGAGGCGAGCAGTCTCGCCGCGATCGAGGTCGGTGACCACCACCACCCGGCCGGCGTCGAGGTAGGCCACCCCCTCCACCGTCGGGTAGCGCGGCTGGCCATCGGCGTCTCGCGGGAAGAGGTAGACCTGCCCCGGGCCGACGAACTTCCAGGCGTCCGGCGCGAGGCGCCCCTCCCACAGGGCGCTGCTCTGCTGCGAGCAGACGATCACGCGGTCGCCCTGCACGTCGATCCCCGACCAGTCGGCGAAGCGGACGTGCTTGGGCAGCTTGATCGTGTCGACGTGCTTCCAGCCGCCGCTGCGGCGGGCCCGGTAGACCTCCACGCGGCCGCGGACGGCGCCGTCGCCGGCCGCGTCGTCGGGATGGCCCTCGTGCAGGGCCAGCAGGTGGACCGCGCCGTCGCGGTGGACCACGGCCAGGCCCTCGATCCCCTTGTTGGCGCCGGCGAGCGGCACGTCGAGCCAGGCCTCCTCGAGGAGGGTGAAGCGGCGGTCGTAGGTGGCGACGAGGGCCCGGTGCCCGCCATGGCGGCGCAGGGCCTCGACCACGCAGTAGAAGCGGTCCTCCTCGGCCGACCAGGCGATCCCCTCGTAGCCGCCGCCGCGGCCCTCGGTGGGGATCCACTCGGCCTCGGAGAGGTCCGGCCGCACGCGGGCGACGTCGGTCGTGTCGTCGAAGACGACGAACAGCCAGCGGCCGCGGGGGACGACGCCGCTGGCCTCGAACCGCCGCCCCTGCCGCGGGAGCAGGTCGCGCAGCGGGCGCTCGGCGACGAGGTGCAGCGGGCGCACCGGCGGGCCGTCGCCGCCGAGCACGTGGACGAACCCGTCGTTGGCCCGCACGACGTGGGCGGCGGCGAACGCGAGGATGAGCAGGCACGTCCAGCGCATGACGCGCTGCCCCTTCGCACGGCCTGTACCTCGGGCTGAACGCACGCTCACGCGGCATTTAACCCGCCTGAACGAGGCCGAGAACGGCCCGGGAGACGGATCTGGAACGCATCGGGCGGCCCCCGCTTCCCGGAGTGGCACGGTCGTGGTCTCGTGGGACGCGTGCGCGTCCACGCGTTCGAGTTCAACGAGCGGCCCGAGTGCCCCCGGTTCCTGCGCGAGGCGATCGTCGAGGCCCTGGGCACGGGGCTGCGCTGGGGGCGCATCTACGACGGGGTCGGCCCCGTCTTCGCCGAGTTCTGCGCGCGCGCCGGCTGCGACGAGGTCCTCGACCTGTGCAGCGGCAGCGGCGAGCCCGTGTCGATCCTGCTCGGGGCCCTCGCCCGCGCCGGCGTCGCCGCGCCGCGCTTCGTCCTCTCCGACCTCCTGCCCAACGTCCCGGCCATGGAGCAGGTCGCGGCGCGCCACCCCGGTCGGATCGAGGTCGTCGCGCGCCCGGTCGACGCGACCGCCGTCCCGGCCGAGGTCGACCGCCCGGCGCGCACGGTGATCAGCGCGTTCCACCACCTCCCGCCCGACCTCGCCCGCGGGCTCCTCGCCGACTGCGTCGCGCGGCGCCGCGCCGTGTTCCTGCTCGAGGCGCTCTCCGGCGACCTGCGCGGCCTCCTGGCGATCCTGCCGGCGATGACGGCCGCGGCCCTGGCCACCCCGCTGCTGACCCGGCGCGACCGGCTGAAGAAGGCCCTCGCCACCTGGGCCGTCCCGGTCGTCCCCGCCCTGGGGCTGTGGGACGCCGTCGTGAGCGACCTCCGCACCTACCGCGCGGATGAGCTGCGGGCGATGGTCGCGCCGCTGGGCGGCGGCTACGCCTGGGAGCACCGGGAGGTGCCGTTCTTCCCCGGCGGCCGGGCGACCTGCTTCTTCGGGGTCCCGCCGCGCTGACCTCGATCGGGCACCGCGCTGACCGCACGATTCGATCGATGACGTCCACGGATGGGCTCTTCATTGGACACGGAGGCAACGGAGAACAACGGAGGTCACGGAGGAGATGGAAGGACAAGACCTCCGTGGTCTTCGTGGACCTTCGTTGCCTCCGTGTCCCAACGTGAGCCCACACGGTCGACCCTCACAACGAGGTGGGCGCGGTCACACCGCGACCAGGCGCCCCTCCCGCAGGAGGTCGACCACGGCCCGCGCCGCCTCCAGGCGCGGGGCGCGCGCGACGCGGACGGCGTCGTCGAAGCGCAGGCGCCCGTCGAGCAGCGTCAGCACCTCGGGCTGGGCGGCCCCGCGGATGGCCTGGTGCTTGGCGGCCGGGCTGACGAAGCGCAGCACCGCCCGCCCGTCGTCGAGCGCCTCGCGCAGGGCGTCCCACTCGGTCCAGCGCTGGATCGCCTGGAGGAGGAAGCGCTCGGTCTCGAGGGCGACCCGGGTGATGCCGCGGCGCGGGGTGTGGACGTCCGGGGGCAGGTCGCCCTCGTGGAAGGCGAAGGTCGCCCCCTCGGCGAAGAGGACCTCGAGGAAGCGCTCGCGCAGGCGGGCCTGCTCCGCCGCGGTCAGGGCGCGCTCGTCGATCGCCGCGCCGCGGACGAGCGCGCGCACCGAGTCGGCCGCGTCGACGCCGAGCAGGGCGAAGGCGAACTCGTCGTCGGCCTCGACGCGCAGCGCGAACGCCTCGCCCTCGACGAAGTAGAGCCGCTCCTCGCGCCCGCCCGCCTGGAGCGTCAGGGTGCCGCCGCGGCGCCGCTCGCGCAGGGTCTGGAGGAGCGCCGCCAGGCCGACGCCGTCGATGTCGCCCTCCAGCGCGGGCGCCCCGGCGCGCGCCCGCGCGGCCCGGCGCGCCACGGCCCGGGTGGGGGCGGTCGAGGGCCGCAGGGCGCGCTCGTCGTCGAGGCGCGCGACCTCCATGAGCAGCGCCAGCGGGTCGAGCGTCACGCCGCCGCGCGCCTCGACGTCGCGCACGAGGTCGGGCGGCAGCGCGCAGGGGGTGAACTCGAAGCGGGCGCGGCCGGAGGCCGAGACGGCGTGCACCTGCTCGGCCGCCCGGTGCCGGCGCGCGGCGGCGTCGGCGGCGCCGAGCGCGTCGGCCCGCGCGAGGAGGGCCTCGAGGGCGGCGCGCCGGAGGCGACCGCTCGCGGGGGGCGCGCTCGCCTTGAGGGCCCGCGCGCGCGCGTGGAGGGCGTCGAGCGCCTCCCTCGACAGCCGCGGCGCGCGCGCGCCGCGCACGCTCCGGGCGCGCGCGAGCAGGCCGTCGAGCGCCTCCGGAGACAGCCGCCCCGGCCGGGCCTGCGAGACGACGAGGCGGCCGGGGAGGATCAAGAGGTGCAGCGAGCTGGCCGCGCCGCAGAGCGTGAGCACCCCCTCGACGCCGTGGGTCGAGAGGAAGCCGACGAGGTCGTCCAGCCCGAGGCTCCCCAGCGTGCCGCTCAGCATCGTCGCCTCGCGCGCGCGGTGAGCAAACCCCGGGGCGCGCGCAAGTCGAGGCGCCGCGGCGCGCTGCCGCTGCTGGACGCGTAAGGCCGGGCGGCACCATGGGGAGAAATGCCCAGGCCCCTCGACCGGGTGGGCGAGGCTGCGCCCATCACCCCGCGAGCCCCGCCTCCCGCATGGCCGCGAGCGCCGCCTCGACCGGCGGCGCGCCGCCCGCCGCGATCCGCCGCACGACCCGCGCCGTCGCCGCGCCGAACGGCTCCCAGGTCGCCGCCATCCGGTCGTGCGTGTCGCGGTCGGCGTCGGACGGGTCGGGGCCGCGCGCGTCGAGGCGCGCGCGGGCGACCTCACCCGGCGCCTCGAGGTGCAGGACGAGCGCGGGCACGCCCCAGGCGCGGGCCGCGTCCAGGAACGCCCTCCGCCTCGCCTCGGAGGCGAAGCAGGCGTCGACCACCACCCGCCGCCCCTCGAAGGTCGCCCACTCCGCGAGGTGCAGGCAGCGCGCATAGGTGCGGTCGCTCCAGCCGGGCGCGTAGAGGCCCTCGCCCCAAGCGCCGCCCCGGGAGGACGTCACCCCGGCCTCGCGCCCCAGGGCCTTGCGCACCTCGTCGGCGCGGACCCACACCAGGTCGGCGGCGCGGGCGAGCGCCCCGGCGAGCACCGACTTGCCCGTCCCCGGGAGGCCCGTGACCAGCACGAGCGCCGGGCGGTGCGCCGGCGGCGACAGGGCGCCGAGCGCCAGGAGGACGTGCGCGCGGGCGCGGGCGACGGCGCGCGCCCGCTGCGCGTCGGGCACCTCGGCGGCGCGGGCCGTGAACCCGTCGACCTTGGCCCGCACCATGGCCCGGTAGGCCACGTAGAAGGGCAGCACCGCGGCCGCGCCGGGGTCGTCCGCCGCGGCCTGCCAGGCGCGGGTGAGGGCGTGGGCGAGGTCGGGGCGGGCGGCCCGCTCGAGCTCCATGGCGAGGAAGGCCACGTCGCTCGCGGGGTCGCCCGCGCGCAGGGCGTCGTTGAACTCGACGCAGTCGATCACGAGCGGCGGCGCGGCGGGGTCCTCGGGCACGTGCACGTGCTCGAGGCGCAGGTCGCCGTGCCCGTCGCGGGCGCGCCCGGCGCGCGCCTCGATCACGGGCCGCAGCTCCGAGAGGCGCAGCTCGGTCAGGCGCGCGACCCGGTCGAGCGCCGCGGCGCTCACCGCCGCGCCGACGAGCGGCCGCACGTCGCGGACGTTGTCGCGGCAGTTGCCCGCGACCGCGTCGAAGCGGGCCCAGCGCGCCACCTCGGGGCCGCCGCGCGCGCCGAGGTGGAACGCCGCCAGCCGCGCGCCGAGCCGGGCGAGGAGGTCTGCATCGGCGCGGTCGGCCTCCACGAGCGCCGCCAGCGTCCGGTCGTCGGGCAGGCGGCGCATGACCACGGCCCACTCGAGCGCCGCGCGCGGGGAGCCTCCCAGGCGCAGGCGACCCCGCCGCGCCGTGATCGGGAGCACGCCGAGGTAGACGTCGGGCGCCAGCCGCCGGTTGAGCGCCACCTCGGCCTCGCAGCACGCCCGGCGGCGGTCGAGGGTCGAGTAGTCGACGAAGCCCAGGTCGACGGGCTTCTTGAGCTTGTAGACCCGCTCTCCCGCGAGGAACACGACCGAGATGTGCGTCTGCACGACCTCGACCCGGTCGACGGGATGGGGGTATGCGGCGGGCGCGACGAGGTCCCGCAGCAGACGGTCGATGCTCACCGGCGCCTGGCCGGCGGCGATGCGCGCGCCCACGGAGTGCCTCCGTGTTGGACCCTTGCAACGGCCGGACCGGCGCCCGAAGCGCGGCCGCGGCCGCCCGCGCGTCTCGCCCGTGGGACCGGCCCGTCCCGGCCGGATGACGGTGCCGCTCGGGAGATTGCGATTGCCGTCGTGCCCTGGCCAGGCTAGAACCGACCGGACGTAACCCGTGAGTTCGGGACGTTACGGCGCGTCGCCTGGCCCGGAGGGTGCGTCGGAGCGGGATCGGCGCCGCCGCGGCGGGGCTCCCGTCTGGGTTCGGGCAAGAGTGTGTGTGGTCGGACGATGGTGAACATTTACGTCGGGAACCTCCCCTTCGACTTGACCGAGGCCGAGCTGGAGGGGCTCTTCGCGCCCCACGGGCAGGTCCAGCGCGTCAACCTGATCATGGATCGCGAGACGGGCCGCCCCCGCGGCTTCGCCTTCGTCGAGATGGCGGACGAGGCCGCCGCGAGCGCCGCGATCTCGGCCCTCGACGGCACCACCGTCGGCTCGCGCAAGATCACGGTCAACGTGGCCAAGCCGCGTGAGGCCCGCGGCGGCGGCGGCGGCTTCGGCGGCGGCGGACGCGGCCGCGGGGCGTCGTCGGGTGCCGGGGGCGGCGGCGGCCGCTAGTCCGACCGGACGGACGTGAACGCGCGAGGGCGGGGGCAGGTGCCTCCGCCCTCGCGGCATGTACGGGGCTTTGACGGCGGACCGCCAGGCGGCCACCGTGCGGCATGAGCGACGCCGACCTGCGACGGCTCGAGCGCGCGGCCCTCGCCGCGCGGGACGATCCGGAGGCGCGGCTGGCCCTGGCGCAGGCGCTGCGCCGCGCGGGCGAGGAGGAGCGGGCCGTCTTCGAGGTGTGGCGAGCGGCGCGGCTCGGCCACCCGGCCGGGCGGGCGCTCCTCGCGGGGGGCCCGACGCCGCTCGTCACGCCGCCGCGCGTCGCGGAGGTCGCCGCCGGCGAAGCCGGCGAAGACTGGTCGTCGCTCGGCTGGCCGCAAGCGGCGCACGGTCGCTGGCTGCTCGTGATGAGTCACGAGGAGACGGTGCTGCTCTCGCTCGACACGCGGTCCGTCGCCTGGCGCGTGCCGGCGGAGTTCGCGCTGCTCCAGCCCGACCTCGACGGCGCCTGCTTCGTCGTCACGCACGAGGAGGGCGCGCTGGTGCGCAGAAACGGCGCGACCGGCGAGCCGCTGGCGCGGGCCCCGCTCCCGCCCGGGCGTCTGACGTTCCTCGACCTGGCCGAGGACCGCCTGGTCGTCGCGATCGAGGACGCGCTCATCTGCCTCGACGCCGGCGCCGCGCTCGGGCGCGAGGTGTGGCGGCGATCCGTCGAGCCAGCGGCGCGGCCCCCCGAGCCTCTCGCGTCGTCGCGCCGGCAGGCGCTCGCGGCCGATCCCGGCGTCGTGGTCGTCTCCTGGGGCGACGGGCGCGACCGCCTGGAGGCGCTCGACCTCGAGACGGGCGAGGCGCGCTGGAGCGCGGCGACCACCGACGACGCCGACGAGCTGTTCGTCGATCCGCACGGGGCCCTGCTGCTCTGGAGGTCCGGCCGCGCACGGCACCTCGACCTCGCAACGGGCGCCGCCCGGTGGGAGTCGAACTTCAGCGGCAGGCGGGCGGTGACCGAACAGCGGCCCGCGCTCACGCGCGAGCGCGTGGTCCTGAAGCACTACGGCGCGGACGGAGCCGGGCTGCTGGGCCACGTCATCGCCCTCGACCGCGCCACGGGCCGCCTCGCCTGGAAGCGCCCGATCCCGGACGAGGTCGAGGAGTACGTCTGCCTCGAGGCGGCGGGCGAGACGGTCTACCTGGTCGGTGAGACCGAGACGCATGTCCGCCTGGCGGCGCTGGCGGCCGCCGACGGCCGACCGCTCTGGCCGGAAGTGACCGTGAACGGCGGTCGGCCCGTGAGCACATTGGCCGCCGGCCGGGGCGTGGTGGTGAAGGCAGACGAGCGACTGCTCCTGTTCGAGGCCGCGGACGGGGTGTGACGCCGGTCCTCTCGCATGAGAAAGCTGAACGTCGTCGGGTCCAGGAGGTACGTGGTCACTCGACAGGAGAGCCGAACCGAACCGGCCGCTTGCCGCGCTCGATCTCGGTGAGGAGGGCGTCCACGTCTTCTTGCTCGACGCGGGGCTCCCCGGTCATGGCGGCGAGCACGGCCCCGGGCGACCCCTGCTCGTTTCGGACCGTGACCAGGACGGGCGTGCCGTCGCGCAGGGTGGCGCCCTCCTCGAGCACGACGCCGCCGCCCCAGACGACGCCCTTGAAGCTCCTGTCCTGATCGCTCACACCGGCATCGTATCCGACCCGACTGGACGGACGTGAACGCGCGAGGGGCGGGGCGTCTATGCGTTGAGGCTCTGTCCGGATCGCACGCGACGCACGACCGCGCTCGTGGCCCCGGCAGTTCACCACGTCAGGGGAGGGAGTCGTAACACCTCCTGGCTCTCGGTGAGCAACTCGACTTCGGTCATGACCACGTCGGGGGGGAAGTCGTCCGCGCCGAGCCCCGCGTGGCACAGGGCGCAGCGGAGGGTGGTCGAGCGCGGCGTCAGCACGTTCGGCAGCATAGCGGCGCGCGCCCGCCGCGGCACGCGGCGAGCCGGCCGGCCGGCCGTGTTACGATCGGTACCGTGAGCCAGGCCGTCGAGCAACGCGTGCGCACCGCCCTCGCGAAGGCGAAGAAGCGGCTCCCGCGTCACGTCGTCGCCCTCCGGCACCGGCTCGACACCGACTCGAGCGGCCAGGACGCGGTCTACGTCTGGATCATCATCGACGACCGGGCGCCGGAGGAGGTGTGGGCCTATGAGGCCACCTCACCCCTGGGCGACGTCGTCGAGCAGGCGCTCTCCGCCGCGGGGGTCGACCTCTGGCCCTACGTCCTCTTCCGCGCGAAGTCGGAGCAGGACGAGTTCGACGCCGAGCGCACGTCGGCCTGAGGGGCTCATGCTGCACCGTCAGCTCCTCGAGCAGGCCCGCCACCTCGCGCGTCGAGAGCGTGGCCGGCCGCGGCAGGCGAGCCTGCGACGGGCGGTCTCGACGGCCTACTACGCGCTCTTCCACCTGCTCGCCCACGAGGTCTCTCGCCAGCTCCTGCGCGGCCAGCGCGGCGCAGGGCTCCGGCCGCTCCTGGGGCGGGCGCTCGCCCACTCGGACATGAAGGCCGCGTCCCGCTCCTTCGCCGGGGGGACCTTGCCGGCCGTCGTCCACGACTTCGCCGCGGGCCAGCCGTCGCCCGAGCTGCGCCGGGTCGCGAAGGCGTTCGTCCTCCTGCAGGAGCAGCGGCACGCGGCCGACTACGACCTGCGACGTCGGTTTGGCCGCCGCGAGGCGCTCACGATCGTGTCCGAGGCCGAGGCGGCCTTCCGGGCCTGGGCGGCGGCGCGTGATCGCGCCGAGGCGCTCCTGTTCCTGGTGTGCCTGTTGACGTGGAAGCCGCTCATGGGGCGGAGTTGAGGAGGCGGCCATGCCGGACCCGGCGCCCACCTACTGGGACTACCTGAAGCTCGACCAGCTCCTCTCGCTCCAGGGCGGGCTCGAGCAGGACGAGCGCGGGGTCGAGCCCGACGAGCTGCACTTCATCATCGTCCACCAGGCGTTCGAGCTGTGGTTCAAGCTCGTCCTGCGCGAGCTGCGCCTGGCGCGCGACTACCTGGCCGCCCCGCGCGTGGCCGAGGAGGCGATCCCGCACGTCGTCCACCACCTCGGGCGCGTCAACGAGATCTTCCGCCTCCTCGTCGACCAGTTCGCGATCATGGAGACGCTCACGCCGCAGGACTTCCTGGCCTTCCGCGACAAGCTCGTGCCGGCGAGCGGCTTCCAGTCGTTCCAGATGCGCGAGATCGAGCTCGTGCTCGGCCTCGAGGACGCGCAGCGCGTGGTCGAGGGCGGCCTCGACCCCATGCGCACGCTCGAGCGCATGGCGCGCGAGTCACCCGGCGGCGCGGGCGCCTGGGCGAAGATCGACGCCGCGCGCGCCGAGACGTCCCTCCTCGAGGGCCTGCGCCGGTGGCTGCACCGGACGCCGATCCAGGGCTCGAGCCCGGGCGACCCCGGCGACGAGGCGGCCGTCGACGCCTTCCTGGCCGAGTACCTGGCGCGCCTCGAGGGCACGGGCGGGCTGGCGACGACGAAGCTCAAGGCGATCCCCGGGGCCGACGCGGCCGAGACCGACCGCCGGATCGCGGCCGGCCAGAGCCAGGCGCGCACCTTCCTCCTGGCCCTCGACCAACCCGAGGCCGAGCGGGCCCGGGTCAAGCGCACGCGCGCGGGCCTCGTGTTCGTCGAGTCCTACCGGCGCCTGCCGCTGCTCGCCTGGCCCCGCCTCCTGATCGACACCGTGGTCGAGCTCGAGGAGCAGCTCGTGCTCTGGCGCACGCGCCACGCGCGCATGGTCGAGCGCGTGATCGGCCGCCGCGTCGGCACCGGCGGCTCGTCGGGCGTCGACTACCTCGACCAGACCGCGCGCTACCGGATCTTCGGCGAGCTGTGGACCGTGCGCACGCTGCTCCTCCCGCGCGACGACCTGCCGCCGCTCGAGCGCGCCGGGTTCTACGGGTTCGCGGTGTAGCCGTGGAGGTCACCCTGCGCGAGGTCACCGACGACGACCTGCCCCACTTCTTCGAGCAACAGCGCGACCCCGCCTACGACCACATGGCGGCGTTCACCCGCGGCGACCCGGACGACCGCGACGGGTTCCTGGCCCACTGGGCGAAGGTCCGCGCCGACCCCACGATCCTCTTGCGGACGATCCTGCTCGACGGCCAGGTCGTCGGCAGCGTCGGCAGCTTCGTCCTCTTCGGCGCGCGCGAGGTCACCTACGGCGTCGCGCGCGAGCACTGGGGCAAGGGGGTCGCCACCGAGGCGCTCCGCCTCTTCCTGGCCCTTTTCCCGGAGCGCCCCCTCCACGCCCGCGCGGCGGCCGACAACGTGGGCTCGCGGCGCGTGCTCGAGAAGTGCGGCTTCCAGGTCACCGGGCGCGACGAGGGGTTCGCCCGGGCGCGCGGCCAAATGGTCGAGGAGGTCGTCCTGCGCCTGGACGCGTGAGCCCCCACCTCCCGGTGGGGCGGGGAGGATCCCGCGTCCTCCCCCCGCGCTCGTTCGCGCCCGCGGAGGTTGGGCCCAGGCACGCCCTTCGCGTCACCTTCGCCGCGGCGGGCGAGGTGACGCGTGTGCGGGATCGCCGGGATCCTCGGGCGCATCGACGCGCCCAACCGCGCCGCCCTGGCGCGCATGTCGGCCGCGATGATCCACCGCGGCCCCGACGGGGCCGGGACGTGGATCGGCCGGCCCGACGCGGCCGGCGAGGGCTGCCTCCTCGCCCACCGCCGGCTCTCGATCATCGACCTCTCCGCCGCCGGCGACCAGCCGATGGTCGACCCGCTCGGCGGGCAGGTGATCGTCTTCAACGGCGAGGTCTACAACTACCGCGCCCTGCGCGACGAGCTCGTCGCCGCCGGCGAGGGCGAGCGGCTCGCGTCGACCGGCGACACGGCCGTCCTCCTGCGCCTCCTCGCCGCGCGCGGCGCCGGCGCCTGCCCGCGGCTGCGCGGCATGTTCGCCTTCGGCCTCTGGGACGAGGCGCGCCGCCGCCTCGTCCTCGCCCGCGACCCGCTCGGGATCAAGCCGCTCTACGTGGCCCGGAACCCCGACCCGCGCGGCCGCTGGCGCCTGGCCTTCGCCTCCGAGGTGCGCGCCCTCCTGGCCTCGGGGCTCCTCGACGGGCCCCGCCTCGCGCCGGCCGCCCTGGCGTCGATCGTCTGGAACGGCTTCGTCGCCGGCCCGACCACGATCGTCGACGGCGTCGAGCAGGTCTCCCCGGGCGAGGCGCTGACGATCACCCACGCCGCGCCGGGCGCGCCGCCGCGCGTCGAGGCGCGCGCCTTCTGGTCGCCCGCCCGCCACGACGGCTGCTGGGTCGAGGCCACGCCGGGCGAGCTCGCGGCGACGCTGCGGACCTCGGTGCGCGAGCACCTCGAGAGCGACGTGCCCGTCGGCGTGTTCCTCTCCAGCGGCGTCGACTCGAGCGCCGTGGCCAACCTCGCCCAGCAGGTCTCGGCCCGGCCCGTCCACACGTTCACGCTCGCCTTCGAGGACGCGGCCCTGAGCGAGGGCGAGCCCGCGCGGCGGATCGCCCGCGCGATCGGCGCCGAGCACCGCGAGGTGGTCCTCACGGAGGGGCGCTTCGTCGCGTCGCTCGAGCGCGCGCTCGACGCGCTCGACCAGCCCACGTTCGACGGCGTGAACTCGTTCTTCATCAGCCAGGCCGTGCGCGAGGCCGGGCTGAAGGTGGCCCTCGTCGGCACGGGCGGCGACGAGCTCTTCGGCGGCTACGCCTCCTTCCGCCAGCTCCCGCGGCTCTGCGCCCTGGCCCGCTCGACCCGCTGGCTCCCGCGCGGCTCGACGGTGGCCGCCGCGCGCCTCGTCAGCGCCGCCTTGTCCGGCCGGGGCCGCGCCGCCCTGGGCCCGCAGACGCGCTGGGCCAAGCTCCCTGACATGGTGCGCGCGGGCGACGACCTGCTCGAGCTCTACCAGCTCGCCTACGCCCTGTTCCTGCCCGGGACCCAGCGCGAGCTGCTCGCGCCCGACCTCGCGCTCGACGGCGCGCGCCTCGGCCTGCCGGCGCCCCTCCGCGCGCGCCTCCAGGCCGAGGCGCGCGGCCGGTCGCTCCTCTCGGCGCTGAGCGTCCTCGAGCTGCGCTGCTTCCTGGGCGAGCGGCTCCTGCGCGACTCCGACGCCGCGTCCATGGCCGTGTCGCTCGAGCTGCGCCTCCCGCTCGTCGACCACCGCGTGTTCGAGGTCGTCGACCGCCTCCCCGACCCCGTCCGCTTCTCGCCGCTCGGGCGCAAGGAGGCCCTGCGCCGCGCCGGCCTCGACGGCCTCGACCCGGCGCTGTTCGAGCGCCCCAAGCGCGGCTTCGTCCTCCCCTTCGAGGGCTGGCTGCGCCGCGGCCTCGGGCGCGCGATCGACGAGACCCTGCGCGACGAGGCGGCCGCGCGCGCCGTGGGCCTCGACGGCGCCGCCGTGGCCCGCCTGTGGGCGGCCTACCAGCAGGGCGCGCCGGGCATGTACTGGTCGCGCGTGTGGGCGCTCTACGCGCTGCTCCGCTGGTGCCAGCGGCACCGCGTGACGGTGTGAGCGAGGGGCTCCCGGCTCGGGTCACGCCGCCCGCCGCCGCGCCCGCCGGGCGGCGGGCCGCCACGCCGCCGCGTGGCGCGCCTCGAGGTCGCGCGTCGCCGCCGCCTTGCCCCGCACGAGGCACGCGCGCTGGTAGCGGCGGATGAACGCGCGCAGCGCGGGGTCGTCGAGGCGCGGCTCGCGCCGGAGCGCCGCGCGCACGTAGCCCCACAGGATCCCCAGCGAGCCGACCACCGCCGGCGGCTGCGGCAGGCGGAACACGGCGCTGGCGAGCAGGTAGAGCGGGTCGGTGCCCATGAACCACTGGCCGGCGCCGTGGCGCACGCGCCCGGTCCACCAGTCGCGGTCGCTCGTGCCCATGGGCCGCAGGTGGTGGAAGCGCAGCGCCGGGTCGTCCCAGCTCACCGCCCTCCAGCCGAGCAGCCGGCAGCGGTGGCCGTCGATCCCGTCCCACATGAGGGCGCGCACGAAGCCGCCCAGCTGCTCGAAGCACTCGGTCCGGTAGAACTTCGTCATGCCGACCGAGTTCTCGTCGCCGCACACCTCCGCCACGAGCGGCGAGCCGTCGAGGATCGGCAGGGCGCTCCGTCCCCCGGGCAGCGCGCGCCCGGGCGGCAGGAAGTAGGGCTTGCCGCTGGCGGTGCCGATCCGCGGGTCGCGCTCCATGCGCGCCATGAGCCCCTCGAAGTAGCCCGCGGGGAGGTCGAGGTCGAGGTCGAGCTTGCAGACGTAGTCGTAGTCGCCCGGCTCGATCGTGGCGTAGCCCGCGTCGAAGGCCTCGATCACCCCGCCGCCGAGCGCGCGCCGCCCCCGGTCCTCGCGGCGGAGCACCCGGACGTAGGGCAGGCGCCGGGCGTACTCGCGCAGGATCGCGGGCGTCGCATCGGTCGAGCCGTCGTCGACGATCACCCAGCGCGCGGGCGGGACCGTCTGGCGCGCCACGGCCTCGAGCGTCGTCCGGGCGTGGCGCGCCTCGTCGCGGCAGGGGGTGATCAGGCAGTAGCGGCGGTCTCCGGCCATGGTCGTCTCCGGCGCCCCTCGGGGACCTTTTCCCGCGGTGGGGCAGGCAACCGTTGCGCCACGGTGACGGCGGGAGGGGGGCGCTCGACTTCCCGGGGGTTTACGCGGGCGGGGACGGGCACGCCGGGCCCACCCGGAGGGGTCAGGCGGGCGCGTCCCATGGTGGAATCGGGCGCACAGGAGCCTGCCCATGCGCCGCGCCACGATCGTCCCGCTGCTGCTCGCCGCGGCCGCCGCCACCGCGTCCGCCCAGCCGGCGCCGGCCGCGCCGCCGCTCGACGGCTTCGTCGCCCTCGACGAGGCCGGGCGCCGCGGGCCGCCCGCGCCCGGCCTGCGCGAGCGCGCGCGAGGGGTCCAGCGCGCGCTCGTGCGCGCCGTGCCCGGCCTGCGCGGGCTGGCCCCGCCGACCACGGGCCGCCTGCGGCTCGGCGTCGTGCTCGTCGCGTTCGCGGACGTCGGGCCTCCGGCCTGGGGCCCGGCGGCGTTCGAGCAGGCGCTCCTCTCGCGCGGCGCCTACGCCCGCACGCCCAGCGGCGACCCCGCCTGGGGCAGCATGGCCGACTACTACCACGAGAACAGCGGCGGCGCCCTGGCGCTCGAGGGGCGCGTGTTCGACTGGGTCCGCCTGCGCCTGCGCCGGGCCGACGTCGAGCCGCGCCCGCTGATCGACCCGGCCGGGCGCGCCCTGTTCGGCCAGGCGCTCGACGCGCTGCTCGCGCGCGAGGGCCCCCGCGCCCTCGACGACCTGGACGCGCTCGCGTTCGTCGTCGCCGGGCCGCAGGCGACGCGGCGCGGCTCGGTCCTCTGGCCGCACTCGACCGCCTTCGTCCACCGCGGCCGGGCGTGGCGCTACTACCTCATGCACACCCACGACCGGCGCGGCCGCTTCGAGGCGATCGGGACGCACTGCCACGAGCTGGGCCACGTCCTCGGGCTGCTCGACAAGTACGGCGTCGGGCGAGGGACCGGCCTGGGCCAGTGGTGCGCCATGGCCACCGGCGCCCACGGCGGGCGCCCGTGGGGCGTCGACGTGGGCGCGCCGCCGCGCACCTTCCGCGACACCGCGCGCGACCTCCTCCGCGAGCAGGTCGAGGAGGCGCGCGGCTGGCTCCGCGGCCTCGGCCTGCCGGGCGGCCGGCGCGCGCCGCCGCCGGCGGGCGAGGCGCGGCCCCTGCACCTGTGCGCCGTCTGCAAGGCGCGGCTCGGCTGGACCCGCCCCGTGACGCTCGACCCGCGCCGCGGCGCGCGCGTCTACCTCGAGGCGGTGGAGACCGACGCGCGGCAGGTGGCCCGCGTGCCGCTCGACCCGCTCGGGCGCGAGGCGCTCGTCCTCGAGCACCGGCGGCAGGTGGGCTTCGACGCCGACCTCCCGCGCGGCGGTCTGCTCGTGTGGCGCACGGGCGACCCGACGTCGGCGGCGCGCACGTTCGTCCCGTTCGCGGCCGTCGAGCTCGTCGCCGCCCACGGGGTCCGCTCGACCGACGCCGCCCTGCGGACGCCGGCCCTGGTCCCGTTCCCGATCGACGGCCGCGACCAGGTGGTCGTCGCCGGCCGCGGCCCGGGGGCCTGGCGCGTGCGGCTGTCCGGGATCCGCGCTGACGCGGCGGGGCGGCTCTACGTGGAGGTCGGGCGGGAACGGCCGTAGAGCTCTGATCTGACCTGGGGCCTGTCGTCCTCGATCAGGCCAGCTCGGTCCGAGGTCACGGGAGGAACGGAGCAACGAGCGAGGCGAGGCCGTGGAGGCCGAGGCGAGGCGGCGCGCGCGCGGCCGATATCGATCGCCGGATCCTATCGGCCGCGCGCGTGCCGCCGCGCCCGGCATCCGCGGCCGATCGGGGTAGGCCGGGGGTTGCCCCCGCGCCCCCCAGATCCGACGCCTGATTCGCTATCCGGCTCCTCGGGTCACGCCTTCGCTGCGTGGCGGAGGAGCGGGTCGCTCGCTGGCGGGAGCGGATAGCGCTCCAGCATGGCGCTGAACTTGGCCCACCTATCCGAGCGCGCTGGGAGCGGCGGTCCAGCCACCGCCTCCAGCTGCCCAGAACCCAGAAGCGGAAGCGGGAGAGGGCGGTCGAGTTCCCGGTGATCCCGTAGGAACGCGAAGTGCCCTGAGCCGCGCCAGGGCCTGCTGGCTGCCCTTGAGCGACCAGTGGCGGTGCCGGCGACACCAGTCGTCGACGGCCTTCAAGGCACGGCGGAACGGCTCGCGGCCGTGTTCTGCTTGACGACTCACCCGCCCTTCGTCCGCGCCCAGAAGTGGCGAAAGCCGAGGAAGTCGAAGTCCTGCGGTTGAGTGCCGAAGGGGTCTTCGCCCTTCTCGGTGGACCGCACGTCGGCCGCCTGAATGGGACCAGGTGGGTCTTCTCGGTGGAGCGTGAGGTCGTACACCCCGAATCGCTCGGGGGGAGGGCGGCCTTGACCTGGCGCGCGTCAGTTCACCGAAGCGAAGACGATCACTCAGGGTCGTCCGCGTAGCGGACCAGGAAGGCCTGCCTCCACTGGGTCGGATCTCGCTCGAACCACGTGTCCACGACCAGGTGGAGGCAGACGCTGGCGAGGAGAGGCGAGATCACTCACTTGAGGAGTGCCTTCGTCGGGACTGAAAATCCCTCTTCTGAGCACACCTGTCGGAGCCACTTTGTCGATCAGGTGGCGCAGCACGCCGTCACGCACCTCGCTGGTCGAGGATCGCTCGGAGATGGGCGTGGACCAGAGCTCAAGAAACTCCTGATGTCCACCTCGAGCACCAGCCCCTGTCCATGTCCATCGCTCCTTCGAGGGTCTGGAGCGCCTGTGTACTGGACTGCTTGCTGAAGTCGCATGAACAGTCCAGGAAGTCCTGCTCGTAGATCGCCTCCAGCGCCATGGTCACCGCCCTCTGGAGGATCTTGTCCTCGATGGTCGGGATCCCCAGGTCGGCTCGTGCCGTCCCCTGGGGGTACACGCCTCACCGGAGGGGCCTGTAGGTGCCAGCCTTGAAGCGTTCCAGCAGGTCCCGGAGGCTGCCCTCCAGACCCTTTGCATACTGGCCGCTGTCTGGCCATCCCACCCCAGGAGCCCCGTCCTTGCGAGTGCGCCGATAGGCCTCGTGGAGGAAGTCGAAGCCGATATGGTGCGAGAGCGAGAACGCCATGTCCGGGCGTTCCTCGCCGTTCCGCGATCCGTCGAAAAGCCAGGAGACGGCTGTGGGCCCTGTATCCCCTGCCTTCTTCCTTCCGACGGCAGGAGGCCGGCCAGTCGGCCGGCTTTCGCTTCCTGCGCCCCTCGCTCCGCGGGGCTCCCCGGGGAGGGTTACCCCCGCCTCCTCGCTACTAAGGGGCGCTCTGACCTCTGCTCTCCTTCCCCGCTCGGTCGCCTTCGCTCGGGGCACTCTGCCCTGCCGTCCCCAGGCCCGCTCCCGCGGGGCATGGCTGCGGACCCCCGCGGGCCTGGGTGTTGATAGACCGGTCCCACCGGTCCGTGAGGCAGGAGACGAGCAGAGCCTCCAGGTTCCTGGGGAACCCTCGTGCACATGCCGCGGTCTACGACCCCGCCGAGCCCACGTGCCTGGCATCCGTCACGTGGGTGCTGCCTTCCGCTCAGCTGAAAGCGTCGGCCTCGGGTTGGATCTTTCGGGGCTCAATACGCGGCCTACGCACTCCCTGTCTACGCCTCGCAGCGTCCCGTCGCCGGTAGCTGCGCAAGACTCGGTTCCGGCGGTCGCCATCTTTGCCGGGTGGTCGCCCGGGCCTTCTAGCTTCGGGGTCTGCCCACTGGGTTCCGACAGGGGGTTTCAGCGTGACCCTACCCGGTCATGGCGTCCTCCCCCTCCAGGCTTCGCCTGGCGCACCAGCCGTCGATCACACTACCGCGTCGGCCACTCGTCCTTGGCGGCCTTCGCGGCGATCAGCACCGGGGCCTTCCCCTCGTAGCCGAGGAAGTAGGCGCGGCGGCCGTCGGCGAACACCCACTGCGTCCAGATCGCCTGGCGCGCGCCCGGGCCGTCGGCGTCGAGCCCGCGCTGGTGGAGCACGCTCACCGGCAGCCCCGCGGCCAGGCGGGCCTCCTGCATGAACTGCCCGCGCTCCAGCTTCCCGGCGGCGGCGTTCTGGCCGTGCTGCACGGGCTGCGTGCGCGGCTCGACGACGTCCGCGCGCAGCCGGCGCTCGGCCGCCATCGCGTCCTCGAGCTCGGCCTGCTCCTTCGTGAGCCACCGGGCGCGGCCGTCGACGGTCCGCTGCAGGAAGCCCTCGTCGGCCTTGAAGCGCTCGTAGGTGACCCAGCCGGCGCGGGTGCGCACGGCCGCGAGCTCCGCCAGCCGGGCGGCGGCCTGGCGCCGCAGCGGGCTCGCCCCCTCGGGGCCGCCGGTCTCGACGTGCGAGAGGATCGCGATCGCCGTCGTGCGGTCGCCGAGGCCGTGGTAGTGGGCGGCGAGCGCGAGCCACTCCTCCCACGCGTCGGGGGCCAGGCGCTCGCGCCGGACCTCGAGCTCCTGCCGCGCGAGCTGCGTGGCGAGCTGGGCCAGGTCGGCGTCGTCGAAGCGCTCCGCGAGCCGCCGCGCCTCCTGCGCCAGGGCCGCCAGCCGCGCCGGGTCGTTGCCCGCCTGCCCGGCGAGCTTCTGCACGCGGGCGACGTCGTCGTCGAGGAGGCGCACCGCCTCGACGACGAGCACGATGCGCCCGTCGGCGCGGTCGGCCCGGCCCAGGAGGGCCACGCGCGACTTCTTGCTCACGAGCCGCGTCCGCGTGCCCGGGAGCAGGTCGTTGGCCAGGTCCGGCTGGATCCGCGCGTCCGCGAAGAAGAAGCCCGGCGCGGCCTTGAACAGCGTGACCTGGTTGCCCCAGCACGACTCCCAGCGCCCGACGGCGTGGTAGCGCTTGCCCACGGCGGCCGCCGGCAGGCGCCCCCAGCTCTCCTCGGGGAGATGCTCGTGCCCCTCGAGCGCGGGCTCCTGGGCGGCGCCGGGCGCCGCCAGGGCCAGGGCCAGGAGCGGCGCGCAGAGGCGCAGACGCGCGGCACTCACCATGTCACTCACCCCCCGCCCCGTCGCCGGGCGACGGGTCCACGCGCTGGAACACGAGGCCGTTCACGAAGTAGATGCGCATGCCGTCGGGCATGACCCACTGCTCGAAGACGACCGGGCTCGCCCCGAGCTGCTCGCGCGTGCGGTCGACCCGCGCCGGGTAATGGACGAGGCCGAGGACCATGTCCTTGTTCATGCCCTTGACGACCTCCTTCGACTGCCGGAGGAGGCTCTCGGGCAGGACACCCAGGGGCTCGTGCTGGAGGAGGCGCCGCCGCTCGCCCTCGCAGGCCTGGAGGAACTCGGCCCGCTCGCGCGGGACCCAGCGGTCGCCCGCGCGCACGAAGCCGAGCTGGCCCTTGAACTCGTCGTAGGAGAGCCAGCGCCCCAGGTGCCGCTGGGCGTTGAGCTCGCCCGTGAGGGCCTGCTCGGCCTTCGCGCGGACCTCGGCCCCGACCTCCGGGTGCTCCCACACCTGCGCCAGGACCTCGAGGGCCCGGAGGCGGCGCCCGACCTCGAGGTGGGTCTCGGCCCCGCCCGGCAGCGCCGGGAGCTGCTCGAGCTCGATCTCGCGCACCTCCCGCTCGAGGTCTCGCCCGAGCTGCGCCAGGTCGCGCCGCTCGTCCGGGTCGGCCTCGGCGTCCTGGTGGAAGCGCGCCAGCCGCGACTGCACGTAGCGCGCGAGCTCGGCCCGGCCCCGCGCGTCCTTCGGGCCGAGGGCCGCGTGGCGGCGCCGCGCGTGCTCGAGGTCGGACTCGAGCGCCAGGACGCGCGTCGCGACCAGCACGTACTGCTGCCCGCTCCGCTGGCCCGTGCCGATCACCTGCAGGTTGCCCCGCCGCGGGATCGGCCGGCCGGTCGAGTCCTGGTCGCGCAGGAGCAGCTGCCGGAGCTGCGCGTCGCGCACGACGATCCGGTCGACGAGCGGCGAGGCGTGCAGCTTGAGCAGCTCGTTGAACTGCTTGTGGAACTTGACGTAGAGGAGGTTGTAGCGCTGCCCGTCGGGCGCCGTCGGCCCGAGCGCCGCGAACTGCGCGTCGCTCAGCACCTCGTGCCCCTCGGCGCGCTCGGGCTGCTGGGCCCGGGCGGGCGCGGCGAGCGAGAGCGCGAGCAGCAGCAGGCCCCCCCACGGGGCGATCCGGGTCATGGCGCGCCTCCGGCCTGGAGCCTAGCGACCGCCGGCGGCGCGGTCCAACCGGTCGACATGTCAGTGGTCCTCACGGTCGAACACGTGCAGGTAGTTCTTGGTCGTCGCCACCAGCAGGTGCTCCTCGGTCGCCGAGAGCGCCACGGCGCGGCCGGCCTGCTCGGGGAAGCGCGCCTGCCAGGCGATCCGGCCGGTGGACGCGTGCAGCGCGTAGACGTGCGGGGCGTCGCCGGCGACGACCAGCCGGTCGCGGAAGCGGGCCAGGCAGGGCCGCCCCTTGCCGCCCACGCGGCGGTACTCCGTCTTCCACAGCGGCCGGAGCGAGGCGGGGTCGAGGGCGCGGACGGCGCCCTGGTGGTTGGCGACGAAGAGCGCCGCGCCCGCCGGGTCGGCGAGGAGGACGAGCCGCTGGCCCGGCTCGTCGTACGCGGCCTCGCGCGGGCGGCCGGTGGCCGCGTCGAGGAGGACCACCTTGCCCGTCTGGAGGGGCACGGCGAGCGAGTCGCCCAGCGGGACCGCCGGGCCGTCGAGGAGGGCGGGGGCGTGCCACCCCCAGGCGCGCCGCCCGTCCGGCCGCCACGCGTGGACCCGCGCGTCGCCGGCGGCGACGACGATCACCTCGGCCGCGGCCGCGAAGGCCGGGTCGAAGTCGACGCCCGCCTCGGCGCGGTCGGCCCACAGGCGCGGCGCGCCGCCGCCGGGCGGGTAGCAGACGACGTCCCCGTCGCGCGTGGCCACGACGACCTTCCCGTCGGGGAGGACGAGCGGGCGGGCGACCACCGGGGCGTCGGCGGGGAACAGGCCGCGGCGGAGCGGGTCGGTCCCCGGGGCGGCCGCGAGGTCGACGCCGACCACGCCGCCCTCGACCAGGCCGACGAGGAGCAGGTCGCCGCTGAGCGCCGGCGGGCTGAAGGTGTCGCCCCGCTCGCCGAGCGTCACGCCGTCGAGGCCCGGGACGGTCTGGACGCTGCGCCCCTCGATCCGCAGGGCCCGCAGCCGGCCGTCGCGGCTGGCGCCGACGTGCGCCCCCGGCGTGTGGGCGAGCGGCGTGTCGAGCCAGCCGTCGCCGATGAACGAGCCGTCCGGGTCGTCGTAGATCGCCACCTTGACGACGTCGTTCCAGCGCTTCGGGTCCTCGAAGGTGTGGGTCCACAGGACCCGCTGCTCGTCGCGCCCCTCGCGCTTGGGCGCCTTGACCTCGACGCGCACGCGGTTCGCCGGGTCGTAGGAGCAGAGCTGGAACTCGGCCTCGGCGCCCATGGTGCCCTGGAAGTAGCCGTTGACGTAGATGTCGAGGCCGGGCGGCTCGGTCGCGATCAGGAGCGGCAGCTCGACCTTCTTCATCTCGGGCGCGGTCGGGTGCTCCTGCCAGAGCTGCACCGCCTTCTCGAACCAGCCCTGGTAGTCGCGGTTCGCCTTGCGCCGGATCATCTCCTCGAGGAGCTGCGCCGCGACCGCGCGCGACGGGTCGGGCGGCGGCTTGAGCCAGGCCATGATCCGGTCGCGCGCGGCGTAGCCGCCGCCGGCGGCGGCGAGGACGAGGACGACGAGGACGGGCCAGAGCCCCAGCCGCCGCGGCGCGCTGGCCTGGCGCAGCTCGAGCTCCTCGAGCTTGCGCGCCATGTCCTGGCGCGTCGGGTCGAGCTGCGTGATCGCCTCGTAGCACTGGCGCAGGCGGTCGAGGTCGCGCCCGGACTGCTCGAGCTGCTTCGCCAGGTCCTCGTAGATCCCGAGCGCCAGCCGGTCGGCCCCGGTGCGCCGCAGGCTGTCGGCGAGCGGCACGAGGACCTTGGCCTGGCCGGGGAAGTACTCGGCCAGGCGCCCGTAGAGGGCCGCGGCCGCCGGGAAGTCGTTGAGCGCGTACGCCTCCTCGGCCCGCTCGACGAGCTCGTCGCGCCCGAGGGGGCGCAGGGCCCCCTCGCGCACGAGCTCGGCGAGGTGCTTGCAGAGCTCGAACTCGCTCATGAAGAAGCGCTCGCCCAGGCCCTCGACGGTGGTCTTGCCGTCGATCTGGTCGGGGTCGAGGCGCTCGGGGAGGCCGGCCCGGCAGCGGTCGAGGACGCCCCCGTCGGCGACGACGAAGACCTCCTTGGTCGTCGGGACGAGGTCCTGCATCAGGTTCCACTCGTCGAGCCGGCGCAGGGCCTCCATGATCAGCGAGTTGGTGTTGAGCGCCAGGCGGGTGAGGTTCGGCGCCTCGCGGGCCATGTCGTCGGGGATCTGGTCGGCGATGAACTCGAAGTCGGCCTTGCGCCAGAGGAAGAGGTCGTAGATCTCCTCCTCGATCTGCATGCGGACGAGCTTGTAGATGTCCTCGTCGGCGCAGAAGCCCTCCTCGACGAGGATCTCGCCCAGCTTCTTCCGGCTCTGCTTCTGCAGCTTGAGGGCGAGGTCGAGGTCCTCCTCGGTGATCTTGCCCGACGCGATGAGCATCTCGCCCAGGCGCTGGCGCCGGTTCGACGAGAGGAGCGTGATCTCGCCCTCGGCGAAGTAGATCTTCTTCTCCCGCTTCCCGTCGTTGACGACCAACGTTCCGGAGTGGCGGTTCATGGCCAGCGACTGGAAGATGTCGCTGAGGTTCAGGATCTCGAGGTTGCCCTTGAAGCTCTTTCCAGCCATGCCCGTCGTGGCCGCGGGGCACGTGGGGCCGCGGCGAGGGGGTATTCTAGGCACCGAGCACGGGTTATGCATGCCCAGCCGCACGAGAACTTTTCCGGTCCGGCCCTGAGCCTTGCCGACCGCCTGCCGCTGTGCAGCCGGCGGCCGCGCGCGCTCTACGTCCACCTGCCGTTCTGCGCCCGGCGCTGCCCCTACTGCGACTTCGCCGTGGCGCCCTGGCGCGAGGGGGTCCGGCTCGAGGCGCGCTACCTCGCGGCCCTCGAGGCCGAGGCCCGGGCGCGCGCGCCGGCGAGCTTCCGGCCGCGGACGGTCTACCTGGGCGGGGGGACGCCGACCGAGCTGACGGGCGACGGGATCGCGCGGCTCGTCGACCTCCTGCGCCCGTGGACGGCCGGCGCGGTCGAGGTCACGGTCGAGGCGAACCCGCGCACCCTCCTGCCCAGGAAGCTGGCCCCGCTCGTGGAGGGGCTCGGGATGACCCGGCTGAGCCTGGGCGCCCAGAGCTTCACGCCGCGGCTGCTCGAGGCGCTCGGGCGCTTCCACCGACCCGAGGACGTCGCCCGCGCCGTCGGCCTGGCCCGCGACCTGGGCGTCGGCGGCGTGAGCATCGACCTGATGGTCGCGATCCCCGGCCAGACCCTGGCCGACGTCGAGCACGACGTCGACGCGGCGCTGGCGCTCGCGCCCGACCACGTCTCGGTCTACTGCCTGACCTACGAGCCCGGGACGCCCTACCACCGCCGGCGGCGCGCGGGCGCGCTCGTGGCCCACCGCCCGGGCGCCGAGGCGCGCATGCTCGGCCTCGTGCGGCGGCGCCTGCGCGCGGCCGGCTTCGAGCACTACGAGGTGTCGAACTACGCCCTGCCGGGGCGGCGCTCGCGCCACAACCGGGTCTACTGGCGCAACCACCCCTACGTCGGCCTGGGCAACGGGGCGGCGTCGCACCTGGACGGGGTGCGGCTCATGAACCACCGCGACCCGCTCGCCTACGTCGAGGCGGTCGAGCGCGGCGGCGAGGCCGTCGCCGAGCGCGAGGGGCTCGCCCCCGCGCGCAAGGTGCGCGAGACGGCCTACCTGGCCCTGCGCACGAGCCGCGGCCTCGACCCGGCGCGCTTCCGGCGCGACACCGGCGTCGACCCGCGGGCCTACTTCGCCGACGAGCTGGCGAGGCTGACCGCGCTCGGGCTCGTCACGGCGCGCGGAGAGCGGGTCGTGCTCACGGGGCGCGGGGTGTCGCTCGCGGACGCCGTGGGCCGGGAGTTACTTTGAACGGGTGACCGACGGCCGCCGCTCGAAGCTCGAGACCGCGCTCCTCGACTCGCGGCTGCTCACGAGCGACGAGGCGGCCGAGGCCAGCGCCTGCGAGGGCGGCCTGGCCGGGTGGCTGCGGCGGGGGCGGCTGCTCCCGCCGGCGCTGATCGAGCAGGCGGAGCGGGGCGAGCCCCTGCGCCTGGGCCGCTACGTCGTCATGGGGCGTCTGGGCAAGGGCGGCATGGGGGCCGTCCTGCGCGCGCGCGACGACGCGCTCGGGCGCGAGGTGGCGCTCAAGGTGGTGCGGCCCGACGGCGGCGACGAGCCGGAGACCCTGCGCGAGCGCTTCCGCCGCGAGGCCCTGGCGCTGGCCCGGCTCGACCACCCGGGGGTCGTGCGCGTCTACGACCTCGAGGCGCTGCCGGACGGGCTCATGGTCCTGGCCATGGAGCGCGTCGAGGGCTGCTCGGTCGAGGAGCGCATCCGGAGAGGCCCGCTGCCCGAGCGCGACGCGCAGCGCCTCCTGCGGCAGGTGACGCAGGCGATGATCGCCGCCGAGGCGCAGGGGATCGTCCACCGCGACCTCAAGCCCGGCAACGTGCTCTGGGTGGCCGAGGGCGACGTCTACAAGGTCTGCGACTTCGGCCTGGCCCGCTTCCAGCGCGAGGCGCCCTCGGGCGGCGGCCAGCTCACGCAGGCCTGCACGGTCCTCGGGACGCCCTTCTACATGAGCCCCGAGCAGGTGGCCGGCGACGCGCTCGACGCGCGCTCGGACATGTACAGCCTGGGGCTCAGCCTGCACGAGGTGGTCACGGGGAAGGTCCCGTTCGCGGGCCCGCGCCTGGACGAGGTCCTGCGCCGGCGCCTGCGCGAGGACGTGCCCAACCTGCGGCGCGTCGCGCCCCACGTGTCGCCGGGCCTGGCGCGCGTCGTCGCCTGGATGACCCAGCGCGACCGCGCGCGGCGGCCGGCGACGTGGAAGGCGCTGGCCAGCGAGCTGGCCGCGCTCGGCGACTCGGAGCGCCTGCGGCGCGCCAGCGGCGAGCGCGCGCGGGCGGCGCCCGCCGCCCGGCCGCCGGGGCCGCGCGTGCCGGTCGTCGCGCTCGTCGCGCTCGCGCTGGCGGCGGGCGCGGCGCTGGGCGCGCTGGCGGCGTGGCTGGGGCGGTAACCGAGCCCCGGTCACACCGCCCCCGCGAGCACCACCCCCTCCGCCCCCGCCGCCGCCAGGCCGCGCAGGTGGTGGCGGAGCGCCGCGAGGTCACGGGCGAGGTCCTCGGCCGTGTACGTCCCGTCGAGGAAGTACGGGCGCACCTCCGCCATGACGCCGGGCCGCGCCTCGAGCGCCGTCAGGAGGCCCTCGACGCACGCGAGCAGACGGCCGAGCGGCTGCGCCGGCGCGCCGCGCGTTCGCTCGTGGACCGCCTGCAGGGGCGCCACGTCGCGCCCGAGGAGCCGACCGACCTGCGGCAGCTCGCCGGCCTCGCCGGGCGTCGCGGCGAGGGTGCCGAAGTCGTCCGACAGGTCGGGCTGCGCAGGGCCGCCGACCGGCGGGACCGCGTGGACGAACAGGCGCACGCCGCGCCTACCGCCCGTCGCCCGCGCCCGCCTCCTCCAGGGCCCGGATGAACCCGGTGACCGTCGGGTCGGGCTGGCTCGCGGCCGGCTCCTCCGGTCGGCTCGCCGTGGCGGCCGGGCCCTCGCCCAGGACCATGCCGCGGTCGGCGTCGCGCAGGGTGCGGACCTCGGCGGCGCGGCGGCGCAGCTCGTCGCGCGCCTCGGGGTCGTGCGCGTAGGCGGTCGCCAGCGCCTCGAGGAAGGCGGCCTCGTGGTCGTAGCTGCCGAGGCGCGTCGTGGGCAGGTCGGCGGCGCGGTCGGCCACGCGGGCGAGGGCGCGGTCGCGGCCCCAGCGGGCGAGGACGTCGGTGCGGCCGCCCCACGGATCGCCGGTCGCGCCCGGCGCGCCGCCGCGCAGGGCCCACAGGTCGGCGTCGCTCAGGTCGAGGCGCAGGCCGTCGTTGACGCTCGTCCCGTAGACGTTGCGCGAGGCGGTCGGCCAGGCGGCGTCGAAGGCCTCGAACGCCCGGGCCACGTCGCTCCGCGCGTTGGCCTCGGCGCGCGCGGCGTGGCGCTCGGCGGCGGCGGCGAGGGCGCCGTAGCGGCCGGGGTCCTGCTCGGCGAGCTCGCGGTAACGGCGCAGGGCGTCGTCCTCGCGCTTGACGTTCACGCCGGCGCGCCCGAGCCGCTCCCAGAGCGTGTGCTCGACCTCGGCCAGCGGCCTCGCGAGCACGTCGCGCCACTGGCGGTTGGCCTCGGCCAGCCGCTCGAGCGCCGCCCGGACGTCGCCGCCCTCGCGCGTGGCGCGCAGGACGTCGTCGGTCGCCTGGCGCACGGCGGCCCGCGCCTCGCGCTTGACGAGCGCGTCGTCGATCGCGGTCGCGATCGCCTCGCCCCAGTAGAGGACGACCGCCGTCTCGACGGCGTGGTACATGAACCCGCCGACCTTCATGAGCCGCGCGTGGCGCCCGAGCCGCGTGGCGAGCGCCGCGCCGCCGGGGAGCCGCTCGAGCGGCTTGACCCAGCGGAGGCCCGCCACGCCCGCCTTCACGGCCGTCGACGAGAGCCCCAGGCCCGTGAGCTGGATCGCGAACGCCCGCCCCTGGAAGTGGCCGGAGACGAGGTCCGGCAGGGCCATGCCGACGGCCAGGGCCAGGGTCGAGCGCATGACCGTGTGGACGAACTGCGGGCGGATGAACCGGTCGAGGTGTCGCTTGAGGAAGTGCGCGTAGGCGGCGTCGCCGGCCATGGCGCCGACCGAGAACAGCCCGAAGTGCACGTAGAAGTCGGTCTCGAGCAGGCCGTCGAAGAACTCCTCGATCCGCAGGCGGTCGCCCGTCTGCGCCACGACCGCGAGCTCCTTGAGGAACAGCGCCATGGTGAAGTGCACCAGGCTGCCGCCCGCGGCGCGCGTGAGGCGCTTCCAGTCGATCGTGCCGTCGGCGCGCCGCGCGTGGCGGTGCGGGTCGAGCTCGCGCTCGAGCTCGGCGATCGAGCGGTCGAGCGCCGGCCGCGCCGGGTCGCTCGCCTCGAGCATGCTGCGGATCAGGCGCTTGGCGCGGATCTCCCAGCGGTTGACGACGTCGCGCGCCGCCGGGTCGCCCATGTGGGCGCGCATGAGGAGCGCCTCGGTCTCGGCGGCGCCCCGCGCCTTGATCATGCGCTCGAGCTGGATCACCGCCGCGAGCTCGTCGATCAGCGCGAAGCTCTTCACCGGCTGCCCGCGCCGCAGGAGCACCTTGGGCCGCCCGTCGGGGCCGACGTAGGTGCGCGCCTGCACGCCCTCCGGCAGGCGCGGGTCGCCGGGGTTCACCCACTCGACCGCGGCGCCGTGGCGGGCGATCCGCTCGAGGAACTTGGCCACGTCGCGCTCGGACGCGTTGGGCCCGACCTCGAGGCCCTCGCCGCGGAAGTAGCTGTTCATGCCGGCCACGCCCTCGAGCGGCGGGCGGCCGTTGCGGATGTTGTCCTCGATGATCGCCCAGGTGTTCTGGCCGGCGCCGCTGTAGCTCCAGCTGCTCCCGGGCGAGAGGCCCTTGAGCTTGCTCTGCTGGTAGAGCGGGTGCTTCTCCACCTCGGCCCAGGTCTCGCAGCGGGCCACGATCTCCTTGGGCAGGACCCAGAAGGGCAGGAGCACCTCGTACTCGCCCGAGAGGCCCTTGTGGTTGAAGATCGCCCGCTCGGGCGCGACCTTGAGGATGTACCACGGCGGGCCGAAGGTCTGCAGCGGGCGGGTGCTGGTGGAGATCAGCACGCTCTTGACGCTGTTGCTGCTGGTGCCCAGCCCGCCGCCCTTGTGGTGCTCGATGATCCGGTCGAGCTCGCGCATGCTGTCGCCGTTGCCCCCCATGAGGGTCGTCGCCTCACGGAAGTAGGCGTCGATCCTCGGCAGGCGCTTGTCCCAGCTCGTGCGCATGTGCCGGATCGAGTTCGGCAGCATGAGCCCGTCGCCCCCCGAGGCGGCGGGCATGCGGTAGACCTGGTCGTTCTTGGCCCCGCGGAAGAGGATCAGCTCGTGCCCCGGCTGGCCCGTGCGCGCGCCGCGGGCCAGGAACTCGAGGTTCATCTCCAGGTAGCGGCGCAGCTTCGGGTCCGCGCGCTCGAGGTTCAGGTAGGGGCGCAGCTTCTCGGCCAGCTTGGCGTACTCGCCGCGCTCGATCAGCTTCTTGAAGTCCAGGTCGTCCTGGGCGCGCGCGGCGGTCGCGCCGGCCAGGACCACGGTCGTGACGAGGAGCGCGCGGACGAGCCTCACCGGCCCACCTCCCTCTCGATGGCCCCGCCGAGGCCCGGCGTCGAGCTCGGCGCGCTGAACAGCGGGTCGAGCAGCGCCCGCTCGCGGTCGCGGATGTCGCGGGTGATCCGCGCCCGCTCGCGGAGCGCCTCGGCGACCTCGGGCGAGCGGGCGACCGCCGCCGCCGCCTCGTAGAGCGCCGCCTCGTCGTCGTAGGCCTGGCGCCGGTTGTCCGAGACGTCGCGCGCGCCGCGCACGGGGTCGTAGGCGCGGGCGCGGACGTTGTCGTGGTAGGCGCGGCGCAGGGCGGCCTCGCGCGCCTCGGAGAAGCGGGCCACCGCCGCGTCGACGCGGGCGTCGGTGGCCGCCTCGCTGCGCTCGCGGTAGCGGTCGACGTGGTCGCCGAGCGCCTCGTAGCGCGACGCGATCGCGTCGAAGCGGCTGGCCCCCGTGCCGGCGATCGTGGCCGACCGCCCGGCGCGCTCCATCTCGCGGCGCAGCCCGTCCATGGCCGCCATGGCCGGCTGGAGGCTCCGGTCGCGCCAGTTGACGTAGGCGTCGAGCGCGCGGTCGAGGGCCGCGTCGAGCGCCGGGTCGTCGGCGCCCCCGGCCGCCCGCGCCGCCGCGAGGACGGCCGCCGCCGAGTCGGCGACCTCGCCGCGGGCGCGCCGCTCGTCGATGACGGCCGTGATCCGCTCGCTGATCTCCTCGGCGAAGTAGAGGACCACCGCCAGCTCGACGCCGTGATAGACCCAGCCGGGCACGCCCCGCGCGATCTTCAGCGCCCGGGCCACGGGCGCCCAGCGGCTCGCCGACTGGATGGGCATGACCCAGCGGATCGCCGACAGGCCCGCCTTGACCGAGGCCGACGAGAGCATGAGGCCGGCCAGGTTCACGGCGTAGACCTCGGTGTCCCAGTCGCTGTGGACGATCATGGGCAGGGCCATGCCGGTGGCCAGGGCCACGTTGCTCTTGAGCACCGTGTTGACGAAGCTCGGCTTCACGTGCCGCTGGAGGAACTTCACGTAGGCCGTCGAGCCGGCCTCGGCGCCGATCACGAACAGGCCGTAGTGGCTCCAGAACTCGGTCGTCGCCAGCCCCTCGAAGAACAGCTCGATCGCCTCGCGGTCGCCCGTGGCCACGAGCTTGGCCAGGTCCTTGAGGAACAGGCCCAGGAGGAAGCTCGCCGCCCCCTCGCCGTGCTCGCGGGCCTTGCGGCGCACCTTGGCCCAGTCGACGCGCCCGTTCGGCGCGCGGACGTCGAGGTACGGGTCGAGGACCCTGCGCAGCCGCTCGATCTCGCGGTCGAGGAGCGCCCGGTCCGGGTGGTTCTCCGGCAGCGTGAGCCGGACCATGCGCTTGGCCTCGATCTCCCAGCGGAGCAGGGTCGACAGCGCCCCCGGGTCGCCCGCCTGGGCGTTGCGGAACAGCTCGACCACCCGCTCGGCGCCCATGGTCCGGCGCATGCGGTCGAGCTGGATCGAGTGCGTCAGCTCGTCGATCAGCGCGTAGCGGCGCACCGGCCGGTCCGACGGGAGGAGGACGACGGTGTTGCCGTGCGCGTCGACCATGGTGCGCGCCTGCGCGCCGCCCAGGCGCGGGTCGCTCGCCGGCACGCGCTCGATCCGCGCCCCGTAGCGGGCGATCCGCTCGGCGAAGCGGGCCACCTCGGCCTCCGTCGCGACGGGGCCGGTGCTCGCCAGCTCGAAGCGGGAGAAGAGCGTGGACGGGCTCCGGTTGACGTCGTGCTCGCGGCCGGCGTACTCGACGGTGGCGCCGCGCACGTTGACGCCGCGCTCGGAGAGCGCCCGCGACAGGTCCTCGCGCACGAGCGGCTGCGGCTCGACGGCGAACACCTCGCCGCGGCCGAGCGACACCGCGTTGGCGCCGGCCGGCGCGAGGCGGACGTTCGAGTTCGGATGCTCGGCCAGGAGGGCCGGCAGCCGCGCCTCGGCCGTCGCGCGCACGGCCGCGTCGCCCACGACCTCGAGGGTCAGCCCGCTCACGGGGCTGAACATGCCGCGCTCGATCCCGCCGCCGGCGCGGAGCTCGAAGTTGGCGTTCGGATGGGCGCGGCGCAGCTCGGCCGCCAGGCGCGACACGACCGCGTTGGCGCGCTCGAGCGCGGCCAGGCGCTCGGCGTCGGTGTAGGCGCCGGCCACCTCGGCCTCGAGCGCGACGCGCGCCTCCTCGCTCAGCCCGGGGATGTCGCGCGGCTTGAGCTTCTTCGACGTGTCGATCGCCTCGAGCGCCTCGCCCGAGAGCGTCCCCACGATCCCCGCGATCCGGTCGCGGAGGAAGTTGGACCGCGGCAGGTTCCGGGGCACGAGCTTGTCGGCCACCTCGAGGGCCCGCGCCTCGCGCGGGTCGGTCGGCAGCGGCCGCGAGGAGAAGCGCGCGTTGTCCTTGGCGCGGACCTCGATGTCCTTGATCCCGAGCGCCTCGAGGTAGAGGTCGACCATGCGCTCGAACGTGTGCGTCGTGGCGCTGTTGCTGTTGCCCAGCGTGTGGGCGCCGCCCGGGATGTCCGAGATGATCACCGACGTCCAGAAGGTGACCTTGTCGGCGGCGACCCGGTTGTGGCGGGCGACCTCGCGCGCGAGGTAGCTGTTCTCCACCTCGACGGCGTGGATCCCGCGGCTGCGCGTCTCCTCGAGCCAGCGCATGGTCTCCTCGGCGGGCGAGAAGACGTTGGTCAGGTGGGTGCCGAGGCGCAGCCGCTCGCCGAGCGCCGTCTCGCGCCCCGCCAGCATGTCCAGGAACGCGTTGCGTACGCCCTCGCCGGCCGGCTGGAAGCGGAAGTCGGAGAAGCGCTCGGGGACGTGGATGTCCCCCACCCGGGCGCCCTCGACCGTGCCGCCCGCCGTGCCGAAGTAGGCGAGCCGCCGGTGGCCGGAGTCGATCAGGGCGCGCGCGACGTCGCCCAGCGCGTCGCCGTAGTAGTTCGAGACGAGCTTGACCGTCTCGACGCCGCGCGAGGTGGTCACGCGCAGCTCGTCGGCCTTGAGCGCCCCCGACTCGATCGCGCGGGCGATCGTCGCCTCCTTCGCGCTCACGCCGCCCGGCAGCCGCAGCTTGCCGTCGGCGACGAGCTCCTGCAGGAGCTCGACGCGCGGGTTCTTCTTCGCCAGGTCGACGAGCTTCTTCTCTGCCGCGATCATGGCCTTGAGGTCGGCGATGTTGCCCAGGACGCGCTCGGGGGCGCGGTTCATGCCGTCGCGCAGGGTGGCGTCGTTGCTCACGGCCGCCAGCGCCCGCTCGACCTCGGCCCGCGCCGGGCCGACCGGGAGGGCGTCGCGCGCCGCGGTCAGGCGCTGGCGCAGCCCCTCGTAGGGGTCGGCGCCCAGCACGTCGCGCAGGTGCTCGGCGCCGCGTCGGGCGAGCGCCCGCTCGGTGAGCTCGTTCTTGAGCGTCGCGCGGAAGCCGATCAGCGCCGTGTCGCCGCCGAGGCCGATGCGCTCCATGGCGTCGCGCATGGCGCGGTAGTTCCGCTCCTTCATGGCCTCGACGTCGCCGACGATCTCGATCCTGTCGTTGGGCACGCCGCGCCGCTCGTTGCCGGCGAAGCGCAGGAGCGAGGTCAGGTGGCGCACGCGGTCGAGGCCGTCGATCGTGCCCGTGACCACGTAGCGCACCGAGCCGTTGGGGGCCTCCGTGAGGAGCAGGTGCTCGTAGCTGCCGTTGGGGGCGCGCACCTCGCCGAGCACGCGGTAGCCGCGGTTGACGAGGTCCGAGAGCGCCTCCGCCCGCGTGCCCACGTGGACCTCGACCGTGAGGCCGCGCGAGACGATCCGCTCCAGCGCCGAGAGCGTGAAGCGGTCGGCCAGGTAGTCCCTGAGGTCGTGCATGGAGTGCGGCAGGGCCGGGTCGATCGCCGCGACCTCCGCCGGGTAGCCCACCGACCGCGGCGGCGAGAAGCCCGTGCGCGTCGTCGGCACGTCGACCGGCCGCACCCGCCACGCCGAGTCGTAGGCCCGGAACAGGTTCAGGTCGACCTTGAGGTCCTCCATCACGAGCCGGTTCGTGCGCAGCTCGGCCTCGAACAGCCCGCGCAGCAGCGTCTCCATGTCGCTCGCGAGGTGGCTCCGCGCGAACTCGCGCCCGGGCTGCAGGCGCGCGCGCACGAGCTCGGCCTTGGCCGGGTCGAGGCGCGAGAGGCGGTCGGCGATCGAGCCGACGATCCGCTCGATCGACTCGAGGCGGAGCTCGACCGCGAGCTCGGCGAGCTCTGCGCGCGCGACCTCGGAGCGAGGGTCCTGGGCCCGCGCCGGCGCCGGGGTCGAGAGACCCAGGGTCGCCGTGAGGCCGACGAGGGCGAGGAGGCGCCCGACCTTGGAGAGAGATGAGTAGACCACGGATAGGACTTAGCAGAGACGAGGCCGCGCTGTAAATGGTGAAATGAGGGCCGCTTGCGTTTCGGATGCGTGCCGGCCGCCAACGGTGGGTACGGCGCGTTGCGTGCCGGGGCGAGGGAACGGAGAGCCTTCTTCTCCGTGGCCTCCGCCCCCTCTATCGGGGAGCCGTCTCCGGCAGGCGCCGCATCTCCGGCGGCAGGTGCGGGTTCAGCATGCTCCCGAGCGAGCGCACCCCCCGCTCGACCTTGGCGCCGGCGCCCTTCATCTGCTCGCCGAAAGCGCCGCGCACGGCGAAGCCGGAGCCGCGGGTCGTCATGCTCAGGAGGAGCAGGGCCACCACGGCCGGCAGCACGGCGATGAGCGTCAGGCTGAGCGCGCCGAGGCTCCGCTTGGCCTCGCGGGCCTGCAGCTCCTGCGCCTTGCGCGCCGCCTCGGCCGCCCGGCGCTCGCGCTCCTCGTGGCGGGAGTCCTTGGCGCCCTTCTCGTCGCCGGCCTTCTGGCGCTTGCCCGTCTTCCGCGCCGGCGTGGGCTCGGGCTCCGGCGCCGCCACCTGGCGCTTCTTCGTGGTCGAGCGGTCGACCAGCTGCTTCTGCTGGTACTTCGCCGTCTTGCGCCGCAGCCCCTCCGCGTCGAGGTCGACGCGCCCCTCCTCGCTCGGCCGCAGCGCGGGGGCGACCTGGCCGGGGCCCACCCCGTCCGGCAGGAGGTCGAGCCGCGACGACTCGTAGGCGTCCGTGTCGACCATCGCCTCGCCGCGGGGCCGGTCGGGGACGTCGTCCAGGAAGTCGAGCTTCTTCGGCTTCAGCTCGTCGAGGAGCGCCTGCTGCTTCGACGGCGGCGGCGGCAGCGGCTCGCGCACGATCGGCTGCGTCTTGTTCAGGGCCTCGCGGTTGAGCGGCTGCGTCTTGGCCGGGCTGCCCTGCGCCGGCGTGAGCCCCTCGGCCGGCGTGAGCGGCCGCAGCGCCTGCTCGGTCGAGATGATCGCCGTCGTGTTGCCCTCGAGCCTCGACTCGATCCGCCCGTCCGGGTGCAGGTAGAAGGAGTCGTTGCACTTGGGGCACTTGATCCGCGACCGCTTGCCGACCGCGCGCAGCCTGAGGAGGCTCCGGCAGTAGCAGCAGTTGAACTGGACCATGGCCCCCGACTCGGGGGCGGCGGGCGCGTCGCTGGTCACGACGGCGCGGCGCGAGGCGAAGCACTCGTCGCAGATCACGCCCTCGGGGACCGGCGCCTGGCCGTGCGGCCCCTTGATCAGGACCCCGCAGATCTCGCAGTAGGCGAGGGCCACGCTACGCCCCGCCCAGGGTGACGACGAACAGCTGGACGGCGCCGACGACGGCGAGGCCGGCGACGCCGGGGACGAACAGCAGCTTGCGCTTCTCGGGGAGCGTCGCCACGCGCACGGCGAGGCCCAGGGCGACGATCGTCTGCCCCAGGCCGCCGGCCATGAGCGCCGCGAGCGTCTCCGGCGTCCAGGCGCGGCCGACGCCGATCATCGCCGCCAGGGTGAACGCGCCCGCCCCGGCGACCGACACGACGAGGAGCGCCTCCCGGACGGCGAACGGCCGGTCGGGCCCGCCGCGGCCCGCGAGGAGCACGCCCAGCAGGAGGAGCGCGGCGCCCCCGCCGGCGAGGGCCGGGTGGCCGGCCCACGGGCCGAGCGGCTCCGAGAGCGGGCCCGGGCTCGGGACGCCGGCGCCGGTGACGACGAACGCCGCCCCGGCCGCGAGCGCGGCGACGATGAGCAGGAACCCGACGACCTTTCCCATGGCCGACCTAGACTATATTGCGCCGCGCCTCCGGTCCATGAAGACCAGGGCGCGCGGGGCGGAGGAGGGACGGTGCTCGAGGGCAAGCGCGTGGCGGTGGTCGGCGTCGGCCGCATCGGCGAGGCGCTCGTGCGCGGGCTGCAGGCGCGCGGCGTGCGCGCCCACGTGCGCGGGAGCGTGCGCCACCCCGACTCGCTGGCGCGGCTCGCCGGGCTGGGGATCGACGCGACGCTCAGCAACGTCGAGGCGGTCGCCGGCTGCGACCTCGTCGTCCTGGCGGTCAAGCCGCAGGTGATGCCTGGTGTGCTCGTCGAGCTGCGCGGCCACGTCGCGCCGGGGACGCTCGTCGTCACCGTGGCCGCCGGCGTGCCGGCCGCGCGCGTCGAGGAGGCGCTCGGCCCCGAGGTGCCGGTCGTGCGCGCCATGCCCAACACGCCGAGCGTCCTCGGCGAGGGGATGACCGTCGTCGCCCGCGGCCGGCACGCGACGGCCGAGCACCTGGCCCTCGCGCGCGCCCTGTTCGACGCGGTCGGCAAGACGGCCGTCCTCGACGAGGGGCTGATGAACGCCGTGACCGGCCTGTCGGGCAGCGGCCCGGCGTACATCTACCTGGTGATCGAGAGCCTCGCCGAGGCCGGCGTGAAGGTCGGGATCCCGCGCGACACGTCGACGCTCCTCGCGGCGCAGACCGTGCTCGGCGCCGCGCGCATGGTCCTCGAGCTGGGCAAGCACCCCGCGCTGCTCAAGGACGACGTCACGACGCCGGCCGGCTGCACGGTCGACGGGCTCATGGAGCTCGAGGAGGGCAAGCTGCGGGTGACGCTGCTCAAGGCCGTGGTCAAGGCCACGCAGCGGGCGCAGTCGTTGAACCCGTGAGCTCCTCCGTCAGCTGGCCAGCTTCGCCAGCCTCACCACGGTCGAGCCGCGGTTGGTGCGCCCGAGCGAGATCACGCCCTTGCGCACGAGCGCGCCCACGTAGCCGTCGAGGACCTTCGTGTCGAGCTGCAGCTCGCGCGAGAGGCGCTCGACCGTGCGGGCGCCGTGCAGGGACAGGTGCAGGACCAACTCGCGGGCGGTGAGGCCCGACGGGTTCACGGCCTTGAAGCCGCGCTGGCGCACCCGCTCCTCCTCCTGCTCGCGCTCGGCGAGCATCCCGAGGATCGACTGCACGTACGGATGATGGTCCACGTGATCGGGGCAGTACGGCTTGCCCTCACGGGTGGTCTGCGTGCACCCCTGCACGTCGCAGAACCGCGTCGTCGAACTAGAAGACCGAAGCGACAGGTGCTCGACGGCCCTCGGGAACATTCGACCTGCCTTCCCCGACCGCTCCCCAATCTCCCCACCGACGCGAGACGCGCGCGTTTCCCCAAACGCCCGCGCCCCGATGCCAACCCACGTTGGCGGCGCGCCCTTGAGCAACTCAGAAGCCGCGACCATCCGCGGCCCTGCCGGCCCAGGTGGACTCTCCGCCCCTGGAGAGATCCTAAACCAAGCCACCTCACGATTCCAGCCGGTCCATGACGCGTTGCGCAGATTGCCGACAATCACCACCGAACAAGCACTTACGGCACGCCTCCGGGATCCCCCCCGGTCCCGGGGCCTGCCCCGTTTGGTGCACGCGGGCGCCGTCACCGCACGGGATCGTTCGTTTCCCGCGCGCTCGGGGTTGCGCGCCGCCATCCACCTGCTCTCGCGCAGGGCGGCTAGACTACGCGCCCCTCGCCGGCACCTGCGCGGCGAGGCACCGGGTCAGCAGAGGGAGGATCGAATGCGAGGCGTCTCCAGGGCGCTCGCCGCGGCATCGCTCGCGGTGGTCGTCGGCGCGCACGGCGCGCGCGGACAGGACAAGAAGGAGCCCGAGTTCCCCGAGTTCGGGACCGTCGTCAAGGACATGGAGACCCGCGAGGGCTTCCTGCGCCTGCATCGGCGCGCGAAGGACGAGGCCCTCCTGGCCTCGATCCCGCGCGGCCTCGTCGGCCAGCCGTTCTTCCTCGCCACGTCGATCTCCGGCGGGAGCAAGTTCGCCGGCTGGCAGTGGGAGGACAAGCTGGTGCGCTTCGAGCAGCGCCACAAGCAGCTGCTCCTCATCGAGCTGAACACCCGCCAGCGCACGAAGTCGGACAGCACCCTCGCCGAGGTCGTGCGCCGCACCTACGCCGACCGCCTCATCGCGACGGTCGACATCAAGGCGATCGCGCCCGACGGCTCGTTCGTGATCGACCTCGCCGGGCTGCTCGCCGGCGACTACTCGAAGTTCTACGGGTCGAGCTTCGCGCTCGACGACCGCCTGGCGCGGTTCTCGAGGGTCAAGACCTTCCCGAAGAACATCGAGGTCGCGGTGCAGATGCCGCTCCGCGGCGACGGCACGTTCATGACGCTCCACTACTCGATCTCGGAGCTCCCGCCCGAGGGCGACTACAGCCCGCGCCCGGCCGACCCGCGCGTCGGCTACTTCGTGACGGCGGTCCGCGACTACAGCGAGGGCGACCCGCAGGAGGGTCGCATGGTGCGCTACGTGAACCGCTGGAAGGTGGAGAAGGCGGACCCCAAGCTGCCGCTCTCGCCGCCCAAGGAGCCGATCATCTTCTACGTCGAGAAGACGGTCCCGATCGCCTACCGCAAGGCGGTGCACGAGGGGATCCTCGAGTGGAACCGCGCCTTCGAGGCGATCGGCATCGACGGCGCGATCGTCGTCCGCCAGCAGACCGACACCCAGTTCGCCGACCTCGACCCCGAGGACGTGCGCTACAACTTCTTCCGCTGGATCACCTCCGAGACCCCGTTCGCCATGGGGCCCAGCCGCGTCGACCCGCGCAACGGCCGGATCCTCGACGCCGACATCATCTTCGATGACTCCATGCTCCGCGTGTCGCTGCGCGACTACGCCGTGCTGATCCGCGAGGCGCCCAAGGGCCTGCTCACCGGCCCCATGGCCGACTGGCTCGACCGCCACCCGCACCACCACCCGCTGGCGGCGTTCAACCGCCGCGAGCAGGACCCGCTGCTCGACCGCGCCCGCACCCTCCTGCGCGAGGTCGCGCGCGACGTGCCCGGCGGCGCCCTGCCCGAGCTGGCGCTCGGCCTCGACGGGGGCGTGAAGGTCGCCACGACGTTCGCCGAGCTCGAGCTCCTGCCCGAGGTCGTGGCCCGGCGGCAGCTCGAGTGCGGCGTGGGCGAGGGCCTGCCGCACCAGCTGGGGCTCCTGCACCTCGCGGCCCTGGGCGGCCTCTTGCTCAACGAGGGCGCGCCGACCGGCGTGCCGCTCGACGCCTTCGTGGCCGAGGTGGTCAAGGAGGTCGTGATGCACGAGGTGGGGCACACGCTCGGCCTGCGACACAACTTCAGCGCCTCGAGCTGGGTGGACCTCGACCAGATCAACACGCCCGAGCGGCCGGCGGTGACGTCGGCCTCGGTCATGGACTACCACCCGCTCAACATCTCGCTGGCGAGCGACAAGCCGCAGGGCCGCTTCCTCACCCAGAGCATCGGCCCCTACGACATGCTGGCGATCGAGTACGGCTACATGCTCGAGGGCGGCGACGCGCTCAAGGCCGTGCCGCGCAAGATGGCGGAGAAGGGCCTGCCCTACGCCACCGACGAGGACACGCGCGCGCCCGACCCCATGATCGCGCGCTGGGACATGGGCGACGACCCGATCAAGTTCGCCCGCTACCGCAAGGCGCTGGTGAAGAAGCTCTGGGAGACGCTCGAGGCCCGCGCCGTCGCGGACGACGAGAGCTACGCGAAGCTCCGGCGCGCGATGGACATGACGATCTTCGAGCTCGGCATGGCGGGCAACTTCGTCGCCCGGCAGGTGGGCGGCCTGCGCTTCTCGCGCGACCACAAGGGCGACCCGAACGCGCGGCCGCCGATGAAGGTCGTCGACGCGGCGACGCAGCGGGCGGCGCTCGACTGGGTGTGCAAGCACATCTTCGCGCCCGACGCGTTCGACATCCCGGCCGAGCTCCAGAACAAGCTGGCGGCGAGCCGCTGGTACCACTGGGGCTCGAACGACCCGCGCCAGCCGCTCGACTACTCGCTCCTGGACCGCATCGCGCAGGTCCAGGGCTGGTCGCTGCAGTTCCTCGTCGGCGACGACGTCCTCGCCCGCGTGTGGGAGAACGAGCGCCGCGCCGGCAAGGACGAGGCGCTGACCCTGCCCGAGCTGTTCGACGCCCTCGAGGCGGCGATCTTCGCCGAGCTCGCGGCGCCGAAGGCGGACGCGACGCCGCGCAGCCCGGTCGTCGACAGCGCCCGGCAGAACCTGCAGGACGCCTACGTGCGGCGGCTCATCCAGATCGCGCTGGGCGACGGCATGTCGCCGCCCGTGGCCAACAAGCTGGCCTGGACGCGGCTCAAGGGGCTCGAGTCCCGCTTCCAGGGCGTCCTGGCCGGGGCCAAGCTCGACCCCTACACCCGGGCGCACCTCGAGTCGCTCGAGACGCGCTCGAGCAAGGCCCGCGCGGCCGAGTACGTGCACATCGCCTCGGGCGGGTGCGCGGTCGGGCGGCCCGGCCCGGCGACCGGGCCCTGGGCGCTGGTCGGCCTGGCCGGCGTGGTGATGGGCGTGCTGGTCCTGCGGCGGAGGGCCGCCGCGTAGCGGGCGACCGACCATAAGGCACGTGATCACGGGAGGCGCAGGGGAAGACCCTGCGCCTCCTCGCTTTTCGCCTCGGCGGAGGCAACGAAGGACGGCAGTGCCCTTCGTTGCCTTCGTGTCCCATGCTCTCTGGAAACGGACGTGAACTCTTTGTCCCCGAAGACCTTGATCCGCGTTACCTCCCCGTGCTAGAAGGTTCCCCCGCCGGGATCGAAGCCGCACCGGGTGGTGACCACCCGATGACAGGCTCCGCCTAGTGTCTGTCGGACTGCGCGTGCCGATCGGGGGGACCGGTACCTCCCCCCGCGTCTCGGGAGGTTCTGCTCATGCGGCTCATCCAGCCCGTCCTGCGCCGGGGCATCGTGGCCCTCGGCGCGAGCGCCTTGCTGCTCGCCGCCGGCTGCGCCGGCCCCGAGCCGCAGGAGCAGCCGCCCGCCGAGCAGGCGCCGCCCCCCGCGGCCGCGCCGGCCGACACGGACCAGCCGCCGGCGCCGCCCTCGGCCCAGAGCCCGCCGCCCGACCGCCCGGGCCAGGGCGGCCGCAACGACGTCCTCGACGAGCTCGCCAAGGACCTCGGGCTCCGCGAGCAGGAGGGGCGCGCGCTCGCCGGCCACTACTTCCGCACCGGCATGCGCTACTACGAGGCCTTCGACTACCGCAAGGCGGCCGAGAGCTTCAAGCGCGCGCACGACGCCGACCCGAGCGACGCCGAGATCCGCCACTACCTGCTCCAGGCCCAGCTCCTCGCCGGCGACCGCATCGCCGAGTTCGAGACGATCTCGGAGCTCCTGCGCCAGCAGCGCGAGGTGTCGATCGAGCTGGAGAAGTCGGAGCTGAAGCGCCTCTACAAGGAGGGCGAGGAGCTCCTGCGCCGCCAGGAGTTCGCCCGCGCGATCACCCGCTTCGAGCAGGTGCTCGAGAAGATCCGCTGGTTCCCCTACAAGGTCGACGCCGAGGGCTTCGAGGAGAGCGCCAAGCGCTACATCGTCCAGGCGCGGCGCAACCAGCGCGAGCGCGAGATGGCCGAGAACGAGGCCCGCGAGCGGCGCGCCCTCAGCCAGGCGCGGGAGGAGCAGGAGCGCTACCGCCGCGAGCGGCGCGAGCAGGTCGACCAGCTCCTGCGCAAGGCGCTCGACCAGCTCGCCCTGCAGAAGTTCAACCAGGCCGAGCGGACGATCGAGGAGGTCCTCCTCAAGGACCCGGGCAACGAGGAGGCGGTGAAGATCCGCGAGCTCGCGGTCGAGCAGCGCCACCGCACGGCCGCCCACGAGACGTTCAAGCGCAACCAGCACGAGCACGTGCTCGAGCGCGAGTCGTTCGACCTGCTCGAGGTGCCCTACCTCGACACGGGCTACGTGCGCTTCCCGGACCGCGACAGGTGGGAGCAGATCCGGGCGCGCCACGTCGGCATCGCCGAGGGCGAGGAGCGCGAGCCGGACTGGATCCGCGACTACCGCCAGGTGCTCAAGTCGCGCAAGGTGACGCTGAACTTCCCGCAGACGCCCTTCTCGGAGGTCGTCAGCTTCCTCCAGGACATCACCGGCCTGAACATCACCGTCTCGCCGCAGGTCGACCAGGAGTCGTCGACGGTGTCGCTGCGCCTGCGCGACATCCCGCTCGAGGACGCGCTGAAGCTCATCCTCGAGCAGACGCGCCTGGCGATGACCTTCAAGAACGAGACGCTCCTCATCACCCAGCCGGAGGACGCGCGCGGCGACTACCACCTGGAGATCTACGACGTCCAGGACCTCCTCAGCCGGATCCCCGACTTCCCGGGCGACACGATCCGCCTGGCCCAGCAGGGCGGCGGCGGCGGCGGCGGCGGCGCGGGCGGCGGCGGCTCGTTCACCTTCGACACCGCCGAGGACCAGGAGGGCTTCGTCCTCGAGCCCGACCAGCTCGAGCAGATCGTCACGAACTCGGTCGGCGAGGACAACTGGGACTCGCCGGCGTCGATCGAGATCCACAAGGGCCAGATCATCGTCAACCAGACCCGCGAGCTGCACGCGCAGATCCGCGAGGTGCTGAGGAACCTGCGCAAGAACACCGGGCTGTTCGTGCAGGTCGAGACCCGGTTCATCAACATGACCGATGACTTCCTGCGGGACATCGGCGTGGACTTCCGCGACCTCGGCGCGTCGCCCAACCCGACGTTCGGTCACACGCCGCCGCTGATCCTCGACCCGAACCCGGGCCCGGGCACGCAGAGCTCCATCTCGACCGGCCGCGTGGTCGGTATCACCCAGCAGATCCCGTCGGGCGGCTCCGGCCGCGCGTCGCGCCTCGGCCCGGTGCAGGGCGGCAACACGCTCTTCGGCTCGACCATGTTCGGCGTCCGCACCGAGCACCTGCTCTCGAGCGAGAACCCGGCCTTCTTCAGCGGCCAGCGCCTGAACCCGCCGGGCACGACGCAGAACAAGGGCTTCGCCTTCCAGGCGACCCTGCTCGACCCGTTCCAGCTGAGCGCGATCCTCCGCGCCGAGCAGGAGAGCCAGCGGCGCAAGATCGTCCACGCGCCCGTGATCACGGCGGCCAACCGCCAGCGGGTGCACGTGTCGGTGATCACGCAGCGGGCCTACATCGCCGACTACGAGCTGTCGTCGGGCGGCACGGGCCTCGTCGTGGCCGAGGTCGCCGACCCGATCATCGAGACGTTCCAGGAGGGCATCGTCCTCGACGTGCGCCCGACGATCTCGGCGGACCGGAAGTACATCACCCTCGACGTGCGGCCGACGCTGGCCACGCTCGTGGGCGGCGACTTCCGCCAGATCGGCGTGAACCTGGGCACGATCTCGAACGCCGCGATCAACGTCTCGATCGAGGTCCCGCAGGTGCTCCTGCAGGAGGCGTTCACGACGGTCACGCTGCCCGACGGCGGCACGGCCCTCCTGGGCGGCTTCCGGCAGATCAACCAGCGCGAGGAGCGCTCGGGCGTGCCGTTCATCGACCGCATCCCGCTGATCAACAAGATCTTCAGCCGCGAGGCGGAGCTGAACGAGACGTCGAACCTCATCATCCTCGTGACGGCGAAGATGATCTCGCTGCGCGAGGAGGAGGCCAAGCGCTTCAACGTCGACCAGGAGTAGCTCGATCCCGGCTCGTCGTCGGAGCGTGGGGGGCGCGGCCATGGCCGCGCCCCCTGCCGCGTACGGCCGACGAACCCGGGGCGCGGCCCCGAGCGTCTCACGGGGATGGAAGGGCTGGCTATACTGGCCCGGAGGAGGTCGCCCCATGCCCCGGACCCTCCGCGCCTTGACGGCCGGCGCCGCGCTCCTCGCGGTCCTGGCGGCCCCCTTGGCCTTCGCGCAGGACGCCGAGGTGTGGGAGGAGGGCGAGCGCGGGGGCGAGGGCGCGCGGCCGGCCGAGGCCCCGCGGACGCCGCAGGAGCTGTGGCAGCAGCAGCAGGCGCTCGCCGCGCAGTACCGTGAGCTCGAGACGAAGCTCCGGCGGCTGTCGGTGATCCTCCAGGGCCTGCAGCCGAAGCAGGCGGCGCGGCTGCGCCGGGCGGTGGCGCAGTCGGAGGAGGAGCGGATCCTCGACGAGCTCATGGCGCTCGCGCAGCGGCGGCTCCAGGAGCGCGACACCACCGCGGCGATGGTCACGCAGGCGCAGGTGGTCGAGGCGCTGGAGCGGGTCCTGGCCGTGCTCGAGGCCGAGCTGGCCGACGAGAGCCTCGACCCGCGCGAGCTCGAGCGCATGCTGCGCGAGGTGAAGGAGCTCCGCCAGGCGCAGGAGCGGCACCTCGACGCCACGCGCAAGGCGGCCGCCGCCGACGCGCAGGCGAAGCGGCTCGAGGCGGCGATCGCCGAGGTCGACCAGCTGCTCGAGCGGCAGCGCGGGGTGGTCGAGGGCGTCAACGCGGCCGACCCGGCGCAGGTCGGCAGCCAGGCCGCGCCGCAGCGCGAGGTGGCCGGGGCGACCGCGGACGCGCGCCAGGCGCTCGGGCGCACGGAGGCGGCGGCGCCCTTCCCCGAGGCGCCGCGCCCGGGCGAGGAGCCGGGCGAGCAGCCCGGCGCGGCCGCCCCCCCGGCCGGGGCCCCGCAGGCGGGCGCGGCGCTGGGCCGGGCCGAGCAGGCCATGCGCCAGGCGGCCGAGGCCATGGAGCAGGGCGACCAGGACCCGGCCATCGAGCGTGGCCGGGCCGCCCTCGAGGAGCTCGAGGCGGCGCGGGCGGCCCTCGACCAGAAGCGGGCCGAGGTCCTGCGCCTGGCGCAGGTCGAGCGCCGGCGCGCGGAGCAGGAGGCCACCCGGCAGAAGGCCGACGACCTCGCCCGCCGCATGGCCGGCGGCCAGCAGGGCCAGCAGGGCCAGCAGGGTCAGCAGGGCCAGCAGGGTCAGCAGGGTCAGCAGGGCCAGCAGGGCCAGCAGGGCCAGCAGGGCCAGCAGGGTCAGCAGGGCCAGCAGGGTCAGCAGGGGCAGCAGGGCGCGCAGAGAGCGCCCGGCCAGCGGCACATCGAGCGCGCCGAGGACGCCATGGAGCGCGCCGGCGAGGACATGGCCAACCGCCACGAGGCCGGCGCCGCCGAGAACCAGGCCGAGGCGGCGCGCGAGCTGCGCGAGGCCGAGGGGGCGCTCGAGGAGGCGCTCATGCAGGCCCGGCGCCGCGAGCAGGAGGCGATCCTGCGCGCGCTGGGCGAGCGCTTCCGCCAGATGCTCGCGAAGCAGAGGGAGCTCACCGGCCGGACCGAGAAGCTGCTCGCGGCGGTGAGCGAGCGGCTGACGCGCGCGCAGCGGCTCGAGGCCAACGGCGTCTCGGGCGGCGAGCGCGAGCTGGCGATCGAGGCGGGCCTGGCGCTCGAGCTCGTGCGCGAGGAGGGCTCGACCTCGATCCTGCCGATCATCGTCGAGGAGCTCGTGCGCGACCTCGACGAGGTCGGCCGCCTCCTGGGCGACGGGCAGGTGAACCGATTCGTCGTGCACCTGCAGAAGGAGATCGAGCGCTCGCTCGAGGAGCTGATCGAGGTGATCAAGCGCGAGATCGAGCAGCGCAAGGCCGGGGGCGGCGGCGGGGGCGGCGGCGGGGGCGGCGACGGCAACGGCCAGCCGCTCCTCCCGGCCTCGGCCGAGCTGAAGGTGATCCGCCTGCAGCAGCTGCGCGTCAACGAGGTCACGCGCGCCTTCGACCTTGAGCGCACGCCCGCGCCCGAGCTGACGCAGGAGCAGCTGCAGGCCGTGCGCCACATCGCGGAGAAGCAGGGGCGCGTGGCCGAGCTCACGCGCGAGCTGCACGAGCGCCTGAACAAGGAGCGGTGAGATGCGCCTCCTCCCCACGACGATCGCCGTCCTCGCCCTGGCCGCGCCGGCCCTGGCGCTCGACCCGCGCGTCCCGGTCCTCGGGCGCGAGGCGCGGGCCGAGGACAAGGTGGCCGGCTTCCGGCGGGCCCACGCGACCGACGCGGCGCTGATCGCCGCGCTCGACGCGGCGGATGGCGCGGCCGCCCGCGACCGGATCCACCTGGCCCTCCTGGCCGACCCGCTCTACGCCGCGGCCTACGCCGAGTTCGAGCGGGCCGGCGACAACGCCGACCGCTGGCGCGGCGTGCTCGAGAAGCTGCCCAAGGCCGCCCGCTACCACCGGGCGCACGCCACCTACTTCCTCGGGCGCGCCCTCCTGGCGCAGGACGACCTCGAGGGCGCCGCGCTGGCCTTCGAGGCGGTGCGCGGGCGCCAGCGCGGGGCGACGCCCTGGAGCGACGACGCGACCCTCTACCTGGCGTCGATCTACGCGCGCCTGCCGGGCGCCAACGGCAGCCAGTCGGCCACGAACCGCGGGCGCGCCCGGCAGCTCGTCGACGACCTGCTGGCCCGCGACGGGCGCCTTTACCCCGAGGCGCCGGAGCGCGTGCGCGAGGGCGCGCGGTGGCTCGAGCGCGAGCTGCGCGGCGAGGGGAGCGGGCCCCTGCTCGAGCTCGCGAAGCGCATGGAGACGATCGAGCGCCTGATCCGCCGCACCCACACCGACCAGCCGACGCAGGAGCGGCAGCGCGAGGTCGTGGTCGCGCTCGACAAGCTGATCGAGCTCATGCGCGAGAAGGAGAACGACGGGAGCTGCGAAGGCGGCGGTCAGGGCCAGAAGCCCGGCCAGAAGCCCGGCCAGGCGCGCGGCAACCAGCGCTCGGGCAACCCGGCGCAGGAGTCGACGCTCCCGCAGGGCGACGGCCGCGAGGGGCCGCTGACCGAGGGGCCGCGCGGGCCGGCCGGCGACTCGTGGGGCGACCTCCCCGACCGCGAGCGCGACGAGGCCCTGCAGTTCCTGCGCGAGCGGTTCCCGTCGCGCTACCGGGAGATCATCGAGGGATACTACCGGGCGCTGTCGGAGGAGGGCGGGCGGTAGGGAGGTCGACGATCGCGCGGGCTCTGATTGGACACGAAGGCAACGAAGGTCGAGGGAGAGCACGGAGGCATGGTGGAAGGATCCTCCGTGACCTCCGTTGACCTTCGTTGCCTTCGTGTCCCATGCTCGGGTCCACACGAGGTCCTTGGTTCGGTTCTGACCGGAGCCTCTGCGGCTCCGGTTCCGAGGCGCCGCCGACCCGCGCCAGGTGGCATACTCCCCCCGTGACCCGCCTCGCCCTCGCCCTCACCCTCCTCCTCGCCCCCGCGAGCCTGGCCCAGGACGACGGCGACGAGGTCCTGCGCCGGGCGCTCGCCGCCGAGGCCGCGCAGGTGGCGCTCGTCGCGCGCCTCGCGCCGACGGTCGCGGCGGTGTTCCCGGGCGAGGCGCCGGGCGGCGGCGGCGGGTCGGGCGTGGTGATCGATCCGCGCGGCCTCGTGCTCACGAACTTCCACGTCTCGGGCCTCAACCGCGTCCTCACGGTCGGCCTGAGCGACGGGCGCACCTACCGGGCGCGCCTGCTCGGGATCGACCCGGGCGGGGACATCGCGCTCCTGGTCCTCACCGGCCGCGACGACTTCCCCGCCGTCCCGCTCGGCGACTCGGACGCCGTGCGCCCGGGTGAGCGCGTGTTCGCCATGGGCAACCCGTTCCTCCTCGCCGAGGACTACTCGCCCACCGTCACGCAGGGCGTCGTCTCGGGCGTGCACCGCTACCGCGACGCGACCGGCGGCTCGGACCTCGTCTACGGCGACGCGATCCAGATCGACGCCTCGATCAACCCGGGCAACTCGGGCGGCCCGCTCTTCGACGCGCGGGGGCGGCTGATCGGGATCAACGGCCTGGGCGGCTTCCGGCCCGACCGCGGGCGCGTCAACGTCGGCGTGGGCTTCGCCGCGTCGATCAACCAGATCAAGAACTTCCTCTTCGACCTGCGGGCCGGCCGCCAGTGCCAGCACGCGACGATGAACGCGACCGTGCGCGACCAGGAGGACGAGCAGGGCCGGCCGCGCGTGGTCGTCGACGCGATCACGCGCGAGGCGAAGGCCTTCGCCGCCGGCCTGCGCCTGGGCGACGTCGTGCGCCGCCTCGACGGGCGCCCGGTCGCCACGCAGAACCAGCTCCTCACGCTCGTCTCGCGCCTGCCCGCCGGCCGGCGCGTGACCCTGTCGGTCGCCCGCGCCCGCGAGGACGGGCAGGGCTTCCACGAGCGCGACGTGACCTTCCGCCTCGACCCGCTCTGGTCGGGGCCGGCGCAGGGCGAGTGGCAGCCCGACAAGGACCTCGTGGAGGCGGAGACGCGCCGGCTCCTCGAGGCGCACCGCGCGGGCGAGTGGCCGACCGAGTGGCAGCGCGAGGAGTCGATCGCGCGCCCCGGCGGCGCCGTCGAGCGGCGGGTGACGCGCATGCGCGGCCGCCTCCTGCGCGTCGAGCGCGGGCCCGCCGACGCGCGCGTCGTCGAGGTGTGGGACGGGCAGCGCGGCTTCTCCGTCGGCCCCGACGGTCCGGAGGCCCTGACGCCCGGGCGCCGCGACGTGCTCGCCGGCACCGCCGAGGCGCTGGCCGCGCTCGCCGGCGTCCCCGAGGCGACGGCGACCCTGACCTTCACCGGCGGCGAGTGGCTCGACGGCCGCGCCGTCCTGCGCCTCGAGGCGCGCGACCGCGCCGGCCGGCGCCGCCTCCTCTACCTCGACCCCGGGACGCACGCCCTGGCCGGCCTGGCCTACCCCGAGGAGAAGGGCGCCTGGGTGGAGGAGGTCCACCGCCCGGGGACGATCCTGCGCCTCGACCACGAGGGCGGCGGCCTGCTGGAGAAGGCGGACGACGTGCGCGTGGAGCCCGGGCCGCAGGCGAGCGGGCTGTTCGAGCGGCCCGCGGATCAGGAGGGGCGGTGAGGCAGCGGACGGAGGTCACGCGCGGCCCCCGGGAGCGGGCCCGAGGAGACTCACCACGGAGTCCACGGAGGACACGGAGGTTCCTCCCGTGAGGCTCCTCCGGGACACCAATGCTCTGGCCTCTCCGTGTCCTCCGTGGACTCCGTGGTTGCTCCTCCTCCTCTTGGTCCTCCCCGCCGCCCGCGCCGACGACCCCTGGCCCCTCCCCCAGGCCGCCGCGCGCGCCTTCCCCAGCGTCGTGAAGGTCTACGGCGCCGGCGGCTTCCAGGGCGTCCCGGCCTACGGCACGGGCGTGATCGTCGACGAGCGCGGCTTCGTGCTCACCGCCTGGAGCATCGCCCTGCGCACCGACGCCCTGAAGGTCGTCACCCACGACGGGCGCCGCCTGAGAGCGACGCTCTGGCGCGCCGACCCGGGGCTCGGCGCGGCGCTCCTGCGCCTCGAGCCGCCCCAGGGCGGCCTGCCCTCGCTCCAGCCCCTGCGCCTCGCCGACTCGACCGGCCTGGCCCCCGGCGACGCCGTGTTCACGCTCGGCAACCCGTTCGGGATCATCTACGGCGACGAGCGGCCCGCCGTGGCCTGGGGCGTCGTCACGGCGATCGGCTCGCTCCGCGCCGGCGGCGCCGACGCCGTGCGCCTGCCCGAGCGCCTCGAGCGCGTGATCGTCACGGACATCCCGGGCAACCCGGGCTCGCAGGGGGGGCCGCTCCTCACGCGCGACGGGCGCCTCGTGGGCGTCGTCGGGCGCCTGGTCGAGTCGCGGGCGACGAACACGATCGTCAACCACGCCCTGCCGGCCTCGGACCTCGTCGAGTTCGTGCGCGGCGGGGTCGCCGCCGACAAGCCGCTCCCCGAACCCCCGCGCGTGGCGCCGCGCGGCCGCCCGGGCGGCGCCGCCGAGAGCGGGCTCCGGCTCCAGCGCGTGCACCTGGCCCGGTCGCCCATGGCCTACGTCGAGGCGGTCGTCCGCGGGTCGCCGGCCGAGGCGGCGGGCGTCCTGCCCGACGACCTCGTGTTCCGCCTGGGCGACCGCACGATCCGCACCTGCCGCGACTTCGACGAGGCGCTGGCCGCGCACCGCCCGGGCGACACGGTGCGCCTCGTGCTCAAGCGCGGCGACGCCATGCGCGAGGTGTCGCTGACCCTCGCCGCGGGAGGGCCCTGACGTGCGCACGTTGCCGCTCCTGCTCCTCCTCCTCGCCCTGCCCGCCCTGGCTCTGGCCGACGACCGGGCCGACGACCACGACGCCGCCGCCGTCGAGGCCCGCGTCCGGCAGGTGGCGCGGGACCTCGCCCCGCTGGTCGTCGAGGTCGAGGCGCTCGGCGGCCTCGACGAGCGCTTCGACGCGCCCGAGACCGAGGAGGAGGCGCGCGAGGGGATCCTCACGAGGGCCGGCTTCAAGCAGGCTCACGGGCCGACCACCGGGCTGATCCTCACGAGCGACGGCCTGATCGCCACGACGACCTTCGCGCTCCACCGCGAGCCGCGCCACCTGATCGTCACGCTCCACGACGGCCGCAGCTTCGTCGCCCGCCCGCTCGGGCGCGACGACGGCCGCGCGCTCGTGATCCTGAAGATCGACGCCAAGGACCTGCCCGTGCCGCAGGCCGCGGCGCCGGCCGAGATCGTCCCCGGGCGCTTCGCGATCGCCCTCGGCCGCGGCCTCGGCGGGCCGGCGCCGGGCGTCTCGCTCGGCGTCGTCTCGGCCGTGGGCCGCGTCGGCGGCCGCGCGATCCAGTCGAGCGCCGCGATCTCGCCCGCCAACTACGGCGGCCCGCTGGCGGGCCTCGACGGGGCGGTGCTCGGCCTCCTCGTGCCGCTGGCGCTCGACGGCGGCATGGCGAGCGTCGACCTCTACGACTCGGGGATCGGCTTCGCCCTGCCGCTCGCCGACGTGCTGGCGGTCGCCCCGCGCCTGGCCCGCGGCGAGGTCCTGCGCCCGGGCGTCCTCGGCGTCAGCCCCGACCTCACGGCGAAGGACGGCGTGCGCCTGGCCTCGGTGGCCGTCGGGTCGCCGGCCGCCGCCGCCGGCCTGCGCGAGGGCGACCTCCTGCTCACGATCGACGGCGAGCCGGTGACCACCCCGTGGGAGCTCCGCCGCGCGCTCGCGCGGCGCCACGCCGGCGACGAGGTCACGCTCGAGGTGCGCCGCGGCGCCGAGACGCGCACGGTCCAGGCCCGGCTGGCCGCGAAGGAGGCCGAGTGACCCCGCTCACCTCGCGACGTCGCGCCGCCCTCGCGGCGCTCCTGGCCGGCGCGGTGACGGTCGCCGCCCCGGCGGCGCCCCGGGTGCGCGCCCAGGACGACGACCTCGTCGTCGACCGCCCGCGGCACATCACCCCGCGCACGGTCCAGGCGATCGAGCGCGGCGTGCGCTGGCTCGCCCAGCGCCAGCGCCGGGACGGCGCCTGGGACGAGGGCGGCGGCATGGGCAGCTACCCCGTCGCCATGACGGCGCTCGCCGGCATGGCCCTCCTCGGCCACGGTGACACGCCCACGCGCGGGAAGTACGCCGGGAACGTGCGCCGCGCCGTGACCTACCTGACCGACCCCCGCCAGGCGTCGCGGACGACGGGCCTGATCACCTCGCGCGGCACGGGCGAGGAGGGCCGGTCGATGTACGGCCACGGCTTCGCCATGATGTTCCTCGCCCAGGCCCTGGGCGACGACGGCGACCCGGCCCTGCAGAAGCGCGTGATCGACGTGCTCCACAAGGGCGTCGAGCTGACCGGGCGCGCGCAGAGCGGCCGCGGCGGCTGGCTCTACACGCCCGACTCGGGCGGCGACGAGGGGTCGGTCACCGTCACGCAGGTGCAGGCCCTGCGCGCCTGCCGCAACGCCGGCATGGCCGTGCCGGTCAGGATCGTGCGGCAGGCGGTCGGCTACATCGAGGCGTCGGCCCAGCCCGACGGCGGGATCGCCTACCAGGTCGGCATGACCGGCAGCCAGCCGGCGATCACCGCCGCCGCCGTGGCCGTCCTCTACAACGCCGGGCAGTACGACAGCCCCGTCGCGCGCCGCTGCCTCGAGTTCTGCCGCCAGCGGATCGACGTGCGCGCGGGCGGGGGCGGCGGCTTCGGCCACTGGTTCTACACGCACCTCTACCTGTCGCAGGCCTACTGGCAGGTGGGCGGCCAGGACTGGGAGCGCTACTTCCCGCTCGTCCGCGACCACCTGATCAACACGCAGGGGGCCGACGGGTCGTGGCAGGGCGACGGGGTCGGGCACGTCTACGGGACGGCGATCGCGGTGACGATCCTGACGCTGCCGTTCGAGCACGTGCCGTTGTACATGCGTTGATTCACCACGGAGGACACGGAGGACACGGAGAAGAATCCCACCTCCGTGTCCTCCGTGGTGCAGCTCTCGAGCACAAGGACGCCGTGCGTCTCGCGAACGTCTCACCCCTGCGCCTGAGCCGCAAACGGCTTGAGTCCCTTTAACCCCTTCCCTCCCAAGGCCCTCACCCCCACGTTCCCGCTTGGTTCCGTCGGGACCTGCCGATAGAATCCTGACGGTCTCAACCGAATCTTGTCCGACGGGCGGACGACGCACGGCTGTCGGGGCGGCGCCCCTGAGCGCCAACCGGCTCCACGGCCAGCGGTTGCGCCCGGGAGACCACACACCAGGCCGGTTTGGCCTGCGGTTCGTTAAGGGCAGGCGGGGGCCTCGGGCCCCGGGGGGTTCATGAGCACCACGGCCGAGCTCACGACGGCAGCGACCTACACCCGGGCCACGACGATCGGGGCCATGCTCGAGGAGCGGGCCCGGGGCCCCCTGGGCGACGACATTCGCTTCCTCTTCGTGGGCCAGGACGACGTCCCGCCCGACCGCCCGACGATCGGCCCCGACGAGTGCGTCACGCTGTCGTTCGCCGACGCCCTCGACCTCGCCCGCCGCGCCGCCTTCCACCTGCGCGCGCGCGGCGTCGGCCACGGCGACCGCGTCCTGCTCGTCCTGCCCACCGGTCCGTCGTTCCTGGCCGCGTTCTACGGCTGCCAGGTGCTCGGCGCGATCCCGGTGCCCGTCGTCCCGCCGGCGTCGCTGGCGCGCATGGACGACCACATCGCCCGGATCGCCCGCGTGGCCACGATCTGCGCGGCGAAGGCCGTCGTCGTCAGCCAGGGGCTGCTGGCGATCACCGGCATGGTGCGCAGCCGCTTCAAGGAGGCGCGCGCGGCGCTCTCGAACGTCGTCTTCGGCCAGGACCTCCTGCGCGAGGAGGGGCGCGTCCACGACCTCGCCCCCGTGCGCCCCGAGGACCCGGCCATGCTCCAGTTCACGTCGGGGAGCACGGGAGACCCCAAGGGCGTGATCCTGCCCCACGCGAGCCTCCTCGCGAACATGAAGGGGATCGGCCTGGCGGCGCAGTTCAACCGCGACGACGTGGCGCTGGCCTGGCTGCCGCTCTTCCACGACATGGGCCTGATCGGCCACTTCCTCGCCTCGGCGGCCTGGGGCCTGCCGCTCGTGCTCATGCCGCCCGAGACGTTCATCCGCCGGCCGCGCGAGTGGCTCAAGGCGATCTCGAGGTACCGCGGCACCTGCAGCGCCGCGCCGAACTTCGCCTACAGCCTGTGCGCGAAGAAGATCAAGGACCGCGACCTCGAGGGGATCGACCTCTCGTCGTGGCGCGTGGCCTTCTGCGGCGCGGAGCCGGTGAACCCGAAGACGATCACCGACTTCCTCGGCCGCTACGAGCCCTACGGCTTCCGGCCGACGACCTTCTTCCCCGTCTACGGCATGGCCGAGCTGTCGCTCGCGGCCACGTTCCCGCTGCCCGGGACCCCGCCCCGCTTCGACCGCGTGCGGCGTCATCGCTTCGAGCAGGGCGGCGCCGCCGAGCCGATCACGGACGGCGGCGACGCGACCGACGTCGTCACCTGGGTCTCGGTCGGCCGGCCGCTCCCCGACCACGAGGTGCGGATCGTCGACGCGAGCGGCCAGCCGCTGCCCGACCGCCGCGAGGGCGAGGTCGAGGTCCGCGGGCCGTCGCTCATGGCCGGCTACTACCGGAACCCGATGGCCACGGCCGAGGCCCTCCGCGGCGGCTGGCTGCGCACGGGCGACCTGGGCTACCTCTCCGACGGCGACCTGTTCGTCACCGGCCGGCGCAAGGAGATCATCATCAAGTCGGGCAAGAACCTCTACCCGCAGGACATCGAGGCGGCCGCCGCCCGGGTGCCCGGGATCCGCGTCGGCTGCTGCGCCGCCTTCGGCGTGCTCAACGCGACGCGTGGGACGGAGGACCTCGTGCTCGTCTGCGAGACGCGCACGACCGACCCGCAGGAGCTGGGCCGCCTCATGAGCGAGGTGCGCACCGCCGTCCTCGAGGCGATCGGCGCCACCCCCGACGTGGTCGTCCTCGTCGGCCCGGGCACCGTGCCCAAGACGTCCTCGGGCAAGATCCAGCGCGACCTCATGCGCAAGCGCTACGTCGCGGGCGACATGCGGAGCGGCCAGGCGGGCATCATGACGAAGGTCCGCCTCAAGGTCGCCGAGACGCTCGAGCGCGTGCGCACCCGCGCCGTCGTGCCCTCGCTCGTCCGCCGCGCCGTCCACCGCGCGACGGCGCCCCTCCGGGCCTAGTGGACGACGCGCTGGCCCGCCTCGAGCGCGCCCGCGCGGCCGACCCGGACGACGACACGCTCGCCGTCGACCTCGCCCGCGCGCGCCTGCGCGCGGGGCGCCCGCTGGGCGCGCTCGCCGTCCTCGGCCCCCGCGACCCGCGCGAGCGCGAGGCGGCGGGCGAGGCGCTGGCGCGAGCGCTGGGCTTCCGCTGGCTCGGCGTCGAGGCCGGGACGGACCGGTTCGACTACGGCTCCACGGCTCCTGATCGCCTGAACCTGATCCTCGTGCACGCGGGCGCGTTCCTGTTCGAGGGCGAGGCCGCCCTGGCCAGCCCGCGGCTCGAAGGGCAAGCGCGCGCGCTCACGCCGACCGTGCTGCCCGCCTTCCTCGCGGCCAACGTGCCCGTGTTGCGCCCGGTGTTCCCGACGCCGTCCGATCCCTTCGCCGAGCGAGGTGAGGGGCGGCTACCCAGCGCTGCCGAGTGGACGAAGCTCTGGCGCGGCGGCCTGTTCCTCGATGGCGACGCGTCGGCGCGGGTGCCGAACCCCGAGCCGCAGCGGCTGCGCCCGCACCAAGAAGAGGTCGAGGCGACGCCCGGCCTCGGCCCCTCGCCCTACGGCGCCGAAGTCTGGCTCGAGATCGGCTCCGAGGCACTTCTCGACGGCCACGCGGGGGTCTTCAACGACGGCGGCGGACGCTACCTCGTCCCGCGACCTCCCGGCGGAGGGCACTTCTACCGCAGGATCCGCGACCTCCCGCCCGACCTCGCCTGAGCCCGCACGGTATCGTGGCGTCATGGACGACGCGCTGGCCCGGCTCGAGCGCGCCCGCGCGGCCGACCCGGACGACGACACGCTCGCCGTCGACCTCGCCCGCGCGCGCCTGCGCGCGGGGCGGCCGCTCGGCGCGCTCGCCGTGCTCGGGCCGCGCGACCCGCGCGAGCGCGAGGCGGCGGCGCGGGCGCTCGGGCAGGCGCTCGGGCTCGAGTGGCTCGGCGTCGAGGCCGGGACGGACCGCTTCGCGCAGGACCCGACGAGCCAGCTCGTCCTGGTCCACGCGGGCGCGTTCCTCGACGACGGCGAGGGCTACCTGGCCAGCTCGCTCCTCGAGCGGCAGGAGCGCGCCGACCTCCGGCGCGTCGTCCTGCCGGCGTTCCTCGCCGAGCGCGTCGCCCGCGAGACGCTCGCCGCGCGACCACCCGACGAGGACCCGTTCGCCGCGCGCGGGGGGCGGCTGCCGACGCCGGCCGAGTGGAAGAAGCTCTGGCGAGGGGGGCTGTTCCTCGACGGCGACGCGTCCGCGCAGGTGGATAACCCGGACCCGGATCGCCTGCTCCCGCAGGGCGTCGCCGACGCGCCCGGCGTCGCGGCGCGCTCGCCCTACGGCGCCGAGCTCCTCACGCACGCGGCCGAGGCGCTCCAGGGCGGGCGCGCGGGCGTCTTCGACGACGCCACCGGCCGCTACCTCGTGCCGCGGCCCACGACGGGGTCGCGGCCGCTCGTGTTCCGGATGGTCCGGGACCTCCCCGCGCACCTCGCATGACGCGCCGCGGGGCGGATCGCGCCCCGCCGCCGCGGTATCCTCGGGGGCGGAGGCCGCCGCCATGCCCGGACACACGCTGGTCACGCTCGCGATCGACGACCTCGTGCGCGAGCTCGAGCGGCTCCCCGAGGAGGGCTTCGTCGAGGCGGCCCGCGAGGTCGTCCACGGGCGCGCGCTCGCGCCGCGCTCGCTCGAGCCCTACCACTTCTTCTCGGCGCGCCACTACACGCGCAACCTGATCTTCAAGAACGACCTGTTCGAGCTCCTCGCGCTCTGCTGGGAGCCGGGGCAGCAGAGCAGCGTCCACAACCATCGCGGCCAGCAGTGCTGGATGATGATGGGCCTCGGCCGGCTCGAGAACCAGAACTTCCGCGTCCACGACCGCGACGAGGCCGCGCGCACCTGCCGCCTCGAGCCGACGAGCGTGATCGAGATCACGCGCGACCAGGCCATGTCCGTCGACCCCGACGAGCCCGTGCACCTGATCCGCAACGTCGAGGCCTGGGGGCAGCGCGCGCTCAGCGTGCACCTCTACTCGCGGCCGTTCGACACCTGCGAGGTCTACTGCCCCGACCGCGGGATCTACATGGACGTGCAGCTCAGCTACCAGAGCGTGCACGGGAAGCCCTGCGCGCCCGGGAGCTGAGGTGGTCGCCCCCGACGCGGCCGCGGCCGCCCTGGCGGCCTACCGCGCCGCCGCGGCGCTGGACCCGCGCTTCGCCCCGCACGCGCTCGACGCGCTCGAGCGCGGGCCGGCCCTGGGCGAGGGCGGCATGGGGCAGGTCGTCGTCGCGAGGGACCGGCGCCTGGGCCGCGAGGCCGCCCTCAAGGTGATCCAGCCCGACCTCGTCGACCCGACGGCGATCCGCCGCTTCGAGCGCGAGGCCGAGGTCATGGCGCGGCTCGAGCACCCGGCGATCCCGCCCCTCTACGAGGCGGGCACCGACGCCCGCGGCCAGCGCTACCTCCTCATGCGCAGGGTCCCCGGCGAGCCGCTGTCGCAGGTGCTCCAGAGGCTGCACCGGCCGGGCGGTGCGCTCGCCGCGCGCCTGCCCGACCTCCTCGACGCGCTGGCACGCGTCGCGGACGCCGTGGCCTACGCCCACGGCGAGGGGATCGTCCACCGCGACCTCAAGCCGCAGAACGTCGTGCTCGGGCGCTGGGGCGAGGCGGTGGTCCTCGACTGGGGGCTGGCGCGTGACGTCGCCGACGACGCGCCGCCCCACGACCTCGCGCTGACCCGCGAGGGCGAGACGCTCGGCACGCCCGGCTACATGCCGCCCGAGCAGGCGCGCGGCGACCCGGTCGGCCGCCCGGCCGACGTCTTCGCCCTGGGCGCGATCCTCTGCGAGCTCCTCACCGGGCGTCCGCCCGTCGAGGGGGCCACGGCCGTGAACCGGCTCCTGGCGACGATCGACGGCCGGGTCGCCCGCCCGCGCGACCTGCGGCCCGACGCCCCGCCCGAGCTCGACTCGCTCGCCGCGGCCGCGCTCGCCCTCGACCCGGCGGCGCGCCCCACCGCCGCCGCCTTCGCCGCCGACCTGCGCGCCTTCCTGCGCGGCGAGCCGCTCGCCGCCCACAGCTACGGCCGCCGCGAGCGCCTCGTCCGCCTCGCCCGACGGCGGGCGGGCGCCCTGCTCCTCGCCCTCGCCGTCACCGCGCTCCTCGGCGGCGCCGTCGCGGTCGTGCTCGAGGCGCGCGGCGCGCGCGCGAGCGCCGAGGCCGCCGCGCGGCGGGCGGCCGAGACGCGCGACGCCCTCCAGCGCGCCATGGACCTCCTGGCCGACGCGGACGCGCTGGTCGCCCGCGGCGCCGCGCCCGAGGAGGTGCTCGCGCGCGTCGACGAGGCCCTCGCCCAGGAGCGCACGCGCTTCGTGCTCTGGGGCGCGGCCGGCGCGTGCGAGCGCGCCGGCCTGCTCGACCGGGCGCGCGACCTGCTCGTCGAGGCGGTGGAGCGCGCCCCGCCCGGCCTGCGCGAGCTCGCCGCCCTGCACCGCCTGGCCCTGGCCCAGGACCCGGGCGCCAGGACGAGCGTGTGGCTCGACCGCCTCGTCGGCGCGGCGGCGGCCGCGGGGGTGCGCACCGCCGCCTCGTGCTACGCCGAGGGGATCGCGGCGGCCGGGCGGCAGGACTGGGCCGCCGCCGAGCGAGCCTACGACGACGCGCTCGCCCTCGACCCGTCGTTGACCTGGGCCTGGGTGGAGCGGGCGGCCGTCCGCTGCGTCCGGGGTGACCTCTCCGGCGCCGAGGCCGACGCCACGCGCGCGATCGCCCTCGACCCGCGCTTCGCGAGCGCGTTCCTCACTCGCGGGACCGTCCGCGAGATGCAGCGCCGGTGGGCCGCCGCGATCGAGGACCTCGACCGGGCGGTCGCCCTCGCGCCGGACCGCCCCGAGGCGCTCCACACCCGCGCCAACGCGCGGATCGGCCTGGGCGACCTCGCGGCGGCGGTCGAGGACTACGACCGGGCGCTCGCCCTCGACCCCGGCGCCGGCCGCGCCTGGCGGGGGCGGGGGGTGGCCCTGGCGGCGCTCGAGCGGCTCGACGACGCCTCCGCGTCGTTCACCCGCGCGATCGAGGCCGACCCGGCCGACGTCGACGCGTGGCGCAACCGGGCCGCCCTGCGCGACCGGCGCGGCGACGCGGCCGGCGCGCGCGAGGACCTCGATCGGGTGCTCGCCCTGCGCCCCGACGACGCCCTCGCGCTCGAGCTCCGCGGCGTGGCCCGGGCCGTCGCCGGCGACCTCGCCGGCGCCGAGGCGGACTGGACGCGCGCGCTCGACGTCGACCCGTCGCGGGCGAACTGCTGGTCCAACCGCGGCTACGCCCGCCTCCTCCGCGGCGACCCGCGCGCGGCGCTGGCCGACGGCGACCGGGCGGTCGCCCTCGCCCCGCGGAATCCGGACGCCCGCTACAACCGCGCCCAGGCGCGCCTTGCCCTCGACGACCTGCCGGGCGCGCTCGCCGACCTGGAGCGCTTCCTCGAGCTGGCCCCGGCGCACGCCAAGGCGCCGAAGGCCCGCGCGCAGCTCGAGCGGCTGCGCGCGGGGCGCTGATCAGGCGCCCCGGCGAGGGGCCACGAGGTCGCCCACGTGGAACAGGCCCAGGAGGATGCCGGCGACGCCGACCGCGACCACGGTGAACGCGAAGCACAGCCGAGCGCACTCGTGCGCGAGGGGCGAGGCGGCGGCGCGCGTCAGCGCGACGCCGGCGCCCAGGACCAGCGCGACCGCGCCGCCGCGGACGAGCAGGAAGGTGCCCTGCTCCGCGAGGCGCGCGTCCCGCGCCCGGGCCACGAGCGCGACGACGAAGCCGCCGCCGACCAGGGCCGCCTTGCCCAGCAGGGCCACGGGCTCGACCAGCGCCTCCTCCACGGCGCGGTAGGCGGCGTCGAGGCCGCCCTCGAGGAGGGCGGCGACGTAGGCGGCCTGGACGACCAGGAGCACGGCCAGGCCGAGGGTCAGGACCACCCCGCCGGCGAGGCGGAGCGGTGACGCGGGCGGGGGGCGCTCCTCGAGCAGGGCGCCGGGCGCGGCCAGGGCCCCCAGCAGCGCCGCCACGAGCAGCGCCTCCGCGCGCCCGCCCACGGCGAGCACGCACGGCAGGGCCGCGGCCGCCACGAGCGCCCAGCGCACGAGCGCCCGGCGGGCGCCGCGCGCGAGCGCGCCCCGCTCCAGGCCGACTCCGGTGGGCTGTTCGGCGTCGCTCACCGGACGCATTCTTGCCACCCCCGACCCGGCGCTCCAGGTTGTGATGCCCCCCCGACCCGAGGTGACCCCATGCGCTCCCTCCCCCCGCTCCTCCTCCTGCTCGCCCTCACCCCGGCCGCCGCCGACGACGCCTGGCGCCCACGCGAGGTCCCGGCCGAGGACCTCCGGGCCGCCGCCGCGGCGTCGAACCGGTTCGGCCTCGACCTCCTGCGCGTCGTCGGCCAGGGCGGCGGCGACGTGCTCGTCGCCCCGCCGAGCGTCCTGGCCGCGTTCGCCATGACCTGGGCCGGGGCCGAGGGCGAGACCGCCGCGCAGCTCGCGCGCGCCCTGCGCGTGGACCTCCCCCCCGAGCGCGGCCACCCGGCCCTCGGGGCGCTCCTCGCCGCGGGGCAGGGGTCGGGCGACCCGACCTTCGCCGTGGCCAACCGCCTGTGGGGCGCCGGCGAGGACTTCCTCCCCGACTTCCTGCGCCGCACGCGCGAGGCCTACGGGGCCGAGCTGGCGCGGGTCGACTTCCGCGGCGACCCCGAGGGCGCCCGCGAGCGGATCAACGGCTGGGTGGCCGAGCGCACCCGCGACCGGATCCGGGACCTCCTCCCCGAGAGCACGATCGACGGCCTGACGCGGCTCGTGCTCACGAACGCGGTCTACTTCAAGGGCTCCTGGAAGGCGCGCTTCGACGCGCAGGCCACGCAGGAGGGTCCCTTCACGCTCGCGAGCGGCGGGCAGGTCCAGGCCCGCCTCATGCACCAGACGCTCACGGCGCCGTTCCACCGCGGCCAGGGCTTCGCGCTCGTCGAGCTCCCCTACGCGGGCGGGCGCTTCGCGATGGTCCTCGTCGCCCCCGACGCGCCCGGCGGGCTGCCGGCCGTCGAGCGGGCGCTGACGGCCGACGCCCTCGCCGGCTGGCTGGCCGCGGCCCGGACGCAGCAGGTCCGGGTCGTCCTGCCGCGCCTGAAGCTCGAGGCCGAGGTCGACCTCGCCCCGGTCCTGCGGGCGCTCGGCGCCACGGACGTGTTCGACCCGGACCGCGCCGACCTCTCCGGCATGAACGGCAAGAAGCACGACCTGCACGTCACGGCCGCCCGGCACAAGGCGTTCGTCGAGGTCAACGAGGAGGGCACGGAGGCGGCGGCGGCCACGGGCGTCGTGGTCGGCACGCGCAGCGCCGCCCGGCCGGAGCCGGCGGAGGTCCGCTGTGACCGCCCGTTCCTGTTCATGATCCGCGACCGCGAGACCGGCCTCGTCTGGTTCCTCGGCCGCGAGACCGACCCCAGCCGCTAACCCACCACCAGGGGGATCCGCACCTCGGCCGGCAAGAGCCCGCCGTGGTAACCGACGAGCTTCTCGGTCCCGGTGGGCTCGGGCCCCGGGCGGTAGAGGAGCACGTCGGGGCCGCCCGAGAGCGCGACGAAGTCGCCCACGCGCGCGCGCGCCGTGGAGGTGAACGGCCCGGGGCCGAAGAGCTCGAGGTCGGCGGCCTCATCGATCGTGAGCAGGGCGAAGGCGTCGCCGAAGCGGGCCTCGAACTCGCCCTTCACGCGGTCGGCCCGGCCCGGGCGCGCGTGGAGGAGCGGCGCGCGCGGCTCGCCCGAGGGCGGCGCGCGCAGGAGGTCGACGAACGGGTCGCCCGCCCTCAGGAGATGCTTGCGCTCCGGCGCGACGGCGATCAGCCCGTGGTCGGCGCTGAGCGCCATGCGGCCACGCCCCTGCAGCCCGTCGGCGAGGCGCGCCAGCTCCTGGTCGAGCCCGGCGAGGTGGTCGCGGACCTCGGGCGTGAGCGGGCCGAACGTGTGCGAGAGCGCGTCGACGCTCGACAGGTAGAGGTAGCTGTAGGTCGGCGCCGCGGCGCCGCGCACGCGCGCGAGCACGGCGTCGATCGCCCCGGGCAGCGCCTCGTAGGGGACCGTGGCCGTCGTCCCGCGCACGTAGCGCGAGTAGGCGCTGTCGGCGATCGGCGCCGGCAGGAACGAGGCCGCCTCGCGCCGGTAACAGGGCAGCAGCGTCGCCGCCGGGAAGAGGCTCCCCGGCGCGACGCGCCCCTCGAGCGAGTCGCCGCTCCAGCGCTCGATGAACGGCAGCGCGGTGACGGTGAGGTCGCGGTCGGGGAGGTAGGTCCACCAGCCGGGGACGCCGTGGCGGTTGGGCCACAGGCCGGTGGCGAGGCTCGTGAGCGCGCTCGCCGTCGCCGACGGGAACACCGCGCGCAGGGTCATGGCCAGGTGCCGGCGGAGAAAGCTCTCGGGCGGCAGGGCCGCCTCGATCGTCTCCACGCCGAGGCCGTCGACGAGGACGAACACGAGGTGGTCGGCGTCACCGATCCGCGCGGCGACCTCCGCCGCGCCGTCGGTCCGCGGCGTCGGCGCGCCCGAGAGCGCGGCCAGCGCCAGCGCCAGGTCGACGGCGTTGGGGACCGCCGGGTCGGGCCGCAGGAGCGTCCCGTCGGCGAACCACCTGCAGAGGCGGTCAGGCCCGTTCGCTCCTCCCGGACGGCTCGGAGGTCGTGCTTCGCACGACCGATCGGACGCGGACATGTGACCGATTGTATCCCTGACCCGGGGCCCCCGTGCGCCGGCCCTCCGCGCCCGCCATGCTCCGCGCGTGCAGGCACGGCGCCATGGGCCTCGTCGTCCGCGCCTTCGACCCGGCCAACGGCAAGGACGTGGCGATCAAGGTCCTCGCGGCCGGCGGCGCCGGCGCGGGCCTCGCGCAGACGCCCGACGACGGCAACCCGGGGGCCCGCCCTGCCCCCCCGGCGAAACAAGACTGAAAGGAACGGAGCGTGCCACTTCCGCACACCGGCCGGAGCGCCCGGTGTCAACGCCTGGCTCGCGTCACATCGCGTCATGAGAGTGTCCGCCTCTTGCGATCGCACGAGTTAGGCGGTTGCATCGCCCCGGATTTCGGGCTGCACGAAACCACGACGGACCTGGCTATACAGGGCAGGGAGAGAGTCCGTGGGCTGTCCAGACCCCGAGACGATCAGCCGCCACGTCGCCGGCGGCCCTGGCGACCAGCGCGCCGGCGAGCGCCCCCTGCCGCCCGAGCAGGAGGCCCGCGTCGCTGCCCACCTCCTCGGCTGCGGCGCCTGCCGCGCCCGCGTGGAGGTCGAGGAGGACCTCAGCGCCGCCCTGCGCGACGCGCGCACGTGGCTCGGCCCCTCGCGCTGCATCACCCCCGGCGACCTCGTCGTCGCCCTCTCGGGGCGCGGCGACCCGCTCCTCCACGTGCAGCAGCACGTGGCCCGGTGCGGCGCCTGCCAGGGCGAGCTGACCGGCCTCTCCGACGCCCTCCTCCTGCACGAGCGCGGCGCGACCGAGCGCGTGTCGCCGTCGCTCAAGTCGCGCCTCAAGCGCCTCGGCGCCGGCTCGCTCGGCTCCGGGTCGACCGTCGACGAGCAGGCCTGGACGCCGGCCGTCAGCAGCCGCCGCACGTCGCGCCACCTGAGCGCGCGGTCCTCGGGCCTCGCGGCCCGCACGTCGGGGGCGGCCCGCGTCTCGGGCTCCGGGCGCGCCTCCGGCTCGACCCGGCGCCGCGCGAGCGTGAAGCTGGCCGCCGTCGCCGGGCGGGCGCCCTCGAGCTTCGGACCCCCCTGGGCCTGGGCGACGATGGCCGCCGCCGCCATGATCCTCGTGGCGCTGGCGCTGGTGCTCACGCCCTCGCAGCCGCGCGACCTCGCGCGCGGCCCGGAGCTCCAGCCGCGCCGTCCGGAGAGCGGGCCGCGCGGCCCGCTCGTCTCGGACGCGCGGGCGCGCGGGACCGCGCGCCCGGCCGGCGAGGTCGACCGCGACGACGACGTCCCCGACGCTCCCGCCGATCGTGGCGACGAGCGCGCGCCCGAGGTCGAGGAGAGCTACCCGCTCCCGACGGCCCTGCGCGACGCCCTGCCGCCCGCCCGCACCGAGGCGGAGCGCGAGCGCGACCCGGAGCCGACGCCGCGCCCCGCCCCCGCCGCGGGCGGCACGGTCACCCGCCCCCTCCCCGGCGTCGGCGCCTCGCCCGAGGACGCGCCCCCCGTCGCGCCCGCGCCATCGGGCCCGGCGCGCGCCCCCGCGCCGATCGTCGACGACGGCGGGCAGGTCCAGCTCGCCCTCACCCGCCTCAAGGGCAACGTGAGCCTGGTGCGCGGGCAGACGGCCGGCGAGGGGCTGGTCCGCGGCCAGGGCGCGCTGACGCTGCGGCCCGGCGACCGGCTGCGCACGCGCAGCGGCTCGGGCGGCGGCGCGTTCCTCTCGCTCGACGACGGGACCTACGAGGTGTGCCTCGACCAGGGCACCGAGGTCGTCGTGCGCGCCGCCGCGGGCGGCCCGGTGATCGGGCTCGAGCGCGGGCGGCTCGTGGCCGAGGTCAGCACGCTCCCCGTCGGCAAGCAGTTCGCCATCGCGACCGCGCAGGGGACGTTCTCGGTCCTGGGGACCATCTTCGCCGTCGAGGCCGACGGCGCCAGCTCGCGGCTGACCGTGGCCGAAGGCATGGTCGAGGCCCACACCCAGCACGGGAGCGCCACCGTCCCGGCGGGCGCCGCGGTCTCGGTCCCGACGGGCCAGGGCCCGGGCGAGCTGGTCCGCGCCGAGCCCGGGCGGCTGGCCTGGGCGCGCGCCTGGGCCCCGCGCCGCGACGTCCTCTACGCGGCGCAGCTCGACGACGCCCGGAGCATGAACGGCTTCCAGGGCGAGCTGACGAGCGACACGACGTGGCTCGGCTCGCCCGGCGCGCTCCTCTTCTCGTCGGCCGGCGACAACCGCTACTGGGGCCTCGTGGCCCGCGCCCCGGCGCACCGCCTGCGCGCCTTCCGCGCCGCGCCCGACCTCTACGTGCAGCTCTCGGTGTGGTCGGAGAAGGCGACGAACCTGCTGTTCGAGTCCCTCAACGGGACCCAGAACAAGGAGTTCAAGCGCAACCTCCCCGGCCCGCCCGCCGGCCGCTGGAAGACCTACACGATCCCCGTCATGGAGCTCACGACCTACTTCGACCCGGGCAAGCACCCCATGCGCGAGGGCGACCTGCTGCTCGACCTCGAGGTCTACGCCGGCGACCCGGGCGAGTCGTTCAAGGTCGTGCTGGACGAGGTCCGCGTCTTCCGCAAGGTCTACGACTGAGCGACGACGGCGATCGCGACGACCGGGCGCGGCACGCGCTCGCCCGCGACCGCCTCGCCCTGCTCCTCGCCTTCCTCGGCTGGATGGTCCTCCTGTCGGCGCCCGCCTGGCGCGCCGCCGGGCTCGACCTGACCCTCTGGTGACGACGCGCGCCCAGCCCAGGGCCGGCGCGCGCCAGACGCCTCACCTCACCCGTCGCTCCCCTCGAGGACGGCCCGCGCGCGCTCGGCCCACGCCTCGGGCACGTCGCCCGGCGGCGCCGCCCCGAGGTAGTCGCGCCCGGCGAGCGCCTTGATCACCGGCGCCGCGTCGGCCGGGCCCAGGGGGACCGGGCACACCTCCGGCCCGGCGGCGCCCGGGGCGCCCTCGACGACGGCCCAGCCCACGACCGGCACGAAGCGCACCGGCGGCTCGCGCCCGGCGTCAGCCCAGACCAGGTGCCACCCCGGGGCGGCGGGCAAGCGGCGCACGACCCGGGGGTCGCTCACGCGCGTCCTCCTCTCCATGGAGTCCTCTCGCGGAGCCTCGCGGCGCCCGTTCGGCCGTCTTCGCAGACGGCCGAACCGCCTCCGAGCACACCTACCTCACCGCGCTTCCGCAGCGAGAGCCCCAGGCGAGGCGGAGGAGGGCAGGGCGTGTCCCGGGCGGGGGGGGGGGGGGGGGGGCGCCCCCCCCCCCCCCCCCCGACGGACGGCAGCGCCCGCCATCCTCCGCCGCAGCCGCGATCACACTATGGGAGGGTGGGGGCCGGTCCGCGCCACCGCTCCCGCACGAGCTGGGGGACGCCGTTGGGCGCGACGGCGATCTTGCGCGGCGGGGTGCCCTCCTCGAGGGCCAGCCCGGCCTGCGCGTTGCCGCCGACGCCGTCGGCCAGGTTCCCGACCTTGCGCAGGGCGAGCCTGTAGGTGACCTCCTGCCCGCGCGGGAGGCTCACCGAGCCGAGCCAGTTGGGCGCCACGCTGCGGCTCGTGCGCAGGGCCACGCCCCGCCGCGGGTCGCCGTCGCCGAGGGCCGGGTCGTCGCCGTAGACGACGAGCTCCCAGCCGCGGGGGACGTCGCCGTGCGGGTAGGCGACGCACAGGAGGATCCGCGCGTGGTCGCCGGCCGGGGTGACCTCGGGGAGCGCCCCGCTCGGGTCGTAGGCGGTGAGCAGGGCGGCGAAGTCGCGCACGAAGCGCTGCGCGAGGCGCTTGCTCTTCACGACGATCAGGTTCTCGTCGTTGAAGCGGTTCGCCTGCGCGGTCCAGTTGTACGAGCCGGCGAGCACCGTCTCGTCGTCGACGATCGCGTACTTGTGGTGGATCGAGGAGAAGTTGCCCAGCCGGTTGTGCCCGCGCACGTCGCGGATCCGCGGCTCCGAGCGGATGATCTCGTTCACCATCGTCGAGGCGCCGATCGACATCTGGTGCCCGTCGCCCACGAGCGTGACCTCGACCCCGCGGCGCGCCGCCTCGGCCATGGCGCGCGCCAGCGCCGGGCTGGTGAACGAGTACATGGCCACCCGGATCGAGCGCCGCGCCGCCCGGAGCTCCGCCACCGCCTGCCGCTCGCAGCTGTCGTCGGGGCTGAAGTAGGTGCGGACCACGCTCCCCGAGTTGTTCGTCTTCACGTCGAGCGCGCGCAGCTTGGCCGCGAGCTGCGGCCCGCGCCCGGCGGACCAGTCGTCGGGGAACTGCTGGTAGGCGTAGTAGTCGCGCCACTCCTGCGGCGTCATGGCCGCGCGCATGGCCTCGCGCGCCGCGCGCTGCTCGTCGAACTCGGCGATGTACTCCTTCGCCAGGCGCGCGCTCTTCACGACGACGATGTGCTCGTGGTTGGCCAGCGACGCCGAGGCCGACAGGTTCGCCGAGCCGGTGACGATCAGCTCGTCGTTGACCACGGTGAACTTCGTGTGCAGCGAGGCGACCGCGGCCGGCGAGCGCAGGTTCGGGATCAGCTGCACGTCGAAGCCGTCGCGGACCAGGTCGTCGTCGATCTGGTAGGTCGGGTCGTTGTGCACGCCCTCGAACAGGTTCATGCGCAGCGTGACCCCGCGGTCGCGCAGCTTCCTGAACATCTTCGGGTACTCGGCGAACGACAGCGAGTAGTACGACATGTAGACCGTGGACCCGGGCCGCGCCTGCTCGAGCGCCGCCAGGACCTTCTGGTCGAGGTTGTCGTAGGGCGAGAAGAAGGCGCTCCCCTCGATCCCGGGCCCGAGGCGCTCGAGCTCGAGGTCGTCCTGCGCCCGGCCGAGGGCCGGTGTGAGGAGGAGCGCGACGGCGAGGCTGACGAGGCGTGCGCGCATGGGTGCGTCCTGGCGCGGAGGCGCCGTTGGGTGTTTGCCTGGCCACGTTAGCAAGCGACTTGCCAGGAGGTCCAGCATGCTCCTGCCAGGGCTTGCGAAGTGGTTCGTCGCAGGTGTGGCTCAGCGCCCCGGGGCCGGGACGGGGGGCGTGCGTCAGTCGACCGCGTGCAGCCCGCGCCGGTCGGCCCGGGCCTGCGCCTCGAGCTCCTGGTAGGCGGGCCCGCGCAGGTGGCCGGGGGCGGCCAGGGCGTAGCCGTCGCGCACGAGGGCGCCGTTGACGTCGATCGGCGCCTCGTCGGGCGGGGTCACCGTCAGGTAGGCGACCACGGCGCCCCCCTCCATGCGCGGGCCGTCGCCGTAGCTCAGCGTCACCGGCCCGCGCCGCAGGAGGGCCTCGAGGTGCGCGCGGCTGGCCTCGAAGGCCGCGTCGTCGCGCACGGCCGCCGGCCCGAAGGCGGCCGCGTGGCGGGCGCGCAGGTCGGCGCGCTGCCCGTAGACCTCGGCGCGCTCGGGCGCCTCGACCCCGAGCATCCGCACGCGGTGCAGCCCGGCGCGGCTGCGCACGAGGAGCAGGCCGCCGCCCCCGGCGGAGAGGACCTCGACCTCGGCCCCGTCGGGCGGCGAGGCCGCGGCGCCGGGAGGGGCGGGCAGGCCGGGCGCCGCGGCGCCGCCGTCCGCCGGGGCCGTCGCCGGCTCCGCCGCCTCGAGCGCGCGCATGCGCCCCTCGAGGCCGGCGACGTGCGCCTCCAGGGCGGCGAGGCGCGCGGCGACCTCGGCGTCCGGCCCGGGCGGCGGGGCGGCCAGGACGGCCTCCAGCGCGTCGATCCGCTCGCGGAGCGTGACGGCCGTGTCGGCCCGGCGCTCGACCGAGGAGAGGCGCGACTCGAGGACGATCAGCCGCGCCTCGAGGTCGTCGCGCGCCGCGGTGGAGCCGCAGCCGGCGGCGAGCGCGGCGAGCGCGGCGAGGAGGAGCGCGGCGGACCTCATCGGCGGACCAGGAAGTCCTCGAGGGCCAGGGCGTCGATCTTCGCCGACACGAAGCAGTCGATCGCGTCCTCCGGGGTGCACACGATCGGCTCGTTCTCGTTGAACGACGTGTTGAGCAGCAGCGGCACGCCGGTCCGCTCGGCGAACGCGGCGATCACCCGGTGGAAGTCGGGGCTCGCCTCGGCCGAGACGGTCTGGATCCTGGACGTCCCGTCGGCGTGCACGACCGCCTGCACCAGCGCCTTCTTGTCGGCGCGGACCGGCGCCGCGTAGAGCATGAACGGCGAGGGCCACTCGACCTCGAACACCTCGCCCTGGCGCTCGGCGAGGACCGACGCGGCGAAGGGGCGGAAGGCCTCGCGGAACTTCACGCGGCTGTTCATCACCTCGCGCATGTCCGCGCGCCGGGGGTCGGCCAGGATCGAGCGGCCGCCCAGCGCGCGCGGGCCGAACTCGAGGCGCCCGCGGAACCAGCCGACGACCTTGCCCTGGGCGATCAGGTCGGCCACGTCCTCGTGGATCCGCGCGCTGCGCGCGTAGGAGAGGCCGCTCGTCTCGAGCGCGCGCTCGATCTCCTGCGACGAGTAGGCCGGGCCGAGCTGCGCCGTCGTCAGCGCCTCGCGCGGCGCCTGCGGGTTGAGCCCCCGGGCGACGTGCAGGGCCGCCCCGATCGCCGTGCCGGCGTCGGTCGGCGCCGGCGGCACGTAGAGCCGCTCGAACAGCCCGGCCTTCTGCAGGGCCACGTTCGCCACGCAGTTGAGCGCCACGCCGCCCGCGTAGCACAGGTCGGTCGCGTCCGGCACGAGGCGCTTGAGGCGGGTCGCCACGTGGACGAGCGCCTCCTCGAGGACCGCCTGCACCGACGCGGCGAGGTCGCGGTCGCGCGGGGTGATCGGCGCGTAGCGGTGCCGCGGCGGCCCGAAGTCGTCGATCATGCGCTGGCTGAACGTGTCCTCGATGTGGGGCGTCCGGTCCTCCCAGATCATGTCCAGGCCGTAGACCGGGTGCGTGAAGTAGGCCGGGTCGAGCTCGAACAGGCCGCCCTCGAGCAGGCGCACGACCCCGCGCAGGCGGTCGCGGTAGACCGGCTCGCCGAGCGCGGCGAGGCCCATGACCTTGCCCTCGTCCCCGTACTTCGAGAAGCCGAGGAACTGGGTGACCATCGTGTAGAGGATCCCCAGCGAGTGGGGGAAGCGCACGACCTCGAGCACGTCGACCTGGCCGCCGTCGCCCTTGCCGAGGAGGGTCGAGCAGAAGTCGCCGAAGCCGTCGACCGAGAGGAGCGCCGCCCGCTCGAACCCGGAGCCGTAGAAGGCCGAGGCCACGTGGGCGAGGTGGTGCGGGACCTCCTCGAGGCGCGGGACCTGGTCCTTGGGGTAGCCGAACTCGCGCGCGAGCAGGGCGCGCACGTCGCGGAAGCGCGCGACGGCGTCCATGCGCTTCTGGATCTGGCGCGAGTAGTTGGGCCGCCCGGAGAGGATCTGGAGCACCTCGTCCTGGACGCTGTCGATCGGCTTCATGCCGACCGCCACGGCGTCGACCTGCCGCAGGTCGACCCCGCCCTGGCGCAGGCAGTAGCGGACCGCCTCCAGCGGGAAGCCCGCCGAGTGCTTGACCCGGTTGAAGCGCTCCTCCTCGACGGCGGCCAGGACGTGCCCGTCGCGCACGAGCGCGGCGGCGGCGTCGGCGTGGAAGCAGTTCAGTCCAAGGACCAGGGCCACGGCAGCCTCCGCTCCGCCCCCGGGCGGAGTCGCGCGATTCTACGCGCTCCCGACGCGCCCGCACGGGCTGCGGCGGGGGGTGGACCGGCGCGCGATGGGGACGGGCGGAGCACGTCCGGCCTCGCTCCGATCGCCGCCCCTCGCGAGCGCATCGCCGATGGTAGACTCCGCGCCCATGGCGACGACGACGGTCTCTCCCTCGATGGCCTGCCCCTGCGGCGCGACGATCGACCTCACGGACCGGCGGGTCGGCGACTCCGTGCGCTGCGGGGGCTGCCAGCGCCTGAGCGTCGTGCTCCGCTCGCGGGTCAAGGGGGACGTGCCGCCGGCCGCCCGCACCGGGGGCCTCACGGCCGACGAGCGCCAGGAGGTGGCGCAGGCGCTCAAGCGCATCAAGGTGCGCCGCGCCGGGGCGGCGCGCGGCCAGGTCGAGCTCTACCCCTCGTGGGCGGTGTTCGTCGCCGGGGTGCAGTTCTACCTGGCGGCGATCCTCGCCGGGCAGAACCTCCAGGCGCTCGGCGAGCCGCAGCGCGGCCGGCGCCTGCAGGTCATGGGCGTGGTCGCCTACCTGCTCTCGGGCGGGGCGCTCCTCTTCGCCTACCTGCGGCTGCAGCTGCCGCCGCCGGTGCTCTACGGCCTGCTCGCCGGCGTGCCGCTCCTGTTCGCGATCTGGTTCACGGCGGCCCAGCACGGGCCGGCCACGGTCGCCCGCGAGCACGGCGCCCGCAGCGCCGGCCTGGCCCTGCCGCTCCTCGTGGGGATCATCCTGGCCGTCGCGCAGGCGTTCACCGTCTACTTCCTCATGCGCGCCGTCTACGGCCCCCACATGGGGATGGTGTAGTCGCAGCGCGACACGGGAGGCGGAGGGGCGCCAGCCTGCTGCGCCCCTCTTCGCCGAGCGTGGCCGAGCGTGCGGGTCCCAGGGGCGCAGCAGGCTGCGCCCCTACGCTCCCGCTACAACGTGAACCGCAGCAGGCAGTCGCCGGCCTGGATGTACTCGCCGCCGCGCAGGAGCCGCTTGCCCTGCACGCGCTCCTGGTTGACCAGGGTGCCGTTGCTGCTGCCGAGGTCCTCGAGGACGTAGCCGCCCGGGCCGGGCTCGAGCTGGCAGTGGCGGCGCGAGACGCGGTCGCTGGCGATCGGGACCTCGCAGGCGGCGTCGCGGCCGACCACGCTCCGCCGCCCCGCCTGGACCGTGAAGACCTTGCCCAGCACGTTGGGCGGCCCGTGGACGACCTCGAGGCGCGCCGCGGGGCCCACGCTCGTGCTCGGCGGGGGCGGCGGCGGCGCCACCAGCGGGCGCCGGTCGAACGGCTGCGTCATGGCCGGCGCGCTCGCCACGGGCGGGCGGGGCGGGGCGGGCGCGGTCCTCACCGGGGGCTGGGGCAGGGGCTGGGGCGGGGCGGGCGGACGCGTCGGGGCGGGGGCGGTCACCGACTGCGGCGGGACCGTGACCGGCTGCTTGCAGCGCGGGCAGGTGCCGGTGCGCCCGATGAACTCGGGCTTGACCGCCATGGGCTGGCCGCAGGCGCAGAAGAAGTTGATCACGGACCCCGGTTCCCCTCGGGCCGATCTTAGCCCTCGGGGGGCGGGGGGACCATGGGGGCGCTCCGGCGCCCGAGGGCCCGGGCGCGGGCCTGGAACTCGTCCGACCGGAAGCACTCGTCGCGCAGCCGGGCCACCTCGGCCAGGGCCGCGGCGTCGAGCGGCGGCGGGGCCAGGTGCCGGGCGAAGATCGCCTTGGTGTGCCGGAGCGACAGGGGCGCGTTGGCCCGGATCGTGGCCGCGAGCGCCTGGCCGGCCGCGTCGAGGTCGGCCGCCGGGACGACGCGGTTGACGAGCCCGAGCGCGAGCGCCCGGCCGGCGTCGACGACGTCGCCCGTGAACAGCAGCTCCTTGGCGACGGCCGGCCCGCACAGCTCGACCAGGCGGCGCATGCCGGTCGCGCTGTAGAGGACGCCCAGCCTGGCCGGCGGCATGCACAGCCGGGCGTCGTCGGCCGCCAGGCGCAGGTCGCAGGCCAGCGCCAGCTCGCACCCGGCCCCGTAGGCGTTGCCGCGCACGAGGGCGACCGTCGGCACGGCGACCGCCTCGAGGGCGCGCAGGGCGCGCTCGAGCGGGTGGCCGTCGAAGTCGCTCACCGACGGCCCCTGCTCGAGCTCCGCGAGGAGCGACGGCACGTGGTAGCCGGTCGAGAAGGCGCGCTCGCCCGCGCCCCGCACGAGCACGACCCGGACCTCCGGGTCGAGGCCCCGGAGCAGCGCCTCGGCCTGCTCCAGCATGGCCGCGTCGAGCGCGTTCCCCCGGCCGGGGGCGTCGATCACCAGGGTCGCCACCTGCTCGGTGGTCGTCAGCCGCACGCAGGGCGGGGTGTCGGGCACGGCGCCGCTCCGGATGGTAGGGTACGAACGATCCCGTCTGCCGGAGCACCTTACCCAGGAGCGACGCCGTGAGCGACCGCGAGCCGTTCTTCACCGAGCAGCACGACATGTTCCGGGCCATGGTCCGGCAGTTCGTCGAGGCCGAGCTCGCGCCCCACGTCGACGCGTGGGAGGAGGCGGAGCTCTTCCCGCGCGAGGTGTTCAAGAAGGCGGGCGACGCCGGGCTGCTGGGGATCAACTACGACGAGGCCTACGGGGGGACGAACCTCGACTACTGGTACACGGTGGTCCGCACCGAGGAGTACGTCCGCTCGCGCTGCGCCGGCGTGAACATGGCGCTGCTCGTCCAGAGCGACATGGCGACGCCGATCATCCACGACCTGGGCACCGAGGAGCAGAAGCAGGAGTTCCTGGTCCCGGCGATCAAGGGCGACAAGATCGCCGCGCTGGGCGTGTCGGAGCCGGGCGCCGGCTCGGACGTCGCCTCGCTGCGCACGACCGCGCGCAAGGACGGCGCCGACTACGTGATCAACGGCAGCAAGACGTTCATCACCAACGGCACGCGCGCCGACTTCGTGACGCTGATCGTCAAGACCGACCCCGACAAGTCGCACCAGGGCGTGTCGGTCGTGCTCGTCCCGGGCGACGCGCCGGGGCTGACGATCGGCCGCAAGCTGAAGAAGCTGGGCAACAAGGCCTCGGACACGGCCGAGCTCCACTTCGACAACGTGCGCATCCCGCAGCGCTACCTCGTCGGCGAGGAGGGGCACGGCTTCTACTACCTGATGCACAACTTCCAGGGCGAGCGGCTCGTCGCGGCGATCGGCGCCGTCGCCGGCGCGCAGCAGCTCATCGAGGACGCGCTCAGGTACGGCGAGCAGCGCCAGGCGTTCGGCAAGCCGATCATCAAGTTCCAGACCTGGCGCCACGAGTTCGCGCAGCTCCTCACCGAGGTCGAGGCCGCCCGGCGCCTGGCCTACTTCGCCGCCGACCTGTTCGGGCGCAAGGTGCCGTGCGTGCGCGAGGTGTCCATGGCCAAGCTGTTCTGCGCGGAGCTGGCCAACAAGGTCGCCGACCGGTGCCTCCAGTTCCACGGCGGGTGGGGCTACATGGACGAGTACACGATCTCGCGCGCCTGGCGCGACGCCCGCCTGGTGACGATCGGCGGCGGGACGAGCGAGGTCATGCGGGAGATCATCTCGAAGCTGAGCTTCTGACCGGGAGTTCGACCCCGGACCCGCGGGTCCAGGGTCGGACGGGTCCGTCCGCGTAAGCCATTGCGCGGCAACCCCCTCTCTCCGGGCCCGGCACATGCTCCGGTGCGTGGCGGGAGAGGAGAGGGAGGATGACTCGCCAACATCGCGCGTGGCTCCTGGGCATCGCGCTCGGACTGGCCCTCGGCGCCCCGAGCGCCGGCCAGGAGGGGGCCGAGCCGCCGCGGCTCGTCCGGCTCGAGGACCGCGGGCTGGGGCCGACCCCGGCGCAGCTCGTCGCCCTCGTCGAGCTGCAGCGGGCGGTACGCGCCCGGGTGCCGGTGCGCTGGGACCCCGCCAGCGGCTGCCCGCGCGAGGTGGTCTTCTCCCCGGCGTTGCCGCTCGCCGCGCGCGCCCCCGACGAGGTGGTGGCGGAGGTCGTCGACCGGCTGCGCCGGCTGTACGGCTGGACCGGCGCCCCCGGGCTCTTCGTCACCGCCACCGACGCCGACGGGCCCGCCCGGCGCGTGATCCGGCTCGAGCAGCGCGTGGAGCGGGTCCCGGTCGAGGGCGGCGCGCTGCGCCTGGTGATCGGGCGCGTCGACGGCCGCCTCGTGCTCGAGCGCGTCGTCGGCCGCGTCTACCGCGACCTCCCGCCCGCCCTCGCGCCGCTCGCCCCGCTGCCCCCCCGCGCGGCGCCCCGGCTCGGCCCGCTCACGATCGCCGACGCGGGCCCGCGGCCCGTGGTCACCCCGCGGCCGCACGGGGTGTGGCGCCCGGCGCACGCCGTGATCGAGGTGGACGGGGGCGCGCCGCGGCGCGTCCTCCGCGACGGCGAGGGGCGCGCGCTCTGGTCCGAGCCGCTCGCGTGCGGCGCCGGCCCCGGCACCGTGCACGGGCGGGTGTTCCCGACCGACCCGCGGCGCCCGGCGGCGCTGGTCCCGATCGGGGACGTGCGGGTGCAGGTCGACGGCGGCCCGATCGTCGTGACCGACCCGCAGGGCCGCTTCGCCGGCGCCTCGGGGGCGCTCCCGTTCGGCCTCGACGGGCCCCTCGAGCGCGTGGTGCCCCACACCGGCGCCGTCTACCCGCGCGGGGCGGCGATCGTCCTCGACGGCGACCCGCTCCTGCGCGAGGTCAACGTCTTCCACCACCTCGTCCGGACGCGCCGCTTCTTCGCCGGGATCGCCGGGGTCCCGGGGCTCGCCGAGGCGGCGAACCGGACGACCGTGGCCGTCGTCGGCGTGCCCGAGCAGAACGCGGCCGCCGGCTACTTCAGCGTCGAGTCGCACGGCCAGCGCTTCGACCACCCGCTGTTCTTCGGCGGGGTGCGCGAGGACACGGCCCTCGACGCCGGGGTGATCACCCACGAGCGCGGGCACGCGCTCCTCCACGCGCTCGGCTTCGGCTCGCAGTCGGGCGGCGACGCCGCCGCGATCCACGAGGGGCTGTCCGACTACCTGGCGGCGGCGCGCCTGGGGACCCCGCGCCTGTACGAGTACGCGCTCGGGTTCATGGCGCGGCGGCTCGACGAGCTCCGCGTCTACCCGCAGGACAAGACCGGCTCGCCTCACGAGACCGGCCTGATCCTCGCCGGCGCGCTGTGGGACGCGCGCCGCGAGCTGGGCGCGGCGGTGGACGGGCTGGCGCTCGCCGCCATCCGGCGCGTCGGCGGCGGCGCGACCATGCGCGACGTCGCGCAGGCGGTGGTCGACGCCGGCGGCGCCGGCCGCGAGGCGGCGCTCCGCCGCCACTTCGTGCGCCACGGGCTCCTCGACCCGCTCGACGCGCCGAACCACCCGCCCGAGGTCCGGATCGAGCTGTCAGGGCCGTCAGGCCAGCAGCAGGGGGCGCGGCTCCTCTCCGACAGACGGACCGACCCGACCTGGATCGTGGGCACGGCCGAGGCGCTGGCGGCCCACGAGCTGCACCTGACGGTCACGGACCCCGAGGGCAAAGAGGTCACGACGACGCTCTCGGGCCTCGAGGGCTCCTCCCGCGCGCGGCGCGAGGCGGGCCAGCCGATCGTCGTCAGCTTCACCCTCCCCGTCCCGGTCGGCGACCACATGCTGACGGTCACCGCCCAGGACGAGGCCGGGGAGCTCCGCGTGCGGACCGTCCGCATCCACGTGTCCGCCGACGACCCCGACCTCTCCGGCGGCAGGGGCGCCCGCGAGGCGATCATCCGCGCGCCGGTCGGCCAGACGACCCGCGCGCCCGTGGCGCAGCTGGCCGAGCTGGACCCCGACGTCGTCGTCGCCGCCGCCCGCGAGCCCGGCCTGCTGCAGGTCGTGGGGCCGCGCAGCCTCGCGGCCGAGGTGGTCGGGACGGACCTGGTGGTCCGCCCGCAGCCGGGAGAGGAGGGCGTCCACGCGCTCACCCTCCTCGCGCGAACCCAGTGGATCCAGACGGGCCGGCTCGTCCACGTCACCGTGATCGTCGGCGACGACGCCGCGTGGATCCACGTCGCCAGCCGCGGGCCGGTGATCGCGGGCACGCGGACGGCCGAGGAGGCCACGCGCTGGGTCCTCGTCGCGCCGGGGCAGGCCGTGACCGCGCGCGCCGGCGAGGCGCTCGAGCTCCGGGTCGAGGCCGTCCTGGCGAGCGACGGCGGCCAGGTGCGCTCGACGCAGGGGGCAGGGCTGAGCGGCTCGATCGGGGGCCCGCCGGGCGAGCCGCCGGCCCCCGCGCCCGGGCCTGCGCTCGACCTGGTCGAGGCGCCGCCCGAGCTGGGCGCCTTCCTGAGCTCGAGCGCCGACGAGGGCCCGCTCTCGAGCTCGCAGGGCGGGGTCCTCGAGCGGTCGTCGTCGGCCCGGACCACGCGCTCGCTCTGGCTGACCCCGCCTCCGGGCGCCTCGGCGCGCTACACGCTCGTGCTCGAGGCCACGACGCCCGAGGGGGAGGAGGTCCGCCGCGAGGTCGAGGTGCTCGTGCTCCCCGCGCCGGGCAACCGGCCGCCGGCGATCAGCGCGCCGGCGCGCGCCGCGCCCGGCGCCTCCTTCGAGGTCGGGGTGAGCGACCCCGACGGGGACGAGGTCGCGCTCGAGGTCGTCGGCGGCGGTCGGCGCGAGACGCCGGGGGGCGGCCACCGCGTCGACGCGCCGCCCACATCGGGCGCCCTCGTGCTCGTGGCCACCGACGCGCACGGGGCCCGCGCCGTGCGTCGGGTCGTCGTCGGCGACTCCGGCGACGACGCCCGCGGCGCCGCCCCCGAGCCCCCGCGCGGCCCCGGGCTCGTGGACCGGCTCGAGCGCGCGCGGTGACCGGTCAACGGCCCGTCAGGCCCCCCGGCTCGACGGGCGGCGCGGGCGGGCCGTAGCGGGCCAGGGCGCTCCTCACGATCGCCGGCGCGGCCGCCGCGATCGCCGAGCGGTCGTCGTCGGTGATCGAGAAGCGCGTGCCCACGGCCCGCAGCCGCTCGTTGAGGTCCTCGACCAGGCCGAGCGTGCCCCTGCGCGCGAGCTGGCGCAGGCGCTCGGCCAGGCCATCATCGTCGCCGTCGCCCTTGTGGCGGAAGCCCTCGTCGTCGTAGAGCGAGATCGGCACGAACGTGATCGCGGGCGCCTCGCCGCCGCCAGGGCCCACCGTCGCGCTGGCGAGCGCCCGGCGGAAGAACGGCTCGGCGTAGCTCGACGCGCGCAGCCAGGCGATCGTCACCGGGCGGTCGGAGAAGTCGGCCACCGTCTCGAGGTCGCCCGCCCTCTCCGCCTCGGTGTCGAAGAACCCCGTGCCGTCGACGACGAAGACGACCGCGCGCTTGCCGGGGCTCCGCTCGAGCCGGCGCGCCAGGGCGGCGACCATGGTCTCGAGGCCGTGGTTGTCGTAGATCCCCCCGTCGCCCAGGTGCACGTCGCGGCCGCGGACGCGGTCGCGCAGGCGCACCGGGCCGAGCAGGTTCGGCACGGCGGCGCTGGCCACGACGCCGGTCGAGAGCGGGCAGCGGGCGATCGACGAGCCGAGCGACTCCATGCTCATGGCGCGCAGCGGCGCGTGGCCCGGGCCGTAGCCGCGCGTGAGCAGGCGCTCCCCCGCGAGGTCCTCGAACAGGCGCGCGCCGTCGAGCTCGGCCAGCGGCAGGCGCGTGAACACGAAGCGCTGCCCCGAGCGGTAGCAGGCCGCGTTGACGAGGAGCGCCGGGCCGTCGGGCGGCAGGTCGCCGAACGTCAGGTCGTCGAAGAAGTTGCTGTCCCAGACCGAGGCCATGAGGTCGCCGCGGTCGTAGTAGGTCAGCGCCAGCGGGAAGCCCCAGCCGCAGAGGATCCGCGCCAGCGCCCGCAGCTCGAAGTCGAGCGCCATGTCGTCGCGCATCCTGCGGAAGAACTCGCGGTGCTCCTCGGGGAAGCCCGCGCGCCGGCGGTTGGCCACGTAGTAGGTCGCCGCCAGGCTGCCGCCCGAGACGCTCGAGAGCAGGTCCAGCTCGTCGAGCCAGGTCTCCTGGCTCCCCGGGATCCGCGTCCGGCCGAGCGCCTCGAGCACGCAGGCCGCGAAGTAGGCGGAGCGGCTGCCGCCGCCCGAGAGGCACACGCCCACCAGCCACTCGCCCTCGTCGTGCGTGTCGGGCAAGGGCGCCCAGGGGTCGTCCCACGGGTTGTCGTAGCGGAAGGCGCCCCAGAACACCCACTCCTTGAGCGGGTAGGTGACGACCGCCTCGGCCGTGTCGACGACGGTCCCGGCGACGACGCCGCAGCCGGCGAGCGGGAGGGCGAGCAGGCAGGCGAGCAGGCGCGAGGTCACGGCGCGAGCCTACCGGGCCGGCGGCGGCGGGGGAACCACCGCCCGGAGCGCCTCGAGCCGGCGCCGCGCGCCGGCCGCCCAGGACGCGCCGGGCGCCAGCGCCAGCGCCCGCTCGAGGTCCTCGATCGCGCCGGCGCGGTCGCCCGCTCGCTCCCGGACCTGCGCGCGGTCGCTGAACGCCATGGCGCGCCTGGGCTCGAGCGCGATCGCCCGGTCGAGGTCGGTCAGGGCCCCCGCGTCGTCGCCGGCGCGCGCGCGGGCCAGCCCGCGCTGATGCCAGGCGGAGCCCCACCTCGGGTCGAGGTCGATCGCCCGCCCGGCGTCGTCCGCCGCGCCGCGGGCGTCGTCGCGGCGCAGGGCGATCACCGAGCGGTTCAACCAGCGCTGCGCGCTCGGCTCCAGCTCGAGCGCCCGGCTCATGTCCTCGTGCGCGAGGTCGAGCTGCCCCAGGTCGGAGCGGGCCGCGCCGCGGACGGTCCAGGCGTTGGCCTGACGCGGCGCGAGCGTGATCGCCTGGGTGGTGTCGTCGACGGCGCCCTCGGGGTCACCGAGGTTCCGCCGCGCGACCGCGCGCGTCGTCCAGGCGGTGGCGTTGCGCGGCGACAGCTCGATCGCGCGGCCCGCGTCCTCGAGCGCCCCCGCGTGGTCGCCGCTGCTGGTGCGCGCCGAGGCGCGGGTGGCCCACGCCGCCGACATGCGGGGGTCGAGCTCGAGCGCCCGCGTCGCGTCGGCGATCGCGGCGCGGTGCTCGCCCTTGTTCGATCGGGCCGCCGCCCGGATCGACCACGGCCGCGGCCCGTCGGGCGCCAGCGCGATCGCCTCGCCGGCGTCGGCGATCGCGCCGGCGAGGTCGCCCGTGTCGCTGCGCGCCGACGCGCGGTCGGTCCAGGCGCCCACGTGCCGGCGGTCGAGCTCGAGCGCCCGCGTCGCGTCCGCGATCGCGCCCGGGAGGTCGCCCTCGTTGAGGCGCGCCGCGGCGCGCGTCGCCCAGGCGTTCACCAGCCGCGGGGCCAGCTCCAGCGCCCGCGTGGCGTCCTCGATGGCCCCCGCCGGGTCGCCCGAGTTCGTCCGGGCCGCCGCCCGCGTCGCCCAGGCCATGGCGAAGCGCGGCTCGAGCTCGATCGCCCGGCTCGCGTCCGCGATCGCCTCCGTGTTGCGCCGGAGCGAGACGCGGCCCGCCGCCCGGTTGGCCCAGGCCAGGACGAGGGTCGGGTCGAGCTCGATCGCCCGGCTCGCGTCCTCGACCGCGCCGGCGTGGTCGCCGCGGCGCTCGCGGGCGGCGCCCCGCACCGCCCACGCCTCGGCCGCCGCGGGGTCGAGCGCGAGCGCCCGCTCCGCGTCGGTCAGCGCCGCGTCGAGCCGATCCAGCTCGACGCTCGCCCCGGCCCGGAGCGTCAGGGCCGCCACCAGGTCCGGGGCGAGCTCGAGCGCGCGGGTCGCGTCGGCGACGGCCCCCGCCATGTCGCCCTTGCCCGCCCTCGACCGCGCGCGCGCCAGCCAGGCCTCGGCGGTGGTCGGTCCGGCGTCTCCGGTCACGTCCACCGCGGGCTCCCGCGGCGCGGGGTCGGGTGTCGGCGGCGAGGGCGCGGGGGCGGCTGCTCGCTCCGGCGGCGGCGGCGCGCGCCAGGGCTGGAGCAGGGCGAGCGCCCCGGCGACGCCCGCGAGGGCCACCCCCCCGAGCAGGGCCGCGACGCCGCGGCGCGGCGCGGGGACGACCTCCTCGCGAGCCACGAGGGCCAGCGCCAGGGCGCCGCCGTCGGGGTACCGCCGCGCCGGGTCGCGGGGGGGGGGGGGGGGGGCGCCCGCCCCCCCCCCCCCCGCCGCGCCCG
>JAMLIC010000020.1 GCA_023954375.1 Planctomycetota bacterium
GGCGGGCGGCGGCTGCGCCGGCGGCGGTGGTGGTGGCTACGGCGGCGGCGGCGGCGGCGGTGGCTACGGCGGCGGCGGCGGCGGCCGGGGCGAGGGCCGCGGCGGCCGCGGCGAGCGCGGCGACCGGAAGCGCGACCGCGGCGACTGGTAGTCTCGCGCGGCGTCGATGACGAGCGGCCCCGGGCTTCTGGCCCGGGGCCGCGTCGCTTCCGGAGACGTCAGGGACCGAGCGGCGGGTCCCTGCGGTACTCGACCGTGAACAGCCGCCCGCCGTCAGCGTCGCTGCGGTCGTCGAGCGCGACCTCGCGCAGGCCGGCCTCGAGGAGCGGCGCGAGGTCGCGGCGCGAGAGCGGCCAGGGCGGGCCGGACACGTCCTCGGGGTGGCCGACGTCATCGCGGCCGCGGCACACGACCACCGCGCGGCCGCCCGGCGCGACGAGGTCGGCCACGCCGCGCGCCGCCTGCGGCCGGATCGCCGCCGGCAGCGCCTGGAGGGTGTAGACCTCCACCACGAGGTCGAAGGCCCCGCGCCAGGCGGGGGGCAGGGCCAGGAGGTCGGCCGTGCCGTAGTCGACCGGCGAGCGCGGGAAGCGGGCGCGGCACCAGTCGACGGCGGCCGGGCTGACGTCGAACGCGGTCGTGCGCGCGCCGCGGCGCGCGACCTCCTCGGCGTCGTCGCCCAGGCCGCAGCCGACGACGACCGCCCGCGCCCGGGCGAGGTCGCCCGCGCGGTCGAGCCAGGCGACGAGCGCGGGATGCGGGGTCAGGTCGGCCCAGGGGATGCGCGCCGCGTCGCCGCCGGCCTGGCGGTAGAGGGCCTCGAACCACGCCACCGGCTCGCCCCGGGCGAGGGCGGCCTGGGCGAGCGCGCGCGCCTGCGCCCGGGCGTCGTCCTGGGTCACGCGCCGCCTCCGCTCGGCCGCAGGCAGAGGAGCTCGCCCCGCGACGTCGCGACGAGCACGCGGCCCTCGCCGAAGAGGACCGGCCCGCCCACCGCCTCGGGCACGCGCACCCGCCCCAGCGCCTTCCCGGTCGCGAGCTCCCAGGCGACGAGCCCCGCCTCGGCCGCCGTCCACACGACGTCGCCCGCGATCGCCGGCCCGGCCCCGGCGAGCACCGGCGCGGCGGCCCGGCCGCCGCCGGTCCAGCGCCGCGCGCCGGTCGCCGCGTCGACGCCGACGAGCCCGCCGCCCGCGACGGGCGCGACCACGGTGGCCCCGTCGTGGGCCAGCGGTCCGGTCACCTGCGGCACGTCCGCGGCCCAGGCGAGGGCCCCGTCCTTGACGGCGTGGGCGCGAAGGCCGAACGCGCCGCCCACGAGCACGTGCTCCCGCGTGGTCGCCAGCGCCGGCCCCGGGGCGCCCGGGAGGTCGCGGTGCCAGCTCCGCTCCCCGGTCTCGACGTGCAGGGCGTGGAGGACCGACGGCTCGCCCGGGTAGAGGGGCGTCGTCGTGACGACCACGAGGCGGTGGGCCAGCGCCGGCGGCGCCGCCGGTCGCCCGCGCAGGTAGCGCTTGAAGAGCGTCGTCCCGTTGCGCGCCGACCCGGCGTAGAGGTTGCCCTCGGCGTCGACCGTGATGACGGCCTCCCCGGCGACGAGGGGCGCCTGGTAGGCGCCGCCCTGCCGGGCCCCCATGCCCAGCGGCGCCGACTTGCGCCAGATCACCTCCGCCTCGCCGCGGCGCAGGCAGTAGAAGATCCCCTCGTCGTCGCCGAACAGCAGGTGCCACTCGAAGACGACGGGCGACGAGCTCACCGGCACGCGGTCGCGCGGGACGAGGCCCTGGGCGACGAGCGGCCACACCGGGCTCGACTCGCGGATCGCGTCGGTGCGCCGGCTGAAGAGCGGGTGCCCCTCGCGCGCGTCGAGCGCGTGGAGCCGGCCGTCGCGATCGGCGAGGTAGATCACGCCGTCGCCGGAGACGACCGGCGGGCAGACCGGCGGCGCCGAGAGGCGCACGCGCCAGGCGACCTCCAGGGGCGGCGCGACCCGTCGGCCGACGCTGGCGCAGCGGCTGGGCAGCCGCCCGGCGCACGCCCACGCCAGGAGGGGTGGGCCCGCCGGACGCGGCTCCGGGCGCGGCGGCGGGGCGAAGCGGAACAGCTTCACCGCGCGGCGCGCCTTCTTCTTCGCCGCCGGGCGCGCGGCCGCCGCGGCCGGCGCCTTCTTCTTCGTCGTCGGCTTCTTGCCCGCGCGGGCCTTCTTCGGCGCGGGCTTCTTGCGGGGGCGGGCGGTGGGCATCGCCCTCAGCGTAACCGCGGGGTAGGACGGGCGCGGGTCAGGGGCGGCGCGGGAAGGGCGACGGGGCCGAGGGCGGCCGGGAGAGGCGCACGGGGGCGGGCGGGTCCTGCGCCCGGAGCCAGGCCTCGAGCTCCTCGGCCAGGGCGCCGGCGTCGGGATGGCGGTCGCCGGGCTCGAGCGCCAGGGCGCGCAGGCAGGCGCGCTCGAGCGCCGGGTCGATCGTCGGGTCGAGCTGGCGCGGGGCGTCCACGCGCCCGGCGACCGCGTTGCGCAGGACCTCGCTGACGCTCGCGCCGCGCGCCGGCGGCGCGCCCGTGAGGCAGGTGTAGAGCACGGCGCCGATGCCGTAGACGTCCACGGCCGGCCCGAGGTGCGGGAGGGCCTGGATCTGCTCGGGGGCCATGAAGCCCGGCGTGCCGAGCATGATCCCCGTCGCCGTGAGGCGGCCGCTCCCGTCGAGCGCCCGGGCGATCCCGAAGTCGGTGAGGCGGACCATCCCCTTCGCGCTCACGAGCACGTTGCTCGGCTTGATGTCGCGGTGCACGACCCCGCGCGCGTGGGCGAACTCGGCGGCGCGAGCCACGCGGGCGACCACGCGCGTCGCCTCGAGCCGCGAGAGCGTGGCCTCGCGGATGCGGCGCTCGAGCGAGACGCCGTCCACGTACTCCATGATGCAATAGAGGTGGCCCGACCCGGGCACGCGGCCCTGGTCGAACACGCGCGCGATGCCGGGGTGGTCGCTGAGGGAGGCCTGGAGCTGCGCCTCGCGCGTGAAGCGGGCGACGTCCTCGTCGGTCGCCCACCCGCCGCCCACGGCGAGCCACTTGAGCGCGCAGCGCCTCCCGCGCTCGAGGTCCCAGGCTTCGAACACCACCCCCATGCCGCCGCGGCCGGCCTCGGCGAGGAGCAGGTAGCGCGCGCCGAGGCGGCACGGCGGGCGCGGCTCGCCGTACTGATCGTGGCCCGGGTCGACGGCGCCGATGACCCGCAGCTCGAAGGCCGGGCCGATGCGGAGGCGCGCGCCGGGCCCGGCGATGGCCTCGCCGTCGACGCGGGCGTCGTCGACGAAGGTCCCCGCGCGGCCCAGGTCGACGACCCGCACGCGCCCGTCCGACAGGCCCTCGAGGGCGCAGTGCGCGCGCGACACGTGCGGGTCGCGGACGACGATCTGGTTGGTCGAGGCCTCGCGGCCGACCGACGCCGCCCCGCCCACCGGCAGGAGGTGCACGGCGCCCCGCTCATCGCGCTCCTGGAGGACGACGACCTTCACGGAGCGAGCGTAGAGGCCCGACCGGACGTGCGCCAGGCGGTCGCCTGGACGCCTCGCTGCGAGCCGCTCGGAAGGGTGGACGCTCCGGAGCGCGGCCGGGCCCGGAGCGCGTCGCGCCCGGGCCCGGCCCTGTCATCCTTCACGTCCGGCGGGCTCACACGCTCGCGCGCGTGGCCTCACGGGAGGCGATGGGTCACCCGGCGAGCGCGGTCAGTAGCCGCCGCCCATGCCGCCGCCGCCCATGCCGCCGCCCATGCCGCCCATGCCGGCGTCCATGCCGCCCATGCCGCCGATCGGCTGGAGCTGGACGATCCAGGGGGTCCCCTGGACGACCTCGACCAGCGCGCGGATCGTCTGGCCCTGCTGCACCTGCTGCAGCGCGATCGGGTGCACGCGGAGCTGCTGCCCCTGGACGACCAGGATGCCGAGCGAGCGGTCGATCGCGGACACCTGACCGGTGATCACACCCGTCTGCACCTGGGCGCCGAGCTGGGTCAGCGAGGTCCCGGTGTAGGGGACCGCCCAGTGGACGCCGCCGACGTTCACCACCGGGACCGTCACCGGCGTGCCCGGGGAGACCTGCACGAGCTGGTCGGGGGTGGCGAGGACCTTGAGCGGGCCCTGCGGCGTCTGCAGCACGATCAGCCCCTGCCCGATCAGGACGTTGTGCACGAGGCCCCGCACGGGGATCACGTTCTGCTGCTGGCCGAGCTGCTGCTGGCCGCCGAAGCCGGCCTGGAGCGACTGCTGGCCGATCCCCTGCTGCTGGCCGAACCCGCCCGGGATCTGCTGCATGCCCGGCTGCTGGCCGAACTGCTGCATGCCCGGCTGCTGGCCGAACTGCTGCATGCCCGGCTGCTGACCGAACTGCTGCATGCCCGGCTGCTGGCCGAACTGCTGCTGCATGCCCGGCTGCTGGCCGAACTGCTGCTGCATGCCCGGCTGCTGGCCGAACTGCTGCATGCCCGGCTGCTGGCCGAACTGCTGCATGCCCGGCTGCTGGCCGAACTGCTGCACGCCCGGCTGCTGGCCGAACTGCTGCACGCCCGGCTGCTGGCCGAACTGCTGCATGCCCGGCTGCTGGCCGAACTGCTGCATGCCCGGCTGCTGGCCGAACTGCTGCATGCCCGGCTGCTGGCCGAACTGGCCCTGCTGGCCGAACTGGCCCTGCTGGCCGAACTGGCCCTGCTGGCCGAACTGGCCCTGCTGGCCGATGCCCTGCTGGCCGTAGAGTCCGCCCTGCTGGCCGTACAGCCCACCCTGCTGGCCGTAGAGGCCCTGCTGGCCGCCCTGCTGCCCGTACAGGCCCTGCTGCTGCCCGTAGAGGCCCTGCTGGCCGCCCTGCTGCCCGTAGAGGCCCTGCTGGCCGCCCTGCTGCCCGTAGAGGCCCTGCTGGCCGTACAGGCCGCCCTGCTGCTGGCCGTACTGCCCGGTCTGCTCCTGGTCGTTCCAGCCGCGCTGGGTGCCGCGGCGGCGGATCCCCTCGTCCTGCTGCGCCTGCGCGGGCAGGGCCCACGCGCCGAGGAGGGCGAGGGCGCCCCCGATCCAGAGTGTCCTGTCCATCTTCATCTGCCTGTCCGTCTCCTTCTGTGCGGGGCGCCGTGCGTCCGCGCGCGTCCACCCGCGGCCTGCGCGGGTCGGCGCGCCCCGGGCAACGACCATGCCGGGGCCGGCGCTCCCCCGGCGACACGCCCGTCGCGCCGCACCTGCCCCGCGACGTCAGCGCGTCTAGTGGGCTCGCCGGACGTTGGATGTCGTCGCCGGCGTTCGGCAGAACGTCGGCGTCAGGTTCCTGATCGTGAGCAACCTGTGGAGAGCGCGGCCGGGAAATCTCGCCCGCGCTCGCGGACGATTCCTCCCCCGCGCCGCGGCCGCCCGTGTACAACCGCCGCGTGAGCGACGAGACGCTGCGCGGGCTCGAGCGCGCCGCCCGCGCGCGCGAGGACGACCTCGAGGCCGGCTGGGTCTACGCGCGCGCGCTCGAGCGCGCGGGCGACAGGAGGTCGACCTTCTTCGAGCTCTGCCGGCTGGGGCGCGCCGGTGACGCTCGGGCAGCGGTCGCGCTCTCTCGCTGGGGCGAGCCCGGCGCCGCCCTCGGAGCGCCCGCGCTCCCCCGCGCGCTCGACCTCCGGCGCGCGCGCGCGCGCGCCGTGACCGACCCCGCCCTCGCCGGGGTGGCGGGCCTCCTCGGGGCGCGCGGCGAGGCGGTCGTCGCGCGCGCGCCCGGCGCGGTCGTCGTCGTCGACATCGCGGCCGGAGCGTGCGCGCGGCTCCCCGCGGAGCGCGCGGCCCTGCGCGGCGACGACCTCGTGCACGCGGCCGAGGACGGGGGCGCGCTGGTCCTGAGCGCGCTCGACGGCGCCGCGCTCGGACGCGTCGACCTCCCCTGGACCCTCGGCCTGCTCGCGGTCGGGCGCGACCGCGCGCTCGTCAGCCCGCGGGACCCGGGCCCGGGTCGTCATCCGCTCGTGGCGCTCGACCTCGGCGCGGCGCCCGGGCGCGTCCTCTGGGCGACCGAGGCCGAGCGCCGCGCCGCCCGCCTGCTCGTGGCCGGCGGGCGCGGCGTGCGCGTCACCACCGGCTGGCGCGTGGAGACGTACGACCTCGAGGCGGGCGCGGTGACCGATCACGGCCGCCTCTTCCGCACCCACGAGCGGCGCTGGCTCCAGGGGGTGGACCTGGAGGTCGACGCCGCCGGCGGCGCCTTGCTCCACCGGGCCACCTACCGCGAGGAGGACGACGACTTCGGCCCCGCCGCCGAGGAGGCCATCATCGGCGAGCTGGACCTCGCGCGCGGCGATGCGCGGTGGCGCGTCGCCGGCCCCTGGAGCACCGCCGGTCTGTGGTGCGGGCCGACGCTCGCCATCACCGCCGCTCGCGAGGGCCCCGCGCACGCCCTCGTCGGCATCGAGCGGCCGACGGGCCGCCTGCGCTTCGAGGCCGTCGTCGGGCGCGCGCAGGCCGTCGTCGTGCAGGACGACGCCCTCCTCGCCGCGGGCGTGCGCCCCGACGGTCGCGCCCTGGTCCTCGCCACGCTCGACGCGCGAGCCGGCCGGCTCCTCGAGCGCCGCGAGGTGGACCTGCCGACCCCGCTGCCGCCCGAGCCGGCGCCGGTGGCCGTCGCCGCGGCCCTGGGCCCGGGCGGGCTACGCGTCGCGGCCGCGGGCGACGGGGTCGTGGTGTGGGTCGAGGTGCCGGGCTGAGCCAGAGCTCAATCTCCGACCTCGACCTCGAGGTGGTTGCTCTCGACCACCCGCCCGTCGGCGTCGGTCACCGTCGCCCAGACCTTCACCCGCCCGGACCGCTTGAAGACCGCGGCCGCGCCGCCCGGCTCGAACTCGACCGCGTCGGCCGGGTCGGCGTGCCACTTCGTCAGGCTGGGGCCGGCCTCGGTCGCGATCAGCGCGCTCATGAGCTGATCGCCCCGCGGCCCGAAGCTGACCGTGAACCCGCGCCGCTCGCCGACCTTCGGCGCGGACGCGGGCTGCACGTTGAAGCTCAGCCGCAGCGACTGCGGCGTCGCGCTCTCGGTCGCGGTCGGGCACCCGGTCAGCGCGACGAGCGCGCCGGCGAGCAGGAGCGGCGAGATGGCGCGGCGGAGCATGGGACCTCCGCCCCCCGGTGTACACGAGCGGCCCGCCCCGTTCCAGGCGGTCAGGCCGACCAGCGCGCGTCGCCTGGCCTCACCGACGCCGACGGCGCGGCCAGCGGCCGCCGTGGCGCCTCGCGGGCCCAGGCCTCGTGCCTGGCCCGCGCCTCCGCGCAGGCCAGGCTCAGGGTGAGCCCCGCCCCGCGGAGCAGGTTCCAGGTGGTGCCGGGCGCCAGCACCTCCACGGTGCACCGCCCCCCTGCGCCTCCCCACCGCACCGTCGCGCCGTGCTCGTCGCACCAGCGCACGCACTCCAGGATCTCCCGCTCGGCCTCGTGCTGGTCACTTCTCATCCATCCCCCGATCACCTTTTCCGGGACGGCAGGATCGCGGAAGCGGGCAGGCGATTTCAAGGACGCCGTGGGTCGCCCCTGGTCGACGAACGGACGCCTTGCGCGCGCGCGCCCCGCACGCTCCCGAGCGTGTTGTTACCGTGGTGACACCATGACGACGACCGATGGAGACATCGCGCGCGCGGCGGCCGCCGTGCGGCAGGCCCGCGCCATCGTGGTCAGCGCCGGCGCCGGCATGGGCGTCGACTCCGGGCTCCCCGACTTCCGCGGTCCGGAGGGCTTCTGGCGCGCCTACCCGCCCTACCGCGCGCTCGGGCTGCGCTTCGAGGACATGGCCGACCCGCGCTGGTTCCGCGAGGACCCGGGCATGGCCTGGGGCTTCTACGGCCATCGCCTGGCCCTCTACCGGCGGACCCGGCCGCACGCGGGGTTCCAGGTCCTGCGCCGCTGGGCCGACCGCGCGCCGCATGGCGGGTTCGTCTACACGAGCAACGTCGACGGCCAGTTCCAGCGCGCCGGCTTCGACCCCGAGCGCGTCGCCGAGTGCCACGGCGCGATCGAGTTCGTCCAGTGCACGGGCGCCTGCCAGGGCATCTCCCCGGGCGAGGGCATCGAGGTCGAGGTCGACGAGGCCACCTTCCGCGCCCGCGACCCGCTCCCGACCTGCGCCGCCTGCGGCGCGCTGCTGCGGCCGAACATCCTCATGTTCGGCGACTGGGGCTGGGACGCGTCGCGCGCCGACGCGCAGGAGGCGCGCCTCGAGCGCTGGCTCGAGGAGGTCGCGGGCGAGCCGGCGGTCGTGATCGAGTGCGGCGCGGGGACCTCGATCCCCACCGTGCGCCGCTTCTCCGAGCGGACCGCGCGCGCCCTCGACGCCACGCTCGTGCGCCTCAACGTGCGCGAGCCCGACGTCCCGCCCGGCCACGTCGGGCTGCCGCTCGGGGCGAAGGAGGCGCTCGAGCGGATCGACGCGCTCGTCAGCGGCGGATGATCCCGTAGCGCACGATCTTGCGGTGGAGCGTGTTGCGGTCCATGCCGAGGCTCCGCGCCGTCTGGACCTGGTTCCAGCCGAAGCGCTCCAGCCGCTCGGCGATCGCCCGCCGCTCGATCTCCTCGATCGACCCCTCGAGCGCCGCGCCGCCCCCCGCCGCCGGCGCCGCCCCGGCGCGGCCGGGCAGCGTCAGCGACTGGCCGAGCGCCCGGTCGACGTCGGCCAGCGTGATCGTCGGCCCCGCCGCCAGGAGCGCGGCGGAGCTGACGACGTTCTCCAGCTCGCGGACGTTGCCCGGCCAGCCGTGCTCCTCGAGGCGCGCCAGCGCGTCGTCCTCGAGCGCGCGCGCGCGCCGGTCCTGCGCGCCCAGCCGGGCGAGGAGGTGCTCGACGAGGAGGCCGACGTCGCCCGGGCGCTCGCGCAGCGGCGGCAGGCGCAGCTCGACGACCGCGAGGCGGAACAGCAGGTCCTGGCGGAACTCGCCCCGCTCGACCATGGCGCGCAGGTCGCGGTGCGTGGCGGCCACGAGGCGCACGTCGACCGGCCGCGGGCGGTCGCCGCCGAGGCGGCGCACCTCGCCCTCCTGCACGACGCGCAGGAGCGCCGCCTGCATCGACGGCGGCATCTCGCCCACCTCGTCGAGGAACAGCGTCCCCCCGTGGGCCCGCTCGAGGAGCCCCGCCTTCGCCTCGCCGGCGCCGGTGAACGCGCCCGCCTCGTGACCGAAGAGCTCGTGCTGCACGAGCGTCTCGGGCAGCGCGCCGCAGTCGATCGCCACGAGCGGCCCCCGCGCCCGGCGCCCGTGCGTGTGCAGGGCGCGGGCGATCAGCTCCTTGCCCGTGCCGCTCTCGCCGCGCACGAGCACGCTCGCGTCCGTCGGCGCCACGCGCGCCACCATGCGCAGGAGCGCCCGCATCCCCGCGTCGCGCGTCACCAGCCCCTCGACCGCCGGGGCGGGGCCGTCGCCCGCGTCCTCCTCCCCGCGCGGCGGCGCGCGCGGCGCGCGGGCGTGGCGGCGGCGGCCCTGGCCGGCGCGCCCCGCCCGCGGCGGCGTCGGCCTGCCGCAGCGCCTCGACGGCGCGCGCGGCCCGCAGGGCCAGCACGGCGCAGTCGGCCAGGACGTCGAGGAAGCGCCCGTCCTCCTCGCCGAAGGAGGCCGCCGAGGTCGAGTCGACGTAGAGGACGCCCGCCAGCCCGCGGACCGTCGGGATCGCCGGGCCCGCCGGCGCGCCGACGCGCTTGCGCTCGACGCGCAGGGGCGCGCACATGGCCGAGCGGATCCCCAGCTCGCGGGCGCTCGTCGCCAGGCCGAACGGCAGCTCGCGCGCGAGGTCGGGCACGACGACCGAGCGCCCGGTCTCGAGGGCGCGGTCGACGACCGTCATCGAGCAGGCGAAGTCGCCCTGCCCGAGGGCCCGCCCGGCGCGGTCGAGGCCCAGCTCGAAGCGCAGCGCCGCGTCGGCGTAGCAGAGGAGGAAGCCGCGGTCGGCCCCGCACTCGTCGAGGACGGCCCGCAGGACCGCGTAGAGCGGCTCGGCCGTGCCCGCCGCGCCCGAGTTGAGCACCGCCACGAGCCGCGCGAGCACCTCGAGCCGCCCCGGCCCCGCCCCCGCGCGGCGCTCGCGGCGCAGGGCCTCGACGGCGTCGGCCGCCAGCGCCTCGCCCGCCTCGCGCAGGGCGAGCGCCAGGTCGGCGAGGAGGCCGGCGTCGTCGAGCCGCAGGACGTCGTTGAGCGCGGGGAGGCGCGCCCGCGCCGCCTTGCGCTCACCGAGCGCCGCCTCGGCCAGGGCGAGGCGGAGGGCCGCCCGGGCGTGGGCCGCCGGGTCGTCGCGCGGGAGGAGCGCCGCGCCCTCGAGCAGGAGGTCGCGCGCCGCCGCCGCCTCGCCGCAGGCCAGGTGCACGGCCCCGAGCGCCACGAGCGTGCGCGCGTCGGGCTCGTCCGCCTGCGCGACGGCGCGCGTGAGCGGGCCGAGGAGCGCCGCCGCGCGCGCCGGCCCGGCGCGCAGGAGGTCGTCGACGGCGCGCAGGGGGTCGGCGCCGGGGTCGGCGCCCACCGCGACGAGGGCGGACGCCAGCGGGTCGGGATGGCTCACGCCCGGGATCCTACCGCCCGGATCCTACCGCGGGTCGTCGACCACGAGCGGCGCGAAGCCGGCGCCCGTGGCGCTCGCGGCGACGCCGATCCGCTCGCCCTCGATCGTGCCCGCGACGCGCGTGGCCTCGCGAGGGACGAGCGCCAGGAGCGCCGTGACGGCGTAGAGGTCGTAGCGGGCGCCCTTCGCCAGCGCCTCGAGGCGACGGGCGCGCTCGCGCAGCTCGGGGGCCTCGGCGAGCGCGCGCACGCCCTCGACGAAGCGCTCGGCGCGCCACAGCGCGTGGCGCTCCTGGTCGAGCCGGTCACGCGAGTCGCTGGCGTGGGCGGCGTCGCGGATCCGCTCGCGCCCCTCGCGCGTGGCCCACAGCGGCAGCTCGCCCTCGATCGTCGTCCAGGCGTCGACGTAGGCCCGGAAGAGGGCCGCGTCGGAGGCGGCGAGCGCCGCCGCGACGCCGGCCTCCGAGACCTCGACCGTGAGGCGCGTGCGCGTGACGCCGTAGCGGCTGCGCAGGGGGCGCCGCTCGGGCTCGGGCAGCGACGACGCCGGGTCGAGCCCCCAGCCGGCCAGCGCGCGGCGCAGCTCGCGCACGTCGCCGGCGGTGGTCGTGCGGTCGAGCGCCTCGAGCGTCCAGCGGAGCGCGCGGGTGACCGCGCCGTCCGGCCCGGCGCGGCGCACGAGGTCGAGCTCCATGGACCGGCGCCGCCGGCGCCCGAAGAGCTCGAGCGACCGCTCGCGGGTGAAGCGGAGGACCTCGTAGCGCGACACGCCGGCGCCCCGGTCGACCTCGAGGTCGGTCCAGGTCATCGCGCGGCGCGCGCCGGCGCGCAGGACCACGCTCAGCGCCAGGTCGGCCCGCTGATACGTGCGCGCCTCGACGTCGAGGACGCGGTGCTCGAACCACACGCCCGCGCCCGGCGCGCGCGCGGCCGCATCGGCCGCCGACAGGTCGCCGCGCACGGCGCGCTCGTAGGCGGCGCGCGCCGGCGCGCGCTCGAGGTCGAAGCGCCAGCAGAGCTCGAGCTCGTCGTGGTCGACGCGCCCCGCCGCCCCGCGCACCTGGAAGCGCACGAGGTCGCGGGCGACCGACTCGGCCGCGCCGCGCACGACGGCGTGGTCGAGGTACTCGGCGCCCGGGGCGACGCGCGCGGCGAGCGCGCCGGCGTCGAGGACCGCGCCGAGGAGCGCCTCGGCCGAGGCCTCGCGCGCGGCGCGCTGCCCGCGGGTCACCCGCACGCGGGCCGCCGCCCCGCCCAGGCGCTCCACCTCGAGGCGCAGGTCGCCCTGGAGGCGCCAGACGCCGCCGGCGCGCGCCGACGCGCCGATGCGCAGGATCCCGTCGACGTCCGCCACCTCGTGGCCGATCGACAGCGCGCCCGACAGCGCGACCGACGCCTCCCCCGTCAGCGCGCGCCGCGCGCCGGGGGTCAGCGCCAGGGCGTCGTCGGCGGAGAGCGGCAGGTCGAAGCTGCGCCGCGCGGCGAGCGAGAGGCCGCGGGCGAGGGTCTCCGCGTCCGTGACCCCCGCGGGGAGGTCGTAGCGGTCGGTGACCTCGTAGCGCAGGCGCGCGCCGGGCTCGAGGCCGACCGACACGGCCACGTCGCCGAGGGGGATCGTCGTGCCGAAGGGCGCGCGCGCCCCGCCCGAGACCTCGGTCACCAGCCAGACCTGGCGCGGGCCCGTCGCGGCGCGCATGGCCTCGCTGAGCGCCTCCGGCCGCAGGGGGCGGACGGCCACGCCGACGCCCAGGTGCAGGAAGCGGCCCGCCTCGACCTCCTCGCGCAGGCGGAGCCCGCGGTGGACCGCGCGGTCCACGTGGCGCCGCGCCACGACGAGCAGGTGGCGCCCGCGCTCGGCGAGGCGCGCGCGCCCGCGCGCCCGGCTGGCGCCGCGCGCGTCGCGCCCCTCCACGAGGAGGTCGTCGCCGTCGCGCCGCAGGCTCAGGCGCCGCCCCTCGCGCGTCGCGCCCTCGAGCGCGCCGGCGAGGCCCGGCACGTCGACCAGGTCGACCTCGAGGGCGCCGGCGACCGCGCGGCCCTGCCCGCGCCTGACGACCTCCTGGCCCGACGCCAGGAGCAGCGTCTCCGTGACCTCGAGGTCGGCCTCGACCTCCAGGGCGCCCGTGAACGCCCCCAGGGCCTCGTGCTGCCCCTCGAGGGTCCAGGCGCCCGACCAGGCGTCCTGCGCGCCCGCCGGCGCCGCCGCCAGCAGCGCGACGAGCACGGGGAAGACGCTGGCCGACCGGTTCATGCTGCCCCCTCGGGCCCCACCCTGGGCACGTCCCGGGCCGCGCGTAAGTCGCAGGCCGACAGGCCTCCGTTCGTCTCATGCGGCTCGAACGAGCAGGACCTGTTGGAGCGAACCGACGATCACCGCCCCGCGAGGTAGGCCTCGACCGCCTGCGGCGTGAGCCAGTCGAACGAGTACTTGTCGCCGCTCGCCATGCGCGCGTGGGCGGCGCGGGCCTCGTCGAGGCGGCCCAGGTCGGCGAGGGCCAGGGCGAGCGCGCCGAGGAGCTCGCCGGGGGGCTTCGCCGCCGCGTCGACCGCGGCCTGCGCCACCTCCCGCGCGCGCGCCGGGTCACCCCGGCGGCGGTGGAGGTCGGCCCAGAGGGCGTCGGGGTGGCGGAGCACGCCGACGGCCGGCTCGATCAGGTCGTGCCGCTCCAGGGCCACGGCCATGCGCACCAGGTCCTCGGCCGCCTGGCGGCGGTGGGCGAACACCTGCGGCTGGCGCCCGGTGATCTCGAAGTTCTCGACCGCGAGGGCCAGCGCGCCCTCCTGGTGGGCGCGCCGGGCGGCCGGGTCGAGCGCCCAGCCGGCGCGGCGACGCTCCAGCTCGGCCAGGTCCGCGGTCGCCCGCTGGACGGTGCGGTGCGCCCACAGCGCCTCGGGCTCGGACACCGCGCGGACGGCGTCCGCGACGCGGCGCGCGTCGCGCTCGGCCGCCTCGAGGGCGGCCGCCCGCGCGTCGTCGCGCTCGCGCAGCCGACCGAGGCGCCGGTGCGCCGCGAGCTGCAGGGCGAACGCCGCGACGAGCGGCTCGGCCTCCAGCTCGGCGCGCGCGGCGCGCTCCAGCCGCTCGAGGGCCTCGGGGGTGTGCGCGTCGGGGGGCGTCTTCAGCTCGCTGTCGGTGTCGCGCAGGATGGCGAGGCAGACGAGGAGGAGGTCGGGGAGGTCCGGCGCCGCGTCGGCGAGCGCGACCAGGCTCCGCCGGGGCTCGCCGACGACCAGGTCGCCCAGGGGCCCCTCCTTCATCGCCCGGCGCACCGGCGCCGCGAGCGGCGCGAGGAGGACGCGCGCCGCGGCGGGCTCGAGCCCCTGCAGGTCCTCGGCGAGCCGCTGCGCGTCGTCGCGGATGGCGGCGCCCGCGGCGAGCCGCTCGACGATCCGGTCCACGAGCGCCAGCGCGCCCAGGAGGCGCCGGGCGCGGGGATGCGCGCCGGCGCCGCGGCCAGGGCCGCCGCCGCCTCGTCGCGCGCGGCGAGGTCGCCGGCGGCGAAGAGCTCCGAGCCCGAGGAGGGTGGCCGCCGCGCGCGAGGCCGGGTGCGCCGCCGCCAGCGCGCGCGCGGCGTCGAGGCGCGCCCCGCCGGCGAGGCCGACGTCGGCCGCGTGCTGGGCCAGCGCCTCGACCAGGAGCGGGTCGGGGCTCGCGCTCGCCGCCCGGAGGAGGTCGTCCGCGTCGAGCGGCCGGCGCGCCGCGCGGTCGGCGGCGGCGCGCGCCAGGCGGAGGTGCGGCGACGCCGGCGCGCGCGTGATCGCCTCGTCCAGCGCGGCGCGGCCCTCGTCCTGGCGCGCGGCGCGGGTCGCGATCGACAGCGCCGCCTCGCGGTGGGCGCCGCGCGCGAGCGCATCGAGCGCCTGGGCCAGGGTCACCGGCGACGGCTCCTCCTGCGGCGGGGCGTCGGGGCGCGGGCCGCGCAGGGCCACGGCCGCGACGGCCACCAGGAGGCCCAGGGCGGCCAGCCCCGCGACGAGGACGCCGGCCGGGAGGCCGGTCCGGGGGAGGACCAGGCGCACGGTGCTCGACGCGCTCGTCGCCCGCCCGGCGAGCACGGCCTCGAGGTCGTCGGCGAGCGCGCCGGCGGTCGCGTAGCGGCGCTCCGGCCGGACGGCCATCGCGCAGGCGCGCACGGCCTCGAGGGCCGCGGGCGCCCCTGGCGCGGCGGTCGGCTCGCACTGCCCCCGCGTGACCTGGTGCAGGAGCGCGGGGAGCGAGTCGGCGAGGAACGGCGGGCGGCCGGTGAGGCACTGGTAGAGGATCGCGCCCAGGCCGTAGACGTCCACCTGCGGCGTCGACTCGCCGGCGAAGGCCTCGGGCGCCATGTAGCAGGGGGTGCCGATCGGCGCGCCGGCCATCGTGAGCGAGCTCGACTGGTCGGTGAGGCGCGAGAGGCCCAGGTCGGCGATCAGGGCCCGGCCGTCGGCGCGCAGGAGGACGTTGCCGGGCTTGAGGTCGCGGTGGAGGACGCCGTGCTCGTGCGCGTGCTCGATCGCGCGCGCGAGGCTCGCGACCAGCGCCACGGCCTCGCGCCAGGGGAGCGGGCCGCCGCGGTCGAGGCGCTCGTCGAGCGGCTGGCCGTCGACGAGCTCCATGTCGAAGGCGAGCGACCCCTCGTGCTCGTAGGGCGCGTGCACCTTGACGATCGCCGGGTGGTCGAGGCGGGCCAGCGCCTCGACCTCGCGCTCGAAGCGGCGGCGGCGGCGCGCGTCGAGGCCGCCGCGGGCGATCACCTTGAGCGCGGAGAGGCGCCCGAGCTCGACGTGGCGGGCGCGGAAGACGGTGCCCGAGGCGCCCTGGCCGAGCTTCTCGAGCACCTCGAGCGGGCCGACGCGGGTCCCGGGGCCGATCGCGCCCTGCGGCGCGCGGCGCGGCGCGACGCCGCCCGAGGCGCTGACGTCGGCGCCGCAGACGCAGGCGACGACCCCGCCCTCCTCGCCCATGAGGACCCTCCGCCCGCAGGCGCACGGCCGCGCCTGGCGCTGCACGTAGGCGCGGACCGCGCGCGCCTGGTGCGGCTTGAGGAGGCCGTGGCGCTCGAGCGCGGCCAGGCCCTCCGCGCGGGCGTCGCGGACGACGTCGTCGGGCGCCCCCGCCAGGCGATCGGCGAGCCCCAGGCGCGCCAGCGCCAGCAGCTCGAGCTCCGCGTCCTCCCCGGGGGCCATGGGACAGGAGTTTACGCGACGCCGGCGCGGGCCGAGCCTTGTGGCGACGGAGGTGAGCTGGCATCGTGCTGCCCGTGCGCACGCCCGAGCTCCTCCTGGTGGTGGCGGTCGTCGCGGGCGGCTGCGGGACGGCCGAGGTCCGCGGCCCGAGGGTCACCGACGCCGAGCTGAAGAAGGCCGGGACCTGGACCCAGCGCGACGCCCTGGCGCGGGCGCTCCTCGACCACGAGGCGCCCGGCGCCGACCTGCCCGTGCGGCTGGTCCCCGTGCGGCGCAAGGTGATCACCGAGGTCGTCGTCGGCGGCGTGACGATCCCCGTGCCGCGGATCGACGGCTTCGCGGTGGGGCCCGGCGCGTTCGGCGCGCGGCTGGGCTTCCTCGAGGCGCTCCTCGGCCTCGACTACGAGAAGCGCTACCACTACGTGGCCTCGGTGAAGGGCTACGTGCACCTCAACCGCGACCGCCCGGCGACGATCTCGAGCGAGGACCCGGAGGGCACGGTCGAGGCGCCGACGAAGCGCACGCCGCCGCGCGCCTGGCGGGAGCTGCGCGACGACCTCGAGCGCGACGGCTGGCTGTTCGACGTGCCGGAGCGCGCGCCGGAGCCGCCTGCGACGGATCCGACGATCCAGCCATAGCGGCGAGACGAAATCCCGAAAAGGAACGTCGTCGGCTCCCGCAACTGCTGGAACGGCAAGGGCGAAGGGTGCGGCATGCGCCCTGCAGCGGCGCGGCCCCCGGAGCCGCCCGAATGCGCCAGGTCGTCCTCGCCGCGATGTTCGTCCTCGTGCCAGTCGCCTCGTCGCAGGGCGGACCGTACGACGACTACAAGACCCTGACCCGCGACGAGAAGCGCCTCGTCCTCCGCTACTTCTGGCAGGTGCCGTCGGTGCGCGGGGCGGCCGAGCTGGCGCGGGTCGAGTCGGAGCGCGCCTTCCCGCAGCTCTCCGGCCAGGACGACCCGCGCGACGCCTACCGCCACGCGCTGTGGAACGCGTCGATGGTCCGGCGCCTGGGCAGCCGCGAGGCGGCCGAGCGCTGGGGCACGGCGCACGAGGCCGACCCGGCGAACCCGGCCGCGCGCAAGGCCATGGACCTGTTCAACAACGAGCGCGGCCGCGAGGCGGCCTGGTCGCGGCGGCAGGTCTCGGGGCCGCTGTGGGCGCGCCGGACGAGCTTCCCCGACGACCGGGCCCTGGGTGGGGTCGTGATGGACGACCTGCGGCGCGGCGACCTGCGCGTCATCGAGGAGGTCAACGGCCGGCGCGACCCGCACCGCGGCCGCCTCGTCCCCTCGTACGTGCCGTAACCTGGCGCCGTGAGGCGCCGGCCGCAGACCCCCTCGCTCGTCCTCGTGGCGCTCGTCGCCGCGGTCGGGCTGGGCGTGTGGCTGCTGGCGGACGACGATGACGCGGGCCCCCGCGGCCGGCCGTCGTCGCGGCTGGCGCCGCCGCCGGCGCCGCGCGTGGACCTCGAGCCGGGCGCGAGCCCGCTCCCGGGGAGCGCCGGGGTGGAGGCGAGCGGGGGCGACGACGAGCCGCGCGCAGCGCGACCGGATGGCCTCGATGCCGGGGGGCGCGTCGATCTGCGCGCGGTCGACCCGCCCGCCGGGATCCGCCTCGTGCGCGGCCTCGTACGCGAGGCGGCGACCGGCCGGCCGATCGCGGGCGCGTTGGTCACGTGGCGCTACCCCAGCCCGATCGAGCGCCTGGTGGTGTTCGGAGCAGAGGGCGTGAGTGCGGCCACGACCGACGCGATCACGAGCGTGAGTGCGGCCACGACCGACGCGATCACCGACGCCGCAGGACGGTTCGACCTGCCTCGCCTGCCCGAGGCCACGGAGCTCTCGATGACGCTCTTCGCCGCCGCGCCGGGCTTCGCCGCGGCGGCCCTGCGCCCCGGGCTGCGCGAGGAGGTCGTCTTCGACCTCGAGCGCGGCGGGACGCTCGAGGTGCACGTGATCGGCGGGCCGCTGCGCTACGTCCCATGGGCCCATGGGTCCGGGCCCGTGTTGGTCCAGCCGATGGCGGATCCCGGGTGCTCCTTCCACCTCGCCCTCGCTGGGGGATCGAGCGACGACCGACGGGTCTACTCCGCCTCGGACCTCGCCGGCGACCTCCGCGTGTGGGTCCATCGGCGAGAGGTCGGCGTCGTGATGGTCGAGCCCGGCGGGGTCCGGCTCCTCGAGGTCGAGCTCCCCCGCATGGTGGAGGTCACCGGCACGCTCGACGGGCGCGAGGACGACGAGGTCTCGGTCTGGCTGCGGGCCGTCGACGGGGAGCTCACCCACCTCCTCATGGTCGACGAGGCCGGCCACCTCCATGGCAGCGCCTCGGAGGGCCGCTTCGTGGCGCTGCTCATCGACGCGCTCGGGTCCGAGCGCTCGCTCGGCGTCGTCGACCTGCGCGCCGACGGGCCGCCCCTCCGGCTCGAGGCGCCGCGCGGCGATCGGGTCGAGGTTTACAGCCGCGGGCAGGTGGGCGACGGGAGGCTCGACCTCGTCGCGCTCGACCAGGGACCGCACGGCGACGTCGTCACCCTCGCGCCCGAGCCGGGGCGCGACGTCCACGTCGGCCGCGCTCGCCCGGGCCGCCACGCCCTCCTGGACGGGGGCCTGCTCCTCGGGGTGCTGTCCCTGCCCGCCGAGGGCCCCCTCGTCGTCGACGCCACGGTCGGCGCCGCCATCGTCCAGTTCGAGCTCCCCCGGGACCTGAGGCACGACGAGGTCGTCCGCGGGCGCGCCAGGCTCGTGCCGGAGGTCCTCGCGGGCCTGCCGAGGCTCCGAGCCGAGCGCTCCGAGGAGTGGCCGGCCTCGCTGACCCTCTCCCATGGGCGGGCGCGGCACGCGTTCCTGCTCGTCGCCCCCGGCCGCTACCTCCTCGAAGCCGAGACGGACCTCGGGCCCGTGAACGCCTGGCTCGACCTCGCCCCGGGGGTGGTGCGGGTGGTGGAGTTGCTTCGGTGACGGCGCGTCGGGCGCTGCGGACGAACGACCTGCGGGCGTTCGAGGCGCCGGGCGTCGAGGCGGTCGTGGAGGTGCCGGAGTGACCGGCCGGCGGCACGGCCCGGCGCTGGTGATCGTGGCGCTCGTCAGCGCGGCCGCGCTCGGCGTGTGGCTCCTGGGCGAGGGCGAGGCCGGCCGGGGCGGCGGGAGAGCGGGCCGGGGACCGGCGCCGCGCGAGGCGCCGCGGGTGGACCTGGAGCCGGGCGCGAGCCCGGCCGCAAAGGCGGACGCGGTCGAGCGCGCGCGCGGGACGGGCGGCGTCGGTGGCGCGGACGGGGAGCGACCGGGCGACCCCGCGCAGGCGCCCGGCGCTGAGCGACGCGAGGTCGATCCGCCGCCGGCGATCCGCGGTGTACGCGGCCTCGTGCGCGAGGCGGCCACGGGCCGGCCGATCGCGGGCGCGTGGGTCACGTGGAGATACCCGCACCCGCGGGCGTGCGAGGCGGTCTTCGCCTCGGGCAGCCTGCTCGTGGAGGGCACCGGCGAGATGGTCACCGACGCCGAGGGCCGCTTCGACGTGCAGCGCCTGCCGGACGACCTGGGGGTCGCCTCGACGCTCTTCGCCGTCGCGCCCGGGTTCGGTGTGGCGGCCCTGCGGCCGGGCCTGCGCGAGGACGTCGTGTTCGACCTCGAGCGCGGCGGGACGCTCGAGGTGCGCCTGCGGGGTCCCGAGCGGTTGGGCCACCAGCAGTCGCGACCTGGGACCACGTGGGGCACGGGGCCCGTGTCGATCGAGCGAGCGGACGACCCGGCCGGCGCCGTCAACCTGGGTGAGTTTCCAGGCCAGCATGACGATCGGTGGGTCTATCGGGCTCCGAACCTCGCGCGCGGCGACTACCGGGTGCGGGTCCTCGGGCGTGACGTCGGGGTCTCGACGATCGAGCCGGGCGCAACCTGGATCGTCGAGGCGACGCACCCCGCCGACGTGGAGGTCACAGGCACGCTCGCGGGACGAGAGGACGACGACGCGGAGGTGATCCTGCGGGCGCTCGACGGCGTCGCGATCCACTCGCTTGGCGTGGACGGGGCCGGCCGCCTCTCCGGCATGGCTTCGGAGGGTCACTTCTCAGCGGCGCTCTACAACGCCAACGGCTCCGAGCGGCCGCTGGGCGAGGTCGAGGTCCGCGCGGGCGGCCCGCCGCTCCGCCTCGAGGCCCCGCCGGCCGGCGACCAGGTCGAGGTCATGCTGCGCGGCGCGCGCGAGGCGGCGCGGGTGCTCGGCCTCGCGGCCCTCGAGCAGGGTGAGCAGGGCGACCTCGTGGCCCTCGCGCCCGACCCGGCCCGGCCCGACGTGCACGTCGGCCGCGCCCGCCCCGGGGGCCACGCGCTCCTCGACGGCCCCACGCTCCTGACCACGCTGACGCTGCCCGCTCGAGGGCCGCTGGTCGTGGACGCCACGCCCTTCGTCGGCGTCGTGCGCTTCGAGCTTCCCCGGGCCCTGCGGCCCGAGGAGGTCGTCCGGGGCCGCGTCGCGCTCGTGCCGGAGGTCCTCGCGCGGCTGCCGCGGCTGCGAGCCGAGGTCGTCGCGAACTGGGCCCACACCCTGCGCCTCTCCCACGCCTCCCCGCGGCTCGAGGTCGAACTCGTCGTCCCCGGGCGCTACCTGCTCGTGGGCGAGACCGATCTGGGCCCGTTCGAGGCGTGGGTCGACCTCGCCCCCGGGGCGGAGCGGGTCGTGCCCGTTCCGGACTGAGTCGGTAGAGTGGAGGCATGGTCCGCGCGCTGATGCTGGACGTCTCACCGGAGCTGCTCGACGAGCGCCGCCGCCGCGGCCTGGATCGGCGCGACGAGGTGTGGGAGGGGGTCCTCCACATGGTGCCGCCTCCGCACAGCGACCACCAGGACATCAACGACGAGCTGGGCGCCTTCTTCCGCTTCCACTGGCAGGCCCTCGGTCTGGGGCGGACCCTGCTCGAGACCGGGGTCAAGCGGCCCCGAACGCCGGACCTCCCCGCCCTCGGCGCCGGCGTCCCTCGCGACTACCGCACCCCCGACCGCAGCTTCCTCCTCCCTGCGAGCTACGACAGGCTCCAGGGCGGGTGGGTCGTGGGCCCGCCCGACGCCGTGCTCGAGGTGCGCTCGCCAGGCGACGAGACCCTGGAGAAGCTCCCCTGGTACTTCGACCTGGGCGTGCGTGAGGTCATCCTCATCGACCGCGACACCCGCGAGGTCGAGGTCCTCGCGCGGGGCGAGCGGGCGTTCGAGCCGGTCGCGACCGACGCCGACGGCTGGCTGAGGAGCGACGTCCTGAGCACGCTCCTGCGCCGCGAGCCGGGCGCGGACCGCCCGGCCCTGCGCCTCCGGCGCACGGACGACCCGACGCGCGAGCACGTCATCCCCTGAGCGCCGGGTCCACCGCCTCCCCGAGCGCGGCGCGCGCGGCGCGGCGCAGGGCGAAGAACGCCGCCGCCTGGAGGGCGAGGAGCGTGGGGATCGCCACGCGGACCACGGGCTCCACGTCGACGGTCGCGAGCGCCGCGCGCGCGACCGCGAAGGCGCCGAGGGCGGCCAGGAGCGCCCGCAGGGCGCGGGGCCGCGCGGTCAGGCCCAGCCACAGCGTCCACCCGGAGGCCAGCGCCGCGGCGGCGCTCAGGGCGGCGTGGAGCGCGGTGTCCTTCCACGCGTCCTCGAGGACCTCCATCGCCCCGGACGTGCCGACCTCCAGCCCGCCGCCCTCGAGCACGCCGGCCCCGTAGACGGCCTGCGCGGTCGCCGGCACGAACGCCGGCAGGAGCACGACCGCCACGCCGCCCGCGACCGCCGCGTCCAGGGCGCGCGAAGGGCCGCGGCGCAGGCGCCAGCGCTCGGCGGCGACCGGCACGCCGGTCAGCGCGCCCAGGAACGCGCCGAGGAGCGCGGTCTCGAGCGTGGTCCCGGTGTAGGGGTAGTCCGACACCGCCCTGCAGATGACGAGGGCGACGGCCCCGCCGAGCATCGCGCCGCCGGTGCGGACGCCGAGATGAACGACGCCGGCCCGGCCGAAGACCCCTTCGCCCTCGCGCTCCACGCGCCGAGCATAGCGCCGCCGCGCCGCGCTGGCCGTTCGCCAGGTCCGACCCGTCGCGTAGCCTGGCGCCGTGGTGCGCCCCGCGCTGACGGCGGTCGTCCTCGGGTGCCTGGCCGGGGCCGCGGCCCGGGCCGAGGACCCGCCGGCCCTCGACGCCCCGGTGCGCCTCGACCGCACGCGCCCCGTATGGCCCTGGGCGCAGGAGGCGCCGGTCGCCGCGGGCGCGGGCCCGTCGCTCGAGCCGGACCACCCCTACCCGCGCGTGCGGCTCGAGGCTTACGCGCGGATCACGGCCGGGATCCAGTCGCGGGTCAAGCACGGCCGGCAAGGGGTGGCGGGCAGCTTCGAGACCGGGCACGACGCCCACGTCCCGAACACGCCCGCGTTCGGCTACCGGTTCATCGTCGACGCCCGCGTGCACGAGCGGGTGAGCCTGGGCGTCCATTACACGCGCGTCGTCGTCGAGGGGCCGCGCCGCCGGATCCACTACCGGGGGATCGGGCTCGGCGACACCCGCCTCCCGGGCGGCACGCCCGTGGAGACGACGATCGACCTGCAGGTGGGCGAGGTCTTCGCCCGCTACGTGGTCAAGGACTCGGAGACGATCCGCTTCGCGATCGGCCTCGGCGCCGCGTGGGCGTCGCACCGCGTGCGCCTGTCGAGCGACGTGGGCTCGGCGGGCGGCCGCGTGGAGACGTTCTTCTTCCCGACGGTCAGCTACTGGCTGAGCGTACGGCTGTTCCCGTTCGTGTCGGTGTTCTTCGAGAGCCTCTCGGGGATGATCGCGCCGCTGCGCTTCCCGTCCCTCCTCTCCGAGCTGCGCGGCGGGCTGCGCTGGCACCTGGGCGACCGGCTCGAGCTGCTCACGGCCGTGGGGTCGTCGTGGGGCATGATCTCCGACCTCGACGACCACTTCGGCGGCCGGCGCACGGGCAGCCACCGCTGGCGGCGCGCCACCTGGAGCGCGATCGGCGGCGAGCTCGGCCTGGCCTTCACGTTCTGACGCGGCGCGTGACGCGCCGGTCGATGCTCCGGTCGGTGCTCGACGCGCGCGGCCCGAGCGAGTAGGAATGGGCGCCATGGAAGCCTACCGCCTCACCCGCGCGATCGACGGCCGCTGGCGCGTCAAGGTCCCCGTCCGGGGCCCCGCGCTCCTCAGCCACTCCATGTTCAACAAGGGGACCGCGTTCACGCTCGAGGAGCGCGCCGCCTTCGGCCTCGAGGGCCTCCTGCCGCGCGAGGTGAACACGATCGAGGTGCAGCTCGCGCGCGTGCACCAGAACATCACGCGCAAGCCCGAGCCGCTCGAGCGCTACGTGGGCCTGGCCGCGCTGCACGACAGGAACGAGGTGCTCTTCTACCGGCTGCTCCTCGAGCACATGGAGGAGATGCTCCCGATCGTCTACACGCCCACGGTCGGGCTGGCCTGCCAGCGCTACAGCCACATCTTCCGCCGCGCGCGCGGGCTGTGGATCACGCCCGAGGACCAGGGGCGCGTCGAGCAGGTCCTCGGCAACGCGCCGTTCGACGACGTGCGGCTCATCGTCGTCACGGACAACGAGCGGATCCTCGGCCTGGGCGACCAGGGCGCCGGCGGCATGGGGATCCCGGTGGGCAAGCTGGCCCTCTACACGGTCGCCGCGGGGATCCATCCCACGCAGACGCTGCCGATCAGCCTCGACGTGGGCACCGACAACCAGGCCCTCCTCGACGACCCGCTCTACCTCGGCTGGCGCCGGCGGCGCCTGCGCGGCGCCGAGTACGACGCGTTCGTGGACGAGTTCGTGCAGGCCGTCCAGCGGCGCTTCCCGCGCGCCCTGCTCCAGTGGGAGGACTTCAAGAAGGGCAACGCCTTCCGCCTGCTCGACCGCTACCGGACGACGCTGCCCTCGTTCAACGACGACATCCAGGGCACGGCCGGCGTCACGCTGGCCGCCTTCTACGCGGGCGCGCGCGCGACCGGCGTCCGCCCGCAGGAGCACCGCTTCGTCATCCTCGGCGCCGGCGCGGCGGGGATCGGCATCGCCTGGCAGCTGCGCGCGGCGCTCGAGCGCGACGGCCTCTCGGGCGAGGCGCTCACGCGGGCGATCATCCTCACCGACAGCAAGGGCCTCCTCGTCGACGACGGCAAGGTCGACGAGGAGCACAAGAAGCCCTTCGCCTGGCCGGTGCCCATGGTCGAGGCGCTCGGGCTGATGGACCGCCGCGACGACCTCGTGGCGATCATCGAGGCGGTCAAGCCCACGGTGCTCATCGGCACGACCGGGACGCCCGGCATGTTCGACGAGCGCGTCGTGCGGACGATGGCGAAGCACGCCGCGCGGCCGATGATCTTCCCGCTCTCGAACCCGACCGACCTCGCGGAGGGCAAGCCGGCGGAGATCGTCCCCTGGAGCGACGGGCGCGCGCTGGTGGCCACGGGCAGCCCGTTCGCGCCGGTCACGCACGAGGGCCGCACGCTCGTCGTCAGCCAGGCCAACAACGCCTACGTCTTCCCCGGCCTCGGCCTGGGCGTCCTCGTCGCCCAGGCCCGCGAGGTGACCGACGCCATGTTCACCGTCGCCGCCAAGGCCCTCGCCGAGCTCGTCACCCCCGACGACCTGGCGAAGGGCGCGCTCCTGCCGGCGGTCGACGAGCTGCGGCGCGTCTCGCGCGGCGTCGCGATCGCCGTGGCCCAGGAGGCGATGGCGTCCGGCCTGGCGCGGCGGCCGCTCGAGCCCGGGGACGTGCCGCAGGCGGTCGACGACGCCATGTGGTTCCCGGACTACCCCCTGTACGAGCCGGCGTGAGGTCGACCTGACGATCGTGCGTCCGCTCGCCCCTGGATAGACTCGGCGGCGAGGGGGTGGGTTGAGCTCGACGGCGTCGGAGGCGGCCCCTGCTTCGCCCGCCCCCGCGGAGGCGCCCTGGGGCCGCCTCACGGCCGCGCCGGGCCTGGCGCTCCTCCTGCTCCTCGGCGGCGCGGCCGCCTGGGGGAACCGGGGGCAGATCAACCCCGACGGCATCTGCTACCTGCAGCTCGCCTCGCACCTCCTGCGCGGCGACGTCGTCGCCTCGATCTCGGGCTACTGGAGCCCGCTCCTCGTGTGGCTGCTGGCGCCGCTCCTCGCCCTCGGGCTCGACCGCCTGGTGGCCGCGCGCCTCGCGCTCCTCCTCTGCGCCGGCGCCGCCGTGGTCGCGTCGGACCGCCTGGCGCGCCACCTCGGGCTCACCCCGGGGCCGCGGGCGGCGGCCGTCGCCACGATCGCGCTCGCCGTGGGCGAGCTCGCGACGCGCGTGATCACCCCCGACGTGCTGGTCGGCGCCTGCCTGCTGGCCTACGCGGCGTCCGCCACCCATCCCGAGCTGCTCCGCTGCCGCCGCCGCGCCGCCCTCACCGGCGCGCTGGCGGGGGTCTCCTTCCTGGCGAAGTCGTTCGCCCTGCCCGTGGTCCTGCTCCACCTCCCCGCCATGATCCTCCTGCGCGCGCGGCGCGCCGACCCCGCGGTCGGGCGCCGCGATGTCGCGCGGACGCTCGCGGTCGCCATGACGGCCCTGGGGGTGGTGGCGCTGGGCTGGAGCGGCGTCCTCTCGCTGCGCTTCCAGCGCCCCACGTGGTCGTCGTCCGGCGCGATCGCCCACGCCGCCGTCGGGCCCGGCGTCCCCGTGGGCAGCTACCGGCTGCCCAGCGGCCTCCAGACGCCGCCCCCGCCGCACGGGTCGCTGTGGGAGCGGCCGGACCTGCTCGACTACCCGGGCTGGTCCCCGCTCGACGGGCCGGAGGCGCGCGCTCACCAGCTGGAGCTCGTCGCGTTCAATGGCGGCTCGGCGCTGCGGATCCTGCGCGGGTGGGACGCGCTCGGCCTGACGCTCCCCGCCCTCGCCCTCGCGCCGCTCGCCGCCCTCCTCGCGCGGCGGCACCTCGGCCGGCGCGCGCCCGCGCTCGCCGATGCGGCCCTCTGGGTCCCGGCGAGCGTCGCCCTGCTCATCGGCCTCCATCTCCCCATCTTCCTCGAGGAGCGCTACGTCCTGACCTTCCTCTTGCCCCCGCTGGTGCTGCTCCTGGTCGGCGGCGCGCTGACCGCGGCCGCGGCGTTCAGGGCCCGGCGCGGCGCGGGCGAGGCGCGGGCGGGCCGCCTCCTCGCGGTGACGCTGGTCGGGCTGGTGTGCGCCAGCTTCGCCGTGGGGCCGCTCCGCGAGCTGATCGGGCGCGCCCGCGAGGGCGACACGGGCGCCGGCGTGCGCACGCTCGTCGGCGCCCTCCGGGAGGCACGCGTCACCGGGCCGCTGGCGCAGGTCGTGACGGAGCGCGACAGCCCGCTGGCCTGGCACCTGGGCCAGTACGCCGCCTTCTTCCTCGACGACACGTACGTGGGGACGCTCACGCTGGCCGAGGCCACGGACACCGACCTGCTCGATCGGCACGGCGTCGGCGCCGTCTTCGTCCCGCGCGTCGAGCCGACGCCCGCGGACCTCGGCCCGCGGTGGGAGCTGCGCTGCATCCTGGGCGACCCGCGCGGCCGACGCTCCGAGGTCTTCTCGCGCCGCTGACGCCCCTGGAAACGAAGAAGCCCAGGCCTCTGGCCTGGGCTTCCGGTGCTGGGCGATACAGGACTTGAACCTGTGACCTCCTGCGTGTCGAGCAGGCGGCCATCTCTCCATGGGGCTTGTGTCGCCAGGAGTTCGAGCGCTCCCGTCCCGCGCTTGCAGGCCGGCTTGCAGGAACCCGGTGCCCTGGCCTGCCCCGTTCTGCGCCGGCTCGTCGGCAAGTTGCTGGCCCTCTCGTGCGCGCAGCGCGCGGCCGTGGAAGGCATGCTCGACGCCTTCGGAGGAGCAGCGGATCCCTGAGCGGCGACGCGCTCGCCGAGTTGCCCAGCGGCGCCGTCGTCGAGAGGCAGCTGGCGTCCTGGAGGGATCGGAGCCACCGACGGGAGGCGCGGATCGAGCGGGAGGGCGGCGCCTGGCGGCTGCTGCCGACCGTCCACGACGTCCGGGGATCACCGCCGGTGCGGAGCACCCGCGTCCTTGCGCGGCCTCGCGCTCCGCTCTCATGGGCTCGGTGCGGGCGCCTCACGCCCCTCGACGCTCGACACCCAGCGCCTTCATGCGCGAGGCGAGCGTGGTGGGCTTCAAGCCCAGCAGCGCCGCCGCGCCGTCGGCCCCGTAGAGCTTGCCGCGCGCCGTGCGCAGGGCGGCGCGCAGGTTGTCGGCCTCGAGCCGTCGCAGCTCCGCGTCGGTCAGGACCCGGGCCGGCTGCGCCTCTCGCCGCACGCCTTCGCCGCCCTCGGGCGGGGCCGGGAGCTCGAAGGTCAGGCGACCGCCCGCCGAGGTGATCATGGCGCGCTCGACCACGTGCTGTAGCTCGCGGACGTTGCCTGGCCAGTCGTGGGCCTGCAGCCGCTGCACGTCCGCGAGCGTCAGGCGTGGGCGCGGGCGCCCGAGCCTGCGCGCCGCCTGCTCGATGAAGTGCTCGGCGAGCGAGGGGACGTCCTCGAGCCGTCGGCGCAGCGGCGGGACCTCGATGGGGAAGACTCCCAGTCGGTAGTAGAGGTCCGCGCGGAAGCGGCCCGCCTCGGCCTCGCGGCGCAGGTCGCGGTTCGTGGCCGCGATGACGCGCACCTTCACCCTGCGTGTGCGCTCGTCACCCACGCGCTCGAGCTCTCCCTCCTGAAGGACCCGCAGGAGCTTGCTCTGCAGGTCGAGGGGGATCTCTCCCACCTCGTCGAGGAAGAGTGTGCCGCCGTCGGCCCGCTCGAAGCGGCCCACGCGGTCCCTGAGCGCGCCGGTGAAGGCGCCGCGCACGTGCCCGAAGAACTCGCTCTCGTAGAGCTCGCGCGGGATGGCCGCGCAGTTGACCTTGATGAGCGCCCGTCCGGCCAGGTGGCTGCGCCGATGGAGCTCCTGGGCCACGAGCTCCTTCCCGGTGCCGCTCTCGCCCAGGATGAGCACCGTCGAGTCGGTCGGGGCGACGAGGTCGAGCTGGCGCACGACGGCCCCGAGCGCGGGGCCGCCGCCCACCATCTCCCCGAACGCCTGACCCCGCGCCACCTCCTCCAGGAGGAGCTCGTTCTCCTGCTGAAGCCGGGCGCGGAGCCCCTCGAGCTCCTCGAAGGCGCGTGCGTTGACGATCGCGGCCGCCGCGTGGTCAGCGAACATGCGCAGCCAGCGGAGGCACCCCTCTCCGATCCGCTGGCGGGCGAACACGGCCAGGACCCCGAGGACGCGGCCGTGGTGCACGAGCGGCTGCCCGCCGAAGCCCACGATCCGCTCGGCCTGGACCCACTCCGGCCGCGCGATCCAGCCCGGCGCCTCGCCCAGGTCGGGGACCTCGAGCGCGTGCCCGGTCGACGCGATGCGCCCCACCTTGCGCGCGCCGAGGGGGACGCGCCGGAACTCACCGTCCAGCCCCGACCATTCGACGCGCGGATCGAGCACCGAGCGGCCTGCGCTGGCCACGAGATGCAGGCACTCGGCCCGGTCCGGGCAGGCCGCCGCCGCAAGGCAGCGCGCGCAGTCCTCGCCGGGCCGCAGCAGCCAGATGCGCGCGAGCGCCACGCGCTCCGAGCGCGCCAGGCGCTCGACCACCAGCCCCAGCAGGCGCCCGAGCGAGCGCTCCTGCGCCATGTCGAGGAGCAACCCCTCGGGATCCTCGAAGACGCCGCGCTCCATGACCTCGCCCTCCTGCCCCAGCACGAGAACTCGCGACGGGACGCCGACATTCCGTTGAAGTCACGAGGACTCGTGGGCGAGCTCGGAGAGCAAGGCCATGCGGGGCCTCGCTCCGTCAGGCCTCCCCGCCCGGGCACGGCTCCTGCACAGGGTGGGCGTGACCCCACGCGTGGGTCGTGACCAAACCAAGTAAGTGAATGGAGCCCGATCATGCCCCGCCTCCCCGCGATCTCACCCCAGTCGGCCACCGGCAAGGCCCGGACCCTCCTGGAGGCCGTCGAGAGCAAGCTCGGCCTGGTGCCGAACATGACCCGTGCCATGGCCAGCGCGCCCGCCGCCCTCGAGGGCTACCTGCAGCTCTCCGGCGCCCTCGCCGGCGGCGCGCTCCCGGCCAGGACCCGCGAGCTGCTGGCGCTCGCCGTCGGGCAGCAGAACGGCTGCGACTACTGCCTCGCGGCGCACACGGCCATCGGCACGATGGTCGGCCTGACCGCGGAGCAGGTCCGCGACGCGCGCCTGGCCACCGCGGTGGAGCCGAAGACCACGGCCCTGCTGCGCTTCGCCGCGCGCCTGGTGGAGGTGCGCGGTCGCGTCAGCGACGCCGACGTGGCGGCCGTGCGGGCCGCCGGGTGGGACGACGGCGCCATCGCCGAGGTGGTCGCCAACGTGGCCCTGAACATCTTCACCAACTACTTCAACCACGTGGCCGAGACCGAGGTCGACTTCCCCGCGGCGCCGGCGCTGACGCAGCCCGCCGGGGCGCGGGCCTGAGCGGACCGCGGCGGGGGCGACCAGCGCCTCCCGCCGCCGTCCCCGGAGCACCCTGTGAGCGTCAACCCCCTGAAGCCCCCCTTCACCCTCGACACGGCCCGGGCCAAGGTCCGCGCCGCCGAGGACGCCTGGAACTCGCGCGACCCCGTGCGCGTGAGCCTGGCCTACACCGAGGACTCCGCCTGGCGCAACCGGAGCGAGTTCCTGCAGGGGCGCGCGGCGATCCGCGCGTTCCTGGCCGCCAAGTGGGAGCGCGAGCGCGACTACCGGCTGGTGAAGGAGCTGTGGGCGTTCGCACCGGACCGGCTGGCGGTCCGCTTCCAGTACGAGTTCCACGACGCCACCGGCCAGTGGTTCCGCGCCCACGGCAACGAGCTGTGGGAGTTCGATGCGGACGGCTTGATGCGCCGCCGGGAGGCGAGCATCAACGACGTGCCCATCGCCGAGGTCGCGCGCAAGCTGCGCTGGCCGGCCCCGGGCCCGAGGCCGCTCGACCACCCCGGCATCCCTGGCCTCGCCTGAGCACACCAACGAATCGAGAGAGGAGACGATCATGAAGCTCGCGATCTTCGTCCTGTCGAACCCCGGCGCGGGAGAGGAGGGGCTCGGGCGGCTGTTCAACGCCCTCGCGCTCGCCGCCGAGGCCCAGCGGGCGGGCGACGACGTCCACGTCGTGTTCGCCGGCGCCGGCACCCGGTGGCCGGCGGAGCTGACGCGGCTCGACCACCCCGCCCACGCCCTGTACTCCGACGTTCGCCCCGCCGTGCAGGGGGCCTCCTGCGGCTGCGCCGCCGTGTTCGGCGCGACCGAGAGCGTCGAGGCCTGCGGCGTGCCCTCGCTCGGGGACAACCCCCTGCCCGGCACCCCCGGCGTGGCCAGCATCCGCCGCTACGTCGCGGGCGGCTGGCACACCCTGGTGTTCTGACCACTGACCCCGGCCGGTCCGCCCGCGCGCGCACGCGCGGAGGGCGGACCGGCCACGGAGGCGCCCATGGCCGGCCGCTACCTCGACACCTACCTGACCCCCTCCGTGCAGGAGGCGCAGCGCCGCACCTACGGCCGGTCCTTGCCACGGACCGGCGCCGGCGCCTCGCGCGACCCCCTCGGGCCGGAGGAGGCCGCCTTCGTGGCCGCGCGCGACAGCTTCTACCTGGCGACCGTCAGCCCCGACGGCTGGCCCTACGTCCAGCATCGCGGCGGGCCGGCGGGCTTCCTCAGGGTCCTGGACGCGCACACGCTCGGGTTCGCCGACCTGCGTGGGAACCGGCAGCTCATCACGGTCGGCCACCTGGGCGCCGACGGCCGTGTGGCGCTGCTCCTCATGGACTACCCCGATCGCCGCCGCCTGAAGGTCGCCGGGCACGCGCGCGTGGTCGCACCCACCGACGAGCCGACCCTCGCCGAGCGGCTCGCGCCGGCCGACCTGCGAGGACGGGCGGAGCGCCTGGTCGTGATCGACGTCCTCTCCTTCGACTGGAACTGCCCGGCCTTCATCACCCCGCGTTACACGGCCGCCGAGGTGGAGCGGCTGGTGGCCCCCCTGCGCGCGCGGATCGCGCAGCTCGAGGCCGGGCGCCCCGGGACGTGATCCGCCCGCCGAGGTCCGCCGGGGCGGTGCGGGGGCGCGGGAATGTCGGGACCGGCGCGAGGGTTATCCTCCTCCTCATCGCCCGAGCAGCGCCCTCCAACGGAGCCTCTCATGAGCCCTCGCTTCGCCCCTCCGCTCCTGACCGTCCTCGGGTCATGGGCGCTCGCGCTCGCCTCCGGCTGCGCCGCGCCTGCGGGCGCCCCCGTCGCCGCCGCGGCCGGGTCGGCGCTGGACTACAGCCACTACGACTTCGTGCTCGCCAGGCACGTGCGCGGGGGACTCATCAACTACGCCGCCCTGCTCGAGGACGCCGAGGGCATGGCGCGCTGGCGCCGCGCGCTGGAGGTGTTCGCGCGCGTGGATCCGCAGACGCTCCCGCCGGCCGACCGCAAGGCGTTCTGGACGAACGCGTACAACGCGTTCTGCATCGAGGGGATCCTGCGCCACTGGCCAGTGAGCAAGCCCACGGACATCGAGGGCTACTTCGACCGGCTCCGCTACCGGGTGGGGGGGCTCGACCTGACCGTGAACGAGATGCAGTACGAGATCCTCATGCCCGAGTTCAAGGACGCGCGGCTGCACTTCGTCCTCGTGTGCGCCGACTTCGGCTGCCGGCCGCTGGAGCGGACGGCCTTCACCGGCGCAGACATCGAGGCCCGGCTCGAGGACTCCGCCTGGGGCTTCGCCCGCGACGCCGGGCGCTTCCAGGTGGACCTCGAGGCGGGGGTGGTCCGGGCCTCGAAGCTCTTCGACTGGTACGCCAAGGACTTCACCGGCGATCCGCAGCGCCCGGCGGCGACGCCGGTGCGCTACATGGAGCCCTGGCTCACGGACGCCGAGCGGGAGCTCCTTCGTGAGCCCGACCGCTACCGCGTGGAGATCATCCCCTGGGACTGGCGGGTCAACGAGTGGCGCGCCCCGCCGCCCCGACCCGACTGAGGAGGTCGGTCGCCGCGCTCGTTCACGACCGCCGACGTGCTACTCGGGGACGGCCTGGAGGGTCACCGTGACCGTGGTGCCTTCGCCCGGCGTGGTGTCGACGTGGATGTCCCCGCCGCAGCGGCGGACGGCGTGCAGCGCCGTCGACAGCCCCAGCCCCGCACCCTCGCTCGGCCGGGTGGTGAAGCCAGGCTCGAAGATGTGGGGGAGCGCCGCCGAGGGGACTCCGGGGCCGGTGTCCACGACCCGCAGCCGCGGGGCCCCGTCCGGTCCCTGCTCGGCGCGGATGAGCAGCAGCCCGGCGCCGTCCAGCGCGCGCAGCGCGTTCGTCACCAGGTTCAACAGGACGTGGAACAGCGCGCCGGAGTCCGCCCGCGCGCGGACCGCCCGCGCGGGCGCGTGGCAGAGCACGTGGACGCCGGGGGCCGCGAGGCGGCGCACGAGGGGCTCGCTGCGGCGCACGAGCTCCGCGAGGTCCACGTCCTCGACGCGCGGCGCCCGGCGCCCGCTCGCCACCAGGAGCTGGTGCGTGAGCCAGGAGGCCCGAGCGCACACCTCGCGGATCTCCTCCCCGCAGGCGCGCTCTACCGCCGTCCCCGGCTCGAGGGAGAGGAGCTCGGCCGTGTTCAGCAGGATGGAGAGCACCTGGTTGAAGTCGTGGGCCACCGCCGGCAGGAGGGCGCCGAGCGTCGCCAGCCCCTGGCACGCCTGGAGGCAGTCGGCGCTGCGCCGGGCGTCGGTCACGTCGTGGCCGTACACGTGCAGGCGCGCGTCCGCCTCGACCGCCAGGAAGCGGAACCACCGCTCGCCGACCGCCGCCTCACGCCCGCCGGGCGCCCGGGCCTCCTCGACCAGGCTCCGCCGCTCGGGCGGGAGCGGCGCCCCTGGCTCGGCCTGCCAGGCTCGCAGCAGCGTCGCGCTGGCCGGGTTCGCGAACACCACCTCCCCGGAGGGAGAGAGCACGAACACCGGGTTCGGGTTGCGCTCGGGCAGGTCGAGCCCATCGCAGCTGCGCACACGGCACCTCCTGGCGGGCGAGGCTCAGGTCGTCGCGCCGCCGCAGCTCGACCCGTCGCCGGCGGTGCAGCCGAAGCAGTGCCGACCGGTGGCGATCCGCCGGCGCTCCAGCGCGGCCAGGTCCAGGTCCCGGACGTGCCGGGGTCCTTCGAGGGGCAGCTCGAGCATCTGGTTGAAGTCGCAGTCGTAGAGGGTCCCGTCCCAGCCGACCGAGACGAGCGTGCGGCACATGACGCGCGCGGCCGCGGCAGGGTTGAACGCGCGGGCGAGGCGGCGCAGGTAGGCGTCGAGGTTCCCGGACGCCGCCAGCCACTCCAGGTAGCGAGCGATGGGCATGTTGGTGATCGTGTAGAGGGCGTCGAAGCGGACGCCGTGCTCCGCCTCGAGCGCGCGCTTCCACTCGGCCTCCAGCTCCCGCTGCGGCCCGGGGAGCAGCGCCCCCACCGGGTTCGTGACCAGGACCAGGCGCAGCCCGGTCCCTGCGCCGTAGCCCACCGCGTTGAGGCGGCGCAGCCCCTCGAGCGAGGCCTCGAACACGCCGTCGCCCCGCTGGCGGTCGGTGCCGGCCGGGCGGCGGTCGGGGAGCGAGCACACCACCTCGACCTGGTTCGCCGCCAGGAACCCGGGCAGGTCCCGGTGCGGGGCGGTGAGGAGGATCGTCAGGTTGCAGCGGTCGATCACGTGCCGGCCGAGGCCCCGGCAGGCCTCCACGAACCAGCGGAAGTGCGGGTTGAGCTCGGGCGCGCCGCCGGTGATGTCGACGGTCGAGATCCCCGTCCGCTCGAGCGCGGCCAGGCAGTGCTCGAACGTCTCGCGGCTCATGGACTCGGTCCGGTCCGGCCCCGCGTCCACGTGGCAGTGGCGGCAGGTCTGGTTGCACACGCGGCCCACGTTCACCTGCAGGACGTCCAGCCCCGCGGCCAGGAGCGGCCACAGGCCGGCGGCCGAGAGGGCGTCCTCGAGCTCGCGCTCCAGGGGCACGGCCGCGAGCGCCGCCAGCTGGGCGGCCGGGGCAGCCAGCGGGGCGCGCCGCGCGGCGAGGGAGGGCAGGGGGCGGCCCACGCTCACATCCCCAGGCGCTCGACGTGGTCGCGCATCTGCATGGCGTGCACGAGCGTCGCGCCGCCGCGGATCGCCGTGGCCACGTGCACGGCCTCGGTCATCTGCGCGGCATCCGCGCCCTTCTCCAGCGACTCGCGCGCGTAAGCCTCGATACAGTATGGACATTGGACGGCGTGGGCCACGGCCAGGGCGATGAGCGCCTTCTCCCGCGCGGGCAGGGCGCCCTCCCCGAACACCGCCGCGTAGTAGTCGAAGAACTTCCTGGCCAGCTCCGGCCGGTGCGCTCCCACCTGCTCGAAGTGCTCCAGGTGACGAGGGTCGAAGTAGGGCCTGCTCATGCCCGCCCAATGCCTGGCGAGCCCGGCGCATTCCCGCCTGGAAATGGGCCGACGCCACCAGCGGTTCCTGGGTCCCCCCTGCCCCGTGGAGGTGCACGTGCGGTCGAAGCCCCGACGGTGGTCCCTGGCGCTCGCCCTGCTGGCCGTGCTCCTGGGTGGCCTCGCGGCGCTGGCCGGAGGTGACGGCGCGGCGCGCGGAGGTGACGACGCGCGGGGACCCGGGCCTCGCGTGCGGGGGCTGGCCGTCCCCATGCACGCGCCCGCGCAGGACTACGGGCCCACGTTCGCGGAGCTGAGGCGCCTGGGAGCCCGGCAGGTGGCCCTCTTCGTGCATCTCTATCAGCGGGACACCCGCGCCATGGCCCCGCGCCGCCATCCGGAACGGACCCCGACCGACGCCGCCATCGCGGGGGCGATCCGCTCGGCTCGGGGCCACGGGCTCGAGGTGGCGCTGGTCCCCCTCGTGCTCCTCGAGGCCCCGGCGCCGGGGGAGTGGCGCGGCAAGCTGCGGCCGCCCTCGTGGGCGACATGGTTCTCGGTCTATCGGCACTACGTCGTGGACCTGGCCGGCCTGGCGCAGCGCGAGGGGGCCACCCTGTTCGCCGTCGGCAGCGAGCTCGGCTCCTCCGAGGGGCAGGTTGGCCAGTGGCGCGCCGTGATCGCCGCGGTGCGCGCCGTCTTCCGGGGACACGTCACCTACGCGGCGAACTGGGACCGCCACGAGCACGTCGCCGTGTGGGAGGCGCTCGACTCCGTGGGCCTCTCGGGCTACTTCGAGCTGACCTCGAGCCTGGACCCGACCCGGGAGGAGCTCGTGACGGCCTGGCGGGACGTGCGTCGCGCCCTGAGCGCCTGGCGCGACCGGCGCCAGCTCAGCGCGCCCATCCTGTTCATGGAGGTCGGCTACCCGAGCATCGACGGCTGCGCCCGCCACCCCTGGGACTACACGCGCCGCTCGGCGCCCGTGGACCTGGCGGAGCAGCGGCTCTGCTACGAGGCGTTCGTCGAGGCCTGGCGCGGCGCCCCCGAGCTCGAGGGGGCGTTCTTCTACGAGTGGACGGGGGAGGGCGGACCGACGGACCGCGGCTACACCCCGCGTGGGAAGCCGGCGCTCGAGGTGCTCCGCGCGTTCCTCGAAGGCCGCTGAACCGGACGGGAAGAGGCTACGAGGCCAGCTGCCGTAGCTCCGAGGCGAGGGCCAGCGCCTCGCGCGCGTCCCCTCCCACACAGCACCACACCTGCCCGCCCGGGCCGACCCAGCCGAGCAGGTGCCGCCCGTCCGGCGTGGTCATCACGAGGTACTTGCGGCCGTCCTCGAGGTGTCGCCCGTACCAGAAGTGGGTATGGGCGCTCGCCTCCCGGAACACGAGGAGCGTCGTCCCCTGGCGCGCGTACACCCCGACCGGCGCGCCGCCACCCACGGAGGAGAGGCGCGCGACGCCCACGCGCTCGAGCCCGGGGAGCGCCGGGACGCCCAGGTCAGGAGGGAGCGCGCTCGTCGGCGCCGCCACCAGGGCGTCCATGATGAGCGCCTTCGTCGGGCAGTCGCCCAGCAGGCAGCGGGGCTCCACCTGCGTGAGCAGCGCCACCGCCAGCAGCAGGCTGGCCGCGGCGAGGAGCCGGGGACCTCTCAGGAAGCGGCGCCGCGAGGGGCGAGAGAGCTCGGCCTGCTCGCGCGCCCGCGCCCTGGCCACGAGCGCCCGCACGTCCACGGCGCCGGGAACCGCCTCCACCGCCTTGACCAGCCCCTCGTGCAGGAGAGCCTCGGAGGCGGCCGCCAGCCTGCAGGCGGCGCAGCCCTGGAGGTGCGCGCGCACCCGGGCGTCCTCCTCTCGCGTCAGACCGCCGGCGGCCTGACCGGGGAGGAGGAGCAGGACGTCCTCGCAGCGGCTCGTGCTCATGACGACCGCTCCCGCGCCGCGCGGCGCTCCGCGTGGGCCCGCAGCGCCTGCTGGAGCCGCTGCCGCGCCCGGAACAGGCGGGACATGACCGTGCCCACGGGGGTCCCCATGGCCCTCGCGATCTCCTGGTGGCTCAGGCCGGCCAGGCTGGAGAGGAGCAACGGGAGGCGGAACTCGTCCGGCAGCTGCTCGAGCCCCTCCTTCAGCCCCTCGTCGAGCTGGTCGGCGAAGGCCTCCCAGCCGAAGGCGAACAGCGCGCGCACGTCGGCGCCGTCGCTCGCCGCGTGCCCGTCGGCGACCGCCTCCTCGTCGAGCTGCCGCGCGCCCCTGCGCCCCTCGCGCTCGCAGCGCTGGAGGAACGTGTTCGTGATGATCTTCAGCATCCAGGCGCGGAAGTTCGTCCCTCGCTGGAAGCCCGCGAAGCCCCGCAGCGCGCGGTAGACGCTCTCCTGCACGACGTCGTCAGCGTCCGGACGGTTCCGGGTGAGCTTCAGGGCGTAGCCGCTGATCAGACCCATGTGCGGTGCGAGGAGCGCCTCGAACTCGTCGGGCTCACGCGGCTCGGCGGGGGTCGAGGGCACGGGGCGCCGTCCTCCGGGAAGCACGCGCCAGGCGGCGCCCCCGTGGGAGGGGATGCGCCGCGAAGGCCGTGGCGCCGCCTCGGCGCTGGACGGGCTGGATCGTATCGCCAACTCGGGCACATGTCACTCCATCGGGCGGCCTCGCCCGGACCCGCAACCGGTCCGAGCCTGCCGGCATTCCTCGGCCGCGTCACTCGCGCGCCCGGGAATGCCCGGGGGCGTCCGGAGATTGGAGTCGGACCCGGAGGTTCCCCATGCGCATCTCGCGCCTTTTGTCCATCTCCCTCGCGGCGCTCGTCTTCTCCTTCGCGGCGCTCGTCGCCCTGGACGGGCCCAGGCACGTCTTGGCCGATGACTCCCTGGCCGAGGACTTCCGCCGCAACGCGCAGCGCGCGGCACCCCGCGACGCCTTCCCCGTGTTCGACGACCCGCCCATGGCAGACGCCGCCCAGGCCGACCGGCTGCTCCGGCCCGACGACTGGATCATCGGCGTGGCGATCGGCGGGGAGGCGCGCGCGTACCCCGTGGCGGTCATGGGGATCCACGAGCTCGGCAACGACCACTGCGGAGGCGTGCCAATCGCGGTCTCCTGGTGACCGCTCTGCCAGACGGCCATCGTGTATGGCCGGACCATGGAAGACGGGACCGTCCTCAGCTTCGGGCATGAAGGCATCCTCTTCAGGAACTCCTTCGTCATGTACGACCGTCAGACCCGCTCGCTGTGGGTCCACACCACCGGGGAGGCGGTCACGGGCCCGCTCGCGGGCACGAAGCTGCGCTTCATCCCCTCGACCGTGACCCGCTGGCGCACGTGGCGGGAGCAGCACCCCGAGACCAAGGTCCTCGTGGGTCGCCGCGCGGAGGGGTTCATGGGGCACTTCAGCGCGGCCGAGCGCATGGAGCTCTTCGGGCTGAGCGTCACCACGCGCCCCGCAGGAGCCCCGGTGCTCATTCCCTACACCGCCCTGCGCGCGCGCGGCCTGGTGGGCGCCACCGTGGACGGCGCGCCGGTCGTCGCCGTCCTCGACCCCGAGACGGCGGCCGCGGCCGCCTTCGTCGCGCAGGTGGACGAGCAGACGCTCACCTTCGAGCCGCTGGAGGGCGACCGCATGCGCGACGCGGAGACGGGCAGCGTGTGGGTCCGCTCGCGCGGAGTGTGCGTCGAGGGGCAGCTCCAGGGCGCGCGCCTGGAGCAGCTCGTGGCCACGCCGTGGTTGATCCGCCGCTGGCAAGGCTTCTATCCGGACGGGCGCGTGGTGGGTGCGCCCGACGAGCCCCGGCGCGAGGTGAGGTGACGATGGCCTGGATCGAGGTCCGCGGGGAGGACGAGGCCACGGGCCGGCTCGCCCGCATCTACGAGCAGCTCCGTCGCTCGGCGGGGGAGGTGGCGAACGTGCTCGCCGTCCAGTCGCTACGACCACGCGTCCTGGAGGCGCACCTGGACCTCTACCGGACGCTCATGTTCGCCGAGTCCGACCTGTCCAGGCGCCAGCGCGAGATGGTCGCCGTCGTCGTCTCGGCCACCAACGGGTGCCACTACTGAGTGGTCCACCACGGGGAGGGCCTCCTCGTCTCAGGCGGTGACCACACCCTGCTCGAGCTCCTGCGCGCCGGACGCCACGCCGAGGTGCCCGACGCGCGGGAGCGGGCCATGCTCGAGCACGCCGTCGCCTTGACCCGGTCGCCGGCCGGCGTGCGCGAGGCGGACGTGCAGCGGCTGCGGTCGGCGGGCTGGAGCGACGCCGCCGTCCTCGACATCACGCTGGTGACGGCGTACTTCAACTTCGTGAACCGCGTCGCGGACGGCCTGGGCGTCGAGCTCGAGCCGGGACGCGGCTGACGGGCCGACCAGCAGCGCCGTCCGCGGGTCGCCGGCGCTCCTCGCCCGCGCGGCGGGAATGCCCGGCGGCCTGCCCCGGTTCTCCTGGCGCCGGGTGACCACGAGCGCTCGCGTCCGCTGCGCGCGGGCGGAGCGGCGAGCTCGTGACGCGCCGGCGCACACGGAACTGGAGGACGGTATGCGGCTCGGTCGACGGTCGAGCATCACGGGGATCGGGTTCCTGCTGGGGGGCGCGGTGATCGCCGCGGCGGAGGCCCCGAAGCAGGTGAGCGGGGTCAAGGCCTGGGTGAACGTCCAGCCACGCCAGGGCGAGCGCGGCCCGGACTGGGATCGCGAGATGAAGGGCGGGGTCGACTTCGCCCGGCTGCGCGGCAAGGTCGTCGTGCTCGAGTTCTGGGCCACGTGGTGCCCCCCGTGCCGCGAGAGCATCCCGCACCTCAACGAGATGCACCGGGCGCACGGGGGCGAGGTCGTGGTCCTCGGCCTGACCGCGATCGATCGGAACCAGAGCGAGGAGCAGATCCGCACCTTCGTCCAGCAGAACATCCGCTACCCGGTGGGGATCCTCGAGGACGACGCGGTCTACCAGCGCTACGACGTGTCGGGGATCCCCCACGCCGTGGTCGTGGGTCGCGACGGGCAGGTCGTCTGGACCGGGAACCCGCACGACCCCGGGTTCCGGCGCGCGGTCGAGCGCGCGGCGGCCCCCGCGGCGCAGCCGACCTCGCGCCCGTCGCGGCGCTGAGGAGGTGCTCGATGCCGACCGGGACGCCCCCGCTCGCCGAGCGCCATGCGCTCCTCGGCGGGCGCTACGCGCTCCTCGAGCGCTTGGCGTGCGGCGGCGCCTCTGAGGTGTGGAGGGCGCGCGACGCGGCGCTCGGCCGCGATGTGGCCGTGAAGCTCTCCCGTCCCGCGATGGGGGAGCCGGCGAGCGCCAGCGCCTGCGGCGGCGGCGCCGCGCTGGCGGACGAGCCGCAGGCGCTCCGCCGTGAGGCGCTGCTCCTCTCGCGCCTCCGCTCGCCGCACGCCGTGCTCGTACTGGACGTGGGGAGCACGGCGGCGGGGGCGCCCTTCGTCGTGCTCGAGCTGCTGAGCGGCTGCGATCTGTACAGCCTGGTCACGCGCCAGGGTCCCCTGCCCCCTCCCCGGGCCTGCCACCTGCTCGCGCAGGCCTGCGACGCGCTCGGGGAGGTCCACCGGCTGGGCCTGGTCCATGGGGACGTGACCCCTGGCAACATGATCGCCACGCGCGCCGGCGGCCTCGATGTCGACTTCCTCAAGCTCGTCGACTTCGGCCTGGCCGTCGACGGTGAGGGGAAGCAGGATGAGTGGGTGCGCGGGACCCCCGCGTTCATGGCCCCCGAGGTCGTCCTCGGCGAGCGGGCGGGGCCGAGGTCCGACGTCTACGGCCTGGGGGCCGTCCTCTTCTGGTTGCTCACCGGGGGGCTGCTGTTCGAGGGCGACGTGGACCCGCTGGACGTCCTCGCGGCCCAGGTCGAGCGCTCCCCGCCCCCGCTCCCCGCCGGGCTCTCGCCCGGGCTGGCGGACCTCGTCAGCGCGAGCCTCGCCAAGGCGCCATCGGCCCGCCCGGCCGACGCGAGCGAGTTCTTGCTGCTGCTGGAGCGGGCCGGCGTCCCTCCCTGGCCGCGCGAGCTGGCCGCGCGCTGCTGGGCCGCGCACGGGGAATGCGCGCCCAGGCCCGCGTGTTGATCGAGCCACGGCGCCGCGGAGGCGCCTCATTCCACACTGCCTCGTTCCGCCTCCGCGGCGCCGGTCGCCTCCATCTCGTGCTCCGCACCGCTCCCGGGGTCCATCCACTGGAGTGACGAGGCAGGGCCGCCGCACGCGTGGCTCGAGCTGCCGCCAGGGTGGCTCCTGGGCAAGGCGCCGGCAGGCGCCGGCGCGCGCCGAGGCGAGCGGGGCGGCGGGCGCCCGGGCACCGGCGCGGGCCGCGTGACCGTGTCCGGGTTTAGTCCGTGTTCTACGACGTGTGCCTCGACGCGGATGGGACGTGTCTTCACCTGAGGCTGGACGTCACCGTGGAGCTCCCACGCTGAGAGGCTCTTCCTTCCTGGTTGACGGCATGACACCGTGCACACGGTCGGGCGCTGTGGGTCCCGATGGCCACGCGAGCAGCGGCCACGCGGGCCGCGCAGGTCACTCCCGGCCGTCCGTCTGCACGCCCAGGGCGCGGAGCGCCGCGAACACCGCCGGTCCGTCGAGGGCGTCCGGGCCGCGCGGCCCGCGGTAGACGACCCGCCCGGCAGCGTCGAGCACGTAGACGCGGAAGGGGGCGGCGTCGAAGGCGCGCGCGGCGTGGCCCTCCGCATCGCGCAGCGCCGGCGCGCCGACGTCCAGGGGCGCCGAGGAGGGCTCGGCCTCGGGGTGGGCCTCCGCCACCCGCACGACGCGCACGTGCACGGCCGGTCCCAGCGCCACCAGGCGGGCCAGGGTGCTCACCGAGCACCGCAGCGCCGGTCACGTGTAGGACCCGAAGACCAGCACCGTCGGGCGCCCGCGCAGGCTGGAGAGCGCCACGGCGCCGGACCCGGCCCTCGAGGGGTAGGACGAGGTCGGGCGCCAGGGCGCCCGGCGCGGGGCCGCCGTCGCGCCGACCCGCGAGCAGCGCGGCCGTGATCGCGACCAGGCCGCCTGCCATGAGCCAGGTCTGGCGCCGCCGCGGGCTCATCCCGCGCACCGGCGGAGGAAGTCGTCCACGGCCTCGAAGGGGATGTGCTCGGCGATCGTGCGGCCGTAGAACGCCTGGTCGATGACCCCGTCGGCGCGGATGAGGAAGTCCCCCGGGACGCGGGTGATGCTCCCCTCGGGACGCCCTGGGAGGAAGCCGCGAGCGAGCGCCGCGCCGAGCGCGCCCAGGTTCGCGGGCGCGAGCAGCGCGCCCAGGCGCGCCTCGAGGCCGTAGAGGCGGTAGAGCGCCTCCTGGGGGTCGGCGACGAGCGGGAAGGGCGGGCGCTGCGCCCCCACGGCGCGCGCGATGGACGCGGGCGGGGACTGGAACACCGCCACGACCGAGAGCCCGCGCGCGGCCAGCTCCTCGTGCCGCACGATCATGCCGCGCACCCTCAGGTTGCACAGCGGGCAGGAGGCGTAGCGGAAGAACGCCAGCCAGCGCGGCCCCTGCAGCTCGCCCAGGCGGACGAGCCGCCCCTCGTGGTCCCGCGCCTCGAGCTCGGGCGCAGGGTTCCGGGCTACAACCTCATGGGACGGCGCTCCTGGTCCAGGGCCGCTCAGGGCCCTCCCTGGCTCTTCACGCCCGCGGCCCCCCGCTCCCTCGCGGGGATCGTGAGTGAGCAGCTGCTGCCGCGCCGCGTCAGCGTGACCTCGATGGGGCCCAGCGCCTCCAGGCCGAGCGGGAGGCGCAGCTCCGGCGCGTCCGCCGTCCAGGTGCCGGTCTGCCGCCAGGCACCGCCGCTCGCCACCGGCTCCACGGGCCGCACGGTGACCTCGACCGCCTCGCGGCGCGGCCCGGGGGCGCGCAGCAGCAGCACGCCGCCCTTCGCGTCCGACGGCGCCACCACCGACCACGGCTCCCCGTCCCAGCGGACCACCGCGCGGACCTCGCGGGGCCCCTCGCAGCGGTAACCCTCCAGCGCATCGACCCTGCGGGCCAGCGCGGCCGGCTCGACTCGCCGCGGGTCGTAGCTCACCTGCACACGGCCGCGGGCCACGTCGACCACGACCTGGTGGACGCCCTCGATCCGGGCCAGGGCGTGGTCGAGCTGGAGCGGGCACCACAGGCCGCAGCTCAGGCCGCCGACGACCAGGTCGACCTCGTCGTAGCGCCCGGGCAGGGCCGGGGCGCCGGTCCCCAGGGCGCCGAGCCCGGCCGCGGCCAGCACCGCCGCCGCCCAGGTGATCCGGCCCACCGCCGGGGCGCCGCCCGCCGCCGCCCGCCGCGTCCTCCCCGTCATCGACGCACCGCGCTCAGCTCGCCTCGCACGCGGGCGTCGCCGCGTCCGCGCTCCAGGCCGCGCCCGCGAACGCGTCGTCCAGCCGCGTCCCCGCCAGGTGGTTCGTGTAGTTGGAGAGGGTCTTCAGGCCCACGCCCAGCACGACCTCCAGCGCCTGGCGCGGCCCGTAGCCGGCGGCCTGAAAGGCCTGCTGCGCCGCGGGGTCCGGCCAGCCGCGCGACACGACGACGGCGACGGTGAAGCGGCGCAGCGCCTCGAGCTTGCCGTCCTGGAGGGGCTCCCCCGCGCGCAGGGCGGCGAGCACGCCGTCGGCGACCCCCTGGCCGGCGGCGATGACCGTGTGCGCCGCGACGCAGTACTCGCAGGCGTTCGCGCGGCTCGCGGCGAGGAGCACGACCTGCCGCTCCGTCGCGTCGAAGGACGTCTGCTCGAACGCGCTGGCCAGGCTCAGGTAGGCGTCGAGGAGGGGCGGGGCGTCGGCCATCGTGCCCAGCAGGTTGGGGACGAAGCCGAGCCTGCGCCGGACCTTGGCGAGCGTCTCCTGCGCCTCCGCGGGGGCGCTCTCCAGGTCGTGAACGGGATGCGTCATGCGCTCCTCCGGCGGGCGAGGCCCTGCCATCACGAGAATCCCCGGGGCAGGCGCGCCATTCCGGATGGAATCCAACGCCGTGTGAAGGGGTTGTCATCCCTGAATGCAGGTCGCGGTCATCATCCCCGCGCTGGACGAGGCGGCGTCGATCGGCGCCGTGGTCGGCGGTGTGCTTGCGCAGCGGGTCGACCTCGTCCTGGTCGTGGACAACGGCAGCCGGGACGCCACGGCCCGCCTGGCCGCGGCGGCGGGCGCCACCGTGCTCCGCGAGCCTCGCCGCGGCTACGGCGCCGCCTGCCTGGCCGGCATCGCGGCGCTGCCCCCCACGGTCTCGGTCGTCGTGTTCATGGACGCCGACGGGAGCGACGACCCGGGGGAGCTCGGGCGGCTCGTCGAGCCGATCACGTCCGGACGGTCCGACCTCGTGGTGGGCTCGCGCGCGCTGGGGCGGGTGGAGCGCGGCGCCCTCACGCCCCAGCAGCGCGTGGGGAACGCCATCGCGGCCCGCTGGCTGCGCTCGCGCTACGGCCTCGCCGCGACGGACCTGGGCCCTTCCGCGCCATCCGCAGCACGACGCTGGGGGCGCTGGGCATGGCAGACCGTGACTACGGCTGGACCGTGGAGATGCAGATCAAGGCGGCGCGGCGGGGCGTGCGCTACGCGGAGGTGCCCGTCACCTACCGGCGGCGCACGGGGCGCTCGAAGATCTCCGGGACGCTGCGCGGGACCCTCGGCGCCTCCTGGAAGATCCTCTGGCTCCTGGCCAGGCACGACCTGCTCGCCAGTTGCGCTCGGGACCGCTGAGCTCAGGACCGCTGCGCTCGAGACGGGGGCGCCGGATGGCCCGCCGCGGGGGCGACGAGGGACAGGAAGCTCGAGAACACGAGCTCGAGGAAAGGGACGCCGCCCCCGCGGCGGCCGGGCGGAGAACACGCGACGCGGCCCGCCGATTCCCGCGGGCTCGCAGCGCCTGCCGGAATGCGCTCCCCCGCCCGCGTGTTGCCCTCTCGACCGACCCCCTCCGCCCGACGACGTGACACCATGGACCTGTGCGTGCTCATCCGGACCGACACCACACCGCGACAGCGCCGGGTCGTCGTCCGCGGTGCGCGAGTACTCGTCGGCAGCCCGGAGCCTCTGTTCGAGGTCGACTTCACGGGGCACGCGCCCAGGCTCCGGACGCTCGACCCCGCGCGACGGGCGCTGTTGAACGGGGTCGTCCTGTCCTGCTCGGCTTGGCTGCTCGCGGGTGACGTCATCGATGTCGCCGGCGAGCGCTGGCACGTCGCTCACGGCGATGCGGGGCGGCAGGTCCAGGGGGAGCCCCCTCCAGCGGCCCGGTCCGCCATACGCCGCGGGCTCTCCGCCGCGGCGCTGCTCCTGACGGCCGGCGCCGCGCTCACCGCCATGAGCTGGCCGGCCCGGCCTGCGCCCCGGTGGACACCGCCCTCGCAGGCTCTCCTGCGCGGGCGGGTCGTGGACCCCGCCGGGCGGCCGGTACGTGAGGCCAGGGTCGTGGCCCTGGGCAGGTCACGCGCCCTCCGCACGGCGGACCTCCTCGGGCAGGCGCGGGCGCTCGGCGCGCGCCCGGTCGAGGTGTGGGCGGCGCACATGGCGGCGCCCGCGGACGCGCGAGACCTCGAGGAGCTCGGCGCCGCGATCACGGACGGCCAGGGACGCTTCCAGCTCTCCGTGGCGCGCGCGACCCTCCGGGCGCCCCTGCTCCTGGGCGCCAGCGCACGACACGAGGGGCGCGTCCTCGCGGGCGCCGGCGCGGCCGAGCTCCCCGGTCGGGAGGACGGCGCTCGCCTGGAGCTTGGCGACCTGGCCGTGCGCGGCTGCCGCTGGCTGGAGGTGGCCGTGACGGGGCCCACGGAGACCTGCGAGGTGTTCCTCGAGCTCGGTCGAGCGGGCCCCGCCGGGGCGCCACCCGCGTGGGCCCTGGCGGCGAGGAGCACGGCCGGCCACGCGCGCCTCCCCCTGCCCCGCGGCGGCGGCGCGCCGACGCGGCTCCTGTTCGTCGCTCCGGGGTGGGGCCATGACACGCTGCAGCTGGGGCCAGGGGAGGAGGGCGACGCCCTGGTCTCGGTGGTCTTCAGCCCCCGGGCGGGCCTGCGGACGGTGGTCCTGGACCCCCACGGCGACCCGGCCGAAGGCGTGCCCGTGAGCATCGCGCCGGCGGAGCATCCCTGGCTGAGCCTGAGCAGGGTCGCGAGCGGACCCGCCGGGCACGTGGTGCTGGCTGGCCTCACGGCCGGTCACGCCTACCGTGTGACGCTCGAGGCCGTCTCCTGCGGACAGATCGACACGGAGGCGGTCGTCGTGGCCAGGGACACCCTCCCCGCGCTGCGCCTCGAGCCCGCCCTGGAGGTCGCGTTCTCCCTCAGGACCCCCGCAGGCGAGCCCCTCCTGGTGCCACGCGGGGCCCTGAACCTCGAGCGGCTGGGGGTGGACCGGCGCTGGCGCCCCGCCGAGCTTGCGCGAGAGCCCGGCGCGTGCAGCAGGGGGGCGCTCGTGGCCGAGGCCCTCGAGCGAGAGCTCGACGGTGAGCACCGCATGGGTCCCCTGGTCCGCGGCACCTACCGGGTGAAGGTCACGCGGCCTGGGGGCCTGGCGCTCAGCTCGGACCCGTTCGAGCTCTCCCCGGCCCGGCGCGGCCCGCTGGTGCTGACCGTCGGCGCAGACTGAGGCGCGCCCGGGGAGCGGGAATCCGGCGAGGCGGCGGGGGGTTGCTGGGGCATGCGACCCCGGGGCGCCCGCGTGATCGTCATGGCCAAGGCGCCTCGACCCGGGCGGGTCAAGACGCGCCTGGCGCAGGGGCTCGGGAGCGAGGCGGCCGCCTGCGCGCTGGCGCGGGCGTTCCTCCTCGACGTCTGGCGGTCCGTGGAGGGACTCCCATGGGCGCAGGGGGTCATCGCGGGCGATGCGCTCGACATGGGCGTGCCGGGCGCGCCGGTGTGGCCGCAGGGAGAGGGCGACCTGGGCGAGCGCCTGGAGCGCGTGATCGAGCGGGCGCTGCGCGATGCGGGCGCGGTGATCGTGGTCGGGTCGGACTCGCCCGGACTGCCCATGGCGCTGCTGGAGGAGGCGCGGGCGGCGCTCGAGCGCGCCGATGCCGCGATCGGCCCTTGCTCCGACGGGGGGTTCTACCTGCTCGGCCTGCGGCGGCACCGTCCGGGGCTCCTTGGCGGGCTCCCCTGGAGCGCGGCGAGCACGCACGCGGCCACGCTCGCGCGCCTGCGCGCCGAAGACTTCGACCCGGTCGAGCTCGCGCGCTGGTTCGACGTCGACGACGTCGACGACCTGCGCCGGTTGATCAACCATGTCGAGGCGGGCTGGGTGCACGCCCCCTCGACGCTCGCCGCCCTGCGCCGCCTGGACCTGCTGGAGGCCCTGCGCCGGAGGACGCCATGAGCGCCCCTCGCCTCCGGGCGAGGGCGGCGCTCGCGGCGCTCGCGGCCCTGCCGCTGGTCCTGGCCCAGGGTTGGGCCCAGGGTCAGACCGGGGCGCCCGGGTGGGTCGACTTCGGCCCTCCGGGCGACCCGTCCCCCGGCGGCTGGACCCACGTCGAGCTCCCCTCCGTGGGGCGCGCGACCGACTGGGCCGTCGTCCACTCGGGCGCGGAGGCGTTCGTGCGCGCGCGCGCCCGCGCGGCGGCGTCCTGCCTGCTCCACCCCGTGGACGTGGCCGGGTCGTCCCGGCTGCGCTGGCGCTGGCGGGCGCACCAGGTGCCGCGCCGCGGCGACGGGTCCTCGCGCGCCACCGACGACTTCGCGGCGCGCGTGGGGGTCGGCTTCGAGGGCGACTGGTCGGACGCCGGCTGGCTGGAGCGACGGCGCGCCGAGGCGCTCCGCGCGCGCCTGGGCCGCCTCCCTCCGCGCCGCTGGATCCACTACGTATGGTCCGGAGGGGCGCGGGTCCGGGGGGAGCGGTTCGCCTCGCCGTACCGGCCTGACGACGTGGGGTGCGTCGTGCTCCGCGCCGCGTCGGACCCGGCGCGGCGCTGGCTCGACGAGGAGGTGGACCCGGCCGCGGACCACGCGGCGCTCTTCGGCCGCCGGGCCACCCGGATCACCGCGCTCATGCTCATGACCGACGCCGACGACACGGGGGAGCTGGCGGAGGCGCTCTACGGGCCGCTGGAGCTGCTCCCGGCGAGGGGGCCGTGAGCTCGAGGGCCGAGCCCTTCGGGCCGAGCCTCCCCACGAGGGACCTCGTGCTGGTCGGCGGCGGGCACGCGCACGTGCAGGTGCTCCGGGGATGGGCCATGCGCCCCGCGCCCGGCGTGCGCCTGACCGTCGTGCTCGACCGCCCGACGGCGGTCTACTCGGGCATGGTCCCGGCCTTCGTCGCCGGCGAGTACCGCCTGGACGAGCTGGAGCTGGACGTCGTCCCGCTGGCCCGCCGCGCAGGCGCGCGGGTGATCCTGACCCCGGCCACGCGGGTGGACCCCGAGGCCGGGCGCATCGACCTGGCGGGGCGGCCGTCGATCCCCTACGACGTGGCGAGCCTGGACGTGGGCTCGAGCGTGCGGGGGGCCGAGCTGCCGGGGGTGCAGGAGCACGCGCTGGCCACGCGCCCGATCGGGCGCTTCGCGCAGCGGGTCGACGACTGGCTGCGCCGGCGCGGCGCCGGCGCGGCGCCGCGCGTGGCCCTGGTCGGCGCGGGCGCGGGCGGGGTCGAGCTCGCGCTCGCGCTCGAGGCGCGCCTGCGCCGCGGGGGCGCGCAACCCCGCGTGCTCCTGCTCGACCGGGGCGAGCGCCTCCTCGTCGGCGCGCCGGCGCGCGCGTCCCGCCTGGCGGCGCAGGCGGCGCGCGCCCGCGGGGTCGAGGTGCGGCACGGGGCGAACGTCACCGGCGTGGAGGCCGGCGCGGTCCTGCTCGAGGGCGGCGAGCGGCTCGACGCCGACCTGGTGGTGTGGGTCACCGGGCCCGCGCCGCCCGCGCTCGTGGGCGACTCGCCCCTGCCGCGCGACGCCCTCGGCTTCGTGCGCGTGGGCCCCACGCTCCAGGTCGAGGGCTGCCCTGACCTGTTCGCCGCCGGGGACTGCGCCGCCCTGACCCACGCGCCCTGGGCGGCCCGCGCGGGCGTCTACGCGGTGCGCGCCGGTCCGCCGCTGGCGGCGAACCTGCGCGCGCGCCTGGCCGGCGCGCCCCTGCGTCGCTGGGCGCCCCAGCGCGACTTCCTCAGGCTCCTCGACCTGAGCGACGGGACCGCGCTCGGCTGGAAGTGGGGCGTGACCGTCCGGGGGGCCTGGGTCGGGCGCTGGAAGCGGCGCATCGACCGCCGCTTCGTGGCGCGCTTCCAGGTGCTCGATGCGGCGGGCGCGCCCACGCCGGCCCTCCCGCCCATGCTCGGGGCCGAGGACATGCCCTGCGGCGGCTGCGCCGCCAAGGTGGGCGAGCGCGCGCTCGACCGGGCGCTGCGGCGCCTGCCGCCCGCCCCCCCTGCCCCGGACGTCACGCTCGGGCTGGAGGGGCGCGACGACGCCGCCGCCTTCAGGCTCGTCTCGGGCGAGCAGGTCCTCCTCAGCGTGGACCTGTTCCGCGCGTTCACCGACGACCCCTGGCTCGTGGGTCGCGTGGCCGCGGTGAACGCCGTCAACGACGTGCTCGCCAAGGGCGTCGAGGCGCGGCACGCGCTGGCGCTCGTGGGCGTCCCCGAGCAGGAGGCCGAGCGCGCGGAGGAGGCGCTCTTCCAGGCGCTCTCCGGGGCGCGCGCCGCGCTCGACCCGCTCGGGGTCGCCCTCCTCGGCGGCCACTCGACCACAGGCCCCGAGCTGACCGTGGGCTTCGCGGTGACCGGGGTCCTCCCCTCCGGAGGCGCCCCCCTGACCCAGCGCGGCCTGCGACCGGGTGAGCGCCTGGTGCTCACCAGGCCGCTGGGCACGGGCGTGCTCCTGCGCGGCGACATGCTGGGGCGCGCCCGGGGCGTGTGGGTCGAGGCGCTCCTCGCGGCGCTGGCGCGGGACGGCGCGGCCGCCGCCCGGGCCGCCCGCGCCGCGGGCGCCAGCGCGTGCACGGACGTGACGGGCTTCGGGCTGGCGGGCCACCTGTCGGCCATGCTCCGCGCGAGCGGCGTCTCCGCCGAGGTGTGGCTCGAGGCGCTGCCCGCGCTCCCGGGCGCGCGCGAGCTGCTGGGCGCCGGCCTGCGCAGCACGGCGCACGCGGAGAACGCGCGCGCGCGGCGCGCGCTGGCCCTCCGCACGGAGGCGACGGACCATCCCGCGCTCGAGCTCCTCTTCGACCCCCAGACGGCCGGCGGGCTCCTGTTCGGCCTGCCGCCGGAGCGCGAGGCCCAGGCGCTCGGCGCGCTCGAGGCCGCCGGCGAGCGCGCCGCGGTCATCGGCGTGGTGACGCCGGCCCGCGCCGATGGGGCGGCGTTCTCCGTCGCGGTCGCGCCGGGGTCGGCGCCGCCCGGAGGCTGAGCCAGCCTGGAGGCCCGGCCGGAGACGCCGCCTCGGCCTCGCTCGCCCTCGTCGCCGCTGGCTTCGTCGCTCCTCAGTTACTTGCGCCCGCAAGCGCCTTCGTCGCTCCTCGCCAGCGGCGACGATCGCTTCGCGAGGCCTTCGGCGAGGTCTCCGGCCGGACCTCTAGCAACACGGCGCCGCTGACGCGGGCCCCGCCCCCGTGGCGGTCGGTGCCGGGCCGCACCGGAACAGGCCGAAGTGGGCGACGGGGGGCGTGACCTCGAACAGCGCCGAGAGCCGGGTCTCGCTCAGCATGCGCGCCGTGTTGCGGCACACGGGGGTGGGTCGTCGCGCCTCGAACACGTGGTGGTCGTCGAACGTGTAGCGGGCGGGGCTCGAGGGGAGCCCTCCGCGGTAGACCGCGAGCTGCCCGTAGTCCTCGCAGCGCCGGTCGAGCGGCGGGCGGGAGAGCTTGAACGCGCGGACCACCACCGACCAGAACACGATGGGCACGCCGCGCGCCTCGGTGCGCAGCAGCCTGCGGCTCACCACCCGCGGGTCGAGGAAGCCGGCGTCGCGCAGCGCGTCCAGCCAGTCGTGCTCGTAGAGCGCCCCGCCGAGGCACTCGGCCACGAGGACCGGGTCCGACGCGAGCTCGGGCGGCACCCGGCGATCGGCCACGACGTCGGCCAGGTAGACCTCTCCGCCCTCGCGCAGGACCCGGAACATGGTCCGACACACCTCGTCCTTCGCGGGGGAGAGGTTGACCACGCAGTCGGAGATCACCAGGTCGATCGAGCCGTCGTCGATGACGTCGGCGGTCTCGATGAAGTCCTCGTGGAACTCGACGTTCGAGCGAGGGAACCCCAGGCGCTCGGCCACCTCGGGGGCCGCCCGCCGGGCGACCTCCAGCTGCTCGGCCGTCATGTCGACCCCGTGCACCAAGCCCGTCGGCCCGACGCGGCTGGCCAGCAGGAAGGCGTCGAAGCCGGCGCCCGAGCCCAGGTCGAGGCAGGTGAGCCCCGTCAGGTCGTCCTCGGGGATCGGGCAAGCGCACCCGTAGCGCCGCGCCACCACCTCGTCGGGCAGGAGCTGGACGACCTCCCGGAAGCGGGCGTCGGGCGCCGTGGGGCAGCAGGCCCCCTCGCTCAGGTCGCTCGTGCTCTTCAGGCGGCGGCCGTAATACTCCCGCAGGCGGGCGCGCAGGGCCCCGCGCGCGTCCTCGAGCGTAACCGACGACGACATCCCGACCCTCCTCGCCCGCCAGGCCCCCCCGAAGCGGGCACCTGGATCGTATCCGCCGGCCTCCCGAGGGTGCGTCCGGCTCCGACGGGTGTGGCGTCCGGCGGACGAGGCCGCCCCCGGCCGGCGCGCTGGCCGGCCGGGGGCGGCTCGGGGGGGGGTGACGGGTCAACCATCAGGGGCGCCTCGTCATTCCCGGCGACGCTCCCGGGAGCCCGTCCGCCGACGCCGTCGGGCGGCTCGGGTCCCACGGGGCCGGGGCGGGTGCGTCGCGGCACGCCTCCGACGAGAATGGTCCGCGACGCTCCCGGGTTCCCCGGGGCGGAGGTGCGGGTGACGAGGTCGACGGGACCCAGGCTCGATCGGCTGCGACGCCTGCGGCGCCTCGACCGTGCGGCCCTGGCTTGCCTCCTCCTCCTCGCCCTCCTCGGCCCGCCGCTCTCCGCGCGCGCGGCGTTGCGCCTGGACCCCGTCGCCTGCGTGGCGTTGGCCTGGGAGCGAGGGGGAGGCGGGCCCCGCCAGGTGCTGGCGAGCCTCTCCGGGCCGCCGCCCTCCGACGTGCTCGACCCGTGGGGGCGCCCCTTCGAGTGGGAGGTCGGGCTGGTCCCCGACCCGGGCGCGCGGGGGACGGAGCCGCCCGACTGGCTGCTGGGCTCGACCACGGGCGCCAGGATCACCGGCGGCGGGTCGGCCTTCTTCCGCGCGGTGAGCCGTGGACCGAGCGACAGCCCGAACGACGACGTGATCGTCGTGGCCCCGCCCCGGAGCGGCGTGCGCCAGGCGCTGGTCGGACGCCCCCTCCTGCCGATGGCGGTCGGCATGTGCTACCTCGTGCTCGCCTGGGCGCTGCTCCGCCTCCCGCCGCGCCCGGCGCGCAGGCAAAAAGCCCTGGTGGCCCTCGTCGTCGCGGCGCCCGCCGCCCCGGCCGCCTGGGGACTCGGTCACCTCGAGGTCGCGGCGCCGACCCTGCCCCTGGTCGTCTCTCCCCCGGTCGCCGCCGCTGGCCTGGGGGCGCTGCTCCTGTGCTTCTCGCTCGCCCTCGCGGTGCGTCTGGGGGCACGGACGGCGACCACACGGCTCCTGAGGGAGACGGCGCGCGCGGGGGAGTGCCGGGAATGACCTGCGCGCCTCGTCGCTTAGGCAGGACCACCACGAGGAGCGGAGCGACCCCATGAAGAGGAACGGATCGATCGTGAGGCTGGTCGGGCCCCTGTCCATCGCGGCCCTGGCGACCACGGGATGTCCCGACAAGCCGGCCCCGCAGCCGCCGCCGGCGGCGCCTTCGACCCAGGGCGCTGGATCGGCGACCCCCACCACCCAGGGCTCGGCGTCGTCCTGCAGCGGCGACAAGAGCTCCTGCAGCGGCGACAAGAGCTCCTGCAGCGGCGACAAGAGCTCCTGCAGCGGCGACACGACCGGCCCGACGACGCAGGGCTCGGGGTCGTCCTGCAGCGGCGACAAGAGCTCCTGCAGCAAGTAGATACCTCGTCGGGAATGCCGGGCGGTCGTCAGGACTTATGTTATGCCGTCCGGCGTGAAGCCGAGGGAGTCAACATGAAGAGCGGTTCCATCGTCAAGCTCGTGGGGGCCATGTCCATCGCCGCCCTCGCGGTGACCGGTTGCAAGAGCAGCGGCTCAGGCACGGAGTCCGGCGGGTCGACCGCGACGACGCAGGGCTCGGCGTCATCCTGCAGCGGCGACAAGAGCTCCTGCAGCGGCGACAAGAGCTCCTGCAGCGGCGACAAGAGCTCCTGCAGCAAGTGAAGGATCTCCCGGCCACGCGGCAGGGGGGATCTCCCTGCCGCGTGGGCGGAGGTGACATGCGGCGGCGCCACCCTTCGCTCGGCGCGGGCATCGGCCTGCGTCGGGAGCACTACGAGGCCCTCCCCGAGACCGCGCGCGCGCTCGACTGGGTGGAGATCACCCCCGAGAACCACATGCGCGCGGGCGGCCGGGCCCGCCGCGCGCTCGACCGCTGCCGCGAACGCTGGCCGGTCGTGCCTCACGGCGTGTCGCTGAACCTCGGCGGCCTCGAGCCCCTCGACCCGGAGTACCTCGAGGACCTGCGGCGGCTCTGCGCGGCGCTGGACGCGCCCTTCTTCACCGACCACCTGTGCTACTCCCGGGTCGAGGGCGTCTACCTGCACGACCTGCTGCCCTTGCCCTTCAACGAGGCGGCGGTCGACCACGTCGTGCCGAGGGCGCGCGAGGCGCAGGAGCGCGTGGGCCGGCGGCTGCTCCTGGAGAACGCCACCTACTACGCGGTGATGCCCGGGCAGACGCTCGGCGAGGCGGCGTTCCTCACCGCGGTGCTGGAGCAGGCCGACTGCGGGCTGCTCCTCGACGTGAACAACGTCCACGTGAACGCGCGCAACCACGGCTACGACCCCGTGGCGTTCATCGACGCGCTGCCGCTCGACCGGGTCGCGCAGGTGCACCTCGCCGGCCACGAGGTCGGCCCGCACATGCTCGTGGACACGCACGAGGGCCCCGTGCCCGAGCCGGTGTGGGCGCTCTACGAGCACGTCCTCTCCCGCGTGGGCCCCGTCTCCACCCTCGTGGAGTGGGACCAGGACGTCCCCGGGGTCGAGGAGGTCCTGGCGCAGGCCGACCGGGCCCGGGCCCTGCTCGCGGCGGCCGACGCGCGCCGCGTCGCGGGGGTCCGGTGAGCCTCGGGCCGTTCTTCGCGGCCACGGCGGAGCTGTTCCGCGGGGCGGCGCGGCCGGACGAGGCCGCGCGCCGGCTGCGCGAGCGCTTCCCGGGCTGGGAGCCGCCGCTGCCGCGGGTCGAGCACCTGGCCGGGGCCGTGTTCGGCCGCATCCGCGGCCTCCTCGGCGCGCTCTACCCGGTCACGCGCGAGGCGCTCGCGCCCTCGACCTGGGAGGCCCTCGTCGAGCGCTACTACGCGCTGCGCCCGGCCGCGGTGGGGTACGAGATCAACGCCGCCGGCGCGGCCTTCCCGGGCGTGCTCGAGCCGCTCGTCGCCGAGCTGGGGCTGCCGCCCTTCCTCCCGGCGCTCGCGCGGCTCGAGTGGACGCGCTACGCCGTGTTCGCCTCGGCGGCGGAGGTGCCGGCGCGCGTGGACCGGCTCTCGCTCAACCCCACCGCGGAGGCGCTCGAGCACGCGTGGCGCCTCGCCGAGTACGTCGAGCGCGCGGCGCCGCGCGGCGCGCCGTCCCCCGGTGAGGAGGTCGTCCTCGTGTGGCGGCGGGCCGACAGCGCCCGCGCCCGGCACGCGGCGGCCGACGCCCGCGCGCTCCTCGCCGTCAAGCTGGCGGTCGAGGGGCTCGACCCGGTCGAGGTCGCGCGCGCGGCGGGGGTGCCGCGCGAGCAGGTGCTCGCGGCGATCGCCGAGCAGGTCGCGGCCGGCCTGCTCCTCGCCCCGGCCCCTCCGCCGCTCGACGGTTGAGGGCGGCGCTCGACCCGCCCTCACGGCCTGGCCGGTCGCGCGCCGTCGAGGACGGAGCGCCCTCCGACCCACAGGAAGCCCAGCGCGAAGAGGACGAGCAGGGGCGCCGCGGCCCCCTGGCCGCGCGTGAGGTCCCAGGCCGCGCCCAGCCCGCAGTAAGCCGCGAGCGCGAGCTCCAGCGCGGTCTCCGCGCCGGAGCGCCGGGCCGTGTAGCGCCGGGTCGGGGCGGCGCCCTGCTTGGGGGTGCGCACGAACTCCCCCCCAGGCCTGAAGAGCCCGGTCAGGTAGGCCAGCCCGTTGGACAGCGAGAGGCCCAGGCAGAGCGCGAACGCCAGGGGGACCAGCGCCAGCCCCTCCAGCGCCTCGCGGGCGCCGCGACGCGCCTGGCCGACGAGCAGGAACGCCCCCACGCCCAGGGTCGAGCCCCAGAAGACCCAGCCCGAGGCGGCCCGCAGGAGGGGCAGCCGCTCGAGCGCGCCCGCCAGCACCGCGGGGACGGCCAGCAGCGCGAGGCACAGCGCCAGCACGTACGCGCCGTTGAGCAGCAGGTGCGCGGTCGCCTCCACCCGGGTCGCGAGCGACACGCCGGGGGCCGACCAGACCCGCGCCAGGAGCTTGCGCGCCGTCTGGGCGGACCCCTGCACCCAGCGACGCTGCTGGGAGCGGAAGGCCGCCATGTCCGCGGGCAGCTCGCCGGGGGCGGCCAGGTCGTCCATGAACACGAAGCGCCAGCCCACGAGCTGCGCGCGGATGGACAGGTCCAGGTCCTCCGTGAGCGTGTCCGACGCCCAGCCGCCGGCCGCCTCGATCGCCGAGCGGCGCAGCACCCCCGCCGTGCCGTTGAAGTTGAACGGCCGGCCGCTGCGGTGGCGCGCCTCCTGCTCGACGAGGAAGTGGCCGTCGAGGAGCAGCGCCTGGACCCGGGTGAGGAGGGAGCGGCCGCGGTTCGCGTGGTCCCAGCGGGCCTGGACCAGCCCCACCGAGGGGTGGCCGAAGTGCGCCACCGCGCGGCCCAGGAAGTCGGGCGGCGGGACGAAATCCGCGTCGAAGATGGCCATGAGCTCGCCGCGCGCGAGGGTCAGCCCATGGGCCAGGGCCCCGGCCTTGTAGCCGGTGCGCGAAGGCCGGCGGACGACGCGGACGTCCAGCCCCTCGGTGCGGAGGGTCTCCGCGGCGCGGTCCAGGAGGTCGCGCGTCTCGTCGCTCGAGTCGTCGAGGACCTGCACCTCGAAGCGGTCGCGCGGGTAGTCGAAGCGCGCCACCGCCTCGACGCAGGCGACGGCGACCGTCGCCTCGTTGTAGACCGGGAGCTGCACGGTGACGAACGGCAGCGCCGCCGAGGCCGGGGACCGGCGCCGGCGGAACAGGGCCAGGAGGGCGAGGAGCTGGGCGCGATGGAGGCCGACGGCGGTGAGGAGGGCGAGCAGGCCCAGCACCCCCACCCCCGTCGCGAGCTGCAGCGCTTGCATGGTCTCCCCGGGCGGCTCTAATCACCGGTGGCGGCGACGCATTCCTCCGGGAGTCGCTGGCGCGGCGTCGCCCGGGAATGCCGCGCCCCGGCCGCCGGTTGGAGCGGGCGCAAGGACCGCCCGTCCGGCTGCTGGAGGGCCCGCCGTGTCTCCAGGGGCCGGAGATCGACGCATCGTCGGCGGCTGCGAGCTGCTCAGCCCCCTGGGACGTGGGGCCTCGGGCCAGGTGTTCCTGAGCCGCCGGACGAGCGACGGGGAGCTCGTCGCCGTCAAGCTCCTCCACGACGCCGACCCGGACGCGGTCGAGCGCTTCCGGCGGGAGGTGGAGGTCCTGTCGCGCCTACGTCACCCGTCGATCCTCGGTGTGCTGGCCCACGGGACCTTCCAGGGGCGCCCGTACCTGGTGCTGAAGTACTGCCCTGGAGCGACGCTGAGGCAGCACCTGGAGGCCCGGGGGCGGCTGCCGGTGACCGACGCGGCGCGCCTCGTCCTCCAGCTCGCGCAGGCCCTGGACCACGCGCACGCGCACGGGGTGGTGCATCGCGACGTGAAGCCCGCCAACGTCATCCTGGACGCCCGGTCGCGGCGCGCGCGGCTGATCGACTTCGGCGTCGCGCACGACGTCGCGGGCCCGCGCCTCACGCGCACGGGCGACCTCCTGGGCACACCGCTCTACATGGCCCCGGAGCAGCTCCGCGGACAGCGGGGCGCGGACCCCCGGGTCGACGTCTACGCCCTGGGGGCGCTGTTCTACGAGTGCGCGACCGGCGCGCCGCCCTACACCGCGCGGACGGCCGTGGAGCTGGCGCACAAGCACGCCGCGGGGCCTCCGACCCCGCCCACGGCGCTCGTCCCCGGGCTCCCGCGGCCGCTCGATCGCATCTGCCTCGCCGCCCTGGAGGCGGACCCGAGCCGCCGGACCGCCTCGGCGCGGGAGCTGGCGGCCGCCCTGGAGGGCCTCCTCGCCTCGCCCGACGCGCCCGACTGCGAGGCGGACGGCGGCGCGTCGCCGCGCCGCGCTCGTCGCCCCCTGCTCGCAGCGGCCGCGGGCGTCGCCGCGCTCGCCCTCGCGGGCTGGGGCCTCGCCTCCCGCCACGCCCGCCGGCAGGAGCCGCTCGATCCCGGCGAGGTCGTGGGGGTCCTCGAGGCCCCTCCCCCGGCGCCCTCGCCGCCGCCTTCGCCGCACGAGCGCGCCCCGGCGCACGCGGCCGACGAGCGGGGCGCGGCGCTCGAGCGGCTCCTCGCGCGCGCGCTGCCCCTCGACGGCCTGGAGCCCGACCCGGCCGCCCGACGCGCCTTCCCCGACGCGGCCCGCCGGCTGGCGCAGGAGCTCCCTGGCGACCCGCGCGCGGCGCGCCTGCGCGCGATCGCGCGGCTCCTGGAGGGCGGCGACGAGCTGGAGGCGCGCGCCGAGCTGGCCAGGCTCGCGTCGGCCACGCCGGTTGCAGGCGAGCTGGTCCAGCACTGGCTCGGGCGGCTGTGCTTCGCCCTGGGCTTCGAGCGGGCCGCCTACGACGCGCTCGTGCCCGCCGCCGAGGCGCGGGACGCGAGCGCGGCGGTCCGGCTCTCCGCGCTGCTGCTCCTGCTCAAGGCCGCGCCGCCCGTGCGCGATCCTGCCCTGGCGCTGACGTTCGCCGACGCGCTGCTGGACCCGCCGTCGACGCACCCGCCGAGGTTCCTGGTCCACGGCCTGCGCGGCGACGTGCTCCTCGCCCTCGAGCGCAGGGAAGAGGCGGCGACCGCCTACGAGGAGGCCAGGCGCCTCGTGCCCCGCCCCGACCTGGCCGCGCACTTCGAGCTGAAGGCGCGGCTGGCGCGGAGCGGCGAGCTCCCCCGCGAGGAGGCGGGCCGCCGCGTGCCGCTCGTCCTCCCGATCGGACGGCGGACGCGCCTGCTCGCCCGCCTCGACGACGACGGCTGGCCGGGCGGCGTGGCGGAGCGGGCGGGGCGCCTGGCCGGGGAGGCCGCCGAGCGGGGAGACCCGGACGGCGCGGCGCTCCTCTGGCTCCGCGCCGCCGCGGCCGAGCGCGGCCCGGGCGAGGCCGAGCGCCGGCGGGAGGCGCTCGAGCGGGGCCTCGCGGCCGCCGCCGCGCCGGACATCCGCGCCCTGCTCGGGCGCGCGCTGGCGCGGGCCCTCCTCGAGCCAGGCGCCGGGCGCGCGGAGGCAGGGCGGGTCGAGGGGCTCGTGTCGGTCGACGAGGCGCTGGTGACGCCCGGCGAGCGCGCCGAGGCCTTGCTCCTGCTGGCGCGGGCCCGGGCGAGCCAGGGCCTCCTCGATGAGGCGCAGCGCCTGCTCGAGCGCGCCGGGGCGGTCGGCGCGCGTGACGGGAGGGAGCTCGCGGCAGCCCAGGCGTTGCTCTCGTCACCTCGCTGAGGCTGGAGGAGGGGGGCGACGCGGTGTCGGCCTCGGGACGACGTCCAGGCAGTCGGTAGGCGCCAGGGGCTCGACCAGCGCAACCTGACTCAGCTCGGCGAGTCGCTGCTCGCTCACCTCCCGGCGCGGCCGGCGGTGCACGCCATGTCTGTCGAGCAGCCAGACCTCGCGCTCGCCGCGGTCGCCTATGCCGCGACCTTGCGCGAGCACGCCGGACACCCGGCGGTGCTCGACCTGGTCGTCACCCGGGGACGCCCGTGGCCAATGGCACCAATGGCGCCGGTGGCCTAGCGGTCTGGCAGCGGTTCTTGCGCTGAGCTAAACAGCTGCGTCGCCTGCGCGAAGCTCACCTTCGTGGCCAGCCGGGTCATGGCCAGCCGGATCATGAGGCTCACCAGGCCGAAGCACCCGTCCGACGGGATCTCGAGCAGACGGTGCGTCTTCAAGCTGCTGCTCTTCCGCGACACGGACCTGGTGGACCTGCGCCGGCTCGTGCGGGCCCCGCGCCTTGGACCTCGACCACGCCTGGGTCAGGGAGCACCTCGCTGGGCGCGGGTCGTCCGCGACCACGGCCCCGCGCGCCGCTGATCGCGCGCGCTCAGGGCGTGGCGGGCGCCTCGGCGGCGAGCGCGAGGGCGCAGACCGCCAGCAGGCGCGCGCCCAGCGGCGACGCGGCGACCGCCTGCGCCTCGCGCGCCAGGTCGCGCGCGCGCGCGGCGGCGCCCTCTCGCAGGGCGCGCCGCGCCGCGCTCCGCAGCCGGTGGCCCTCGACCAGGAGCGTCATCACGGGGCGCAGGTCGGCCCCGCAGCGGCCGCAGGTCGGGTCGCTGGCGAGGCGGGCCCGGCACACGGGGCAGCGGGGCCGCTCCACTAGCGCCGGCCCTCGACGAAGAACAGCAGCTCCTGCAGCTCGGCGTTGGCCGCCACGAGGCTCGGCTCGTCCTGGGCCGCCAGCGCCGCCTCGAGGCGCTCGTTGAGGTCGATCGTGTCCTCCCGGTCGTCCGGCGCCATGCGCTCGAGCAGCCCCCGCGCGCGCTCGAGCAGGCCCCGGGCCACGCGCGCGGACTCGGTGAGCGGTCGCTCTCCCTCACCGCTGACGGCCGCGGCCACCAGGCGCACGCTGTCGGTCAGCCCCGGCTCGTCCGCCTCGTCGCCGTCCGACCCGTCGCCGTCCGCCGCGAGGCCCTCCTCGTCGTCCCACCCGTCGTCGGGCGCGGCCGCCCGCCCCGCGTGGAGCGCGGCCAGCCGCTCCCGCGCCGCCGCGAGGTCGTCCGGCGAGAGCGCGCGCAGGGCGTTCTCGATGCGGATCTCCTTCGACTTGCCGGTGCGCCGCTCGATCGCCGCGACGTGAAGGATCCCATCCAGGTCCAGGCTCATGCGGCAGAGCACCTCGTTCTGGCCCGGCGTGAGCGTCAGGCCCTCGATGGTGAAGTTGCCCACGAGCGTGTTCTTCAGCGCGTCCGGGTCGTCGCCCTGGTAGATGTCGATGTCGACCGCCGGCTGGTTGGGGTACGCCGTCAGGTAGCTCTCCGTCCGCGTCACCGGCAGGGGCGTGTTGCGGCGGATGATCGGCCGGTAGCAGTACGGGTAGGTCACCCCGTCGCGCTCGTCCATGTAGGACGGCCCGAACGAGTAGGGCGACACGTCCACGAGCACCCGCTCGACCGCGTGGCCGCCGAGGCGCGACGCCAGGACGCCCGCGCCCAGGGCCACGCACAGGTCCGGGTGCACCTCCTGGCGCGGCTCGAGCCCGGTCCGCTCCTCCAGGAGGCGGGCGACCAGCGGGGTGCGCGTCGAGCCGCCGACGAGCAGGATCGCATCCAGCTCCCCCGGCCGCTTGCCGGCGTCGGCCAGCGCCTTGGAGACGCTCTCCAGGGTGCGGTCGACGAGCGGGCGGATCAGGGCCTCGTACTCGTCGCGCGAGACCTCGGCCTCGAGGTGCAGCGGGACCCCGTCGCGCACGACGAGCGCCTCCTCGCGGACGTGGACGTGCGGCTCGGCGCTGAGCTTGCGCTTGGCCTCCTCGGCCGCCCACAGCAGCCGCGCGCGCGCCAGCGGCGACGCCTGCTGCGGGTCGACGCCGTGGCGCGCCTGGAAGGCGCTCGCCAGGTGGGCGGCGAGCAGCGCGTCGAAGTCGTCGCCGCCGAGGCGGTTGTCGCCGTGGCTCGCCAGGACCTGCGTCACCTCGCCCTCGGTCGTGACGATCGACACGTCGAAGGTCCCGCCGCCGAGGTCGTAGATCATGACCATGCGGGGCGCCCCGTCGTCGTGGCCGTAGGCCAGGCTGGCCGCCGTGGGCTCGTTGAGGATCCTGAGCACCTCGAGCCCCGCCAGGGCGCCCGCCTCGCGCGTGGCCTGCCGCTGCGCGTCGGAGAAGTACGCCGGCACGGTGATCACGGCCTTGCGCACCGGTCGGCCCAGCGCCGCCTCCGCCCAGGCGACGAGCTCGCGCAGGACCAGCGACGAGAGCTCCTGCGGGCTGTAGAGCCGGTCGCCCAGGAGCGTGCCCTCGAGCGTGCCCATCTTGCGCTTGATGCTCTTCACCGTGCGCTCGGGGTAGAGCAGGAGTTGGTTCTGCGCCGGGCGGCCGACGAGCAGCTCGCCCGTCGGCGCCAGCCCGACGCAGGAGGGCAGCATGCGCTCCCCCGCGCGGCCGGCCCGCCCCGGCGCGCCGAGCACCTGCACCCGCCCATCGACGAGCGCCGTCACCTCGGAGTTGGTCGTCCCGAGGTCGATCCCCACCACCACGTCGTCGCTCACCTGTCGCCTCCCCGGACCACCGTCACCTCGGCCGCGCGGACGAGCTCGTCGCCCCGCATCCAGCCGCTCCGCTGCACGCCCACCACCGTCCCGTCGGCCTGCCCCGGGGCGTCCACGAGCTCGACCGCCCGCATGCGGTGCGGGTCGAACGGCCGCCCCACGCACTCGACCTCCGCCAGCCCGCGCTCGCGCAGGGCGTCGTCGAGGCGCGCCAGCGCCAGCTCGTAGCCCTGGACGAAGGCGCGCTCGGCGTCGCCCCGGCCGCCCGGCGGCGGCGCGCCCACGAGGAGCCGCTCGACCCCGCGCGCCAGCCAGCCGCGCGGCGCCGGCGCGCCCCCCTGGCGCGCCGCGTGCGCCCGCGCCGCCTCGCGCCCGTGGCGCAGCCGCTCGCGCAGGTCGAGGAGCAGCTCGAGCACCCCGTCGAGCGCCCGCGCCTCGGCGTCGCGCCGCGCCTCGTCGAGGAGGCGCTGGTTGGCCTGTCGCAGCGCCTCGACGGCGCCCGGCAGCGGGGCGACCGCCTGCTCGAGCGCGTGGAAGGTGCGCCCCTGCAGCTTGACCTCCTGCCCGAGCGTCGTGAGCGCCGACCAGAGCGAGAGGAGGTCACACGCGCGCGCCTGGTCGGGCGGCGCGCCAAGGAGCTCCGCCGCCACGCCGGCCGGCGGCGCCTCGTCGGCCAGGGCCTCGTCGAGCCAGGCCCCCAGCCGCTCCAGCAGCGCCGCCCGCCGCGCCGCCGCGTCGTCGGTCGTCGTGTCGTCGGTCGCCGCGCCGAGCCCGCTCACGTGGCCCTCCCCGGCGCGAGCAGCGCCCGCCACGGCCCCGGCCCGACGTAGGGGCGCGGCGCCGGCCGGCCGCGGGCCAGCTCGGCCAGCGGCGCGAAGGGGTCGACGTCGAACAGGGCGTGCCGCGCCCGACGCCGCCCGTCGCCCAGGGCCTCGTAGGCGTCGCGGACGCGCTCGAACGCGGCCGGGTCGCGGTCCGGCGGGTGCGCCTTGACAGCGGCCAGGTAGGCCGCGCGGACGGTCGCCTCGTCGGCGCCCGGGGACACCCCGAGGACCGTGTACGGATCGGTCGAGCTCACCGTCGCCTCCTCCTGCCGCCCGGCGCGAACACCTCGCCCAGGAGGCTCGCGAGCCCGGGGTCGAGCGCGTCGAGGTCGGGGAGCTCGCCGCCGTTGCGCGCGGCGAGCTCGAGGAGCTCGGCGATCACGCCGGCCATCGACGCCGTCGACGCGCCGCCGGGGCGGCACTCGCCGCACAGGCAGCCCCGGCCGTCGCGGGCGCGGTCGGCCGCCGTCGCCTGGCGCGGGTAATCGCGCGCGCCGCGCTCGGCCGCGATCAGCCCCTCCAGCTCCTCGTGCGACGGGGCGGGCGCGTCCTCGTCGCCGGGCGCGCTCACCCGCAGCAGGCGCACGGCCTCGTCGACGAGCGCCTGGTCGCGGTCACGCCGCGCCAGCGTCAGCGCGGCGAGGCACGCGTCGGCCCTGCGCGACCTACTGAACCCCGGGAGGCTGGCCGCCCGCAGGAGGAGGAAGCGCGCCGTGGTCGCGCCGCCGCGGCGGAGCCCCGCGCCCGCCACCGCGTGCGCCAGCTCGTGGTCGCCGATCTCGAGCAGCGCCTCGGCGAGCGCGCGCAGCTCCGCGCTGGACGCCGCCGCCGCGCCGTCGGCCTCCCCGAGGACCGACCGCAGGCGCCGGCGCAGCTCCCCGGGCGGGCGGAGCGCCAGCCCGGCATCGGCGGCGATCAGCGCCGCCCGCCCGAGGGCCGGGGGGAGCGCGTCGTTGGCAGCCTGGGGCGTGGCCGGCGCCTGCTTCAGGCCGCACGCCTGGCCGACGGACTCCAGCAGCAGCGCGGCGCCGAGGTCCGAGTCGAGCCGGCGCGTCGCAGCGGCCAGGTGACCGGCCTGGGCGCCCGCGTCACCGCGCAGGCCCGCCTCGACCCAGCGCAGGGCCGCGAGGAGCGCCGGCCGTCGCCCTTCCTGCGCCTCCGGAAGCGCCTCGAGCGCGACCACGTCCTTGGCCAGGAGGTGCGGCTTCTTCTGCTTGGCGTGGCGTCGGGCGGCGGACACGAGCAGGCGCATGCGCGCCCGACGCACGGCCGGGTCGAGCGCATCGCGCTGCTCGGCCTGTTCGACGTGCCGGAGGGCCAGGCTCAGGGCCCCGCGCGCCTCCGCTGACGTGGCGAGCGCGAGGAGCGGCGCCGGGTCGTCGGGCAGGGCCGCGTGCCAGCGCTCGGCCACGCGGTCGACCTCCTTGGGCGGGCCCGCGCGCCGGGCGTGGGCCAGCCAGGCCTGGAACGCCGCCGCGTGCGGGTCGGCGGCGCAGGCCCGCTCGAGCAGGCGCGCGGGGTCGAGGAACCACAGGTCGGGCGGGCCTGCCGGCGGCGCCCAGGCCGCCACGTCGGGCGGCTGCCCGCGGTAGAAGCCGCCGTGGCCCTCGAAGCGCCGCCGGAAGTCCATGACGTCACCGGACCCGCTCGCCTCGCGCGAGCGCTCCAGCAGGTCGGCGGCCCGCAGGAACACGGCCGCCGCCTCGGGCCCGTCGGCCCGGAACCTGCCCTCGAGCGCGCCCACGCGCAGGGCCTCGAGCCAGGCGCTGGCCGCGTCGACCAGGCCTCCCTGACGTTCGAACAGGAGGGCCAGGAGCCGCCAGAAGCGCTGGTCGTGGCGCGACGTCCCGCCCTGCGCCTTCAGGAGGCGATCGGTGGGGAGCCCGAGCGCCAGGCCGAGCACCGCGAGCCGCTGTCGCAGGAGGTCGAGCAGGTCGGGCGCCTCGCGCGCGCAGGCCTCGACGGCCACCTCGATGGCGCGCAGGGCCTTGCCCTTGCCGCCGCCGCCGCCCGCGCGCTCGAGGGCGGCGTCGACCGCCGCGAGCGCCGCGCCCAGGCTCGTCTGGGTCGGCGTGATGCCCGGCACCGCCTGGCCCTCGAGGAGCGCGCGCAGCGCCGGGATGGCCCGCGCCGCCGCGGCGTCGGGCGGGATGGCCGCGATGGCCTCGCGGCAGCGGTCGTCCTCGTGCCGGTGGTAGCAGGCGATCGCCCGCGCGAGCGCCTTCCACGGGGCCAGCGGGCTCCGGCGCGAGACCTCCGGGAGCAGCAGGTCGTCGTCGGTCACGGGCCCGGTGGTGGCCGCCTCGAAGGCGCGGCAGAGCGCCGCCGCCGCCCGCCGCAGGGCGTGGTCCTCGGGCAGCGAGCTCGCCCCGGCCAGGGCGGCCAGGTCGACGACCTCCGCGCGCACGCGCGCCTCGACGCGCGCCCGCGCGTCGGGGTCGAGCCCCGGGTCGCCGAGCGGGCGCACGAGCTCCGCGAGCGCCCGGGACACGGCGCGATCCGTCAGCCGCTCCGCCGCGCCCGGGAAGCGCTTGCGCACCGAGTCTGTCAGCGCCCGCGCCTCTGCGGCGAGCCCGCGCGCCTCGAGCCCGGCGATCCGCGCCAGGTAGGCCTCGATGGCCAGCGCCTCGGAGTCAGGCGTCGCCAGGCGCGCGTGCGCGTCGCGCGCCAGCTCGACCGCCTCCTTCGTCTGGCCGCGGGCCAGATGCTCCCGCACCCGCGACGTGACCTCGCGGAAGGGGAGCTCGAGCAGCGGCGCGCGCGTATCCCGTCGACCCATGGTGCACCGGCCGGACTCTAGCCTCCGGCGCCGACATCCGCGAGCGCGCCGGCGCGCGCGGCGCAACCCCTCGCGGGGGCGGATCGTGCGTGGTCGGCCTCGGGCTCGACCCCCAGCCCGCCGGCGCGACCGCTCGGGTCGGCGAGCTCACCGAGCACGCATCGCCCCCTGGCGTGACCAGCAGGAGGCTGCCCGCCGGCGAGCGTGCGCGTCCACTCCCTGCCGGGACCTACGGAGCCCGGGGCCTGCTCAGGTCCTTGCCCGTCCACCCTGGATCGGTCGATCGAGGGACGGAGAGGCCCCTGGGCCTCGGCCCCCTGAGATCGCCGCTGCGTCAGCCGGTAGCCCCCTCGCGCGAGGGCCGGCCGCCGGCCCTGGCGACGAACCCGGCGCCACGGCCATGCTCGGCGCGTGGCGACCCTGGCGCGCATCGGCCGCTTCGTCATCGAGGCCGAGCTCGTCCGCGGCGGCATGGGCGCGGTCCTCCGCGCCGGGGACCGGCGACCGGCGCGCGCGTCGCCGTCAAGGTCCTCCTCCACGCGGAGGCCGAGGACCTGCTGCGCTTCGAGCGCGAGGCGCGGCTCCTGGCGCAGGCGAGCCACCCGCACGTCGTCAGCCTGCTCGAGCTGGGCCGCGAGCAGGGGGGGCGGCCGTTCGTCGCCTTGGAGCTCGTCGGGGGCGAGTCGCTGGCGGCGCGCCTCGCCCCCGGCCCGCTCGAGTCGCGTGTGGCGGCGCGCCTGCTCGAGCCCTCGCGCGCGCCCTGGCCCACGCGCGCGGCGTGCGTGGTCCACCGCGATGTCAAGCCCGAGAGCGTGCTCATCGACCGCGAAGGGCGGGCGAAGCTCTCGGACTTCGGCCTCGCGCGGCGCACCGATGCAGGCGCCTCGCGCCTGACCGCCACGTCGAGGCGGCGATCGGCGGCGATCATCATGGCGCTGACCATCCCGCCCCACGACGCGAACGAGGCCCGACGCGTCGTGGTGGCCCTCGACCGCGCCCTCGATGAAGACCCCGGCCGGCGCAGGCGCTCGCTGGCGTCGCCGGGCAGGACGGGGTGCGTGACCACGGCGAAGACCGCGCGCGCCGCGGGCGCGGAAGGCGCGCGGGGCCTCGACCAGCGTGCTGCCGCTGGCTGCCGCTGCGGACCATGTCGCCGTAGATCACGACCGCCCCGGAGCGCCGAGCAGCGCGACGTGAGCAGCAGGAGAAAGGCGAAGAGGAACCGGACGCGCCTGGTCCTGGTCGTCATGGGGCGGAGACTGCACGGAGGAGTAGCCCCTCCTGCCAGAGGGGGCCTCGCCACCGCGCTACTCGTCGTCGTCGTCAAAGCTCGGCCGCGTCGACCGCTGCGCGCTCAGGCGCGCCGTGGCGAGCGCCCGTCGGGCGACCGCCTCGACCTCCTGCGGGCCGTGCGCGACCACGGTGAGCGCCCTTCCGTCGACCAGGACCGCGCCGACCCAGCACCCCCCCGTCGCGCTCATGAGGTTCTGCCCGACGGCTCTCGCAGCCAACTCCGCTCATCGCCCTGACCGCGAGGCCGATGAGCCGGCGCCGGCTCGACCGCTTCACGTCACCGGAGGTTCGTCATGCAGATTCGAGCGACGGGGGTCCTGGCCGCCCTCGTGATCACCCTGACGGCGACGCCTCCGGCCGAGGTGAGCGCGCAGGAGCCACCGCGTGGTTCGGGCCGGGCGGACGCGGGCGCCGACGGGTCGCCGCGCCAGGACGCCGCCTCCACCTCCTCGGCGGACGATCGCCTCCTGGCCCTGCTCGACGAGGACCTCGAGGCCCTGATGGCGCGTCACCCCCTGTGGGCGAGCGTCCGCGGAGACCGACGCTTCGACGATCGCCTCACGGACCCGAGCCCCGAGGCCGAGGCGGCGTGGACCGACGCGGCGCGCATGAGGCTCGAGCGCCTGCGCCGGCTGGACCTGACGACCCTCTCGCCCAGGAGCCGCATCGACGCCGACCTGCTCGAGTACGAGCTGCTGCGCCGGCTCGCCAGCGCGCGGTTCCGCGAGTGGCTGACGCCCGTCACGCTCATCGAGGGGCCGCATCAGTGGCTGCCGCAGCTCCCGGGGCGGCTGTCGTTCACCAGCCGCGCCCAGCTGGAGGCGTTCGCGGCGCGCCTCGAGGCCGTGCGAGGCCATGCGGGGCAGCTCATGATCAACATGCGCCGCGGCGTCGCGGAGGGGGTCACCCCGCCGCGCCTCGTCGTGGGCGCGCTGGTCGAGAAGTACCGGGCGCTGGCGCGTGGCGCGCCCGACGAGCACCTCCTCTTCTCCCCGCTCGCCCGCCTCCCCGGCGACGACCCGCTGCGCGCGCGGGGGCTCGCGGCCGTCCAGCAGGTCACGCGGACGCTCGGGGCCTTCGCCGACTTCATCGAGCGTGAGTACCTGCCGGCCTGCCGCGACTCGATCGCGGCCATCGAGCGGCCCGACGGGGTCGAGTTCTACGCCCACTGCCTCGCGGAGCACACCACCCTGTCGCTCGGCGCCGACGACGTCCACGCGCTGGGCCTGACGGAGGTCGCGCGGATCAAGGCCGAGATGCTCGAGGTGATCGGGCGCGCGGGCGTCGACATCGACGCGAGCCTCGAGGGCGACGCGCGGCTGCGCGCCTTCGTCGAGCAGCTGCGCGGCGATCCACGCAACTTCTGTCGCTCGGCCGAGGAGCTGCTGGCCCGCTACCGTGACGTGGCGAAGCGTGTCGACCCCGAGCTGCCGCGCCTCTTCGGGCGCCTCCCCCGCAACACGTACGGCGTTCAGGCCATGCCCGAGCTCCTCGCGCGCTCCGCGCCGACGGCCTACTACCTCCACGGCTCGCTCGAGAACGGGACCCCCGGCTGGTTCGTCGCCAACACGTCCGCCCTCGACCAGCGCCCCATCTACGAGGTCGTCCCCTTGACCTTGCATGAGGCCGTGCCTGGCCACCACCTGCAGGTCGCGCTCGCGCAGGAGCTCACGGACGTCCACCCCTGGCGCACGCTGCTCAGCTACACGGCCTTCGCCGAGGGCTGGGGCGTGTATGCGGAGCGTCTGGGCCTGGAGATGGGCCCGCCGGGCTCGCGCGGCCTCTATGCCCGGCCCATCGACGACTTCGGGCGCCTGAGCTTCGAGATGTGGCGCGCCCTGCGCCTCGTCGTCGACACCGGCCTCCACACCAGAGGCTGGTCGCGGCAGCAGGCCATCGAGTACATGCTCGCCAACAGCGCGCTGGCGGCGGCGAACGTCGAGCGGGAGGTGGACCGCTACGTCGCCTGGCCGGGACAGGGGGTGGCCTACAAGCTGGGCGAGCTGAAGCTGCGCGAGCTCCGCGCCCGCGCCGAGGCCGCCCTGGGCGAGCGCTTCGACCTGCGGGCCTTCCACGACGCGGTCCTCGGGGAGGGCGCCGTGCCGCTCGGGGTGCTGGAGCGGCTGGTGGAGCGCTGGATCGACGATGCGCGGCGCGACGCCGCTTCGGCCGCAGCGCCTCACTCGCACGGGGCCCCGCGCTGACCCCCGACGGCTCATGACTCGGTGGTCTCCTCGTGGCGCCCCTCCGCCACCCTCGGCCGCCGGCGGGTCCTGGGCGGGCATGGCGCGGGTCAGCGCGCCGTTCCACACTACGACACGAGGGCGACGCCCCCGCGCCCGACCGCTCTGCTCGCAGGAGGCAGGGGATGCACGAGGTTCCGCCGAGCTCGAGCCCCCCTCCCCGCGAGCCCGGCGCCGGGGATGAGCCGGCCGACACGTGGCTCGCGCCGGGCGGCGCGGGCGGTCCCTCCGCCGATACTCGGTTCGACGCCCTCTGGGACGAGGTCGAGCGCGCGCTGCGCGAGGGACGGCCCCTCGGGGCGTCCGAGCTCGCCGCGCGGCACGGGGTCCCCGTCGCGGAGGCGGAGGACTGCCTGCTCGCTGCGCGCAGCCTGCAGGAGGCCTGCGCGCCCGTCGTGACGCCCACGCCACGCGCGCTCGGGGCGTACCAGATCACGGGCGAGCTGGCCCGTGGGGGCATGGGGATCGTCTATCGCGCCTGGCGCGAGGACCTGCGCGCCGACTTCGCCCTGAAGGTCCTCGCCGCGGGGGGGAGCGCCAGCCCGGAGCAGCTGCAGCGCCTGCACATCGAGGCGCGCGCCGCCGCCAGGGTGCGTCACCCCAACGTCGTCACCGTGCACGACGTGGGGGTGGACCAGGGGCTCGCGTTCCTGGTCATGGACCTCGTCCCCGGCGAGACCCTGCACGCGCTGCTGCGGCGCGAGGGCCCGCTGGCGCCGCGGCGCGCGGCGGCGCTTGCCCACGCCCTCGCTCAGGGTCTGGCGGCCGTCCACGCGCTGGGCGTGCTGCACCGTGACCTCAAGCCGCAGAACGTCATCGTGGCGACCGACGGACGCCCCCTGCTGACCGACTTCGGGCTGGCCAAGGACACCCTCGTCCCGGAGCCGGGGCTGACCGAGAGCGGTCAGTTCATGGGGACCGTGGGCTACGTGGCGCCGGAGCAAGCGCGGGGACAGCTGGGGCGAGTCGACGGGCGCGCCGACGTGTACGGGATGGGCGCCACGCTCTACCACATGCTCGCAGGGGCTCCACCGTTCGCCGGCCTCTCCACCGTCGACGCGCTGGCCGCCGCGGCGCAGGGCGAGGTCCCTCCGATCTCGTCGGCGCGCCCGGGCGCCGTGGGGCCGGAGCTGGAGGCGATCTGCCTCAAGTGCCTCGAGGCGGCGCCCGAGGACCGCTACGCCTCGGCGCAGGAGCTCGCGGACGACCTGGCCCGCTTCCTCGAGGGCCTCCCGGTCCTGGCGCGCCCGCCCAGCTTGCTGCGCCGCGCGCGGGGCTGGGCCTGGCGCCACCGGACGGCGACATCCGTCCTGGTGGCGGGGGCGATGACACTCCTCGCCGCGACCCTGGCCGCCGCCGGGGGGGCGGCGCTGAGCCGACGTCGCGCGGAGGGGCTGCGGATCGAGGCGGCCAGGACGACGTACGAGCGGCACCGGACCGGGTTCGACCAGTCGCGCGCTGCCCCGCTGCCTGCCGTCGGCCCGCCGGTGTCCGATGCCGAGCTCGGCCTCGGGCTGCAGGCGCTCGAGGCGGCGGAGGAGTGGCACCGGCTCGCCCCGGCCGACGCGCGGGCGCGCCTCGCGTTCGTGGAGACCGCCTTCGCGCTGGGCGAGCGGGCGAGCGCGGCCGGGCAGTGGTCGCTGGCCGCTTACGCCCATCGGCGCGTGGCGCCGCGCGCCCCGGCCCGCGCCCGGGAGGCGGCGTCGCGGCTGGAGGAGGCTCGCACCGCCGAGGCGCGCAGGCGGCGCGAGGAGGTGCAGCGCTGGTTGGCCAGGGCCCGGACGGGGGAGCTGGCGGCCCGGCCGGAGGGGCTGCAGGAGGCGCTGATCGCCATCGCCCGTCACCCCGAGCCCCAGACCGTCGAGCTCCTGGCGGACGCGCTCGAGGAGGTGGCCGCGGACCTCCTCCAGGCCGAGGCCACGTGGGTCCGCGCGCGTCTCCCCGGCGTCCCAGGGGTCGAGGAGGCCCTGGCGGCCCGCCTCGCCACGCCGCCCGGCCACGACCTCCCGCGGTCCGCCAGGGACACGCTCCTGCGCGCGCGGCAGCGCCCCCCTCCCGACCCGAGCGCGAGCGGACCGCTGGTCAATGACGCCGACCTGGCCCTGGCGCAGCGAGACGCGGTGACGCAGAGGAGCCTGGACATGGCGCGCCTCGCCTGCGACGCGCTCGGTCACATCGGCCTGCCCGGGCGGGCGGTCCCGGCGCTAGGGCGCTACTTGCACGCCGAGGCCGACCCCCTGCGGGCCGTGCCCGCCGGCCTGGCGCTCGCCCGCCTCCCCGGCGCGGAGGCCAGGGCGCTCCTCTGGTGGAGCGCCCGCTTCCACGGCTTCAACGGCCCCTACAGGGTGGTGGGCCTCGCGGCCGCCGGCCCCGCCGGGGCGGAGGCGTTCGCCGGCCCGGAGCCCGACGCCGCTGACGACTGGTTCCGGCGCGGGCTCGCGCGCTGGGCGTTCGGCGACCCTCATGGCGGGGGCGAGGACATGACCCGAGGGCTCGACCTCGAGCCCGGGCGCGCCGACGCGTGGGCGGACCGCGCCGTCATGCGGTCCGCGGCCGGCGACGTGGAGGGCGCGCTGGCGGACCTCGAGCGCGCCCTCGCGCTCGACCCCGGGCTGGTCGGCGCCTGGATCAACCGCGGCAACCTCCACGAGGCCAGCGGGGACCTGGAGGGCGCGATCGCCGACTTCACGCGAGCCATCGAGCTCGCCCCGGAGCGGCCCTACGCCTGGGAGGGCAGGGCCTTCGCGCGGGCGCGGCGCGGCGACCTCGCGGGGGCGCTGGCGGACCACGCGGCGGCCATCGACCGCGACCCGCGTCGCGCCGCCTCGTGGTCGGGGCGCGGCCTCACGCGCGCGGCGAGCGGCGACCTGCTGGGCGGGATCGAGGACCAGACGCGCGCGCTCGCGCTCGAGCCTCGCCTCGTCGAGGCGTGGGCGCGCCGGGGCCTCGCCCGGGAGCAGGTAGGGGAGCACGAAGCCGCCCACGCCGACTACACGCGGGCGATCGAGCTCGCCCCGCACCTCGCCGAGGCCTGGTCCACGCGCGCTCGGGCGCGTCTCGCTCGGGGTGACCGGGCCGGGGCGGTGTCGGACCTGACCAGGGCGCTGGAGCTGGACCCTGCCTTCGCGGAGGCCTGGCTGGAGCGCGGGCGCGCCCGGCTGGCGCTCGGTGAGCGCGCGGGGGCGCGCGCCGACCTGGAGCGCTTCGTCGAGCTCGCGCCGGACCACCGCGCCGCGCCGCAGGCGCGCGCGCTCCTCGCGGGCGACGGCGACTGACCGCGCTCACCGCTCGATCTGCGAGCGAAGCGAGCAGATCGAGCGGTGGCGCGCATCCCCGAGCGGAGGCCGCGAAGCGGCGGGCGAGGGCGACAGGTGCGTCACTGCGGATCGGAGCATCGGGCCGTGTGCCCGGACGTGGCCATCAAGACGAGCGACGGCCGCTGTGACTCGAGCCCGTGCGATCGGCGGCTGGTGCGCCTTTCGCTCCGTTCCACCCGGTGGCCATCAGGCGGGGCCCGCGAAGTCACGAGCTCGAGGGCCGGGGCCTCGTCCTCGAAGAAGCAGGTGCGGGACCCCGGCCGCGCGCCTCTTCGAGACGGGCGCGCGCGGTCGCCCGATGACGGGCCGGGCCCCCGAGGGGCGCGACGCGCGCGACCGCGAGCGGTCGCCGGGATTTCAGCGACGGACGCCGTGTCCGACGCCGCTCATCCCCGCGGCCCCCCCCTGGGACGTGCGGCGCCCTCCGGGAGCCCCAACCCTCTGCCCGAGCGAGCACTCGACCGATGAAGCCCTGCCCCATCGCGCTGTTCGGCCTGGCGGCCGTCCTCCTCACCGCCTCGAGCACGTCCGCCCAGTCGACGGGCCCCTCCCCGGGCCTGGGGAGCGGGACGGGGACGACCCCGACGCCAGCGGGCGACCTGGACCTCCCGGTGGAGAAGCCCGTCGCCCCCGCCCCGACGCCGCCGCCGGCCCCGCCGACGCCGCCCGACCGACCAGACCCGCGCGACGAGCCGCCTCCCACGATCTACGGCGAGGAGATCTCCTCCGAGAACGACACCATCTCCTACGTGCTGGACATCTCCTGCTCCATGGACTGGGACCGCCGGAGCTACACCACCCTGGAGGGCACCACCGCCAGCGGGACGCGCCTCGACCGGGCCAAGGTGGAGCTCCTGCGCTCCATCATGGGCCTCTCGCGGAACTTCAAGTTCAACGTCATCGCCTACGACTGCGGCACGCAGCGCTGGCAGCGGGAGATGCAGGAGGCCAGCGACCGCAACAAGCAGTCGGCCGCGGCCTGGGTACGCCGGCTCACGCCGATCGGGGCGACCGCGACCGGCCCGGCCTGCGCCCTGGCCCTCGGCGACCGCCAGAACATGTCGGTCGTGCTCCTCACCGACGGGGCGCCCAACTGCGGGGCCAACGGCTTCGACGGCCACCGACGGATGATCTCCCGGGCGAACTCCCAGGGAGCGACGATCAACGTGTTCGGCATCTCGGCCAGCGGCGTCTTCCGGCAGTTCTGCCAGAACGTCGCCGCGGACGCCGGCGGCTCCTACTTCGACGTCCCCTGACCCGTGCGGCCCGGCCTACGGGCCATCGCCTTCGGCCCGGAGCGCCCGCCCGAGGCTGCGATGGGCCCGCCCGAGGAGGCGCCGCACGGCCGGCTCGCTCCGCTGCAGTCGCTCCGCGACCTCCATCAGCGTCAGCTCCTGGAAGTGTCGCAGGATGAGCGCCTCTCGCTCGTCCTCCGGCAGGCGCTCCAGCGCCCGCGCCAGCATCTCGCGTCGCTCCTCGCGTCCGAGCGCCGCGGACGGGCTCGTGTGGCTGTCGCGCGCCCCGGCGAGGGCCTGATCGCCCCGCACGAGGCCCTCGGCGGGCCGCCGCTTCTGCGCCGCGTAGTGGGTGGCCAGGTCCCGCAGGCGATGGTCCGCGACGACGAACAGCCAGCGGACGAACCCGCCGGGCTCCCTCGCGTCGAAGCGCGCGAAGTCGCGGTGCGCCAGGAGGAGGATCTCCTGCACCACGTCGTGAGAGTCGACGTCGAGCGCCAGCTGGGGCCCCAGCCGCACCCTCACGTAGACCTGGAGCCTGGGCTCGAGATGCCGGAAGAGGTCGCCGTAGGCGTGCGCGTCGCCGCCCTTCGCGCGCGCGAGCAGGTCGTCGGTGTCGACGGTGGCGAAGTCGTCGCGGGGCAGCATGCGGCAGCGACGAAGACCGTAGCACGTCGAGCGCCTCGGGCGCCAGCGCGCGACCGGCTCGGCGCCCTCCGGGAGGCGAGCGACGCTTCTCCTCCTCTCCTCCGCTGTTCCTCATGAGCGTCCCCCGACGGGACGGGCGGACCTCGAATGGTTCACGAGAAGGGAGTCGTGGATACGTGAAGAGACCGAGCCGCGTCCTCGTGCTCATCCTCTGCGCGCCGCTGGTCCTCTCCAGCGGCTGCGCGACGATCTTCGTCGGAGGGAAGTCGGAGGCCCAGCGCTCCGCTAACATCAACTGGGGCTTCTTCGTCCTGGACATCTTCCTCACCGGAGCCATCGGCCTCATCGTGGACTTCGCCACGGGGGCGATCTACCTCGACAAGCCCGCGAGCGACAAGGCGTGCGTGCCGGTCGACGCGTGCCAGCGCGCGCGACGGATGGTCGCGGGCGCCCCGGAGGCGTCGCGAGAGGAGCGCCTCGAGCACCTCCGCCGGCACTTCGTCGACTGCGTCGACTGCCACGACGCGCTCACGCTCGCGGAGCACATCGCGGAGGAGCGCGCGGCGCCCGTCGAGAGCCCGGAAGCGATCACCCTGGCGTGGCGCGGCTGACGGAGGGCTCCGCGCCACCGTTCTCCTGACCCCACCCCCACTCCCCCCGGCGAGCTCCGCCTCGCCGGGGGGAGCACTCCTTCCCGACCCCGAGCCTCTCGAGCGCAGGTGATCCCATGAGTCACGACCGGACGTGCTCCCCGCGTGTCGGTGCGACCCGCGCGACGAGCGCCATGACCAGGCGCGCGCTCCTCGCGCTGCTCCTCGCGCTCCTGACCTGCGCCGCCCCGGCGCCCGCGAGGGGGGACGAGGCGCTCGCGGAGAGGGCCGAGGAGGCGCTCGACGCCAAGCGCTTCGGCGAGGCGCTGGCGCTCGCCCGCCAGGCCCTCGTCGCGGCCCCCGACTCGGCCGCCGCGCAGTACGCCATGGGGCGGGCGCTCCTCCGCTTCAGCCGCCTCGACCAGGCGCGGCGACACCTCGAGCGCGCGCGGGCGCTGGACCCAGAGCTCATGGATGAGGCCTGCGACGCGAACCTGGCCCTCGTCGCCTTCTTCTACCCTGACGACGACCGGGTGCGCGAGCTGATCGAGGACCTGCCTGCGGACAGCTGGGTGCGACGCCAGCTGGGCCGCCTGCTCTCGCTGGAGGGGTTCGTCGTACGTCGCTCGGAGCGCTACCTGGTCCACGCGCACCACGAGGTCGCGCGGCGCGGCGGCGACGCCCGGGGGGCGCAGCTGCTGGAGGGCATCTACAAGGCGTACGCGAAGGTGTTCCCGTTCGAGGTCGACCGAGGGCGGATCAACCGCGTCTACCTGCTGCCGGACGCGCGCACCTACCGCGACTTCATCGAGTCGGTCTGGGGGCCGGGGGTCGCCGGACAGTCGGTCGGCCAGTACCACGTCGACCAGGGCGCCCTGGTCATCAACTGCGGGACGTACGAGCGCGACGCGGAGCAGGGCTTCAGCCGCGCCGGGGTCCGGACGCTGTTCCACGAGGCGTTTCATCAGTTCATCTACACGCACGCGCCGGAGGTGCCCTCGTGGCTCGATGAGGGGCTGGCCGACTACTTCTCCACCACCGAGCTCCATGGCGCGAGCGGCTTCAAGGTGGGGAGCGTCCACCCGGGGCGGCTGGCGCGTCTGCGCGACGCGCTGGCCGGACGCGGGGAGCGCCCGCTCTCGCTGCGGGAGTTCACGCGGCTCGACGACGAACGCTTCAAGGGCGACGAGCAGCTGCTCAACTACGCTCAGGGCTGGGGGCTGGTGCACTTCCTCCTGCACGCGCCCAGCATGGGCCGGAAGGGCCACGCCCTCGTGCGCGACTACTTCCTCGCCCTGCGCGAGGGGCGCACCCCCGAGGAGGCGCACGCCGCGACGTTCGGCGCCGTCGACCTCGATCGCCTCGAGGCCGCCTGGGTCGACCACATCCGCAGGCTTCCTTAGCGGCGCGAGCCGGCTGCGAACGAGGAGGCGACGTACCGGCGGACCGAATCCGCTGATGGAGGCGTGGGGCCAGCGTGCGCAGCCCTGGCCGCAAGTGGGACCCAGAAGACGCGAGGCGTCTGGAGGCATCATGAAGCGAGAGAGCACCCTGGTCATCTGCATCGCCGTGGCGGGCATCGCCGCCGCGGGCTGCGGACCGAGCTCGAGGAAGACCTCGGGCCGGGCCGCCACCGCGGCGGCGGCGACCGCTTCGGGCGGCGGCACCACCGGTGGCGCCCAGAGCGGCCACGTGGACGACCACGGGAACTCGTCCTCCGACGCGACCCCCATGGCCTTCCAGCCACCGACGCAGCTCTCCGGGCCGAGCGACGCCCGCTGGGGCCTGATCGACTACGTGGGCGACGAGGACTGGTTCTCGATCACCCTGGAGGCGGGCAAGGTGTACTCGTTCCGGACGTGGGGGAACCCGAACCTCGCCGGGCGGGGGACGGACACGGCCATCGCGCTCCTCGACCCGTCCCTCCAGACCCTCATGTCGAACGACGACAGCCCCTTCGGCGGGCTGGGGGCCCACATCGACTTCGCCGCCCGCTCGAGCGGGAGGCACTACGTCGTGGTCCGGGCCAGCCCGAAGGCTGCGGACCCGCTCCCCGCCTACGAGGTCGTCGTCTTGCAGACGTCACCGTGAGCCGCGGCGCCGATCCGGACGAAGCGCCGCCTCCGGCCATCGGCGCCCCTCCCGCTCTCCTGCGGGGGGACCGGGCCGCGGGAATCGACGGAGCGGCGCGCGTGTTCAGCCAACTGGCGAGTCCGCTGGAGATGATCGAGGGGAGCAGGAGATGACCACCATCCTCCGTGCGCTGGCGCTCGTGGCCGGGCTGGCAAGCCTGGCCTGCGCGCAGGCTCCCGGCGACGTCGACGTGGGGCCCGGAGCCTGGGACCAGGTCCATCTCCGCGACGGCCGCATCCTCCGCGGTTCGGTCCGCGAGCGGGACGGGGCCCTCGTCCTGCTGGTCCCGCAGGGCCAGACCCTGCTCGCGCCCGAGGACGTGGCCCGGATCGAGCGCCGACACGACCCCCTGGACGAGCTCGACCTTCGCCGTGCGGCGGGGCATCCTCAGGGGACCGTCGCGCAGCGGCTTGCGTACGGTCAGCTCTGCCTGGCGCTCGGGATGCGCGCGGAGGGGCACGCCGCCCTCCGCGCCGTCCTGGCGCTCGATCCGGACCACGAGCGCGCGCGTTCGACGCTGGGGTTCGTCCGCCACGACGGCGAGTGGATGCCGGTCGAGCGCTGGCGCCAGCGGCAGGAGCTTGCCGTCAACGACGGCCGGGCGCCGCGTGCGGCGCCGGCCCCTCGCGAGCCGCAGCCCGAGCAGGCCCCGGCCCCGCTCGCTGCGCCGGCGGCGGCCCTCGTGGACGACCTCGAGCGCGAGGTCGACGCTCTGCGCGCGACCCTCGCGGCCGTATCTCGAGCGACGCCACGTGAGGAGACCGCCGTGCCCCACGCACAGAGAGGGGCGTCCCATGCGGCGCCGCTCGTCCTGGGGTTCACGCCTCAGCGCCGGGTCATCGGCGCGAACATCCAGTGGACCCAGGGCTCCCAGCGCCTGGCGTACCTCCAGCATCGCTGGCGCTACCCCGGTCGTGATCGGCAACGCCGGGAGAGGCCGGGCGCGCACCCCCACCGCCTGCGCTGAGCAAGTCATCGCCGGATCCCGAGTGCTGGCGGGGCCGCTGGGCGCGACAACGGGTGTCCCCCAATGCTTCCCTCCCATGGACGAGCACGAACTGGAGTTACTCATGTCGTTGCTGCACCGGAGTCCCGTCACCACCTCTCTCGAACTGTCCGCGCAGACACGCCGCGACCTGGTCGAGGTCGGCGTACCCGGACGGCGACGATGGGGGCGCATCGGCGTCTCGGTGGGCCTGCTTGGGGCGCTCGCCGTCGCGTGCTCCGGCGCCCCGCCGGAGCAGAAGGGTCCGTCGCCCGAGCTTCCAGTCCCTCCTCCCCGGGCCACCTCGACCGCGCCCAGCCCCGCGCAAGGCGCACCCGACGCGCCACCCGGGCGAGCCTGACCCCCGTCCCTACAGAGCGAGGAGGAGGGCGCCCGGAGCCCTCACGCCCCCCTTCACTCCGATCCCTGCCTGGTTCGGTCGTCGTCGTGCTGGTCGGGGTGCTCGGGTTGGCGCTGCTGGGGCTCCGCCGCGAGTCGCTGCTGACCGTCGTCCTGTGCTACCAGACGACCTTCGCGGGGCTGCTCTGGACGTGGTGGCGCCACCGCGAGTGGCTCGACCGACCGCGCAACCTCCTGGGGGTCGCGCTCGTCCTGCGCCTGCTCCTCGCGCCGGTCACGGCGGATCTGTCGGATGACCCGGCGCGCTACCTGTGGGACGGGTGGCTCTCGGCCTCGGGCCTGAGCCCTTACGCCTTCCGACCGAGCGACCCCGCGCTGGCCGCCTTCGCCCAGGGTCCGCTGCTGTCGCGCCTCAACTCGCCCGACTACTACAGCGTCTACCCGCCGCTCTCCCAGGCCCTGTTCGCGCTCGGCGGCTGGGTCTACGCCTGCACGTCCAGCGAGGCGCTTGGCCTCATGGCGATCAAGGCGGCGCTCGTCCTCTGTGAGCTCCTGGGCGTGGTCGCGCTCGCCGGCGCCCTCCGGCGGCTGGGCGGGGGCGTCGCCCCGCTCGCCCTCTACGCGTGGAACCCTCTCGTGCTGGTGACGATCGCCGGCCAGGGCCACTCCGAGGGGGCCCTCGTGCTCGGCCTGGGGCTCGGCGCCTTCGGGCTGTCGGCGGCCCGCCCGGGCCTGGCCTGGTGCGGCCTGGCCCTGGCCGTCCTCGCCAAGCTCGTGCCCCTGGCCGCGGCCCCGCTCTGGCTCCGGCACCTCGGGCCGCGCGGCGCGGGGCTGGCGCTCGCGGTGACCGCGGCGCTGGCGCTCCCCTTCTGGCACCCCGATGCCCCGGCGCACGTGGGCGAGTCGCTCGACCTCTACGTGCGGCTGTTCGAGTTCAACGCCGGGCTCTACTACGCGCTCAAGGCGGTCGCCTGGTCCGTGCTCGGCGAGGACCCGAGCAAGGCGCTCGGGCCCGCGCTGCGCGGGACGTTCCTGGCCTGGGCCCTGGGGGTGGGGCTCCTGCACCCCGCCGCGACGCCGCGGCAGGTCCTGCGCGGGAGCCTCCTCGTCTTCGCCGGCTACCTCGTGACCGCCACGACCGTGCATCCCTGGTACGCCGTGCTGGCGCTGGCGCTGCTCCCGTTCGCGCCCGAAGCGGCCGGCCCCTGGCTGTGGCTCTCCGGCGCCTCGGTCCTGACCTACGGGACCTACGTCGGCTGGCCCCACGGGCCGCTCGTCGCGGCGGTGTGGCTGCCCTTCTTCGGCCTGGCCGCGCTCGACCTGACGCGCGGGGCGCTGCTCGAGCCCCTCCTGCGGCGCCGCGGCGCGCGCAAGGCCGCGCAGATCGCGCCGCACGTCCTGGGGCCGCGCCTCCTCGACCTGGGGTGCGCGGAGGGTTGGGTGGCCCTGGCGCTGGAGGCGCCCGACCGCACGGTGGTGCTCGCCGACATCGTGGACGCGCGACGCACACGAGCCCCCTTCGTGCGCCATGACGGCGCGCGCCTCCCCTTCCGTGACGGCGCCTTCGACACGGTCGTCCTCAGCCTCGTCCTGCATCACGCCGCGGACCCGGACGCGGTGCTCCGCGAGGCGTCCCGGGTCGCCCGCGCCCGCGTCGTCGTCACGGAGTCCACGTACGAGGGCCCCGCCGGGCGCCTCCTCCTCACGTGCCTCGACCGGCTGGCCAACTCCCTGCGCGAAGGCGCGGCCCTCGGCGCCTTCTCCGCGCCCCTGTCGTTTCGCACCGTCCAGGAGTGGCAGAACGCGTTCGCCCGCGCCGGCCTGCGCCTGCGGGCGACCCGCTGGCTGAATCGGCGCGTCCACCTGCACGTGCTGTTCGAGCTCGAGCCTACGCGGCCCGCGGCTGCCGGGGAGGTGCTGCCCGGGTAAGTCCCGCCCGGGGCTGGACACCCGGCGGCTCGAGGCGCCCCGACGGCCCACGGGCACGGAGCCGAGGCCCCCTGGACGGGAATCGGGCGACCCGCCCGACGATTCTCTTCGAGCCGGTCCGGCGCGGCGGGGCGGTCCGGGGCGGTCGAGGAGGGGGCCTGGCCGACCCGGGGCTGCGGGAGCTGGAGCGACGCTGGCGCGGCAGCGGCGCGGCGGTCGAGGAGGCCGCCTGGCTGGCCGCGCGCCTGCGCCACGGCCAGCTCGAGGCCTGGCGCCTGGAGCTGGCCGCCAGCTGCGAGCACCCGGCCGCGGCCCTCGCCGCGCGCGCCGCGGGCCTCGCGGTCAGCCCCGGCGCCTGGGTGACCGACGTGCGCCGCTGGGGGGCCGGCGTCTGCGTGCGGGCGACGCTCGCGGCGGCGCGGCTGGCCCTCCCCGCGTGGACCGGCGCCTTCCCCGCCGACCACCGGCCCGGGGAGGTCCTGGCCCTCGTCGTGCGCTGGCTCGACGACGCCCCGGACGATGCGGCCGCCGCGGCGCTCGACGCCAGGGCGGCGGGGGTCGCCGCCGAGCTCGCGGCGGAGGACGCCGGGGACCTGGCCGCCTCCTGGGGGGCCAGCCTCGCCGAGGAGGCGTGCGTGCTCGCCAGCCTCGCCGCGCGCGCGCTGCAGGTCGCCGCGCGCGACGACCGTCGCCTGCTGCGCGTTCACCCGGAGTGGCTGGGCAGCCGCCCGCCACGCGCGCGCCGCGTGCACGGCCCCCCGTCCCTCGTGAACGGCCTCCTCATGGCGGTGGCGCGCGCCGCGCGTGCCCGGCGCACCACCGAGGACGTGGTGCGCCGCGCGGTGAACGCCGACGTCGCCGGGTGGGCCCTCCGGGTCGATCTCGACGCTCGCCGCGAGGCCGCCCCGGGGGAATCCGCGCCGACCCCCGCCGGTTGGGTGATCGCCCCGGAGGTCTGACATGCCGCTCGCCCTCCTCCGCCGCCTGGTGGCCCCCCGGCGCCCGGAGCCCAGCTACCCCGACCTCCCGGTGGTCTCCCCGGCCGGCGAGTCCAGCCGCCCCGGCGTGTACCTGGCGGGAGAGGTGGCGGGGACGCCCCTCATCAAGCTCGGGCTGAACCAGGGCCACGCGCTGGCCGAGCGGCTGCATCAGGAGCTGGGGCCGCCCGACCCGACCGATCCCGACCTGCTCGACGTCGTCATCGTGGGCGCGGGCGCCGCGGGCCTCGGGGCGGCCATGCGCTGCCACGAGCTCGGCATGCGCTACGTGGTGCTCGACGCGGGCCGGGTCGCCTCGACCGTCGTGAACATGTACAAGGGCAAGGTCCTGTTCGCGGAGCCGGCCGGCGTGCCGCTGAACAGCAGCCTGTGGTTCGAGGAGTGCACCCGCGAGCAGCTCCTCGCCCGATGGCAGGAGCAGCTGCATCAGGCCGGGCTGCAGGTGCGCGAGCACACGCGGGTCAGCGACGTGCGGGGCGCGCCGGGCGCGTTCGTGGTGGTGACCGATCGCGGCGAGCATCGGGCCCGCCGGGTGCTCCTGGCCCTGGGCAAGGCGGGGAACCCGCGCAAGGCGGGCGTCCCGGGCGAGCAGGAGCACGCGGCCAGGGTGCTCCACCACCTGGCGGACCCCGACGCGTTCGACGGCCGGCGCGTCTTCGTCTACGGCGGCGGGGACGTGGCGGCCGAGGCGGCGCTGGCCCTGTGCAAGCGCAACCGCGTGACGATGGTCACCGTGGACCCCGCGCTGACCTTCCCGCGCAAGCGCAACGTGGACGCGCTGCTGGCCGAGCAGGCGGCGGGCCGCCTCGAGCTGCACCTGGGCAGCCGCCTGGCGCGGATCGAGCCCGACGCGGTCACCTTCGTGGACGCGGGCGGGCAGGAGCGCACGGTCCAGAACGACGTCGTGTTCGAGATGATCGGCGCCGAGCTGCCGCTCCCGCTCTTCCGCCGCGTGGGGGTGCGGCTGGAGCGCGACTGGCCGCTGGGCCGCTTCCTGGCCCTGGCGCTGGTGGCGCTCCTCGTCTACTCGCTCTACGCGCTGAAGAAGTACCCCGAGGCGCCCTACTCCTGGCCCTTCGACCGGCTCATCGCGCCCGCCACCTACGACGCCGTCCTGCGGCCCACGTTCGAGGTGGCCTTCGCGCCCTTCGCCTGGCTGTTCGACCCCGAGGCCTACGCCGTGCTGCGGCGCACGCGCTGGTTCCAGCAGGGCTACCTCTACAGCGGCCTGTACACCGTCCTCATGTGTGTGTTCGGCGCGCTGGCCCTGCGCCGCTGGAGCGCGGTGGCCGCCGACCCGCGCTACCAGCGCTGGCGCTACGCGACGCTCATCGGCTTCCAGGTGGCCTTCTTCCTCGTGGCCAACGTCATCGCCGTGCAGGCGCTGAGCATCCAGCACGCCTGGCGCGCCTGGGGGCTCTACCAGCCCTGGCCGCTGTTCTTCAACACGTTCCACTGGTGGGACGCGAGCGACCCCCGCGCCGTCGTGGGGGCCTTCGTCGGCGCCGGGCTGCTCCTCACCTTCGTGGCCATCCCCCTGGCCGCGCGGCGGCACGGCAAGCGGTTCTGCACCTGGATCTGCGGCTGCGGCGGGCTGGCGGAGACGCTCGGCGACCGCTGGCGCCACCTGGCGGCCAAGGGGGCCAGGAGCCGCGCCTGGGAGTTCCAGGGCGCGGTGGTCCTGGCGGCGGCGGCCATCGTGACCGTGGTCACGGTGGGGGCCTTCGGCACCCGCGGCGACAACGCGTGGGCCAGCGCCTACTCCTACGTGGTGGACTTCTGGCTGGTGGCGGTGATCCCCATCGCGCTCTACCGCCTTCTTCGGCGGCAAGGTGTGGTGCCGCTACTGGTGCCCCCTGGCGGCCTGGAACCAGGTGCTCTCCGCCTGGTACGGCCGGCTGCGCATCGCCTCGAACGACCAGTGCATCTCCTGCACGCTCTGCAGCCGGCACTGCCAGGTGGGGGTCGACGTGATGTCCTTCGCCAAGGACCAGCAGCCGTTCGACAACTCCAACACGGCCTGCATCCAGTGCGGGATCTGCATCGACGTGTGCCCCATGGGCGTCCTCTCCTTCGAGCTGGGCGAGCGCCCGGTCGCGCGGCGCCTGCCGGTCGTCAGCCGCGCGGGCAGGGCGTAGGCTCCTCGCGTGCGCGCGGCGCTGCTCCTCCTGGCCTCCCTCCTCCCGGGGTGCGGCTGGTACTACCTCCAGCCGGACCCGAACCTGGTCCCGGTCGCCAGCCCCGCGCCCGACTTCACCCTGGCCGCCGGGACCGGCGCGGCGCGGGCGGTGAGCCTGGCGGACCTGCGCGCGCGCGGGCACGTGGTGCTCGTGTTCTACCGCGGGCGCTGGTGACCGTTCTGCCGCCGGCAGCTCGGCGAGCTGCACGACCGCCGTCATGAGCTCGAACGGCTGGGCGCCGTGCTCGCCGGGATCTCCGCCGACCGGCCCGAGGAGACCCGGGCCTGGCAGGCCGAGGAGGAGCCCGCGGACCGGCTGGGCTTCCCCCTCCTGTCCGACCCCGACCTGGCGGCGTGCAAGGCCTTCGGTGTGCACGACGCGGCGCACGGGGTCGCCCTGCCTGCCGTGGTCGTGGTGCACGCCCGTGACGGGACGGTGCGCTGGACCCGCGTGGGCGAGTCGATCACCGACCGCCCGGCGCTCGACGAGCTGCTCGAGGTCGTGCGGGGGCTCGGGCCGCCGCGTTAGCCCGTTCATCGTGGCGAGGGATGCCCCGATGAAGTCATGGCGCCGCGAGCCACTCAGCGTCGGCGACGTCTTCATGAGCTTGATCTGCACGACCGAGATCAGCGGCGGGAACCAGTTCGACTACCTCACCGCGCGCCTTCGCCACGCGAGCGCGGTCGCGAGCGAGCCGGCAGCCTGGCTCCCGTGGACCTACCGCGCGACGCTCGCAGCGGCCGCGGGCAAGGCGGCCGAGGGCTGATCCGGGCGGCGCGGCGCCGGGGCAACCGGACGCCAGAGGGGGCTGACCCGGCGCTCCTCGAGGTCTGCGGGAGTGACCGGCACCCTGACTCGTCAGCGGCTCCTGCTCGGTCAGTCGAAGAGCGATGGTGAGCGCCCCTGCGAACCAGCCGCAGCGCAGTCACTCACCCGGCCGGTCCGGAGAGCCCCCTGGCCGCCTCCTCAGCCACCGCCAGATCCGCCACGTGCTGGGCTGCCTCACATCGTCGAGGATGGAGTACACGGCGGGGACAACGACCAGGGTCAGCAACGTCGAGGTGGTGAGGCCGCCGATGACGGCCGTCGCCATGGGTCCCCGCGACTCCGCCCCTGCGCCTGTGCCCAGCGCGATCGGCAGCATGCCGAAGATCATCGCGGCCGTGGTCATGAGGATGGGGCGGAGGCGGGTGGCACCGGCCCGCACGAGCGCCTCGTGGCGAGGGATCCCGTCTCGTTCTCGCAGGGTGTTGGCGTAGTCGACCAGGAGAATGGCGTTCTTGGTGACCAGGCCCATGAGGAGGATGATCCCGATCATCGTGTAGAGGTTCGCCGTCTGACCGGCCAGCGCCAGGAGGCCCAGCGCACCCACGAGCGAGAGCGGGAGCGAGAGCATGATCGTGAACGGGTGGACGAAGCTCTCGAACTGGGAGCCCAGCACCATGTAGATCACGATCACCGCGAGGAACATCGCGAACAGGAGGTAGCCGAACGACTCCTGCATGGTGTCCGCCTGCCCGCCGAACCCGTAGCTGTAGCCCGCGGGCAGCTCGAGCTTCCCCATGAGCTGATTCAGCTCCGTCGTGGCCTGCCCCAACACCTTTTGGTCTTGCTGGAGGTTGGCGGTGACCGTGATCAAGCGCGCGCGGTTCAGGCGGTCGATCTGCACCGGTCCGCCGCCGACCTCCGCCTCTGCGACGTTCTGGAGGCGCACGAGCTCACCCGCTCGGCCACGGACGGCCAGGGCGGCGATGTCCTGGGGCCGGTTGCGGTAGGGCTCCAGGAGGCGAACGGCGACGTCGTAGCGGTCACCCTCGGCGCGGAACTTCGCCACGTCGACGCCACCCACCAGCGCGCGCACGGTGTTCGCGACCGCGAGCGGGTCGACTCCCAGGTCCGCGGCGCGATCCCGCTTGACGAAGACGTTCACCTCCGGCTTGTTCGTCTCGTAGGTCGTGTCGACGTCCACGTAGCCGGTCGTCTGCCGCATCCACGTCACGACCCTGCCTGCGATCTGGTCGAGCCGATCGAGCTCCGGGCCGCGGAGCTCGAACTGCAGGTCGGACGACTTCCGCCCCCCGCCGGCCACCCGGGGCACGACCTCGACGCTGATCCTGGCCCGGTCGGCGAGCCCGTCGAGTTGCTGGCGAGCCCAGGTCATGGCCTCCAGCTGACCCACCTGCCGCTCCTGTTTGGGAGTCATCTTCACGTACATGACCCCCTCGTTGACACGCTGCAGCTCGTCGCTGCCGATCGTGGTGAACGTGTAGACGAGCCACGGCTGGCCCTGCAGCCGAGCGCGGATCTCCTCGAGCGTGTCGGCGGTCACCGCCAGGGAGGACCCGAGCGGCGCCTTGACGCGGATGTTGAACTCGCTCTGGTCCTCGACGGGGATGAACTCCGCCCGCAAGAAGCTCCCCACGAAGATCGTGGCCACGAACACCGCCACCCCGGCGAGCACCGTCACCCAGCGCCAGCGCAGCGCGGGGCCGAGGATCCGGCTGTAGAGGGCGTCGAACCAGTCGAGCACCCAGGTGATCGCACGGAACACGACGCCGTGCCGCTCCTGATGGCGGAGGAGCCTGGCGGCGAGCGACGGGATGAGCGTGAGCGCGACGAAGAGGCTGATCAGCACGGCCACGCAGACGGTCACGCCGAACTGGTAGAAGAAGCGTCCCACGATCCCCTTCATGAAGGCGACCGGCAAGAACACGGCGACGATGGACGCGGTGATGGCGACCACGGCCAGCCCGATCTCGGCCGTGCCGAACCGGGCGGCCTCGAGGGCGGGCTGCCCCTCCTCGACGTGGCGGTAGATGTTCTCCACGACCACGATCGCGTCGTCGATCAGGAGTCCGATCGAGAGCGAGAGGGCGAGCATGGTCATCATGTTGAGCGTGAAGCCGAGCGCGTTCATGACGATGAACGTGGCGATCACGCTGGTGGGGAGGGCGAGCGCGCTGATGAGGGTGATGCGCCAGTCGCGCAGGAACACGAACACGATGAGAATCGCCAACCCGCCGCCGAGGAGCAGGTGCGTCTGGATCTCCTCGATGGAGTGCTCGATGAACACCGAGAGGTCCTGCGCGATCTCCAGTGACACGCCGTCGGCGGCGAGCTCGCGGCGCAGCCCTTCCACCTCGGCCTTGACCGCCTCGGCCACCTCGACGGTGTTGGTCCCGGACTGACGGCGGACGAGCAGCGCTACCGCTGGGGCGCCGTTGAGTGACGCCAGGCTGCGCCGCTCCTCGAGGCCGTCCTCCGTCCGGCCGATGTCGCGGATCCGTATGGGGACCTGATTGCGGTAGGCGACGACCATGGCGTCGAACTCCGCGGCGGAGGCGAACTCGGCCTTGGTCTTCACCACGTACTCGAGCGCGCCCGTCTCGACCCGTCCGCCCGGGAGCTCGATGTGCTCTGCGCGGAGCGCCCGCTCGACGTCCTGGACCGTGAGCCCGTAACCCTCGAGCTTGACTCGGTCCAACCACACCCAGATCTTGCGCTCGCGGTCGCCGACGAGCTTGATCTGCCCGACGTTGCGTACGCGCTGGAGGCGCTCCTTCACCTGCTTGTCTGCCAGCCGCGTGAGGTCGTTGATCGGCATGTCGGCCGAGACGACGACCGCCATGATCGGCGCCGCGTCGATGTCGAACTTCTCGACGACGGGGTCCTCGAGGTCCTGCGGGAGCTCGCTGCGGATGGTGCCGAGCTTCGACTGGATCTCCTGGAAGGCGACGTCGACGGCCTTCTCCAGCTCGAACTCGACGATCACCTGCGAGAAGCCCTCGGCGCTCGTCGAGCGCAGGTTCTTGATCCCGCTGATGGTCGAGACGGCCTCCTCGATCGGGTCCGAGACGGTGGTCTCGACCGTCTCGGGGTCCGCGCCGCGCAGCTCCGACAAGATCGTGATGGTCGGGAACTCGACGCGCGGGAACAGGTCGATCCCGATGTCGCGCAGGGAGACCAGGCCGAACACCACGAGCGCGGCGGTGACCATCGTGATGAAGACCGGGCGGCGGATGGAGACCTCGGAGAGGAGCATGCGCGCTTCCTTAGCTGCTCGCCCGAACGAGGACCCGGTCGCCCGGGCGCAATCCCTCGACGACCTGCGCGTCCGCCTCGGTGATGAGCCCGAGCTCGACGACCTGGCGGACGACCCGCCCGTCTCGCTCGACAGTGACGGTCCACCCCTTCGAAGTGCGCACGAGCGCGCTGCGCGGGACCACCAGGGCCTCCGGTATCGACCGGACCGTCACGGAGACCCTGGCCAGGCTCCCGGGCGTGAACGAGTGGCCGGCGTTGTCCACCACGACCCGGCAACGGAAAGAGCGGGTCGCCGCGTCCAAGGACGGGAACACGGTCGCGATGCGGCCAGGGCGCTCCGCCTTGCCGCTGCCTTCGACCGCGAAGGTGATGGGAGTCTCCGGTCCCACTTGGCCCATGAGCTCCTGCGGCAGCGCGAACTCCAGGTATAGGACCGCCACCTCCTGCACCTCGACGAGATGCGTGACCGGCGTCGCCGTCACGGGCTCCCCCACGTCGACGAGTCGCTGGGTGACGACCCCCGCATAGGGGCTGCGGATCAGGGTCTTGTCCAGCCGCTCGCGGGCGTGGCGCAGGGCCTGCTCCGCCTGCCGTACGGCCACGGCGGCCTCGGCGCGCGCCGCCTCCGCCTCGGCCACCCGGGACCGGGCCGCGCGCAGCCGCGCCGTCGCCGCTCGCTGGCGGAAGTCGGCCTCGTCGAAGCGGCTCTTGGGGATCGAAGGAGCCTGCCCCTCCGGCTTCTCCCACAGGTTGCGCATGCGACCGAGTTGCACGTCGGCCTCGGCGAGTGCGGCCTCGGCGTGGGAGACGTCCGCGCGCGCTGTCTCCACGCCGCGCTCGACGCTCACGAGCCGCGCCCCCGCCGCCTCCACGGCTTGTTCGCGCTGATCGCGCTCGATCTGGAAGAAGGTCGGCTCGAGGCGGACGAGCTCCTGACCGGCTGCGACCCTGTCTCCGACGTCCACGAGGACTTCCTTGACCTCGCCCGAGACCTCCGAGCCGACCCGGGTCGCCTGGCGAGCCCGCAGCGTCCCGACCGCAGGGACGCGCTCGGCGAGCGGTCCTTCGGTGACGACCGTCCACGAGCCGATGGAAGCCGCCGCCCCGCGGTCGCCCGCGCCGGCTCCTTCGGTTACGCCATGTGGCGCCGCGGCGCGCTCGTGCATGGAGCTCGGCGTCATGCCGCCGGGCCGTTCGCCGTCGTCCTTGTCGGCAGGGCAGCCCGCGGCCAGCAGGGCCACGCCGGCGACGAGGAGCAGGGGCGGCCGCCGGCTCGGCGGCGACGCGATCGACGGTAGGTCCATGGGCTGGATCACCTTGGCATGACTCCTGATCGTGTCGATCACCGACCCGGCTCGCCGCCGATCACGAAGACCAGCCGCGCGTAGGCCTGGTGGTAGGCGTAGAGCGCCCGGAAGTAGTTCGAGCGGGCCCGGCTGAGGCGGTCCTCCTCGAGCAGGACGTCCGCGCTCGTCACCAGTCCCTGGCCGTACTGGTCGCGGGTGATGCGCAGGTTCTCCTCTGCGAGCTGGATGGCACGGCGCGCGACCTCCAGCCGCTGCCCGGCCTCCTGGACGTTCAGGACGGCCTGCTTGACGTCCAGGACGACGTCGTCCACCTGCTCGCTGCGGCGGTCGATCGCCTCCTCGATCAGCCGCTCCTGGCGGCGCAAGCGGGTGTAGGTGACGCCGCCGTCGAAGATCGGCCACTCGATCGCGGCGCCGCCCGAGAGCCAGTTTTGGTTGAGCTGGAAGTCGTCGGAGGTGTAGTTGTAGGAGCCGAAGGCGTAGATGCGAGGGAAGAGGTCAGCTCGGGTGGCGCGATACTCCGCTTGCGCGATCTCGATCTGCCGGCGGAGCGCCGCCAGGTCGGGGCGCTTGTCGACCGCCATGCGCATGGCGGCGAGGAGGTCGGGAGGCCAGAGGTCGACCTCCAGCACGTCCTCGAGCTGGGTTGGAGCGTTGACGTCGACCCCCATGAGCCGGTTGAGCGTCGAGCGTGCCAGGAGGATGTTGTTCTCCGCCTGGATGAGCTCCTGTCGCCGCTCCGCCAGCTGCAGCTCGACCGCGAGGACGTCGTTCTTGGCGACGAGATCCTGCTCGAGGAAGTCCCTGGCGATCTCCAGCTGGAGCTCGACGACCTCGATCGACTGGCGGACGACGGCCGCGATCTTCTGAGCCTCGAGGACACGGAAGTAGCCCTGCCGGACGGCGAACTCCAGGCTCTGGCGCTCCCGGTCCAGGCCAAGCTGAGCGACCTCGACCCCGAGGGTGCGGGCGTCGTAGACGTTCTCAACGCGGCCAAAGGAGTAGATGGGGACGATCAGCGAGACGCTCGAAGTGAAGACCTCGCGCTCCTGAAAGGCGATCGACTGTCCGCCGCGGTCGACCCCTGCGTCGTTGCTCCGGGCGGTGAACCGCCCCTCCGTGCTCAACCTCGGCAGCGCGCTGGCGATGGCCTCATCGACCAGATCGTCGGCGATCAGCACGCGCCGCTGGGCGATCCCAATGCGGCGGTTGTTCTCGAGCGCGATGCGGAGGCAGTCGGTGAGGCTGAGCCCCCGGCGGTCCGGCGACGGAAAGCCCGACGTGATGACCGGGGCGACCGCGGTGTCGCGCTCGAGCGCTGCTGGGACGTAGTCGGGTTCACCCTCGTGGGGCGCCTTGCATCCCGCGGCGATGGTGACGACAAGGAGCGAGGCGGCTTCTCGAAGCCTCATGCGCCCGCCCTGGGCCCGGGACCCCGGTCCACGAGGAGGCCGTTGAACAGGATGTCGAGCACGTCCTCGGACTGCGCGTGCAGCGGCTTCTTCCTGCCCGCGAAGTGGTTGGTGAAGATGGTGCCATAAAGGAGATCGCTGATCACACCCGTGATGCGGGCCACGGGGACGTCGCGGATGCGGCCGGCAGCGATCAAGTCGCGGAGCAAGGCTTCCCAGGGGCCCATGTTTGCCTCGCGGTGCTCGAAGTAGGTGGGGGTCTTGCGGTCCCGGAACTCGGCGCGCTCCTGGATGAGCAGTTCGATCAGTTCGGGCTGCTCGTCGAAGAAGGTGAGGTACGCCTCGATGGCGCGCCTGATGCGGGCCAGCGGGTCGTCAACCGTGTCGGCGGCTTCGTGGACCCGCGCGCTCAGCAGCACCATGGCTCGGTCCGCGGCGGCGAGGAAGAGCTCGCGCTTGCTCGGGAAGTAGCGATACACCGTGCCCTTCCCCACCCCGAGCGCGTCGGCGACCTCCTGCAGGTCGGTGGCGGGAAAGCCGCGCTGCGCGAACATTCGCGTGGCGGTCGCCAGGATCTCCTCTTGCCGCTGTGTGATCAGGGCTTCGTCCCGAGGCCGGCCCCGCTGTCTCCGCTGCGCCGTTCCCATGGCCAGGCTCCGATCCCACCCGCTCGCCGGGGGCGTGTTGCCGGAGGAGGACCATACATCAGACGGACGCGTCCGTCCATTATCTCGTGAGCTCGAGCGTTCGAGGGGGGGTTCACCCGCGCTTCTCGTTCCTCTTGCAGCACAAGCCCCAACGTCGCGTCTCTGGTCGCTCCACGCGAGCACGCACGGCGCGACCTTCGCGGCCGGTCGCGACGCGACGCGATCCGCGGGCGTCGTCCTCCGCGCGTGGCCTGCGACGGCGAAGCTGAAGCCCTGCCATCCTCCCATCCGCGTTCTCGAGGGGCCTACTTTCAGTTGTTTGCGCCTTCCGGACGGTCTCCGGCGAGATCGACTCGACGATCTCTTCAGCTCGACGAGCTTGTCCCCCAGGAGCTGGAGCGTCCACCGGGCTCGGCCAGGGGGGGCGCGCTGCACGCGATCGCCGTCAAGCGCGCCCCTGCGGCTCCGTCGAGCTTGGGCTCGCATGGCGGCGTCGCGCGCTTCTTGCGATTGAGCGCCTGCTTCGCCGCGAACCTGAGCAAGCTCGCGCGGCTCAGGCTGAGCGAGAAGGCGACGGCCGCCAGGCACGCGGCGTAGCAGATCGCCTCAGATCCGCCTCACAGGCCAGCCTCGACGGAGAGAGTGCGCCCTTGCTCCGACACAGACGACTCAAAGCGTCTCGAATGCGGCCCAGGAGGCCGAAGAGCGGGTGGCCCGCGCTCTCGGCCACCCGCGGCCAAGCTGGCCGCGGCCGCGAGAGCCGCTCCCCAGGCCGATTTCGGCCGGCAACTAAGCTAGATCAGCAGATCAGATCAAAGATCAGCTCAGCGTCAGCGGACCGCCTCGAGCGGCGTGATGTCGAGGTCGGCCTGGCGTAGGTACGCCCACGCGGCCTCCTGCGCGAGCATGGTCGTCCCCTGCACGCCGGGTCCGTGCATGAGCTCGATGGCCAGCCGGTCACGGACGCGCTCTATGATGAGGAAGCGCGTCGGCGCGAGCCGGGGCACCCGCCCCACGTGGATCGTGAGGGTCCACGCGTCGGGCGAGATGTAGCCCAGGTAGGCGTGCTCCGTCCGGTAGGGGCCTCGCTCGCCGCGGGCCGCGGCGACGGCCTCCGCCAGGGCCCGGATCTCCCCTTGCGGGTCACAGCCCCCGACCGCCCGGGCCGTGAGCAGGCCGAGGAGGCCGAGGGCCAGGAGGAGCGGAGCTCGCCAGGCGGGTCGGAGCGAGAGGGTTCGGGGCATGACGCGGGAACCGGTGGGCCGACGCGCCCATTCCGCGGTGCTGGCCCCCGCTCCTGCGCGCCAAGTCACGCCCCGTCAAGGCGCGCCAGGGGAGAACCGGAACGAAGGCACCACAGGTCGGGCGCCGCCGGCCGCGGATCCCGGCTCGCTCCGCGCCGGCTCCTGCGCGGTGTCGGCCCGGCACGCGCCCAGGCGCCGTCGATCGGACGGGAGCAGGGGCCAGCGCACCTCCAGCTCGGCGACCTCGCGCGCGAAGCTCGCGACGGCCTCCCGACGCTCGGGGGTCGCGGCCGCGCGGCGCAGATCCCGACAGAGCTCGAGGATGGCGCACAGGAGCGGCGGGTGCCGCGCCGCCGCGTGGCGCGCTACGTCGGCGAGGGCCCGCTCGAGCAGCTCCGCGAACGGGCGCGCCCGGCGGAGGACCCGCACCTCGCCGGCGGCGTCCTGCAGCGCGTCCGCGCAGTCCGGCGCGCGCGCCATGCGCACCAGCAGGTCGCCTTGATACAGGACGCAGGTCTCCGCCGTGCGAGGGTCGTTGTGGTCGGGGGACAGCGCCCGCAGCGCGATCTCCGCCAGGAGCTCCAGCCCCTTGAGCGGGTCGCCTTCGACCCGCCGGTCGTTCGCCAGGTAGAAGGCTCGCCGCAGCGTGCGCCGCCGCGCGGGCGTGACCCGCTCCGCCGGCCACACCTCCAGCAGCGCCGCCCGCTCCGCGACGAAGTCCCCGGGGGCGGCGCGGACGGCCAGGCGCAGGTCGTGCCGCGAGGCGTAGCGCAGCAGCGCCCCCTCGTCGAAGGCCTGCACGTAGTCCACGTCGCCCGCGTGAACGGCGTGCCCGGGGTCGGCCGGCCAGGCGCCGTGCGTGCCGGGAGCCCGGGCGAGGCCGAGGCGTCGCTCGATCCGCTCGGCGCTGGCCAGCGCGCGCGACGTGGCGTGGTGCACGCGGTAGGCGAGGTTCGGCGCCTGCAAGGTGAAGGTGTAGTAGTGAATGAAGTAGACCAGCGCCCCGAAGGCCAGGGCCGCGAGGGCGGCGGCCTGCATGGCGAGCGCCGCGCCGACCTCCGGCGTCGCGCCACCCTCGAGCAGGGCCAGCCCCACGCCGGAGAAGCCGACCGCGGCCGCTAGCGTGGCGAACGTCCCTTGACTCACCTGGTCGCGGAGGATCGAGCGGACCAGCCGGGGCGAGTACTGCGAGGCGACGCTCTGCAGCACGACCATGAGCACCGAGAGCGTCAGCGCGAGCAGCGTGATCGCCACCCCCGCGAGGGTCTGCAGGCCCGGCTGGAGCGACCCGTTCACCGGGTGCAGGCGCTCCACGGCCGCCGCCGGGAGGGCGCTCCCGATCCGGGGCGCGAGCGGCGCCAGGCCGGCGCCCAGCGCCACGCCCAGCGTCGGATGCAGCCACAACCCGTCCATGACCGCGCCGAGCAGCGCGCGCACGCGGAACAGGAGCACGCTGACCTCCTCTCTCCAAGGTCTCTCTCTCGTGCGCGCTCAGCCCGCCTCGCCGCCGGAGTCAGCCATGCACGAGGTCGGCCGAGCGCGGACTCACCAGCGAGGTCACGCGCTGCGCCTCGACCAGGCCACCGGTGGCCCATGCTCCACGTGGACCGGCCGCGCCGGGACCGTGCGCGGCGGAGCGCCACGCACGTGCGCGCGGTCCGAGACGTGCTTCCAGCCTGGTGGTGCCCCATGAAGTTCGACCTGGTCGTGATCGGCAGCGGGGCCGGCGGCGCGGTGGTCGCGAGGAAGTGTCGCGCTGCCGGCTGGAGCGTGGCGGTCGTGGACTCCCGCCCGTTCGGGGGGACCTGCGCGCTGCGCGGCTGTGACCCGAAGAAGGTCCTCGTGGGGGCGGCCGCGGCCCTGGACGGGGCGCGCAGGCTGGCGGGCAAGGGCCTCGCCCCGGGCGGCGCCCACCTCGACTGGTCCGAGCTCATGCGCTTCAAGCAGACCTTCACCGAGCCCGTCCCTGCGGCCCGGGAGCGCGCGCTGAAGGAGGCGGGGATTGCCGCGCTGCACGGTCACGCGCGCTTCGTCGGTCCCCGCACGCTCCGCGTCGGCGACGAGGTCGTCGAGGCGACCCACGTCCACGTGGCCGCGGGCGCGAAGCCCATGGACCTGGGGCTGGGCGGCGCGTCGCTCCTGACCACCAGCGACGAGCTCCTGGACCTCGACGCGCTGCCCCGGCGGGTCGCGTTCCTCGGCGGCGGGTTCATCTCGCTCGAGCTGGGGCACGTGGCCGCCATGGCGGGCGCGCAGGTGACGATCCTCGAGCTCTCGGCGCGACCGCTGGCCGGGTTCGACCCGGACCTGGTCACGCTGCTCACGGAGCGCACGAGGGGCATGGGGATCGACCTCCAGGTGGAGACCCGGGCCGAGGCGCTCGAGCGCGGGGACGGCGGCGTGCTCGTGCGGGCGAGCCGCGCGGGGCAGCCCCGGACGGTCGAGGCGGACCTTGTCGTGCACGGCGGCGGCCGCGTGCCCGCGATCGACGACCTGGGCCTGGAGGAGGCCGGGGTCGAGTTCGACCCGAGGAAGGGGATCCGGGTGAACGAGTACATGCAGAGCGTCTCGAACCCCGCCGTCTACGCGGCCGGCGACGCCGCGGAGGGCGGGCTGCCGCTCACGCCCGTGGCCAGCCACGAGGCCCACGTCGCAGCGGCCAACCTGCTCCGCGGCAACCAGCGCAAGGTCGACCACCCGCCCATCCCGAGCGTCGTGTTCACGCTCCCGCCGCTGGCCGCCGTGGGCCTCGGCGAGGACGCGGCGCGAGCGAGAGGGCTGGAGGTGGAGGTGAAGCACGAGCGCACCTCGAGCTGGTACTCGTCGCGGCGGATCGGCGAGGAGGTGTCGGCCTACAAGGTGCTCCTGGAGCGGCCGAGCGGACGGATCGTCGGCGCGCACGTGCTGGGTCAGCAGGCCGAGGAGCTCATCAACCTGTTCACCCTCGCCATGCGCTGCGGGGTGACCGGCCGGGAGCTCAGGCGCACGCTCTTCGCCTACCCGACGCACGGGTCGGACATCGCATACATGGTCTGACCAGGCCCTCACCGGCGCAGCGCGATCACGCCCCGGAGCAGCCGCCGGCGGAACGGCGTCAAGCGGGTGCGCATCCAGGCGTCCCCCGCCTTGCGGAAGGCCTCGGCGAGCGTCGGGTAAGGGTGGATCGTGGCCGAGAGGTCGCCCAGGCTGGCGCGGAGGCGCAAGGCGAGCGACGCCTCCCCGATGAGGTCGCCCGCGTGCCGGCCGACCACCGTCGCGCCCCGCAGGCGCCCCGAGCGGCGGTCGGCGACGACCTCCACGAACCCCGTCGCTCCCTCGAGGCGCGCGCGGTCGACCTGCGCGAGTTCGACGCGGAACGTGGCCACGTCCAGGCCCGCCGCGCGGGCGTCCTCGGCGGCCAGGCCCACGTGGGCCACCTCGGGGTCGGTGTAGGTGCACCAGGGGACGGTCAGCGCGCTGGCGCGGGCCCGGCCGAAGAACAGGGCGTTGCGCAGGACCAGCCGCGCCTGGGCGTCGGCCGCGTGGGTGAACTTGAACGGCGAGCACACGTCGCCGGCCGCATAGACGTGGCGGTTGGAGGTGCGCAAGAAGTCGTCCACCTCCACCCCGCGCCGCGGGTCGAAGCGCACGCCCGCGGCCTCGAGGCCGAGCCCCTCCACGTTCGGCGCGCGGCCCACGGCCACGAGCAGGGCGTCGGCCTCGACCTCGCGGGCACCCCCCTCGCCCTCGACCGTGAGCACCGTGGCCTGCCCGCGCCGAGAGACCGCGCTCACCCGCGCGCCCGTGAGGACCTCCACGCCGTCCTCGCGCAGGGCCGCGGCCACGAGGGGGGCGGCGTCCGGATGGTCCCGCGGGAGCAGACGCGGCGCGGCCTCGAGCACGGTCACCTGGACGCCCAGGCGCGCGAAGGCCTGCGCCAGCTCGCAGCCGATCGGGCCGCCGCCGAGCACGGCCAGCCGCGCCGGCGGCGACGTGAGCGAGAACACGGTCACGTTGGTCAGGTAGCCGGCCTCGGCCAGGCCGGGGATCGGCGGCGCCGAGGGGCGCCCGCCCGTGGCCACGCAGGCCTTCTTGAAGCGCAGCGTGGCCCCCTCGACCTCGAGGGCGCGCGGGGCGACGAAGCGCCCCTCGCCCAGGAACACGTCCACGCCCAGGCCCGTGAAGCGGGCCACGGCGTCGTGCTCGCTCAGGTCGGCGCGCAGGCGGCGCATGCGCGCCATGACCGCGCCGAAGTCCACATCGACCGCGCCGGTCCGCACCCCGAACGCGCCCGCGCGGCGGGCGTCGGCGGCCGCCCGGGCGCAGGCGATCAGCGCCTTGGAGGGGACGCAGCCCACGTTCAGGCAGTCGCCCCCGAGCAGCTCCTTCTCCACGAGCGCCACGCGGGCGCCCAGCCCCGCCGCGCCGGCCGCCGTGACCAGGCCGGCGGTGCCGCCGCCCAGGACCACCAGGTCGTAGCGCGCCGCCGGGGTCGGGTTGACCCGGCCCGGCGCGCGGACGAGGGCCTCGAGGCGCGCGTTGTGCTCGTCGCGCGGGGACAGCTGGGGCAGCTCGGGTCTCATCGGTGTGTCCCGCCTCCGCGAGCTCCGTCCCGCGGCTGCGGCGGGGAGGACATGCGGACCCCGTCGTTCGCGACCGTCCGCAGCCGCGGGCCTCCCGCTCGCTCCGGCGGCCCACCGAGCACGTCGTTCACGACCCGCTCCTCCGCTGCTCGTTCAGCGCCCAGTCGTACTCCAGCCAGCGGACGCGCGGGCGCTGGCCGCGCTCCAGGTCGCGCCGCAGCGCGGGCGAGTAGCGCGCGGCGAAGTCGAGCGCCGAGCCCGCCACCTGCGAGAAGTCCCCCTCGAACCAGTCGTAGAGCCGCGTCAGGTGCAGCTCGCCGCGGTCCGGGTCGTAGCGGAACCAGCGCGGGTCGGCGTGGACGAGGCGGGTCTGTTCCTCCAGCTGCTCCTCGAGCCGTGCGCCCACGTACGCCTCGCGGCGCAGCGGCGGGCAGCCGATGCTCGCGCAGTTGACGGCGAAGTGGATGCGCGGCTCGCGGAACTTCGGCCGGATCTGCTCGTGCTCGAGCTCGTCCAGCGTGTAGGGCTGCCCCGCCAGGGTCCAGGTGCGTCCCTTCCAGCGGCGGTCCTCGGGGATGTCCCGGATCGACTCCACCGGGTAGTGATCGAGGATGAGCCGCAGGGTGAACGCGTTGTAGGCGTTGAGCAGCAGCGCCAGCCGCTCGTCGCGCCCGAGCGGCCCGAGGTCCGCCGCCGCGAGCCGCTCCAGGTAGCGGTCGAGCGTCGCCGCGTCGCGGCGCAGGCCCTGGTAGTCGACGAGCAGGGTCTCCGCGTCGACGTGGGCCGCCAGGAGCCCGTCGAGGAGCCCGTGATCGAAGGTCGCCGTGCCCGCCTCGCCGGCGTAGACGTCCTCCATGGACACCTGCGGCGGGCCGAACCAGCGGCCGACCACGCCGCAGGAGGCCAGGAGCCCCGCCGCCAGCGTGGCGAACCCGGCGGCGGCCAGCGACCACGTGCGCCAGGGGCGCCTGCCCTCGTCAGCCGGTCGAGCCACGTCGTCCTCGGTCACCGGACCCTCCGTCTTCTCCGCCAGCGCCGCGCGCGCGCGGCGGGTGATGAGCACCGTCACGGCGACCGTGGCCACGAGGCCTGCTGCGAGCAGCGCCCACTCGGCGGGGCTCCGCGCCCGCTCCGCGCCGGCCGCTGCGGCCAGGCCGGCGCGGCCGAGGTGCCCCAGGTACACGTAGAGGAACGTCCCCGGGAGCATGGCCACCCAGCTGGCGAGGACGTACCCGACGAAGCCGACCCGCGTCAGCCCGAACAGGTAGTTGCCCAGGCTGAACGGGACGAGGGGCGAGAGGCGCAGCAGCGCGACGACCTTCCAGCCCCCTTCCCCGACCGCGCGGTCGATGGCGCCGAAGGCGCGCCGGCGCCGGGCCACCGCGGCGACGGCGTCGCGCGCGGCGTGGCGCGCGATTAGGAAGGCCAGCGCCGCCGCGGTGGTCGAGGCCAGCGAGACCACCGCCGTCCCGAGGAGCGGACCGAAGAGGGCCCCGGCCGCGAGCGTGAGCACGGAGCCGGGGAGGAGGAGCAGCGCCGCGAGCGCGTACCCGCCGGCGAACACGACCGGCCCCCAGGGGCCGGCGTCGCGGACGACCACGTCCAGGGCGCCGAGCGCCCGGTCCAGCGGGACGCTCCGCGCGAGCAGCACGACCCCCAGCAGGAAGGCGCCCAGGCTCGCCCAGCGGACGAACGAGGCCGACCGTGCGCTCGGTGACTTCATGGCTGCGTACACTGCACTCCTCACCCCCGAATCGGCGGCCGGCGGGGCTCATTCCCGCGCCTCGTGCGCAGGCCGCGGACGCGGAGTGGCGCCGCCGACCGCCGTCCGGGTCATCGAGTGCACGGAGCGCGCCATCTCCGCGCGGGCGGCGACGCGGGGCTGGCGCTGCTCGCGAGGGTACGTCGTCTGCGTCGTCAAGGGACGGGCCAAGGGGGGACCCGGGAGGCACAGTGACCGACCGTCAACACTTCGAGCAGCGGGGCGGGGTGGCCGTGCAGCCGCCGCCCTCGAGCGTCGCCGTGGGCCGCGAGCGGGTCGTCGGTGCGGAGTATCGACCTCGACCGCTGGGCGCGAGCACCTTCTGGAGGACGGTCGTCGCGGGGCTCGTCGCCACGTTCGTGATGACGATGACCGGCTTCTACCAGGCGGGGGTGGGGCTGCCCGCCTCGGACGTGGGCGCCATGCTCACCCAGACCCTGAACCGGGCGCACGAGGGGACGCTCTACACGCCGGTCGCGGGCAACCTGGCCCACTTCGCCAACGGGGTGCTCCTGGCGCTCATCTGGGTGGCCTTCCTCAGGCACGTGATCCCGGGCAACTGGCTGGTCCAGGGCCTCGTCTATTCGGTGATCCTCTACCTGGCCGCCGTCCTCGTGGTCGTGCCGCTGGCGGCGGAGGCGGGCGTGTTCTTCAGCCGGACCCCCATGCCGATGGCGATGTCGATCGCGAGCCTGGTGATCCACGTGGCCTACGGCGTGGCGCTCACCCTGACGCTCTACCTGGCGGGCATCCAGCGAGACGAGGTCCGGCCTGCGGCCTGATCCGTGCGCGGGGGAAGAGAAGTTGCCTCTCGCCTCCCTCGGAGGTGGGCGCAGCCCGGCTGCGCCCACCTCCCTCACTGCGTGGGGAAGGGACGGTCATGAGCTCGATCGACGACCACGCGGCGATCGGTGACGGTCGGACCGCCGCCCTGGTCGATCGGTCGGGCGCGATCGACTGGCTCTGCTGGCCACGGTTCGACGGGGTGCCCCTGTTCGCGGCCCTCCTCGACGCCCGCCGCGGCGGGCACTGGCGGCTCGGGCCCACCGGGCCGGCCGAGGTCGAGCGCCGCTACCTGCCCGGGACGAACGTGCTCGAGACGCGCTTCCGCGCGCGCGGCGGCGTCGCGGTGCTCACGGACCTGATGCCGCTCCACACCCGCGCCGACTCCCGCCGCGAGCTCACGCCCGAGCACGAGCTCCTGCGCCTGGTCAGCTGCCCGGACGGCGAGGTGGAGCTCGAGCTCGAGCTCGCCCCACGCGCCGCGTGGGGGCGCGCCCCCGTCGACCTGCGCCGGCCGTCGCCCCGCGAGCTGCGCGCCGACCTCGAGCGGGGGCGGCTGGTGCTGCGCTCTCCGGTGGACCTCGAGCTGCGGGACGGCGTGGCCCGCGCGAGGGTGCGCCTGCGCGCCGGCCAGACGCTCTCCTGGTCGCTCTCGCTCGCCTGCCGCGGCCCGGCGGTGCTGGTGCCCCTGGGCGAGCGCTCGACGCAGGTCCTCGAGCGCACGGCGGCCTGGTGGCGCGCCTGGTCTGCGCGGGCGCGCTACGAGGGTCCCTACCGCCAGCAGGTGCTGCGCAGCGCCCTCGCGCTCAGGCTGCTGGTCTACCCGCCCTCGGGCGCCGTGGTCGCGGCACCGACGACCTCCCTCCCCGAGCGGCCGGGCGGCAACCTCAACTGGGACTACCGCTACTGCTGGCTGCGCGACGCGGCCCTGACCACGCGCGCGCTGGTCGGCCTCGGCTACGAGGACGAGGCGCACGCCTTCGTGGGCTGGATGCTCCACGCCACGCGCATGAGCAGGCCGGCGCTGCGCGTGCTCTACGACGTCTTCGGCGAGCATCCGCCGCCCGAGCGGACCCTGGAGCACCTCGAGGGCTTTCAGGGCGCGCGCCCCGTGCGCGTGGGGAACGCCGCCGACGCGCAGCGGCAGCTCGACGTCTACGGCGAAGTGATCGACGCGGCCTTCCTCCTCTGCGAGCGCGGGATGACCCTCGACCGCTCCACCGGGCGCATGCTCCTCGACTTCGGGCGCTACGTGTGCCGCCACTGGCCCGAGCCCGACCACGGGATCTGGGAGCCGCGCGGGGCCGTGCGCCACCACGTGCACTCGCGCGTCCTCTGCTGGGTGGCGCTCGACCGGCTGCTGCGGCTGTGCGACCAGGGGGTCCTGCGCTCGCCGCCCGCCCTGCGCCGGCGCTTCGAGGCGAACCGCGCCATGCTCCGCCGCGAGGTCGAGGAGCGGGGCTGGAGCCCGAGGGCCGGCGCCTACACGCAGGTCCTCGGGGGCCGCGCGCTGGACGCCAGCCTGCTCCTGCTCTCGTGGTACGGCTTCCACCCCGCGGACCACCCCCGCATGCGCTCCACCTACCGCCGGATCCGGCGGGACCTCGGCGCGCCGGGCGGGCTCCTCTACCGCTACGCCCCCGACCCGGACGCGCCGGAGGGCGCCTTCGGGATCTGCAGCTTCTGGGCGGTCGAGCACCTGGCCCGCGGCGGGGGCTCGCTCAAGGAGGCCACGGCGCTGTTCGAGGACCTCCTGGGGTACGCCAACGACGTGGGCCTGTACGCCGAGGAGGTGGACCCGCGCGACGGCGCGGCCCTGGGCAACTTCCCCCAGGCGTTCACGCACGTCGGGCTGATCAACGCGGCCCTGGCCCTGGCGGAGCGCGCCCGGGCCGAGGGGCGCCGGGCCCGGGCCCGGGCGGGAGGTCGACGTGAGCTGGGCTGACTGGGCGCTCTGGGGGTTCGTGGCCACCGTGGTGCTCACGATCACCATGGCCGGCGCGCAGGGGCTCGGCCTCACGCGCATGAGCGTCCCCTACCTGCTGGGGACGATGATCACCACCGAGCGCGACCGGGCCCACCTGGTCGGCATGGGCGCCCACCTGGTCAACGGCTGGTTGTTCTCGCTCATCTACGTGGCCGCCTTCCACGCCTGGGGCGCGTCGGGCTGGTGGCGCGGGGCGGCGATCGGCGCCGTGCACGCGGCGTTCGTGCTCACGGCGGTCATGACGCTCCTGCCGGCGATGCACCCCAGGATGGCCAGGGAGGAGGAGGCGCCCGACCGGGCGCCCACCCTGGAGCCCGCCGGGTTCCTGGCGCTGAACTACGGCGCGCGGACGCCGGCGTTCGTCCTGCTCGCGCACCTGCTGTTCGGGGCCGTCCTGGGCGCCTTCTACCGCGTCGGCTGAGGCCCCCTCAGGTCAGTCGGCCAGCTGCTGCAGGAGCCGCCGCGCGGCGTCCGCTCGCGGATGGGACGGCGGGACCAGCTCGAGGAGGCGCGCCAAGTCGGCGCGCGCGCCGGCGCGGTCGCCCTGGTCCCGCCTCACGTGCGCCCGGAAGGCCCACACGTCCGCGGCGCCCGGGTCCAGCTCCAGCGCGCGCCCGAGGTCCGCGAGGCCCGCCTGCGGCTCGCCCAGTCGCACGCGCAGGTTCCCGCGGAGCGCCCAGGCCCTCGCGTGATCCGGGGCGATCTCGATGACCCTCGTGCAGTCCGCGACCGCTCCGTCGATGCCAGCGACGTCCCGGGCGTCGTGCCGCAGGCGCTCTGCCGAGGCGACCGCGCGCGCGTAGATGAACTCCGTGTTGCGCGGCTCGAGCCCGATGGCCTGCCCATAGTCCGCGAGCGCACCGTCTCGATCTCCGAGGAGCGAGCGCGTGAGCGCCCGATGGGCCCAGGCCGCGGCGCGGGCAGGGTCCAGCTCGATCGCCTGGTGGAGGTCAGCGAGGGCGGCAGGGTGGTCCGTCAAGGCGCCGCGCGCCAACGCCCGAGCGTGCCAGCCGTCCGCCTGGCGTGGGTCGAGCGCGATCACCCGCGAGTAGTCGTCCAAGGCCCCGGCGGGGTCCCCTCGCATCATGCGCGCATCCCCCCGGGCCTGCCACGCCCTCACCAGCTCCGGCGCGCGCTCGATGGCGCGGGAGAGGTCGGCGATGGCCCCCTCGTGGTCGCCTGCTCCGGAGCGCACGCGCCCTTGCGCGATGAGGAGGTAGGGCTCCATGCGCGGGTCGAGCTCCGCGGCGCGCGCCAGGTCCGCCGAGGCCGCTTCGTGCTCGGCAGCCTTCGCGCGCGCGGTCCCCCGCCCCCACCACGCCCTCGCCAGCCGCGGGTCCAGCGCGATCGCCCGGGAGTAGTCCGCGACGGCCCCCTCGAAGTCCGCGAGGGCCAGCCGCGAGCTCCCCCGGGAGTACCACTCCTCAGCCGACCGCGGCTCGAACGTCGCCAGGGCGCCGCCGCGCGCGACCGCCTGCGTGTAGAGACCGCCCGGTCCGTGGTGCGCGATGCTCCAGGCGAGGAGCGCCGCTGCCTCCTCGCCCCTGGCGAGTCGGGCCAGCCGAGCCAGGGCCAGGCCGGCGGGGACGGCCCGGAGAGGGTCGGCCTCGGCGCGCAGATACGAGGCGAGGGCCTTCACGGCTCGTCCGGGGCCTCCGATGTGCCCGAGCGCGTCGCAGGCGACCCGCGCCAGGTCCAGCGCGCCCTGCTGCACGGCGGCGCGTTGCGCCAGCGCGAGCTGCGGGTCGTTGGCCAGGGGCCCGAGCGCGTGGGGGTCAGGTGAGGCGCTTCTGCGGGCCCGCTGGAGCCGGGACCGGACCGCCTCCGGAAGGTTCCGTCCGGGCGGGGTGGCGACGCGCGCGGCGAGGGCCTCGGTCACCCCGGGGTCGCCGGGGAAGCGCTCACGCACCCACGCGGTCTCGGCCTCGAGCAGCGCCGCCGACACCTCCTCCAGGGCGGCCGCCAGGAGCTCGACCGTCTGCGGCTCCGGATAGCGCACGATGGCGATGACGGCCGCCTGCTTGTCCGCCTCTGCCTCCAGCGCCCCCGCCCGGGCCTTCGCCAGCCAGCCCTCGACCTCCTCGCGGCGCCGGCGCGCCTCGGCGGTGCGGGCCTCCTCCAGGTCCAGGAGGCGCCGCCGCGCCGCGGCGTCGTCGACTCCCAGCGCGGCGGCCCGCGTGAAGCCGTGGCGGGCGAGCGACCACTGCTCGGAGTCCAGGCCGTGATCGCCCAGGGCCAGCGCGGCCTCGAAACAGGCCCGCGCGGCCCGCGGGTCGTGCGGGTCCTGCGCGTGCCAGCGCTGGGCCGCGTCCAGGAGCGCCAGGCGGCGCGTCGTGCCCTCTCCCTCGCCTTCACCGTCATCGCTCGTGAGCGCCGCCCGCGCCGCCTCGACCTCGGCGCGGAGCTGCGCGAGCGCGGCCGCGCGCTCCTGCTGCCGGCTCCTGGCCACCCACAGCCCGGCCGACGCGCCGCTGACCAGCAGCGCCGCCGCGGTCGCGCCCAGCGCCGCGGCCCGCGCGGGATGCCGCCGGCGCCAGGCCCTCAGGCGCTCGCCCGGCGACGGTCGCCGGGCCGCGATCGGCTCCCCGCGCGCCCAGCGGGCCAGGTCGTCCGCCAGGGCCTCGGCCGTGGGGTAGCGCCGACCGGGGTCCTTCGCCAGGCACGTGAGCACGATCGTCTCCAGCGCCGGGTCGATCCCGGGGCGCAGGCTGGCGGGGCGCGCGGGCTCCTCCTCGATCACCCGGCGCAGCAGGTCCATCACGCCGTTGCCCTGGAAGGGCGGCCGGCCCACCAGGCAGGCGTAGAGCGTGGCCCCCAGGCCATAGACGTCCGAGCGGCGGTCGACGAGGGCGGGGTCGCCCTGGGCCTGCTCCGGGGCCATGTAGGCCGGCGTGCCCAGCACATCGCCCGTCACCGTCGGCCCGCGCTCGGTGCGCCCGATGTCCTTGGCCAGGCCGAAGTCGGTCAAGAGCGGGGCGCCGTCGTCGGTGACGAGCACGTTGTGCGGCTTGAGGTCGCGGTGCAGGACCGAGCGCGAGTGGGCGTAGTGCACCGCGCGCGCGACGTGCTCGAGGAGCGGCGCGGCCCGCGCCGGCGGCAGCGGCCCGTCGCGCTCGAGGACGGCCTGGAGGGACCCCGGCCCGGGGACGTAGTCCATGGCCAGGTACCACGCGCCCTCCGCCTGGCCGACCTCGTGGACGCCCACGATGCCGGGATGCCGCAGACGCGCCGCCGCCTGCGCCTCGAAGCGGAAGCGCTCGGCCTCGTCCGCGTCCGCCCACACGCCCGCCTTCATGACCTTCAGCGCCACCTGCCGCTGCAGCCGCTCGTGCCGGGCGAGGTAGACGATGCCCATGCCTCCGCGGGCCAGCTCGCGCTCGACCACGAACGGGCCCAGCCGCCGCGGCGGCGCCGCGGTGGGCGCTCCGACCGGCCCGAGCGCGGACGGGGCGCCGGGCAGCGTGAAGACGTCCAGGTGCGGCGCCGTCGCGGCGGAGCCCGGCTGTTTCGGGAGGGGCACGTCCGGCGGGGGGACGAGGACCCCCGCGTGGGGCTTGGTCGTCTCGCCGGTCGGCCTGCCACGCGGGTCCACGGGCCCAGCATGGATGGGTCGCCGGGCGCGCGCCAGGTCCCGTCGAGACCGGGCGCGGCGGGAATGGCGCGCGCCCCGCGCCGGTTGCACACGGGCGCCTCCCGACCTCCGTCCGGAACCTCCGGCGCCATCTCGCCACGTTCCGTCCTGAGCGGCGCGCTGCTGCTCGGCCTGGGAGGACGCGCCATGCACGACGCGAGCGAGCTCCAGGGGGTGCCCGAGGAGAGCAGGGCGGGCCTGCTCCAGGCGGGGCGGACCCTGGGCTTCATCCCCAACCTGCTGCGGGTCATGGCCGGGTCGCCAGCCCTGCTCACGGCGCACCTGGGCGCCTCTTGCCTGTTCGCCGAGACGTCCCTGGAGCCCCTGGAGCGGCAGGTGGTCCTGCTCGCGGTCAGCCGCGCGAACCGCTGCGCATACTGCGTGGCCGCGCACACCGTCGTCGCCTCCAGCAAGGGGCTGCCCGGGGAGGTCGTGGCCGCGGTGCGCGCTGGGGCGCCGCTCGCCGACCCCAGGCTCGAGGCGCTGCGGCGCTTCACCAGCGCGCTCGTCGAGTCGCGCGGCTGGCCGGACGAGGAGGAGCGCCGGGCCGTCCTCGACGCCGGCTACGGACCTCGGCAGCTGCTGGAGGTCGTCCTGGGCGTGGGGCTGGAGACGTTCTCCAACTACGCCTGCCGCCTGTCCGGGCCGCCCCTTGACGATGAGCTCGCCTCTCCGGGGCGTGGAGCTTCGAGCCGCACGACCGGTGAACCGGTGGTGACGGCAGGAGCCGGCGTGGGTCCGCCGCCCGCGGGCGGCGACACTTGTGCCGCACTCGTGCACTTGCGCGAGCGCACGGGAATGCGCGAGGCGGTCGCCCGGTTGTCTGCCGCGAATGCGAACGCGGACGAGGTCGGGGCGGAGCTGCGCGGAGGTCCTGCGGGTCGTCGGCGAGCCCACGCGCCTCGAGCTGCTCGGCCTCCTGGGGCGAGGAGAACGCTCGGTCTCCGAGCTGGGCGCGGCGCTCGGCCAGGAGCTCCACTTCGTCTCCAGGCACCTGGGGGTCCTCCACGCCGCGGGGCTCGTGGCTCGGCGCCGGGACGGGCAGCGGGTGCGTTACCGGCTCGCGCCCGAGCTCCTGGGGCCCGAGCCGGGCGGGATCGACCTGGGCTGCTGCGAGCTGCGGCTGCGTGACGACGACCAAGGGGGAGCGCGTGCTCGTTGAGCCCTTCGTGACGGTGGACCTCGGGGTGTGCCTCGACCAGGCCGCGTACCCGCCCTGGGGCTTCAAGGCGCACCACATTCCGCACGTGCAGGGCGCGCGCGCCATGTCGAAGTTCCTCAACCTGCGCGACTTCAAGGGCGGGGCCGTCAGCGCCGACGACTTCCCGGCCGCGCTCGGCCTGGCCTGGTCGCAGGTGTCCATGAGCGACCACGCCGGCAACCACATCGACGCTCCGTATCACTTCGGGCCGGTCGTCGAGGGCCGCCCCGCGCGGACGATCGACCAGGTGCCGCTGGAGTGGTGCGTGGGGCCCGGCGTGCGCCTGGACTTCAGGGGCCGCGCGGGCCAGGACGTCGGTGTGGACGACCTGCGACGGGAGCTGGAGCGGGTCGAGGTCGAGCTGCGGCCGGGCATGATCCCGCTCCTCTGGACGGGGGCCGACCGGTTCGTGGACGACCCCGACCGCTACTGGCAGGCGCAGGCGGGCCTCTCCGTGGCCGGGCTCCACTGGCTGCTCGACCAGGGCGTGCGGCTGGTGGGCATCGACGCCTACGCCATGGACGTCTCGCACGCGACCATGCAGCGCGACGTCGCCCGCGCCCAGGAGGGGGACGACGCGCCGCTCTTCCCGCTGCACTTCGTGGGGCGCGAGCGCGAGCACCTGCACCTGGAGAAGCTCGCCAACCTGGGCGCGCTCCCGCGGGCGCACGGCTTCCTGTTCGTGGCCTTCCCCGTGAAGCTCCGCGGCGGCAGCGCCGGCTGGGTGCGGCCGGTCGCGCTGGTGCCCCGGCGCCACTTCGGCGCGCAGGAGGACTCGTGAGCGCGGACGCCCCGCAGCAGAACATCACCCGTCGGCGCCTCCTCGGCTGGGCCGGCGCCGCCGGCGCCGGCCTGGCGCTCGGCTGCCCCGCGCCGCCGGGGCCGCCGCCGACCTCCCGGCCCGCCGCGGCGGGGACGGGCGGCGCGCGCCCGTTCGCCGGGCGGACGCTGCGGGTGTTCGTCTACTCCGGCGCCTGGGAGAAGGCCTTCCGCGAGGCCTTCGTGCCCAGCTTCGAGGCGCGCACGGGCGCCACGGTGATCGTGGACCCGGGCTGGTGGGACTCGATCCCCAAGCTCAAGGCCTCGCCGCCCGGCCAGCCCGCCTTCGACCTGGTGCTGACCGACGCGACCCAGGGCTACCCGGCGATCCGCGAGGGCATGTTCCAGAAGCTCGACCTGCAGAAGCTCCCCAACCTGGCGCGCGTCAGCCGCGCGGCGCTGGACACCTGGGTGCACCGCGACGGCTACGGGGTGACCTTCCCCGAGTCGGCCATGACCCTGGCCTGGAACCGGCGCGTGGTCGAGCCGGAGCCCACGGGCTGGGGCGACCTGCTGCGCGAGGACGTCCGCGGCAAGGTCGGGCTCTACAACTCCTTCTACATGTCCCTCTACACCTTCGCCTGCGCCAAGGTGGCGGCCGAGGGCCGCGAGGGGCAGGCCGCGCAGGAGCTGGAGCGGGACCCCGACGGCGTGCTGTCCTTCGCCAAGGAGCAGCGGGGGCGCGTCAAGGTGTGGTGGCCGACGTCCACCGACATGGCCCTGAGCCTCGGCCAGCGCACCTGCGCCATCGGCAACATGCACAGCCCGGACATGCTCCTGGCGCAGCGCGCGCGGCCCGAGCTGGGCGCCCTGGCCCCGGCGGCCGACCGCGCGTTCGTGCTCCTCATGTGGGTCGTGCCCGCCGACACCCGCGAGGCGGAGCTGGCCACGGCGGCCATCGACCTGCTCCTCTCGGAGGAGATGCAGGAGGCCTTCGCCCGCGGCGGCTCGGCGACCGTCCTCCCGCACGTCGCAGCGCGCGTGGCGCAGGCCGACCCCATGTGGGCCGCGATCTACCCCGCCGACGCCGCCGCGCTGGAGGGGGTCCGCTACTACCCTTACGACGCCTACATGCGCCGCTGGGACGAGATCGTGCAGGTCTGGGACCGCGAGGTCCTGCGCTCGTCGTGACCCCGCCGGTGCTCGAGCTCAGGGCCCTCTCCCGGGCCTTTCCGCACGGGAGGGGCGCGCCCGTGGTGGCCGTCGACGGCATGGACCTGCGCGTCGAGCCCGGCGAGCTGGCCTGCCTCGTGGGGCCGTCGGGCTGCGGGAAGAGCACCCTCCTGCGCCTGATCGGGGGCTACCTGGCCCCCGACGCCGGCGCGGTGCGCATCGACGGGGTCGAGGTCGCGGGGGCGCCGCCCGAGCGCCGGAGCGTGGGGACGGTGTTCCAGAGCTACGCCCTCTTCCCGCACCTGTCGGCCCGCGAGAACGTGGCCTTCGGCCTGCGGGTGCGCAGGGTGCCGGCGGCGCAGCTGCGCGCCCGCGTGGACGCGGCGCTCGACTGGGTGGCGCTCGACGCGCGTGCGCGCGAGCGGCGCCCGCGCGAGCTGTCGGGGGGGCAGCAGCAGCGCGTGGCGCTGGCGCGGGTGCTCGTGACCGAGCCGCGCGTGCTCCTGCTCGACGAGCCGTTCGCCAACCTGGACCGCGCCCTGCGCGAGCGCCTGGGGGAGGAGCTGCGGGCGCTGCAGCGCGCCCGCAACCTGGCGACGGTGCTCGTCACGCACGACCAGGACGAGGCGCTCGCCCTGGCCGACCGGGTCGCCGTCATGCACGCGGGCCGGCTGGAGCAGGTCGATGCGCCGGCGGGCGTCTACGAGCGGCCGCGCTCGGCGTTCGTCGCCGCCTTCTTCGGGGCGGCCAACCTGCTGCGGGTCGTCGCCGTCACGGGTGACGCGCTCGTGCTCGAGGGCGGCCTGCGCCTCGCGGCGCAGGCGCTCGGCGCCGCCCGCGCGGGCGACCACGTCCTCGTCCGGCCCGAGCGCCTGGAGGTCTCGGTCTCGGCCGCGGGGGGGCCGGCGACGGACGGCGACGACGGCGGCGCGTCCTGGCGCGCGCAGGTCGTGTCCGCGACGTACCGCGGCGCGGACGCGCTCCTCACGCTCGACGCCGGCGGGGCCGCGCTCCGCGCGCGGGTGGCCGCGAAGGAGCGCCCGCCGGCCGCCGGCGCGCGCGTCCGCGTCGAGGTGCCCGCGGGCGCCGCGTGGCTCGTCCCGGCGAGCGGCCGCCCGCTCCCGGAGACCGCGGCGGCGCTGACGTGAGCGCCGACGACGAGGTCGCGCCGGGGGGCGCGCGCTGGCTCCCGCTCGCCCTGGTGACCCCGGCGGCCGCGCTGCTGCTCGTCCTCTTCCTCGCCCCGCTCGCCCTGCTGGTGCGGGTGAGCCTCTACCGGGGCGGCGGCCGCAGCGGCTTCGGGGTCGGCGGGGCGCTCTACGAGCCGGGCACCTGGTCGCTCCAGGCCTACGCCGCCCTGCGGGACGACCCTTACGCGCGCGAGGTCCTGGGGTTCACCGTCGCCCTGGGCGTCGGGGTGACGGGCCTGTGCCTCGCGGCGGGCTACCCGCTCGCCTACCTGATCCACCGCCAGCGCGGCCCGCTTAAGACCGCCGCCGTGTTCGCCGTGGTCCTCCCCAAGCTGGCGAACCTGCTGGTCGTGCTCTACGGCCTCAAGCTTCTCCTGCGCGAGGAGGGCCCCGTGGCCGGGGCGGCGGTGTGGCTGGGCCTGGCCGACTCGGCGCCCACGCTGCACTACGGGCTGGCCGCCGTCGTCCTGGGCAAGACCTACCTGGTCGTCCCCTACACCACCCTGATCATCCTCGCCGGCCTGGAGCGCCTCGACCCCGCGCTGGTCGAGGCCGCGCGCGGCCTCGGCGCCACCCCCTGGCAGGCGTTCGCGCGCGTGACCCTCCCGCTGTCCCTGCCGAGCGTGCGCGCGGCCGCCCTCGTGAGCTTCATCTGGGCGCTGGGGGCCTTCGCCAGCCCCGCCCTGCTGGGGAGCCCCGACGAGATCACGCTCGCGGTCGACGTCCAGCGGCAGGCCTTCGAGAACCTGAACTGGCCGCGCGCGGCGGCGGAGGCCGTGCTCATGCTCGTGACCCTGGGCCTGTGCGTGGCGCTGGCCGGCGCGCCGGGCCTGCTCGCGCGGCGAGGCGCGCGATGACGCCAGGGGCGCTCGCCCGGCGGCTCGCGCACGTCGCCCCGCTCCTGGCGCTCCTGGCCGCCCTCTCCTGGCCGCTGGCCTACGCGGTGTGGATCTCCTTCACTCCGGGCGACCTGCTCGAGGCGCCGGACGGGCCGGGGCGCTGGTCGCTCCGCTGGTACGTCACCTTCTTCTCGCGCCCCGAGTGGCGCGCGGCGCTGGGGACGAGCCTCGCCGTCGGCCTGCTCTCCGCGGCCCTGGCGACGCTGGCCGGCGGCGGCCTGGCCGTCGCGGTGGCGCGCCACCGCTTCCGCGGCCGGCGCCTGCTCGCCGCCGGGGTGCTCGCGCCGCTGTTCGTGCCCGGGGTCGTCCTGGGGATGGCGCTGCTCCCGCTCGTGCGCGCGCTGGGGCTGTGGGGGACGCTGACCTCCCTCGCGGCGGCGCACGCCCTGTGGTCCATGCCCGTCGTGTTCCTGGTCGCGCGCGGCGCCCTCGACGAGGTCGACCCGGACCTCGAGCGCGCCGCGCGGGGCCTGGGGGCCAGCCCCGCGCAGGTGCTCCGCCGGGTGACCCTCCCGCTGGTCCTCCCCGCCTTGCTGGTGGGCGCGCTGCTCGCCTTCGTCGTCTCGCTCAACGAGCTTTACATGGCCCTGTTTCTGGCCACGCCCGCGACCGAGACGCTGCCCAAGGTCATCTGGCCGAACCTGCGCTACACGCTCACGCCGCTGGTGGCCGCCGCCTCGGGCGTCTCGCTCGCGGTGACCGCCGGCGCGCTCGTCGCGGCGCTCTGCGCCGCGCGCCTGGTCCGCCGGCTCCGCGGGGCCCGCGCGGACGACCGCGCGCGCACGCACTCGCCGCGCGCGGACGACCGTGCGCGCACGTCCACGCACGAGGGGGAAGAACGATGGACCGCCGCCGCATCACCGTGATCTCGATCGTGGGGCTGCTGCTCGCGGGCCCGGGCCGCGCCGCGGCGCAGGAGCCCTCCGGGGCCTCCGGCGCCTCCGGCGCCTCCAGCGCCTCCAGCGCCGTGGACCCGCTGGCGCCGCCCGCCGGCGACCCCGGGGCTCCGTCCGCCTCGCCTCCGCCGGAGGAGCCCGCGCCGCCGCCCCCCGACGTCGACGCCTATGGCCTGCCCAGGACCGTCCTCGGGGGCACCGGCGTCGGCCAGGCCTACGACGACCTCGTGGCGCTCAAGGACGCGCACCTCCCCATCCAGCTCTCCGCCTGGCACTGGGTGCACCTGAACAACCGCGGGCCGCTGGCCTCGGACTACGGCATCCCGGGCCTGCGGGGCACGTACTTCTATCAGGTCCTCGTCTACCCCGAGCTGGAGACGACGAGCGCCCTGTTCCCGCGCGTCGGCGCGCACGTCAACTTCCGCTTCCGCGACGACAAGGACCAGTTCCGCGCGTTCTTCGAGTCGAACTACTGGCTGTGGGAGGCCTACGGCTGGATGGAGACCCCCGTCGGCCGGTTCAAGGCCGGCAAGGTGTGGAAGCGCTTCGGGATCGACTGGGACGGCACCTTCTGGGGCAACGTCCAGTACCTCGACGGCGACAAGCTCGACCCCGACTGGGGCGTGTCCCTCGAGAGCCACTGGCAGCTGACGAGCAGCGTCTCCCTCGACACCTTCGCGCAGTACTTCTTCCGCGAGGACCGCGTGAACGGCTCGCTCGTCGGCGGCGACGCGGAGAGCGCCCGGCGCTCCCGCGAGCGCGACACCGGGGTGGGGCGGGCCGTGGTGACGTGGACGACGGCGGCCGACCTGCAGCTCGCGCTCGGCCTCTCGGGCGTCCTGGGCCGGGTGGAGAACCGCCGCACGCCGGGGGCCGGCGCGGGCGCGGAGGACTGGCTCCCCGGCGCCTTCGCGGTGGACCTGACGGTCCGCTGGGGCCAGACCGAGCTCTACCTGGAGTTCTTGCACGGCTGGGGGCGGACGACGCCCATCCGCTACCTGTCAGGCGGGGCGAGCAACCGGCGCGCCAGCGCGCTGGCCACGCTGGCGCACCGGCTGGGCCCCGTGCGCCTGCACGTCTCGTTCTCGGCCGGCTGGGACGACAACCCGTCGGCGCGCCAGACCCTGGCCGTGGCCGGCGGCATCATCTCGCTCACCAGGAACATCGACGTCTACGCGGAGTACGTGCACTGGGAGGTCCACGGCGCCGAGGGCGACTCGTTCGCCACCTTCGAGAACGGCTTCCAGCTGGCGCTCCACTGGCGCTTCTGAGGAGCTCAGGGGGTGGCCGTGGCCGCGGGGGTGTGGTGCCATGAGGGCCGCGCCCTCGCGAGGTGGCGGGAATGGGAGCGGGGGGCGACCGGTTCCGGTCACGGCGCCGAAGGCGCGCGAAGCGGCGCCGGGGAGGGTGGTGATGCGAGGGACGGCGACGATCGCGCTCGGGCTCATCATCTCCGTCGCCGGCGGCGTGAGCGCCCGGGGCGGCGACTGGCGGACGCGCGCGGCCTGGAGCGACGACCTGCCGGCGGCGCTCCGGCGGGCCGGTGAGCGGGGGCGGGTCGTGCTCGCGTTCTTCGGCAAGCCCGGGTGAGCCGCCTGCCAGCGCGTGGAGGACGGTCCGTTCTCCGCACCCGAGTTCCCCGCCTTCGCCGCCGAGGTCGAGCTGTTCGCGGACCTGGGCGTCGGCCGAGACGCCGGCCTGATGCGGCGCCTCGGCGGTGACGCCGTCCCCTACCTGGTGTTCCTGGCCCCGGACGGGCGGGCGCTCGGCGCCCACCGCGGCCCGCTGACGGTCGCGGCCCTCGAGCGCTCGAGGGCGGCCGCGGAGGTCCTGCGCGCCCTGCCCGGGGACGACGGGCTGGCCGTCGAGCAGCAGGCCCGCCGGCTGATCGCGCAGGTGGAGCTCGGCCTGCTCACCCGCGCGCAGGCCGAAGCCCGCCGCGACGCGCTCGTGGGCCTCGAGGGGGCCGCGCGCGACGCGCTCACCGCGCGCGTGGTCGACGCGGAGGTCCTGCGGCTGTGGTACGACCGGCAACCGCGGACGCTCGCGGAACGCGTGGCGCTGGGGAGGGTCTACGGGGCCATGTTCCGTAGCGGGGACCGGCCCGCCCGCCGCGAGGCGGCCGAGGCCTTCTACCTGCTCGCGCTGGACGCCGCCGAGGCCGCCAGGTCGGCGTCGGAGTTCGCCGCGCTCCTCGAGGCCCTGACCGCCTGGGGCACCGCCGCCGGGGTGTCCCCCACGACGTTCGCGCCCTTCCAGGCGCGCCTGGAGCGGCTCCGGGGCGCGGGTCGACGATGACTCGCGTCACCTGCGCCGGGAGGGCGCCCTGAGCGCCCTGTTGCTCCTGGCCGCCGCGTTCCTGGCCTACGCCAACGGGGCGAACGACAACTTCAAGGGCGTGGCCACGCTCTACGGCAGCGGCACCGCCAGCTACCGGCGCGCGCTCGCCTGGGCCACGCTCACGACGCTCCTGGGCGCCGGCGCCGCCCTGCTCCTCGGGGGCGCGCTCGTGGCCGCGTTCGGGGGCAAGGGGCTCGTCCCGGACGCCGTGGCCCGCTCCGAGGCCTTCGCCGCGTCCGTGGCGCTCGGGGCCGCCCTCACGGTGCTCCTGGCGACCCGCCTGGGCCTGCCCGTGTCCACCACCCACGCGCTCGTCGGCGCCCTGGTGGGGGCGGGGCTCGTGGCCGTGGGCGCGGGGGTGGACCTGGCGCGGCTAGGGGCCGCGTTCGTGCTGCCGCTGCTGCTCAGCCCGTGCCTGGCGCTGCTGACCGCCGCGGCGCTCTACCCCTGCCTGCGCTGGGCGCGGCGCCGGCTGGACGTGACCGAGCACACCTGCCTGTGCGTCGGGCCGGCGCGGGTGCTCGTGCCCGTGCCGGTGAGCGTCGTCGGCGTCGCCGCCGCGCCCGGCCCCACGCTGGCGGTCACGAGCGAGCTGGCGGCCGCGCTGCCGGTCGAGGTCAGCGTGGGCGAGCAGGTGCAGTGCGTCAGGCGCTACGGCGGGCGCGTCCTGGGCGTCTCGGCCCAGGGGCTCCTCGACGCCTTGCACTACCTCTCCGCCGGCGCGGTGTGCTTCGCCCGCGCCCTCAACGACACCCCCAAGGTGGTGGGCATCGTGGTGGTGAGCGGGACGCTCGGGGCGGCGCCTGGCCTGGCGCTCGCGGGGGTGGCCATGGCGCTCGGGGGCCTTGTCGGGTCCCGGCGCGTGGCGGAGACGATGAGCCGGCGCGCCGCGACCCTGAACCCCGGCTCGGGGTTCGCGGCCAACCTGGTCACCTCGGCGCTCGTGCTCGGCGCCTCCGGCCTGGCCGTCCCCGTGTCCACGACGCACGTCTCCTGCGGCGGGATCTTCGGCATCGGCGCGGTCACGGGGAGCGCCCGCTGGCGCGTGGTCGCGCAGATCCTCCTCGCCTGGGTCACGACCCTGCCCCTGGGCGCGGGGCTGGCGGCGGTGGTCTACCGGCTGGTCGCCTGAGCGCCTCCGGGACCACCGCCAGCGATGGCCCGACTCGATCGGCAAGGAGTGCCGCGAGCGCAACGTGACACGCGGCGGCATGGCTCGGCTGACCCGACGGTGCGCCTGCCGCGCTCGCGGGACCGTCCTCTCGTGTCTCGTCTGTCGCGAGCGTGTCGTGTCCGGCGCCCGGTACGGCCCATGCGATCCGGGCGGCCATGATCCCCGTGGACGCCATCCGCGAGGCGCTCCGGAACGACCGATCTACGTCAATGGTCCGGCGTCGCCGCATCGCGCTTCTGGCGGCGCTCGGGCTGGCCGACTTCGCCCTGATCTCGCTCTACCAGACGGGCGTGATCCGCCACCTCCCGGACCTCCCGGGGCGGCTGTTCGACTCGGACCAGGTGAACGCGTCGCACAAGGCTTACGCCTGGGGCCTCCCCGACGGCACCACGGGCGCGATGCTCTACGCGCTGACCCTCATGCTCGCGACGGCCGGCGGGACCCGAGCCACCGGCAGACCTCCCTTCCTGTCGCTCGTCATGGGCGGGGTGGTCGGGGTGGGGGTGGTGGGCGCCCTCGACTACCTGCGCGATATGGTCTTCGAGCAGCGGCGCGTGTGCCTTTACTGCGTCACCGGCGCGGCGCTGAACCTGGGCATGGGCGCCATCGCGGCCCGCGAGGTCGGCGAGGCGCTCCGGGAGCTGCGCGGGGCCTGACCCCGACGGCGGGGGGAAGGACAGGAAGCCCATGGAGTATTCGTACCCCCACTTCCAGCGGGAGCTCCTGCGCGAGGACTCCAGCTTCACGGGCGGGCCGACGCCGGGCCAGCCGCTGCCCGACTTCGACCTGCCGACGATCGACGGCGGTCGGCTGCGCAGGTCCGACCTGGCCGGGCGTCCCTTCGCGCTCCTCTTCGGCTCCTTCACCTGACCCATGACCAGGAGCGCCGGGCCGGCGCTCAGGCAGCTTCACCGGGAGCTCGGGGACCGGGTCCAGTTCGTGACCCTCTACGTGCGCGAGGCGCATCCGGGCGAGCGGGTCCCGCAGCCGCACACGCTCGAGGAGAAGGTGGCGCACGCGCGCGCCTACGCCCGGCGCGACGGGATCGCCTGGCCGGTCGCCGTGGACGACGTGCAGGGCACGCTGCACCGCGCGCTCGACCCCAAACCGAGCTCCGCCTACCTCGTGGACGCGCGCGGGGTCGTGGTCGGGCGCACGCTCTGGTCGAACGACGTGCGCGGCGTGCGCCAGGGGATCGAGGCCCTGGCCCGGGGCGAGGCGCCCGGCGAGCGCACGGCCCGCCTGGCCCCCATGCTCCGCGGCCTGGGCGTCATGCGCGAGGTCCTGCGCCAGGCCGGCCGGCAGGCCGAGCGCGACCTGCTGCGCGCGGTGCCGCCTCTCTACCTGCTGGCGGTCGTGGCGCGCGGGTTCCGCCCGCTCCCGCCGCTCGCGCGCGGGGTCCTGGCCAACGGCGTGGCGGTCGCGGCGGGGCTGGCGCTGGTGGGCGCGGCCGTCGCCCTCCGGCGTCGCGGGACCGCGTGACCGGCCCTCAGGGGCGCTCGCCCGCACCGGCGGCGAACCACAGCCGGTACTGCGCGCGGTTGTAGCCCGAGGCCGCCGCGATCAGGTCCAGCCAGGCCTGCGTGGCCGCGCGCTCGGCCTCGATGAGCTCGAGCGGCACCGTGACCCCGAGGCGGTCGCGCGCCTCGTGCAGCCCGAGCGCGCGCCCCGCCTCGTCGACCTGGAGCCGGGCGAGGTCGAGCTGGGCGCGCCGGGCCCCGGCCTCGGCGTGCGCCGCGACGACCTCGCCCACGACCGCCTCGTAGGCCCCGAGGCGGCTCAGCTCGGCCGCGCGCAGGTCCGCGGCGACGCGGCGCTGCCAGCCCAGGTCCAGGAGCCCGCCCGGGCCGATCGTCCACCACACGCCCAGGGCGAACTCCTTGCGGGTCTCGAGGTCGCGGCCCGGGTCGCCGAACTGGCCAAAGGAGGCCAGCCCGCGCACCGCCGGGACGAAGGGGCCCCAGAGGGCGCGCGCCTCCTCGCGCTCGGCGGCGACGAGCGTGGCCTCGGCGACCTGGAGCTCCGGCCGCCGGGAGAGCGCATCGGTCACCAGGGCCTCCAGGGCGGTGTCGGGCGAGACCAGCGTCACCGGCAGGGGCTCGGGAGGCGCGTGCAGGTCCACGCGCGGGTCGAGGCGTAGCAGGGTGGCCAGGCGCGCGCTGGCCACGCGGCGCCGCCCGTCGGCCCCCTCGGCCTCCAGGCGCGCGCGGTTGGCCCGCGCGCGGGCCCGCAGGACGTCCCCCTCGAAGGCGCGGCCGACGCGCGCGGCGGTCTCGATCGCCCCGGCCAGGCGCTCGGCGATCGTCACCGCCCGGCGCAGCGCGGCCGCCTGCGCCTCGGCCTCCTGCAGCTCGAAGAAGCGCTCGGCGGCCTCGAGCGTGACCTGTCGGCGGGCGCTGGCCGCGCCGGCCTGGGCCGCGTCGCGCCGCCCGGCGGCGGCCAGCGAGGCGAACAGCGCGTCGCCCGGGCGCAGCTCGGCCACCACCTGCGCGGGGAAGTGGAGCCAGTCGCGGCCGCCCACGTCGAGGAACTGGCCCTGGTTGTCCTGGTCCAGGCCGTCCAGGCGCCAGTAGGAGCCGCCGACGAGGAGCGAGGGGAGCAGGCGCTGCGCCGCCTCGAGCCACTCGGCCTCGGCGCGGGCCAGCCGCGCCTCGACGAGGGCCACCTGCAGCGGGCCGGTCTCGGCGAGGCGCAGGGTCGTCGGCAGGTCGATCAGGAACGAGCCCGTCACCGGCGCGGCGGCGCTCGCGCTGGCGACCGCGGCCGGGGCGGGCGCCGGGTCGCCCGGCCAGGGCGCGAACGGCTCCGGACGGCTCCGGCCGCCGCAGGCGGCCAGGAGCAGCGCGCAGGCGCAGGCGAGCCAGGGCCGCGTCACCGCTCCTCCCGCTCGGTCACGGCCACCTCGTCCCCCTCCTTCACCAGGGCCGCGCCGGCGATGACCACGAGCTCGTCGCCCGCGAGGCCCTCGAGCACCTCGACCAGGTCCCCGGCGTCGAAACCCAGGCGCACGGGCACGCGGGCGACGCGGCCCTCACGGACCACCAGCACGGTCAGGCTCCCGCGCGCGGCCTGCAGGGCCTCCGCCGGGATCGTGAGCACGTCCTCCCGCGGCCGGACCTCGATGCGCACCGACGCGAACATGCCGGGGAGGAGCTCGCGGGCGGCGTTGTCCACGTCCGCCTCGACGGACAGCGTGCGCGTGCGCGGGTCGAGCGCGCGCGAGGTCCGCCGCACGGTGGCCTCGAGCGTCCGCTCGCCCAGCTCGCGCACGCGCAGCACCACGCGGTCGCCCGTGCCGACGTACGCGGCGTCCGCATCCGGCACGGCCACCTCGAGGCGCAGGACGGCGTCGTCGGCCAGGCGCACCACCGGGGTGGCGTTCTTGGCCGAGGCGGTCGAGCTGGGGACCATGGCGCCGGGGTGGACGAACCGCTCCGTGACCACGCCGGCGAAGGGCGCCCGGAGCGAGGCGAACCCGACCAGGGTGCGCTGCGCGTCGCGGGCCGCCTCGGCCGAGCGCGCCGCGGCCTGCGCCTCCCTCGCGCGCGCCTCGGCCACGGCCACCTTCGCCCGCCCCGCCGCCACGGTGGCGTCGCAGGCGCGCACCAGGGCCGCGGCCTCGTCGCGGCGGGCCGCCGCGGTCGCGGCGCGGGCGAGGGCCTCGTCCAGCTCGTTCGCGGCGATCAGGTCGCGCGCCTGCTCGTGGACCTCCTGGGCGCGCCGGGCGAGGGTCCGACGCAGGACGAGCTCGGCCTCCGCCGCGCCCAGCGCGGCCGCCGTGCGCTCGCCCTCGGCCGTCACCCGCGCCAGGTCGGCGCGCGCGCTCTGCACCTCGGCGGCCGCGCGTTCAGCGCCCGCGCCCGCCTCGACGGCGCGGGCCTCGGCCCCGGCGAGCGCCGCCTCGACGTCCGGCACGTGCAGGACCGCCAGCTCCTGCCCCGCCTCGACGCGGTCCCCGCGGTCCACGTGGAGCGCCTGCAAGTAGCCCCCGACCCGCGCGTAGACGTCCACCTCCTGCCAGGCGCGCAGGGTGCCCGGGAGCTCCACCGCCCGCGCGAGCGTGCGGCGCGCGGGGCGGGTCACGAGCACGTGCGGCCGCGGGGTCGGGGCGGCGCCGCCCGGGTCGGCGCGGGCGGCGCGGTCGCAGCCGGCGGTCGCCAGGACCGCGCCGGCCAGGGCGCTCAGGGCCAAAGGCGCGAGGCGCGTGGGCATGGGCTCACTCCGGGGCGGGCGTCGCGCCGCGGGCGGGCGAGCGGCGCACGAGGGTGTAGAGGACGGGGACCACGAACAGGGTCAGGAGCGCCGAGGCGACCACGCCGCCGAACACCGCGCGCGCCAGCGGCCCGTTGGCGCCGCCCACGATGGCCATGGGCAGGAGGCCCAGCGCGGTGGTCAGCGAGGTCATGAGGATCGGCCGCAGGCGGTCGCGCGCGGCCTCGAGCATGGCCTCGCGCGGCGCCGCGCCGGCCGCCACGCGGCGGTTGGCGAACTCCACCAGGAGCACGCTGAAGGAGACGACGATCCCGATCATCATCAGGCTGCCGAGGAGCGCCGGGACCGAGAGCGGGGTGCCGGAGAGCCACAGCGCGAGCACCACCCCGAAGGCGCCCAGCGGAACGGCCAGCATGACCACCAGCGGGTCGAGGAAGGAGCGGAACTGCACGACCATGACCAGGTAGACGAGGACCGCCGCCAGCAAGAGGCCGAGCGCCAGGGCGCGGAACGTCTCCCGCATGCGGCCGGCCTCGCCGCGCAGGTTCACCGCGTGCGACGCGGGGACGAGGCCCGACGCCCGCACCTGCTCGAGCTCCCGCTCGATCGCCGCCGCGACCGAGCCCAGGTCGGCGCCGGCCACGTCCGCGTACACGTCGAGCACGCGGGTGATGTTGCGGTGCGTGACCTCCGAGGGGACGGTCGTGCGCCGGAAGGTGGCCACGCTGCTCACCGGCACGGGCGCGGGCAGGAGCGGGCTGGAGAGCGGGATCCCGCGCAGCGTGTCGAGCGACTCGATGGCCTCCTCGGGGTACTGCGCGCCCAGGAAGTAGTGGTTGCCGTTGCGCTCGTCGATCCAGAAGGACTTGGCGAACGAGACGCTGGAGTTGAGCGCGGTGACGATGTTCTGCACCACGTCCTCGGTCGTGAGGCCGATCGAGGCGGCGCGCTCGCGGTCGATGATCACCTCGAGCTTGGGCGCGTCGAGCCGGTTCTGGATGCGCACGTCCACGGCGCCCGGGAGCCGCGCCACGCGCGCGCGCACCTCCTCGGCGATGCGCCGCGAGACCTCCAGGTCCTTGCCCTCCACCTGCACGTTCAGGGGCGCGGGCAGGCCCAGGTTGATCGCGGCCGTGAGGATGCCTGCCGTGTCGAACGCGAACTCCACGCCGGGGAAGCGCACGGGCAGGAGCGTCCGCAGGCGGCGGGCCACGTCGGGGGCGCGCTCCTCCGCGTCGTCGCGCAGCTGCAGGAGGATGAACGCGTCCTGCGGGCCCGAGTTCGGGGTGTAGGCGGCCGGCCAGTCGTTGAGCACGCCGATGTTGGTGATGACCTTCTCCAGCGCCCCGGGCGACAGCGCCGCCGCGACCGCCGCCTCGACCTCGGCGCACAGGGCCTCGGTGCGCTCGAGCCGCGTGCCCGAGGGGGCGCGCACGCGGACCATGAGCTGGCCCGAGTCGACGCGCGGGAACAGCTCCTCGCCCACCTGCGTGGAGAGCGCCAGGCAGCAGCCGCCGTTGACGAGCAGCGCGAGGAGGAGCGCCCGCGGACGGCGGAGCACGCCCTCCAGCGCGCGGAGGTAGGCGGCCTGCAGGCGGCGGGTGGCGCCCCCGGCGGCCGCCGCGCGGTCGGTCCGCGCGCGCAGGGCCCGCGCGCAGAGGAGCGGCACGGCCGTGACCGCGAACACGAACGAGCCGACCAGGGCGAAGGCCACAGCCAGGGCCAGCGGGGTGAACAGGAAGCGCGCCACGCCGCTGAGGAACACGATGGGCACGAACACGACCAGGATCGTGAGCGTGATCACGAGGAGCGGCGTGGCCACCTCCAGCGCCCCTTCGCGCGCCGCCAGGCCCACCGGCTCACCGCCGGCCAGGCGGCGCTCGACGTTCTCCAGGACCACGATCGACTGGTCGATGAGCAGGCCGACGGCGATGGCCAGGCCGCCGAGCGTCATGGTGTTGATCGTCTGGCCGGTGAAGTAGAGGCCGACGATCGCCACGAGCAGGGCCAGGGGGAGCGAGGCGACCACCAGGCCCGTGGCGCGCCACGAGCGCAGGAACAGGAGGACCATGGCCGCGGCCAGCGCGGCGCCGAACAGGGCCTCCATGCCGAGCGCGGCGATGGCCTGGCGCACGAACACGGACTGGTCGAACACCAGGTCCAGGTTCATCCCCTCGGGCAGCCGGTGCTTGATCTGCTCGATCGAGCCGCGCACGCCCTCGACCACCGCGATCGTGTTGGCGCCGGGCTGCCGGTAGATGGGGATGTAGACCTGCCGGCGCCCGTCCACGCGCACGACGTTCGTCTGGATCTCGGCCGAGTCGCGCGCGTCGGCCACGTCCTTGAGGCGCACCTGGCGCGCGCCGTCCGCGAGGACGGGGAAGGTCCCCATGTCCCGGACCTCGTGGGCCATGGCGTTCGTGTCGATCTGGTACTCCAGCGCGCCGAAGCGCGCGCTGCCCGTGGGGATGAACACGTTGCTCTCGTGCAGCGAGCGCACGACGTCCATGGGGGCCAGGCGCCTGGCCCAGAGCGCGTCGCGGTCCACGTAGCCGAGGATGCGCCGCAGCTTGCCCCCGTAGACCGCGGGCGCGATCACGCCGGGGATGCTCTGCAGGCGATTGCGCAGGTTGAAGTAGGCGACGTCGTAGACCTCGGTCTCGCTCATCGTCGGGTGGCTGACGGCGAGCAGGCACAGGGGCGTGGAGGCCGTCGGGTCGAAGGGCATGACCATCGGCGGCACCGTGCCCGGGGGCAGGTAGTAGAGGTCCGACATGGCGTAGGACGTGACCTGGGACATGGCCAGGTTGGGGTCGATGTCCTCGTGGAAGAAGTCCTTGACGATGCTCACGCCGAGCATCGACTTGGACTCCTGCCCGGCGATCCCCACCGACTGCCCGGTCCAGCGCTCGAGGCGCGTGGTGATGTCCTGCTCGACCGTGGTCGCGGCCATGCCGGGGTAGAAGGTGACGATCTGCACGGCCGGCGTCTTGAAGATCGGCAGCAGGTCCACCGAGATGCGCGCCAGCGTCGTGCCGCCGAGGACGAGGGTGGCGAGGACCAGCACCGCCACGGCGTAGGGATTCCAGAAGGCGAGGCGGATCAGGGGCACGGCGGACGGACTCCTTCAGGCGCGCCCGCGGCGCGCCACGAGCGACGTCTCGCTCAGCGGGCCTCGAGCGAGGCGGCCAGCCGGCCGACGTCCTGCGTCGGCAGGTCACAGACGTAGTCGCGACACACGTACGCGGTCGCCCGGCCCTCGAGCGGCGGCTGCGCGGCGAGCATGGGGACGAGCGCGGCCAGCTCGCGCGCCGCCGCCTCGTCGGCGGGGCGGTGCGCGAGCACCGTCCGGGGCAGGTAGCGCCGGTGGACCTCGCGCGAGAGCGCGCGGAGCGCCGGGTCGTCGGGCGCGCCGGCCAGGGTCACCTCGCGCCAGGGACCCAGCGCCAGGTCGAGGGCGCCCGCGGCCGAGGGCATGGCGCCGGGGGCGCGGCCCAGCGTCTGCGCGTGCGCGCGGAGCGCGCCCAGCGCGCGCTCCGTGAGCGCGGCGTTCCCCGTCAGGTGGCCGAGGCGCAGGAGCACCTGCGCGGCGACGAACGCGCCGGAGGGCACGGCGCCGTCGAACGGGTCCTCGGGGCGGAAGAGGAGCGCCTCCCCGCCCCGGCGCGTGAGGAGCAGGCGCCCCCCGGGGTCCCCGAAGCGGTCGATGAGGACCCGCGCGAGCCCCAGCGCCTCGCGCAGCCAGCGCGCCTCGAACGTGGCCTCGTAGAGCTCGAGGAGGCCCAGGGCCAGGAAGGCGTGGTCGTCGAGCAGGCCCGGGACGGCGACGTCGCCCGCGCGGTAGCGGTGATACAGGTGCCCGTCGCGGCGGAGCGTGCGCAGGAGGAAGTCGGCCGCCTCCCGGGCCGCCGTGAGGTAGCGCGGCTCGTCCAGGGCGCGCCCGGCGTAGGCGAGCGCGGCGATCGCCAGGCCGTTCCAGTCCGTCAGCACCTTGTCATCGAGCAGCGGCCGCGCGCGCGCCGCGCGCAGGGCGAGGAGCCGGGCCCGGCCCCGCGCCAGCCGCCCGGCCAGGACCCCCGGCTCGAGCCCCAGCGCGCCCGCGACCTCCTCGAGCGGGCGCGGGAGGTGCAGGATGTTCGTCCCGGTGGCCTCGCCGCTGGCCTCCTCGTGGTAGTTGCCCGCGGGCGTGACCCCGTAGGCGCGCGCGAACGCCGCCCCGTCGTCGGGGCCGAGCGCCGCGACGACCTCGTCGTACGTCCACACGTAGAACTTGCCCTCGACGCCCTCGGAGTCGGCGTCCTCGGCCGAGCGGAAGGCGCCGCCGGGGTCGCGGAGGTCGCGCAGCACGTAGTCCAGGGCCTCCCGGGCCACGGCGGCGTGTCGGTCGGCGCCCGTGACCTGGAACAGCTCGACATAGAGCCGCGCCAGGAGCGCCTGATCGTAGAGCATCTTCTCGAAGTGCGGCACGAGCCAGGCGCGGTCGGTGGCGTAGCGGTGGAACCCCCCGCCCAGGTGGTCGCGGATCCCGCCGCGGGCGATCGCGTCGAGCGCGCGCTCCACGGCCGCCAGCGCCTGCGCGTCGTCGGCGCGGCGCGCCCAGCGCAGGAGGAAGGAGAGCGCCGGGGCCTGCGGGAACTTGGGCCGGGTGCCCAGGCCGCCGTGGACCGGGTCGAGCTGCTCCATGAGCTGATCGCGGCCGCGGCGGAGCGCCGCCGCGTCGGGGAGCTCGCCCGGCGGCGCGGGGCGCGGGCGCAGCCGCTCGGTCAGGCGCCGGGCGTCGCTCAGGACGTCGGGCTGGCGCTCGCGCCACACCTCGGCGACGCGCCGGAGCAGCCCGAGGAAGTCGTCTCGACGGAAGTAGGTACCCGCGAAGAACGGCTCGCCCGCGGGGGTGAGGAACACGCTCATGGGCCAGCCGCCGCGGCCCGAGACCGCCTGCACCGCCGCCATGTAGATCGCGTCGACGTCCGGCCGCTCCTCGCGGTCGACCTTCACGGCCATGAAGTGCGCGCTGAGCACGGCGGCGACCTCCGCGTCCTCGAACGACTCGCGCTCCATGACGTGGCACCAGTGGCAGGTCGCGTAGCCGACGGAGAGGAACACCGGCTTGTCCTCGCGGCGCGCCCGGGCGAAGGCCTCGTCCCCCCAGGGGTACCAGTCGACCGGGTTGCGCGCGTGCTGGCGCAGGTACGGGCTCTGCTCGAAGACGAGCCGGTTGAACCCGGGGCCGCCGTCCGGCGGCAGCGCCGCCCGGTCGCCCGGCGGCGGGAGCTCGCGCGGCGGGTGGGCGCCGGGTGGCTCCTGGGCGGCCGCGCCCAGGGCGACCGCCGCGGCGGCCGCCGCCAGGGCGCCGAGCGCCCTCGCGCGGGTGACGAGCGCGTGGGCCCTCACTGGCCGAGGGTGGCCTCCAGCCCCTGGGCCCTGAGGCCCGCGAGCGCGCGGCGCAGCGCCGGCTCGCGGGCGCGGTCGAGCTCGAAGCGCGCCTCCCCGCGCCGCTCGTCGAAGGTCAGCTGCGTGGCGCCCAGCGGCGCGAGCGCCTCACGGATCGCCGGCCCGGGGGCGACGTGCTCGTGCCCCTCCTCGTGGTCGTGGGGGGCCGTGCGCAGGCGCACGGTGTACTGCTTCAGCGCCCGGCCGCCCTCGAAGCGCACCTTGCAGCCATCGCATCGGCCGTCCTGCCGGATCGCGATCAGGCACGCGCGGCAGGAGGTCTTCTGGCCGCGGGCGTGCCCGACGTTGCAGCCCTCGCACCAGCCGCCGTCCTCCGTGCCCATGAGGTCGAAGCAGGCGCGGCAGGTCGTCCTCTTGGCGCCCACGTAGCCCACGCGGCAGCCGTCGCACCAGCCGTCTCGCTGGATCGCGGTCAGGCACGCGCGGCAGGAGGTCTTCAGGCCACGGGCGTGGCCGACCTTGCAGCCCTCGCACCAGCCGCCGTCCTCCGCGCCCATGAGGTCGAAGCAGGCGCGGCAGGTCGTCTTCTTGGCGCCCACGTAGCCCACGCGGCAGCCGTCGCACCAGCCGTCCTGCTGGACCGCGGTGAGGCACGAGCGACAGGTGGTCTCCACCCCGCGCGCCACGCCCACGTTGCAGGCGCCGCACCAGCCGTCGGCCGGCAGGGCGGCCTCGCACCTGGGGCAGGCGGCCTGCTTCGCGGGCGCGGGCGCGGGCGGGTCGCCGGCCCGGGCGACGGCGGGCGCGAGCATCCAGGGCAGGGCCACCAGCGCCAGCAGGACGACGGCGGCACGACAGCGGCGGATCGGTCCGGTCAAGGTCATCGCTTCCTCCGTTCAGACCAGGCGTTCGACGAGAGACGAGCGCCGCCGCGCTCAGCGCGCGGCCACCAGCGCATCGGCGACCGACCCCAGATCGCCCGCCTCCGGCGCGCCCATGACGCAGGCCACCAGATGCTCCCCGGCGGCGAGGCACACCTCGTGCCCGTGGATGCGGGTCCGCGCGCGGCCCTGACCGCGCTCGAGCGCCCGCCGCGCCTCGGGGAACGCGTCCAGGTCGCGCGCGGAGAGCACGAACGCCGAGACCGGCTCGGCGCCGCGCCGGGCCATGACGTAGGCCACCAGCACGGGGCCGAACGCGCAGCGGCGCGCGCCGACGACGTCCAGCTCCGGCGGCGGCTCGACCTCGAGCCCCAGCTGCGCGCGGAAGTAGGCGCGCAGCTCCGCGGGGTCGTTGGTCGCCAGCTCCGCGCGCTCGCTGCCGTCGAGGTAGCCGTCGTGGCTGTGGCAAGCCGCCTTCCCCAGGGCGCCGAGGGCGGGCTGGCCGCCGCGGCCGAGCAGGGCGGTGAGCCCCGCCGCGAGCAGCAGCCCCGCCGCGAGCAGCAGCCCGGCGGCGACCCCCAGCCGGCGGGCGCGCCCGCGCCGCGGCGCCGCGGCCTCGCCGCGCACGGCGGCCGCGACGCGCTCCCAGGCGGCGGCGTCGTCGGGGACGCGGCGCCGCGCCGCAGCGCCGCCTGGAGGTCGCGCTCGAGCGCCAGCTCCGCGCCGAAGCGCCGCGCGCAGTCGGCGCACCGCTCCAGGTGCTCGCCCACCTCGAAGCTGGTGCGGGGGTCGAGCTCCGAGTCCATGTAGGGGCTGAGGAAGCGGAGGACGTCCTCACACCTCATGGCGGCCCTCCTCTCCCCCCGGCGCATGAGTGGCAGGACGGCCGAGCAGGCCGCGATCGGCGGCCAGCTCCACGAGCGCGCGGCGCAGGCGCGCGCGGGCCCGGTGCAGGCGGGTCATCACGGTGCCCAGGGGCACTTGCAGGGTGGCCGCGATCTCGGCGTACTTCAGCTCGCCCAGGGCGCGGAGCAGGAACGCCTCGCGCTCGCCCTCCGGCAGCGCGCGCAGGGCCTGGGCCAGCTCCGCGTCGAGCAGCGGCAGCACGCGCTCGCGGTCGGCGAGCAGCACGTCATAGGCCGCCTCCCGCTCGAGCTGCGCCAGGGCGTCGTCCTCCAGCGCGGGCTCCTCGGCGGGCGCGAGGCCATACGTCATAGGGCGCCGCTTGCGGTTCGCGTTCTGCACCTCGTGCACGAGGTAGGTGAAGGCGAAGGCGCGGAAGCTCCCCCCGGAGAACCGGTGGAAGTCCCGGAAGGCGCGCAGCGTGGCCGTCTGCACCGCGTCCTCGGCGTCGCTCGGCGCGTGGAGCGCCCGCCGCGCAAAGCCCAGCAGGGCCTCACGCTGAGGCGCGAGGAGCGCGAGGAAGGACTCGGCGCGTTCGTGCGGCACCAGGGCTCCTGAACCTGAAGGTCCCGGAAGGCCCGGAGTAGTTCACGACTCTACCGTGGCGTCGCACCTGGACCATCTGCGCGGAGTCTCCGGGGGGCTCCGCGGGCAGAGTCGTTCGTGCCCTGTTCCCTCCACGGACGATGCTGGACACGACCGGCCTTGTGGCTGGTCGCTTCCTGCGAGGATCTCCATCGCGGGCCGCTCACCGGCGCATGGCCGAGGCCGCCAAGACCGACTGGGTCGGCAGCGCGCTGCCCGTGGTCACCAAGGCGGAGGGCGGGGGCGCCCTCCGGGCCACGGACGCGCCGGCCGGCGGGGGGGTGCCCGGGCCGAGCGCGGGCGGCCGGCGGCGCGCTGCACGTCGTGGCAAGGGGGGCTGGCGCTAGCGGCGCTCACGGGTGCGCGACCCCGTAGCAGAGGGTGGCGCGGGCGGAGCTGCGCTGCCTGGGGTCCACCGAGGCTGGCCGTCGCGCCCGCGAGGCCGGCCGGGCAGCGCGCCGCCAGCCGCGCGCCGCCGGCGTTGGCACGGGGCAGCACGCCCACAGTGGGCGCCCTGCTGTGGTGGGGGCGCGCTGGCCGTTCGCCGAGGGCGGCGGCGCCGGTTGGGACCGCACGGTCGCCGAGGCCGATGGCGGCGTGGTCGCCGAGACCGACGGCCCAGCCCACCCGGGGGCCGGATGCCCGTGATCGTCGCCGGGGCGGCGCCGGCGCGGGCGCGGCCGGCGCGCTGCCCGTGGTCATCAAGGCCGCGGCGCCGGGGCGCCCGGCGCGCAGCCCGTGGTCGTGACCGGTGCGTCAGCGCTCGCGTGGGCGCTTCGTCGCCGGCGCGGTCGGGCTCTCGTTGGTGGCGCGGGCGATGGCGCCGGCCAGGTCGACCAGGTGCCTCCGTCCCCAGCGCGCCTCGTGCTCGGCCACCGCCCTGATGACCAGGGCCATGCCGGCCTCATCGACCTGGGGCCGAACGTCGAGAGCGTCGGCGTCGGTCGGTCGGCCGATGATCTGGAGCTTCCGCCCCGAGACCGCGCACCTGCCCGACTGCCTCGAGAAGGCCTCGAGCGCCTCCCGGAAGTCGCGATCCGGGTGGCGCCGGCGGAGGGCCCCGATCACCCGGTCGAGGAGCAGCCTGGCGCCGCCCGGTGTCCGCGTACGGCGATCACACACGATGATGTTCTCCCCCGTGAAGCCCTCGTCTCGGTTGGCTCGGCGGAGCTGCCACGACGTGTCCGGCCAACGTCGATGGACCAGGTCGAGGATGTCGATGAGATCGACGTCGATGTAGATCCCGCGCGGCTCGGCGTAGCGCTGTAGGCGCTTCAACTTGCGGCGCGCTGCCACGAGCCGGGCGAAGTGATCGCCGTGGTAGCGAGAGCCGCGGTCCGCCTGACGGTCGCAGGCGCCACAAGCGCAGGGGGAGGTCACGGCGAACCTCCGATGATGGGAGCGGGGAGAGGAAGGGACTCGAGCGCGCGGACCATGTCCAGGGTCTTCACGTCGACGTAGGTGTTCATCGTCAGCTCGATCGTGCTGTGCCTCATGACCTGCTGGGCCGTTCGGGGCGGCACGCCCGCGGCCGCCATGAACGTGGCGGTCGCGTGCCGAAGCGAGTGGACGTCCGCGGTCCTGCCGCGGTCGTCGCGGTAGTCGATGCCTGCGAAGGCCAGGTCCCTGCGGAGCGACTTGATGAGCTGGACCGGGACGCGGAACAGGTGCGCCGTGGGCGGGGCCGCCGGCATGGTCGCGACCCAGGCGCGGAGCTCACTCGCCAGCCAGGGGATGATGGGCAGGACCTCGACGCGGCCGTTCTTCCCGCGGACCGACACGCGCCCGGCGCCGGTGGGCGGCAGCTCGACGTCGCGCAGCTCGACGCGCGCGAGCTCGCCGCGCCGGAGCCCGGTCGCGTACAGGGTGACGTAGATCAGCGCCCGCTCGAGGCCGATCCGCTCGAGCTGGAGGAGTCGCTCCGGTCGCGTCACGCGTCCGGCGCCTGCGACCGGGCGGGCGCGAGCTGCGGCAAGGAGCCGGACCATCTCCGCGGGAGCAAGGACCCGCCGAACCCGCCGTGCGCGACGCCGGTCGTTCAGCAGCGGCATGCGGCTGATGGACTCCAGGTCGGCGTCGAGTCGGTGGTCCAGGATGGCCCACCGCAGGAACGCGCGGATCGAGAGGAGGTAGGCGTCGCGGGTCCGCGCGCTGCGGCCAGCATCGAGCACGGCGGTGAGCGGCCGGGCGATGGAGACGGCGTCGAGATCGGCCAGGCGGCGCGACCGCGTGTGGTCGATGATCCAGCGGATGCGAGCGAGCGTCTCGCGGCGCCAACGGTCCGAGACGCCCAGCGCCGTCAGGTGATGGTCGTAGTCGTTCACGTGGGCCAGGATCGGTCTGTTCGCCTCCACCACCGGGCGGCCGAAGACGGCGGCGCGCGCCGCGGCGCGCTCCAGTTCGGCGGCCATGGCCTCGGTGGCCCTCTTGTCGCGGAGCCCGGGCACGCGCCTGATCACGCCGAAGCCGTCGCGGTACTCGATGTAGTACTTGCTCGTCTCGCGCGTGAAGCGGGTACCGTCGCGGGACTTGCCCGTGTACTTCTGCTTGAAGATCGCGGCCATCTACTCCTCCAAGACGAGCTCGTTCACGGGCGGGCAGCCCTGCTCGACCCACGCGGCGATGATCGAGGGCACGAACCGAGGGCTCCGGCTGCCGGCGAGGCGCAGGTGCGGGATCGATCCAGGTCGGTCAGACGCGTATCCCAGTCGCGTGTAGACCCAACGCCGCGAACGGCGCAGGTAACCCCTCAAGTCGTCGACCGTCCAGAGGGGCTCCTTGCTGATGGACATGACCGTTCTCCTGACGATGGTCCCCGGGGCCGGAACGGCCGACCCCGGGGACGGTTTGGGTATGGACCGCCGCCGGCTACGCGTCCTCCTCCTCCTCCTCCTCCTCCTCCTCCTCCTCCTCCTCGCCCCGGCGCTCCTCGATGAACTGCGCCAGCTTCGCGCCGTGGATGAGGGTCTCGCCGTCCGGTCCCTCGATCGTCTCGAGCTCCTCGTTCTCGATGGCGACGAGGACCTCGTGGATGCGCATGCAGGCCTCGCGGGCCGCCTCATCAACGCTGTAGTACATGATCGACTCCTCCTTCGCGGCGCTCGCCGCTGCCATGGAGTGCAGGGAGCCCGACCGGAGTGCTGGATTCCTGCAGGCCTGCGTAAGTGCTGGCTGGCTAAGCCAGCAGGGAGTGGGGCCGGGCCGCTGACGGTGCCCGCGGGCTGCAACTTCGGTCATGCTGATGGGCCATGACCCATCACCGAGATCTCTTCGAGCGGCTGAGGTCGGGCGACCGGGCTGCGGGTGACGCGCTGGTCGACGCCCTGCGCGCGCCGATGATGGGTGTCATCGCGACGCTTCTCTACAGCGAGGCTGAGTGTGAGGACGCGTTGCACGACGCCTGGCTGGCGGCGCTGAGGAAGACGAAGCCGCCCGACCGGACCGACGACGAGGGCTTCCAGGCCTGGATGGTGGGCATCGCCCGGAACGTCGCCAGGCGGAGGAGGAAGAAGCAGCAGGGGCGTCCCGCCCAGCTCGAAGTCCCGGGCGATGTCGTGGAGCGGTCCGCTGCGAGCGAGGTCGACCTGGAGCCCCCAGGTCCGAGGGCCGGGAGCCCCGCCATCCCGGCCGTGGCCGGCGTCACCCTTTCCCCCGCCGTCGGGGGCCTATGGCTGCTGCCGGACCCGCTCGCAACGGCCGCCAGGGCCGCCTTGGGGACCGTGCACACGTGGGACGAGCTCTCCACCGACCCGCGGCACCCGGACCGTCCCGAACTCATCCGGCGCCTGCATGAGTTCGACATCGTCATCATTGGCCCGGTGCATCGCGTCGTCGGTGCGATGGGAGGGTCACCATCAGCGCCGGCGCCGCTCGACGGCCTCGGCAAGGTCTGGTTCGCCCTCCACGAGCTCCAGCGGCGCCCTTGCGTGCTGGTCGCTCTTCTGCCCGTTCGAGAGGAGGTCACGCCCCTCCAGGACTACGACGGCCGAACCTCCTGGAGCCTCCGAGGCTCGACGCTAGAGCTCCTGGCGCTGGCCGGGTGGCCCATCAGCTCGATGTTGAAGGTCGCGGACGAGCCCAGCATCTTCTGCGGGCCGGGCTTCGAGGGGGGCTGGGGACGCCACATGGTGGAGCGCGACGACACCATCGAGGCTCCTGGGCTCCTCGCGACTTGGGCCGCGTATCTGCACGGCGGCGTTCGGGCAGGCGTGTACTCATGGGGGACGGCCCGGGTGATCGCGTTGCCGTACGACCCGCGATGCGGGCTCGGGCCCGCCGAGTCGCGGTTCATCCTCGAGGCCGCAGCGCTGATGCTGAAGGCGAGCGGCGTCGTGCCCATGGTGGCCGACCTGCGCATCGGGCCGAAGGACAGCCAGACGAGCGCGGGTTACTGCTACTTGGCCGACGACGACCGGCTGGTAGTGCGGCTCGAGCGGAAGGAGGCCGCGTTCTTGTTGGCGTTCTTGCTCGAGTTGTCGGCCGCCGGCGTACCTCGGGTTCCAGACCACGTGATCGAGGCCCGACTCGGAGCGCTGGGCTACGAGGAGAAGAAGCTCTCGTCACTTCGTGCGAGGGTCAACACGAAGCTCCGCGGCGCACTGGAGTCGTGGCGGCGCACCGCGTACAACGTCTTCGAGTTCGAGGGCGGCTGCACCTGGCTCACCTACCCCGACCAGTTCACCCGAGTGCTCGGGCCCGGGCCCGAGTAGGGGGTGCGATGGCGTCGATCTTCAAGCCCAAGTACACGAAGCCCGGCCCCGACGGCGACCGGGTCACTCGCAGCAGCCGCTGCTGGTGGATCGAGTTCAAGGACGGCGACGGAAAGACCCGGCGCGTCAAGGGGTACCCGGACAAGAAGGCCACGATGGCCAGGGCGGCCGACCTGGAGAGGGCCGCCGCCTGCGGCGTGATGGTCGGGGTGGACCCGTTCAAGATCCACGACGGGGAGCCCCTGTCGAAGCACCTCGACGACTACGACAGGTATCTTGCGGGGCAGGACGCGGGCGCGAAGTGGCGGAAGGAGTCGCGGGCCCGCATCGAGAAGATCATCCATGAGCTGGGGGCGACCCGGCTCAGGGACCTCGACGGCGCGCGCGTGGCCTCGTTCCTGGAGAGGAAGGTCGAGGCAGGCGCGTCCGCGCGCACGAGAAACGCTTACAGGACGAGCCTCGGCGCGTTCCTCACCTGGGCCAAGGCGGATGGGCGCGCGCCGAAGGAGCTGGACCCGCTCGCGCTGGTGGGCAGGCTGAACGAGGCCAAGAACCCGAAGCGGAAGCGCCGAGCGCTGACGCCCGAGGAGGTGGCCCGGCTCATCGACGCGGCTCGCCGTCGGCCGATCGAGGCGGCCGGGAAGGAGCGCTGCAACGCGGGCGTCTCGGACCTGGAGCGCAGGCGCCTGACGAAGCTGGGGACGCAGCGTGCGCTCTGCTACCTGACGCTGTTCCACACCGGCCTTCGGGTGGGTGAGCTCTCGAAGATGCGGGTAGGGGACCTGACCCTGCCCAGCGACCCTGGCCAGGCCGGGCTGGCCACGTTCTTCGCCAAGGCGCAGCAGACTCAGTGCGTGTCGCTGAGGCCGGACCTCGTGGCGGAGCTTCGCGCCTGGATCGAGGAGAACGACCTCGGCGCTGGCGACCTGTTGTTCGAGATCCCCCGCCAGTTCGTGAAGGTCATGAAGAAGGACCTGCTGTTCGCGGGCATTGCCTACAAGGACGAGCTCGGGCGCGTGGCCGACGTGCACTCGCTGCGGAAGACGATGGCCACGGCCCTGTCCGTGGCGGGCGTGGCGCCGCGCACGGCGCAGAAGGTCCTGCGCCACTCCAAGCTCGAGCTCACCATGAACGTCTACACGGACCCGGCGCAGCTCGACGCCGCAGCGGCCGTCGCCGCGCTCCCCGACCTGCCCCCGATCCTCGCCGCGCCGGCGGCGGACCTGTCGAAGATCGAGCCGGCCGCTTGCAGGCCGGCTTGCAGGAGCGGCGTTCTGCCGGACGGAGCGGATTGCACTTGCGTGCACTCGGCTGAAGGCGACGACTCCGGAAGCGAGGAAGCCCAGGCCTTTGTCTGGCCTGGGCTTCCGGTGTTGGGCGATACAGGACTTGAACCTGTGACCTCCTGCGTGTCGAGCAGGCGCTCTAGCCAACTGAGCTAATCGCCCCGAGCGGACAAGAAAGGTAACCCGCCCCCGGCGTGGGGTCAATCCCTCTCGTCGCCCGCGCCCTGGCCATCGAGCTTGGCCACCCGCTTCTCCAGGGCGCGCAGGCGGCGGCGCATGTCGGGGAGCCTGGGGAGCGTCCCCTCGATGCGCTTCATCAGCATGTGCGGGCGGGCCGGGTCGCCGAGGACGCGCTCGCCGGGGCCGACGCTGTCGTAGCGCGCCTTGGCGCCCGACCCGACGACGCCGCCCTCGCCCACCGAGAGGCCCTGGCCGATGGCGGCGTCCTGGAGCAGGTAGGAGCCCTTGCCCATCGTCACCGAGCCGCCCATGCGGGCGTAGCCGATGAGCATGACGTCCTCGCCGAGGTCGCAGTTGTGGGCCACGTGGCAGTGATCGTCGATCTTGACCCCCCGGCGGAGGACCGTGTCCTCGAGCGCCCCGCGGGCCACGGTGGAGAGGGCCCCGACCTCGACGTCGTCCTCGATGCGGACGCCGCCGATCTGCGGGACGCGCTGGTGGCGCCCGCCGCGGTTCACGAAGCCGAAGCCGTCCTTGCCGACGATCGCGCCGCTCCAGACGACGACGCGGTCGCCGAGGACGCAGTGGTCGAGCACGGTGGCGTTGGGGTGGACGACGCAGTCCTGCCCGATCGTCACGCCGAGGCCGACGAAGGCGCCGGCGCGCACGCGGGTGCGCGCGCCGATGCGCGCCCCCGCCTCGACCACGGCGCAGGGGCCGACGGAGACGCCCTCGCCCAGCGTGGCCTCGGGGTGGACGAAGGCCCGCGGGTGGACGCCCGGCGGCTCCGGCGGGTGGCGGCGGGCGTGGACCTGACCCAGCAGGACGAGCATGGCCGCCTGCGGGTCCTGCACGACGATGGTCGGCGACGCGGCGCCCTCCACCGGCTCCTTCGCCACGATCGCCGCCGCCTTCGACGCGCGCGCGGCCCCGAGGAACTTCGGGTCCCAGAGGAACGCCAGGTCCGTCGGGCCCGCGGCGTCGAGGGCGCGGAAGCCGCGCACGACCGCCTGGCCGCGCGCCGCGTCGGTCAGCCGCCCGCCGAGCAGGCCGGCGAGGGCCGCCAGCGTGATCTGCTGCTCCAATGCTCTCCTCCTGGCCCCGGCCGCGGCCACACCTACCCGGGGCCGCCGACGGGGGGGTAGAGTCTATCGCGTGCGCAGCCTGCTCGGCTTCGACGATGTGCAGCGCGCCTCGCTGTGGCGCCGCCTCTCCGCGATGGAGCGGGCCGGGATCCCCATCCAGGTCTCGGTCGGCCGCCTCGTCGACCAGGGCGGCGAAGGCCTCGCGCTGACCGCCGTCCGCGCCGACCTCGCCGAGGGGCTCGGGATGGACGAGGCGTTCGGGCGCGCCGGGGCGCTCTCGCCGCTCGAGCGGCGCCTCATCGGCGCGGCGACGAAGGGCGGCCGCCTCCCGGAGGTGCTCGACGACCTCGCCGAGCACTTCGACGACCGCGCGGCGACGAAGCGCGCGCTCGTGGCCAGCCTGGCCTACCCCGTGTTCCTCATGCACGCGGCCGTGTTCTTCCCCAGCCTGCCCGTGCTCGTCACCGACGGCCTGCTCGCCTTCATCGCGGCCGTGCTGCTCCCGATCGCCGCCGTCTACGGCGTCATCGGCGCCGTGGTCCTCGGCTGGCGCGCCCTGCGGGCCGCCGACCCGCTCGCGGCCGACCGCCGCCTGCTCGCCCTCCCCGTGGCCGGCGCCGTGGTCCACAAGCGCGCGCTCGCGACGTCGCTCAACGTCCTCCGCCTGCTCCACGCCAGCGGGGTCCCCGCCTTCGAGGCGCTCGAGGCGGCGGGCGCGGCCTGCCCCAACGCCGAGGTGGGCCGCGCCTTCGACCGCGTGCGGGAGGCGCTCGGCCAGGGGCTGTCGATGGGCCAGGCGTTCGCCGGCGAGCCGCTGTTCCCCCCGGAGGTCGTGGACGTCATCACGACCGGCGAGACCTCGGGCCAGCTCGACGACCTGCTCCTGCGCGCCACGCGCCGCCTCGAGGACGAGGCCAAGCTGGCCCGCCGCGCCCTCATCGTCGTGGCCGGCCTCGCCACCTTCTCCCTCGCCGCGGGGCTCGTGGCCTGGAAGATCTTCAGCTTCTGGTCCGGGTACCTCGACGCCATCCGCAAGGCGTTCTGAGCCCGGCCGGACATCGTCGCTGCCAGGGTTTCGGCGGACGTTCGGTTCGCGCACGGCGATGGGCGTCATCGCCGGCGCCCCGCCCAACCCCTTGCCGCTCAAGGCCGCTTGCAGGTGTCGGATGGGCGAGCTAGGCCCATCCCGGCCTTCATCCAGACGTAAACCTCGATCCCTCCGGACGTCCATCCGTCGCAGCCAGCAGCGACCGGCCTCGGCCTCCAGCGCGCCGTAGCGTCCATTCCGCGCTGGCAGACCTCCTCGCCCGCCGCCCGGGCGGCCGTGACGAGGCGGTTGGAAAAGTTCAAGCCATTTGAAGTCCCCCCGCAAACCCGGTAATTTGCTGACGTTGGCGCGGGGCGTAGTTGACGTTCGGTCAATGACGGATCTTCAGGGCGGGTGGGAACGGAACAGAGACCCAAATGGTCCCGTCCGCCGTGGGCGTCCACGACACGAGTCAGTTACGGCCCGAGCCGATGCGTAAGCCAAGGAAACTCTGGAAGGTCGGAGATCTCGCGCGGTTCGTCGGTGTCAGCCGGCAGGCGATCCACAACTACACGCTCCTGGGACTGATCCAGGAGGCGGAACGGACGCCGTCGGGTCACCGCCTGTTCGACGACGAGGCCTTCGCCCGGCTCCAGAGGATCGAACGACTCAAGCGCAAGGGGTTGAAGCTGACGGAGATCGCGGTCGTGCTCAACCAGCCCAGGGCGGGGCGGCGGGGCAGGGCGCGACCGGAGCACGAGAAGGGGGAGAGCGGTGCGGACAAGCAGGACTGAGGGACGGATCAGCGGGCGTCGGCGGGCGGTCAAGGTCGAGGCGACGTCCGACGAGGACCCGATCGAGCTGTGGGAGGAGTACGGGCGGACGCGCAGCGAGGCGCTGCGCAACCGCCTGATCGAGCACTACCTGCCGATCGTGCGCTACACGGCCGAGCGGGTGGGCGCGACGCTCCCCCAGAGCGTGGACACGGACGACCTGATGAGCGCGGGCCTGTTCGGCCTGATCGAGGCGATCAAGAGCTTCGACCTCGAGCGCAAGGTCAAGTTCAAGACCTACTGCTCGTGGCGCGTCCGCGGCGCGATCCTCGACGAGCTGCGCGCCAACGACTGGGTCCCGCGCCTGGTCCGCAACAAGGCGTCGATGCTCGAGCAGAAGATGCGCGAGGCCGAGGCGGCCCTGGGCCGGCCGGCCACGGACCTCGAGCTGGCGAGCCAGCTCGGCATGTCGGTGGGCGAGCTCGACAAGCTCATGCAGGAGGCAAGCGCCGTCACGGTCTGCTACCTGTCGGACAACGCCGGCGACGGCGAGGACGCCTCGGCGCGCTCCGACCTGGTCGAGGACGTGCGCGTCCAGAGCCCGATCGACGACATCCAGCGCAAGGACGTCATGGAGATCCTCACCAAGGAGCTCTCGCTCCGCGAGCGCCTGATCATGATCCTCTACTACTTCGAGGAGCTGACCATGCGCGAGATCGGCCTCGCGCTCGACCTCTCGGAGTCGCGGGTGTGCCAGCTCCACTCGCGGATCGTGGCCCGGCTGAAGGCGAAGCTCGGCGCGCGGAAGGGCGAGCTCGCGGTCTGAGGCTCACCACGGAGGCACGGAGGACACGGAGAGAGCCCAGGAGGTCGCCCTCCTGGGCTCTCTCTCCGTGTCCTCCGTGTCCTCCGTGGTGGAGCTCCTCACGAAGCCCTCGCGCCGCGATCACAGGTCGATCACCTGCGGCGCGTTCACCGGCGCGCCCTCCCCGTCGCACAGGGAGACGTTGTGGAAGCGCGTCCCCTCGCGCGCGCACGCCCCGTAGGACGGGTGCACGTGGCCGAACACGTGCACCCGCGGGCGCGCCCGCAGCACGCGCGCGCGCAGCATGCGGCTGCCGAGGTGGTCGGGCGGGTCCCACACGTCGAGCACGCCCCAGGGCGGGGTGTGGGTCACGAGCAGGTCGAGCCCGGCCGGGATGCGCCCGTAGCAGGCGTGCGCCGGCGCGCCGTCCGGCAGGAAGAACGGATGGTGCGACAGGCCGGGCTGCCAGGGCGAGCCCCAGCAGCGGAGCCCCTCCACCTCGCACGGCTCGTCGGCGAGGTAGCGCGCCCCGCGCAGCGCCCGGCCGAGCTCGGGGCGGGCCTGCAGGACGCCGTCGTGGTTGCCCGCGACGAGCAGCGTCGCGCGGTAGGGGAGGTCGGCGAGGAGCGCGTCGAGCTCGCGCAGGCGCTCGGCCTGCCAGGCGACCGGGTCGCGGGCGTCGGGCGGCGCGTCGGCGAGGAGGTCGCCCGCGAGCACGAGCACGTCGCCCGGCGGCAGGCGCTCCGGCGCGAGCTTCCCGTGGCAGTCGGACGTGGCCACGACGCGCATGTCAGTAGTGGATCTCGCGCCACAGGTCGTGGTAGCCGCGCCACGACTTGAGCGTCGTCTGGGCCGGCTGCCCGACCGGGAACTCGACCGTCGCGTAGGTCAGCTCGCGCGAGAGCCCGGGGCGGGCGATGTCGAGCGAGATCAGGTCGGTCCAGGTCCCCGTGTTCACGTAGGTGCGGTTGCGGCCGAACCGGCGCACCTTGGCGAGGTGGGTGTGACCGAGGATCACCGTGTGGATCCGCGGGTGCTTGCGCATGAGCCGCTTCACCTTCCCCTCGAAGTTCGGGAAGGCCTGGTACTCGAGCAGCAGCTGCAGCGTCGCCAGGACCGACACCTCGCGGGGGCGCTTGAAGAGGGCCAGGACGCGCGTCACGAAGAACACGTGGATCGACATGACGATGATGCGGAACGCGAACGCGGTGTCGAAGAAGAGCGCGCCGAGCAGGTAGAGGCTGAACGGCTGCACGCGGTCGATGTACGGCCGGCTCTCCTTGAGGATGTTCAGCACCCGCAGCAGGTAGATGCTCCCCCACGGCAGGTTGAGGATCGGCTGCCGCCGCCCCTTGGTCAGGAGCAGGCGCTTCCAGTTGAAGCGGTTCATCGCCTCGAACTGCATGCCGTGGTGGATCTGCACGCCGTCGAACTCGTAGTAGGGCTTGTCGACGATGAACCGGACCCGCTCGTCCTCGGGGCGGCCGGCCACGAACTGCGTGAAGGCGCGGCGGCACGCCGGGAAGACGAGCTCGATGTCGTGGTTCCCGGGGAGGACGACGATGCGCTTCTTCGGCACGTCGATGAAGTCGGCCAGGGCCCGCACGGCGACCGGGTGCCCCTCGAGGCACGCCGTCAGCTTGGCGACGCCGATCTCCTCGGTGATCTCGTCGGGGAAGCCCCCGTCGTAGCGGACCTGCAGGAGGTCGAAGAAGTCGCCGTTGATGACGAGCTCGACCTCCTCGTCCTCGTAGTAGTCGGTCGAGTAGTGGCGCAGGAGCTCGGCGAGCTTGGCGTCGTGATGGAAGTTCTCCCAGGGGTTGAGCAGCCCGGACTCCTGGCCGTCGGCCAGGTGGAAGTCACTGATGATGATCTTGAGCTTGCCGGACATGCGCTTCGCTGGGTGGCACCACAGGTTACCGGGCCCGCGGCAGACCGGCGAGGTTCGCAACGCGCCGCCTCCCATTGCCGGGGCGTACCTCGATCCCTAAGATGAAGCAGCTCTGAACCAACACGGAGCGCAGCCGCGGCGTATGGTCGTGCGCCTGACACTCTCGTCGGAAGGGACCTCATGAAGGCAATCCTCCCCGCGCGGCGTGGCCGCGCGGCGCTCGGCGCCGCGGTGGCCGCCGTGCTGCTCTGCGTCCCCTTGCACCTCCGGGCCCAGGACGCCCCGATCGGCCGCCAGGTCCAGGACATCCTGGCGCGCATGGACCAGAGCCAGGGGGACGGGGTCTGGGACCAGGCCCTGGCGCTCGAGCGGCTGGGCCCCGGGGCCTCGCGCGAGCTGGCGCAGCGCCTCGACGCGGCCCGCGGCGCGACGCGGGTCGCCGCCGCCAAGGCGCTCCTGGTGCTGGCCGACGGCGCCGACGACGCCGGCCAGGCGGCGGCCGTGCGGGCGCTCAAGGACGTCGTGCGCGACCAGAACGCCGCCCGCGAGCTGCGCGTCCGCGCCTGCGACCTCCTCACCCGCTACGCCAAGGCGGCCGACGTGCAGGGCATGTCGCGCGACCTCGACCAGGTGCGCGACCCGTACGTGAAGATCGCGCTGCTGCGGACCCTCCGGCAGCGCGGGCGCAACCAGCAGGCCGGGCGCACGCTGCAGGAGTACCTGGCCAGCGACGACGTGGGCGTGCGCGCGGAGGCGGCGCTGGCCCTGGCCGAGATCGGCAACGTCGACGCCGCGCGCGAGGTGCTGAACCAGCTGCGCGCCGAGCCGACGGAGCGCGGGCGCCGCGCCGCGGCCTACCTGGAGCAGGACAAGCTCCTGGGCAAGCTCGAGCGCTTCGGCGCCGTCGAGAGCCAGGACGAGCTGGTCCGCATGCGGGACCGGCAGATCGCCAACCTCGAGGGCGAGGTCGAGAAGCTGCGCCAGCAGCTGCGCTCGGGCCTCCCGGCCGAGGGCCAGGGCGGCGGGGCGGCCGTCCCCGGCCAGGCGCTGCTCAACGAGCTCTTCACGCGCATCCGCGAGCAGTACGTCGACGAGAAGAAGGTCGAGCTGCAGAAGCTGATCGACGCGGCCGCCGGCGGGCTCGTCGACCACCTCGACCCGTTCTCCTCCTACATGAACGAGGAGATGCTCAAGGGCTTCAACGAGAGCATCCGCCAGAACTACGGCGGGATCGGCGCCGTGGTGCAGATGGACCGCAAGAGCGGCTTCCTCACCATCCAGCGGCCGATCTACGGCAACCCGGCGCACAAGGCCGGGCTGCGGACCCTCGACCGGATCATCGAGGTCGAGGGGCAGTCGACGAAGGGCAAGACGGTCAGCGAGCTGGTCGAGGTGCTGAAGGGCCCGGCCGGCACGCCGGTGACCGTGAAGGTCCAGCCCTTCCTCGGCGGCCCCGAGCGGGTCGTGGCGATCAAGCGCGACCAGATCACGCTCTCGAGCGTCCGCTTCGACATGCTGCCCGGCCAGGTCGGCTACGTGCAGCTGGCGCAGTTCGGCAGCTTCGCCAGCCAGGAGGTCGAGGCCGCGCTGAAGGAGCTCGAGCGGCGCGGCATGAAGGGGCTGATCCTCGACCTGCGCGGCAACCCGGGCGGGCTCCTCTCGGCGGCGGTCGAGATCGCCGACAAGTTCCTCGATGACGACAAGCTCATCGTCTACTCGGAGGGCCGCAAGGGGACGCGCTTCGGCGCCCGCCAGGAGGATGGCGGACCGGCCGTCGCCCACCGCCGCCGGCTCCAGGCCAAGCACCCCGACTACCCGCTGGTCGTGCTGATCGACGAGGGCTCGGCGAGCGCGAGCGAGATCGTCGCCGGCGCGCTCCAGGCCCACGGCCGCGCCGTGCTCGTGGGCAAGCAGACCTTCGGCAAGGGCAGCGTGCAGAACATCTTCCCGCTCGAGTCGGTGGGCGAGAAGGCCGCGCTGCGCATGACGATCGCGTACTACTACCTCCCCGACGGCCGGTGCATCCACCGCGAGCGCGACGTCGAGACGTGGAAGTTCGTCGAGCGCATCCGCGCCGAGATCGAGCGCTGGAAGCAGGACGGGAAGCTGAACGACGCGCAGGCCCAGGAGCTGCTCGAGCAGTACGAGCAGCCGCCGGGCGGCGTCGAGCCCGACTACAAGGTCGAGGCGCAGGTGCTCACGCCGGAGAAGCAGCGCGCCTACGCGATGATCCTCGACCTCCAGCTGATCGAGGAGTACATCCAGGCGAACTGGGCCTCCAGCCGCGACGCCTTCCACGGCCTCGTCAACCACGACGGGTTCGACACCGCGCGCTACCCCGGCTTCGAGGGCCTCTGGACGAAGGTCCAGGAGAAGCTCGACGAGACGGCCCGCAAGACCCTCGACAAGAACGACCTGCGCCTGCTCGTCCGCTCGTACGTGCGCCGCTTCGTGCAGGACGACGTCGAGCGGGTCCTCACCAGCGACTTCCAGGAGGACCGCCAGCTCCAGGCGGCGCTGCTGATCATGGCGGAGCAGGTCGGGCAGCCGCTGGCGGAGATCCCGGAGCTCTCGTTCATCGGCAAGACCTACCCCGATGGCGTGACCCGCACCCGCGAGCCGGGCAAGGCGGGCCAGCCCGGCCAGCCCGGTCAGGCGGAGCGCGACTTCAAGTAGCGAGGGCCCCTCGTTCGAGGGTTCGCGACGTCGAGGCCACCGGGCGCGAGCGCTCGGTGGCCTCGCGCCGTCTGGCGGCGCGTCGTTTGCGGCACACTTCCCGCGGACCCCCGGGAGGCGTAGAATCCGCTTGACTTACAGCGGGCGCCTGAGAGACTCGCGCCCCATCACACCGTCAGGTCCCCCACGTCTCCCCCACGTCTCCGATGGCCGCGCGGCCCTGGCCGCTCGCGGGCCTGGCCGGAGAGAGGAAGCGCAATGAGCGAAGACCGTCACCTGTTCACCTCCGAGTCCGTCGCCGCCGGTCACCCCGACAAGGTCTGCGACCACGTCAGCGACGCGATCCTCGACGCCATCCTGAGCCAGGACCCGAACGCCCGCGTGGCCTGCGAGACCGTGTGCCACACCGGCCTCGTGATGGTCACGGGCGAGATCTCGACGACCGCGAAGGTCGACTACGCGCAGGTGGTGCGCGACACGGTGCGGGAGATCGGCTACACCGACCCGTCGCTCGGCTTCTCGGCGGACGAGATGTGCGTGCTCGTGAACCTCGAGAAGCAGTCGCCCGACATCGCGCTGGGCGTCGACGAGCACACCAGCCAGAGCAAGGAGCTGGGCGCCGGCGACCAGGGCCTCATGTTCGGCTTCGCCTGCGACGAGACGCCCGAGCTCATGCCGCTGCCGATCGCGCTCTCGCACCGGATCATGGCGCGCGTGAACGACCTGCGGGCGACCGGGGCCCTCCCCTGGCTGCGGCCCGACGGCAAGTGCCAGGTGACGGTCGAGTACGAGGGGCGCCGCCCCGTGCGCGTCCACACGGTCGTGATCTCGAACCAGCACACCGACGACGTCGCCCAGCCGACGATCAAGAAGGAGCTCATCGAGAAGGCCGTGAAGGCGGTCGTCCCCGCCGAGCTCTTCGACGAGCAGACGATCTACCACATCAACCCGACGGGCCGCTTCGTCATCGGCGGGCCCAAGGGCGACAGCGGCCTCACCGGCCGCAAGATCATCGTCGACACCTACGGCGGCCGCGGCCGCCACGGCGGCGGCGCCTTCTCGGGCAAGGACCCGTCGAAGGTCGACCGGTCGGCGTGCTACATGGCGCGCTACATTGCCAAGAACATCGTCGCGGCCGGCCTCGCCGCCGAGGTCGAGGTCCAGCTGGCCTACGCGATCGGCGTGGCCGAGCCGGTGTCGGTGCACGTCGACACCCACGGCACGGGCAGCGTCCCCGGGTCGGTCCTCGCGGACCTCGTCCGGCAGCACTTCAAGCTGACCCCGCGCGGGATCATCGAGTCGCTGTCCCTGCGCCGGCCCATCTTCAAGAAGACGGCCGCCTACGGCCACTTCGGCCGCAGCCTCCCCGAGTTCACGTGGGAGCGGACGGACAAGGCCGGGGCCCTCAAGGAGGCCGCCCAGAAGGCGCTCGCCGAGGCGCGCTAGCGCCGGCGAGGATCACGGACACGGGCGGGGCCGCGCAGGGGCGCGGCCCCGAGCATTACACGGGGCCGGCGCGGAAGGCGCCGACCTCCACAGGAGAGCTCATGGCGAAGGTCGCTCAGTTCATGGATTACAAGGTCGCTGACATCAAGCTCGCGGAGTGGGGTCGCAAGGAGATCGCCATCGCCGAGAGCGAGATGCCGGGCCTCATGGCCCTGCGCGAGGAGTACGCGGGCCAGAAGCCGCTCACCGGCGCGCGCATCGCCGGCAGCCTCCACATGACGATCCAGACGGCGGTGCTCATCGAGACCCTCGTCGAGCTCGGCGCCGAGCTGCGCTGGTCGTCGTGCAACATCTTCTCCACGCAGGACCACGCCGCCGCGGCGATCGCCGCCCGCGGGATCCCCGTGTTCGCCTGGAAGGGCGAGACGGAGGAGGAGTACTGGTGGTGCATCGAGCAGACCATCATGGGGCCCGACGGCTGGCGGCCGAACATGCTGCTCGACGACGGCGGCGACCTCACGATCGTCATGCACCAGAAGTTCCCGCAGCTGCTCGATGAGGTGAAGGGCCTGTCGGAGGAGACGACGACGGGCGTCCACCGCCTCTACGAGATGATGAAGAAGGGCACCCTCAAGGTCCCGGCCATCAACGTCAACGACTCGGTCACCAAGTCGAAGTTCGACAACCTCTACGGCTGCCGCGAGTCGCTGCTCGACGGGATCAAGCGCGCCACGGGCGTGATGATCGCCGGCAAGGTCGCCGTGGTCGCCGGCTACGGCGACGTCGGCAAGGGCTGCGCGCAGTCGCTCCGCGGCTTCGGCGCGCGCGTCCTCGTGACCGAGATCGACCCGATCTGCGCCCTGCAGGCGGCGATGGAGGGCTACGAGGTCGTCACGATGGACGAGGCCTGCGCCCTGGGCGACATCTTCGTCACGACGACCGGCTGCATGAAGGTCATCACGCGGCCCCACATGGACCGCATGAAGGACCAGGCGATCGTCTGCAACATCGGCCACTTCGACTGCGAGATCGACGTCGACTCGCTGATCAAGGACGAGGGCCTCACCTGGGAGGAGGTCAAGCCGCAGGTCGACCAGATCATCTGGCCGAACGGCAAGCGCCTGACCCTCCTCGCCAAGGGCCGGCTGGTGAACCTCGGCTGCGCCAACGGCCACCCGAGCTTCGTCATGTCGGCGTCGTTCACGAACCAGGTGCTGGCCCAGATCGAGCTGTGGACGCACACCGAGAGCTACGAGCGCGGCAAGGTCTACGTGCTGCCCAAGGCCCTCGACGAGCGCGTCGCGCGGCTGCACCTCGAGAAGCTCGGCGTGAAGCTCACGCGCCTCACGGCGGAGCAGGCGTCCTACCTGAACATCCCCGTCGAGGGGCCGTTCAAGCCGGAGCACTACCGCTACTAGCGTCCGGGCGCGGTGACGTCGCGTCACCCGGAGGGGCCGGCCACGCGTGGCCGGCCCCTCGGCGTTCCGGAGCCCCCGTCGCGGCGGGATCGGGTTACCCTACAAGTGAATGCCGCGAGGGGCGCCCATGGCGAAGACCGCCAAGAAGAAGGCCAAGCGGCGGGGGCGCCCGCCGAAGCCGCCGCACGAGAAGCGGGTCCTCCTGACGGTGTCGATCGACCCCGATCAGCGCGCGTGGATCGACGCCGAGTGCAAGGCCCGCGGGCGGGGCCGCTCCGAGTTCGTGCGCGAGATCATCGACCTGGCGCGGGGCAAGCTGTAGCCACGAGCCAGGGGAGCCAGAGGTGGCGCAGGTGCGCCGCCCCGCTGGCGCCGAGCCCCCGGCGCGTGAGGCCAGCCACGGCGAGGCTCAGGAGCGAGGCGCAGGGCGAGGCGTCGTCGCGGGGCGGCGCGACGCGGCCCGCCAGGGCGGAGAAGTCGCGCACGGCCTGCCGCAGGTGGGCCGGGCAGGGGCAGCGGAGCCAGTCGTCCGCGGCGCAGAGGGCGCGCTCGGCGGAGCGCCGATCGGCCGCCTCGCCGGCCGCTCCCAGCGCCGCCTGCGCCAGCGCGGCGGCCGCCCGGACGCGCGCCTCGTCGTCGGCCGCGCGCCCGACGCGGCGGGCGAGGTCGTCGAGGTCCGCGGGCGGGCGCGGCGCGCGCGCGAGGGCCACGCGGGCGGGCGCGTGCCCGCACTCGGCCGCCAGGGCCAACCGCACGAGGTCCACGCGCCCGGCCCGCAGACGGTCGCGCAGGTGCCGCGCCTCGTCCTCGGGCGAGCCGCTCGCGCGCCACCGCCGCTCTCCCCGCCGGAGCTGCTCGTCCATGGGCGGCCCATGCTAGCCGCCGCCTGCAACTCGGCACGTGTGAGCGCGCTCGCCGAGCCCCGGCAGCACCCGACCAGGAATCAACCACGGATACACGGAGGACACGGAGGAGAGCTCCCGGAGCGCCAGCTCCATGGTCTTCCTCCGTGTCCTCCGTGTCCTCCGTGGTGAGTTCTGTTGGCCTTGTGTGCGGCCGTCGTGCCGGACGGAGCTCCGTCAGGACACCATCGACCGCAGCATCCAGGCGGTCTTCTCGTGCGTGCTCATGCGCCCGACGAGGAGGTCGACGCTGGCCTCGTCGTGGGCCTCCTCCGCCGTCGGGATGACCGCGCGGGCGGTGCGCACGACGGCCTCGTTGTCCTGCGCCAGCTGCCGGACCATGTCCTCCGCCTTCGGGACGCCCGGCTCCTCGCGGATGCTCGAGAGCTTCGCGAACTGGCTGTAGCTGCCGGGGGCGAAGACGCCGAGGGCGCGGATGCGCTCGGCGATGTCGTCGACGGCGACGGCGAGCTCGGTGTACTGCGTCTCGAAGAGGGTGTGGAGGGCCTGGAACTGCGGCCCGGTCACGTTCCAGTGGAACGCGTGCGTCTTGAGGTAGAGCGCGTAGGTGTCGGCGAGGACCCTGGACAGGCCGTCCGCGATCTTCTGCCGCTGCGCCTCGTCGATGCCGATGTCGATCTTCATGGGTACTCTCTCCTTGTCGCGCCGATCCTGCGCCCCCCGGCCCGTCCGGGCAAGGGGGCGCCGCGGGGCGTGGCGCTCACGCCGCCGCGAGGGCCAGCGCCTGCGCCAGCCCGCGCACGACCGCCGCCGCGCGGACCGCGTCGTGCACCTGCTCCTCGGTCAGCCCGGCCTTGACCACGACGTCCTCGTGCGCGCGGACGCACATCTCGCAGCCGTGGATCGCCGCGACGGCGAGGCTCATGAGCTCGAGGTCGGCCTTGCTCGTGGCCGGCTTGCCGAGGCGGTGCATGCGCAGGCGCGCCGGCCGCTCGGCGTAGCTCGGCTTGCCGATCATGTGGCGGAAGCGGTAGTAGACGGTGTTCATGGCCATGAGCGCCGCCGCCGCGCGCGCGTCGTCGAGGGCGGCCTCCGGCGCCCCGGCCTCGCGCGCGGCCTCGGTCAGGGCGCGGGCGAGGTCGGGCGCGCCGGCGGCGTGGGCGGCGGCGACCGCCACCCCCCAGCGCTGCCCCGCCGTGAGCGAGTCGGCCTCGAGGACCGCGCCCAGGTTCAGCCGGAGGTCGCGCGCGACCTCCGGCACCCGCTCGAGGAGGGCCTCCAGCGACGCGCTCACGCGGCCTCCAGCGTCGGCTGGCCCCTCTGCCAGTTGCAGGGGCACAGCTCGTCGGTCTGCAGGGCGTCGAGGACGCGCAGGACCTCGGGGATGCTCCGGCCGACCGACAGGTCGTTGACCGTGACCCAGCGGACCACGCCGTCCGGGTCGACGATGAGCGTGGCGCGCAGGGGGACGCCGTCGTCGTGCAGGACGCCCAGCGCCTGCGACAGCTCGCGCTTCGTGTCGGCGAGCATGGGGTAGGACAGGTCGCGGAGGTCGGGGTGCTCGCGGCGCCAGGCCAGGTGGACGAAGTGGGTGTCCGTGCTGAAGCCCAGGACGCGCGCGTCGCGGTCCTCGAAGTCGCGGGCGCGGCGGCCGAACTCGGCGAGCTCGGTCGGGCACACGAACGTGAAGTCCATGGGCCACGAGAACAGCACCAGCCAGCGCCCGCGCGTGGCCTCGGCGGAGAGGTCCTCGAAGGGCTGCGTGCCCAGCCCGTCGATCGGGCCGCCCTTGACGGCCTTGAGGTGGAAGTCGGGGAGGCGATCACCGACGCGGATCATGGAGGAGCTCCTCTCGGTTGGGGTGGTTGACGAGAGACCCATAGAACGCGCCGTGCCAGGGCGCGAGGCGCTGTCCCACAGACAGTTACGCCACCGCGGACCACCGGCACTTCGGTGGCACCGAAATATCGGTGCCGCGGCACTGGCATGTCGGTGGTCCCGGGCTAGGCTGGGAGCGCCATGACGCCGGCCGCCCTCGACCTCACGCGTGACCTCGTGCTGCTCTCGGACCTCGTCGCCGCCTCGGGCGACCCCGTCGAGGACCTGCTCCGGCGCGGCCTCGACGCCCTGCAGCGCCTCGTGCCCTACGACCTGGCGACCGCGTTCCTGCTCGACGGTCCGCGCCTGGTCGCGCGCGTCGCCCGGGGGCGCCTGGCCGGCCCGGCGGTGGCGCAGCACGTCCTGCGCCTCGACGACGCCGCCCCCCTGCGGGAGGCCCTCGAGACGCGGCGCGCGCGCGCCTTCGTCGAGACCGACCACGCGCAGGACGGCGACGCCTGGGACGGCGTGCTCGACCTGCCGCACGGGCACGGCTGCATGGTCGTCCCGCTCTGCGCGGGCGACCGCTGCCTCGGCCTCATCACGCTCGACCGCGCCGCGTGCGTGCCCTACGCGCCCGAGGCCGTCATGCTCGCCGAGGTCTACGGGCAGGTCCTGGCCCTGGCGCTGCGCGGGGCGGTGGAGCGGGTCGGGCTCGAGCGGCTGCACCGGCAGGACCACGAGCACGCCAAGCAGCTCGAGCACCGCCTCTCGGGCGACGCGCGCCCGCTGCTCGAGGCCTCGCGCAGCGCCGCCATGCAGGCCCTGGTGCGGCGCGCTCGGCAGGTGGCGGCCGTCGACACGCCCGTGCTCGTGCTCGGCGAGACCGGCACGGGCAAGGAGCGGCTCTCGCGCGCGATCCACCTGTGGAGCCGCCGCGCCGACCAGCCGTTCGTGGTCGTGAACACGGCGGCGCTCCCGCCGGACCTCCTCGAGAGCGAGCTCTTCGGCCACGTGAAGGGCGCCTTCACCGGCGCCACGCGCGACCGCGCCGGCCGCTTCCAGGTGGCCAACGGCGGGACGCTCCTCCTGGACGAGATCGGCGAGCTGCAGCTCGACCTGCAGGCGAAGCTGCTGCGCGTCCTGCAGGAGGGGACGCTCCAGCCCGTCGGCAGCGACCGGACGGTGAAGGTGGACGTGCGCGTGCTCGCCGCCACTCACGTCGACCTGGAGCGCGCCGTCGCCGAGGGGCGCTTCCGCGCCGACCTCTACTACCGCCTGGCGGTGTTCCCGCTCCACCTGCCGCCGCTGCGCGAGCGGCTCGACGACCTCCCGGCGCTGGCCGACGCCCTCCTCGCCGAGCAGGCCGCCCGCACGGGCCGGCGCGGGCTCGCCCTCTCGCCCGCCGCCCTGGCCCGCCTGCGGCGGCACCGCTGGCCCGGAAACTTGCGCGAGCTCGCCAACACCCTCGAGCGGGCGGCGATCGTCGCCCTGGGGCCGACGCTCCGGCCCGAGGACCTCGACCTGCCCGACGCGCGGGGGCCCGCGGCCGCGGCGCGCGACCTCCCGCCCGCCGCCGACGACGAGCCCGTCCCGACGCTCGAGGAGGTCGAGCGCGCGCACATCGCGCGCGTCCTGGCGCGCACGCGGGGCAAGCTCTACGGCGCCGACGGCGCCGCCGCGCTCCTCGGCCTCAAGCCCTCGACGCTGCAGAGCCGGATGAAGAAGCTGGGGATCGCCCGGCGGGCGGACGGCGGTTAACCTCGCGCGCGTGCGCCGTCGCGGCCTGCTGCTCCTCCTCGCGCTCGTCCTGGGCTGCGCCTCGAGCCCCCTCGGCGCCGACTGGGCCGACCTGCCCCCCGCGGCGCGCGACGCGCGGGCGCTCGAGGCGCTCCACGAGGCGTTCGCCGTGGCGCTCGACCGGCGCGGCCTCGAGGTCGAGGACCGCCGCGTCCTCGCGGTCGACCTGGCGGGGATCGCCTACGAGGGCGAGGGCGGCGCGGCCCGCCTGCGCTGGGACGACGTCGAGGCGGTCGAGCAGGTCGAGCCCCCGGCGCGCGGCGGCGCGGTCGACCTGCGCCTCTACCTGCGCGACGAGGTCGTCGCCCGGGGGCGTGGCCAACCCCCGGGCCCCGCCGCGCGTCCTCGGCCTGGCGCTGTCGCGGCCGCACCTGGTCCTCGCGCGCCGCCCTCGCGGGGCGCGGCGCCGCCTCGTCGCGGCGCTCGAGCACGTGCGCGGACGGGGCGCGGACGCGCCGGCCGCGGCCGTCGCGGCGCCCACCCCGGCCGGGCCGCCAGCGCCCGCCTCGCCCGACCTCGCCGACGCCGCCGCGCCCGCCCCCGGACCGCCGCGCCGGACGGACGACGCCCGCCTGGACGAGGCGGAGGAGACCCTGCGCCGCCTGCGCGCCTGGCGCGACGAGGGGCTCATCACCCCCGACGAGTACGAGGCCAAGCGGCGGGCGCTGCTCGAGGGGCTGTAGCGTCCGGAATGCGACCGCCCCCGCCAGGAGGCGGGGGCGGCCGTCGCGCGGTCACGCGTCGCTAGTCGCGGTCGTGCTCACCGCCGAAGCGGTCGCGCTGCTGGTCGTGCGGCATCTGCCGCTGCGGGTCCATGCCCTGGTGCTGCCGCGGGGCGCCGGCCGGGAGGCTGGTGCCGAACGGCTCGCTGCGGGGCACGCTCACCGGCTGGTCGTTGGTGAGCTGGTTGAGCGCCTGCGAGACGTAGTTGACGTCGCCGATGTCGGCCACGCCGCGGCTGTTGTCGACCGCGCCGCTGTAGGCGACCTCGCCGTTCTTGTTGATGATGAACACGTGCGGGATCTCCGAGACGCCGTAGAGGCGCGCGAGGTTGCCGCTGTCATCGAGCAGGATCGGGTACTCGATGTCGAGGTCGTCCTTCGAGCGCTCGAGGATCTCGATGGCCTGCTCGCGGGTCATCGTCGCCAGGCGGCTGGTCTCGCCGGTCTGGCCGGTCTGCCCGATGCCGCCCTGCTGCTGCTGGCCGAGCCCGCCCTGCTGCTGCTGGCCGAGCCCGCCCTGCTGCTGCTGGCCGAGCCCGCCCTGCTGCCCGCCGACGCCCGCCTGGCCGTCGCGGATGCCGAACGTGGCCACGGCCAGCCACACGACGTCCCTGTCCTCGAACCGCTCGTAGGTCTGGCGCAGGAGCTCGGTCTGCTCGTGGTACTTGCGCGAGAACGGGCTCAGCGGGTCGAACCACTCCAGCACGACGATCTTGTCGTCCTGCAGGTACTCCCGCAGGTTGTGGGTGTCGCCGTCGATGTCCTGCAGGATGAAGTTGGGCGCCTGCGTGCCGACCTGGACGCCCTTCTCGCCCATGCCCGTCTGGCCCATCTGGCCCTGGCGGTCCATCTGGCCCTGGCGGTCCAGCTCGCCCTGGCGGTCCTGGGCGAACGCGATGACGCCCGCGCCCATGAGGGCGGGGATCACGGCCATCGTCACCAGCTTCTTCACGGATCGTGCTCCTTCTTGCACTGGTCACACCCGCGCGAGGCGGGGGGAAGGGCCCCGCGAGTGCGGACCCGTCCCTGGCGGGGTCCTCCCCGCCGCTGCCCCCCTCCAACGGGACGGTCACGTAGGCAACCCGGGTGCCGGGCGTAACCAGCCCTCGACCCGACGCGACGGGCACGAGCGGCTCACCCGGGGGACACGCGGGCCCGTCCCGCGCGCTAACCGTCGAGCCGACGAACGCCCCGCGCCTCCAGGCGCTCGACGACGTCGTGCATCAGCGCCTCATCGCACGGGATCATGGGCCCGAGCCAACGGGTCCAGGGTCGGCCGCGGACCATGAGCGCGACCCCGCCCGCGCGGCAGCGGAACCCCCGGAGCCGGTCGTAGCGGAGGATCACGCCCCGGACCGGCGCGACCGTCCCGAGGACCACGCGGTCCTCGAAGAGGGTCGCCCCGCGCCAGCGCGTCTGGTGGGCGTGGACGAGGAGGCCGAGGCCCAGGAGGAGCAAGGCCCACGTGCCGAGGCCCATCACGTGGCCCAGCGCCGGCGGCGCGCCGAGCGCGCGCGCGAGCATCTCCCCCGCGCCGACGAGCACCAGCCCCGCGAGGTTCCACAGCCCGCACAGCGGGAGGAGCAGGAGCATGATCGAGCACTCGAGGCCCCGCGGCGCGGGCGGGGCGGGCGCGACGATCACTCGCGCGGGGCCGCCGCGCCCAGGAGCGACCGGCGGCGCCGCGTCGCCGCCGGTCACGCCGCGGGCCGCGACGGGCGCACCCACGCCAGCCAGAAGGCCCCGGCCAGGATGAGCAGCGACAGGCCCGCGATGAGCGCGCCCCAGACCCAGTAGGGGAGGAGGAGGACCTCCGCGATCGCCTGCGTGTCGGAGGCCATCAGCTTGCCGCCGCGCTCGAACCCCTTCGTGAACATGTAGTCGAACGAGGCCAGGCTCCCCAGGCAGAGCTGGATGCCGATGAGCTGGGTCACGACCAGGCGCGGCGTCTCGGCGCCCCAGCGGGCGAGCGCGAGCGTCGCGGCGGCCAGGGCGGCCACGGAGACCATCCCGAAGGGGTTGCGCACCCACAGGACGAGCGACGCGACCAGGGCCAGGCCGAGCCCCAGGAGCACGCGGCGCGCGGTGGCCTGCCGCGCCCCGAGCACGACGACGAGCCCCCCGAGGAGCGCCGGCCCGAGGAGGCCGCCCGCCGACACGACCACCCCGCGCAGGCCGCCGCCGTGCCGGCTGTAGGCCACCCCGCCGAGGTCCGGATAGAGCTCGAGGTGGCTGAACGACCCGCCCACGAGCAGCGCCGCCAGCCCGTGGCCCATCTCGTGGGCCCACGTCGCCAGGAGGGCGAAGGGGTAGAGCGCGTAGCGCCCGTACGGGACGACGGCGAGCGCGATGCTCAGGGCCGCGGCGCCGAAGAAGGCGGCCGCGAGGCGGGCCTGCGGGCGGGCGGGGGCGGGCATGGGCCGAGGATGACCCCGGCCCCGCGGCGCCGCAACCCGCTCACGTCAGCCGCGGCGGGGCGGGGATCCCGTACTTCACGCGCACCTGCTCGAGCGCCGCGCGCATGGCGGCGGCGTCGGCGTAGCGCTCGTCGGGCTTCTTCTTCATCGCCACGCGCACCACGTGGCAGAGCTCGGGCGGCAGGGCGGGGTTGAAGCGCTCGAGCGGCGGCGGGTCGCGCTCCATGATCCCGGTCATGAAGTCGTGCAGGTTGTTGGCGATGATCGGGTAGCGCCCCGTGAGCAGGTGGTAGAGGCTCGCGCCCAGCGAGTAGATGTCGGCGCGGTGGTCGACGTTGCGCGCGTTGTTCACCTGCTCGGGCGGCATGTAGCAGGGCGTGCCCACGCCCTCTCCGTCGCGCGTGCCGGCCGACACGCCGACGCGCTTCGCCAGCCCGAAGTCCGAGAGCTTCGCCACGCCGTCCTGCGCGCGGTAGAGGATGTTCGCCGGCTTGACGTCGCGGTGCACGACGCCCTCCTTCGCCGCGTAGGAGAGCGCGTCGCACATCTGCAGGCCGATCGAGAGCGCGATGGCCACCGCCGGCGGCCCGTGCTCCTCGATCAGCGACTGGAGGTCCTTGCCCGGGAAGTACTCCATGACGATGAAGTAGCCGCCCGGGAAGGCGCTCGCGTCGAAGACCTTCACGATCTGCGGGTGGTCGAGGCGCGAGATCGTCTGCGCCTCGCGCAGGAAGCGCGCCTCGGTGCGCGGCGAGAGCCCCTCGCGGCGGCGGAGGACCTTCAGCGCGACCACGCGGCCGAGGACGAGCTGGGTGGCCTTGTAGACCAGCCCCGCCGAGCCGGCGCCGAGCCGCTCGTGCACCTCGAAGCCGTGGAACTCGCGCGAGTCGAAGCTCACGACGACCGAGCAGTCCGGGCACAGGTAGCTCCCGCCGCGCTCGCGCACCTCCCCCTCGGCGAACGTCGCCAGGGTGATCGAGCGGCCGCAGTGCACGCAGGGGTTCGGCTGGTCGAGGAACGACGCCGTCTCCTCGGCCTCCTCGGAGAGCTGGGTGAGGTCCCGGACGTAGGTGACGTCCCACACCTGCTCGCCCGCCGCCATGCGGTCGCGCTCGGCGAGCGCCTTCTGCTTCACGCGCACGCCGTTGACGAACACCCCGTTGCGGCTCTCCATGTCGCGCACGACGCCGCGGTCCCCGGTGAAGTCGACCTCGAGGTGGATGCGCGACAGGTGGGTGTCGCGCACCTTGCGGCCGGCCTGCGACGAGCGCCCGATCGTGAGCTTCGCCCCGTGCTCGATCGGGATGACCTCACCGGGATGGACTCCGGCGGCGCAGGTCAGGACCAGGAACATCCGCCACTCCGCGCGCGACGGCGCGCGCATGGGAGGGTATGTCGACGGGGGGCGGCGCGCAACCGAGTGGGCCAGGTGGGTCGCCCTGGCGCTCTTGCACGTGCCCGGACGCCCCGCCCTTCTTCACGTGCCCGTGCCCGCGAGCGCGCGTGATCGCGCCCCGTCACGGTCGAGCGAGCCGCTCCGCCTCCGCCCGCGCCGCCGCCGGTAGCGGCCGGTGCGGCCCTCCCTCCGCGGCGCGCACCGCGTCGTCGAGCGCCACCGCCCGTCGCGCCGCCTCGCGCGCCCGCGCCGCGTCGCCCAGCCCGGCGTGCGCCCTGGCCGCCGAGAGCACCTGCTCGGCCGTGAGCCGGCGCGCGAGCTGCCGCACCTCGTCGCTCGCGGCCAGCGCCGCGTCGAGGGCCTCGCCCGCCGCCGGCGCCGCCGGGTCGCGCGCGAGCGCCAGGCCGAGCGCCAGCCGGTGGCCGGGGTCGCCGGGGTAGCGGCGGACGGCCTCCTCCAGCGCGGCCCGCGCCCCCGGCAGGTCACCCGCCTTCAGGCGGATCGCGCCCAGGTCGGCCCACGCGCTGGCCGAGCGCGGCGCCCGCGCGACCGCCGCCTCGGCGGCCCGGAGCGCGTCTTCCAGGCGCCCCCGCCGCGCCTCGACCGCGGCCCGGGCGAGCCATGTGCGCGCGTGCCCGGGGTAGGCGCGCGTGGCCGCCGCGAGGTCGGCCGCCGCCTCGTCGAGGTCGCGGGCCTCGTCGGCCCGGGCCCGGGCCTGGTCGGCCTCGAGGGCGCGCGGGACGACGAGGGCCAGGAGCGCCAGGCCGAGGCCGCCCGCGGCCAGGCCGAGCCCCAGCGTGACGCGCCGGGAGACCGTCGCGGCTCCGTCACGGGGCGTCGCGCGCGCCACGCCCAGGGCCAGGACGAGGGCCGCGACCGTGGCCGTCCCGGCGTGGTGCAGCCCGAAGTCGAGCAGCGCGTCGGCGAGGAACGCGGCGACGCCGGCCAGGAGCGCCCCGGCGACGAGGCGCGGCGGCGCGCGGTCCGCGGCCCACGCGCCGAGGGCGGCGAGCGCCGGCAGGGCCACCGTCAGGGCCAGGAGGTGGCCGGGCGTCTCGAGGCTGTAGGCGTCGCCGAAGGACGCCACGAGGAAGAGGCCCAGCCACAGCCCCGCGCCCGTGAACTCGAGCGTCCGCCCGGAGCCGTCCGCGGTCCCCTCCCCGTCCTCCACCCCCGCATCACGCGCGTCGAGGCCGCGCAGCCCCGCCCGCGCCCACACGCCGAGGAGCCCCAGGGCGGCGCCCAGCCCGACGACCCCCGTCTCCGCCAGGAGCTGCACCACGCCGTTGTGCGCGTGCAGCGCCTCCTCGGCGCGCACCGCCTTGTAGGCCGGGTAGAGCTCGCGGAACTGGTTCAGGCCCGCCCCCAGGAGCGGGTGGTCGCGGGCGATCGCCAGGCCCGCCGCCCAGTACTCCAGCCGCACCGCCAGCGACAGCCCCACCCCCTCGGCGTCCGGGTCGCGGGCCCAGGCCACCAGCCCGGCGAGGACGACCACCCCGCCGGCGACCGCCAGCCCGGCGAGCGCGCGGCGGCGCCAGGGGGCCACGCGCGGGTGGAGGAGGAGCGAGGCGCCGAGCGCGGCGCCGACGGCCAGGGCGCCGCCCTTCGACTGCGTCTGCGCGGCGGCCGCGGCCACGACGAGGGCGAGCAGCCCGAGCGCCGGCCCCCACGGGAGGCGGCGGCGCAGGTGCCAGGCGCCGGTCACGAGGAGCGGGAGGACCATCCCGGCCGCGCACGCGAGCAGGGCCGGGAGCAGGAACGGCCCCGCCGCCTCCGGCGAGTGGATGCGCTCGTGCAGGGCCTGCCGGTAGGACACATCGAGGTGGCCGATGTCCCCCTCGAGGGCGCCCGCGGCGTACTCGGCCACGAGGCGCGGGTGCTCGACGAGCCGCTGCCAGAGCGCCAGCCCCGCCGCGCAGCCGACGATCCCCACGACCACCCCGACGAGCGCCCGCGCCCCGGCGCGCTCGCGCCCGAGGTCGTGGGCGACGAGCAGGAGGAGGAGGAGCCCCGTCCAGGAGAGCGCCGTCCGCCAGGCGAGGTCCGCGTGCTCGGCCCGCGCGGCGGCGACGAGGAGCACGACGGCGCACACGCCGGCCGCGGCCAGCGCGCCGGGCGGGGCCGCCAGCCCGCGCCCGGCGAGCCCTCGCCCGAGGAGCGTCGCCGCCGCCCCGCAGACGACGAGCGCGTCGAAGAGGAGCTGGGCGCCGGGGTGCAGGAGCTCGATCCCGCCGCCGGAGGTCAGCGCGCGGGTGACCAGCCCGGCCACGAGGAGCAGGAGCCCCAGCCGGGCGATCAGGGGCGTGAGCGGCGAGGGGGCCGCGTCGGTCATCCCAGCGCCGTCCGCATGCGCGCGAGCGCGTCGACCACCCGGCCCTGCCAGTCGGCCGGGGCGGCGCCCTCCCAGGGCAGCGTCAGCGAGCGCGAGGCCGACACGAGCGCGCCGCCCCCGCGCGCGTCGAGGGCGGCCCGGTAGGCCTCGACCCCGCCGCCCTGCGCGCCCCAGCCGGGCATGAGGAAGGGCGCGTCGGGCATGAGCGCCCGCAGGCGCGCGACGACGTCGACGGGGGCCGTGAGGCCGACCACGGCGCCCACGAGCGAGCGCCCGCTCGCCCCGTGGTGCGAAGCGCCGACCTCGTCCACGAGCCGCGCGACCCGCTCGGCCACGGTCTCGGCCGGCCGCCCGTCGTCGCCGACCACCCGCAGCGACTGCAGGTCGGCGGCGCCGGGGTTCGAGGTGCGCACGAGCACGAACAGCCCCTTGCCCCCGCGCGCCGCCCAGCGGACGAACGGCGCCAGCGCGTCGCGCCCGAGGTAGGGGTTCACGGTCGCCGCGTCGAACGGGCTCTCCGGCCCGAGGATCCGCCGCGCGTAGGCCTCGGCCGTGGAGTCGATGTCGCCGCGCTTGCAGTCGGCGACGACCAGCGCGCCGCCCGCCCGCGCCGCGCGCGCGACGCGCTCGACCTGCGCCCAGTCGTCGTCGAAGAACGCCAGCTGCGGCTTGACCGCCGCCACCCGCGGCCCGAGCAGCCGCGCGGCCTCCTCGGCCCAGGCAACGGCGTCGAGCCCGGCCGGGAGGGCGCCCGGGCGCGGGTCGACGCCGGCGCACACCGGCCCGCGCGCGGCGACGAGGTCGGTGAGGCGGTCGGCGAAGGACGTGGTCATGCGGCTGACTCTATCGCACGGGTCCCGGACGACGCGGGCGGCCGTCGATCGCCGGCCGCCCCCGGCGCCACGCGGCCCATGGCGCTGCCCCCCCGTTTCTGGCACGCTGTCCCCATACCGGAGGCCCGGCCGTGAAGTTCACGTTCACGCACATGAAGGGCTCGAAGGCCGGCACCACGCAGGAGCTGGACGCCGACGTGGTCACCGTCGGCCGCGACCCGCAGAACCAGCTGGCCTACGACCCCGCGCAGGACGACAAGGTCTCCTCGTTCCACGCCACGATCGCCGCCCAGGGCGGGCAGGTCGTGGTCACCGACGTGGGCAGCCGCAACGGGACCTTCGTCAACGGGCACCGGATCACCGGGCCCACGCCGATCGTGCCGGGCGCGGTCCTCCAGTTCGGGGAGGGGGGGCCGCTCTGCGCCGTGCTCTTCACCGCCGGCGCCGGCCCCGCGGCCGGCGCTCCCGCCGCCCCCGCCGCGGGCAAGCCGGCCGCCGCGGCCGCCCCCGCGGCCGCTCCGGCCCCCGCCCCGGCGAAGCCCGCCGACGCCAAGCCCGCCGACGCCAAGCCCGCCGACGCCAAGCCCGCCGACGCCAAGCCCGCCGGCAAGAGCCGCGGCTGCATGGTCATGGGCATGATCGGCGGGCTCCTCCTGGCCTGCGTCCTGGGCACGGTCGCCGTCGCCCTGCGCGAGCAGATCTCGCGGCGCATCCCGTCGGGCCTCATGACCTACGTGCAGAAGATCCCGGTCGTGAACAAGCTGTTCAAGATCCCCCCGCCGCCGCGGCTCCCCGCCGGGGTCAAGCTCCCGCAGGGGGGCGGGGCGAAGCCGGCGACCGAGGCGCCGCCCGCGACCGAGGCGCCGCCCGCGACCGAGGCGCCGCCGCCGGCGACCCCCGACGGCCAGTGACCGCGCCCCTCACCGCGCCCGAGCGGGCCGCGCTGATCGCCACGCGCCGCGACCTGCACGCCCATCCCGAGCTCGCCTTCGAGGAGCGCCGCACCGCGGCGCTCGTGGCCGACCGCCTCGAGGCCGCCGGCTACCGGCCGCGGCGCGGGGTCGGCGGGACCGGCGTCCTGGCCGACCTCGACGGCGGCGCGCCCGGCCCGACGATCCTGCTGCGCGCCGACATGGACGCCCTGCCGCTCGCCGAGGAGAGCGACGCGCCCTACGCCTCGACCGCGCCCGGGCGCATGCACGCCTGCGGGCACGACGGCCACACGGCCGCGCTCCTCGCCTGCGCCGAGCGCCTGGCCGGGCGCCGGGGCGCCCTTCGCGGCCGCGTGCGCCTGTGCTTCCAGCCCGCGGAGGAGGGGCGCGGCGGGGCCGAGCGCGTGATCGCCGACGGCGCGCTCGACGGCGTCGACGCCTGCTTCGGCGTGCACCTCTGGACGGAGCTCGACGTCGGGCGCGTGGGCCTGGCCGAGGGGCCGGTGATGGCCGCGGTCGACCGCTTCGAGGCGGTGATCGAGGGCCAGGGCGGCCACGGCGCGATCCCCCACCAGACGCGCGACCCGGTCGTCGCGGCGGCGCACGTCGTCACGGCGCTGCAGACGATCGTCGCCCGGACGGTCTCCCCGCTCGACACCGCGGTCGTGACCGTGGCCCGCGTCACGGCCGGCGAGCCCGGGAGCTGGAACATCATCCCGCGGACGGCCCGCCTCGCCGGCACGGCCCGCGCCTACGGCGACGAGACCTGGGCGTCCCTCCCGGCGCGGATCGAGCAGGTCGTGCGCGGCGTGGCCGAGGCGCTCGGCTGCCGGGCGACGCTCGAGTACGAGCGCATCTGCGCGCCGACCGTCAACGAGCCGGCCATGACCGGCCTCGCCCGCGGCGTGGCGCGCGACCTGCTCGGGCCGGACGCCGTCGCGACCGAGGGCGAGGGCGTGCGCACGCTCGCCGGCGAGGACTTCTCGGCCTTCCTCCGCCGGGTCCCCGGCTGCTTCGCCTTCGTCGGCGGCCGCAACGCCGCGCGCGGGCTCGTGCACCCGCACCACTCGCCGCGCTTCGACTTCGACGAGGACGCCCTCGAGCACGCGGTCCGCCTGCTCGAGGGCGTCGCCCTGCGCTACCTGGGCGGGTAGCCGCCCGGCGCGACCGGCTCCCGCGGCGGCGGCGCCGCGACGACCGTGGGTCGACGCGTGACCTCCTCGCGCCGCTCGAGGGCGCGGTCGATCGAGGCCTTCCCGCCGCCGTGGACGAGCAGGGCCACGGCCATGCCGACGGCGAGGATGTGGTACTCGAACCCGTGCCCCTCGGCCACGCCGTACCAGTCCATGAAGAAGCCGTGCTGCACGTGGTTGACGAGCACGGCGACGACCATGTTGATGCCGATCGCCAGCGCGGCCAGGCGCGTCAAGGCGCCCACGATGAGCAGGAGGCCGCCGCCGAACTCGGCCATCATGGTCAGGACGGTCAGGTAGGGCGGGATCCCCCAGGCCTGCTGGAACGCCTCGAACGTGCCGGTGACCCCGGCGCCGCCCCACCAGCCGAGCACCTTCTGCGCGCCGTGCGCGAACATGACGACGCCCAGCGCCAGCCGGAGCACCAGCGGGCCGATCGAGTCGTTGGTCGCGACGAACCTGCGCCACCCGTCGCTCATGACGTCTCTCCTCTCCCGAGGGCGGTACTCAACGCGCGTGCCACGCGCGCCCGCCCGCCCCGGGCCGCGCGGCGCGGGTCACGCCCGTCCCGCGCGGCCGCGCCCGTCCCGCTCGCACGCGGCGGACCTCGCCGGTAGGCTCCCGAGGAGAGAGGTCGCGATGCGCCGCCGACTCCTGCTCGTCCCGCTGGGCCTCCTCGCCCTCACCGGCGCGCCGCTGGTGCGCGCCCACTACCCCATGCTCATCGCCAGCACGCCGTTCGCGGCGCCCGGCGAGCAGGTCCAGCTCGAGTTCACGATCGGGCACCCCTACGTCAACGACCGCTTCGCCGCCGAGCCGCCGGCGCGCGTCCGCGTCTTCCCGCCGCGCGGCGCGCCGGAGGACGTCACGGCGAAGGTCCAGCCCGCCCAGCTGAACTGGGGCGGCCAGCAGCTCCCCATGAGCCGGCTCACCTACACGCTCCACAAGCCCGGCGACTACGTCTTCTCCTACGAGGGCCGCATGTTCACCGAGCCGCCCAAGCGGCAGGTGATCGACTTCGCGAAGATCATCATCCACGTGGGCGACGCGCAGATGGGCTGGTGGCGCAAGGTCGGCACGCCGATCGAGATCCTCCCGCTCACGCGCCCCTACGCGATCCGCCCGGGCGACACGTTCCGCGGCCAGGTCCTCGAGGGGGGCCAGCCGATGATGGGCGGCGTGGTCGAGGGCGAGAGCTACATCGACCCGATCCCGGACCCCATGCCGGAGCTCGCCTTCACGCGCCGCGCCGAGCGCACCGACCCGAACGGCTGCTTCGCGATCACCCTCGACCGCGCCGGCTGGTGGCTCGTCTCCGTGGCCACCGACGGCGGCCCGGGCGAGCAGGGCGGCCTCGACCATCCGGCGCAGCGCGCGGTGCTGTGGGTCTACGTGGGCGACCCGCCGGCCGCGCGGGCGTGCGCGGAGGGGGACTCCGGCGACGGGCCGCGCTGAAACGACGAGGGGCCCGGGAGCGGGCGCCTCGAACGAGTCACCCAAGGCGCGGTCGATCTCGAAGCAGGTCCCCGCGGACCGCCTCCGAGCACACCGCCCGGCGCGTTCGCAGCAGGAGCGTCAGGCGAGGCCGAGGAGGGCGAGGCGGTGCGGCGCGAAGGCGAGGGAAGGCGGCCTTCTGGCCGCCGACCGAGCCTGAGCGGTCGAGGGGGCGCGCCCCCCGCCGCCCCCCCCCCCCCCCCCCGC
>JAMLIC010000021.1 GCA_023954375.1 Planctomycetota bacterium
GCGCACGCCGGGCTCGGGCTCGGGCTCGGGCTCGGGCTCGGGCTCGGGCTCGCCGGCCTCGACGCGCCCGGGCGCCTCGGGCGCCGGGAGCGGTTCGAGCGGCGCCACGCCTGCTTCATCGAGCAGGCGGTCGGGGGGCGGGGGCGCCGGGGCGGGGCGGGGGGGGGGGCGCGCCCCCGGCCCGGCCCGCCCGCGGCGCCCGGGGGCGCGCCGCCGAGCGCCCAGCGGGTCGTGGCGTCGTCCGCGATCGCCGGCCGGCCGCGGCGGCCGGCCTCGTAGACGCCGCGCAGGGCCTCGGCCCGGGCGCGCTCGAGCTCGACCAGGACGTCGCCCATGGCGTCGCGGGCCTCGCGCTCCCGCCCGTCGAGGAAGCCCTCGACCGAGCCGTGGCGGCGCTCGACGTGGGCGCGCAGGGCGGCGTGGTCGCCCAGCCGCTCGTGGAGGGTCGGGCGGGCGGCGTCGTCGCGGACGACGCGCAGGGCGCCGCGGCGGCCCGCCTCGGCCAGGAGGCGCGCCTCGGCCTCGTCGACCGGCGCGTAGAGGTGCGCGCGCCAGGCGTCGTGCGCGGCCGAGACGGCGTCGGCGCGCTCGGACACCTCGCAGGGGGGCGCGTCGTCGCCGAGCGCCAGGAGCCCGTCGACGGCGTCGCGCAGCCGCGCCCGCAGGTCGCGCTCGACGAGCGCCGCGTCGATACGCCGGCTCACCTCCTCGGTGATCGTGAGGATCACGGCCAGCTCCGCCGCCGTGTAGATCCAGCCGGCGACCGTGCCGCGCGCGACCGTGGCCACGCCGCGGAAGGGGCGCAGGCGCAGGAGCGGCCGCAGGGCCTCGGCCGCGCCCTTGACGGCCGTGACCGAGAGGCCCAGGGCGGCGACGTCGATCACGTAGCCCCGCCCGTCGAAGCCGCCGCGCACGAGCTCGGGGAGGAGCATGCCGGCGGCCAGGGCGACCTGGGTGCGCATGAGGCCGTAGACGAAGCGCGAGCGGGCCGCGCGGCCGAGGGCCAGGCGCTCGAAGGCGTGGTCGCCCGCCACGGCGCCGGCCGAGAACAGGCCGTAGTGGACGAAGAAGTCGATCGACGTGAGCGCCTCGGCCAGCTCCTCGAGCCGCGCGGGGTCGCGGCTGAGGAGGGTCGGCGGCAGCTCCTTGAGGAACAGGGCGAAGGCGAAGTGGGCCGTCCCGGCCACCTGGTGGCGCAGGACGTCGCGCGGGACGCGCGACCACTCGACCGTGCCGTCGGCGCGGCGGTAGGAGCGGAAGAGGTCGGGGCCGTCGACGGCCCGGTACTCGTCGAGCCCGCGGCCCGGCGGGATGATCCGGCGCGCGTCGGGCTTGGGGCGGCGGAGCTGGCCCTTGCGGTAGGACTCCTCGAGCGGGATCCCCGGGTCATGCCAGGTCGGGTCGACGAGCAGCCGCCGCCCGTCGGTCGTGAGCGCCTCGACCCAGGCGTGCCCGCCGCGCACGGCGAACGTCTCGCGCGCCAGCGCCTCGCCCACGACGTAGCGGCTGGCGATCCCGACCTGCTCGAGGGCCAGCTTCATGGCGATCGCCTTGTGGCGGCACACGCCCTCGCCGGCCTCCAGGTAGCGGCCGAACGCCACGGCGCGGCCGTTGTGGGTGCCCTCGATCCGGGTGGAGAAGCGGTCCGTGGTCTCGTGGCCGGGGTACTTGAGCGACTCGTTCACCAGGGTGGTGAGGCGGCGGATCTTCTCCGCGTCGCCGATCGGCTCGGCGCCGATCGCCCGCGCCTTGTCGAGGAACGCGCGCAGGTGCGGGTCGCTGGTGCGGTCGATCGTCACGCTCACGCCCGACCAGCGGCTGCCGCCCGGCAGGACCGTGGCCCCGTCGGGGATCAGGTAGGGCAGGTTCAGCCGCCGGAGGTCGCGGCCGGTCAGCACGCGCTCGGCGCCGCCGGCGCGCACGCGGTAGCGGTCGTTGGGCAGGACCTCGACGATCTCGGCCGCGGCGTCGACGAACATGCCCGTGGCCGGCGCCTCGATCGTCACCCGCCGGCCGGGGGACAGGTCCCGCGCGATCGTGTCGGGCGCGAGGCCGCGCTCGACCCGGCGCAGCGCGTCGTCGAGGCCGCGGAAGAGGCCCAGGCCGTCGTCGTCGGCGGGCTGGGCGAGCGCCGGGGCGACCAGGCAGGCGAGGAGGAGTGGGACGCATCGGAGCGTGCGGGCGGAGGTCACGCCGGGGCAACGAGGCAGGCGGCGTGCCGCGGCCTAAGCCGCGCCATAACAACCCGATACGGCTCGCGCCCGGCCTCGACGCGAGACGATTCCGAAACGACCTGTCGACTCGGTTGCGGTGCAGGCGTCCGGCGCCGGGCCGGTTCGCGTCAGAGTTGGACGGGTGCCGGCGCGCGGATCAGGCCTCCCGCAGACGGTCGAGGATCAGGCCCCAGAACACGCCGGTCTCGCCCTCGAAGCGCCACCCGAGGTGCTCGCCGCACGCGCGGCAGGTCCCGAGGCGCCAGGCGTGACCGGCGAACCAGGTGTGCTCGAGCGTCGCCGGGCCCTCGGGGGCGCACCCCTCGGCCGGGTCGAAGCAGCCGAGCTGGAACACGTAGCCGTACGGGTTGATCCGCGTGTGCACGTGCGCGCCGCCGCGCGCGACGCGCGCCGCCGGCCGCGTGATCGCGTGGCCGCAGCGCGCGCAGGCGAGCACGGGGTCGGCGGCCGTGCGCTCGCGCGTCGCCGGCGCGGGCGCGAGGTCGGGCGGCGGCGGCGCGAGCGGCGCGACCATGCTCCTGACCAGGATAGCCGCTCAGCCCGGCCGGCCCATGGCCGCGCGGCAGGTCTTCGTGTAGAGGTCGCGGAAGACGTCGTGCGGGTCGGTGCGCGCCTTGACCCGCTCGTAGTTCGGGCGGTTCCACGTCTGCCAGAACTCGTCCTCCGTGTAGTGGTTGTGGGAGATCAGCGTCTTCACGCCGCCGAGGTGGCGCAGCTTGACCTCCATCATGCGGTGGTAGTCGCGCCCGTCGCGCGGCCGCATGCCGTAGATCGCGAGGTCGAGGTAGAGGTCGTCCTCGACGCCCGCGAAGACGCGCGGGTCGAGCCACTCGTAGCGGCGCGGGAGCCGGTAGGGCACGCACCACAGCGGGTAGAAGCCGAACTCGCGGTCGTACCAGGCCATGAACTCGGGCACGCGCGACGACGGCAGGAACACGTCGAGGTGGAACGTCGGCCGCAGGTGCGGGAGGAGGAAGTGGAGCCGCTCGGCCGCCCGCAGCCACGCCGTCGAGCCGAGGAGCTTGCCGAAGAGGAGCCGCCCGAGGAGGGTCCGCGGGCGCGGGTTCGTGACGCCGCGGTCGTAGCGGAACAGGTAGTCGAACGTGCCCAGGTAGTCCTCGGTCCGCTCCCGCGTGCTCAGGTAGTAGACCCGCAGCCAGTCGTAGCGCGTCACGTAGGGCGCCTCGTCCACGAACTGGCCCAGGCTGAGCACGTACTCGTCGGGCGCGTGGACGATCCCGTCCATGAAGTCGACGTCCTGCGCCGCGAAGCGCCGGTGGATCGCCGCCTGGTAGTCGGCCAGGGTCGAGTACTTCTCGTAGCGCATGCGCACGAAGCGCCCGGCCGGGACGAGGCGGAAGGTGAGCTTGGTGAGGAGCCCGAGGGTCCCGAACGAGCCGTGCATCATGTGGAAGACCAGCGCGTGCTCCCCGTCGGGGGCGCAGGTCAGCACCTCGCCCGTGCCGGTGACGACCTCGTACTCCAGGCAGGTGTCGTGCATGCCGCCGAAGCGGAAGGACATGGACTCGATCGAGCAGCCCGACACGGCGCCGCCGATCGTGATCGTCTTGAACTCCGGCACGCACATGGGCACGAGGCCGTGCTTCAGGGTCGCCCGGACGAGGTCGACGTAGGTCACCCCCGGCTCCGCCACGCAGACCCGCGCGGCGGGGTCGATCGCGATGATCCGGTCGAGGTCGGTCAGGTCGACCTTCTCGTCCTTGCGTCGCAGGTCGCCCGGCTTGGGGACCTGGTGCGCCACCGCCCGCTTGCGCACCGAGACGTGCCCGCCGCCCGCGCGCCCGCGCAGCTGCGCCGCGATCCGCTCGACCTTGCGCGCGTGCTCCGCCTCGCGGCGCGCCACCTCGGGCGAGTGGGTCGAGGCTGCCCTGATCATTCGCACCTCCCGGCGCGCGGGGGGCGTGCAGTCCGCGTGCCCCGCGCGGGCGTCGCGCCCCCGCGCGCCGGCGGGCCACGGGCGTCCCCGGCGGGCCGGGGGCGCCTACCCCCCGCGCCCCCGGGACCGCGGGCGCGGCAGCCGCGTCTGCCCGAAGCCGACCGCCTCCTTCATGGCGTCGGTGATCGGCGCCCGCGCGCGGTCGAGGTCGGCCCACGGATCGACGCGCAAGGCGGCCAGGCGGTGCGGGACGGAGCGCACGGTGAACGCGGCCGGGTCGAGCGCCGCCGTGACCTCCTCCCAGGCCACCGGCACGCTCACGGTCGCCCCCGGCTTCGCCCGCGCGGAGTAGGCGCCGATCGCCGTCGCGTCCCACTGGTTGCGCAGGTAGTCGATGAACACGCGCCCGCGGCGGCTGACCTTGGTGATCTTGCTCGTGTAGCGCTCGGGGTGGCGGCGGGCGAACTCCTCGGAGAACGCCTTGGTGAACTGCTTCACGTCGTCCCAGCCGAGCGTCGGCGCGACCGGGGTGACGACGTGCAGCCCCTTGCCGCCGGTCGTCTTGCAGAAGCTGGCCAGCCCGAGCTCGCCCAGCCGCTCGCGCACCTCGTGGGCCGCCTCGACGACGCGCGCGAAGGGGAGCCCCTCGTCGGGGTCGAGGTCGAACACGAGCGTGTCGGCCAGGTGGAAGGCCTCCACGCGCGACCCCCACACGTGGAACTCGAGCACGTTGAGCTGGACCAGCCGCAGGAGCTGCGGCAAGGCCTCCACCCACACGTAGGGCTCCTCCTCGGGCCCGTGGACCGGCACGCGCGGGACGTCGGCGTGGATCGTCTTGTTGCCGTGCTTCTGATAGAAGCACTTCTTGTCGCAGCCCCCCGGGCAGCGCACGAGCGTCAGCGGCCGGCGGCCGAGGCGCGGGAGCGCCCAGGCGCCGACCTGCGCGTAGTAGACGGCGAGCTCCTCCTTGGTCACGCCGACCTCGGGGTAGAGCACCTTCTCGGGGCTGCTGATCGTGACCCCGGCAATCTCGACCACCCGGCCTCTCCTCTTCACCTGCGGTGCGGACGGGTTCGCCGGCGCCTCGCGCACGACCTCGCGCGGGTCCTTGTCCTCGCGGAGCCCCTGGAAGGAAGGATGCCTGAGGAGCCCCTCGTCCGTCCACTCACCGAAGCGCACCTCGCAGACGAGCCGCGGCTCGACCCACCGCGTGCCCTTCAGGCGCGGGACCCGGTCGGCGAAGGGCGACGTGCGACGCCGCAGCGGCTCGAGCCGGGCGCGCAGGTCGCGCAGGACGGCCGCCGTGAAGCCCGTGCCCACGCGCCCGGCGTGGCGCAGGCGCCCCCGGGCGTCGTGGTAGCCGACGATCAGGGCGCCGAGCCCCTCGCGCGAGCCCTGCGGCTCGGTGAACCCGCCGATCACCAGCTCCTGCCGGGCGAGGCACTTGACCTTCAGCCAGTCGCCCCCGCGCCCGGCGCGGTAGGGGCTCGCGGCGCGCTTGCTGACCACGCCCTCGACGCCGTGCGCGCAGGCGCGCTCGAGGAACGCGCCCCCCTGGCCGGCGACGTGCTCCGAGTAGCGCAGCGGCGCCGGGGCGCCCTCGAGCAGGGCTCGCAGGGCGCGCTTGCGCTCGACGAGCGGCGCCGGGCGCACGTCGACCCCGTCCTGGTGGAGGAGGTCGAAGGCGACGTAGGCCAGCGCGCCGCGCGGCCGGGGTGCGGACGAGAGGAGGTTCTGCAGGGCCTGGAAGCTCGTGCGGCCGTCGGGCAGCAGGACGACGACCTCCCCGTCGAGCAGGGCCGCATCGACGGGCAGGGCGCCGAGCGCCTCGGCCACGGCCGGGAAGCGGCCCGTCCAGTCGTGGCCGGTCCGCGTCAGGAGGCGGACCTCGCCGTCCTCGAGCCGGGCGAGGACGCGGTAGCCGTCGAGCTTGAGCTCGTGCACCCAGTCTTCGCCGTCGGGCGGGCGCTCGACGAGCTTCGCCAGGACCGGCTTCACGCTCGAGGGCAGCCGCCCGCGCCGCGCGCCGGGCAGCGTCGCCGGGTCGAGGCGCGGGACCTCGCCCTCGGTCCCGCTCCACACCCGGGCCCGGCGGGCCGCGATCCGCTCGAGGTCGTGGCCCGTCTCGACGCTCGTCGTGGCCTCGTGGACGAGCGACGACCCGGCGCCCGGGCGCGCGTGCGCGTCCTTCGCCTTGATCAGCAGCCACTCCTCCTTGGCGCCCCGGCGCCGCGCGCGCGACGACCGCACGAGGTGCCAGCGGCCCGTCAGGCGCTCGCCCTCGAGGTCGAACGTCAGCCGCCCCCTGCGGTAGCCCTCCCGCGGGTCGCCGCGCGGGGTCCAGCGGCCGCGGTCCCACAGGAGGACGGCGCCGCCGCCGTACTCGCCCTCGGGGATCACGCCCTCGAAGCCGCCGTACTCGAGCGGGTGGTCCTCGGTGTGGACGGCGAGGCGCTTGTCGGCCGGGTCGAGGCTGGGCCCCTTGGGGACCGCCCAGCTCTTGAGCACGCCGTCGAGCTCCAGGCGGAAGTCGTAGTGCAGCCGCCGCGCGTCGTGCTTCTGCACGACGAACGACCAGCCCGCCGCCGACCGCGCCGCGCCGCGCGGCTCGGGCGTGCGGTCGAAGTCGCGCTTGCGCTGGTATTCGTCGAGCTTCGCCACCCCCCGGCCGAGGAGCACGCCGCGCGCCCGGCGCAACCCGCGCGCTGACCGACCGGACCGGGACACCGGTGGCGTGAGTAGCTCAAAACCGGCCAGGAGAGCCGGTTTCCGGGCCGCGTCGGTTCTCGACCCCGACGCCCGCGGGTAGCGTGGCCGCGCTCACGGGGGGACCATGAAGGACGAGCCGCCTCGCGCCGCCTCGCGCACCCGTCGCATCCTGGGCTACCTGCGGCCGCACCGGCGCGTGGTCGCCGCGATCCTGGCGCTGACCCTGGCCGTGGCCGTGGCGAACACGATCGAGCCGCTGGTGCTCAAGTTCATCGTCGACGGCCTCCAGGAGGGCGAGGGGACCCGCCCGCTGCTCCTGGGGATCGGCGGGCTCCTCGGCCTGGCCGTGGTCCGCGAGGGGCTGGGCGGCGTGTCGAACTGGCTCACCTGGCGCACGCGCCTCCACGTCCACTTCGCCTTGATGGAGGCCACGGTCAGCCGCCTCCACCGGCTGCCGCTCAGCTTCCACCGGGCGGAGGGCGTGGGGGCGACCATGACCCGCCTCGAGCGCGGCGTGCAGGGCTTCGTCGGCGCCGTGACGACGGTCGCGTTCAGCATCGTGCCGGCGGCCGTGTTCCTCGTCGTCTCGGTCGGCGTGATGCTCGCGCTCGACTGGCGCCTGGCGCTCGTCGTGCTCGCCTTCGTGCCCCTGCCGGCCCTGATCGCCCGCAAGGCGGCGCCGGTGCAGATCGAGCGCGAGCGCACGCTCATGGAGCGCTGGACGCGGATCTACTCGCGCTTCAACGAGGTCCTCTCGGGGATCCTCGTCGTGAAGAGCTTCGCCATGGAGGAGGCGGAGAAGAAGCGCTTCCTCGACGACGTCGAGGCCGCCAACCGCGTAGTCGTCCGCGGCGTGGGGCTCGACTCGGGGGTGGGCGCGGCCCAGAACCTGGCGGTGTTCTTCGCGCGGATCTCCGCGATCGCCGTGGGCGGCTGGCTCGTCGTCCAGGGCCAGGCGACGCTCGGCACGCTCCTGGCGTTCCTGGGCTACATCGGCGCGCTGTTCGGCCCGGTGCAGGGGCTGTCGGACGTCTACAAGACGCTGCGGACGGCGCAGGTGTCGCTCGACCAGGTGTTCGCGATCCTCGACGCCGAGGACCTGCTCGCCGACGCGCCCGACGCCGCCGAGGTCCCGGCCGTGCAGGGGCGCGTGAGCTTCGAGGGGGTCACCTTCGCGCACCAGGGCGGCCCCCGGCTCCTCGACGGGATCGACCTCGAGGTCCCGCCCGGGCAGCTCGTCGCGCTCGTCGGCCCGAGCGGCGCCGGCAAGACCACGCTCCTGTCGCTCCTGCAGCGCTTCCACGACCCGCAGCGGGGGACGGTGCGGATCGACGGCCGAGACGTGCGGACCCTGCGGCAGCTGTCGCTCCGCCGCCACATCGGCGTCGTCACCCAGGACCCGCTCCTGTTCAACGAGTCGGTGCGGGCGAACATCGCCTACGGCAGACCCGAGGCCTCGGCGGCCGAGGTCGAGGCGGCGGCCCGCGCGGCGCAGGCGCACGAGTTCGTCTCGCGGCTCCCCGACGGCTACGACACCGTCGTCGGCGAGCGCGGCAACCGGCTCTCCACGGGCGAGCGGCAAAGGGTCGCGATCGCCAGGGCGCTGCTCAAGGACCCGCAGGTGCTGATCCTCGACGAGCCGACCTCGGCGCTCGACGCCGAGTCGGAGGCCGCCGTGCAGGAGGCGCTCGGGCGGCTCGTGCGCGGGCGCACGACCTTCGTCGTGGCCCACCGCCTGGCCACCGTCGTCGACGCCGACCGGATCCTCGTCCTGCGCGACGGCCGGATCGCCGAGGACGGCCCCCATCTCGAGCTCCTCGCCCGCGGCGGCTACTACGCCGAGCTCGTGAAGAAGCAGACCCGCGGCCTCCTGCCGACCGGCGACGAGGTCCCGGCGGCGCCGGTCGCGGGGCGGCTCGCCCGGCGCACGGGCCGGGTGGCGCTCGACCCGTGGGTGCCCGCGCTCGGGCGTCTCCGCCCCGCTTCGGGCTGAGCGGCCCCTACGCCGCTCGCAGGTAGCGCCAGGCCCCGCCGTCCCAGGCGACCTCGTGGCGGGAGTCCGGGCCGCGGCGCTCGCTCGCCTGCGCCACGGCGACCAGCCGGTCGCCGTCGAGGCGCAGGGCGTCGATCCCTACGAGGTGGAGCGTCCGGAAGAGCGACGGCCCCACCGTCGCCCCGGTGCGCCGGCCCCACCAGATGACCGCGACGAAGGTCGCGACGAGCACGGGCAGGGCGAGCCAGGAGGCGTCGTCGATCAGGCCGACCTCACCCGCCGCGCGCTCGGCCTCCTCGAGCGAGGCGCCGGCCAGCAGCGCCCCGACGAGCGCCCGCGCCGGCGCCCCGAAGGCGACCAGCGCCGCCGACAGGAGGACGGCCGCCATCGCTCCGAAGGCCACGACCAGCCCCAGGACCAGGCCGCGCCCGTCGGGCTGCCCGTACGTGAGCGCCGGCAGCTCGCGCCACGTCGCCCCAGCGTCGTGCGTCTCGAACACGACGTCGTCGGGGCAGTACTCCCAGTCGTCCATGTCGAAGACCGTCGGCCGCCAGCGCCAGGCGAGCACCCAGGCGGTGCGGTCGCCCTGGCGCACGACCTGCCGCGCCGTGCAGCGGTGCGGCCCCTGCGGGATCCACGTGGCGAGCGGGTCGTCGGTCACGCCGCTCGATGATGCCCGAATCGCCGGCGCAGGCGCAGGCCGCACGGCCGCGCTAGAGTCACTCCCGCGGGGGAATGGGCCCCCGCCATGTAGAGGAGGTCTCGATGCGCTACCAGGCTCGCATCGGCGCCGTCGTCCTCACCGCCGCGCTCGGGCTCTCCGGCGCCGCGACGGTGTGGGCCGACGAGCCCGCTGCGCAGCGCGAGCGCGCCGCCCAGGTCAACGGGGCGGTGATCCACGTCGAAGGCATGACCTGACCCGGCGGGTGAGGCGCTAAAGTCTCACGAGCCCTGGCAGGGCTCGCCGGTGTCCTTCGAGCGAACGCTCGCGATGCGAAGAAGTTCGATGTCCAGTTCGACCCGACCCGCGCCACCGTCGCCCAGATGCTCGACGCCGTGCGCAACCTCGGGTATCGCCCGTCCCAGCACGGGCCGGTGACCGCGAGCGTCGAGACGCCCGCGGCGAAGGTCGAGGCCAGCGCCGGCGCCGCCGGCTACAAGGCCAAGGCCGAGGGCGCGATCGTCGTCACCCTGCACCCCCAGGCCGGGCACCGGCTCGGCGGCGAGGGGCAGGCGGCGACGCGCGTCGCGGTGACCGGCACCGACCAGGTGACGGCGCCCGACCCCGAGGTCCAGGTGACCGAGGCGGTGACCGGCAAGCGGGAGGTCCGCGTCCCGATCCGGATCGCCGAGGGGGCCAGGGCAGGCGAGCAGACCGTCACGGTCCGCATCACCTTCCAGGGTCGCAAGGGCAGCGCCAGCGAGGCCGAACGCACGGTCGAGCTGCGCGTCCCGGTCGTCGTCGAGTAAGTCGTAGCGCGCGAGCGCAGGGGAGGCCGCGGCGCGCGTTCGCGTCGCGGCCTCCTCTCATCCGGTGCACTTCACCCAGCAGCGCAGCACCTCCGCCACGCTCCAGGCCTGCGCGACGCAGCCGCGCGGCGTGAACGGCGCCTCGGCGTCGAAGATCTCGCTCACCTGCCCCACGCAGCCGTCGCTCAGGTGCGAGATCAGCCCCTCGAGCAGGCGCCGCGCGCCCGCCGGGTCGCCGGGGTGGACCTTCAGCCAGGCGTCGACGTAGGGGCCGATCAGCCAGCCCCAGACGGTCCCCTGGTGGTAGGCGGCGTCCCGCATGCGGATGTCGCCGAAGTAGCGCGGCTTGTAGTCCGGGTGGCCGGGCGCGAGCGAGCGCAGCCCCACCGGCGTGAGCAGCCGCTCCTCCACCGCGCGCAGGACCTGCGCCCACCGCTCCCGGGCGAGGACGGGGTGGCGGAGCGAGAGCGCGAGCACCTGGTTGGGGCGGCAGGCGGGGTCGTCGCCCTGCTCGCCGTCGACGACGTCGAAGAGGTGCCCGCCGGCCTCGTACCAGAAGCGCCGGTCGAAGCTCTCCCGCGCGCGGTCAGCGTGCTCGCCCAGCCAGCGGGCGTGCTCCTCGCCCTCGAGGTCGCGCGTCCAGCCCTCGAGCAGGCGCAGCGCGTTGTACCAGAGCGCGTTCAGCTCGACGGCCTTGCCCCGCCGCGGCGTCACGACCCAGTCGCCGACCTTCGCGTCCATCCACGTGAGCTGGTAGCCCGGCGCCCCCTGGCGCAGGAGCCCGTCGTCGGAATCGACGCCGATCCCGAAGCGCGTGCCGGCGAGGTGGGCGCCGACGACCTCGCGCAGGCGCGGGAGGAGGTGGCCGAGGAGCGCCCGGTCGCCGGTCGTCTCCACGTAGCGGTCGATCGCGTGGAAGAACCACAGCGTCGCGTCGGCCGTGTGGTAGAGCCCGTCCTCCTGCCCCTCGGGGAACAGGTTCGGGATCAGCCCGTCCCTCACGTGCTGGGCGAACGAGACCAGGACCTCGCGCGCCTCGGCGTGGCGGCCGGTCGTGAGCGTCAGCCCCTCGAGGCTGATCATGGTGTCGCGGCCCCAGTCGGTGAACCAGTGATAGCCCGCGATCACGCTGCGGTACTCGCCGCCGGCCGCGCGCGCGCAGGCCGTGTCCTTCACGCGCCAGCGCGGGCTGATCACGAACTGGTCGGCCGCGAGCACCAGCTCCGCCGCCGGGCCCTCCCGCGCGCGCGGGTCGGCCTGCGCGAGCAAGCGCTCGCGCCGCGCGCGCTCGGCCGCCCGCGCCTCGGCCGGCGGCAGCGCGAGGACCGTCTCCCACGGCTCGGTCGAGGCGACGAGCGTGGCCTCGGGCGCGTCGTGCGTGAGGAACACGCGGAAGTGGCCGGGGCGGACGACCGCGGCGACCGAGCCGTAGCCGCGGTCGGCCTCGACGCGGTGGTGCACGCGCGGCCCCTCGCGCCACTCGACCGTGAAGGCCGGGCACTGCCCGTGGAGCTGCAGCCTGAGCGCCGGGAGGTCCTCGCCGCCGCTGACCTCGTAGCGGTCCTCGCCGCCGGTGCCGAGCGCGTAGCGCCGCGACAGCTCCTCCTCGAACGGCGCGTCGTGCGGCCGGAAGGCGAGCGACGGGTGCAGCCGCAGCCGCACCGGCCCGTGGCCGTCGACCAGCCGGTAGGTGACGTGCACCGTGTTCTGCCCGTGCGGCATGAGGACGCGCCGCTCGAGGACGACCCCGTCGACCTCGTAGCGCCACACCGGGAGCCCGAGCTCCAGGCGGAACTCGACGAGGTGCGCCGTGTGCGCCTCGAGCGCGTCGGGGCGCTCCTCGCCGCCCAGCCGCGCCCGCGCCCCGCCCGGGAGGCGCACGTCCTCGAGCAGGTGGTTGAGCATGAGCATGCGCCCGTGCCGGGCCAGGGCGGCGACCAGGAGCCCGTGGTAGCGGCGGGTCGCCACGCCGGAGAGCGTGCCTGAGGCGTAGCCGCCGACGCCGTTGGTGACCAGCCACTCGAGGTCGAGGAGCGGCGCGGGGTCGGCGCCGGCGCCGCGGTCCCAGCGCACGGTGCGCACCAGCGGCGCGGGCGGCGCCTCGGCCTCGAGCACGTCGGTCCGGTCGTTCACGGGGTCCCCTCCTCGGCGGGCGCGAGCAGCACGGCCGCATGGGCGGCCAGGCGCCACCCGCGGTCGTCATCATGCGCCGCCGCGCCGCCGCCGCCATGGGCCGGGTCCTCGCTCGACCACACGACCCGCCAGCGCCCGCCGGAGGGCGGCGCGAGGAGCGGCTCGGGCGCGGGGACGAGGTCCAGGTCGGCGCCGAGGTTCACCACGAGCAGGCGGTCGCCGTGCTCGCCGCCGTCGAAGCGGAGGACGAACGCCTCGGGGCCCAGGACCGCGCCTTCGACGCCGCCGCGGCGCGGGGCGCGCAGGACGGGGTCCTCGCGCCGCAGGCGCAGGAGGTCGCGGTGGAGCCGGAGCACCTCGGCGTGGCCCGGGAGGTCACGCTCGCGCGGGTCGAGCTTGCAGCGACGGAAGGTGGCCTCGTCGCAGGGGTCGTCGAGCGCGTCCTTCGCGCCGGTGACGCTCGGGAACTGCGCCAGGAACTCCGCCCGGCCCCGGCGCACGTCGTCGGCCAGCGCCCCCTGGTGGTCGGCGAAGAACAGGAACGGGCTCGACGCCGCGTGCTCCTGCCCCTGGAACAGGAGCGGCGTCTCGGGCCCCAGGAGCAGGACCGCCGTCAGGGCGCGCAGGCGGCCGGGGCTGGTCAGCGCGTGGAGCCGCGCGCCGCCGAGCGCGTTGGCCACCTGGTCGTGGTTCTGCAGGTAGTGGACGAAGGCCGCGGGTGGGAGGTCACCGGCCGGGCCGCCGCGCCGCTTGCCCTGCCAGGCGTGGCGCTGCCCCTGGAAGAGGAACCCGCGCCGGACCGCCGAGACGAGCTCCTGCGGGGTCCCGCGGTAGTCGCTGTAGTAGGCCTCGCGGCGGCCCGTGAGCGCCACCCGCGCGGCGTGGTGGAAGTCGTCGTTCCACACCGCGTCGCAGCCGAGGCCGCCCTGATCCAGGGCGCGGACCAGGCGCGGGTCCTGCGGCTCGTTCTCGGCGACGACGAGCGTCCAGCGCTCCCCCGCGGCCTCACGCACGCGTCGCGTGACCGCGGCCACGATGTGCTCGTCCGAGCGGTCGAAGAGCTGCTGCGTGGCGTCGAGGCGCAGGCCGTCGAGATGGAACTCGTCGATCCAGTAGCCGGCGTTCGCCTCGAAGAACGCGCGCACGGGGCCGCTGTCCGGACCGTCGAAGTTGGGCGCGTCGCCCCACTCGCTCCGGGTGGCGCCCACCCAGCGCGGGGTGAGGGCCGTCAGGTAGCTCCCGTCGGGCCCGAAGTGGTTGTAGACGACGTCGAGGAGCACCCCGAGCCCCAGCCGGTGGGCCGCGTCCACGAACGCGCGCAGGTCGTCGGGCTCGCCGTAGGCGCGCGCCGGCGCGAACAGGCACACGCCGTCGTAGCCCCAGTTGAAGCGCCCCGGAGAGTCGGCGACCGGCATGACCTCGAGGACGGTCACGCCGAGGTCGGCCAGCCGCGGCAGCTCGCGGGCCGCCGCCTGCCACGTGCCCTCCGGCGTGAACGTGCCCACGTGGAGCTCGTAGAGCACCTGCCCGTCGCGGCCGACCCCCTGCCAGGCCGCGTCGGTCCAGGCGAAGGCGTCGGGGTCGACGACCTGCGACGGGCCGTGCGGGCCCTCGGGCTGGAAGCGCGAGGCGGGGTCGGGGATCAGGAGGCCGCCGTCGAGGCGCAGCCGGTAGCGCGTGCCCGGCCCCGCCTCGGCGACCCAGCCCGAGAACCACCCCTCCTCGGGCGCGTCGTCCTCCGGCGCCAGGGGGACCGGGCCGGCCGCCAGCGCCGCCTCGAGCACGACCTCGACCGAGCGGCGCCCCGGCGCCCACGTCCGCACGTGCACCCCGTCGGCCCCGACCTCGGCGCCGAACGGCAGGCGCCGCCAGGCCAGCTCGGCCAGCGGCGACTCCCGCTGCCGCTCCATCAGCGCACCTCGGTCCCCTGCGGGGGAGCAGCAACGCCCGGGCCCGGGGCGACATCCGGCGCCGCGCGGCGAGCGGGGACGCGGACGTCCCGGCTCCTGCGGGCGGTCGTGGCCCGCGTCAGCGTACAGGCGGCGCGGCGAGGAGCGCCGCGCGCTCCTCGAGCGCCTCGGCGCGGGCCACGTCCCCGCCCAGCCGGGCGGTCTCGGCCGCGGCGCGCAGGGGCTCGGGGTCGAGGGGGCGCAGGGCGTGGGCGCGGTCGAGCGCGGCCAGGGCGCGCACCGGCTCGCCGAGGGCGAGCCGCGCGCGGCCGAGGAGCAGGTGGGCGGCGGCGTCCTCCGGGTCGAGCTCCACCGCGCGGAGCGCCTGCTGCTGCGCGGCGACGGCGTCGCCGAGGCGCAGGAGCGCCACGCCGAGCACGCGCACCGCCTCGCCGCCCGACGGCCCGGCGGCGGCGCGATCGACCTGGCTCACGGCCGCCTCGGCGTGGCCGCGCGCGAGCAGGACCTCGGCCAGGAGCACGCGCGCCGGGTCGAGGTCGGGGCGCGCCTCGAGGGCGGCGCTGGCCTCGGGGTGGGCCGCCTCGGCGTCGCCCGCGGCGAGGAGCAGGCGCGCGCGCGCGTAGTGGCCGAGCGCGCCCGGCGCGGCGGTCAGCCGCGTCAGGGCGGCGCGCGCGCGCGCCGCGTCCTTGAGGTCGAGCCGCAGGAGCTCCGCCTGGAGGAACAGCACGGGCCAGGCGCCGGCGCCCTCCTGGGTGGCGTCGGCGGCCGCCTCGAGGTCGGCGAGCGCCCGGGCGGCGGCGTCGCGCGCGGCGGCGAGGTCGTGCCCGCGGGCGCGGCGCTCCTGGCAGAGCGCGCGGAGCGCCCGCGCGCGGGCGATCAGCACGTCCCAGGCGTCGGGCCAGGCCTCGACGACGGGGTCGTAGGCGGCGACCTGGCCCTCGAGCGTCGTCGCCAGCGCCGCCCCGACGAGCGCGGCGCGCCGCTCCTCCTCCCGCGTGGCGCGCGCCTCGGCCAGGCGGCGCCCCTCGAGGAGCCGCGCCCGCTCCTCCTCGAGCTTGGCGCGCACGCGCGCCTCCGCCTCGGCCTCGCGGCGCACCCACAGGGCCACGCCCGCCCCGCCGAGCAGGCCGGCCAGCGCCACCACCCCGCCCGTGACCAGCGCCCGGTGCCGCAGGACGCGGCGCGCGGCCCGCCGCACGGCCGAGGGCGGGCGGGCGTGGACGGCCTCGCCCGCGAGGAAGCGCGCGAGGTCGTCGGCGAGGCGGCCCGCCGAGGCGTAGCGGCGGGCGGGGTCCTTCTCCAGGCACTGGAGGACGATCGCCTCCAGGTCGGGGGCGATCCGCGGGTTGAGGCGCCGGGGCGCCGCGGGCTCGTCCTGGAGCACGCAGCGCACGAGCTCCGGGAACGAGTCGCCGCTGAACGGGACGCGCCCGGTGAGGCACTCGTAGAGCGTGGCGCCGAGCGCGTAGATGTCCATGCGCGGCTCGGGCGCGCCGCCCCGGAGCTGCTCGGGCGCCATGAACGCCGGCGTGCCGACCGTGGCCTCGCTCTTCGTCAGCCGCGGGAGGGCCAGGTCGCGCGCCAGGCCGAAGTCGGTCAGGTAGGGGTGGCCGGCGTGGTCGACGAGGATGTTCTCCGGCTTCACGTCACGGTGGACGATCCCCTGCGCGTGGGCGAACTCGAGCGCGCGGGCGATCGGCACCAGGAGCTCGACCACCTGCCGCGGCGCCGGCGCGCCGCCCTCGGCCACGAGGCGGTCGAGCGGCTGGCCGTCGATCGCGTCCATCGTCAGGTAGGGCCGCTCGTCGATCGTGCCGGCGTCGTGGATCGAGACGATGTTCGGATGGCGCAGGTGGGCCGCGGCGCGCGCCTCGCGGACGAAGCGCAGGAGCTGCACGTCGCTCGCCCCGCGCCCGGCGAGGAGCGTCTTGAGCGCGACCTGGCGGCCGAGCTGCGGGTCCCACGCCTCGTAGACGACGCCCACGCCGCCGCGGCCGAGCTCCTTGCGCAGCACGTAGCGGCCGAAGGTCCCGCCGGCGACCGGCGCGTCGGGGGGCGTCGGGGCCGCGGCGTCGGGCTCGGTCGGGGCGCGGGAGGCCGCCCGATCGGCGCCCGAGGCGTCGTCGTCATGCGGCGAGCGGACCTGCGTCTCGGTGGCGGCGCCCACGGGTGGAGCCTAGCCGCGCGGGGGGGCCGCGGCCACCAGGGAGCGCGGCTGTCCCCGTGACGTATCCCGCGGCCGGCCAGGCGCCCCGGCCGCGCCACGGTCGCCCTTCAACGCCCCTTGTCCACCTCGATCGAGGCTGGAGGTGAACGCGGGGGAGCCGGAGGAGACCACATGAAGTGGCTGCTGGTCGGCCGCGGGCGCGAGGGGGTCGAGGGGGCGCAGCTCGAGGGGTTCGACATGTACGCGGCCGAGCTCCGGGCCGAGCTGGGCCTCGAGCTCGTCCGCCAGGACGCGTGGACGCTGGCCGACGCGCGGGCGGCGCTCGTCGCGCACGCCGACGCGGACGCGGCGCTGGTCATGCCGTCGTGGGCGGAGCCGGCGGGACCGCTGATCGCCTGGTGCAGGGAGGCGCGGGCGGTCGGCCCGCGCCTCGTGCTGCTCGACTCCTACGCCCAGACGAGCTCGCCGCACCTGGGCGCCCTGCCGCACGTGGACCTCTACGTGAAGCGCCAGGCGCTGCGCGACCGGGGCCGCTACCGGCGCGAGCTGCCCAGCGGCTACGTGTTCACCGAGTTCCTGGCGCGCGAGCTGGGGTGGGACCTCGGCGGCTGGCGCTTCGGGGCCGCCGCCCCGCCCGGCCACGAGGGCGAGATCGTCGTCGGCTGGAGCCTCGGGGTGCTGCGGCGCAACCGGCGGCTCGCCCGCCTCGGCGGCGCGCCGTGGGCGCTGCGGACGGTGGACGTCAACGCCCGCGTGGGGACGGGGCAGGAGGGCGAGCCGCAGGAGTGGTACCACCGCTACCGCGCGCTCGTGCGCGACCGGCTGCAGGCGCTGGCGACGCGGCTGAGCGTCTCGCACAGCGGGCGCCTGTCGCGCCGGCGCTACCTCGCGGAGCTCCTGCGCAGCCGGCTCGTCGTCAGCCCGTTCGGCTGGGGCGAGGTGTGCTTCCGCGACTACGAGGCGGTCGCCTGCGGCTGCCTGCTCGTGAAGCCGTCCATGAGCCACGTCGAGACGCGGCCGGACGTGTTCGTCGAGCACGAGACCTACCTGCCGCTCCGGTGGGACCTCGCCGACCTGGAGGAGGTCGTGCGCCGGGCCCTCGAGGAGCCGGCGCGGGCCCGGCGGATCGCCACCAACGGCTGGCGCCGGCTGCGCGACTACTTCGAGCGCGGCGGGTTCGTCGCCGACGTGGCGCGCGTCGCCGACGCCCTCGGCCAGGGCAGGGCGCTCGCGGCCTGAGGCCCCGCCCTGCGCCTGGCGGGTAAGATCGCGGCTCCGAGGAGCTCCATGGCGTCCACCCACGACGAGCAGGCGATCGAGAGCCTGACCTTCGACCAGCTGCGCGGCGAGGTCGAGGGCGCGCGCTCGCGCCTCAACGACATGCGCCTGCGGCTCGGCCGCTACTTCGTCGAGAAGCAGGAGCTCGTCGACCTCATGTGCGTGTCGACGATCGCGCAGGAGCCGCTCCTGATCGTCGGCCCGCCGGGGACGGCCAAGTCGGACCTGGTGACGAAGTTCTGCGAGGCGCTGGGGCTCGAGGCGGGCGACTACTTCGAGTACATGCTCACGAAGTTCACCGAGCCCTCCGAGCTGATCGGGCCGATCGACCTGACGCGCCTCAAGGACGGCTCCTACGTGCGCAAGGTCGCGGGCAAGCTGCCCGAGGCGCGGATCGCCTTCCTCGACGAGATCTTCAAGTCGAACTCGGCGATCCTGAACACGCTCCTGACGATCATCAACGAGCGCAAGTTCTACCAGGACGGCCGCCCCGTCCCCGTGCGCCTGCGCATGCTCTTCGCGGCCACGAACTCGGTGCCGGAGTTCGAGGAGCTGGCCGCGCTCCGCGACCGCTTCGTGCTCAAGGCCGAGAGCGTGCCGATCAAGGACCAGCACTTCGACCTCCTGCTGGAGAAGGGCGTCCAGAACGAGCTGAACCGGTCCCTCAACCGGCGGCCCTGGGCGAACATCGCCGCGCTCGAGGACTTCGTGCGCCTGCGCCGCTACCAGCACCTGCTCATGGCGGGCGTTGGCGAGGGCGGTCAGGACGGCGACGAGTCGGCGATCATGCGCGACCGCAAGCGCTACTTCCCCGACGACGTGTTCGACCTGTTCAAGCGGATCATCCGCACGCTCGAGCGCGAGCACCGGGTCGTGATCTCCGACCGCAAGGTGATCAAGCTCTACCAGCTGATCCGCGCCCGGGCGCTCCTGTTCCACGGCGGCGCCGTGCGCCGCGAGGACCTGCTCCTCCTGCGCTACACCGGCGACCGCAACGAGGACTTCGCGCCGTTGCGCGAGAAGGTCGACGCGCTGCTGCGGCTCGGGTAGCCCCCGTTCCCTCGCCTCCACCCGGTCGGCCCGCGGAGTTTCACCGCCGGCCGACACGGCGCCGGCTCGACGCCGCCGCGGAGTTCCCCGCCACCTGCCGGGAACGGCCCTGCGCGCCCGGGACTTGGCGCGAGGCACGGCGCCTGCGCGGGGACGAGGCGGGGGCGGGCTGCGGATAGCCCGCGCCCCCCGCCGAAGACAGGGGGCGGGGGAAACGGAGGCCGATATGAGCTGGCTGGTCGGGGTCGTCCTTCTCGCCTTGATCTTGCCGAACGCCGAGGTGGCCTAGACCCCTGGCAGTCGGAACACGCGCCGCGTGGCGGCGACCGTGGCCTGGAAGACCTCCTCGTCCTCGACGCCGCGCAGGCGGGCGACCCCCCGGGCCGTGTCGAGGACGAAGGCGGGCTCGCAGCGGCGGCCGCGGTGCGGCACCGGGGCCATGTAGGGGCAGTCGGTCTCGACCATGAGCGCGTCGAGCGGGACGGCCCGCGCGGCCGCCTGCACCTGCGCCGCGTTCTTGAACGTGACCACGCCGGTGAACGACACGTGGAACCCGCGGCGCACGAAGCCGAGGGCCTGCTCGGCCGTGCCGGTGAAGCAGTGCGACACGCCGCGCGGCGCGTCGCCGGGCCAGGCGCCGAGCACCTCGTCGAGGGTCGCGAGCGCCTCGTCGTAGGCCTCGCGCACGTGGAGCACGAGCGGCTTGCCCAGGTCGGTCGCGAGCCGCAGGTGCGCCCGGAAGACCTCGCGCTGCACGTCGCGCGGCGAGAGGTCGTAGTGGAAGTCGAGCCCCGTCTCGCCGATCGCCACCACGCGCGGGCTCGCGGCGAGCGCCTCGAGCGCCGGGCGCGTGGCGTCGTCCCAGTCCTTCGCGTCGTGCGGGTGCACGCCGACGGCCGCCCAGATCCGCGGGTCGCGCTCGGCCAGGCGCAAGGAGGCCTCGCTCGACGGGACCGAGCAGCCCACGTCGACGATCGCCTCGACGCCGGCGGCCCAGGCCCGGGCGAGGACCTCGTCGCGGTCCTGGGCGAACTTCTCCGACGAGACGTGCGCGTGGGCGTCGATGATCACGCGGTCATCATACGGGTGCGAGCCCGTGACGCGGAGGTGGCACGCCCGCGCGAGCGTCGGGGGCGTGGCACGGGGGACCGGACGCGCGCGGGTGCTGCTCTCCGTGGGTCGACCCGCGCGACGACGCGCTCACCGGTTGCGTCGAGGTCGAGGTGGTCGACTGGCCCGACGAGCCCGTCCACTGGCTCTACGTGATCGTGTTCGACCCGGCCCTCGGCGAGGAGCGGCTGGGCGAGTTCTCGCCCGGCCGTCCCGACCTCGTGTGGAGCGCTCGGTGCGGCGAAGGGCGCGCGCGCGTGCAGCTCGTCGCCAACCTGCGCTACCCGGAGCCCGGAGTGCGCCTCGAGCCCCGTGAGGTCCACGTCGTCGTGGGCGCGACGACGCGGGTCCGCGTGAACCTGCGTGCGGAGCTCGCACGGGCCGCGCGCTGAGGCGCAGGCGCGCAGAGGACCCGCGGCTCCTCGGAGCCGCGCGGACCGTTGCCGCGGCGAGCATTGCAGCCTCCGGGGGCAGCTCCTCGGAGCCGGGCGGACCGTTGGGCATGAACGCGTGCGGCGATGCGCTCAGGAGCCGCGGCTCCTCGGAGCCGCTCGGATCGTTGCCGCGGCGAGCGTTGCAACCGTCGGGTCTCCGGGAACGGCTCCTCGGAGCCGCGCGGATCGTTGAACATGAGCGCGTTGGCGCGACGCGCTCAGGAGCCGCGGCTCCTCGGAGCCGCACGGATCGCTGCCGTGGCGAGCATTGCAACCTTCGTGGTCTCCGGCGGACCGGCGGACGGCTCCTCGGAGCCGCGCGGACCGTTGAACGTCCGCGGCTTACACGGTGACCGTCAGCGCCCCGTCGTCACGGGCGCCTGACCGTCGCCCTGCGTGCGGCGCGCGACCCAGGGCACGGCGAAGAACAGGCACAGCGCGAGCAGGAGCAGGACCCCGGCGACCGGGCCGCAGAGCGGCGTCCGCCCCGTGCCGTCGTCGGCGGGCGCGCGCTCGATCACCGCGCGACCCGCGTCGCGCCGGGAGGGATCGCGCAGTCGTCGTCGACGGCGACCGGCCCGTCGAGGGCCCACACCGTGCCGGCGTGGTTGACGACGTAGGTGCGGTCGCCGGTCTCGCCCGGGGTGAGCGGCGTCGCGACCGCGATCCAGCGGTACTGCGGCCGCGCGGGCGACGGCCGCACCTCGACCGCGTAGCCGGGCGGGAGGTCGTCGTCGGTGATCAGGCCGGCCGCGCGCAGGTCCTCGAGGGTGCCGAACTCCATGACGCCGTCGCCGTCGCGGTCGAGGCGGAGCACCGACTGCGCCTCGGCGATCCGTGTGAGCGCGGTCACGGCCCGGCGGCCGTTCTGCTTCGCCGGCGTGGACCGCACCCGCACGCCGGTCGCAGGGTCGATCCCGTCCACGGGGATCGTGGCCAGGCCGGCGAAGGCGAGCACCGCGAGCACGCCGAGGAGGAGGCGCGCGCGCATGGGGTCGAGCCCGAACAGGCGGGGCGACTCGGTCATCTACGTCGCCGCCTCCCTCGCCGCCGCGGCGGCCGCCTCGAGGCGCGCGAGCGCGTCGCCGTGGTCCTGCCGCTCGGCCTTCGGCGCGTTGGCGCGGGCGTTGAGGCGGCCGACGCGCCCGGCCGCGAGGGCCAGGTCGGCGGCGAGCGCCGCGTCGTTGACGAGGTGCGGGTTGCCCTCGCGCGCCACGCGCGCGGCCGCCTCGCCCACGAGGACGGCGAGCCCGATCAGCCGCTCGGGCACGGCGACCGCCGGCCGGCGCGCGGCCTTCACCGCGGCGGCGCGGCCCGGGTCCTCCTTCGGCCGCTGCAGGGCGGCGAGCAGGCCGGCCCAGGCCTCGTGGTCCTCGCGGGCCAGGAGGAGCAGCTCGCCCTGGGTCGGCAGGCTCGCCTCGAGCGCGTCGAGCGCGGCGTCGTCGAGCGCCCCCTTGCCGCCGCGCGAGAGCGCGACCGCCTTGCGCAGGGCCGCGAGGCCCAGGGCGAGCGCGAGCGCGCCGCCCGTGCCGCCGCCCGGGGCGTCGGGCGCCGGCGAGGCGAGGAGGGCCGTCGTGCGCTCGAGGGGGCCGGCCGGGTCGAGCAGCGCGGCCGCGTCGAGGCGGTCCTCGAGCACGCGGCCGGCGAGCGGCGCGGGCAAACGCAGGAGCACCTCGGCCGCCTCCCGCACCGCCGCGCGTGGCATGAGGCCGACGAGCTCGCACGCGGCGATCCGGGTCCCCTCGGCCTGCGCGAGGCGCTCGACCTCGGCGAAGACCTTGCCCGGCCCGCTGCGCGCGAGGTCGGTCAGGTTCGTCGTCACCTGCACGCGGCCCTGGAGCGGCAGCGTCAGCCCGCGCGCCTGCACCCCCGCCATGCCGCCCGACGACTCGCGGACCGCCCGGGCGATTCGCCTCGCCACGGCGAGGTCGCTCGAGGCGAGGTCGAGGTTGAACGCGAGGAGGAGCCCCCGCGCGCCGACGACCGTCGCCCCGGCCGTGGGATGCGGCCGCGCAGGGCCGACGTCAGGCGCGCGCTCGGGCGTGGCCAGGGCGTCGGCCAGGCCCTCGTACTCCGGGCGGCGCAGCCACGGCAGCCGCGCCCGCTCGGGCCGCCGCGCCGCGTGACCGTAGAGGTAGACGGGGAGGTCGAGCTCGCGCGCGAGCCGCTCCGCGAGCGCCTCGGCGAGGGCGACGCACTCCTGCAGGGTCACCCCGCGCAGGGGCACGAACGGCACCACGTCCGCCGCGCCGAGGCGCGGGTGGACGCCCCGCTCGACGCCGGAGCGGGTCCGCATGTCGATCGCCTCCACGGCGACGGCGACGGCGCGGAAGGCCGCCTCGCTGACGGCCGCCGGCGCGCCGGCGAAGGTGAGGACGGTGCGGTGGTGGTCGGGGTCCGAGTGCCGGTCGAGGAGCGCCACGCCGGGGACGGCGGTCACCGCCGCGGCCAGGCGCTCGATCGTGGCCTCGTCGCGCCCCTCGCTGAAGTTCGGCACGCACTCGACGAGCATCGTCACGCGATCATAGCGGCGCCCCGACGGCCCGGGACCGCCGGGTAGACTCCGCGGACGGTGCTGACCACCTCGGATACGACGACCTGCCCCTGGCGCCGGGGCGCGGCGCTGACCGCCGCGCTCCTGCTCGCGCTCCCCGGCTGCGGCGCGCCGGAGCCGGGCCTGCGCGCCCTCCTCGGCGGGGCGATCGGCGCGCACGAGGCGGCGAGCACGGTCGTCTGGGCGACCGCCTACGGGCTCCACGGGCTCCAGCGCGCCGGAGCCCCGGAGGTCTGGCCCGCCCTGCCCCGGGGGCCGGCGGTCGAGGCGGCCGAACCCGGGCACGCCACCGTGGTCCTCGATCGCGTCCGCGGGCACGCGCTCGCCCTCTCGGGCCGGGTGCAAGCCGCCCTGGCCCGGCCGGCCGAGGACGGGGCGCGCATCCGGGTCCAGCTCGACCCCGCGCGATCGACCGGGGAGTGGTTCGACGGGCTGCAGGTGGAGCTCGACCTGCTCGCGGGGCTGGACGACGACGGGGCCGGCGGGCGGCTCTCGGGCGAGGGGACGGTCCGCGCCGGGGACGAGGCCCTGCCGCTGCGCGTGGACCTCCGCTGGCGCCTGGAGGTGGTCGGCCAGACCGTCGTGGCGCTCTTCGACGACGGCGTCGTCCGCGTGGGCGAGCGCGAGGTCGCCGTCGACCGCCGGCTCGACCTGCGCGCGCAGGTCGACCGCGGGCGCGCGTCGCGGGCGAGGGACTGACGTGGACGACCGCCTGCGCGACCTCGAGCGCCGCGCCCGCGAGACGGGCGCCCCCGCCGACGAGGCGGCGTGGCTGGCGGAGCGCCTGCGGACGGGCGCGCTGCCGCGCGAGCGGCTCGAGCTGGCCGCCTCCTGCGGGCACGCGGGCGCCTGCGCGGCGCTCGGGCGGCCGGCGCCGCTGCCCGTGCGCGACCCGGGCGCCCTCGAGGCCTGGTCGGCGGCGCTCCTCGAGCGCTGGCCCGACGCCTACCTGCGCGCCGTCGTCGCCGCGCGGCGCTGCCTGCTCATGGCGACGCGCGCGGAGCGGGCGCCGCTCGTGGACGTGGTCCTGCGGGGGGCGGTCGACGACGAGGCGGCCCGCGAGGACGCGCTGCTGTGGCTCGTCGAGCGCTGGCTCGACGACCCCGACGACGGGCGGCTGCGCCGGATCTGGGAGGAGGCCCCGCTGGGCGACGCGCTCGGCGAGCACGTCCTCGTGCTCGCGGCGGACCGCAGCGCCTTCGCCCGCGAGACCCTGGCGCGGCTCGACGAGCCGGTGGCCGGATGGCGGCGGACGCGCCTCGTGGAGGCGCTCGTGCGGCACGCGCGGCACCGGGCGTTCGCCACGCCGGAGCAGGCGTCCGAGCGGCTGCACGCGGCGGCGGCGGGGGCCGTGGCGCGGTGGGCGCTGGGGGGCGCGGCGCCCGACTGACCGCGCCCGCCGGGAGATGTGATCGGGGGTCGACCGTGTGGGCTCACGATGGGACACGGAGGCAACGAAGGTCCACGAAGACCACGGAGAACTTGTCCTTACATCTCCTCCGTGACCTCCGTTGTTCTCCGTTGCCTCCGTGCCCAATGAAGGGCCGATCCGTGGACGACATCGATCACATCAGGGTGCGCATCCATTCCTGATCACGCGCACGGCCCCAACCGACGCCTGTTGGCCTCGACCAAGCAGCGCCACCCCGCCTCGAAGCGCTCGCTCACGACCAGGCTGCGGAGGTTCAAGACCGCTTGCCCGCCCTCGGCGCTCCAGGTCATGCCCGAGCGGCGAAGGCGGTCGACGACGAGATAGCGGCATGTCCCTTCGGTGACGCCGGTTCCGATGGGCACGCCTTCCTCCCGGAGGGTGGCGTAGTCCATGCGGTCGCGATGGTGGTCGTAGAACGTCCTGTACCTGCCGGTGCGCGGCTTCCGAAGCCGAGGCTTCATGCCCGCCTTCTGCCGTATGCGATCGAGCTTGGCGAAGGCACGTCGTGCGCCGTCCTTCTCTTCGAGCAAGAGCCGCTTCATCTCGCCCAGCTTCTTCTGCGTATCGAGCGAGTGGGGACCATTGGCCTTGTCGAGCTCGCGAGTGAGGCACTCGACGGTGTGGAAGTAGTCGACGACCTTTTGAATGTCTGGATCGAGCGACTCGAGGAAGCTCCAGTTGTCCACGGCACCGTCGGCTGCCCCAACGACGCGGATGTCGGGGCGCTGCCTCCGTACCCACTGGAGCTCTGCCCTTAGCCAAGCTTTGACCGCGGTCTTGTTCTGCTCAGGCATGCGCCCCATGCGCCACGTCGCGATGCGCGCGCCTGCCGCGTCGTAGAGGGACAGCACGCCAATCGCGGCAGCCTTGTATCCCGCGGGGCCCTTCGCGCAGATCCCCTTCGCCTTCGTGCGCGCCTTCTTCTCGGCGCGGCCAGACCCGATCATGTTCACCATCACGCCGTCGAGCGAGACGACGACCAGCGCCGCCGACTTGGGAATCGGCGTGCCTCGGCGGAGTCGCGCGTCGAGCTTCTCTCGATCCGCCTCCCATAGCGCCAGCAGCGTGCGGTCGAGCCGCTGCAGGAGCGTCTTCGACGGAGCCATGCCTCCGAGTTGCTGGAACAGTTCCTCTGCTCGCGCAAACGGAAGCTCGGCGGTTGCGAGCGCCGCGAGCTTGGCTGCGCGGGGGGTCCACTTGTCCTGGAACAGACCCGCCCGCTCACTGACCAGGCAGCGGGTTGGGCCGTTCCGCTCGGAGCGGAACAGTGGTCGCTCAACGGTGACCCACCCGAAGGTCGTCATGAACTTCTTCTCGCCACGATGAGCGACGCGCCAGGTGACGCCGTTCTCCTCGAACGTGTCCTCGGGGCTAAGCCCTTCGAGGTGTTCCTCAACGCACTCTCGGCCCACCGCCGAGAGCAGCCCGAGGAGCCGCTCCTCAAATGCAGCCGTGCCAGCTGACGGGTCCAGCGCCCCTTGAAGCAGGTCCCTGGCAGCCCGGACGATCTTCAGGTCCTTGGGCGACAACTTCGAAGCGGACATTCCGTGTCGGGGCATGAGCATCTCCTCGCTTCGCAAGCGATGCACACGTGTCCGACAACTAGCGCTTCCGCTTCCTTGGCCGCCGACCGCGTCGTGCACGCGACTCGGCCAGCACCTCCCTCACGGCTTGCGCGAAGAGCCGCTCGAGACGCGCCTCCAGCTCCTCAACGCCACCACCGCTCGCCCGAGTCTCCTCCGCAACGTCGGCAACCGCTTCTCGCAGCCCCTTCATGGCGACCTCGTCGAAGACCAGCTCGGCGCGGTGACGTGGCACGACGGCCTCCTAACGGGCATTCAACGCGAGAGCACCGACACCGTGATGTCGCGCGACACAAGTGCTGATAGGCGAGGTCCTTATGCGTCCCGCGTCAGCGCTCAGGAACGAGGGCGCACCCTCACATCATGCGGTCGCCGCCGTGACGGTCGCCGCCGTGACAGTGACACGGTCGTCAGATGACGGTCATGAGCCCCGATCGACGACGAACCGCGCCAGGGCCCGCAGCGGGTCCGCCGCCGCGCCGAGGTCGGCGAGCGCGTCGAGCGCGTCGTCGAGGAGGCGCTCCGCCTTGGCGCGCGCGCCGTCGAGGCCCAGGAGCGCCACGTAGGTGAGCTTGTCCTGCGCGGCGTCCTTGCCGGCGGTCTTGCCCAGGGCCTCGGTCGAGGCCGTGCAGTCGAGCACGTCGTCCATGACCTGGAAGCAGAGCCCGACGGCGCGCGCGTAGGCGTCGAGCGCGTCCCAGCGCGCCTCGCGCGGGCGGGCGCCGGCGACGCGCGCGCCGAGGAGGACGCTCGCGCGCAGGAGCGCGCCGGTCTTCATGCGATGCAGCCCCTCGAGCGCCGCCTCCTCGCGCGGGAGGTGCTGGCCGGCCATGTCGAGCGCCTGGCCGCCGACCATGCCCGCGGCGCCGGCCGCCTCGGCGAGGAGGCGCACGAGGTCGAGGCCCAGGGCCGGGTCGTCCGCGTAGGCGCGGGCGAGCGCCTCGAAGGCCAGCGTCTGCAGGCCGTCGCCGACGAGGATCGCCGTCGCCTCGCCGAACGCCTTGTGGCTCGTCGGCCGGCCGCGGCGCAGGTCGTCGTCGTCCATCGCCGGCAGGTCGTCGTGGACGAGCGAGTAGACGTGGATCAGCTCGACGGCGCAGGCGGCGGTCAGCGCGCGAGCGCGCTCGCCCCCGAGCGCCTCGGCGGCGAACAGGCACAGCGCCGGGCGCACGCGCTTGCCCCCGTCGAGGGCGCTGTAGCGCATGGCCTCGTGGAGGCGCGTCGGGTCGCCCGCGACCGGCGGCAGGAGCCCGTCGAGCGCCGCCTCGACGTCCTGGCGCACGCGCTCGAGGAGCGGCTTGACCTCGCTCACGCCCGGGCGGCCTCGGACGAGGGCGTCGCCGAGAGCTCCTCGATCCGGCGCTCGGCCCGCGCCAGCACCTCGCGGCAGGCGCGCAGGGCGGCGATGCCCTTCTCATACTCCTGCAGCGACTCGTCGAGCGAGAGCTCGCCCCGCTCCAGGCGCACGAGGATCTCCTCCAGCTGGCGGTACTGCTCCTCGAACTTCACCGGCCGCTCCTGCGCCGCTGGCGCGGCAGAGAGGATACCCGACCCCACCGTCGCCGTTCAGGACCCCCGGTCGTCGACCCGGTCGTCCACCGAGACGACCACCGCGTCGAACGCGCCGCGCTCGAGGCGCGTGCGCACGAGGTCGCCCGGCGCGAGGGCCCCGACGTCACGGAGCACCTGCTCGTCGGCGGTGGTCGTGAGGCTGTAGCCCCGCGCGAGCACCTGGAGGGGCGACAGGCTCGCCAGCCGCCCGGCGCCCGTGGCCACGCGGGCGCGCTCGACCTCGAGGCGGCGGCGGACCGCCGCGTCGAGGCGCGCCGCGCGCTCGTCGAGGAGGCGCGACAGCCCCGGGAGGCGGCCGGCGGGCGTGGCCGCCTCGAGGCGCGCCGCGGCGGCCTCGACCGCGCGGGCCAGCCTCCCCGCGCGGCCCGCGCCCGCGCGAGCCGCGCCTCGGCCGCGTCGAGGAAGCTGCGCCAGCGGCGGAGCTCGCCCGCGGGTCGGCGGCGGCGAGGCGCGCGGCGGCGCGATCGAGCCGCGCCCCGTGCGCCCGGACCAGGACCCGCGGGGCCGCGAGCCCGTGGGCGCGGGACGCCAGCTCGCAGCGCTCGCGCGCGGCGGCCAGGCGCCCGACCACGGCCGCGCGCAGGCGCCGCTCGCGCCTCGCGAGCTCGGCCACGAGCTCGCGCTCGACCGGGATCGCCAGCTCGGCGGCCCCCGTCGGCGTCGGCGCGCGCCGGTCGGCGGCGAGGTCGACGAGGGTCGTGTCGGTCTCGTGCCCCACCCCCGTGATCACGGGCGTCCGGCAGGCGGCGACCGCGCGCACGACCGGCTCCGCGTCGAAGGCCGCCAGGTCCTCCTGCGACCCGCCGCCGCGCACGAGCAGGATCACCTCGACCCGCCCCGAGCGGTCGAGGGCCGCGAGCTGGCGCGCCACCTCGGGCGCCGCCGCGGCGCCGTTGACGCGCACCGGCGCGATCACCACGGCCATGGACGGGAAGCGCCGGTCGATCGTCGTCAGCACGTCGCGCAGGGCGGCACCCGTGGGCGAGGTCACGACGCCGACCGCCCGCGGCAGGAAGGGGGGCGGCCTCTTCCTCGCCGGGTCGAACAGCCCCTCGGCCGCGAGCCGCTTGCGCAGCGCCTCGCGCCGCGCCTGCAGGGCCCCGGCGCCGACCGGCTCGAGCCGCGAGGCGACGAGCTGGACGTCGCCCGTCGGCGGATAGGCGGTCACGCGCCCCCACACGAGGACCTCGTCGCCGTCGGCGAGCGGCGCGCGCAGCGCCGCCGCCGCCTGGTCGGCGAAGAGCACGACGCGCAGCCGCGCGGCCTGGTCGCGCAGGGTCAGGTAGACGTGCCCCGTCCGCGGCCGCCGCAGGTCGGCCACCTCGCCCACGACCAGCACGGGGCGGAACGAGTCGTCGAGGCAGGCCCGCACCTGCGCCAGCACCTCGCCCACGGTGAACGGCCGCGGCGCGGAGGGCGCGGGCGGCGCACCGGCGGCGGCGCGGGGCGTGGCGGAGGTGGCGGCAGCGGGGCGCATGGGGATGGAGCAAGTTAGCGGATGGGTCGGACAGCGCCCGGCCGGTGACTCGCGCCGCCGGGACCTCGACTGCCCCGGACCAAGCGTCCAGCCGCGACCGACGAGCCACGTGCCTCCGAACCGACACGATGGCTACACGCCGGGGCGACCCCGAGCACACTCGTCCGGGCGTTCGCAGCAGGAGCGCCAGGCGAGGCCGACGAGGGCGAGGCGATGCCGCGCGAAGGCGAGGAACCCGGCGGCCCCCCCCCCCCCCCCGCGGGCGGGGGGGGGGGGGCCCCCCCCCCCCCGCCGACGAACGGCAGCGCCCGCCATCGTCGGCCGCAGCCGCGAATCACCGAGCGGTCTCCTCCGCCCTCGCCTCCCGCACGACCGTCACCTTCACCTCGCCCGGCCCGACCTCCGCCGCCTCGATCGCGCGGGCGACGTCGCGCGCCAGGCGCTGCGCGGTGCGGTCCGAGTGCTTCTGCGGGTCGACGACGATCCTGAGCTCGCGCCCGGCCTGGAGGGCCAGCGCGCGCAGGACGCCCGGCTGCGCGAGGGCCAGCGCCTCCACCTCGGCGCGGCGGCGGATCGCCTGCTCGAGCGCGCCGTCGCGCGCGCCCGGGCGGCCGGTCGACAGGGCGTTGGCGAGCTGGACGAGCGCCGCGTAGGGCGACGCGGCCTGGACCTCCTCGTGGTGCGCCGCGATCGCGTCGACCACCAGCGGGTCCTCGTCGCAGCGCCGCGCGAAGTCGGCGCCGACGGCCGCGTGGCTGCCGTCGACCTCGTGCTCGACCGCCAGCCCCACGTCGTGCAGGAGCCCGGCGCGCCGCGCGAGCGCCTCGTCGAGGCCCAGCTCCGCCGCGAGGAGCCCCGCCAGCCGCGCCGTCTCGACCGCGTGCAGGCGCACGTTCTGGCCCTCCGACGTGCGGTACTCGAGCCGCCCGAGCAGCGTGAGCAGCCGCGGGTGGAGCGGCTCCACCCGCGCCTCCGCCGCCGCCGCGCGCCCGAGCGCCTCCGTCGTCTCCTCCACCTCGGCGCCGGCGGCCTTCACCGCCTCGGCGATCCGGTCGGGCTGGATGCGCCCGTCGTCGAGGAGCCGGACGAGCGCCCGCCGCGCCACCTCGCGCCGCAAGGGGTCGAACGAGGAGAGGACGACCACCCCGGGTGTGTCGTCGATCAGCAGGTCGACGCCCGCCTCCTGCTCGAACGTCCGCACGTTGCGCGCGTCGCGCCCGACGAGGAGCCCCTTCAGGTCGTCCGACGGGAGGGGCACGACCGTGACCATGCTCGGGTGCCCGTGCGCCCACGCGGCGCGCTGCAGCGCCGCCACCAGGGCCTCGCGCGCGCGCCGCGCGAGGTCGTGCGCCAGGGCCGCGTCGGCGCGCGCGCGCACCTCGGCGGCCTCGACCTGGCAGCGCTGCTCGACGCGCCCGAGCAGCAGGTCCTCCGCCTCCTCGCGGCGGAGCCCCGAGATACGCTCGAGCTCCCGCAGCTCGCGCTGCTGCTGCCGCTCGACCTCCGCGCGCTCGGCGTCGAGCGTCGCCTGCGCCCCCTTGAGCTCGGCCTCGCGCACCGAGAGGCGGCGCTCCCGATCCTCGATCGCCTCGGTCCGCCGGTCGAGGGCGTCCTCGCGCGCGCGGCAGCGGGCCTCGAGGTCCTTGAGCTCGCGCCGCGTCGCCGCCAGCCCCGCCTCGAGGTCGGCGCGCTCGCGCAGCGCCTGCTCCCGCGCCGCGACCTCGACCTCGCGCCGGAGCCGGTCGCGCTCCTCGTCGAGGAGGCGGCGCCGGAGCGCCGGCAGACCCCAGACCGCGAGCGACGCCGCGGCGGCCGCGAGCGCGCAGAGACCGCCGAGGAGGAAGGCGAGGCCTGGGTCCAACGGATGCCCACTCCATCCCGGGTGTCCGGGCGGTCGATTGTAGCGCCCGTAGGCGCCTGCGCCGCCACGAGCTACGTCGCCCCCGGGCCCCGACCCCGGGGGTCCAGTTTCCGGAGGCGGGCCCGGACGGCCTTTGCTACCTTCGGTCCCCCTGCGACCCTCCCCCGGGGACTTGCCGTGCACCGACCCCTCGCCATCGCCGCGCTCGCCCTGGCCGCCACCAGCGCCAGCGCCCGGGCCGACGAGCAGGCCATCGCCATCCGGCGGGCCGCCGAGCGCCACACAGGCGCCCTCGTGCGGGTCGAGGCGACGACGACGCTCGGGGTCGAGGGCCTCCCCGGGCTCGGGCGCGGCGCGCGCCGCACGCACGAGGTGTCGACCGCCGGCGTCGTCGTCACGGGCGACGGGCTGGTCGTCTTCCCCGCGGCCGCCCTCGACCCGGCGGGGGACATCTTCGCCCTGCTCGGCGCCCGCCCCCGCGCCGAGGTCCTGGCGCTGTCGATCGTCGGCGCCGACGGCCGCGTGCGCGACGCGGAGTGGGTCGGCCGCGACCTCGCGCTCGGCCTCGGCTTCGTGCGGGTGGTCGAGGCCGGCCGCGCCGGCCTGACGCCGGTCGCCTTCGGCCAGGCCGCCCTCGACGTCGGTGACCCGCTCCTCGTGCTCAGCCTCGGCCCGGCGCGCCTCGAGCGCCCCCGCCGCGTCGACCTGGCCCGCGTCTCCTACCGCACCCCCCGCCTGCTCGGCACGACCCCCCGCCTGCCCCACGCCCTGGGCGGCCTGGTCGTGGCCCAGGACGGGGCCCCGGTCGGCCTCCTCGCGCCGCTGACCGGCGGGCCCGAGCGCCCCGACCTCCTCACGCCCGACCTCCTCGCCGAGCAGCGCGCCGGCCACGTCCTCCTCGCCCAGGCCTTCCAGCCGCTCCTCGCGTCGCCCCCGGTCGAGCCGGGCGGCCCCGCCGCCGCGGCCAGCCGCGCGCGCGCCTGGCTGGGGATCAAGCACGAGGTCCTCACGCCCGAGCTGGCGCAGGTCCACGGGCTCGACGTCGACACCGGCGTGCGCGTGGTGGCGGTCTACGAGGGCCCCGGCAAGGTCGCCGGGCTCCAGCCGGGCGACGTCCTGCAGACGCTCGATGGCGAGCCGCTCGACCTCGACCCGGGCGAGTCGTTCGACGACCTGATCGAGGACTACCCCGTCGGCACCAAGGTCACGCTCGGCGTCCGCCGCCGCGGCCAGGCCCGCCAGGTCGAGGTCGAGCTCGCCCGCGGCCCCGTCCGCCCGCGCGACGCCGAGCGCGCCGCCCTGCCCGAGGTCGGCCTCCTCGTCCGCGCCCTGACCTTCCACGACCGCGAGGACGCGGGCCTGCCCCAGACGACGCCCGGCGCCGTGGTCCTCGAGGTCGAGCCCGACGGGGCCGCCTCGCGCGCGGGCCTGCGCCAGGGCGACCTCCTGCTCGAGGTCGCCGGCGAGCCCGTGGCCGGCCTGGGCGACCTCCGGGCACGCCTCCTGGCCCCGGGCGCCCACGCGCTCAAGGTCCGGCGCCGCGGCGAGGAGCTGACCCTCCGTGTTCGACGCTGAACGCCGCGGCCCCGCCCCCCTGCTTTCCCGTTCGAGGTAGTCATGGCCTCCTCCGTCGAGCTCCCCCCCGCCAAGCCCCGCCCGCTGCCGGTCGTGGCCGCCACGCCCACCCTGCAGACCACCTTCCAGCCGACGACGTTCCAGGGCGAGGAGCGCAAGAGCAACGAGGTGGAGGGGTTCGTCTACAACCGCTGGAAGGGCGTCGTCTACACGGTGCTGATCGTCCTCAAGCTCCCCTTCCTCCCCCTGTGGCCGTTCTTCATCGCCCGGGAGGCCAAGGACTGGTCGATCGCCCGCAACTACTTCTCGACGCTCTGGTACTGCTTCACCGTGATCGTGCAGCAGATCCGCTTCGGCTCCTTCGTCCGGCTGCTCAAGTACAACCTGCTCATGGGCCCCGACGAGGTGAAGCGCCGGATCGCCCAGCGCCGCGGCGCGTGCACCCGCTGCGCGAAGTGCTGCCAGCAGTTCGAGTGCATCTTCCTCGGCCGTGACGAGCAGACGAAGGAGTTCTACTGCAAGGTCTACGGGACCGACTACTGGTACTACGGGACCTGCGGCCGCTACCCGCTCGACCAGGCCGACATCGACGCCCACGCCTGCCCCGGCTTCTCCTTCCAGCACGTGGAGAAGTAGCAGCTCACCGCCTCCCCCCGTCAGACCCGATCTGCAGGTCGGGTCAGCCTGCCGCCCCTCCGCTCCTCCGCCGCCCGCCGCCCCCGATCAGGCTCGCGCGCCTGAGGTCCGCCACGGGCGCTACGGGGTCCACCGCGCGGACGAGCCGCGCCCAGCGGCGGCGCACCTCGAGCGCCTCGGCCTCGTCGGACGTGCCCTCTGTGTCGCTCACGGCCGCGATCCTATACCTGGGCTGCCCCCTGAAGGGGGGCCCGATGGCGCACGTGAACCAGGGGGACCCTGACCGAGACGTGCCACGAACGCCCCACACACCGAGATTGAGAGCGTCGGCGCGGACCCTGTTCTGCAGGCCGTACCGCTGACCGAGGCTCAGGTCGCGGCGGAGTTCACCGCCATGGCGAAGCACGCGGCCCGAGCTTCGGGTCGCGCTCCGCTCCGACCGCACTGAGTGGCTCGCGGCGCCGTGACTTCATCGGGGCGTCCCTCGCCACGGTCTACAGCTTCCCCTTCGCCCGGCCCATCGCCGGGCAGGCCAGGGGCGGCGGCCCGGCCGCGCCGAGCTTTGCGCGCCGGCGGGAGTAGGGGGGCCGGCGCGTAGAATGCCCACCCGGAGCGGGTGATGGGCCAGGCCGACGCGCAGGAGCCCGGGGCGCGACCGACCTACGCGCAGTTCGTGGCGCGCCTGCACGGCGACGCGGGCGCCCTGCGCATCGTGGGCCGCGCGCTGGCGGCCGGGTCGCTCCCGGAGTTCTGGCGCCGCTGGAACCCCGCCTACGGCTACCTGCTGCGCTACTACGTGCACGCGCCGCTGCGGCGCCGCCTCCCGGCGCAGGTCGCGCGGCTGCTCACGTTCCTCCTCTGCGGCCTCGTCCTCCACGACCTGCCGTTCCTCTACCTCCCCGCGCTCCTGCGCGGCGCGAGCCCGCCGCCGCCGTTCACGACCCTCCTGTTCCTCGTCTTCGCGCTGCAGGCGGAGCTCTCGACGGCCCTGCGGGTGAGCTGGGCCGGACGCTCGCTGCCCACGCGCGTGCTGGCGAACCTGCTCGCGATCGGCGCGGCCGGCGCGGTCACGCTCTGGGCGGTGGCATGGGTCTCGTCGTGATCGGGGCGGGATCGGGATCGGGATCGGGGATCGGGAGCGGGGAAACGCGCGAAAGTCCGGCAGGGGGTCGGCCACGGGCGGAACGCAGCGACACGCGAGGCGAGGCCGCGGAGGCCGAGCCGCGGCGGCGCGCGCGCGGCGGACATCGATCGCCGGATCCGCGCGCCGCCCCGGCCGGCATCCGCGGCCGCAGCCGTCGACCACACGCAACCATTCGGGGCAGGGGTGCAGTCGCCCTTGCACGGCATGGTTCAGGGCGAGGGGGGCCTCCACCGCAACCGCCGACGCCACAAGCTCCCGCAGCTTTGGAACGCTTCCTGCGCAGAGGTCCCGCGCACAGGCAGGAAGGTGGTCCCCCCATGCGGTTCAGTGACGTGCGCGTCGGCGAGTCCCTCACCCTCCGCTCCGAGACGCCGGTGGCCTGGCGGGTGATCCTCAAGAAGGTCAACGACGAGCGCGCCGAGGACGACCGCGGCGTGACGATCGCGATCGGCGCCGACGAGGAGTGCGACGTCCTCGAGACGGTGGCCCTGAGCCACGCCCTGTGGTTCGAGCACGAGGGCGCCTGGAAGCTCGTCCTCCGCTGGACCACGCCGCGCGACGCGCGGGCGAAGTGGGCCACGGTCGACCCCTCCGCCGAGGACGAGGGCAAGGTGAAGACGAGCGGCAGCCAGCAGGAGCCCGGCGAGGACCGCCGCGCCCGCGCGCTGCTCGCCTCGGCCATGCACGCCCGCGGCGACACGAAGCAGGCGATCTCGCTCTACGACGAGCTGCTCGCGGAGACCGCCGACGCGGCGCTCCTGAACAACCGCGGCGCGGCCCGCGCGTCCGAGGGCGACGTGAAGGGCGCGATCGACGACTACACGCACGCGATCTCGCTCGACGACTCGCTGGCGCAGGCCTACAGCAACCGCGGCAACGCGCTCACGAAGCTGGCCAGGTACGACGAGGCGCTCCTCGACTACGACCGGGCCCTCGCGCGCTCGGGCGACGTCGCGGCGATCTACTGCAACCGCGGCCTCGCGCGGAAGATGCTCGGCGACCTGCCCGGCAGCATCGAGGACTTCGAGGCCGCGCTGGCCCTCGACGAGCGGTTCGCCCCGGCCTACCTCGCGCGCGGCAGCGTCCGCGCGCTCGACGGCGACGTGCCCGGCGCCGTGCGCGACCTCGAGCGCTTCCTCGAGCTGTCGCCGCAGGCGCCGCAGGCCACGCAGGTCCGCACCGCGCTCTCCCGCCTGAACCAGGCGATCTGACCGCACAAGGCGCCCCGGGCTTGCCCGCCCGGGGCGACCGCCGGGGGGGGCACGCCAGGAGGTGAGCCGCGCGTCCGCGCGCGCCTCACGCTCCGCGCTCGCGCGCGGGGTCTCGGGCCTCGGTGTCGGAGGGGGGACTACGACTCGGGTCTGAGCGACCTCGGGGGGGCGCGCGCTCGCGCGCGCCCCCCTGAGGTCCCTGGTCGGTTCTCGACGACGACGTCTCGCGTGGAGAGAGAGGAGGGCGGGGCTCCGGACCCGTCTCCTGGGCTTCTTCTTCTTCTTCTTCGCCTGTCCCGGCCCCGCCTTCCTCTCTCTCCACCCGGCCGCAGTCCAGCCTTCCAGGCCGGACTGCGGCCTTCTGCGTTCGGGGTGCGTCAGGCCCGGCGTGACCGCCCCGGCGCGTCCCGAAACCCTAACCAGCTACACGAACGTTGGTTGCGCCCGTGTTGCGGCGTTCGACCGTCCGTCGTTGGAACCCGAGGAGGGCCAACGCGTACGCGCGCCGGCCGCTGGACGGCCGCCGCGGAGCGTCCAGGCCGCGGCGCGAACACATTGCGCAGAAAGCAGTTACGGCGTCCTTACCGCCCGCCACCGACACCTCGCCGGAAAAAATCTCCGATCGTCCCCTAAAAACTGTCGGAGCGTTCGGTTATATCCCTGATTGGAGTCGAGCGAGTTCACGTTGCGGGCTCGGAGGGGAACCCGGACGTGCCCTCGGTCGACTCGAACGCACGCTGACGGGGATCTGGGGACGGCTCCCGTCCACCGCTCGCCAGCGGCCGGACCCAATCCAGGGAGAAGACGACCATGGCGAAGAAGAAGGCTGGCAAGAAGGCCGGCGGCGCGAAGAAGAAGGCCGCGAAGAAGGCCGGCGGCGCGAAGAAGAAGGCCGGCGGCGCCAAGAAGAAGGCCGGCAAGAAGGCCGGCGGCGCCAAGAAGAAGGCCGGCAAGAAGGCCGGCGGCGCCAAGAAGAAGGCCGGCGGCAAGAAGAAGGCCGGCAAGAAGAAGGCCGGCAAGAAGACCGCATCAGGCGGCGCCACCCCACCACCGCCGGGCGGGGGCGGCGAGCCGCCCATGCCCTCCATGCCCTGGTAGGGCTGGCAGGACACACGACCGTTCTCTCGCGCAGCGTGGCCCCGGCCACGCTGCGCGTCTTTGTACGTCCGGAGCGGGCGACGCGCGGGTGATAGGCTGGAGCGCGGAGGTGCGCGCGTGGACCTCGCGCCCGGCTGCTGGCTCGGCGACTGGATCCTGGAGGCGCCGCTCGGGCAGGGCGGCTTCGGCCAGGTGTTCCGGGCGCGGCACGCGACCACGGGCGCGGCGGCGGCGGTGAAGGTCGCGCGCGACCGGCGCGACCTGCGCGCGGTGGCGGTCGAGCACCCCGGGGTCGTCCGCACGCTCGAGGCGCGCCTCGACCACGACCCGCCCTTCCTGGCCCTCGAGCTGGTCCCCGACGGCAACCTGCGCGACGCGCTCCGCGCCGGGCCGCTGCCGCCGGCGGAGGCGCTGGCGGTCGTCTCGCAGGTCGCCGCCGCGCTCGACCACGCCCACGGGCGAGGGCTCCTGCACCTCGACGTGAAGCCCGAGAACGTGCTCGTCGACGCCGGCCGGGGGCTCTACAAGCTCACCGACTTCAGCGGGCCGCGCCCGGAGGCCGACCCCGCCGCGCTGGCGAACTCGCTCCGGCTGACGGGCGACGTCCGCCTGGCGAGCACGCGCGACTACGCCGCGCCCGAGGTGCGCGAGGGGGCGGGCCGCCTGGACCGGCGGGCGGACGTCTACAGCCTCGGCGTGCTCGCCTACGAGCTCCTCACCGGCCGGCTGCCGCTCGGGCTCGACCGACCGAGCGAGCTGGCGCCGGCGCTGCCGCGCACGGTGGACGCCGCGCTCGAGCGCGCGCTGGCCCGGGCGCCGACGCGCCGCACGCTCGCCGCCGGCGCCCTGGCGGCCGACCTGGCGCAGGCGCTGAGCGCGTCGCCGCCGCCGCCTCCGGCGGACGGGGGCCGGCGGTCGCGCGCCCGGCGGCCGCTCGCGCTCGCCGTGGTGGTCGTCGGCGCGCTCGTCGCCGGCGGGGTGGCCCTCCACGAGCGATCGCGGGGCTCCTCCCACGAGGTCGCGCCGGACCCGCTCGCGGCGCGCCTCGCCCCGCTCCTGGCCGAGCTCCCGCCCGGCGCGCGGGTGGGCGTCCTGCCGCCCGAGGACCTCGCCGCGCGCGGCCCGAGCCCGGCGACGCGCGCCGCGGGCGCCGCGCTCGAGGCGGCCGTCGCCCGCGCCGGCCGGGCCCCCGCCGGCGCGTCGCCGGCGCGGCCCGACCTCCCCGGGCTCTTCCGCCGCGACGCGCGCGAGGAGCTCTCGCGCGCCGCCGGGTGCGACGTCGTCGCGCACGCCGTCCTCCCCGACGACGGCGGCGCGCCGTGGCTGACCGTGATCGACCTCGGCGCCTGGTCCGTGCTGGCCGCCACCCCCCCGCGCGACCCGGCCGTCGCCGACCTGGGGCGGCGGGCGGCGGCCTTCCTGCAGCAGCGGGGCGAGCAGCGGCCGGTCGTCGTCCTCCCGACGGTGGACCACGAGCGCGGCGTCTCGAACCGCACCACGGCCGCGCTCGACGCCGACCTGCTGGCCGCGCTCGTCGTCACGGGCCGCGGCCGCGTGGCCGCCCGCGCCCGCCCCGGGATCGTCGAGCGCCTGCGCGAGTCGGCCGGCGAGGTCCGCCGCGCGCTCTCCGCCGGGCTGGCGCTCGAGGGGCGCCTCGACGCGCGCCGCGGCGCGCTCGTCGTCACCCTGCGCGACCTGGAGGCCGGGGCCGCCCTGTGGACCGGCGAGGCGGGCGTGGCGCTCGTCGACTACGACCCGGGCCGCGACATGGACCGCTTCACGGCCGACGCGGCCGCGGTCGACGGGGTCCTCGGCGAGCACCTCGACCGGCTCTTCTCCCACCAGGTGCGGGTCGAGGTCGGGCGCGCCCTCGAGACGGCGCAGGCCCGCCTGGCAGCGGGCCAGGCCGACGACGCGGTGGCCCTGCTCGAGGCCCTCCGCCAGCGCGACGGCCCCTACGTCGCGCACGTCGAGCCGCTCCTCCTGCTCGGCCGCGCGCACGAGGCGAGGGGCGACCGCGCCCGGGCCATGTCGGCCTACGAGGAGGCCGCGGCGCGCGCCCCGGGCGACCCGCGCCCGCGCGAGGCCCTGGCCGCCCTCGCGCTCGACCACGCCGAGCGGCTGTTCCGCCAGGGGAAGCGCCCCTGGTACCGGCCGGACGACCCGGCGCGCTTCGAGGAGGCCCTGGCCGTCCTGCGGCGCCTCGACGGCGTCGACCTCCCTGCCCCCCGCCGCGCCGCCGTCGAGGCCCTGCGCCGGCGGATCGAGGACGAGCTCTGAGCCCGAGAAGAAATCGCTGCGCGACTTCTCTCGAGCTCAGACCTGCGATGAGTGATGCGCTCGCGAGGGGGGCGCGATCGGAGCAAGTCCCGGACTGGCACGATCTGGCCCGTTCCGCGCCTCCCCATCGCTCGCTTTGGCGGGTCGAGCACGAGCGGCGGAGAGAAGAGTTCTCGAGCTCTCTGAGCTCGAGGAGAACTCGCTGCGCGATTTCTCTCGAGCTCTGCGATCAGTGATGCGCTCGCGAGGGGCGGGCGATTGGAGCAGTCCCGGACTGGCACGATCTGTCCCGTTCCGCCCGTCCCCATCGCTCGCTCTGTCGGGTCGAACATGCGAGGGGCAGGCTATTGGAGCAGTCCCGAACTGGCACGATCTGTCCCGTTCCGCCCGTCCCCATCGCTCGCTCTGTCGGGTCGAACATGCGAGGGGCGGGCGATTGGAGCAAGTCCCGGACTGGCACGAACTCTCCCGTTCCGCCCGTCCCCCGTTCCGCCCGTCCAGCGCTCACTTCGGGGGTCGAGCACGTGCAGCGTAAGTACGAGTTCTCGGGCTCTCTGACGCCGGGCCGGCAGCCGGCGCACGGCCCGACCTGGCGGGCGCCCGCGCCCCGGGCGGCCGAGGCCGACGACGTGTTCGTCGTGTGCCGCTGCGGCACCGACATGAGCTTCCGCTGGCCGACGGACCGCGAGGCGGTGCGGTGCTTCGCCTGCGGGTCGCGCTTCCCGCGGCCGGGGCACCTGCCCGCGCCGGCGGCCGTCCCTCCGTGGCAGCCGGCCGCGGCGCGCCCGCGGCGGCTCACCTGGGGCCTCGCGCTCCTCCTCCTGCTCGTCACCCTCGCCGCGGGCGCCCTGGGGGCCGCCGTGGGCCTGGCGCTCGGACGACCATCCTCGACCCATCGCGAGGATGGACAGAGATCATTGCCAGGGAGGGAGTAAAGACGGCGCGGGCCGGGGTCGAAAAGGGGACCGGGAGGCGGTGGACACATGCAGGAGGAGGGCCAGGACGCGTCCGTCCTGAAGAAGGTCTACTTCATCAAACGCCCGAAGGCGGGCGAGGAGCTGACGACGCTCCTCAAGAACAAGTTCAAGGCGATCGACGCGATCCGCGACCTGATCAGCTGGTTCGAGGAGGGGCGCGACTTCGTCGTGGGGCTCAACGACTGGACCCCGCCCGAGGACGGCACCCGCGAGCGCAAGGTCACGATCAGCCCGTGGATGCCGGTGGCCGAGAACCACCGCAACCTCGTCGACGTGATCGGGAGCATCATCTACTGGCTGGACACCGGGCGCGACTTCGACATCACGTTCACGCCGACGACGAAGTTCGACGTGAACCTGAACTGAGCGAGCGCGACGAAGGTCAGGAGGTCGCTCGGTGACCTCCTGGCCGCGCGCCCTCACAGCTTCGCCGGGCTCACCGTCCCCTTGATCGTCACGTGGTGCACCACGAGGTGCATGTCGGTCAGGTAGATCCCCACCCGCCCGTCCAGCTTGTCGGCGAGCCGCCGCGTCGCGTCCACCCGCACGCCGTTGACGCTCGTCACCAGCTCGCCCCCGCGCGCGGCGACCGTGACCGTGACCACGCGGCCGCCGGTCCACGCGTTCTTGTCGACTGCGTCGCGGCCGACGACCGAGAAGCCGCGCGTCCCGCGCTGCACGAGCTGCGTGCCCCAGCTCGCGCCGCCCTTCCCCAGGAGGAACACGAGCTCCGAGCGCGTCGTCGTCCGCTCGGTGTGGCAGCGGAACGAGACCTCGTAGTCGCCCTTGAGCTCGAGGCGGTGCAGGAACAGCCCCTGCGAGTTGCTGCCGGCCGCGAGCGACAGCGCCTGGGGCTTGGCGGCCCCCCGGGCGATCCCGCGCCCCTGGACGCCGCGCCGGTTGGCCTCCTCGGCGCGGTCGAGCCCCTGGAGGTCCCAGTCGTTGACGTGCTCGGCGCTCTTGAAGTCGTACTCCAGCTCGACCGTGCCGTCGGCGGCGTACTTCGGGTCGACGACGAGGAGGTCCGCCAGCGCCTTCGCCACCGGAGAGTCCCGGTCGAGCTGACGCCCGCGGGGCTCGCGCGCCCGGCGCCCCGGCCGGTCGGGCTTGTCGGCGCCGCCGTCGTCGGGCCCCGCCTCCGGCTCGTCCTCGGCCGGCGGGGGGGCGTCGGGGGGCGGCGCGTCGGGGGTCGGCGGCGCGTCCTGGCCGCTGGCCCGCGACGGGCCGAGCGGGAGGCCGGGGGCCAGCAGGGCGCCGGCCGTGAGGGTCGCGACGAGGCAGGGCAACAGGCGGTGGAGCACGGGGGTCCTCGCAGACAAGACAACGCGCCAGCCGCAGCATGGTTTCGCTGCCCCGTCCGCGCCAACCCCAGTAGAATCGCCCCCCTTCCACGGAGGGCCCCATGACCCCGCGCGCGCCCCTGCTCCCGCTCGTCGCCTGCGCCCTGCTCCTCGTGGGCTGCCCCCAGGGGCCGTCGACCCGCGCCCCGGAGGCGGGGACGTCCGAGGGGGAGGGGCAGACCCTCAGCCTGGCCGGCCTCACGGACGCCCTGCCGGACGAGGGCGAGCCGCGGCGCGGCGGCACCCTGATCTTCGGCCGCGGGGCCGACACGGTCAGCCTCGACCCGGCGGACGTGACCGACGGCGAGTCGGTCAAGGCGATCGAGGCGCTCTTCGATACGCTCGTGCGCTACGAGGCCGGCGGCACCGAGGTCGAGCCGGCCCTGGCGACCGCGTGGGAGGTCTCGGACGACCGCAAGACCTGGACCTTCACCCTGCGCGAGGGGGTGAAGTTCCACGACGGGACGGCGCTCGACGCGGACGCGGTGGTCTTCAGCTTCGAGCGCCAGCGCGACCCGGCGCACGAGTTCCACCAGGGCGAGTTCGTCTACTGGCAGGACCAGTTCAGCTTCGTCACGCGGGTCTCGAAGAAGGACGAGCGCACGGTCGTGTTCGAGCTCGACCGCCCGTTCGTGCCGTTCCTCACGAACCTGGCCATGTTCACGGCCTCGATCGTGTCGCCGGCGGGCTTCCGGGCGGCGAAGGAGAAGGGCGCCTCGCCGGCGTCCATGCCGGTCGGGACCGGCCCGTTCAAGCTGGCCGAGTGGCGCCGCGGCGACGCGATCGTCCTCGAGGCGTTCGACGACCACTGGGGCGGGCGGCCGCACCTCGACAAGCTCGTCCTGCGCACGATCCCCGACAACAACACGCGCTTCGAGCTGCTGAAGAAGGGCGACCTGCAGGCCATGGACGGGCTGAACCTGGCCGACGTGCAGCTGGCCAGCCAGGCCAAGGACGTGACCGTCCTCGCCCAGCCCGGCATGAACGTGGCCTACCTGGCGTTCAACAACCGCCGCAAGCCCTTCGACGACCCGCGCGTGCGCCAGGCCTGCGCCATGGCGCTGGACCTCGACCGCGTGGCGGCCCGGATCTACTACGGCCTGGCCACGCCAGCGGCGAACCCGCTGCCGCCGACGCTCTTCGGCCACAACGACGACCTGCGCCCGCGCAAGCAGGACCGGGAGGCGGCGAAGAAGCTGCTCGCCGAGGCCGGCCACCCGAACGGGTTCAAGACGACGCTCTGGACGATGACGAACCCGCGGCCCTACCTGCCGCAGCCCGACAAGATGGCCCAGTACGTCAAGGCGGCCCTGGCCCAGATCGGCGTCGAGGCCACGATCGTCCCCAAGGAGTGGGCCAGCTACCTCGAGGAGGTGCAGAAGGCCGAGCACGACATGTGCTTCCTCGGCTGGACGGGCGACACGGGCGACCCCGACAACTTCCTCTACGTGCTGCTCGACAAGGACAACGCGCGGGTGGGCTCGGCGTCGAACTACAGCTTCTACGAGGACGAGGTCGTCCACGACCTGCTCGGGCGCGCGCGGGTCGAGGCCGACCCGCCGCGGCGCGAGGCGCTCTACAAGCAGGCGCAGGAGAAGATCCACGCCGACTGCCCCATGGTGCCGCTCGTGCACACGACGCAGGTGGCGGCGTTCCGGAGCAAGGTCCGCGGCTTCCGCCTGCACCCGACCGGGATCCTCGACTTCCGCCGCACGTGGCTGGCCGAGTAGCGGGGTGAACGGCTACGTCCTGCAGCGCCTGCTGGGGGCCGTCCCGGTCCTCTTCGGGGTGACCGTCCTGGCGTTCCTCTTCGTGCGCATGATCCCGGGCGACCCCGCGCGGAACATCGCCGGCGAGCGCGCCAACGAGGAGATCCTCGCGCAGGTGCGCCGGGTCCACGGCCTCGACGAGCCGCTCCCGGCGCAGTACGTGCGCTTCCTCGGGCGCATCGCGCAGGGGGACCTGGGCACGTCGCTCCAGACCAACGAGCCGGTCACGCGCGAGATCGCCGCGCGCTTCCCGGCGACGATCGAGCTGGCCCTCTGCGCCGTGCTGCTCGCCACCGTCATCGGCGTCGCGCTGGGGATCGTGGCCAGCCTGCGGCCCGGGTCGGTCCTCGACCTCGTGACCATGGGCGGCGCCCTCGTCGGCGTGTCGCTCCCGGTGTTCTGCCTCGGCTACGTGCTGATCGTGGCGGTCGGCGACCACATGCCCTACGCCGGGCGCCTCGACGAGGGGCTGCGGGCGAGCTTCGCCCCGCGCACGCCCTTCTACCTCGTCGAGGCGCTCGTCCGCGGCGAGTGGGCCGCGCTGGGCAACGTCCTGGCGCACCTGGCGCTGCCCGCGCTGGCGCTGTCGACCGTGCCGCTGGCGGTCGTGGCGCGGATCACGCGGTCGTCCATGCTGGAGGTGCTCTCGCAGGACTACGTGCGCACCGCCCGCGCCAAGGGCCTCTCGCGCGCGGCGGTCGTCCTGCGCCACGCGCTCCGCAACGCCACGATCCCGATCGTCACCGTGCTGGGCGTGCAGACCGGCTACCTGCTGGGCGGGGCGGTGCTCACCGAGACCGTGTTCGCCTGGCCGGGCCTCGGCCGCTTCGTCGTCACGGCGATCGGCGAGCGCGACTACCCGGCGATCCAGGGCGGGGTGCTCCTCTTCGCGACGACCTTCGTGCTCGTGAACCTGCTCGTCGACGTGCTCTACGCGCGGCTCGACCCGCGCGTGCGCCTCGGGGGGACGTCGTGAGCCGCGCCCTGCGCCGCGCGGCGCGCCACAAGGGCATGTGGGTGGGCGGCGTGATCGTCCTCGTGTGGGTCGTGCTCGCGCTCCTCGCCGTGCCGCTCACCGGCTGGTCGCCGGGGACGGTCGACCCCGACCTGGCGCTCGACTACCAGAGCCTGCCGCCCTCGTGGCTGCGGCAGGTCGAGCTGCCGCCCGAAGTCGAGCCGCGCCGCTTCCTCGCCGGGACCGACGACGGCGGCAACGACGTGCTCGGGCGCGTCCTCTACGGCGCGCGCTACTCGCTCGTGATCGGCTTCGTGGCCGTCGGGATCTCGGTCGTCCTGGGCGTGCCCCTGGGCCTCGTCGCCGGCTACTTCGGCGGGCGCCTCGACGGGCTGATCATGCGCTGCCTGGACGTGGTGATGGCCTTCCCCACGATCCTCCTGGCGATCGGGATCGTGACGGTGCTCGGGCAGTCGCTCCTGAACCTGATGATCGCGGTCGGCCTCGTCGGCGTCCCGGGCGTCGCGCGGCAGCTGCGCGCCCAGGTGCTCGTCGTGCGCGAGCTCGAGTACGTCCAGGCCGCCCGCGCCCTGGGCGCCGGGCACCTCAGGGTGCTCGGCCTGCACGTCCTGCCGAACTGCCTGGCGCCGATCATCGTGCTCGCCACGCTCGGGACGGCGACGGCGATCCTCGAGACGGCGGGCCTCGGCTTCGTCGGGCTCGGCCCCGAGCCCGGGACGCCCGAGTGGGGGCTCATGATCTCCGAGAGCCGCAACCTGATCTCGCGCGCGCCGTGGGCGGTGATCACGCCGGGCGCGGCGATCGTCCTGCTGGTGCTCGGGTTCAACCTCGTGGGCGACGGCCTGCGCGACGTGCTCGACCCGCGCGGGCGGGCGTGAGGGTCACGGTCAGTCGCCCAGGACGACCCGCACCTCGCGCCGCGCGTCACCCCGGACGAGGGTGAGCGTCCGCGGCGCGCCGGCCTCCCAGGCGCTGCCGAGCGGCTCGACGACGTCGAGCAGGTCGACGACGGGCGCGCCGTCGACGGCGACGACGAGCCAGCCGGGCTCGCCGGGTTCGGACGGCGCCTCGGCGCCCCGCCAGGCAACGCCGCCCTCGTCGGTGTCGGGGGACCAGAACCCGGCCCGGTGGAACCGCGCCGCCCCCGCGCACAGCGCCTCCGCGGCGCGCTCCTGCTCGGCCTGCCACCACGCGGACCAGCCGCCGGGGAACACCTCGTCCCACGCCCGGCCGGCGATCAGCGCCGCGCGGGCCGCGGCGAGGGCCGAGAGCAGGCCCGGGCCGACGCCGCCGAGGTCCCGCAGGCGCGCCTCGAGCTGCGCGGCCCGCGACTCCGCCCGCGCCGCCTCCAGCGACGCGTCGCGGCGCACGAGGTCCCGCTCCTTCACGAGCGCCTCGTGCCGCGCCGTCAGCGCCTGGCGCTCACCCTCGGCCTGCGCGGCGGCCAGCGCCCGCTCCGACTCCTCGACCTGCCGCTCCGACGTCGCTCGGCGGAGGTCGGCCAGGGCGACCTCCCAGCGCTGGAGGACGAGGTCCGCCACCACGCCCGCGACCGCCTCCCGGGGGGCGCCCAGGTCGGCGCCCAGGAGGGAGCGCCCGGCGAGGACCTCCTCGAGCGCCCTGTCGGCCTGCCGGGTCCTCTCCAGGAGCGAGCGCAGGGTCGCCACGTCGGCGCCCTGATCGGCGCGCGCGAGCGCGGTCAGCGCCTCGCGCAGCCGCGAGCGGGTCCCCTCGAGCGCGGCGCGCGCCGTGGCCGGCGCCTCCGGCCAGCCCCCCTCCTGGCCGAGGCGCCGGCCGGCGCGGGCCAGCGGTCCGTCGCCCTCGTCCGCCCGGAGGAGCAAGAGCGGCTCCTCGCTGCCGTCGAGCCAGGTCCACACCCCGCGCAGGCCCATCTGCGCCTCGGCCAGGGTCAGGGCCTCCGCCACGGTGGCGGCGGCGGGCACGAGGACGCGGCCCCGGCAGGCGTCGGCGCCGGGCCAGAGGCTCACGCGGGCGCCGGTGAGGCGCTCGAGCTCCAGGGCCAGGGCGCCCACGTCGAGCGCGCGCGCGGCCGGGAAGGTGCCCCCGGGTGACGGGCGCGCGGCCAGCTCCGGCCGCAGGGAGGCCTCCCGCCGGGGGCCGACGTGCAGCACCTCGCCCGCGAGCCGCACGCCCAGCCCGCGCGGGGCGAGCAGCGCGTCCAGCGCCTCGGCCACGCTCACGTCCTCGACCCGGAGGCTGACGCGGGCGTCGCCCGGGGCGCGCGGGTCCAAGATGATGTTCAGGCCGGTGACGTCCTGCACGAAGTTCAGGGCCTCGGTCAGGGGCCGCTGGTCGAGGTTCATGGCGATCCGGCTGCTCTCCAGCCGGTGCGCCACCTCGACGGCGGCCTCGTCCGGGCGGACGCGCCGGCGGGCCGTCGCCAGGCGCTGCTCGAGCGAGGGGACGTCGTGCGGCCGGACGCGGAGCCCGTCGCGGTCGACGTCCAGCACCAGGGTCGGCGCGTGCGCGAGGAGGTGCCGCAGCGCCGCCCCCGCCGAGACGTTCCGGAGCTGCAGGCGCGCCGAGGCGGTCGCCGCGCGCGCCGCCGGGTCGACGCGCAGCGGGAGGTCGGGCGAGAGCAGGCCCGCGAGCGCGACCAGCGCCTCGCCGAGGGGCCCCTCGACGCTCAGGTCGACGCGCCGCTCGTCGAGCGCCCGCGCGTGGCGCCGCGCCCGCGCGTCGTCAGGGTTCGTGGTGGGGTGCTCGGGCGGCCCAGGCGCCGGAGCGAACCACGCGCCGACCAGCTCCTCGGGCCAGGGCTGGCCCGCGGCGCCCCGGCGCCCCTCCAGCCAGGCCTGGACGACCCGATGCCCCGCGTCGGTCTGCGTGACGCGCAGGCGGCCCTCGTCGGTGAGGTCCACCCCGGCGGGGCCGCGCAGGGCCCCCTCCCCCAGCGCCGTCACCAGGTCCCGCGTGATCGAGGCCGCGGCGCGTCGCAGGAGCGCCTCCCGCGGGGGCGGGGGGGGCTGCGGGCGGCTCGGGGGGAAGCGCGGGTCCACCACCCGGCTCGCCCCGGGCGCGCCGAGCACGATGGCCTCGTCGCGCAGGCCGACGACCAGACCGGCCTGACCGGCGACGAGGCGCAGCGCGTCGTCCAGGGCCATGCGACGCACGCGCAGGCTCACCTGGAGCGCGTCCGGATCGACGCCCGGGCCGACGACGACGTTCAGCCCCGTGATGTCGCGCATGAACGCGACGACGTCGGACAGCGTGGTCCCCGGGAAGTTGAGGGTCACCCCCCGTGAGGCGAGCACGCCGCGGTACTCGGTGAGCCACGGGGGCTCGGCGTCGGAGGCCTCGTCGGGCGCGGCGGGGAGGGCCGCGAGGGCGGGCAGGACCTCGTCGAGCGCGTGGACCTCGACGCGCAGGGTCTGCGCCTCGGGGGCCGGGGCTGGCAGCGCGACCGGGAGGGGCGCCGGCGGCCGGGCGACGAGCGCGGCCACGGCGCCGCCGCCGGCCGCGGCGGCCAGGGCCGAGCCGAGCAGGAGCCAGGCCCTCGCGCGGCGCGGGCGCGCGGGGGGCGGGGGCGCCGTGCGCACCACCTCGAGGCCGTGGCAGCCCGGGGCCGCGCAGCGCCCGTGCTCGGCGAAGCAGTCGGCGTGGTGCGGCGCGAGGCAGCCGGCGCAGTAGGCGGCGTCCGGCCGCTCCAGCCCGCCCCGGCAGTAGGTGCACAGGAGCCGCAGCGCCAGGTCGGCGACCGGCGCGCGCGGGTCGAGCGCCGCGAGCCGCGCGCGCAGGCCGGGCAGCAGCGCCTCGGGCGCGCACGTCGGGGGCGGGGGCGCGAGCTCGCGCTCGAGCGCCGCGCCGAGGGCCCTGCAGGCCGCGCAGCCGTCGACGTGCGCGCGGGCCCCGTCGTCGTCGTCGTCGAGGAGGTCGTGGGCGGCCAGGAGCACGAGCTCCGGGCCCGGGCAGCGCGCGTCGCTCATGGCCTCACCCCCAGCCGCTCCGCCTCGCGCCCGAGGCGCTCCAGCGCCGAGCGCATGCGGTACTTCGCCGTTCGCACCGAGCAGGCCAGGACGTCGGCCGCCTGCTCGTAGGTCTGTCCCAGGTCGTGCTTGAGCACGAACACCGCCAGCTCGTCGGGCGGCAGGGCCTCGACGGCCCGGCGCAGGAGGCCGGCGGCTTCCCGGCGCTCCGCGAGGTCAGGCGGGGCGCCCGCCCGGCCGTCGACCGCCAGCTCGCCCAGGACCTCGGGCCCGTGGGGCACCTCGCTCCGGTGGCTCGCGCGCTTCTGCTGGTCGAGGCAGACGTTGCGGGCGATCCGCAGCAGCCACGGCCGCACGGGCCGCCCGCGGTCGAACGCGGGCAGCGCCCCGAGGAAGCGCAGGAAGGTCTCCTGGAGCGCGTCGCGCGCCGCGTGCTCGTCGCCGCGCGACAGGCCCCGGGCGAACGCGAGGACCGGGCCGGCGTGCCGCCCGTACAGCGCGTCGAACGGCGCAGCCTCCTGCGGGTCGGCGAGGCAGCGGCCGATGAGCTCGCCGTCGCACGCCGCCTCTTCGGTCACCTGCACCCGGACTCCCCTCCCGCGGGAGGATGCGCGCCGCAACCGTCCTACGATCTGGCCAGGCCCAGGGTGCAACCCCGGGCGCGACCCCTTGACTCGGCGCGAGATGCGGCGAGAATCCCGCGTTCCATCCGGCCCAGCCCCCGGACCATCGAGACACAGCATGACCACCGAAGCCCCCGCCTACGTCGACATGAAGACCCTCTTCGGGAGCGAGCTCACGCTCGCGAACTACCCGCAGCTGCGCGACGCGGCGCTCACCAACGAGGCGAACACCCGCCAGCTGGAGAAGCTCGTCGACGAGCTCGACGGCAAGTCGCCGAAGAACGCGGCCAAGAAGGGGATCGCCCAGTGGATCCTCGGCCGCACGCAGGCGGCGCTCGACACGCTCGAGAGCGCGCACCCGCAGGAGGAGATCGCCTCGATCTTCCTCGGCCGCGCCTACGTCGACCTCGAGCGGCCCAAGCAGGCCAAGGTGAAGTACCGCGAGGCGCTGGCCAAGCACCCCGACTCGCAGCCGATCGCCTACGGCCTGATCGGCGCCATGCTGCGCCTCGGCGAGCACGACGAGGCCAAGGAGGTGCTCGACAAGGCCGAGAAGCGCTTCGGCCAGAACGCCGAGACGGTGTTCCTGCGCGGCTTCCACGCCGAGCTCACGGGCGAGTACGACCAGGCGCGCCAGCTCTACATGAAGGCGATGGAGCTCGACACGAAGCACTCGGAGTCGGTGTTCCGCCTGGCGCACTGGCACCAGACCTGGGGCGACGAGGACGAGGCGCTCGAGCTCTACGAGCAGCTGCGCGACATGCAGCCGACCTACGCCCACGCGCTGCTGAACCTGGGCAACCTCTACGAGGACCTGCAGCGCTACGACCAGGCGGTCGAGTGCTACCGCGAGGTGCTGAACTCGATCCCGAACCACGCGCGCGCGATCATGTTCCTGTCGGACGCGCAGGCCAGCCGGACGATGTTCTACGACGAGGACGGCGAGCGCCGGGCCGACCGCCAGAGCGCGGTGCTCAAGATCCCCGTCACCGACTTCGAGCTGTCGGTGCGCTCGCGCAACTGCCTCAACAAGATGAACATCAAGACGCTCGGCGACCTGATCCAGATGACCGAGCCCGAGCTCCTCGCGCACAAGAACTTCGGCGAGACCTCGCTCATGGAGGTCAAGCAGATGCTCGCGCAGAAGGGCCTGCGCCTGGGCCAGGGCAAGATCGAGGGCGGCGCCCCGCTGCCCGCGCCGCCCAAGCCGGCCGAGGTCTCGCAGGAGATCCTCGCTCAGCACATCGACTCGCTCGACCTGTCGGTCCGCTCGCGCAAGTGCATGGAGCGCCTGGGGATCACGTCGATCGGCCAGCTCATGAGCCGCACCGAGGCGGAGCTCCTGTCGGCCAAGAACTTCGGCCAGACGTCGCTGAACGAGATCAAGCAGCGGCTCGAGGAGCGGGGGCTCCGCCTGAAGGATGCTCCTTACTAGATCGCGGCTGCGAACACCCGGAGTCGTGTGCTCGGGGGCGTCGGGGCGTGTTGGCGAGGAGCTGCGCCCGGCTGACGCGGCACCGGCACCGGCCCTGCTGTGGCGTCGCGGGCGCCGCGACCGGGCGCGGCGCCCGCGGCGGGCGCTTGCATCCGACTTGCAACGCCGACCGCCGGCGGCGTTGCGAAGGCCGGTCGGTCGGGCGCCCGTGTCCGCGCGTCCAACTCCCTCGCACCGGGAGGAGGACGACCATGCGGACTGCGGGGTGGTTGATGGGGCTGATGATCGGGCTGGCGCCGGCGACGTGGGCGTGCGGCTACGGGCCCGAGGAGGAGCTCGAGCACCTGCTGGCGGAGCACGCGCGGCGGGAGGCGGCGGGCGAGGCGCCGGAGGCGCTGGCCGAGCTGGAGGCGCGGATCGACGAGGTCGCCGGGGCGCGCGACGCGGCGTTCTCGGGGCTGTTCTGGTACCGCGACCTGGACCTGGCGCGGCGGGTGGCCGCCGCGGAGGGCAAGCCGGTCCTGTCGCTGCGCCTCCTGGGCGAGCTGACGAGCGAGCGGAGCTGCGCCAACAGCCGCTTCTTCCGCGTGGCCCTCTATGCGAACGTCGAGCTGGCGCGCTGGCTCCGCGACGACGTGGTCCTGCACTGGGAGAGCGTGCGGCCGGCGCCGCGGATCACGATCGACATGGGCGACGGGCGGCGGCTCGAGCGCACGATCGCCGGCAACAGCATCCACTACCTGCTCCTGCCCGACGGGACCGTCGTCGACGCGCTGCCCGGCCTCTACGGCCCCGGCGCGTTCGCGGACGCCCTCCGGCCGGCGGTCCAGGCGGCGCGCGCGGCCCTCGCGCTGCCGGCGGAGCGGCGCGCGGCGGTGATCGCCAGCTACCAGGGCGCGGCGTTCGCCCGGCTGTCGCAGGTGGCCGGCCAGGTCAGCGCGCAGACCGGCGCCCAGCTCGGCGCGCAGGTCGGTGCGCGGAACGACGGGGGGCGGCGCGGCGGGCTGCCGACCGCGGCCGACGCCGCGCCGCTGGCCATGGGCAAGGCGATGGTCGAGCGGCCGCTCCTGACGGCGCTCGGCCAGCTCCCGCCGCCCGACGACCCGGCGTGGACCGTCGCCGGCGCGGCCTACCTCGAGCGCTGCCGCCTCGACGCGCGCTCGCGCCGGCTGCTCGGGCGCAAGGTCCCGGCGGACCGCCGCGACGGCCTCGTCGCCGTGACCCGGCGCTTCGAGGAGGTGATGGCCCGCGACACGGCGCAGAACGAGCTCCGCCACCGGCCGACGATCCTCGGCTGGCTGCGCGCGGGCGCGGGCGCCGACCTCGCCGCGCTCAACCGGCGGGTCTACGCCGAGCTGTTCAGGACCCCCGACGACGACCCCTGGCTGGGGCTCGCGCCCGCGGACGAGCTGGCGGCGATCGACGGAGGCGGCCTCACCGGCCCGTGACGACGCGTGGTTCCCAGGCGGCCCCCCTGGCGCGAGAATCGGCGCGCGCCCGGGGGGCCGGCGCGCGTACGGGGGCCGTGATGATCGAGTCGATCTCGGGCAGCGTCCTGGCCGTCGAACCGGCCGCGGTGATCGTGGACGTGGCCGGCCTCGGCTTCCGGGTGGAGGTCACGCCGCAGGTCGCCGAGAAGGTGGGCCCGCCCGGGAGCCGAGCGACCCTCCTCGCGCAGCTCGTCGTCGTCCAGGACCAGCCGCCGCGCCTCTTCGGCTTCGACTCGGCCGAGGCGCGCGCGCTCTTCCGCCTGCTCACGAGCGTCGCCGGGATCGGCCCGTCGACCGGCCTGCGGATCATGGCCGGCCACGCCGACGCGGCCAGCCTCTCGGCCGCGATCGCCCGCGGCGACGACGAGGCCCTCAAGGTCAAGGGCGTCGGCCCCAAGCTCGCCAAGCGCCTCGTGACCGAGCTCAAGGACAAGGTCGGCGGCCTCGCCGAGGCCGCCGCCTGGTCGTCGGGCGCCCACGCCCGGCCGGTGAGCGGGGTGGACCGTGCCGTCGAGGAGGCCTTCCTGGCCCTTCGGACGCTCGAGTTCGAGCCGGAGGAGGCCCGGCGCCTGCTCAAGGACGTCCGGGCGACCCTGCCGCACGCGAAGACGGAGGAGCTGGTGCGGGCCGTCCTCCAGCGGATCTAGTTGATGCGGCCGGGTTTCGCGGTAGACTGGGGGGCCTTCGGGCGATTGGCGCAGTTGGTAGCGCGCTTGGATCACACCCAAGAGGTCACAGGTTCGAGTCCTGTATCGCCCACTTGTTTCTTACTTCATGGGAATCCGCAGTCCGCGCGCACGCGCGGGCGCACCCCACACAATCAGCTCCCCCCCCGCCCTGACGCAGCGCCCGCGCGTGCGCGCGGAACAAGGCTGCGGGGCCACCGTCCTGACGCCAGCAGCGCCACGGGCCTCGCTGGAATCGTCTAGATTCCGGCCATGCGGACCCGTCGGCGACTCCTGGCGACCGTCCTCTTCCTCGTCCTCGCATCGGCAGCAGCCGGCGCCTGGCTCGCCCGCCCGCGCCCGGCCCCGGTGCGCCTCGAGGACGACGCGGGCCTGCACGACATGGCGGCCACCCGCCGCGCCTTCCAGCTCCTCCGGGAGCGGCGCACCTTCCGGCGGCGTCCGCTCGCCCAGGCGGCGTCGAACGACCGGCTCGAGGCCACCGTCGAGCGCCTCGCCGCCGGGATCGACCGGGGCCTGAAGGAGCTCGAGGCGCTGGCGGCGATGATGGACCGGCACCCCGAGGCCGCCGCGCGCGCGCGGGCGTGCGCCTGGTGGCTCGTGCCGGTCGAGTGCCCCGACCTCGGGGAGAGCCGCGACATGCTCGGCCGGTGGCTCCGGGAGACCGAGCCCGTCGAGGCGACGGCGGCGGACCTCGAGGCGCTCGCGGCCCGCGTCGAGGCGGGGATCCGCGCCGTGGTCGCGGCGGCGGAGGAGCGCATCCGGCGCGAGGGAGGGTGACCCGCCCCGGCCGCCATGGAGACCGGCCCCGCAGCCTTGTCCACGCGCGCGCAGGCGCGCGCCCTGGCGGGGGTGAGCGGGACGTGTGCGGTGCGCCTGCGCGCGCGTGGACTGCGGATTCCCGAGTACCTGGGTGTACACGAAACGACCCCGGCCAACACAGCCAGGGTCGGATCGTGGAAGGAAGGAAAGGAATCGCGCGCCTCACGAACTGCGAGGCACGGCTTCCCTCATTGCGACCCGCGTACCGCGCCCAACCCCCGCCCGCTCCGTCCCCCCTTCCCGCCGCGTCTTCCCGGATCCTGAACGCCAGTCCGCCCGCGGACGCTTTGCAGTCCCCTGACGCAAGGTCCGATCCTGGACCGCTAAGATCGTCGGCCCCAGGAGGACCCGGCCCATGTCGCGTCGCGCGGTCTCCATCACGCTGCTCGCCGCCCTGACGGCGCTCGTCAGCTTCGCGCCCGCCTCGGCGCAGGACGTGATCTGGAAGAACGACGGCGGGCGCCTGCGCGGCAAGATCGTCTCGGAGAACCGCACGAGCGTGGTGATCGACACGCCGGGCGGGCGGATCACGGTCCGGCGCAGCGAGATCGACCGGATCGAGCGCGAGGGCGACGTCTTCCGCCAGTACGAGCAGCGCAAGGGCCAGGTCAAGACGGGCGACCTGCACGCCTGGTTCGCGCTCGGCGCGTGGTGCCAGGACCAGGGCCTCTACCCGCAGGCGATCGACTGCTTCCACGAGGTCCTGGCGATCGAGCCCGACCACGCCGACGCGCGGTTCGAGCTCGGCTACCGCCGCCACGAGGGGCGCTGGGTCACCGAGGGCGAGTACTTCGAGGCCCGCGGCTACAAGCGCTGGGAGGACCGCTGGGTCACGGCCGACGAGCACGAGAAGCTCGAGCAGGGCCTGGTGCAGGTCGACGGCCGCTGGGTCAGCCGCGACTCCCTGACGGCCGCCGAGCGCGACCGGGCCAGCCGCCCCGCCCGCGACGAGCGCGCGCCGGCCGCCCCGCAGGGCGGCGGCGGCGGCGGCGAGCGGGCGCCGCGCAACCCCGGCGTCGCCTGGCGCCCGCTCGGCGGGCAGGTGGGCCTGCCGCCGCTCTCGCCCGAGGAGCGCGCCGCGCAGGTGGCCCAGCAGAAGCAGGCGGGGAGCTGGACGATCGCGCACTCGTCGAAGTACTACGACTTCTACTCGAACGGCCCGCTCGAGGAGGTGCAGCAGCTCGCGCGCACCATGGACCTCATGTGCGAGGAGTTCAAGAAGGTCTTCCAGTTCGAGCACGAGATCACGCGGCCCTTCCCGGTCTGGCTCTACGGCAGCCAGCAGGAGTTCATGTCCCGCACCGGCCACGGCGCCGGCACGGGCGGCTTCTACGACGGGCGCAAGATCGTCGGCTTCCACGGCAAGACGGGCGGCCTCTCCACGCAGTCGGTCCTGTTCCACGAGGGGACCCACCAGTTCCAGGGCCTGTGCATGGGCCAGAACATGTGGAAGGCCAAGATCTGGCTGATCGAGGGGCTGGCCGTCTACTTCGAGGCCAGCGAGGTGCAGGGGCGCCGCGTGGCCGTCGGCGCGATCCCGCGCGACCGCCTCGCCCACGTCAAGCGGGCGATCCAGTCGGGCTCCTACGTGCGCCTGCGCGACCTGATCCGCATGGAGCAGGCCCAGTTCGGCGCGCTCCACTACGCCCACGCCTGGAGCCTGATCTACTTCCTCGTCAACGGCGCGGGCGGCGGCAAGAAGCGCTTCGTCGAGTACTGGGAGCGCTCCAAGCGCGGCGAGGAGGGCGTGGCCCTCTTCGAGGAGCTGTTCAACCGCCCGATCGAGGAGATCGAGGCGGCCTGGAAGCAGTACGTCCTGCAGCTTCAGTGACCAGGAGACGTCGATGACCGCCCCCCTCCAGCTGAGCTACATCCTCGTGCCCGTCGACTTCTCCCAGCCCTCCCGGGCCGCGCTGGAGTACGCCCGCGGCCTGGCCGCGCGCTGCGGCGCGCGCGTCGAGCTCCTCCACGTGGTCGACGCCGCCGCCGTCGACGGCGTCCTCGGCCACGCCAGCCCCGCCGTGTGGGCGCAGGCCCTCGAGGACGCCCGGCGGCGCCTGAAGGAGCTGGCCCAGGGCGAGCCCTGCAAGGTCCTCGAAGGCCGCCCCGCCGACGTGATCGTCGACCACGCCCAGGCCGTCCAGGCCGACATGGTCGTCATGGGCAGCCTGGGGCGCACCGGCCTCGAGCGCCTGCTGATCGGGTCCGTCGCCGAGCGCGTCGTGCGCATGGCGCCCTGCCCGGTGCTCGTCCTCCGCGAGGGGGCCGCGCGGAGGGGCTGATCAGCCCCGCCCGGCCCGCCACGCCGCGACCCGCTCGCGCGCCCAGGCCGCGTCGTCGGGCGCGAGCGGCGGGACGGGCGGACGGTCGTAGTCGACGTCGAGGTCATAGCCGCCCCGCGCGTAGACGTCCTCGAGGACGGCCTGCAGGTCGACCTCGACCGCCTCCTCGCCGCGCAGCGGGAAGGGGATCACCGGGAGCGCCGCGCGGAGGGACAGCGGATAGACCTCGCAGCGCGGCCGACGCTCGGCGTGGCTGACGATCACGTGGTAGTCCCCCGGCGGCAGCGGGCCCGCCATGGGCGCGCGGGCGCCGGCCCGCAGGAGGTCGAGCTCGACGAGGTGCGCCGGGCTGGCCAGGACCGCCCGCCGCTTCGCCAGGTAAGACTCGCGGCCCGCGCTGCGCGGGCCGCGCTTGTTCGTGGGCGAGAGCACCTCGATCACGGTGACGACCTCGCCCGAGTCGGGCGCCCGGACCTCGAGGAAGCGCTCCCGCTGCTCGGCCGCGATCACGGTCGCGACGACGACCGGGACTGGCACCCGCCCCGTCGAGGCCTGCGGCGGCGCCGCCGCAGGGGGTCGCGGCAGGACGGCGAGGTCCGGCCGGATCAGCTCCTCCTCGTCCTCGCCCGTGACGTAGACCCGCTCCTCGACGCGCACCACGTAGCGCGGGCGCAGCCGCTGCATGAGGGCGTCTCGCAGCGCGGTCACGAGCGTCACGTGGACGTCGGGCCAGCGCGCCGGGTCCTCGAGGTAGGGGTCCATGCCCGGGAACGGGGAGGGCATGTCCCGATGATAGCCCGGCTCAGGGCGGGAGCGTCGCCCGCCAGGCCGCGTCGAGCTCGTCGAGGCCGAGCCCGTAGACGGCGCGCAGGGCGTCCTCCAGCTCCTCCCCGCGCCCGAGCCGGTCGAGCACGTCGGCGAGCAGCGGCGCGCCGCCGCGACCGAGCAGGTCGTGCACGAGGTCGCAGGCGGCCGCGTAGAGCACGCGCACGCGGGCCGGATCGGCCTCGGCGGTGAAGCTCCGGGCGAGCCGCCCGAGCGGCGGGGTGGCCGCGCGCGAGAGCTCGCGCCGCGCGTCGGCGCGGGCGCGCCCCTCGGCCACCTGCGCGAACCCCTCGTGCAGCCAGATCGGCACCCTCGGGCCGCCGACCGCGCGCAGGAGCGCGTGCGCGTACTCGTGCGTGAGGACGCGCCGCACCTCGTGCGCGGGCGCGTCGGCCAGGCCGCGCGCCGGCACGCGGATCTTGCCGTCGTAGAGCCCGGCCACCCACCCGTGCGCCCCGGTCGTCGCGCTGAAGGTCTGCCCCGGGTAGATCACGACCGCGACCTCGTGGCGCGGGTAGCGGCCGAGCAGCGCCCCGACCTCGTCGTAGGCGGCCTCGAGGGTGCGCGCGACCAGGCGCCCGAGCGCCACGTCCTGCGCGCCGTCGTACTTGATCGAGAAGTGGGCCGCGCCGAGGTCGACGAGGAGGTCCCCCTCGACCGCCTCCTCGCGCCGCGCCCGCTCGAGGGCCGCGACGGCCGCCTCGTCGTCGGGCTTCAAGGCCACGACGCGCTCCCAGTGGGTGATCGCCCGCGCGTTCTCCCCCTGCCGGTAGAGCGCGCGCGCCAGGAGGTCGTGCGCCAGCGCCAGGTCCGGCCAGCGGCGCACGACCGGCTCGAGGACGGCGACCGCGTCGCGGTCGCGCAGGGCCTCGAGCAGCGCCAGGCCCTCGCGCACCTGCGGGTCGGGGTCGCCGGGGACCAGCCCCGCGGCCTCGTGGTAGTCGCGCGCCGCGTCGACGAAGCGCCGCGCCGCCCGGTGCTGGTCGCCCAGCGCCACCAGGCAGCGGGCGGCGTTCTGGCGCACCACCGCCTCGTCGGGCAGGAGGCGCAGCGCCTCGCGCAGGAGCGCCAGGGCGCCCTCGGGGTCGCCCTCGTGGAAGCGGCGCACCGCGTCGTCGTTCTTCGCCAGCGCCCGGGCCCGCGCGTCCTGCCCGAGCGCCGGCGCGAGCGCGCAGGCGGCGAGGAGGGCGGCGGCGACGAGGACCCGGGCCGTCATGGCGGCCATCCTAGCCTCAGGCCGCGCCGCGCGCCCCACACCCGAGCGTGGTGCACGCCGCCCCCTCGGGCACGCACTCGGCGTGGAACGCCGCCCGGCAGCCCGTGCAGCGCGTGAGCGCCGCCACCCGGTCGAGCCCGTCGTGGCAGTAGGGGCAGCGCTGCTCCGCCTGGAGCGCCTCGCCCGAGGGGTGGCGCTCGACGCCGGGCCGGCGCGGGCGCGGCGGCGCCGGCGGCCGCCCGAGGAGCACCAGGACGCCCGCCAGCCCGAGCGGCAGGAGCGCCAGGGCGTCGACCCCGAGCCGCTCCCAGAAGGCGCGCCCCCGCGGCGGGCGCGGCGAGAGCGGGTCGAGGATCGCCAGCGCACCCTCGTGGCCCCCGTCGACGCGGGCGAGGTCGGCCGCCTCCGGACCGTCGTGGCGCGTGGACCGCCACTCGACCGTCGCGTCGGCGCGCAGGACGAGGAGCCCTTCCAGGTGGTTGCCCTGCAGCGGGTCGTCCGAGGTGACGTCGGGGTCGGCCATGTCCGGATGCCGGACGGCGCGGTCGGCCGCCAGCGGCACGTTGCAGCGCGTGTTGGCGTTGCGGCCGCGGCGTGTCCAGCCGTAGGAGAGCTCGGTCGTCTCCGCCAGCGCGGGGTCCGCGGTCGGCCCCGGCCCCAGCGGGTCGGCGTCGGGCGCCCCCCGGGCCGACCCCCACGTCCACGACGGAGCCCCCTCCAGGTCCGGCGCGGCCTCGTCCGCGGACGACGGGCAGACGAACACCTGCGGAAGGTCGAGGTAGCCGTGGCGCACGAGCGCGCGCAGGGCCCGCGGCGTATCGGCGGTCTCGACGCCCCCGTCGAGCTCGCGGATCGGCCCGACGTGCGGGAAGAAGCGCCGGTCGTCGGCGTACTGGAGCGCGGCCAGGCCGAGCTGCCGCAGGTTGCCCGAGCACTTGCTCCGGTTGGCCTTCGCGGAGGCCCGGTGCAGGCCCGGCAGGGCCAGGCCCGCCCCGCAGAGCGCGAGCGCCGCGAACACCAGGACCCCGAGCCGGCTCACCCTCCCGCTTACCCGTCGGGCGGCCGCCGGTTCACCGCTCCGGAAACGGTGAGGCCCACGGCAACGAGCCGTGGGCCTCACCGGGGTTCTGCTGAGGTGGAAGGGACGCTACAGGGCGGTGAACACGCCCGCGTTGACCGTCTGGCCGTTCGTGGTCACCGTGACCATGCCGGTCGTCACGCCCGCGGGCACGGCGACGAGGATCGTCGTCGTCGAGCCCGAGGTGTTGCTGGAGAGGACCTGCGCCGGGCGACCGTTGAACGACACGGTCACCGAGCCGCCGAAGTTCGTGCCGGAGATCGCCACGGCGTCACCGGCGCGCCCCTGCGGCGGGGTCATGCTGGCGACGGCCGGCGCCGGGGTGGCCGACGACCCGCCGCCGAACAGGCCGCCGAGCAGGCTCGACAGCGGGTTCGACGAGCCCGACGACGAGCCGCTCGAGCCCGACGAGCCGCCGAACAGGCCGCCGAGCAGGCTCGACAGCGGGTTCGACGAGCCCGACGACGAGCCGCTCGAGCCCGAGCCGCCGAGCAGGCCCGAGAGCAGGCTGGTGAGCGGGTTCGACGAGCCCGAGCCGGACGAGCCGCCGGTCAGCGAGCCGAGCAGGCTCGAGAGCACGCCCGAGAGGCCGCTCGACCCGCCCGCCGAGCCGCCCGTCGAGCCGCCGAGCAGGCTGCCGAGGACGCCCGAGAGGCCGCTCGACCCGCCCGCCGAGCCGCCGAGCAGGCTGCCGAGCAGGTTCTGGGCGAAGTTCTGCAGGAAGGCGTTGAGGAAGCCCGAGAAGCCGCCGCCGCTGTTGTTCGTCAGGGCCTGCACCGCCGCCTGGAGCGCCGCGTTGAGCAGCTGGTTGCCGAAGCTCCCGCCCGAGCCGCTCGACGCGCTCGAGCCGCCGCCGAACAGGCCGCCGAACAGGCCGCCCAGGCCGCCCGAGCCGCTGCCCGAGCCGGCGGCCGGCGAGGGCGTCGGCGCCGGCGTGGCGCCGGGGGCCGTCGTGCCGGGGGTGGTGGTGATCGGCCCGCTCGGCGTCGGGACCACGCCGGGCACGGCGCCCGTCGGCGCCGGCGTCGCCGGGGCCGGCGGCGGGGCGGCGAGGTCGATCGTCTCGACGGTCGCCAGGACGACGCCCTGCGCGTCGTAGCCGCCGACGACGATCAGCTTCGTGCCGCCGATCGCCGTCGCCGTGTGGCTCTCGCGGGCGCTGGCGAGCGGCTGGATCGTCGACACCTGCGCCTGGCCCATCGCCGCGCCGCTGAGCTTCTCGACCGCGTCGACCGCGCCCTGCGCCCCGCGGCCGCCGACCACCACGAGGTCGCTGCCGCCGACGGCCACGACGGCCGCGTCGCGGCGCGCCTCGGCCAGCCGCACCCCCTGGGCGAAGGTGCGCGTCGCCGCGTCGAACACCTCGGTGCCGTCCTCGAGGCCGGTCGCGCTCTCGCCGCCGGCGATCAGGACCTGCCCGCCGCGCGAGGCCACGCCGGCGCCCGTCCGGGCGACGACGGTCTGCGAGGCGCTGAACGTCTGCGTGGCCGGGTCGAAGACCTGCGCCGGCGCGGCCGCGCCCTGGGCGGTCGCGCCGCTGACGATCAGGACGCCGCCCGTGTCCAGGCGCGCCGACTTCGCGTCGACCTGCGGGGCCGCCAGGCGGGCGGCGATCGCCGTCGAGGCGCCCTGCGCGACGTCGAGGACCTCCGCCGTGTCGAGCAGCGAGGGCGTCGGGAGGGCGCCCGCGCCCACCCCGGACGAGCCGCCGGCGAACAGGACGAGCTCGCCCTGCGGGCGGACGTAGCTGGCCGCCACGTGGCGGGTGCGCGCCTGCGCGAGGTCGGGGCCGGGGGCGAACGTGTTGGTGACGGGGTCGTAGAGCTCGGTCGTGTCGAGGACGTTCGCGCCGGCCGCGTCGCTCGAGCCGCCGGCGACGAGCACCTGTCCGGTGGTCAGCAGCGTCGCCGTGTGGCCCACGCGCGGGGCCGACAGGTCGGGTCCGGGCCGGACCGAGCTCATGCCGATGATGACGCTCGTGGCCACCGGGTCGCCGCTGATGTCGACGCCGCCGACGACCAGCACCTCGCCCGTCTGCAGGAGCGTGGCCGAGTGCTCCGCGCGCCCCGACGACATCGTCATGATCGCGGGGGTCGTGGTGGCCGACGACCGGCTCTTGCCGCCGCCGCCGCCGCTGCCCCCGCAGCCCACGAGCCCGAGGGCCGCGATCGAGACCAGAAGGAGCCGAGCCGTTCCGCACGTCCGCATGGGTCACCTCGCCGGCGCCAACCCCACAGCGCTCGAGGGACCTCATAGACAAACGAGGGGCCAGCGTCGCGTCGACGCAACCACCGTGGTTGCGGCCTCTTGACCTCGCGCGCACGACTCCGGTGCAACAGCATGGACCGGCGAGTCCCGAAAACCGGAAGGGCACGGCGGCCGGATGGCGACAGGGGGGTGAGCGGAAGCGCGCAGGGGGCGGGCGGGCGGGCATCCAGGCGCACCCGGGCGACGTTATTCTCGTGGCGTCAAGAAGATCGCGCCGCGTTACGAGCGCGCGCGGGGTGCAGAGTCGAACCTGTCGCCCGGCCGGAGCAAGACGGACTCAACCACGGAGGACACGGAGGACACGGAGAGGGATCCTCCTCCGTGTCCTCCGTGTCCTCCGTGGTGAGAGTCACGACGGCGCGCGCACCCACGGGTCGGGCTTCACCGGCTCGAGCGAGCGCGCGACCTCGTCGTGGAGCCGCCCGTTCGTCGCGATCAGCGACTGGCCCTCGAGCCAGTCCTCGCCGCCGAACATGTCGGTGACGCGCCCGCCGGCCTCGCGGATCAGCAGGGCGCCGGCGGCCACGTCGTAGGCCTTGAGGTGCATCTCCCAGAAGCCGTCGAAGCGCCCGTCGGCCACGTAGGCCAGGTCGATCGCCGCCGACCCGCCGCGGCGCAGGGCCCGCGTCGCGCGCGACAGGGTCACCCAGTTGTCGAGGTTGTGGTTCGACGTCTCGTTCTGCACGTAGGCGAACCCGGTCGAGAGGACGGCGTCGGCCAGGCGCTCGACCGGCGAGACCTCGAGGCGGCGCGGGGCGGCGCCGCCCCGGACGAAGAAGGCGCCCCCGCCGCGGCGCCCGTAGAACAGCTCGTCGAGGTAGGGGGCGAGGACGACGCCCAGGACGACGCCGCGGCCGACCTCCTCGAGGCCGATCGAGACCGAGAACAGCGGCAGCCGCTGCGCGTAGTTCGTCGTCCCGTCGAGCGGGTCGACGATCCAGCGCAGGGCGCCCGCTCTGGCGTGGCCCTCCTCGGCGAAGTAGCCGTGGTCGGGGTAGGCGCGCTGGATCCGCCCGATGATGAGCTCCTCGCAGGCGTGATCCACCGGCGTCACGAGCTCCCGCGGCCCCTTGAGGGTGATCGCCGGTCGGCTGGAGAGGCCCTCGAGCTGCACCTGCCCCGCCGCGCGGGCGGTGTCGATGGCGAAGGCCAGGAACTCGTCCAGCTGCGCGTCGGTGACCACGGCCCCTCCGGCCCGAGAAGATACCGCGGCCGTCTCGCCGTGAGCCGCAAACGATCGACGGGGCGGCGCGCGAAACGGAACCGATGCCGAGATCGAGGTAACCTGCTCGCGAGTGGAGCCTTGGGCTCTGGCCTCCGTCTTGCATTTCGCCGGGCCGAGAGAGAGAGAGAGACCGCCCATGAGCCGCACCGCCCTCCTCGCCCTGACCCTGGCTCTGGGGACGGCCGCGCCGGCCCTGGCCCAGGGCTTCGGGGTCTCCGCGCCGGACGTCGCCGGGCGGGCCGAGGTCGACGAGCACGACCGCTTCCACCTGCGCCTGACGACGTTCTCGCGCGCGGGGCAGCAGCAGCGGGTCGTCACCGGCGCCGTCGTGCGCCGGACGGCCACGGCGCTCACCCTCCGCTACGAGGTCGACGCCCCCGGGTCGCGCGGGATCATCGACACCCTCCTCCTGCGCCCCGCGCCGACCGTCCGGGTGACCGAGACCGCGACGCTCCAGGCCCGCGCCGGCGGCTGGGAGGGGACCGTCGCCGGCGTGCCCCAGCGCTGGGTCCGCCAGGGCGCCCTCGAGGGCGACACGGTCGTCCTCGTCGTGCCCGGCCTCTCGACCAACCTCTGGAACCAGTACGGCGTCCCCTACCTCGACGAGAACCTGGCCGCCCTGCGCGCCCGCGGCCTCGACGCCCGGCGCCTGGCGATCAACACCGAGGAGTCGATCGCGGTCAACGCCGCCGAGATCGCCCGCGAGGTCCGCGCCGAGGTGGCCCGCGGCAAGCGCGTCGTCCTGCTCGCCCACAGCAAGGGCGGCGCGGACACGATCACGGCCCTCTCCGACCCCGCCAACCGCGACCTCCTGCCGCACGTCCACGGCCTCATGGCGATCCAGCCCGTCTACGGCGGGTCGCCGATCGCCGACCTCGTCGGCGGCACCTGCGCGATCCAGGGCACGGTCGACCTGTTCTTCGAGCGCGCCCTGCCGAAGCTCAACCGCGTCGACGACGCGGGCAGCCGCGACGCCGTGCGCGACCTGCGCAGCGAGACGCGCCAGGCGCTCCTGCGCCGCCACCCCTACCCCGTGGCCGAGGTCCCGACCGTCGTCCTGCGCTCGAGCTTCAGCGGCCGCGCGACCTTCAAGCCGCGTCACGTGCTGCGCAAGCCGCTGTTCGTCTTCCAGAAGTTCCTCGAGAAGACCCAGGGCGTCGCCAGCGACGGCATGGTGAGCCTCGAGTGGCAGCGGATCCCGGGCGCGGCGGCCGAGGTCACGCTCGACGACATGGACCACTTCGAGCCCGGCTTCCGCGGCGAGAGCCCGCACAGCCCCTGCAAGGTGACGAACCTGATCGTCGACCGCATGGCGGCCGTGCTCGGACGTTAGCTCCGGCCTCCTACCTCGGCGGCGGCGGCTCGAGCCGGAGCGCGCCGGCGGCGGCGAGGCAGCCGGCGAGGTCCTCGGCCACGAGCAGGAGGCCCAGGACGACGCGCGCCGCGCCCGGGTCGTTCGTCGCCAGGGCGCCCGCGACGAGCCGGCCGCCCTCGGCCTGCGCCGGCAGGCGCTCGGCCGCGGCCCGGCCGAGGGCGGCGAGGGAGGCGTGGCCGGCGCGTCGGGCGCGCGGCGCCGGCACGTGCAGCCACAGGCCCACGCGCCCGGGCGCGAGGCGCTCGCGCAGGGCCAGCGCCACGCGGCCCATGGTCGTGCGCGGGTTCACCTCGACCAGCGGGCGCAAGCGCAGGCCGCCGGCCGCGTCGCGGAAGACGAGCGCGTCGACGCCGGCCGGTCCGCGGTGCCCGGCGCGGGCGAGGCGCTCGCCGACGTCGGCGGCGGCCGCGCGGAGCACGTCGAGCCCAGACGGCGCGCCGGCCGCGCGCTCGCCGAGGAGGCGGCGCGCGGCCGGGTCGAGGCCCGCGTCGTGCGGGCCGACGACGTGGCCGGCGTACTGCCCCCGGCGGTCGGCGAGGAAGCGCGTCACGCCGCGCACGCGGGCGCCGCTCTCGCTCACGTCGAGCTGGACCGACAGGTCGGCCGTGCGCGCGAGCCAGGGCTCGACGACGACGGCGCCCTGCCGCTCGAGCACGCGCGCCAGCCACGCCGCCTGCGCCGCGTCGAGCGCGCCGTCGACGCGCACGGCGCCGCGGCCGCTCGTCCCCCAGGGCGCCTTGACCGCGGCGCGGCGGCCTCCGGCCGTGATGCGGCCGACGGCCTCGCGCGCGGTCGCCGCGTCCGCGCACACGACGCCGGCGTCGTCGAGCGCGCCGGGGCCGACGACCGGCGCCCACGCCGGGTGCGCCTCGAGGAGCTCGCGCCGCCACGCGGCGGCCGTGGCCTTGGACGCCAGCTCGGCCACTCGCGCCGGGTCGGGCGGCTGCTCGCGCGCCTGCGCGAGCAGCGGCGCCAGGAGCGCGCGCGCCGCCGGGTCCCAGCCCCAGGGCGCCAGCCCCGAGAGCGGCCGCCCCTCCAGCGCGTCGACCGACGTGACGAGCTCCGGGAGCTCGACCCCGACGGCCGCGAGCGCCTCGAGCCACGCGGGCTCGGGCGCGTCCGGCACGAGGACCACGTCGCCGCGGCGGGCGAGGAACACGGGCAACGTCGCCTGGTCGCGCCGCACCTGCTCGGCGGCGGCGGACGGCGGCTCGCCGGCGAGCGCCTCCTCGAAGCCGGGCAGGAACGCGTGGACCACCGGCGTGCGCCCGGTCGACTCGCCCGCGAGCGCCAGGCGGCGCACGAAGCCGTCCGTCAGCCCGGCCGCCCGGCGCGCCTCGCGCTGGAGCGCGCCCTTGCCCCGCGCGCGGCGCGGGACCAGCGGGCGCGGCAGGGCCGCCGTCCAGGCGGTCCAGTCGACGTGCGTCGCCGGCGGGTCCTGCCAGCGCGCGAACCAGGTCGCCCCGTGGCGCACGTGGCCGACCTCGTCGGCGAGCACGCGGTCGAGGAGCGCCGCCGTCTCCTCGTCGCCCACGCGCCGGAGCACCCGCGCGAAGTGCGCGGCGAAGTCGAGGTTCGCCTGCTCGAACGTCAGCGACAGCCCGGCGACGAGCTCCTTCGGCGACCTCGCCGGCGCGAGCGCCGTCCAGAAGAAGGCGCTCGGCGCCTCGTCGCCGAACCGCACGCCCAGCGCCTCCATGCGCGCCAGGTAGCCCGCGAGGTGCGCCTGCTCCTCCTGCATGACGCGCCCGAGCCCGAGGCGGAAGCCCGCGGGCGCGTCGGGGAAGCGCAGGAGCGCCAGCGCGAACAGCTCGAGCGCCAGGAGCTCGTGGTTGGCGAACGCGTGCAGGAGCCGCCCGCGCGCGCGCGGGTCGTCGAGGCGCCCCTCGGGCGGCGGCTCGGCGCGAACGTCGGGCGCGAGGTCGAGCCGCAGGGCCGCCGGCCGGCCCGGGGCGCCCGGCGCGGCCACGAGCGCCGGCCCGGGCGCGAGGTCGACGAGGTCGCCCGGCGGGGCGAGCTTGTCGGCGAGGGCGTCCCCGAACAGCACGCGCTCGGCGAAGGCGCGGAGCTCGGTCACCGCCGGCGCTGCGTGAACACGGTCACCCAGTCGTCCTCGACCAGCGGGGTCCCGTCCTGGACCAGCCACACGAAGTTGCCGACCACGATGTCCAGCCGCCCGTCGCCGTCGTGGTCGCCGAGGGCCACGGTCGGGTGCCAGGCGCGGTGCTTCTCGAGCACGCGGCGCGTCCAGCCGTCGGGCGTGCGCTCGAACCACACGACCGAGTCGAGGTCGAGCGCGCGCTGCCGCTCGGGCGACAGCTCCGGCAGGAAGGCCACGGCCACGACGTCGACGTCGCCGTCGCCGTCGAGGTCGCCCGCGACGGCGCGCTCGCAGCCGTAGAGGGCGCCGATCCGCCGCTCGACGAAGCGCAGGTCGCCCTGGTTCTCCAGCCACGACACGCCGTGGTAGGGCTTGAGCAGGTGGTCGTCGAGGGCGTCGCCGTTGGAGACGAGCACGTCCAGGTCGCCGTCGCCGTCCATGTCGACGAGCTGCAGCCCCGAGTAGCCCCACGCCGGGTGCGGCGCGGCGTGCAGGACGCGCGGCTCGAGGCGCAGGCCGCCGTGGTTGACCCAGGCGACCACCTGCTCGTGCTCCTGCGCGACGAGCGCCACGAGGTCCGGGCGGCCGTCGCCCGTGAGGTCGGCCGCCTCGACGTGGATCCACCCGTCGCGCTCGTCGAGGACGTGGCGGCGGAAGGTCGGCTTCGCCGGGTCGGTCGTCTGGTTCTCGAGCAGGAGGAGCTGCCCGGGGCCGCGCCAGCCGAACACGGCCACGACGAGGTCGAGGTCGCCGTCGCCGTCGATGTCGACCGCGAGCGTGCTGGCGACGCGGCCCAGCCCGGTGGCGATCGGCACGGCCGTGAAGCGCCGGTCCGCGCCCTGGCGCAGGAGCGTGACCACGCCGTTGGTGTCGTTCGACGGGTTCATGCCGCCGAGGCCCGAGACGACGAGGTCGAGCCGCCCGTCGCCGTCGAGGTCGCACGGCTCGACGTGCACCGGGTAGCCCAGCTCCGCGCCGAGCTCGACCAGCCGGCGCTGCTCCTCGGGCGCCCAGGGCGCGAGCAGGAACAGCCGCCGGCTGCGCATCTCGCTCACGAGCACGTCGAGGCGCCTGGGCGAGTTCATGGGCCAGAGGCGCACGTTCGCCACGGCCGGGATCCGGCGCTGGATCCCGCGCGGCGTGAACGCCTCGGTCCGGAACTCGAGCCCCGCGGGGGCGCCCGCCTGCGGCGGCGCGTCGAGCGCCTCGGGCGCCTGCGCCTCGTAGACGCGCAGGGCCAGCGCCACCTCCTCGACGGTCGCCGGCGGCTTGCCCGAGGCCGCCCCGATCTCGGGTGAGGCCATGGACGGGATCACCTCGCGCCAGCGGTGCCTGGGCAGCGCGTCCGGCGGCGGCGCGAGGTGGCAGCGCGCGCACGCGACCGCCACGGCCGCGCGGTCGGCGTCGGCGATCGGGGCCGGCGCGGCCGGCCCCGGGGTCTCGGCGCGCGGGCAGCCGGCGAGGGCGAGCACGAGGAGGAGCGCCGCGCGCCTCACCGCGGCGACGCCGCCTCGTGGACCACCTGCCCGCCCACGATCGTCAGCCGCGCCTCGAGGTCGCGCAGGGCGGCCGGCTCGCACCCGAGCAGGTCGCGGTCGAACACGGCCAGGTCGGCCCAGCGCCCCACCGCGATCACGCCGCCGTCGTCCTCCATGAAGGCCGCGGCGCAGGCCCAGCGGGTGAAGCCCAGCAGCGCCTGCTCGCGCGTGAGCCGCTGGTGCGGGAACCAGCCGCCGGCGCCGTGCGGGCTCTTGCCGTCCGCGTCGACGCGCGTCACCGCCGCGTGGAGGCCCCACAGCGGGCTCACGCCCTCGACCGGGAAGTCGCTCCCGCAGGCGATCCCCGGCGCGCCGGCCTCGAGGAGCGTCTGCCAGGCGTAGGCGCTCCGCACGCGCTCGGGCCCCAGGCGCGCCTCGGCCCAGCCCATGTCGGAGGTGGCGTGCGTGGGCTGCATGGAGGGGATCACGCCCAGCGGGCCGAAGCGCGCCACGTCGTCGGGGTGGACGACCTGCGCGTGCTCGACCCGCGGGCGCGCGGCGCGGACGCGCTCGCGCCCGAGGTCGGCCTCGACGCGCTCGACGGCGTCGAGGACGCGGCGCACGGCGGCGTCGCCGATCGCGTGGGCGCACACCTGGAAGCCGTAGCGGGTGGCCTTCGTCAGGAGCGCCTCGAGCTCCTCCTGCGACTGCTGCGGCAGCCCGCGCGTGTCGGGGCGGTCGGCGTAGGGCTCGAGCAGCCAGGCGCCGCGGCTGCCGAGCGCGCCGTCGACGAAGGTCTTGATCGCCCGCACCGTCAGCCGCCCGTGCAGGTTCACGCGCGGCCCGGCGGCCAGCACGTCGCCCGTCGCCGCCGACTGCGAGAGCATGGCGTAGACGCGCAGCGGGAGCTGGCCCGCGCGGGCCAGCTCCTCGAGCATGGCGAGCGACCCCGCGGTCACGCCCGCGTCGTGGACGCCGACGAGCCCGTAGCGCACGCACGTGCGCGCCGCGGCGCGCAGGGCCGCGCGCATCTGCGCCGGCGTCGGCTCCGGCTCGGGCGCCAGCGCCAGGGCCGCGTCGACGAGCACGCCCGTCGGGCGCCCCCGGGCGTCCTTGACCACCTCGCCGCCCGGCGGCGCCTCCGTCCCTGGCCCGATCCCGTGCAGGGCGAGCGCGCGGGCGTTGAGGAGCGCCGCGTGGCCGTCGACGCGCGAGAGGCTCACGGGGTGGTCGGGGACGGCCGCCGACAGGCGCTCGTGCGTGGGGAACTCCCCGCCGAACTCGTCCTTCGGCCAGAGGTTCTGGTCCCAGCCCCGACCGAGGATCCACTCGCCCGGGCGCACGTCCTTGGCGCGCTCGGCGACGCGGTCGACCACCTCGCGGAACGAGCGCGCCCCGGTCAGGTCGACCTCGGCCTCGGCCAGGCCGAGCGAGAGCAGGTGCCCGTGCGCGTCCCACAGGCCCGGCACGACGCAGGCGCCGTCGAGGTCGATCACCCGCGTGCCGCTGCCGATCCACCCGGCCTGGGGCGCGTCGGCCACGCCCACGATCCGGTCGCCGCGCACGGCGACCGCTCCGGCCCGCGGGCGGGCGGGGTCGAGCGTGTGGACGACGCCGCCGCGCAGGACGAGGTCGGCCGGCGGGTCTTCGGCCCGGGCGGCGGCGGCCAGGAGGAGCAGGGCCAGGCACAGGGCAGGGCGCGTCATGGCGGGGCGCCAGGATAACCCCGTGGCCCGGGCGCGGAACGGCCGGAACCCGGGCCCGCCCTCGCGCGTGCATCGTCCGGGAGGCGCCGTGACCCGCCGGCCCCATGACGTGCTCCTCCTCGGCCGCGGCGTCCTGGCCGGCGCCATGACCGAGGCCCTGCTCGGGCTCGGGCTCCTCGGCCTGGGGCGCGCCCTGGACGGCGACTGGGCCCACGTGCCCGGGGTGCTCCTGGCCGCCCTGGCGGCCGGCCTCGCCGGCGGCTTCGCCTGGGGCGCGGCCGAGGCCGCGGCGCGGCGGGCGCGCCGGACGGTCCTGCTCGTGGGGCTCGCCGTCGGCGCGCCGCTCGCCCTGACCGTCCCGCTGGCGAGCGAGTACACCCTGCACCTCCGTGCGGCGAGCGACAGCCTGACCGCGCTCGAGGCCCTCCGCACGCATCTCCCTTCGGGGCCCGCCCTCGTCTGGGTCGTCTCGGCCGCGCTCTGCCTGCACCTGCCGCTCCTCACCGCGCGCCGCCGCGGCCCCGACATCGCGCGCGAGGCGCTCGCCATGAGCGTCGGCCTCGTCGTGTGGCTCGGCGCCGTCGTGCTCGCCGGCGGCGGCGGCGGGCTGAACGCGTCGCTCCTGCTCGCGGCGCTCGTCCCGCGCGTGGTCGTCTTCCCGCTCGCCCTGCGCGCGGCGGACGCGCTGTGTACCCGCGCGGCGCGCCTCGCGCACGGCGAGCCGGCCCGCGCGCGCGTGCCCGCGCGCAGGGCGCCGACGCCGCTCGAGCGCCACCGCGCCCGCTGGCACGAGGAGCGGGGGCGCGCCCTCCTGGCGCGAGGTGAAGCGTCCGGGGCGGTGAGCGACCTCGCGCGCTCCCACGCGCTCTGGCCCGACGCCGAGCGCGCCCTCCTCCTCGCCGAGGCGCACGCGCGGGCCGGCGCGGTCGCGCCGGCGGTCGACGCCCTCGTCGAGGCCGCCGACCTCGCGGGCGGTCGCCCGCGCGGCTGGGACCCCGCCGACCCGGTGTGGTCGCCCGTGCGCGGCCACGCGGCGGTCGAGGCCCTGGCCGCCCGGCCGGCGTCGGGGGCGCGGCGCGCCGGCCGCTCGCCCGCCGCGCGGCTGGCCCTCGTGGCGTGGGCGCTCACCCTGACCACGGCGAGCGCCGCCCCTTCCCTGGTCGCCCCCGACGAGCCCGCGTCCGCCACGCGCCTGCGCCTGCTCGCCTGGCTCACGGGCGACGCCGCCCGCTGGCGCGCCCTGGCCGAGGCGCTGGAGGAGGCCCCGGAGGGCGCGCCGACGGGCTGGCTGCCGCTCGACCTGGCGTCGGTCGGCCCGCGGCGCGAGCCCGGCCCCGAGCGGGTGCTGCGGGCGTACCTGCGCGCGGCCGAGGCTGGCGACGCGGGGTCGATGCTCCGCGCGGCCGACCGCCTCGCCTGCTACCCGGGGCGCGCCCCCGACGCCGTGCGCTGGCTCCGCCGCGCCGCCGAGGCGGGCGAGCCCACCGCCATGTGGCGGCTGGGGACGATCCTCCGCGACGGCTCGCACGGCGCGGCGCGGGACGTGGAGGAGGGGCGTCGCTGGTGGGCGCGCGCCGCCGCGGCGGGGGTGGCGGAGGCGAGGGCGGAGCTGACACGCTGGGGTGAGGGCGGCGCGGTGGACGAGGCGGCGGCGAACGGGGTCGACGCGGAGGCCGGGCGATGAGCGGGCCGGCGGAGGAGCGTTCGTCCGGCGGCGGCGCCGAGGCCGAGGCCGGAACCGAGACCGCTGCCGGATCCGAGACCGTGGCCGAGGCCGAGGCCGAAACCGTGGCCGGAGCCGAGGCCGAGGCGGAGACCGAGGCCGGAGCCGAACCCGCGGCGGAGACCGAAGCAGTACCCGCACCCGCACCCGCACCCGCACCCGCACCCGCACCCGCACCCGCACCCGCTCCCGCACCCGCTCCCGCTCCCGCACCCGCACCCGCACCCGCACCCGCACCCGCACCCGCACCCGCACCCGCTCCCGCTCCCGCTCCCGCTCCCGCACCCGCACCCGCTCCCGCACCCGCACCCGCACCCGCACCCGCACTCGCACCCGCACCCGCACCCGCACCCGCACCCGCTCCCGCTCCCGCTCCCGCTCCCGCACCCGCTCCCGCACCCGCTCCCGCACCCGCTCCCGCACCCGCACCCGCACCCGCTCCCGCTCCCGCTCCCGCTCCCGCTCCCGCTCCCGCTCCCGCACCCGCACCCGCACCCGCACCCGCTCCCGCTCCCGCTCCCGCTCCCGCTCCAGCCCCCTCCCCCCGCGCCCGCGGGGTCCTGCGCCATTACCGCGCCCTCCCCTCTCTCCGCACCCGCGCCCGCGACCTCCTCTTCTCCTCCCCCGGCTACGCCCTCGCCGCCTTCCTCCACCTCCTCGCGCTCGTCGTCCTCTCCTTCTTCACCGTCTCCGCCGCCCTCGACGAGCGCCGCCCGCCCGTCGAGGTCCGCCTCGTCGCCGCGACCGAGGAGGTCGTGGCCGCCCCTCCTCGCCCGACGTCCGCCCTCGACGTCGCCCCGCCCGACCCCGACGCGGCCCTCCGGCCGGAGGTGCACGCGGGCGACCCGTTCCAGGAGGCGCTCGGCACGTCCGTCGGCCCCCTCGCCGGCGCCGCCGCCGACTTCGGCGTCGGGGCCAGCGGCGGCGCCGGCCGCGGCGGTCGCCGCGACCGCCGCGGCGGGGCGTCGGCCGCGAGCGAGGGGGCCATGCACCTCGGGCTCGACTGGCTCGTCCGCCACCGCGCGCACTCGGGCGCGTGGGGCGACCTGCCGGTCGAGCACGCGCGGACGGGCGCGCTCCCCCTGGACGGGCAGGTCGCCCACACCGGCCTGGCGCTCCTCTGCTTCCTCTTCGCCGGCCACGGCCCCGAGCGCGAGGGCCCCTACCAGGAGGCCGTGCGCGGGGCCGTCGCCTGGCTGGTCAAGCGCGTCGATCGCAACGGCGTGTTCGGCCGCCACTACCAGGGCTACCACCAGGCGATCGGCACGCTGGCCCTGGCCGAGGTCGCCGCGCGCGAGCGCTCGCCGGGGCTCGACGTCGCCCTGCGCCGCGCCGCCGGCTGCCTCGAGGACGCGCAGCACACGCAGGGCGGCTGGCGCTACAGCCCGGGCGACCGCGGCGACACGAGCGTGACCACGTGGGCGGGCCTGGCCCTCATGTCGGCGAGCCACGCCGGGGTGACGGTCCAGCGCCGCACGATGGACCTGCTCCGCCACTTCGTCGACGACGTCTCGCGCCCCGACGGGACGACGTCCTACATGGTGGGCGGCCACGGCAGCGCGGCGATGACCGCCAGCGGCCTGTTCCTCCGCGTCATGCTCGGCGAGGCGCCGACCACGCCGCGCAACCAGGCCGCGGCCCGCCTCCTCACCGGGGCCGCGGAGCGGCTGCACCGGGGGCGCCTGGACCTCTACGAGGTCTATTACCTCGCGCTGTCGATGTACCAGGTGGGCGGCGCGCCCTGGCGCAAGGTCAACCCGCTCCTGCGCGGCCGGGTCGTCGCCCAGCAGCACACGACCGGCTGCGAGCGCGGCGCGTGGACCGACTGGCAGACGCCGCTCGTCAGCACCACGTTCGCGATCCTCACCCTCGAGACCTACTACCGCTACCTCTCCGTCCACGACGGCGCGGGCGAGGAGGACGAGCCGCCGACGGCCGGGGAGCGCGCCCTCGCCGAGGCCGTCGTCGTCCTCGAGCAGGCCACGCGGCACGGCGAGCCCGGGCTGGCGCTCGCCGCCGAGGCGGCGTTCGAGGCGGCCCTCGCCGCGCTCGAGGCGGAGGGCGTCCCCGACCTCGCCGCGGAGGCGCGCGCGCGCCTCGTGCAGTGCGCGGCCCTCCTGAACGACGGCGACCGCGCGCTCGCGCGCGCCGACGCGTACCTCGCCGCCCTCCCGCGCGGCGCGCCGCCGCACCCGGCCGTCCTCCGCGTGCGCCGGACGGAGCTCGTCCGCCGGGCGCTCGACGCCGCGCAGGCCGCCTCGACCGGCGGCGACGTCGCGCGCGCGACCGCGGCCCTGCGCGAGGCCGAGGCGGCGCTCCGCGCCGAGCGCCGCGCCCGACGCCGGCGAGCGGGCCGAGGCCGACCGCGCCGCGCAGGCGCTCGAGGCCGCGCGCCTGCGCCTCGGCTTCGCGCGCGCCCGGCCCGGCCCTCGACGACGCGGTGGCCTCGCTGCCCCCGCCCGACGGTCCCGCGGGCCTCGAGGAGCAGCTCGCCCTGCAGGCGGCGCTCGACCGCGCCCTGCGCGCGCTCGCCGGCGTGGCCCGGGCGAAGCCGCCCCCGACGCGCTCGCCCGCGCCGAGGCCGACCTCGCCTGGGTGGCGACGCGCCGCCCGCCGAGCGCGCGCCGTCCGACGTCGCGCGCCGCCTGGCCGCCGACCTCGAGCGCGCCGCCTCGCCCGCGCCCTCGCGCTCCTGGCCGCCGGCCGCGACGCGGAGGAGCCGCGGCCGCCGCCCGGGCGTTCGTCGCGCAGCACCCGGCCAGCGCGGCCCGCGCCCAGGCCGAGGCCGCCGAGCGCGCCGCCCTGGCCCGCCGCGTCGAGCAGCGCCGCGCCACGCCCGACGAGCGCGCGCGGCTGGTCGCGCTGCTCTCTGCCTGGGCGACCGACGCGCCGCCCGACGACGCCGCCACCCCCTGGCTGGCCGTGGGCGAGGTCCTCCTCGAGGCAGGCGCGCTCGACGCCGCCGAGCGGGCCCTCGCGCGTGTGGACGGCCCCGGCCGCGACGTGGCCGCCCTGCGCCGCGCGACGCTCGCGCGGGCGCGCGGCGACCTCGACGCGGCGGAGCGCCTCCTCCAGGGCCTCGACCCGACGCGCGCCGACGTCGTCCTCGAGCGCGGCGCGCTGCTGCGCGCCCGCGGGCGCCCGCGGGAGGCGCTCGAGGGCTACCTCGCGCTCCTGCGCGGGCTCGAGGCCGAGCGCCCGCCCGTCTGGTGGGAGGCGGCGATCGGCGCGGCGGAGGCCTACGCCGAGCTGGGCGACCCCGGCCAGGCGCGCGCGCTCCTCGACGGCCTGCGACGCAAGGACCCGACCTTCGGCGGCGACGAGCCGCGGCGCCGCCGGATCGTCGACCTCATGGTCCGGCTGGACGCTGCGCGTTGACCCTGCCACCCTCGGCTCGTGGAACGCACGACCGAGCGACGGGCCGACGCCCTGCGCTGCCCCCTGTGCCACGGCCCGCTCGACCCCGAGGCGGCGCGCCGCTGCACCGGCTGCGACACGCCCTTCCACGCGGGCTGCCTGCGCGAGCTGGGCGGCTGCTCGACGCTCGGCTGCGCGCAGGCCGGGCGGCAGGCGGTCGCGGCGGAGAAGCCCGTCGCGCCCCGGCCCCGGGGGTCGGTGCCCATGGCGGTCGCCGCCAACCTGCTCGCCTGGTTCCTCCTCGCCGTCTCCGCGCTCCTGGCCTTGCCCTGCGCGCTGCTCGGCGCCCTGTCCTTCGCCCGGGCCCGGCGCTGGCGGGCCGTCGCGCTGACCCTGGCCCTCTCGCCGGCGGTCCTGCCGCCGCTGGCCGTGGGGAACGCCGTCCTCGGCTACCTGACCGGCACGGCCTCGATCCGCACCTTCGGGCTCGTGCGGAGCCCGGCGCCGCTCGACCCGGTCGTCCGCTGCCCGATCGAGAGCGGCGGCTGCGTGCCCGACGGCACCGGCGAGCTGTGGAACCTGCCGAACAACCTCACCCTGCGCGCGCTGACGGCCGCGTTCGGCCCGCAGCGCGGGGCCTACCGCGGCCCCCTGCCGGCGGACGAGGAGGTCTGGGCGGCGATCGAGCGGCCGCTCGACCCGGCCGCCCGGGAGGCCCTCGAGGCGCGCACGCGCGACGTCGACCCCGGGTCGTTCACGCTCCCGGCCTGCGCGGAGAGCCGCGGCCGGAGCCCCCGCCGGGCGGCGCTCCTGGGCGACCGCCTGCTGGTCCTGGCGGACCAGCACGGCCCCGGCGTCCGGCCGTGCTTCGCCCTCGTCGACCTCGAGGCCGGCCGCCTGGTCCAGGTCGTCCGCGGCCGCCCCGCCGGCCGGTGACGCGTGGTACCCTCCCGCGCGTGACCGACGAAGGCTGGGTCGTCCACCGGCACCGCGTGATCTATGGCGACACCGACGCCATGGGGATCGTCTACTACGCCAACTACCTGCGCTTCTTCGAGATCGGCCGCACGGAGTTCGTCCGCGCCCGCGGCGGGCTCTACCGGGCCATGGAGCAGGACGGGCTCATGCTGCCCGTGACCGAGGTCGGCGCGAAGTACCTCGCGTCCGCCCGCTACGACGACGTCCTCCGCATCTGCACGCGCGTGCAGGACCTCGGCCACGCCACGCTGACGTTCGAGTACCGCCTCGAGCGCGAGGGCGACGACGTCCTCCTCTGCAAGGGCTTCACGAAGCACGCCTGCCTGAACCGCGCCACGGGCCGCGTCACGCGCATGCCCGACGCGGTGCGTGGGTGGGTCGACCCGCCCGCCTGAGTCCGGGGCCTGTTCGGGTCGTTCCCTTGATGTCCCGCGCGTGAGCTGCCATCGTCCCGTCAGGTGGTGAGCACGTCTCACCGCCGGGCTTCCCGCGGAGCGCGCGCGTCCCGTTTCACCCCGGCCCCCACCGGGGAAGGGCCGCATCACGCCCCGCGAGATCCCCACGAAAGAAGGGGGAGGGAGAAGGACGCGGGCCCCGTGAGGGCGCGGTATCTGGTCCCCTGCGTCGTCGCGCTCGCGGCGACGGTCGCGCGCGCCGACCACGGCCCGCGCGGGCAGGTGCGGCTGACCGGCTGGCACGCCGACGTCGACGAGGACGGGGGCGCGCGCTCGGGCGGGACGTTCCAGGGGCACCTCGACCTCACCGAGCACCTGCGCCTCGACCTGGCCCACGCGCGCACGCTCGCCGGGCCGCGCGGCGGGCAGGACGTCGGCTTCGCGAGCGCGCGCTGGCGCGCCCTGCACGTGGGCGGCGGCGTCGTGGGCGACGACCGCGGCCTGCACGTGGGCGTGGCCCCGCGCCTCTCGGCCGAGCCGGCCAGGTGGCTCCTCGTCGAGGGCGGCCTGCACCTGTCCCTCGGCGCGGGCTGGCTCGACGGGCGCTCCGAGCGCGGCGAGGCGCGCGGCGCCTGGCGCCACGCGTCGCGCGGCGGCGTCGACGTGTGGGCGGCCTCGACCGGCGGCGACCTGACGCTCCGCCTCCGCCCGCACGAGGCCTTCGAGGTCGCCGTCGGCGCCTACGTCGACGCCTTCGCCGCGGCCGCGCGGCCCGGTGACACCGAGCCCCTGCCCTCCGGGGTCGCGCGCGTGGCGCGCCGGACCGACCTCGGCGTCACGGCGGCGCTCTCGCAGGGGGCCCTGGGCGCCCACGGGACGGCGTCGCTCCGGCTCCTGCAGCACACCTGCATGGTCGGCACGCGCACCGAGCTCTGGCTCCGCTACCGCGAGGCCTGGGACTGGATCCACCTCGACCCGGTCTACTCGGTCCTGGCCGAGACCGACCCGTTCGACGACGTCTCGCTCCTGCGCGTCCCCTGGCGCGTGACGCGGACGGTCGAGCTCCATGCCTCGCGCGCGTGGGCGCGCGAGCGCCACGCCCTCGCCGCGGTCGAGGTCCGCCACACGGCCGGCTCGACGACCGTGCAGGACTTCGCCGACCGCGACGGCTGGTCCGCAGGAGCGCGGGTGGCCGGGCGGTGGGGGCGGGTCTACGGCGCCGCGCACGCGCGCTGGCACCTGGCCGCGTCGCCGCTCGAGCCGCTCCTGGGGCCGATGCCGAGGCTGCAGGTCGGCGGACAGGCCGGCCTGTTCCTCGTCTCTCGCCCCGACCTCGACGTGGCGCTCGAGGTCGGCGTCGAGCACGGCCGCCAGGACGACTGGGGCGTCCCGCGCCGCGGCTGGGCGGCGTGGGGGGGCCTCCAGGTCAGCTTCGGCGGGGCGCGCCACGCCCCCGGCGCGACGCGGGGCCGCGACCTGCCCCCGCTCGAGCGCGAGGCCCTGGCGCGCGCGCCGCTCGTGGCGCCGCTGCCCAGGACGGGCGGCGTCGGCCGGCAGGCGGTGGAGCTCTGGACGGCGCGCTCGGGCGCGGCGCCCTCACCAGCCGCGCCGCTCGACCCGATCGACCTGCCGGACCGCGACGCCCTCGACCGGCTCCGCGACCTCCTCGACCTCGACCCCGACGCGCTCGCCCACCTCGAGGACCCGGCGCGCGACGCCGGGCTCCTCGACGACGACGTCACCCCGGGCGAGCTGCGCGAGTTCCTCGACGACCCGGCCGTCGAGCAGGCGGTCGAGGCGGCCGCCCCCGGGCTGGCCGACGTCCTGCGGACGCTCGTCACGCGCGACGGCGACCGCTGGCGGGCCGACGGCGCCGCGCTCCTGCGCCAGCCGCGGGCGACCCTGTTCTCCGGCTACGGCCTCGACTCGGCCGGCGTGGGCGTCGCCTGGGACCGGCGGCTGACGCTGTCGCGCACGTGGGCGCTCCACGGGCACGCGGGCGACGACGCCCCGCCGGCGCGCGACGACGACCTCCTCGCCGGCGGCATGACGCTCCACCGGGGCGGCGTCCTCGACCTCGCGCGGACGAACGGCTGGCAGAAGGTGTCGGTCGCCCGCCGGGAGGGCGAGCGGCACCGGGTCGTCTTCCAGGGCGCGACCGGCTGGACGAGGGCCATGCGGTGGGTGCTCTCGGGTCGGTAGCGGTGTGTATGGTGAGGGCCGTGACGGTCAAGCACGAGCCGCTCCAGGTCCTGCGCACGCTCCGGCCCGACCAGCAGGTCGACCTCGAGGAGCTCCTGCGCCTCGTGGTCGACGAGGTCACGCGCCGCCTCGACGCCGACCGCGGCACCCTCTACCTGCTCGACCACGCCCGGTCGGAGCTGGTGAGCCGCGTCGCGCACCTGCCCGAGCTGGCCGAGATCCGCCTGCGCCTGGGCGAGGGCGTCGCGGGCTGGGTGGCCCGCTCCGGGCAGCCGGTGCGCGTGGCCGAGGGCGCGTCCGACCCGCGCTTCACGCAGCGGATCGACCAGCTCACGGGCTACCAGACGACGTCGCTCCTGGCCGCGCCGGTCGTCGACCCGAAGGGCGAGGTCCTGGGCGTGCTCCAGGTGCTCAACCGGCGCGAGGGGACCTTCGGGCCGGCGGACGAGGAGGCCCTCGGGGCGCTCGCGCGCGAGGTCGCGGCGCTCCTCCAGGCGACCAGCCTGCGCGCGCAGCTCCACAAGGAGACGCGCCAGCACCTGGCCTTCCGCTTCAACCACATCGTCGGCGAGTCGACGGCCATGCGCGAGGTCTACGACCGCACGGCCCGCGCCGCGCGCACCGAGGCCACGGTGCTCGTGCGCGGCGAGAGCGGCTCGGGCAAGGAGGCGATCGCGCGCGCGGTGCACTACAACTCGCCGCGGCGCGACGGCCCGTTCGTGAAGGTCGACTGCGCGGCCCTGCCCGAGGCGCTGTTCGAGAACGAGCTCTTCGGCCACGAGCGCGGCGCCTTCACCGGCGCCGACCGCACGGTCGAGGGCAAGGTGGCGCAGGCCGACGGCGGGACGCTGTTCCTCGACGAGGTGGGCGAGGTGCCGCCCTCGGCGCAGGGCAAGCTCCTTCGCCTCCTGCAGGAGCGGACCTTCACCAAGGTCGGCGCCACGCAGGCGCAGAAGGTCGACGCGCGGTTCGTGTGCGCCACGCACCGCGACCTCGAGGCGCTCGTCGCGGACGGCGGCTTCCGCCAGGACCTCTACTACCGGCTGCGCGTCGTGCAGATCGACGTGCCGCCCCTGCGCGCGCGCGGCGCCGCCGACCTCGACCGGCTGATCGACCACTTCCTGTTCGAGCTCGGCCGCCGCCACGGCCGCCCCGACCTCGTCCTCGCCCCGGCCGCCCGCGCGGCGCTGCACGCCCACGCCTGGCCAGGCAACGTGCGCGAGCTCGAGCACGCCCTCGAGAGCGCGATCGTCCTCGCCCCGGGCCAGGTGATCGCGCCGGGCGAGCTGCCGATCGGCGCGCGTCCCGCCGCCGCGCCGGCGGGGCAGACCGTGCCCGACGGCGCCTTCGTCACGGGCCTCCGCCCGCTGGCCGAGGTCGAGCGGGCCTACATCGAGCACGTCCTGGCCGCCTGCGAGGGCAACCGCAGCGCGGCGTCGCGCGTCCTGCAGATCGGGCGCAACACGCTCCAGCGGAAGCTGAAGTAGCGTCAGCGCAGGTCGACCTCGAGGGGGGTGGTCTCCCCGTCGCGCAGGGTCACCCACGCCGAGGTCGGGTCGCCGTCGCGCTGGGTGCCGTCCGCCTCGACGTAGACCAACCGCACCTCCACGCGCGCGTCGCCCGCGCCGAGCCCCTCGACCTCGAGGCTCGAGCCCGGATGCCCGGGCGCGTCCAGCCACACATGCCGCTCGAGGCCCGTCGCGGGGTCGACGAGCGCCACCTCGAACCCGGCGATCGGGACCTCGGGCCAGCGGACCCGGAGGCCCAGGCGCGCCCCGCCCGGGGTCATGGCCAGCGTGAGCCGCTGGTCCTCTCCGTCGACGACGTGGACCTCGCGCGTCAGGGGCGCGTGGCCGGCGGCCAACGCGTGCAGCCGGTAACGGCCCGGGGAGAGCGCCAGGTGCGTCGTCTGCCCGCCGGCGAGCCACACCGAGTGGGTCTCGCCGCCGTCGCCCTCCCGCACGACCCGGAGCGCGGCGCTCGCGCCTGGCCGGGCCGTGACGACCGTGCACTCGACGTCGGGCCGGCGCGCAGGCGTCGCCGCCGCAGGAGCGGTGGGCGCGGCCGGGCGCGGGCGCTCGAGCACGACGACGACCGGCGCGTCCTCGCGGCCGAGCCATGCGGAGCCGGTCGCGAACCCCGGCGCGCTCACGTGGAGCCACCCCTCGCGCTCCGGGACCCCACGCGCCAAGAACCACCCCTGCGCGTCGGAGAGGTGCTCGGCGCACGGGCTCCAGGGAGACGCCGCGTCGGCGGCCCTGGCGCACGAGGAGAGGCCGACGTGGGCGCCGGCGACCGGCGCCCCCTCGGCGGTGACCACGCGGCCGCGTCGCTCGACCAGGCGCGCGAGCTCGAGCGTCACGGGCGACGAGGTCCTCGAGACGAGCGCCGTCCGGCTGGCCGCTTCGTGGCCCTCGAGGTCGGCCACCACCTGGACCAGCGCGGCGTGCGGGCCGGCGCCGGCGCCGTGCACGGCCGCGCCGCGCGGGACCCCGTCCACGCGGAAGCGGCCGTCCGGGCCGCAGCGGACGACGTGCGTCGTGGTCCGCCAGACGCGCTCCGCCGTCCCGCGCGCGTCCGGCGGCGAGTACGCGACGCGCACGGTCGCCGGGAGGGGGCGACCGGCGAGGTCGAGCACGCGGCCCTCGAGCGCCAGCGGCCGCCGGAGCGCCACGCGCACCTGCTCGCGGCCGGGCGCCGTGAGCTCGGCGCCCTCGGGGAGGACGAAGAGGGCGCCGTCCGCGTAGCCCGCGGCCGAGGCGCGCACGAGCCACTCGCCCGCGCGCGCGTGGCCGGGGACCGGCAGGCGGAACGCGCCGGCGGCGTCGACCGCCGCCTCGGTGACGGTCACCTCCCCGTCCTCCTCGACCTCCGGCGGCTGCACGAGGCGCACCCGCGCGCCCCCGATCGGGGCCCCGGTGTCGCCGTCGACGACCTCGCCCTCGAGCACGTGGGGGCGCAGGAAGCGCACGACGAGCGGCCCCGTGTCGCCGGGGGCGGCCTCGGCCAGGTCCGCGTCCGCTCTCACGTCGCCCACGCGGACCCGCGCGCCGCCGACCGCGGCGGCCCAGGCGTCCTCCTCGCGGTCCGCGAGGCCGCCGCCGAGGTCGTCGACGCCGTAGGCCAGGCCCGCCAGCGCCGACGCGTCCGGGAGGTCCGGCGCGGTGATCGTCCACAGGCCGCGCGGCAGCCGCACCTCGAAGCCGCCGGCCGGGTCGGTGACCGCCTCGACCAGCGCCCCGTCCGCCTCGAACTGCAGGCGCACCCCGACGAGCGGCTCCGCCTCGAGGTAGGCCGCGCCGGCGACCGGCGTGGTCCGGGCGGACGCGCCGGCCGCGTCGCCGCAACCCGCGGCGAGCGCGCCGAGCAGCACGACGGACCAGGCGGCGCGCAGGCTCACGCGGGTTCACACGGCCGCGACCCCGCGCGGGTTCCGGCGCGCCGAGGGGTCGCCCCGCCCTCGGCTTGACACACGGGTGCGAACGCACGTATATTGCGTGCGTTCGCACTGAAATGGATGCCGGATGACCCGCTCGAACGTCCGCCACGCCCGCTCCGCCGCCCGGCCCGCCGCCCGCTCTGCCGACGACGTGCGCGCGCTGCGCGACGCCCTGCGCCGCCTCGTGGTCGAGCACGGCGCCCTCGACGAGGCCTGCCGGCCCTGCGGCGCGCCCCTGAGCCTGCCGCACGCCCACGCCCTCCTGGAGCTGCGCGCGGCGTCCGGGCCGCTCCGCGTGTCGGCCCTGGCGCAGCGGCTGCGGATCGACCGCACGAACGTGTCGCGCCTGTGCGCCCGGCTCGAGCGCCTGGGCGAGCTGGAGCGGACCGCGGACCCCGCCGACGGACGGGCCCTGGCGCTGGCGCTGACCCCGCGCGGCCGGGCCCGCGCGGCCGAGGTGGACCGCGCCAGCGTGGCCCACGTGGGTCGCCTGGCCGCGACGCTCGGCCCCGACCTGCCGCGCGTCCTGGACGCGCTCGAGCGCCTGCGAGCGGCCATGGGCGAGGCCCGCGCCACCCGGGAGGAGACCGCATGAGGCTCGACGCGACGACGCTCCTGGCCTTCGCGCTCGCCGGCGCCGCCCTGACGGGCTGCGACCGCCCGCCCGAGCCGCCTGCGACGGCCGACGGCCACGCGGACCCGGTCGACGCGCTGAACCGCCTCGACCCGCGGCGACCCGTCCCGCTCCTGCCGGCCATGGCCTGGCACCAGAAGCAGAGCATGCAGCAGCACCTCGTGGCCGTGGAGGCGATCACCCACGCGCTGGCGCACGAGGACTGGGACGGCGTGGCCGCCGCGGCGCGCACGATCGGCACCTCGCCCGACATGCAGCGCACGTGCCGGCGCATGGGGGCGGGCGCCGAGGGCTTCACCGACCTGGCGCTCGAGTTCCACCAGCGCGCCGACGCCGTGGAAGACGCCGCGGCCACCCGCGACGCCGCGGCGGTCCTGCGCGCGACGTCGGTCATGCTGCGGACCTGCACCGCGTGCCACGCCGCCTTCCGCCAGGACGTCGTCGACGCCGCGACCTGGAGCGCGCGCACGGGCATGACGCCGCCGGGTCACTGAACGCGCGACCGCACGAGCCTACTGGCGCGCTGTCCCTTCCGGTCACGAGGGCTCCGGAGGCTCCATTCGCGCCACGATCACGTCGACGAACTCAGGGCGCCAAACGTCCCTTCGCACGTCGCGGAAGTGGTCGTGACCGAAGGCTTCCCCGTCTCTCTCCAGTCGATCCGCAGCCTGCAGGAGGAACTCGCCGACGGCCCGGACGAGCGCGGGGTCCGCCGTGCAGATCGTCATCTCGCGGAGCTCCAGCGGGTCGTCCAGGTCAGCTCCCACCTGGTGTCCGTAACCTCTCAGCACGTCCGGTTCGTCCTTCCTGTGGCGGTCCCATACGCTCGCCGTCGCCATCTCCCATGTCAATTGGCCCCGAGGCGCGCGAGGGTCTACCCTGCCCCCATGGACGCGCCGGCGACGAGCGAGGCAGCGGTCGTGGCTCACCGGCCGTTCCGGCCGGTGTGGGGCAAGCTGCTCCCGTTCGTGGTCGTCCACGCGGCCGCCGTCGCGGGGGTGGTCGTCGTCGGGGTCGAGCCGGGGTGGGTCCTCCTGGCGGTCGGCCTCTACGTCGTACGGGTCCTCGGGACGACGCTGGGCCTGCACCGCTACTTCTCGCACCGCTCGTTCAGGACGTCGCGGTGGTTCCAGCTCGTGCTGGCGCTGTGGGCCAACACGACCCTCATGCGCGGGCCGATCCAGTGGGCGGCCAACCACCGCCACCACCACCGCACGTCCGACGGCCCGGCCGACTTCCACTCGCCGGGCCGGCGCGGCCTCCTGCACGCGCACGTCCTGTGGTTCCTCGACCGCGAGCTGAGCGAGACGCCCGTGAAGCCCTGCCGCGACCTGGAGCGCTACCCGGAGCTCCGCCTCCTCGACCGCTACTACCCGCTCCCCGCCTACGCCCTGGCCGCCGCGCTCTACGCCCTGGGCGGCTGGCCGTGGTTCGTGTGGGGCTTCCTCGTCAGCACGGTCGTCACCTGGCACGCCGTGTTCATGATCAACAGCGGCGCCCACGTGTGGGGCTCGCGCCGCTACGACACGCCGGACGACAGCCGCAACAACGGCCTCCTCGCCCTGCTGCTCCTGGGCGAGGGCTGGCACAACAACCACCACCACGACATGCACGCCGCCTGGCACGGCCGGCGCTGGTGGGAGGTCGACCTCACCTACTACGCGCTCCGCACCCTGGCGGCCGTCGGGCTGGTGTGGGGCCTGCGCCCGGCCAGCGGCCCTCGCTCCTGACCTACCGCTCCTCGACCCGGAGCCCGCGCCAGCGCGCCTCGGTGTCGTAGAACTTCGCCAGCCCGGCGCGGCCGTCGAGCGGGCGGTCGAGGCGCACGGCGTCGCCGCGCTTGCCGTTGACCACCGGCGTGAGCTCGTTGCCGCGCACCTCGACGCGGAGCGACGCCCAGCCCGTGTCGCCGAACGCGGCGTTCTGCGTCGCGCGGTGCTGCCAGCGCCCCTCGAGCATGCGGGCCACGCGCACGAACTTGGGCCAGGCGTCGTGCTTGCGCCGGTAGGCGTCGAGCTCCGGCCCCTCGAGGCGCGTGCGCGCGAACGACAGGTCGTGGAACACGTAGACGAGGTAGAAGTCGTCGGCGCCGCGCGCGCCGACGACGACGCCGGCGTAGGCGCCCGGGCTGCCGGGGCCGAGCGAGACGTCGACCGAGATCGTGTGCTCGGGGCCCGCGCGGGGGACGGCGGGGAGGAGGAGCGCGAGGTCGAACTCGCCGCGCCCCTTGCCGGTGCCCGCGACGACCTCGCCCTCGAGGCGCCACACGCCGCCGCGGTGGCCCCACCAGCGCTCCAGGGGCACCGGCGCGCCGGGCGCGCGGGCGGCGGCCTGGGCGTCGAGGCGCAGGGCGTCGACGGCGACGGGGTCGAGCGCCTGGTCGGGGTCGAGCCGCTCCGCCTCCTCGGCCAGGCGCAGGGCCTGCTCGGCCCGGCCGACCTCGCCGAGCGTCCCGGCGAGGGCGGCCGCCAGCGCCGCCGAGCCGGGCGCCGCGGCGCGCGCCGCCTCGAGCGCCTGCACCGCCGACGCCCCCTCGAGGGCCCCGAGCAGCGCCTCGGCGCGCTCGATCGCCGCCTCCTCCGCCCGCGCCGCTTCGGCCACGCGCCGCCGCAGGTCGGCCAGCGCGTCGACCGTGGCGCCCGCGCCCGGCGCGGCGCCGACGCCCTCGAGCGCGCGGTCGAGCGCCGTCGCGGCGCCGCGCAGGTCCCCGCGCTCGAGGCACAGCTCCGCCTGGAGGCGCAGGGCGTCGGGGTCGCGGGGCGCCAGCGCGAGCGCCCGGTCGAGGTCGTCGCGCACGGCCCCCGCGCCGGCCTCGGCGGCCCGCCGCGCCCGCGCGCGGCCGACGAGCGCGTCGACGCGGTCGGGGGCCGCGACGAGCGCCTCGCCGAAGCGGGTCGCCGCGAGCGCCGCCTCGCCCGCGTCGAGCAGGCGCTGGCCCTCGGCCACGAGGGCCTCGGGGCCCGTCGGCCGCGCCTCGACCCGCTCCTGGTGCGCCCGCCACAGGAGCGCCGCCGCGACGGCCGACGACACGAACGTCACGCCCAGGAGGACGGCCGCCGCGTCCACACGCCCGCGCCGCGAGGCCCTCACGGACGCCACGCCTCGACCTCGGCCAGCCACGAGGCGACCTGGGCGTCGGACGGCATGCGCCAGTCGCCCCGCGGCGAGAGGGCCACCATGCCGACCTTCGGGCCGTCGGGCGTGCACGAGCGCTTGAACTGGTTGTGGAAGAACCGGCGCAGGAAGACGCCCAGCCAGCGGCGCAGGGCCTCGTCGTCGTGGCGGCCGGCGAACGCCGCGCGCGCCAGGTCGAGGAGCTTCGTCGGCCGGCGCTTGTGGCGCACGAGGTGGTAGAGGAAGAAGTCGTGCAGCTCGTAGGGGCCGATCGTGCCCTCGGTGAGCTGCGCGATCTCGCCGGTCGGGTCGGGCGGGAGGAGCTCGGGCGAGATCGGCGTGTGCAGGATCGCGAACAGCACCTCGCGCAGGGCCTGCGGGTCGCCTCGCGACCAGGTCGCCGCCCGCTCGTTGGCCACCCAGCGGATCACGAACTGGATCAGCGTCTTGGGGACGCCGGCGTTCACGTCGTAGCTGGAGATGTGGTCGCCCGTGTAGGTCGACCAGCCGAGCGCCTTCTCCGACAGGTCGCCCGTGCCGACGACCAGCGCGCAGGCCTGGTTGGCGAGCGTGAACAGGAGCAGCGTCCGCAGGCGCGCCTGCACGTTCTCGAGCGCGATGTCCCCCAGGGCCGGCTGCTCTCTCAGCCGCGCCAGCAGGTCGTCGACGCCCCGCGTGCCGCGGGCCGCGGCGTGCTCGCTCGCCGAGAGCACCAGGTGCGTGGCCTCGGAGACGCCGACCTCGCGGAACTCGGCGTCGAGCGCGCGCGCCAGGCGCTCGGCGTTGCCCCGCGTCCCGCTCGTCGTGCCCAGCCCGGGCATGGTCACGCCGAGGAGGTTCGTGCGCGGGAGGCCCAGGAGGTCGAGCGCGCCGGCCGCGACGAGCGCGGCGTGGGTCGAGTCGAGGCCGCCCGAGACGCCGAGCACCAGGCGCGAGATCCCCGTCGCGCGCATGCGCGTGGCCAGGGCGTTGGTCTGGATCTCGAACACCTCCCAGCAGCGCGTGGCGAGCGTGGCCGGGTCGGACGGGATGAACGGGTGCGGGCTGACCTGGCGCCGCAGGGCCCCGGCCGGGGCGGCCGCGGTGAACGGCACGCGCCGGAAGGGGCGCGCCGCCTGCGCGGCGCAGGCGCCGAACGACGTCGTCTGCAGGCGCTCGTGCACGAGGAGCTCGAGGTCGACGTCGACCGAGACGAGCTGCCCGTCGCGCGCGAAGCGGCGCGAGCTGGCCAGCTCGCGCCCGTCCTCGCACACGAAGGCGTCGGCGTCGAAGGCCAGGTCGGTCGACGACTCGCCGGGGCCGGCGGCCACGTAGACGTAGACGCACTTGCCGCGGTCCGAGAGCGACCGCGCGAGCAGGCGCCGCAGCTCCGCCTTGCCGATCGTGAAGTTCGAGGCCGACAGGTTGCAGCAGACGGTCGCCCCGGCCGACACCTGCGCGGCGCTCGGCGGCGCCTGCACCCACATGTCCTCGCAGACCTCGACGCCGACCACGAGGTCCGGGACGCCGGTCGCCTCGAGGAGGACGTCGGTCCCGAACGGCACCGCCTCGCCGAGCACGCGCGCCGTCGACCCGGGCGGCACCTGCGTGCCGGGCTGGAACCAGCGCGCCTCCTCGAACTCGCGGTAGGTCGGCAGGTACGACTTGGGGACGACCGCGAGCACCCGCCCGCCCAGAACGGCGACCGCGACGTTGTAGAGCGACGGCCCCACACGCAGGGGCAGGCCGAGGAGGGCCAGCGGGGCGAGGTCGCGGCTGGCCTCGACGAGGTGGGCGAGGGCGCGCTCGACCTCGGCGTGCAGGTGCGCGTCGAAGAACAGGTCGCGCGCCGTGTAGGCCGTGAGCCCGAGCTCCGGGAAGACGACGACGGCGCAGCCCTCCTCGTGGGCCGTGCGCCAGAGGGCGAGCGTCTCCTCGGCGTTGCGCTCGACGGCCGCCACCCCGCAGGGCGGCACCGCGGCGCCGATGCGGACGAAGCCTCGCACATGGCCCTCCCGGCGGGCCACTGTACTCCGCGCGCCCCCCGCCGCGTAGCGCCGCCCGTCCGCGGCTGCCAGGCTCTGGGCGTGAGCGCGCTCGCCTCGCTCCTCGGCGCCCTGGACCCCGCCGCGCGCACGGCGCTCGAGGCCGCCCTGCGCGACGGGCGGCTCCCCCAGGCCGAGCTGGCGCAGGCCTGGGCGGCCTGCCGCGGGTCGTCGGCCGAGCTCTCGCGCTGGCTGGCGCACCGGCTGGCGCACGCCGAGACGCGCGCCGAGCCGCCCGCGCCGGCCGCCGCCCCGCAGCGCGTCGGCCCCTACGTGGTCGAGCGCGAGCTGGCGCGCGGCGGCATGGGCGTCGTCCACGTGGCGGTCCACGCCCAGCTCGGCCGGCGCGTGGCGCTCAAGCTCCTGCCGGCGGGCGCCGGGGGCGAGCTGGCCGAGCGCTTCCAGCTCGAGGCGCAGGCGGCGGCGCGCCTGAAGCACCCGCACGTGGTCGGCGTGCACGAGGTCGGCGTCGAGCGCGGCCAGCCGTGGCTCGCCATGGACCTGATCGAGGGCGAGAGCCTGCACGCGCGCCTCGGGCGCGAGGGCCCGCTGCCGGAGGACGTCGCCGCGCCGCTCCTGGAGAAGGTGGCGCGCGCCGTGGCGTATGCCCACGCGCGGGGCGTGCTCCACCGCGACGTGAAGCCCCACAACGTGCTGCTCGACCAGGCCGGCGAGCCGTTCCTCGCCGACTTCGGCCTGGCGAAGGACGTGTCGGCCGAGGCGAAGGGGGTGACCGTCAGCGGCCAGACGCTCGGCACGCCCGCTTACATGCCGCCCGAGCAGGCGGCGGGCGACCTGCAGCTCGTCGACCGCCGCGCCGACGTCTACGCGCTCGGCGCGACGCTCTACCACGCCCTCACCGGCCGCCCGCCCTACGAGGGGGCGACGGCCATGAACGTCGTCACGAAGGTGCTCACGGTCGACCCGCCGCGGCCGTCGAGCCTGCGCCCGGGGCTCGACCGCGACCTCGAGACGATCGTCCTGCGCGCCATGGAGCGCGAGCCCCAGGCGCGCTACCCGACGGCGCTGTCGCTCGCCGACGACCTGCGCCGCTGGCGCGAGGGCGCGCCGCTGGTCGCGCGGCCGGTCAGCCTGGCCGGGCGGCTGTGGCGGCGGGCGCGGCGCAACCGCGCGGCGAGCGCGGCCGCCGGCGCGGCGGCGCTCCTGGGGCTCGTCGTGTGGGGCGCCGTGACCGTGCGGCTCGACCGGGCGCGGGCGGACGCGCGGCGCGAGGAGGCGCGGGCGCGCGAGGCGGAGGGCGCGGCCGCCACGGCCCGCGACGAGGCCGTGCGCGCCAACGCCCGGCTGCGCGTCCTGCGCCGGCTCGACGGCGCGACGCGGCTCCTGTCGCTCGGCCGCTACGTCGAGGCCGAGGCCGAGTTCGCCCGCGCCGAGGGCGAGGCGGGCGCCATGGCGGGGGCCGGCGCGGCGCTGGAGGAGGCGGCGCGCCGCGGCGCGCGCCAGGCCGCGCAGCACCTCGGCCGCCCCGTCCCGGGCGCCGACCCGCAGGCGCCCGCCCTCGGCTGCGCCTTCGGCCCGCGCGGCCGGGTCCTCGCCCTCGTCGAGGGCGGCGCGGTCGTCGTGCGCGACCTCGTCCGCGGCGACGAGGTCCTCCGCGCGCCGGTGGGCGCGTGCGAGGGGGCCTGGCTCGCGTTCACGCCGGACGGGGAGACGCTCGTCGTCGCGCTGAAGCGGGCCGGCGGCCGCTCGCTCGAGGCGGCCTGGGACCTGCGGGGCGGACAGGCGCGCTGGCGGCGCGAGGTGGAGCGCGTCGTCGGCGGCCTGGCCGTCGACCCCACGGGGGCGCTGGCCGCGATCTTCGACCTGGCCGGCGTGACGACGCTCGTCGACCCGCGCTCCGGCGAGCCGGCGGGGCCTGCGCTCCGGGGCGACGCCCGGCCGGGGTGCGAGCGCAACCAGGCGGCCGCCTACGCCGCCGCCTTCGGCCCGCCCGAGGCGGGCGGCCGCCTGGCGGTGGCCTACTCGGACGGCCTGATCGGCTTCTGGGACGTGGCCACGGGCGCGGTCGACGTGCACAACGCGCGCGCCGCGCGGCGCGCGCTCGCCTGGCCGCCGCGCGGCGCCCTCGTCGAGGGCGCGCTCGCCCTCGTGGTCGGCGACGCGCTCGGCCGGGTCGAGGTCTGGGACCTCCAGGCGTCGAGCCCCGAGCGGATCGTCGTCGCCGACCTCCAGGCCGGCGCGGGCCTCGTCCGCTCGCTCGTCGTGCGCCCGCGCGACGCGGGCGGCGAGGCGCTGCTCGCCGCGCGCACCGAGGACGGCTCGGTCACCGTCTGGGACGAGGCGCTGCGCCCGCGGCGGCGGCTCCACCTGCGCGACGCCGACGCGGGCGGGTGCGCGCTCTCGCCCGACGGGCGCCTCCTCGCGACGTCCGGGCCAGGCCCGGCGCGGCTGTGGGACCCGGGGCCGCGGCGGCTGCGCGGGGCGGGGCCCGTGGCCCTCTCGCCGGACGGCGCGAGGGTCGCGCTCTGCCGGCCGCGCTTCCAGCACGTCGGCGCCGACCTCGTGGCGGTGGACCTCTCGGACGGCCACGAGCGCCGCGTCGAGCTGCCGGCCCCCTACGGCCCGCGCGAGCTGCTCGCCGCGGCGATCGACGCCGCCGGCGTCGTGTGGCTGACCACGCGCGAGGAGAACGAGCGCGTGCAGGAGCGCCGGCTGTGGGCCTGGGACCCGGACGGCGCGGCGGGGCCGCGGGCGATCGACCTCGCGCAGCCGGCCGCGTCCCTGGCGCTGCACCGCGACGGCGCGCTCCTCGGTCCGCTCGCCGGCCCGGCGAGAGGGCCGGCGCCGGCCGACGTCGTCCTGCGCGGGCTGCCGACGGGCGACGAGCGCGGCCGCTACGCCTGGCACACGCTCACGGTCACGGCCTGCCAGGCGCTCCCCGACGGGCGCTTCGTCACGGGCTCGCTCGACGGGACGGCGGCCTGGTGGCGGCCCGGCGCCGAGCGTCCGGAGCGGCTCGTCGACGCGCGCGCGGGCGACGCGCGCGCCTGGTCGCCGCCGGGCGAGCGGCCGGCGCCCGGCCACGTGGCCGTGGCGGACCAGCTCGTGAGCCTGGCCTACAGCCCCGAGCGCGGCCTGCTCGCGGCCGGCTTCGGCGACGGGACGGTGCGCCTGTGGCGCGACGACGGCGCCGCCCACGAGCCGCCCACGCTCGAGGGGCACGAGCACTCGCTCGTCCTCTGCGCCTTCCAGCCGGGCGGCGACCTGCTGGTCACCGCCTCGCGTGAGGGCAAGGTGCGCGTGTGGGACGTGCCCCTGGGCACGGTGCTGCGCACGATCGAGGTCCCGGCCGCGCGGCTCGAGGCGGCGGCGGTCTCCGCCGACGGCCGGCGCCTGGCGCTGGCGTCGGCGGGCGAGGTGTGGGTCCACGACCTGGCCCGCTAGAGGGTGGCGGTGGTCGCCCCGAGCCGCTCGAGGAGCTCCCGGTACCACGCGACCGCGCGCGCCGTGCGGTCGCCGAGCGCCGTCGTCCCCCACACGACCGAGAGCGCGCGCGTCGTCTCCGGGCGGGTCTTCGTGCGCTGCGCGTCCTTGACGCCGTTGGCGCAGGGGCCGTCCTGGTCGAACACGCACAGGAGCCCGCCCAGGTCGATCTCCTGCCCCGACTGGTTGAACACGTAGCGCGCGCCGGCCGGCGCCAGGCCGAGCCGGAACGGCCCGCGCGCGAGGTCCAGGTCGACGACGCTGATCGGCAGCCCCGAGTGGAGCGAGACGACGTTGCAGGCGTCGACGGCGGCGTTGATCGAGCCGAGCTTGCCCTCGCCCACGGCGGCGACGAGGTACTCCGACGCCGGCTTGCCGCGCCCGGTCGGCTTGTAGCCGCCGTGGCGCAGGAGGTCGCGCACGGCCGCGCGGACGGCCTCGTCGCGCTGCAGCGGCGCCGGGGCGTCGACGCGCAGGAGGTCGAGCAGCCACGGCGGCGAGGGCATTTCGGAGAGCGGGCGCGGGAACGTCGTCGTGAACGCGCCGGCGTCGAGGAGCGGGTGCGGGTCGATCGTGAGGGCGGTCATGGCGGGCGTCACTCCGACGAGAAGCGTCCCAGCCAGTATCCAGGGCGACGGCGGGTGTGAGCGCAGGCGAGGATCAGCACCTCGCGCTCCCGCTCCAGGCTGACGATCTTGTAGGGGAACCGCCGCAGGAACGCCTGCCGGAAGACGAGGTCGCCAGCACCCACGCTCGACGGGGCGTAGGACTCCGGTGCTCGAGCGATCTCCTCCAGGAGACGTTCGACCGCCTCCCTGAACTCCGCGCCCAGGCCCGCCCGCTGCTCGTCATACCAGCGGGCGGAGGACCGGATCTCCTCCTCGACGCCGGTCGCCAGACGGAGCGGCTTCAACGCGGGAACTCGGCCCTCAGCCGGGCACGCACATCGTCCCAGGCGTGTCCGGGATCCTCGCCGGAGAGCAGCTTGTGGGCCCGGCGTTCGACCTCCGCGGCCCAGGCCGCCTCGACCTCGCCCTCGGGCTCCCCGTCCAGGCTCGCCAGGAGGTCGGCCGCCAGGGCGGCGCGCTCCTTGATCGGGAGCCGCAGGGCGCGCTCGCGGAGGTCGTCAGCGTGGATCACGTCACGATGGTAACGCCGGACTCGGCGCCTCGCGAGGGTCCGGCCAGCCGGGGTCGAGGGGCTGGCTGAGCGCGTAGAGGAGCACGGCCGCGGCGGCCGCCACGTTGAGCGAGTCGACGCCCGGGGCGAGCGGGATCGTGACCTCCTCGTCGGCCAGCGCGAGGAGCGACGGCCGGAGGCCCTGGTCCTCGTGGCCGAGCAGCAAGACGACGTGGTCGGGGCGGACGAGGCGCGGCAGCGGCGTGGCGCCGGCCGAGAGCGTGGCCGCGAGCACGCGCCGCCCGGCCGCGCGGAGGCCCGCGACCTCGGCCTCGAGGTCGTCCGTCACGGCGAGCGGCTGGGCGAACACGTGGCCCATGGCCGCGCGCACGGCGCGCGGCGCGAACGGGTCGGCGCCCTTCGCATCGAGGAGCAGCAGGTCGGCGGCGAAGGCCCTGCAGTCGCGCACGAGCGCGCCCACGTTCACCGGGTCGCCGAGGCCCTGCGCGGCGACGATCGTCGTGCGCGGGCGGTCGGGCGGGGGGAGCGGCACGGGCCCCGGCGCCGGGCGGCGGGCGAGGGCGACGCAGCCGCGGTGGAGGTCGACCCCGGTGATCGTGAGGAGCAGGTCGGGCGGCGCGACGAGGACGGGCAGGCCGGGGCGGAGGTGGGGGCGCAGGCGCTCGAGGCGGGTCGGGGTCGTGAGCACCGACTCGACCTCGAACGCGCTCTCGAGCAGGCGCACGACGGCCGTCTCGCCCTCGACGACGAAGCGCCCCGGGTCGCGCCCGGGGTCGCGGGCGCGGGCCTTGAGGTCGCGGTAGGGCGAGACGCGCGGGTCGTCGGGGTCGGTGACGGTCACTCGGCCTCGCGCAGGCGATGGAGGACCCACTCCAGGAGCATCGCCGTCGGCCCGTCCTCCCGCTCCGCCCTCCTGCGGGCCTCGAGCGCGGCGCGGTGGGGAGCGAGCGCGTCGGAGTCGAGCTTGCGGAGGGCGTTGGCGGCCCACCGGCGGAGCTCGGGGTGACGCGACGAGAGCGCCGACACCAGGTCAGCGGCGACGGGTCCCGCGCGCGGTCCTGCCTCGAGCAGGAGGCCGAGCGCGAGCCGGCACGCGTCGTAGTCCCGCCCCTCGCTGGCGCCGCGGCCGACGGCGCCGAGCGCGCCGGGGAGGTCGAGCCAGTCGGGCCCGAAGGCGCGGAGGGCCTCGAGCACGGCGACGGTCGGGAGCGGCCAGGCCGGATCGGTGAGCGCGTCCTCGAGCGCCCGGCCGAGCGCGGGGCGGTGCTGGGCGACGAGGCCCTCGCGCCAGCCCTGCCGGTCCTCGCAGAGGAGGAGCGCCAGGGCCGCCCGGGCGCGCAGGTCGGGCCGAGGGCCGTCGAGCGCCGCCACGAGGACCTCGCGCGCGGCGGGGACGGCGAGCGCCGGGTAGGCGCGCAGGACCGTGAGCGCCGCGGGCGCGAGCGCGGGGTCCCGGGTCGCGTGGGCGAGCGCCTGCGCGGCGTGATGGCGGGCTTCGCCCGGGGCGACGCCGGCCAGGTCGGCCAGGGTCGCGACGATCGCGGGGCGGAGCGACGAGTCGCCCTCGTCCAGGGCGCGCGCGAGCGGCAGCACGGCCTCGCCCGCCCAGGCGGTGCGGGTCCGTCCGAGCGCCGCGAGCGCGGCGCGCGCCCGGGGCGCGCCGGCCGCCACCTCGTCCGTCAGCGCAGCCAGGCCGTCGGCGCGGTGGCTGGCGAGGGCGTTCGTGGCGGCCTGGACGACCGGCCGCGCCGGATCGTCGACGAGCGAGACGAGCAGGTCGAGCGCCCAGGCGTCCGCCTGCCGGTGGCTCGACGCCAGCGCCTCGGCGGCGCGCTCGCGGACCTGGTCATCGCCGTGGCGCGCGGCGCGCACGAGCAGGGGCGGCGGGACATCGCGGTCGAACAGCACCCAGAGGACCGCAGCCCTTCCATCGAGCTCCGGATCGTCGAGCAGCGCGTCGAGGTGGGCGCGCGCCGGCTCCACGACGTGCTCGGCGCGAAGGAGAATCCCGACGCCGCTGGGCAGGCGGGCCAGCGCCAGGACGCGGGGCGTGAGGGAGGGGTCCAGCTCACCTCGCTTCCAGAGCCGCTCGAGCGCGTTCGCCGCGACGTCGACCTCGTCGTCGAAGGCGAGCGCCACGAGCTCATCGCGGTCGGGCTCGCCGCCAAGGTCGTCGAGGAGCCGCGTCAGGCGGGTCGGGTCCTCGAGGGGCCAGGTGTCCAGGTGCTCCGCCAAGAAGAGGCGCAGGAACGCGCGCCGGAGCGGCCGCGCTGCGGGGCCGAGCCCCGGAAGGGCGTCGAGCGCGTCGAGGCGGACGTCCCGGTTCGGGTGGAGCAGGGCGCGCTCGATCGCCGGGAGCGCGGACGCGGCCGCCGGGCCGAGCCGCCCGAGCAGGTCGGCGGCGAGCTCGCGCCGCAGCGGCGAGGGATCCTGGAGCCGCGCCGCCAGGATCGGCGCGGCAGCGGCGTCGGCGGGGCCGAGGCGGCGGAGGAGTCCCCAGGCCGGGTCCGGCCCTGGTCGGAGCGCGTCGAGGAGCGGGTCGACGAGGTACGCGGGAGGCGGGCGTCCGCCGAGGACGGCCAGCGCGGCCAGCGCCAGGGTGGCGAGGGCCGGCAGGGCCCGGGGAAGCGGCAGGTGGCGCGAGCGAGCGTCACGCCGGCGGCCGGCGAGCACGCAGGCGGCCAGGGCCAGGGCGTCGAGCGCGGCGGCGAACAGGACGGCGCGGGCCGGGACCTGCTGCGGATACTCCTGATCGTAGGAGAAGGCGGTCGCGCAGGGCCTGGGCGCCCCGGCGCCCGTGGGCAGCGCCCAGGCCGCGTCCGCCGGTCGTGGCCCGAGCCTGGCGCTGCGCTCGACGGAGACCGCGCCCGCCCCGGCGGTCACGGCCACGATCGGCACGAGCGCGCCGCCGAGCACCACGCCGAGGACGAGGCCGCGCCAGCCGAAGCCGCCCGCCAGGGGCGCCACGAGGGCGAACGGCGCCGCCCGGGCGAGGACCGCGCGCAGGGTCGCTGGATCGAGGGCGGCCTGCCACACCGCGAGGTAGGCGTCGTCGTACGCGCCGGCCACGCCGCCCGTCACCAGGAGGCGCGCGACGAACCCGACCTGCACCGCCGCGACGAGGACGCCGACGACCCCCAGGCCCGCGCACCACACGAGCGCCGCCCAGGGGCGGCCGTGGCGGGCGGCGCGCTCGCCCAGCGCCAGCGGCCCGGCCAGGAGCCCGAGCGCCGCGCCGAGGAGCACGTCGACAGGGACGACGTCGCCCTCGCTCAGGCCGACGAGCGCGCCCGCGGCGGCCAGGAGGACGGCCCCGAGCAGCGAGCGCGCGACGACGAGCCCGAGGCTCACCGGCCGCGCTCCTCGCGACGGACCAGGGGTGCATGCACGACGGGGTCCAGCACGGTCGTCAGCGTACAGGCGGTCGGTCCACAGGAGGAGGGGACGAGGGCGGCTACCCCGCCCGGTCCTTCTTCCCCGCGCCCCGCGCCAGCCGCCCGACGACCGTCTCGCCCTCGCCGCCGCCGTCGTCGGCGACGTCGGCGCGCCCCAGCGCGGCGACCTCGCTCGCCAGCGCCCCGGCGAGCTCCGCCGCCGCGAGCGTCACGAACTGGAGGACGAACGGCCAGCGCAGGAGCGCCACGGCGGCGACGGCCACGAGCGCGACGACCTTCGGCACGGCCATGGGGTCCCAGGGCGGAAACGGCTGCGAGGCGATCAGCCACTGGAGGAGGCCGACGCACAGGGCGAGGTTCACGCCGCCGGAGACGAGCGACTGGCTGCAGCTCGCCGACGCGTTCTGCTGGACGGCCACGGCCTCGTCCCAGGCGAAGCGCAGGACCCCCTGGCCCCGCTCGCCCCCGCGCAGGCGGCGCACGACGCGCGGGGGGAAGAGCGCGGCCGCCAGCAGGAGGCGCAGGGCGCGGCGGCGCAGGGCGAGGCCCCCGACCTGGCGCGCGGTCGTGCCCCCGCAGCCGTAGACGGCGCAGCCGCCGTAGTGGGCCCTGCACTCGTCCCAGCACTCGCGGTGGTAGAGGGCCCCGCAACCAGTGCGCTCGCAGCCGACGACGTCGGCCCGCGCGGCGTCCTTGCAGTAGGGGCAGGCGAGCGCGGCGCGCAGGCGCGCGCGGTCGACCCGCAGCCGGGCGGCCGTCCGGCAGAGCGGCCGGACGAGGGCGACGTGCGCCGCGCCGACCGCGAGCCACAGGCCCAGGCTCGAGCCGAGCGTCGCCGCCGCGACGCCGCCGGCGACCGCCGACACCCCCAGCGCGGCCAGGTCGCCTGCGGCGGCCGGCGCGTCGTCGACGGGCCGGCGGCGCACGGTCACCCGCACCACGCCGGGCGGCTTGCGGGGCCCCTGCGGCGGCTCGGCCTCGTCGGTCACGATCGCACTCTACCGGCGTCTACGGAGCCTCGCCCAGCCGCCGAAGGAGGCCGCGCAGGAGGGCGGCCGCCTGGGGGTCCTCCTCGCGGTGGCCCCTCGCCTGGAGGGTGTCGCGCAGCGGGAGGCAGTCGGCGCGGTCGAGGCGGTCCAGCGCGACGATCGCCTCGCGCCGCACGGCCGGCTCGGGGTCGTCGAGCGCGGCCGCGAGGTCGTCGAGCGCCGCCGCGGCGCGGGGCCCCTCGCGGCGGAGGAGCGAGGCCGCGAGGAGGCGCGCGTCGGGCGAGCCGACGCGCAGGGCGCGGCCCACGGCGGCGATCGCCCCGGGGGCGTCGAGGCCGATCGCGTCGAGGGCGCGCAGCGCCGGTCGCGCGTCGCCGCTGGCCGCGACGGCGCGGGCGAGCGCCGGGACCGCCTCGCGCGCCGGCGGGCCGATCGCGGCGAGCGCCATGCAAGCCTCGGGGCGCGGCAGGGCGTCGGCGAGCGCAGCGATCACGCGCGGCAGGTCGGCGTCGAGCACGCGCAGCCCGCGGCCGCCGCGCGTGCGCGTCGGCCCGCCCGCGTGGACGAGCGTGACGGCCGCCCGCGCGCGCACCTCGGGCGAGCGCGCGTCGAGGGCCGCGAGCAGCGCGTCCCGCACGCGCGGCGCCTCGTCGGTCGACGCGAACGACCCCAGCGCCGCGAGCGCCTCGACGGCGAGGGCCTCGTCTTCCGAGAGCGTGGCGGCGAGGAGCGCGTCGAGCACCTCGCCCCGCGTGGTCGCGTCGTCGACGCCGCCCACGAGCCTCCCGAGCGCGCGGGCGCTGGCCAGGCGCAGGTCGGGCGGGCCGTCGGCGAGGGCGCGCACGAGCGCCGGGACGGCGCCCTGGCCGTGGACGCCCAGCTCGCCCAGGAGCGCCGCGGCGGGCAGGGCGACGGGCCCGCGCGCGTCGAGCGCGGCGGCGAGCGGGTCCGCCGCGAGGGCGTACTGGGAGCGGAGCGCGCGGGCGGCCGCGTCGTGGACGCGCGCGTCGGGGTCGGCGAGGAGGGCGAGAAGGAGGCCCGGGGCGAAGGGCGAGCGGCCCGCGGGGTATCGGAGGTCCAGCGCCTCCGCCACGCTCCGGCGCACCCCCGGGTCGGGGTGGGCCGCGAGCCGCTCGAACACGTCCGTCAGGTCGCCCGGGAGCGGGGCGCGCAGGAGGAGCAGGATCGGGTCGTCGCCGTCGAGGTCGGACTGCGCCGCCCGCTCGCGCAGGAGCGCCACCGCGGGTCGGTGGTGCCAGGCCAGGGCCTGGATCGCCGCCTCGACGGCCACCCCCCGGCGCGCGACCTCGTAGAACCGCGCGGCGTCGTCGGGCTGCAGGTCCGCGCGCCCGACGAGCTCCCTCAGCGCCCCCGCCACGACCGTGTCGTCGCGGTCGTCGAGGAAGGCCAGGAGGTCCACGCGGCCGACTTCGCCCTGGCCCAGCCGCTGGAGGAGGGCGTCGACGGCGACGTGGAGCGGGACCTCGTCCGCCCTCCAGGACCACCGGTTCCGGGGGTCGGAGACGAAGCGCTGCGCCAGCCGCGTCCGGAGCAGGGCGGGGGTCAGCGGCCGAGCCGCCGGCCCCAGGGCGGCGATCGCGTCCAGGACGGCCCGGGCGACCTCGGGCTCGTCCCGGAGCGCCTCGCCGAGCGCCGGGAGCGCCTCGACCGCCGCCGGGGGGCCGATCCGGGCCAGGAGCGTCGCGGCGAACCGGCGTCGCTGCGCGCTGGCCGGGTCGGCGAGCTTCTGCGCCAGCGGGCCCACCGCGCCCGCGTCGTCGGGCCCGAGGCGGTGGAGCAGCCCCTCGGCCAGGCCGCGGCGCTGATCGTCGTCGACCAGGTCGACGAGCGGCCCGACCAGGAACGCCGGCGGCGGCCGGTGGCCCAGGATCGAGAGCGCGGCGATCGCTCCCACGGCGAGGGCGGGCAGCGCGCGGGCGAGCGGCAGCCGGCGGGAGGGGCGGTCCGCTGACGACGCGGCGCTGCGGTGAGCGAAGAGATCGGCCAGGAGCGCCGTCGCCGCGAGCGCGAGCGCGTCGAGCCGCACGGCGGAGAGCACCAGGCCCACCAGCGGCGCCTTCCATGGAAGCGAAAGCCCAATGCGCGCTGCCTGGACCCACTGGCCATCGTGCCCCTCGAACTCCGGCCAGACCGCCCGGGCACCGGTCGGCAGGCCCCAGGCCGCGCCGTGGCCGGGCAGGAGCACGGCCGGGGCGACCAGCGGATCGCTCGCCCAGCCGAGCAGCGCCCGGAGGGGCAGCGCCAGGACGACCGCGCCCACCAGCAGCCCTCTCCACCCCCACAGCCCCGCGAGGACCGGCAGGAGCGCGAACGGCAGCGCGCGGAGCGCGACCACGGGGAGCGTCGACGGGTCGAGCGCGGCGACCCACACGTCGGCGTAGGACGCCGCGTGCGCGCCGGCCGTCGTCCCGGTCGCCCACACGCGCGCGGCGAAGCCCGCCTGCACGGCGCCGGCGAGCACGCCGGCGACCGCCAGCCCGGCGCACCACACGAGGGCGGCCCACGGGCGGCCGAGGCGCGCCGCGCGCTCGCCGAGCGCGAGCGGCCCGGCGAGGAGGCCCAGCGCGGCGCCGAGGAGCACGTCGGCCGGCTCGACCTCGCCGAACGCCTGGCGACTCGCGATCCCGGCGGCGATCGCGAGCAGCACGGCGCCCACGGCCGCGCGCCGGACGACGACGCGGCGCGTGTCGGTCACGACGACGGGCGGCGGCGGCTCGGCTCTCCTGACGCGACGGCGCACCGGCGCATTGTGCCCGTCGTCGCGCCTGGATTCGACCGCGCCCTCGACCACCCACGCGCGCGAGCGCGGGGGACCGCGGGCGGACGGAGTCGCGGGCGAGGGCTCCACGCACCCTTCACCCGCGACCCCGGCCCCGAGTTCCCGTCAGCGCCGCGCCAGCCGCCCGGCCTGGAAGTCGGCGAACGCCTGCCGGATCTCGTCGGCCGTGTTCATCACGAACGGCCCGTAGCCGACGACCGGCTCGCCCAGCGGCGCGCCCGTGAGGAGGAGCGCGGTCGTGTCCTCGAGGACGTCGAGGCGCAAGGCGTCGCCCTGCTGGGCGAGCACGGCCAGCTCGGCCGGGGCCAGCTCGTCCGTGCCGTTCAGGCGCACGCGCCCGCGCAGCGCGAGCACGACCGCCGTGTGCCCGTCGGGCAGGTCGAGGTCCACCGCGCGGCCGGCGCGCAGGCGCAGGTCGTGCACGCCGACCGGGCTGAACGTCTCCGCCGGCCCCCTCGCGCCCAGGAGGTCGCCCGCGATCACGCGCGCCTGGCCGGCGTCGCCGGGCAGGGCCACCGTCGGGATCTCGCTCGCGCGGATCGCCCGGTAGCGCGGCGGGGTCAGCTTCAGCCGCGCCGGCAGGTTCACCCAGAGCTGCACCATCTCGAAGGTCCCGCCCGTCCGCGTGAACTCGGCCCCATGGAACTCCTCGTGCACGACCCCGGCGCCCGCCGTCATCCACTGCACGTCGCCCGCGCCGATCCGGCCGGTCGCGCCGGTCGAGTCGCGGTGCTCGACCTCGCCCTGGTAGGCGATCGTGACCGTCTCGAAGCCGCGGTGCGGGTGCTCGCCGACGCCGCGCGGACGCGCGGCCGGCGCGAACTCGCGCGGCGCGGCGTGGTCGAGGAGCAGGAAGGGGCTCACCGCCGCCGGCGCCTCGTCGTACGAGAGCAGCGTCCGCACGTGGAACCCGTCGCCGACCCAGTGCGGCGGCACCCCGCGCCGGACCTGCAGGACCCGCTTGACCGTCTTCGTCGTCGACCTCATGGCTGCCTCCTCTCGAGCACGAGGATAGGCCCTGGCCGTCGTCCCGATTAGCCGCCCGCCGCGGCACGCACCGTTCCGCCCGTGGGACGGTTCAGCGCCGCGGCGCGAAGCGCTGCTTGAGCAGGTCGAGGAAGGCCGCGACCTTTCGCGACGTCTGGCGCCCGGCCGGGTAGACGGCGTGGACCGGAACCTCCGGCGCCGTCCACGCCGGGAGCAGGCGCTCGAGGCGCCGGCCCCCCTCGCACACGTAGTCGGGCAGGAGCGCGATCCCCAGCCCGGCCGTGGCCGCCTCGCGCAGCATGTCGTAGTCGTTGACGACGAGCCGCGGCCGGAGCGCGACCTCGACCTGCTGGCGGCCGGCGCGCAGCGTCCACGTGGCCCCCTCGTCGCCGCCGCCGAAGAGGATCGTGTCGTGCTCGGCGAGGCCCGCCGGCGCCTTCGGGGCCGGCCGCCGCCGCAGGTAGGCCGGCGCGGCGACGAGGAAGCGCTGCACGGTCCCCAGGCGCCGCGCCACGAGGGACGAGTCGGCCATGCGGCCGGCGCGGACGGCCACGTCGAAGCCCTCGGCCACGAGGTCGACGACGCGGTCGGTGCAGACCAGGTCCACCTGGACGGCCGGATGCTGCGCGAGGAACTCGGCCACGATCGGCCCCAGGAAGGCGAAGGTCAGCGGCGCGGTCACGCGCAGGCGCCCGCACGGGTCGGCGTGGAGGTCGGCCACGAGCCGGTCCGCGGCGCGCGCCTCGGCGACCACCCGCGCCGCGCGCTCGAAGTAGGCGGCGCCCACGTCGGTCAGCCGCAGCCGCCGCGTCGTGCGCACGAGGAGCTGCGCGCCGAGGCGCGCCTCCAGCTCCGAGACCTTCCGGCTGGCGGTCGACTTCGGCATGCCGAGCGCCCGCGCCCCCGCCGTGAAGCTCCCGGCGCGCACGACCTCGACGAAGACCACCAGCTCGTTGAGGTCCATGGCGCCTCCCGCTGCGGGCCGCATTGTCCCACCCACGGGACGGTCCGTCGCGGGGAGGGGGCTCGATCGCGGGCGATGGCCTGCCTACCATTCCCTCGTTCGCGTGAGGCGCGAACAGACAGATCGAGAACTACCTTTTCAACTCGCCAGAGCGAGCGATGGGGACGGGCGGAACGGGCCAGATCGTGCCAGTCCGGGACGTGCTCCGATCGCCCGCCCCTCGCGAGCGCATCATCCAGCTGCAGAGCAGAGGAGGTCGACATGGCGAACGGGTTCAAGTACAGGCGAATCTCGAAGGACGACGCGGCGGTGCTGCTCGTCGATCACCAGTCGGGTCTGATCTCGCTGGTCCAGGACCACGCCCCGTCGGAGTTCAAGAACAACGTGCTCGCGCTCGGCGCGGTGGCCAAGTTCTTCGAGCTGCCGACGATCCTCACCACGAGCTTCGAGGACGGGCCCAACGGGCCGCTCGTCCCCGAGCTCAAGGCCCTGTTCCCCGAGGCCCCGTACTTCGCGCGCCCGGGGCAGATCAACGCCTGGGACAACGAGGACTTCGTCCGCGCCGTCGAGGCCACGGGCCGGCGGCAGCTGATCATCGCGGGCGTCGTGACCGACGTGTGCGTGGCCTTCCCCACGCTCTCGGCCCTGGAGGCGGGCTACGAGGTGTTCGTCGTCGTCGACGCCTCGGGGACGTTCAACCCGACGGTGCGCGACGTCGCGGTGACGCGCATGGCCCACGCGGGCGCGCAGATGATGAACTGGTTCAGCGTCGCCTGCGAGCTGCACCGCGACTGGCGCAACGACATCGAGGGCCTGGGCAAGCTGCTCTCGGAGCACATCCCGAACTACCGGAACCTCATGACGAGCTACTTCGCCCAGCAGGGGCGCCGGTAGCGCGTCCCCGCTCGGACGTCCAGCCTCCGGGCCGGTATCGTGAGGGCGTGAGCCGAACGGCGCGCGCCCTCGCCCTCCTCATCGCCCTCGTCGGGGCCGGCTGCGCCACGCCCCGGTCGAATGAGCACGACCTGGAGCGCTGCGGCGAGTGCCACCTCCGCGAGCACGGAAAGTGGTGCTTCTGCTTCGGCTTCCGGCCTGAGCAGGTGGTCGTCCTCCCGCGCGCAGACGCGCCGTTCGCCCCCGACGAGGTGCGCTCGGCGCTGCACGTGGGTACGCGCTGGATGTACCGGTGGGAGGGCGCCGACGAGCCGCTGCGCGTCTGGGTCAGAGAGGTCACGGCGGTCGACGAGCACGGCCCCACGCTCGTCGAGTGCGAGGAGGGTCAGCCCGAGATCGGCGCTCCGTGGCGATGCCTGCGCTCGTCCAGCCAGGCGAGCAGCTGGGCGTTGCTCTCCGGTGGCGGCTTCCCATCCGATGGGACGACGGTTCGTCCTCGCGTCGAGGTGACCGTGCCCGCCGGGACCTTCACCTGCACGCAGTACGAGCTGGCCACCGAGAACGGCGCCGTGCGCTACGACTACAGCGCCGCCCTCCCCGGCGTCCTGGTCCGCTACGAGGTGATCGCGACCGACGCCGACGGCGCGCCGAGGTCCCGTGGCCGGCTCGAGCTCCTCGATTACCATCCGCCTCCCTGAGAGAGGAGAGGACCCCATGGCCATGCGCCTGCTCGGTCGCACCGGCACGCTCGTCTCGGAGCTGTGCCTCGGCTGCATGACCTTCGGCAGAAACGACTGGGGCGTCGGCAGCCTGGGCGAGGCCGAGGCGGCGGACCTGGTCGCGCGCTCGATCGAGCGCGGGGTCAACTTCTTCGACACGGCCGACGTCTACTCGCGCGGCGAGTCGGAGGTGCTCCTCGGCCGCGCCCTGCGCGGGCGGCGCGACCAGGCGGTGATCGCGACCAAGGTCCGCGGCGCCATGAGCGAGGATCCAAACGACGTGGGCCTCTCGCGCCGGCACATCGTCGCCTCCTGCGAGGCCAGCCTGAAGCGCCTGGGCACGGACCGGATCGACCTCTACCAGGTCCACGGCTGGGACCCGCTCACGCCGCTCGAGGAGACGCTCGAGGCGCTCGACCTGCTCGTGCGCCAGGGCAAGGTCCTGTACCTGGGCGCCTCGAACCTCGCCGGCTGGCAGCTCGCCAAGGCGCTCGAGCTGCAGAAGGCCCACGGCTGGGCGCGCTTCGTCACGCTCCAGCCCTACTACTCGCTCGTCGGCCGCGAGATCGAGTTCGAGCTCGTGCCCCTGTGCGAGGCCGAGGGCGTGGGCCTGCTCCCCTGGTCGCCGCTGGCCGGCGGCTACCTGTCGGCGAAGTACCGCCACGGCGGCGAGGGCCGCCGCAGCGGCGAGCGGCAGTTCCCGCCCGTCGACAAGGTCCGGGGCGAGAAGGTGCTCGACGTGCTCGAGGACGTCGCCCGCGGCCTCGACACGACGCCGGCGCGGGTGGCGCTGGCCTGGGTGCTCCGGCGATCGATGGTCACGTCGGTGATCATCGGCGCCCGCTCGCGCGAGCAGCTCGACGACAACCTCGCCGCGGCCGAGCTCGCGCTCGGCGACGACGCCATGCGGCGCCTCGACGAGGTGAGCGCCCTGCCCCTGCCCTACCCGCAGTGGATGATCGCCTTCCAGGGGCAGAACCGGCCGCGGCCGATCCGCTAGAGCCGACCCCGCAGCCGCTCCAGCTCGGCCTGCACCCGCGCCAGCTCGGCCTCGGCCCGCTCGGCGCGGTCCTCCGCCCGCGCCGCCCGCTCGCTCGGCGTGAGCAGCGGCTCGGCGGCGCCGGGGAGGCGGAAGCGCAGCTTGCGCCCGTGCGCCGCCAGCTCCAGCCCCAGCTCCCGGCTCTCGAGCCGGCCGTCCGGACCGGGCTCGATCGGCTGGTAGACGCCGCGCTCGAGGCGGAAGCCGCGCAGGCCCGCCTCGATCCAGTCGCGGCTCAGGTCGAAGAGGAAGTACTCCGGGACCTGGAGGTCGTCACGGTAGATCGACATCTTGCGCCCGAGGTCCTCCGTCCGGGAGCCCCGGGAGGTGATCTCGAGCACGAAGCAGGGCCGCCGCCCGCCCTCCTCCCACGTCTTGAAGGTGCGGCGCTGGCGCATGGGCGCGCCCTTCACGACGTAGCAGTCCGGGCTCACCACGTCGCGCGGCTCGCCCTCGGTGAAGTAGACGAAGTTGTTCCCCGACACGTAGACCTGGTCGCTCGCCAGGTGCTCCCGGAGCGTCTCCACGGCCGCGCGCAGCGCGTCCGCGTGCTCGTCCGTCTCGGCCATCGGCATCCCGTCGCTCTCCGGGTAGTCGACGGGGTGGGCGGGGACGACCTGGCGCTGGTCCATCGCGTGGCCCTCCATGGCGTGGCCCTCCGTGTCCCCGGCCGCCGGCCGGGGCACGCTGACGTTCGCTTCCAGCATTGTAGCCCTGCGCTCGCTCCGTCGCCCGCGCCCGAGGTCCGCGGCCCGACGAGAGCGACCCTAACAAAGACCTACGACAGCCGCCGCTCGACCCAGCCGAGGAGGTGCGCCCAGACCTCCTCCTTGTTGGTCTCGTTGAACAGCTCGTGCCGCGCGCCGGGCCACAGGCGCAGCTCCTTGTCCTGGCTCGCCGCGGCCGCGTGGAGCCCGCGGGTGCCCTCGACGTCGACCACGCCGTCGTCCTCGCCGTGCATGAGGAGGAGCGGCAGGTCGAGGGCCGTCGCCGTGGCCAGCGCCGCCTCCTGCGCGGCCATCGCCTCCGTGTACCAGCGGGCGGTCGCGCCCTTCTCCACCAGCGGGTCGGCCAGGTAGGCGCGGCCCACCTCGAGGTCGCGGCTGAGCTGCGCCACGTCGAGGTCGGCCGGGATCCGGAACCACGGCAGCCACCGCGAGAGCACCCGCCCGGCCGCCGTCTTCCAGGCCGGCAGGGGCATCTTCACCTTGAGGAACGGCGACGTGAGCACCACGCCGCGCAGGGCGGGCAGGCGGTGGCGCCGCTCCTGCAGGGTCCGCGCGACGACGAGGCCGCCCATGCTGTGACCGACCAGGAACAGCGGCCCCTCGCCGTGCGCCGTGACGTGCAGCAGGTAGGCCTCGACGTCGTCCAGGAACTCGCCCCAGCGGCGCACGAACGTCCGCCGCCCGCCCGAGCGCCCGTGCCCGCGCAGGTCGAGCGCGTAGGCGTCGCAGCCGCGCGCCGCGAACCAGCGCAGGGTCGGGACGTAGCGCCCGCCGTGCTCGGCGAAGCCGTGGACGAAGGCGACCCGCGCCCGGGCCTGCCCCTCGGGCCGCACGCGGCGGGTCCACAGCGCGGTCTGGTCGGCCGAGCGGAGCTGCTGCTCCTCGACGGCCAGCGCGGTCGGGGCGGGCGAGGTGCTCATGCGGGGATCTTAACGGTGCCTTGCGCATCAGCGCATCTCCTGAGAACGTGTCCGGCCTTCCACGAGGCCCGCGGCTCCGCCCTTGCTCCTGGCGAGGCCCGCGGCCGAGCGAGGGACGATGAACGACCGGACCGACAAGCTCGCCTCCCTGGGCACGTTCCAGCTCGTGCTCACGGGCCTCCTCCTGGTGCTCATCTTCGTGGGCGTGCGCGCGCTCGACGTGGCCGACGGCCACCAGCAGACGAACGCCACCGCGATCCAGGCCAAGCTCGACGCCCAGACGCAGCTCCTGCGCGACCTCACCGGCGAGGTGCGGCGCCTGCAGGACCAGCGGCGCACGGTCGACGAGCTGAAGGAGGCCCTGCGCTCGGCCCAGCCGGCCTACGTGCCCATGCCGATGGCGCCGCAGGCCTACGGCCCGCCCCAGCAGGGCGCCCCGGCGCAGCCGCAGCAGGGCGCCCCGGCGCAGCCGGCGATCGAGGAGTCGAGCCCGCAGACGTCGCGGCCCGGCTCGGGCGCGACCAACACCGAGGGCATGGGCACGAGCGACCGCGTCCCGGGCCCAGACCCGGAGGCCGTGATCGGCGGCTCCTACGTCGAGGCCATGTCCGAGCCGTCGACGCTCAACTACTACACGACGAGCGAGGGCGCGACGCGCCAGGTGATGATGAACGTCCTCGAGACGCTCTTCACCGTGAGCGAGCAGGACCCGACGAAGCTCGACGCCATGCTGGCCGAGTCGTGGGAGCAGAAGGACGAGCTGACCTACGTCTACCACCTGCGCCGCGGCGTCACGTGGGCCGACGGGGCGCCGTTCACGGCTGACGACGTGGTCTTCACCTACGCCGTGATCCAGGACAAGAGCGTCAAGGCCGACGCCCACCGCGGCGCCTACGTCGACGTCGAGTCGGTGACGAAGCTCGACGGCCACACGATCCAGGTCAAGTTCAAGACGCCCTACTGGAAGAGCCTCTACGTCTTCGGCAACTCGCTGTGGATCATCCCGAAGCACTGGTACGAGCAGCAGATCGCCGACGTCGCCCGGCAGAAGAAGATCGAGAAGTTCTCGGTCGTCCCGGGCGAGGAGGGCTTCGGCCGGATCTTCAACGAGATCCGCCGCCCCTGCGTCGGCACCGGCCCCTACACGGTCCCGGCCGACGGCTGGATCCCGGGCGAGAGCCTGACGCTCAAGCGCAACCCCGACTACTGGCGGCTGCGCGTCGTCCCGAACATCTGGAACATCGAGACGCGGCGGGTGCGCTTCATCAGCGACCACCTGGCGGTCCTGAACCAGGTGCGGCAGCAGAAGATCGACGTGCAGGTGGTCAAGCTCGACGAGTGGCAGGACAGCCTCTCGAAGGAGCGCGTGATCGCCGACAACTACAACTACTACACCTACGACCACCTCGGCCTGGGCTTCAACTACATCGTCTGGAACTGCCGCAAGTTCCCCTTCGACGACAAGGACGTGCGCGTCGCCATGACGCACCTCGTCGACCGCTCCGGCATGCTGCGCGACCTGTGGCGCAACGACGGCCGGATCGCGACCTGCCCCAACAAGCCGATCTACCCCGAGTACCACCCGACGATCGAGCCGCACCCGTTCGACCCGCAGAAGGCGGCCGAGCTCCTGCGCGCCGCGGGCTTCGTCGACAACGACGGCGACGGCATCCTCGAGAAGAAGGTCGACGGGCAGTGGAAGCGCCTCGAGTTCGTGCTCAAGGTCCCCTCGGGGATCGTCGAGTACGAGCGCATCGGCTCCAAGGTACAGGAGGCCATGGCGAAGGTCGGGGTGCGCATGGAGATCCGCCCCATGGAGTGGAGCGTGTTCATCGAGCACCTCTACGAGCGCAACTTCGACGCCATGTGCCTCTACTCGAGCTTCTCGGACCCCTGGATCGACAACTACCAGGACTACCACAGCAGCGAGGACGTGCCTCGCGGCGGCAACACGCCCGGCTTCCACTCGCCCGCGCTCGACCAGCTCCTCACGGACATGCGGCGCGAGTTCGACCGCGACAAGCGCGTGCCGATGTACCACCGGCTCTACCAGCTCCTCCACGACGAGCAGCCGCTGACCCTGCTCATCCACGGGCGCGTCCACGTGCTCGCCCACAAGCGCTTCCAGAACGTCGTCGTCCGGCACAAGGGCATGCGCTCGACCTACTGGTGGGTCGACCCGAAGTCGCCGATCCAGTAACGCCGCCGAGGACCCCGCCGCCCGGTGACGACCTACATCCTCAAGCGCCTGCTGCTCATGATCCCGACGCTCGTCGGGATCACCATCGTCGTCTTCGTCATCAGCCACCTCGCGCCCGGCGATCCGATCGAGGCCGAGTTCGGCGGCGGCGGCGGCATGGGCGCGGGGGCCACCGCGGGCGCCACGCAGACCATGGCCGAGCGCCAGGCCATGATCGAGGCGCGGAAGAAGGAGCTCGGCCTCGACAAGCCGATCCCCGTCCAGTACGTCATGTGGCTGGGCCGCGTCGCCCAGGGCGACTGGGGCGAGTCGCTCAAGTACCGCGTCCCGGTGAGCGAGAAGATCTGGGACGCGCTCAAGGTCACCGTCCAGCTGAACATCATCAGCCTGGCGCTGATCTACCTGATCGCCGTCCCGCTCGGCATCCACGCGGCCGTGCGACGAGGCACGAAGGACGAGCGGGCCGTCGGCATCTCGCTCTTCGCCCTCTACTCCGCGCCCTCGTTCTGGGTGGCGACGATCCTGCTCTTCTACTTCGCCAGCCCCGCCCACTTCGAGTGGTTCGACGGCGTCGGGCTCCACAGCGAGCGCTACGAGCAGTTCACCTACCTCGGGCAGCTGAAGGACTGGGTGTGGCACCTCGTCCTGCCCGTGATCTGCCTCACCTACAACGGGCTGGCCGGCCTCTCCCGCTACGCCCGCTCGGGCATGCTCGAGATCATCCGCCGCGACTACATCCGCACGGCCCGCGCCAAGGGGCTGCCCGAGCGCACGGTGATCTTCAAGCACGCCCTGCGCAACTCGCTCATCCCGATCGTCACGCTCATGGCCAGCCTCCTGCCGGCCATGATCGGCGGGTCGGTGATCATCGAGTACATCTTCACGATCAACGGCATGGGCAAGCTGTCGATCGATGCCGTCCTGTCGCGCGACTACAACATGGTGATGGCCTTCACGACGCTCTCGGCCGTGCTGGTCCTCCTGGGCATGCTCCTCTCGGACATCCTCTACACCGTGGTCGACCCGCGGATCTCGCTCGAGGGGTGACGGCCACGTGAGCGACCAGAAGAAGCCGAACGAGAGCGCAAGGGTCGCCGCCCTGATCGAGGCGGAGCCGGCGCTCGACAAGGGCGTGTCGGCGTGGGCCGTCGCCTGGCGGCAGCTCAAGCGCGACCGCGTGGCCATGATCGCCGCGACGTCGCTCGTGCTGCTCGGCCTGCTGTCGGTCCTCTCGCCGCTCCTGGCCAACGACAAGCCGCTCTGGGCCAGCTACAAGGGCCGCTGGTTCTTCCCGGCGTTCAAGGACTACCTCGACGAGAACATCCCGATCCCGTTCGACATCCCGGCCGCGCTGCGGCGCTCGAGCGGCTTCTTCTCGCCGGCCTACGCCAACGCGCAGGAGATCCCGCGCCCCGGCGGGCGCACGCTGCCCGACTGGACGGCGATCAAGCGCGAGATCGACGGGCCCGAGGGGAAGGCGCGCGGCGACTGGTACCTCGGCGCCCCGATCCCCTACTACTACAAGCAGACCTCGAGCGCGATCAAGCAGCTCCCCTTCGCCGACGTCGTCCACCTGCTGGTCGTCGACGGGCCGGGCGAGGGGCGCGTGCTCCAGCTCGTGCCCAAGAGCGTGTGGTCGGACGAGTGGACCCGCCTGCGCTCGGTGGACGGGGCGCTGGACCTGAGCGGGATCACCGTCGTCCACGCGCCGCCGGCCGAGGGCAAGGAGCCGCGCTGGGTCGTGCGCCGGGCGAGCGAGGCCCCGGATGCGACGGCCAGCGCGACCGTGCGCGGCGAGCCGGTCGGCGAGACGCCGGTCGCGCTGAGGCCGGGCGACGAGCTCGTCGTCGGCGGCCGGACGCTCCGCGTCGAGGTCCCGCCGAAGCACATCATGGGCACCGACGACGTCGGCCGCGACGTCTTCTCGCGCCTGATCCACGGGACCGTGATCGCCGGCAGCGTCGGGATCGTCTCGGTCGGCATCTACGTGACGATCGGGATCATCATCGGCGCGCTGGCCGGCTTCTTCCGCGGCTGGGTCGACATCGCGATCTCGCGCCTGATCGAGATCGTGATCTGCTTCCCCACCTTCTTCCTGATCATCACGATCGTGGCCCTGTGGGAGAAGCCGTCGATCTACAACATCATGATCGCGCTGGGCCTGATCAACTGGACCGGCGTGGCGCGCCTCATCCGCGGCGAGTTCCTCAAGTGCATGTCCGAGGACTACGTCGCCGCCGCGCGCTCGCTCGGGCTGTCGAACACGCGGATCATCTTCCGCCACATCCTCCCCAACGCGATCGCGCCCGTGTTCGTCTCGGCCAGCTTCGGCGTGGCCGGCGCGATCCTCGTCGAGTCGAGCCTCTCGTTCCTCGGCTTCGGCGTGGCGCCGCCGACCGCGTCGTGGGGGGAGATCCTGCGCCAGGGCCGCAACTACATCAACGAGAACCTCTACCACCTCGTCTGGTTCCCGGGCGTGTGCATCTTCTTCACGGTGACCATGTTCAACCTCCTGGGCGAGGGCCTCCGCGACGCGCTCGACCCGCGCCTGCGGCAGTAGAGCTCGTTCCGCGCGCGACCCGTACTCGACCCGCCCAAGCGCAGCGTGCGGGAGGCGCGGAACGGGCCAAACGCCCTCGTCCGGGCACTCGCCGATCGCGCCCCCCTCGCGAGCGCATCATTCGTCGCAGGCCGATGTGGTAGGCTCCACCTCCCGCCGATGCGTCGCCGCGCCCCGCTGCTCCTCGCTTTCCCGCTGGCCCTCGCTTGCGCCTTCCCTGGGGCCGCGCGCGCGCAGGACCCCGAGGTCGTCGCCGTCGCCGTCGAGCGCCTGGGCGGCGAGCTCGCGGCCCGGCTCGAGGCCGCCCTGGCCCTGCCGTCCGGCCCCGGCCGCGAGCGCGCCGGGCGCGTGGCGCTGGCGCTCCTCGAGGCGCCCGGCCGCGCGACGCCCGCCGAGGTCCTGGCGGCGACCCTCGCCGCCGGCGGCGTCTCGCCCGAGGCCGCCCGCGCCCGCTTCGGCGAGGAGGTCGCCAGGGCCTGGTCGAGCCCGCGCGTGGCGGCCGCGGTCGCCCTGGCCGAGCTGGCCGGCCCGACCGCCGACGCCGCCGCCGTGCGCCGCGCCCGGGAGGCGCACGCGAGGACGCACGAGGTCGACCCCGAGCTCGGCCGCGCGCTCGAGCGGAGCATCGACCGGGTCGCCTCGCGGATCGACCCCGAGCGCGCCGTCGCCCTCAAGGTCGAGGAGGTGCTCGCCTTCTCGCGCGGCCGCCTGACGCCCGCCGAGGCGGCGCGGTTCGCCGAGGCCGTGGCGCTCGCCCGCTACGCCCACGCCGGGCAGACGCGCGACGGCGGCCAGCCGGCGCTGCTCCACTCGCTCCGCGTCGCGCGGGCCATGCTGGCCACGCCGGGCGTCGAGCCGGCGGCGGTCCACGCGGCGGTGCTCCACGACGTCGTCGAGGACACGCGCGTCCCCCGCTCGGAGATCACGCGCCGCCTGGGCCCGCGCGTGAGCGAGCTCGTCCACGCCGTGACGCTCGACCCGATCGAGCGCTTCGGCGGCGACAAGCTGGCGCGCGACCGCGCCTACTACGCGCGCTTCGCGGCGTCGCCCGAGGGGGCGCGCTGGCTCAAGCTCCACGACCGGATCGACAACATAAACGACATGTCCGGCTGGCCGCCCGAGGGCCAGCTCCGCTACCTCGCGCGCACGAGGGAGACGGTCGTCGAGGCCCTGCGGGTGCACAGCCCCGAGCTCGCCGCGCGCCTCGAGGCCGAGCTCCGGCGCGTCGAGGCGCGCGTGCGGCGCCAGCTCGCCCGCGAGGCGCCGCGCGCGGCGGCCTTCGAGCGCCACCGCCGCCCCGACGGCACGCTCCGCTGGGGCGAGGTGGCCCGCGACACGGCCGTGCGCGAGGGGGCCGGGCTCCTGCGCTTCACCATGGCCATGTTCCTCAAGGAGCTGGCCGTGGTCGTGCGCACGGGCGACCGCCTGCGCGTCGAGGAGTTCTTCGAGGGGATCCTCACCACCGACTTCCTCGTCCACTACGGCGCCTTCACCGTCGGCGCCCGCGCGGGCGAGGTGGCCTTCGCCCGGGCGCTCCAGCGCCACCTCAAGCCCGGGTTCGTGGGCGAGGTCCTGCGGGCGAACGTCAGCCTGGCCGCGGGCCTCCTCGCGGCCGACCTGGCGAGCGGGACCTTCGACGGCCAGGCCTTCGCCCTGTCGCTGGCCGCCCTGGGCCTGTCGTCGACGGCCGTGCGGGCGGGCGTCTCGGGGCTGCGCTGGGTCCGGAGCCTGCGCTCGGCCGGCGCCGTCGCCCGCGCCGGCGGCGTGGCGGGCTTCGTCTACAGCGTGCTCGAGACGACGGTCGTCCTCTACCTGGCCGACGCGATCGAGGAGCGCGCGCGCGAGCGGCTCGACGCGCGCGCGGCCCGCGCGGCCCTCGCCGAGGCCGGGCGCGCCTTCGCCCGCGACGTGGGCGCCGCGACCACGGCCGACGAGGTGGCCGCGGCGGCCAGCCGCTACGGCGACGCCTGGACCGCCTGGCGCGACCACCTGCTCACGGCCGCCGTGATCGAGGACGCGCGGCTGCGCGAGCGCCTGGAGAAGATCGCCCGCCGGGCCAAGCTCCTCGACGACGAGCGGCGCGCCGCCCGCGCGGCCCTCGAGCGCGCGCCGGCGCTCCGCGACGACGTCGTCCGCCGCCACGGCTCGGTGGACGCCTGGGCCGAGGCGCGCGCCGCCGAGGACGAGGCCCGCGTGCGCGCCGACCTCGAGGCCGCGCTGGCCGCCCACACGCGGGCCGTCGACGCGATCACCGCCGCCGCCTACGGCGCGCCGCGCCGCCCTGCCCCGCTGCTCGACGGCGTCGCCCACCTGCCCTGGCTCCTGCTGGGCGGGGAGGAGGGCGCCGCCGGCGACCCGTGGGGCGCCCGCACCGACGTCCTCGCCCGCTGGGGCCGCTCGCGCGCGCGCGCCGGCCTCGACCAGGCCCACGGCCGCGCGCCCGCCAACCGGCTCCAGGCCTACGACGACCAGGCGGCCGTCCTCGCCGCCGTCGCCGCGGCCCTGCGCGCCCGGCCGGGCGCGCCGGCCGGCGCGGCCGAGGCCCTCGACGAGGCGGCCGCGTGGGCCGTGCGCGCCCGCGACCTCGAGGCCGGCCTCGCCGGAGGCCCCCCGCGGCGCGGGCTCGTCGACGCCCTCGAGGCGCGCTGACCCCCTACGCGCTCGACCCGCGCAGCCGGACGAGGGCGACCACCCCGAGCGCGCAGCCCGCGGCCTCGGCGCCCATGAGGGCCAGGAGCAGCGGGTCGGTCGCCCCGTCGACGACGACGCCGGTGAGCCGCCCGAGGACCACCCCGCCGAGCCCGAGCGCCTGGGCGAGGAGCCCCGGCGCGAACCATGCCGGCCGCGCCGCCGCGACGGCGAAGAACGCCGCCAGCCCGAGCTCGAGCCCGCCGTAGAAGGCGCGGATCTCGGCCCGGGCGGCGGGCGTCGGGAGCTCGACGCCGACCTGGCCGAGCGCCTGCGGCGCGACGAGCAGCCAGAGCCCGAAGGCGGCGAAGGCGACCGCGGTGAGGGCGAGCGAGCAGCGGGCCAGGGTCATGGGCGGCGCCTCCGGAGCGCGCATCCTAGCCGTCGCGCACGTTGACGCGGCCGCACGCGGCGCGAGCATGACGTTGGGTCCAGGCGCGGCCCGGGGCGCGCGAGGGGCGGAGGATGATCACGCGGTCGATTCCGATGGCGTTCGCCGGGGTCACGTTGACCTTCCTCCTGGCCACCGGGATCTCCCAGGTCTGGGCGCTGTCGATCGAGCCCAGGTCGACGAACATCGCGACGAACAGCGCGCCGAGCATCCGCCACCTGACCGGGGCGGCCGCGGAGCTGCGCCACGTCCAGGCGCTCCTCGCCGCGCTGGTCCTGCAGGCCGACGAGCGCCCGCCCCACGAGCTCCTGGGGGAGCTCGAGGCCGCCCGGCGCCGCCTCGACGAGGACGTCCATGCCTACCAGGCGCTGCCCGCGCTCCAGGAGGAGCGCGCGCTGTGGCCGCCGGTGGAGCGCGACCTGATTCAGCTCGAGGGGGCGATCGACGCCGTCGTGGCCTGCGTCGAGCGCCGCGACGCCGCCGCCGCGGAGGCCGCGCTCACCGGCGCCTTCGAGGTCCTGGCCGACCGCACGAGCGACGACCTCGAGCGCACGATCGACCTCAACGCCCGCGCCGTGCAGGCGGACGCCCACGAGATCGCGCGCATGCGCGACCGCGCCTTCTCGCTCCTCCTCGCCCTCGACGGCGTGGCCGTCCTCCTGACCGTCGCCGCGGCGGTCGCGGTCGTGCGCGGTGTGAGCCAGCACGACCGGCTGCAGGAGGCCAACGCCTCGCTCCTGCGGCGGCGCGTGGACGAGCTGGAGGCCTTCGCCGGCCGGGTGGCCCACGACGTCCTCGGGCCGCTCGGGGGCGTGTCGCTGGCCCTGGACGCCCTCGCGCGCCAGTGCGGCGACGACCCGGCGCCCGCGCGCATCCTGGCGCGCGCCCGCGGATGCCTCCACGGGGTCGACCGGGTCGTGATCGACCTCCTCGCGTTCGCGCGCGCGGGGGCCCGGCCGGCGCCCGGCGGCCGCAGCGAGGTCGCCCCGGCCGTGGCCGCCGTGCTCGCCGACGCCGAGGCGGACGCCGCCGCCGGCGGGATCGCCCTGCGCGCGGAGGTCGGCCCCGTGCGGCCGATCGCCTGCGCGGAGGGCGTCCTCCTCAGCCTGCTGTCGAACCTGGTGCGCAACGCGATCAAGCACATGGGCGCGACGCCGACGCGCCGCGAGGTCGTGGTGCGCGCGGCCGAGCGCGACCACGACCGCGTGCGGCTCGAGGTGCAGGACACGGGCCCGGGGCTCGAGCCGGACCTGGTCGCCGTCGCCTTCGAGCCCCACGTCCGCGGCCCGCAGGCCGCGACGGCGGGGCTCGGCCTCGGCCTCGCGACCGTGCGGCGGCTGGCCGAGGCCCACGGCGGGCGGGTCGGGGTGGTCACGGCCCCGGGCCGCGGGAGCACGTTCTGGGTGGAGCTGCCCGCCGCCGCCACGCCCGCGCCCGTCGCTGCCGTATAGTCCCCGGCCCATGACCCCGGTCCTCGAGGCGCGCGACGTGGTCAAGCGCTACGGCGACGCCGTGGCCGTCGCCGGCGTCAGCTTCCACGTCCGCCCCGGCGAGTGCTACGGCCTCCTCGGCCCCAACGGGGCCGGGAAGACGACGCTCTTCAAGCTGGTGACGGCCTTCGCGCGGCGCGACGGCGGCGCGCTCACGGTCTTCGGCCTCGACCCGGGCGCGTCCCCGTCGGCGCTCAAGGCGCGCCTGGGGGTCGTCGGGCAGGAGGACGACCTCGACGCCGACCTGGACGTCGTCTCGAACCTGCGCGTCCACGGCGGCTTCTTCGGCCTGGGCGGCCCGGCGCTCGAGGCGCGGATCGACCGGCTGCTGGCGTTCCTCGAGCTCGGCGAGCGCCGCCGCGCGCCGATCATGGCGCTGTCGGGCGGCATGAAGCGCCGCCTGGCGATCGTCCGCGCGCTCCTCAACGCGCCGGAGCTGCTCCTCCTCGACGAGCCGACGACCGGCCTCGACCCGCAGATCCGCCACGCGATCTGGAACGCGCTCCGCGCCCTCAAGGCCGAGGGGCTGACGCTCCTCCTCACGACGCACTACATGGAGGAGGCGGCGCAGCTCGCCGACCGCGTGGGGATCCTCGAGCGCGGGCGCCTGATCGCCGAGGGGCCCCCCGAGGCGCTCGTCCGCGAGCACCTGCCGCGCTTCGTGCTCGAGCTGCCGCGGAGCCGGCAGCAGGACGACGGCTGGCGCGAGCTCGCCCGCGACGTCCGGCTCACGGAGGAGCACGGCGACCGCGTCTACCTGTTCCACGACGACGAGGGCCCGCTGCGCCGCTTCCAGGCCGAGCGAGCCCTGCAGGGCGCGCAGCTGCGCCACGCCTCGCTCGAGGACGTGTTCCTGAAGCTGACGGGGAGGAGCCTCGATGCCTGAGCCGGGCGCGGCGCCGGCCGACCTCCTCCCGCGCGGCGCCGCGCCGCTCGCGCCGCCGCCGCGCGCCGTGCGCCTGTGGGCGGTCGTGCGCCGCCACGCGCTCGTCTTCTCGTCGACGCTCGTGGCGAACTCGCTGCCGGCGTTCCTCGAGCCGCTCCTGTTCCTGACGGCGGTCGGGATCGGCCTCGGCGCCCACGTCGGCCACGGCTTCGCCGGCCTGCCGCTCGCGGCGTGGATGGGCCCTGGCGCCCTGGCGATCACGGCCATGTTCACGGCGTCGTTCGAGACGACCTACGGCACCTACGTGCGGCTCGTCTACCAGCGCACCTACCAGGCGGTGCTCTCGACGCCCCTCACGGTGGCCGACGCCTTCCTGGGCGAGGTCCTGTGGTGCGGGCTCAAGGGGCTGTGCTTCACCTCGGGCGTGCTGCTCGTGTTCCTGGGCTTCGGCCTGGCGCAGGGCTGGGCGGGGGCCGTCCGGCCCACCGCCGCGCTGGTGCCGCTGGTCGGCCTCGTGTGCGGGGCCCTGTTCGGGGCGCTCGGCCTGCGCGTCACGGCCGCGATCCAGAACCTCAACAACTTCAACTTCTACATCACGGGCGTCCTCTCGCCGCTCGCGCTCTTCTCCGGCATGGTCTTCCCCGTCGCCGACCTCCCGCCGGGCCTGCGCGAGCTGGCCTACGCCCTGCCGCTCTTCCACGTGACCGAGCTGAACCGCCTGCTCGTGTTCGGCCCGGGCCCGTGCGTGCCGTTCGTGTGGGTGTGCGCGCCCTACCTGCTGGTCGCGACGACCCTCGCCACCTGGTGGGCGATCCGCGCCATGGAGCGCCGGATCGTCCGGTGAAGCGTCCGACGGGTACCATCCGAGCGGTGACGCCGTGACCGCCGTCGAGTGGGCGCTGCTGGTGTTCGTGGTCCTCGCCACCCTGGGGGCCCTCCTGGCCCGGACCGCGCGCCGGCCCGGCGGCGTCGACCTGCCGGTCGCGCCGCGCGAGGCGGGGCCGCCGCCGGGGCCGGCGCCGGCGCTCGGTCAGGGCGCGGCCTGCCGCCGCTGCGGCGAGGCCCTCGGCGCCCGCGAGGGGGTGGCCTGCCTGGCCTGCCGCGCCCCGCACCACGCCGCCTGCTGGGAGGAGGCCCAGGGCTGCGCCGCTTGCGGGGCCTGGCCGGCGATCTGGTGACGCCCGGCCCCGGCCGGGGTCGAACGAGGGACGACGGAGGGGCCCATGGCCCGCGACGACGACCCGCGCCTGGCCGGGCTGGTGGGGGGCTCGCCCGCCATGCGCCGCGTCCGCGCCGCGCTCTCGGAGCTGATCGACCGACCCGGGCGGCCGGTGCTCCTCGTGGGCGAGCCCGGGACCGGCAAGGAGCTGGCCGCGCGCCTCCTCCACGCCGCCGGCGCGCCGACCGGACCCCTGACCGTCTGGAGCGCGGCCCGGGACGCCGTCGGCCAGGCGCAGGCGCTCGGCGGGTCCGAGGGCGCGCCGGGCCTGCTCGCCTCCCCGGGGACGCTCCTCGTCACCGAGGCCCACGCGCTCGACCCGGTCGCCCTCACCCACATGGCGGCGGCGGTCACCGGGCGCCCCGCGAGGCGCGGCCGTGGCGAGGGCCCGCCGCGCCTGGTCCTCGCCCTCGAGACCCGCGCGCTCGCGCGCTTCTGCCCCTGGGGCCTCGCCGACCACCTCGCGGTGGTCTACCTCCCGCCCCTGCTCGAGCGCCTGGAGGACCTGACCGCGCTGTGCGAGCACCTGCTGCGCCACGAGCGCGGCGTCGACGGCGCGCCCCTGCGCCTGCGCCGGCCGGCGCTCGACGCGCTCGCCCGCCCCTGGCCGAACAACGTCGACGACCTCGAGCGCGCCCTGCGCGCCCTCGTCGAGCGGCACCGACGCCCCGCCTTCAAGGCGGTCCCCCGCGCGTCGCTCGCCGCGCTCGACGACGCGCAGGTCGCCCGCGTCCTCGCCGCGCGGCGCCCCGGGGAGGCGCCGTGGGCGGCGGCGGCGCGGCTCGGCCTCGCCCCGGCCCCCCCCGACCGGTGGCCGCGCGCGCCGGAGGGCCCGGCGCCCGACGCATGCGCGGAGCCGCCGGTGGGCTGGCGCCCCCTGCCGGCGGCGCCCGCGCCGCTGCCCCGCGGCCCGCGCGTCACCCGCGAGGGCTGGGCGGCGGCGGCGGCCGCCGCCGTCACCTTCCCGCCGGCGCTCCTCGCGGCGGCCCGGGCGCTCGGCTGGGCCTGAACCCCGGCCACCTCCTCACCGCCGCGCCTCGACCGCCCGGCGGATCGCCGCCAGCCGCGCCTCGAGCGCCCGCGGGACCGGCGGGCCGCCGAGCAGCGCCTGCAGGTGCAGGTCCGAGGCGACCTCGTCCCAGCGCTCGAGCGCCAGCTTGACCTCGAGGAGGCGCAGGTCGGCGTCCCAGCGGCGCAGGTCGAGCGCCAGGGGCTCGCCCGGCAGGGCCGCCGCCAGGCGCAGCCAGGCGCCCTCGCCGAGGCCGCGCAGGAGCGCCCGCGCCGCGCCCACGGCCGGGAGCGCCTCCGTCGCCAGGACCCTGCGGTCGCCCTCCCGCGCCCACACCGCCCACGCGGCCCGCTCGAGCCCGAGCGCGACGCGCGGGTCGCGCCGGCCCTCGAGCGTGAGCGTGCGCTCGGCCTCGGGCACCCGGCCCACGGGCGGCCGCGCGCCCTCGACGGCGTGGAAGCGGACCTCCCCCTCGGGCGCGGCCACGTCGACGAACGTCCGCTCCGCACCGTCGGGCCCCTCGATCACCGTCGTCCACGCGTGGCGCGCGACGAGGCGCCCCTCGACGCGCCCCTCGAACGGCCCGGCCAGCCGGCGCGCGACGAGCCGCCCCTCGCCCACGACCCGGCCGCGCCCGTCGCGCACGATCACCGCGTCGCGGCACGCCAGGAGCGCCTCGAGCCCCGCCCGCGGCGCGTCGCCCAGCGCCAGGGCGAGGGCCAGGTCGACCTGCGCGCGCAGCCGCCCTCGCACCCCGTCCTCGTCGGCCTCCAGGTCCGCCCGCGCCAGCCCCGCCCGCAGGAGCGGGACCGCCTCGGCCGGCCGCCCGCCCTCGAGCAGGGCCCGCCCGGCCCAGAGGGCCTGGTCGCGGCGGAGGCCCTCGGGCGCGACGGCCCACGCGGCCACGGCCTCGGCCGCCCCCGCCAGCAGCCCGCGCGCGGCGACGGCGGCCTCGCCGTCGACCTCGCCCGCGAGCAGCGCCGCCGCGCGCGCCCGCAGGGCCGCGGCCAGCTCCACCGCGAACGCCGCGTGGTGCGGGTCGCTCGCCTCGCCCGCGACGGCGCGGAGCGCCGCGAGGGCGCCGTCGGGCTCGTCGAGCGCCAGGCGCGCCCGCGCGCGGGCCCGGGCCGCGCGCACGACCAGGCCGGGCGCGTCACCCACCTCGACCAGCCGCGCGAGCGCCTCGCGCGGCCGCGCGGCGGCCAGCTCGGCTCCGCCAGCGCGCACGCCGCCCGGGCCCGGTCCGCGCCGGCGCTCGCGCCGACGAGCGCCTCGAGCGCCGCCTCGAGGCAGGCCCGCGCCCCGTCGTCGCCCGCGCGCAGGAGGCACTCGCCCGCGCGCGCGAGCGCCCGCCCGCGGGCGCTCGCCCCCGCCGGCACCCGCAGGTAAGCCGCGGCCGCGTCGCGCCAGCGGCCTCCTCGCTCGAGCTCGGTCGCGGCCTCGAGGGCGCCCGCGGCCTCCGCCTCGGCCCCGACCGGCGAGCGCGCCACCGCCTCCTCGACGCGCCGGCGCAGCCGCGCCGCCGGGCCGTCGCCGGTCAGGTCCTCGCCGAGCTGGCGCGTGGCCCGGGTGGCCGCGAGGAGCGCCAGCCGGGCGGCCTCGGGGGGCGCGGCCTCGGGCGCGAGCGCCAGGAGCGCCTCGAACGTCAGCGCCGCCTCCAGCCACCGCTCCTGCGCCAGCAGCAGCCGCCCGGCCCGCTCGGCCGCGTCCGGCAGCCAGCGCGCCCGCGCCTCGGGCGCGCGCGCGACGGCGAGGACGCGCCGCCAGGCGCCGAGGGCCCGGTCGCGCCGCCCGGCCAGCAGGTGGCCGAGCCCGGCGTCGAAGGCGACCGCCGGGTCGTCGAGCGGCAGGCCGCCCGCGAGGTCGAGGTCGGCCAGGGCGCGGCACGCGACGGCCCCGGCGCGGGTCATGGCCAGCCCCTCGACGTGCTCCTCGGCGGGGGCGGCGCGCGCGGCGGCGATCCGCCGCGCGAGGAGCGCCGCCGCCTCGTCGCCGCGCTCCAGCCCGTGCAGGGCGCGCGCGCGCTCGATGTCGAGCGCCGGCGCCAGGGCGTGGCGCTCGAACCCCCGGGCCGCCGGCCGGGCGGGCACCTGCGCCAGGGCCCGGAGGGCGTCGGCCGGCCGCCCGGCGGCGACGAGCGCGCGCGCCTGCAGGACGAACGCGCGCAGGCAGGTGTCGAGCACGAGGGCGTCGAGCGCCGCGCGCTCGTCGGGGGCCGCCGGGTCCCACGGCCGCTGGACCCAGGTGAGCTCCTCGGCGGCGGACGCCGCCTCGTCGGCCCGCCCAAGGGCGAGGAGCGCCTCGGCCCGCTGCGCGTAGGCGTGGAAGAGGAGCCCCGGCCCGGCGGGCGCCTCGGCGACGTGCGCCTCGTACGCGGCGAGGGCGCGCTCGAGCCGCGCGGCGCGCTGGCCCTCGTCGGCGAGCGCGCGGCCGGCCGCGAGGTCCGCGTCGGCGAGGACGAGGCGCGCACGCGCGACCGCCGGGCCGTCGCCGTCCGCGGCCGTCAGGGCCGCCGACAGGGCGGCCGCGGCGGCGTCGAGGGCGCCGAGCGCCTCGTCGACGGCGTCGGCGTCGGCGAGGCGCGCGAGCGCGTCGTCGCGCGCGCGGAGGAACGCGTCGGTCGCGGCGAGCACCTCGGCGTCGTCCCCACCGTCGTCGCCGAGGACCGGCCCGCAGGCGAGGAGGAGGACGAGGGTCACGACCAGGGCAGGCGAGCGCGTCATGCGCTCACCACCCGCGGCGCTGTCGGGCGGTTCCGCCCGGCAGCGTCCGGGGAAAGACCCTGGTTACCCCACCGACACCGGACCGGCGCCCGACGGCCACGGCCGCGACCCCGGGGCTAGCATCGACAGGGATGCAACTCGTGGTCTTCGGGCTCTCCGGCGCCCGCTGCGCGCTCGCGGCGGCGGCCGTGGAGCGCGTGGTCCCGGTGGTGGAGGTGACCCCGCTGCCGGGCGCGCCGGACGTGATCGAGGGGGTGATCGAGGTCGAGGGCGTGGTGGTGCCCGTGTTCGACCTGCGGGCGCGGTTCGGGCTGCCGGCGCGCGCCCCCGACCGCTGGGACCACCTGCTGCTCTCGCGCGCCGGGGCCCGCCGCGTGGCCCTGCGCGTGGACCACGTCGACGCGCTGATCGACGTCGACCCGGACCGGGTCACGGCCGGCGAGGAGGTCACCCGCGGCGCCGGGCGCCTGGCCGGCGTGGCCCGCCTCCCCGACGGCCTGGCGGTGGTCCACGACCTGGCGGCCTTCCTCGACCAGGCCGAGGAGACGGCGCTCGCGGCGGCGCTCGCCGCGCGCCGGGGGGCGTCGTCGTGAGGACCGCCGCGGCGCCGGCCCCGCTCCTCGACCTCCTGCGCGCGCGCTACGGGCTCGAGTTCCCCCGCCACCGCTGGGACCTGGTGGTCGAGGCCGCCGCCCTGGTGACCGGCGCGCCGACGGTCGGCGCCGCGGCGGCCGCGCTCGAGCGGGACCTCGACCTCCGAGACGCCCTCCTCGAGCGCCTCACCGTCGGCGAGACCTACTTCTTCCGCGAGCCGGAGCAGTTCCAGGCGCTCACGACCCACGCGGTGCCCGACCTCCGCCGCCGGCGGCCCGACGGTGACGTGCGCGCCTGGTCGGCGGGGTGCGCCTCGGGCGAGGAGGCCTACAGCATGGCCATGGCGCTCCGCGCCGCGGGGCTCGCCCGCGCGCGCGTGCTGGCCACCGACCTCTCCCCCGCCGCGCTGGCGCTGACGCGCGCCGCGACCTACGGGCCCTGGTCGCTGCGGGGCGTCGGCGCCCGGCGCGCGCTCCCCTACCTGGAGGCCCGCGGCCGCACGTGGGTGGTCGACCCGTCGGTGCGGGGCATGGTCGAGGTGGAGCGGTTGAACCTGGCGGCGGACCCCTACCCGCGGGACCTCGACCTGGTCTTCTGCCGCAACGTGCTGATCTACCTCGACCGAGCGACGGTGGCGCGGGTCGCGCGCGGGCTCTTCGACGCCCTGGCCCCGGGCGGCTGGCTGTTCGTCGCGTCGACCGACCCGCCGCTCGCCAGGCTGGCCCCCTTCGACGAGGTCGTGACCTCGGCGGGGCGGGTCTATCGCCGACCCGTCCGCCGCCGGGCGCAGCCCGACGACCCCGCGCCGACCCGCCGGGGCGCCGCCCGCCGACTGCGCTCGACCGTCCCGACGCCGGGTCGCCCCCGGCCGCCGGGCGCGGCGCCGCCGCGCGCGCACCTCGCGGCGCCGCGGCCCCCGTCGCCGCCCTCCGCGCGCCCGCGCGACGCCGCCCACGACGACCCCGGCGCGGTCCGCGCGCTCGCCGCCGCGGGCGACCTCGACCGCGCCCTCCTCCGCGCCGACGGCCTCTTGCGGCGCGACCCGCTCGCGGCCGACCTGCACCTCCTGCGGGGGCTCGTCCTCCTGAGCCTCGGGCGGCCCGCCGACGCGGCCGGGTCGCTGCGGCGGGCGGTCTACCTCGCCCCCGACCTGGCCATGGGCCACTTCTCGCTCGGGATCGCCCTCGAGCGCGCCGGCTCCAGGTCGGAGGCCCGGCGCGCCTACGCCGCCGCGGCCCGCGCCTGCGCCGCCGGCGGCCCGGGCGAGGCCCTCCCGCACGGAGACGGCGCCACGGCGGACGACGTCGGCCGCGCCGCCGCCGCCCGCGTGGCGGCGCTCGAGGCGGCGCGGCGGGGAGACGCGCCGTGAGCCACGACGCCGCGCTCCAGGCGCTGCTCCAGGCGCGCGCGCGCGCCCTCGCCGCGCCGAGGCCGACCGACGAGGGCGAGGCCACGCGGGCGCTCGTGGTCGGCCTTGCCGACGAGCGCTACGCGCTCGAGACGCGCTGGCTCTTCGGCGCGCTCCCGCGCGCCCGCTGGACGCGGCTGCCCGGCGCGCCGCCGGCGCTGCTCGGCCTCACCCCCTTCCGCGGCGAGCCGCTGGCCGTGTTCGACCTGCGGGTGCTCCTGGGCCTCGACGGCGCGACCGCGGCGCAGGCGGCCGTCGTGCTCGGCGCGGACGAGCCGGAGCTCGCGCTGGCCGTGGACGCGCTGGAGGGGGTCGTCGCCCTCCGGCGCCGCGACCTGCGGCCGGCGCCCGCCGGCGCCGCGGCGCTCGGCCGCGTCCGGACGGTCGGGGTGCTCGGCGACGGGCTCGCCCTCCTCGACGCGGCGGCCCTCCTCGACGACCCCCGCCTCTTCGTGGACGACCGCGAGCCGGACAAGGAGTAGGGACATGGTGAGCCTCCGCCACAGCCTGGGCGTGCGCTTCGGCCTCATGGCCGCGGCGCTCCTCGTGAGCGCGCTCGTGCTCCTGGTCTCCGGCCTCGACACCATGCGCTCGGTGGAGCAGGGGTTCGCCTGGAGCCGCCTCATGGCCCAGGGGAGCGTCCACGGCTATCGGCTGCAGTTCCTCACCGAGCGGGCGCTCGACATGGGCCCCGAGGAGCGGGGGCCGATCGCGGCCGAGCTACGGGAGACCATGGAGGCGCTCGAGCGGCGCTACGAGCGGCTGCTCGCGGCCAACGCCGCGGAGGGCCGCGCGGCGCTGGCGCCCGAGGTCATCGAGCGCGTACGGACGAACCAGACCTGGTACCAGGCGCAGGTCCGCCCGGCGGTCCTGCGCCTGATCGCCGCGCGGACGCGCGAGCAGGCGGCGGACGCGCACGGCGAGCTGCGGGAGGTCGGGGCCGTGTTCGTCGACAACACGGAGGAGACCGTCGGCCTCGCCCAGCAGCACGTCGCCGACGAGCTGACGCGCTACCGCTGGACGCAGCTCGGCTTCGGCGCGCTGCTCGGCGTCGTGCTCGTGGGCGTCGCCTGGCTGGTGCGCGACGTCCTCCTCAGGCTGCGCCTCCTCGCCGAGGCCGCGACCCGGATCGCGGCGGGCGAGCTGACGCGCAGCGCCGCCGTGCCCGGGCGCGACGAGCTCTCGGCGCTCGGCGCGGCGTTCGACGCCATGACGGCCTCGCTGCGGCAGAAGATCGAGCGCCTCGAGGACCTCGTGCGGGGGATCCGCGCCACGGTCAACGACCTGGCCTCGGCCACGGCCGAGATCGCGTCCGCGACGCAGCAGCAGTCGAGCTCCTCGCAGGAGCAGGCGTCGGCGGTCTACGAGACGCTCACGGCGGCCGACGAGGTGGCCCGCGCGGCCGACCAGGCCGCGAGCCGCGCCAAGGAGGTGGCCGAGTCGGCCCAGGACTCGGACCGGACCGGCGACGAGGGGCGCAAGGCGATCACCGAGGCGACCGCGGTGCTCGGCGAGGCCAAGGCGCACTCCGACGCGATCGCGTCGGGGATCCTCACCCTGGCGGAGCGCAGCCAGGCGGTGGCGGAGCTCGTCGGCGCGATCAACGACATCGCCGAGCAGACGAACATCCTCTCGATCAACGCGGCGATCGAGGCGTCGCGCGCGGGCGAGCAGGGCAAGGGGTTCCAGGTCGTCGCGGCGGAGGTGCGGTCGCTCGCGGAGCAGTCGAAGAAGGCCACCGCCAACGCGCGCCAGCTCCTGGGCGAGATCCAGCGCCTCGCCGACCGCGCCGTGCTGGCGACGGAGGACGGGACCCGCAGCATGACGCGGGCGGTCGACGCGCTGGGGCAGGCGGGCGAGCGCCTGCGGCGGCTGCTCGACGCGATCTCCGGCTGGTCCGACGCCGCGGACCAGATCGCCCAGGGCGCGACGCAGCAGGCGCAGGGGCTCACCCAGATCAGCCAGGCCGTGAAGAACATCAGCGACGCGGCCAACCAGAACCTCGCCTCGACCCGCCAGACCGACGAGGCGGCGCGCAACCTCGAGCTGCTGGGCGGGCGGCTGCGCGAGCTGGTGGAGGCGGGCGCCTGAGGCCATGACCGACGACCTCGCGCGCCGGCTGCTCGCCGCCTTCGTCCTCGAGCTCGACGACGGGGTCCCGCGCCTCGAGCGCGTGGCCCTGGCGCTCGACGCCGGCGCGCCCGCGGCCGAGCGCGCCGCGCTCCTGGAGGAGGGGCTGCGCACGCTGCACACGCTCAAGGGGGCGGCCCGCTCGGCCGCCGTCGGCCCCGTGGAGGCGGGCTGCCACGCGCTGGAGGAGGTCCTGGCCCGGGCCCGCGAGGGGGAGGGCGTCGTCGGGCTCGTCGAGCGCCTCCTCGCCGGTGTCGACGCCCTGCGCACGGCCGCGGCCGACCGGGCCGCCGGCCGGCCGCTCGACCCGGCCCCGCTGGCGGCGCTCGGGCGGCCCCCGGCCGGCGCGGCCGCGCTGGCCGCGCCGCAGGAGGCGCCGGTCGTCGACTTGGGCGTCGAGGCGTCCGTGCGCGTGCCCACGACCCGCGTCGACCGGCTGCTCGCCCTCGCGGGCGAGCTCCTCGTCGCGCGGACGGGCCTCGACGCGCGCTGGGGCGAGCTCGACGCGGTCCGCGGCGGCGTCGCGGCCGCCGCGGCGCAGGCGCCGCCCGCGCTGAAGGAGCGCCTCCGCGGCCTCGAGCGCGAGGTGGAGCGGCTGGCCGCGGGGGTGCGCGCCGGCCAGGCCGCCCTCCACGGGGCGGCCGGCGCGCTCGAGGACGGCCTCGAGGGGCTGCGCATGCTGCCGTTCGAGGAGCTCGCCCCCGGGCTCGACCGGACCGCGCGGGAGGCCGCGCGCGACGCCGGCAAGGAGGTCGAGCTGTCGCTCCGCGGCGAGCGGGCGCAGATCGACCGCGTGGTCCTGCACGCGCTCCAGGGCCCCCTGCGCCACCTCGTGCGCAACGCGGTCGACCATGGCCTCGAGGCGCCGGACCGCCGGCGCGCGCTGGGCAAGCCCCCCCGGGGGCGGGTGGTCGTCGAGGCGGCGGTCCGCGGCGCCCACGTCGACGTCGTCGTCACGGACGACGGCGCCGGCGTCGACCTCGACGCCGTCCGCGAGCGGGCGCGCGCCCTGGGGCTCGCGCCGCCGGCCGGCGAGGGGGAGGAGGCGGCGCTCCTGGGCCTCCTCTTCCGGCCGGGCTTCACCACGGCGCGGAGCGTGACCGGCCTCTCCGGCCGCGGCGTCGGGCTCGACGTCGTGGCGCGCGAGGTCGGCGCGGTCCACGGGCGGGTCGCGGTCCGCCACACGCCCGGGCAGGGCGTGCGCGTCACGATCGCCGTGCCGGTGACGCTCGCCACGCTGCGGGTCGTGCTCGTCACCGTGGGGGGGCAGACCTTCGCCCTCCCCGAGACGGTCGTGGAGCGGCTCGTGCGGCTGGCGCCCGGCGACCTGCGGTCCGTCGGCGGCGGCCTCGCGGCCGCCGTCGAGGGCGAGGTGCTGGACGTCCTGTCGCTGGCGCGCGTGCTCGACCTCCCCGAGGCCCCGACCTCCCGCCCGGGCGAGCGGCGCCTGGCGGCCCTCGTCGCCGCGGGCGATCGCCGCGCCCTGGTGCTCGTCGACGGGCTCGAGGGCGAGCTGGAGGCCGTGGTCAAGGGGCTCGGGCGCCGCGTGCGCCGGCTGCGCCACGTCGTCGGCGTGACGCTCCTGGCGGACGGGCGGCTCGTGCCGATCCTCGGCGGGGCCGGCCTCGGCGAGCGCCTGCGCGCGCCCGCCGGCCGGGCCCCGGCGCTCCTCGTCGAGCCGCGCCGCCGGCCGCGCGTCGTCCTCGCGGAGGACTCGCTCACGACCCGCACGCTCGAGGAGAGCATCCTGATCACGGCGGGCTACGAGGTGCTGGCCGCGCCGGACGGAGAGGAGGCCTGGCGCCTCCTCCAGGAGCGCGGCGCCGACGCCGTGGTCGCCGACGTGCAGATGCCGCGCCTCGACGGGCTCGGGCTCACCCGGCGCGTGCGGGCGTCGCGGCGGCACCGCGACCTGCCGGTGGTGCTCGTCACGGGCCTCGGGTCGGACGAGGACCGCCGGCGCGGCCTGGAGGCCGGGGCGAGCGCCTACGTGGTCAAGAGCGCCTTCGACCAGCGCGAGCTGCTCGCCACGCTCGAGCGCCTGACGGGAGGCCCGCCGTGATCCGCGTGCTCGTCGCCGACGACTCACCCACCGCCCGGCTGCTGCTGGTCGACCTCCTGCGCGCCGACCCGGAGATCGAGGTCGTCGGGGAGGCCACCCACGGCGAGGAGGCGCTGGCCCTCGTCCACGCCCTGCGGCCGGACCTGGTGACCATGGACATCCAGATGCCCCGCCTCGACGGGTTCCAGACCACCCGCCGGATCATGGCCGAGGCGCCGACCCCGATCGTGGTCGTCTCCAGCCTCGACGTGCGAGACGTGCGCTTCTCGCTCGAGGCGCTGCGCGCGGGCGCGCTCGCCGTCCTGCCGCGGCCCTCCGGGCCCGGCGCCCCCACGCACGCCGAGGACGCCCGCCGGCTGGTGGCCACGGTCAAGGGCATGGCGCAGGTGAAGCTCGTGCGGCGCCCGGGGCAGCACCTCCCGACGACGACGCCCCTCGCCGCCCCGCCCCCTGCAACCCACGCCGGCCGCCCGCTGCGCGGCGTGCGAGCCGTGGGGATCGCCGCCTCGACCGGGGGCCCCGCGGCGCTCCGGACCGTGCTGGGGGCGCTGCCGGCCGACTTCCCGGCCCCGATCCTCGTCGTCCAGCACATCGCGATCGGGTTCGCCGAGGGCCTGGCGCGCTGGCTCGACGAGGCCTGCCGCGTGCACGTCGCCCTGGCGAGCGACGGCGAGAGGCTCCGACCGGGCCGCGTCTACCTGTCGCCCAACGACTTCCACCTCGGGGTCGGCGCCGCGGGACACCTCCGGCTCTCGTCGGAGCCGCCGATCGACGGCTTCCGCCCGTCGGGCGACCACCTGTTCCGCTCGCTCGGCGAGGCGTTGGGCCCGGCCGCCCTCGCCGTCGTGCTCACCGGCATGGGCCGCGACGGCACCGAGGGCGCGCGCGCCCTGCGCGCGGCGGGCGGGGCGGTCGTGGCCCAGGACGAGGCGTCGTCGGACGTGTTCGGCATGCCGGCGGCCGTGATCGAGGCCGGGCTCGCCGACCGGATCGTCCCGCTGGGGAGCGTGGCAGCGCTGCTGAAGGAGGCCGTCGGTGCGGTCGGTTGAAGCCCGTTCGTCCCGGGGTAGGCTGGACCCCTTGACCACCGACATGATCCGGACCGCCCGCGTGGTGGTCGTCACGCGCCGCGCGGACCTGGCCGGGCCGGTCCGCGACGCCCTCGCGCGCGACGGCGACCTCGATATCCAGGTCGCGCACGACGTCGACGACCTCTCGCGGGGCGAGGCGCCGCCGGTCGCGGTCGTCGCGGGCGGCGACGACGCGGCCTGGACCGTCGACGCCTGCCGCCGCCTCGCCACGGACCCGCGCCAGGCGGGGACGCTCGTGATCGTGGTCGCCGCCGTGGAGCCGGCCGCGGCCCTCGCGGCCGGCGCGGTGCACGTGGTGCCCCCGGGCGGGGCGGCGGAGGCGGCGGCGTGGGCCGCGGCGCTGGCGCGGGCCACGACGCGCGGCGAGCCCCTGCTCGGCCGGGCGTTCGCCCGCTGCCCCGCCGGCCTGGCCCTGCTCGACGCGGACCTGCGCTGCGTGCGCGTCAACGACGCCCTGGTGGAGCTCAGCGCGCTCGCCCCCGGCCAGCACAGGGGCCGGACGCTCGACGAGGTCCTCCGGCGGGCGGACCTCGACGCGGTGCACACGGCCGCGCGCGAGGTCCTCCGCGACGGCAGGGCCCGCGAGGGCCTCCCGGTGAGCGGCTGGAGCCCCCGCACGAGCGGGATGGTGTGGCACGGCGTCGTCGACCTGTTCGCCGTCGAGCACGGGGAGGTGGCTTTCGGGCTGCTCCTTCGGGACGTGACCGCGGAGCGGGTCGCCCACGCCGAGCTCTCGGCGACGCTCGAGCGGGAGCGCGCCGCGCGCGCCGAGGTCGAGGCCTACCAGGAGCGGCTGGCGTTCGTCCACATCGCCACCGGGGCGCTCTACTCGACGGCGCTCGACGCCGCCCTGCGCGCTCGCACCCTCGCGCGACTCGTCGTGCCGAGCCTCGCCGACTGGTGCCTGGTCTACGCCAGGCCTCGCGTCGAGGGCGAGACGTGGCGCGCCGCGGCCCACTGGGACCCCGACCGCCAGGCGCAGGCCGACGCCCTCTCCGCGTCGGATGACACGCCGGCCTGGGCGGCCGGGCCGCTGGACGGGGGCGAGCCGGAGCTCGTGGCGACGCCGGAGGACGCCACGCCGTCGGACCCCGACCTCGTCCAGGCCTTGGGGCTGCGCTCCTACGCGGTCGTGCCCCTGCGCGCCGGGCGGGGGCCGTTCGGGGCGCTCCTGTTCGGCTTCGCCGAGTCGAGCCGCCGCTACACGCCGCGCGACGTCGAGCTCCTGCAGGACCTCGCCCAGCGGGCCTCGATCGCGCTCGAGAACGCCGAGCTCTACCGCGAGACCGAGCTCGCCCTCCGCGCGCGCGACCAGCTGATCTCGATCGCCACGCACGACGTCAGGAACCCGCTCGGCGCCGCGCTGCTGCGGCTCGCCCTCATGCGCACCGCGGTCGACCGGGGCGACCTGCAGCCGGACAAGCTCGGCGACGGCGTGCGCCGGGCCGAGCAGGCCCTGAAGGACGCGGTGGCGCTGCTCAACGACCTGCTCAACGTGACGCGGATCGCCTCGGGGCGGATCGAGCTCAAGCTGGAGAAGGTCGACCTGCGCGCGCTGACGCTCGAGGTGATCGAGCGCTCGCGCGAGCTGCTGCAGGCCGCGGGCTGCCGCGTCGTGGCGCCGCCGCCGGGTCCGACGATCGTCGGCCGATGGGACCGCATCCGGCTCGAGCAGGTCGTCGCCAACCTGCTGTCGAACGCCTCCAAGTACGGTCGCGGCAAGCCGATCGAGGTGCGGCTCGACGTCCAGGGAGGGCGGGCGCACCTCGCCGTGCAGGACCACGGGGTCGGGATCCCGCCGGCGGACCAGGAGCGGATCTTCGAGCGCTTCGCCCGGACGTGGGAGGGCAACCGCCACGACAGCCACGGCCTCGGGCTGTGGATCATCAAGCGCGTGGTCACCGCGCTGGGCGGGAGGGTATGGATCGAGAGCGCCCCCGGCGCCGGCGCAACGTTCCACGTCGAGCTGCCGACCGAGCCCGCGGCCGAAGACGCCTCCCTCGCGGTCGAGCCCTGACGGCTCAGCTCCCGGACGCGCCCTCGAGCGACCGCGCGGTTGCCGCGGCCTGCGCAGGCGGGGTGACGCCGTTGCGGTGCAGGGCCGCGCCCCTCCGCAGCTCGAAGGCCCGCTGGGCGCGGCGGCCCTGGCGGGTCAGCACACCGTAGATCCGATCCGCCAGGCCGGGGACCACCTCCGAGAGCCGGGCCAGCCAGCCGCGGTAGGTCGGGATCCACACCTCGCGCTCGCGCGTGAGCAGCACCCGCTCGACCAGGCACCGGGCGACCTCGTCGGCCGAGAGCGCCCGCGGGCCGGAGAAGGCCAGGGCCGCCTCCTCGTGGCCCAGCTGCGCGTCGAGCATGGGCGTGTCGACCAGGTCGGGACAGACCACGCTCACGGCCACGCCGTGAGGCGCCAGCTCCCGCGCGACGGCCAGGGAGTACGCCCGGACGGCGAACTTGGACGCGCTGTAGGCGCCGATCCCCGGCACCGGCACCAGCGCGGCGAGCGAGCCCACGTTGACCACGTGGCCGTGGCCCTGCCGGACCATGACCTCGGCGGCCAGGCGGGTCCCGACCATGAGCCCCTTGGCGTTGACGTCGACCTGCCGCTCGATCGCCTCGAGCGGCGTCTCGTGCGCGCGCCCCGGCACCAGGACGCCGGCGACGTTGAGCAGGGCGTCGACCCGGCCCCATCGCGCGAGGGCGAGGTCCAGGGCGGCGCGCCAGGCGGCCGCGTCGCGCACGTCGAGGGGCAGCGCGGCGGTCCGGTCGGCGGGCCAGCCGGCGGCCAGCGCCTGCAGCGCCGCCTCGTTCACGTCGAGGGCCAGCACGCGGTCGCCGGCCTCGACGAGGAGCTCGGCGGCGCGCCGCCCGATCCCGCTGGACGCGCCGGTGACGAGGACGACCCGGTTCACACCGCCACCCCCGCCCGCACGGGGCGCCCGAACTCGAGCTCGCCCGTCGACCAGGTCGGCCGGACGCCCGGAAACAGCCAGTAGCTCGTCGCCTCCGACGAGCACACCACGTTGAAGAACTCGGGGTTCCGCGGCGAGCGCCCGGCGATCGTCCGCTCGACGATCATCGACAGGTACTGGTCGACGCTCCCCTCGAGGGTGTTGCCGTTCAGGATCACCTCCGCCCCCGTGCGTCGGGCGAAGCGGCGCACCCCCGGGATCGCCGAGTTCAGGGGCGAGTAGGAGTCGGGGCACACGCCGTTCTCGCTCGTCACCAGGAGGCCGTCGGAGGTGTGCACAACGAACGAGTGGTTGCCCTCGGTGTGGCCGGGCGTGCGGACCAGCGCCACGCCTTCGCCGAGGCGCACGTCCCCGTCGATCAGGAGCAGCCGCTCCGGGTCGATCCCGTCGCACCCCTGCGGGCAGTACCACTGCGCCTGGAGCGGCAAGAGCCCCTGCGCGCTGGCCCACTCCTGCCGCGTCACGATCAGCTTGGCCCGGGGGAAGTACGCCGGCTCGTCGCGGGTGCCCAGCCACCGGCGCAGGTCCTGGGTGTGGAGGTGGTCGAAGGAGACGTAGTCCACGTCCTCCGGCAGGAGGCCCGTGCGCGCCAGCGCGTCCTCGACGGTCCCGTGCACCGGCGCCAGCACCCGCTCGCCCACGCGCCCGAGGCGGCGGACGCCCTGGCCCAGGTGCTCGAAGAACGGCGTGTGCTTGTTGCGGGCGTGGTCGGACGGCCCGATCAGCAGCGTCTTGACCCCGGCGTCGCTCTTGAACTGCACGACGATCAGCCGGTTGAGCAGGTGGACCAGCGGGGTGGGCGCGGAGGCCGCGCCCGAGAAGGCGTACTTCGTCGGGTACGGCACCGAGATGAGCGGGAACGTCCGGTAGTAGAGGACCTGCGGACCCGAGAGCAGCTCCTCCCGGAACGTGTGGGCGCGTCGGACGAGCTCCTTCTGCCGGTCGCGCGGCGCCAGCGCGGCGCGCGCCCCCTCGAAGTGCCGGATCGGGCGCAGGACGGGGTCGCTCAGGGCTTCGATCGTGGACATGGGGGCCTCCGGCCTGGGCTGCATGGTAGCGCGCCCCGCCGGGCGCATCCCGTCCGCTCCCGCCCGTTACCTGCGGGTCCACCCTCCCGGCTCAGGCGCTCATGGGCTCCGAGGCGCATCGCGCTCGCAGGCGCTCGACCACCTCCCGGACCGCCTGGGCGTCATGGCCGCCGAACGTCGAGACGCTGGCCCCGTGCCGCTCCTGCGGCCAGAGGCGGAAGCCCCGGCCGACGAGGCGCGCCCGCACCCGCTCGAGCGGGTCGGCTCCTTGATCGGGGAGCCGGGGCCCGGCGGTGACCAACCCGCCGCGAGGATCGAGGAACAGGAGCCCCTCGCGCGTCCGCACCACCTGGAAGCCGCCTTCGTGTACGAGCCTGTGGTGTGCCCAGCATTATGCCGACCTCCGGGTTATGCCGACTCGGCGGGCAGAGCCTCGCTGCCTTGAGCAAGTGGCGGTGACGCGAGCGGCATAATCCGACGCCAGGCGATCGTCGCCTCCGACCGGCCGAGTGGCCGGAAGGGGGAGAGATGGTCGGTCCGTCAGACGTTCGCTTGACCGGTCCGTTGGCCCGCTTCGGTGAGGGCCTTTGGGCTGACTTGCTGGAGCGCGGCTACACACCGTTGTCCGCGAGGAACCTGCTCCGGCTGATGGCCAGCCTGAGCCGCTGGCTTGACGAGAGGCGGCTCGCGCCTGGCGAGTTCTCGTCTGGCCGTGTCTTGGAGTTCGTCGCGTATCGACGCGAAGGCTATTCGGTCTTCCGCTCCCTTCGCGGAGTCGAGCCGGTCATTCGCTTTCTTCGGAGCACCGGCGCCGTTCCGCCCGCAGATCCACCGAAGGCGGACGCGAGCCCCCTCGGTCGGCTCCTACGCCAGTACGAGGCCTACCTCGTTCGGGAGCGAGAGCTCAGGCTGAGCACGGTGAACTGGTACGCCCGGGTCGCGCGCGAGTTCTTGGCTCCCCCGGGCAGTGCTACCAGCCTCGGGCTGAGGCGCCTCAAGGCTGCTGACGTGACGGCCTTCGTCCTGCGCGAGGCACGATCGATCAGCGTCGCTCAGGTGACACTGAAGGTCACAGCGCTCCGTTCGTTCCTTCGCTACGCGTTCGTGGAGGGGCTGGTTCCGCACGATCTGGCGCTTGCAGTCCCAGCCATCGCCGGGTGGCGCCTCGCCGGGCTGCCCAAGGCGTTGCCGGCTGACGTGCCGAAACGATTGCTCGGCAGCTGCGATCGAAGGAGCCCATGCGGGCTCCGTGACTACGCCGTGCTCCTCCTCCTGCTTCGGCTTGGCTTGCGCGTTGGCGAAGTCGCGGCCAGCAGGCTCGAGGACATCGATTGGCAGCGCGGCGAGGTGCTCGTACGGGGCAAGGGCGCCCGCAGGGACCGGCTGCCCATGCCAGAGGACGTCGGCCAGGCCATCGTGGCGTATCTCCAGCGCGGTCGCCCAAAGACCGCTTCGCGAGCGCTGTTCGTGCGCACGCGAGCCCCTCATGTCGACCTCACGGCCGGAGCGGTGAAGGGGATCGTGACGAAGGCGGGGCGAAGCCTCGGCATGTCCCCGTTGGGAGCTCATCGCCTCCGCCATACGGCCGCATGCGAGATGCTTCGCCGCGGCGCATCGCTGCCGGAGATCGGCCAGGTCCTCCGCCATCGCGCCATCGACACCACGGCGATCTACGCGAAGGTCGACCGCGGATCGCTCCGCACCCTCGTTCGCTCTTGGCCCGGAGCGGCGGAGTGAGCGCTCTTCGTGGATTGCTCTCCGACTACCTCGAACTCCGACGCTCACTCGGCTTCAAGCTGGTCCGAGACGGTCAAGTCCTCCCCGGCTTCGTGACGTTCGTCGAAAAGTCCAGGCCTCGCCGGATCACGAACGCGAATGCCGCCGCGTGGGCGACGCAGCCGAGGGGTGCACCGGACTACCACGCTGCACGTCTCAGCATCGTGCGTGGATTCGCCGAGTACGTTCGCGCGCGAGACCCCCGTCACGAGGTCCCGCGGCCCGATCTCCTTCCTCATCGCTCCGTCCGCCGAGTGCCGTACGTGTACTCGGACGCCGACGTGCTGGCGGTCATGCGCGCCGCCAGGGAGCTGAGAGGACTACGTTCGCACACGTACACGACGTTGATTGGGCTGCTCGCGTGCACGGGCATGCGTGTGGGCGAGGCGATCGCGCTCGACAGCGACGATGTCGACCTCGCGGACGACGTACTCACGATCCGTCGTGGGAAGTTCGGCAAGTCACGCGAGGTCGCGTTGCACTTGACAACACGCGACGCCTTGAAGACGTACGCCAGGGCGCGTGACCGGTTCTTCCGTGGGCGCTCCAAGGCCGACAGCTTCTTCGTGTCGCACGCCGGCACACGGCTCATCTACAACAATGTGCAGCTCACGTTCAGCCGGCTGCTGGCTGACGCGGCGGTCGGAGACTTGAGCCGTCGACCGCGACTCCACGATCTCCGCCACACCTTTGCCGTGCGGACACTGACGGACTGGTACCGCGCCAAAGCCGACATCGAGAAGCGGCTTCCAGTCCTGTCGACGTACCTCGGTCACGTCAGCCCGGCGTCGACGTACTGGTACCTGTCAACGACGCCCGAGCTCATGGGGCTTGCTGCGCAGCGCCTGGAGCGCGCGCTGGGGACGCTCCCATGACGCCGCTCGCACCTCTCCTCGAAGCGTTCTTCACGGAGCGGCTGTTCAAGCAGCGACAGGCCAGCCCCCACACGATCAGCGCATACCGGGACACGTTTCGCCTACTACTCACCTTCGCCCAGCAGAAGCTCGGCAGGACCCCGTCGCAGTTGGAGCTCAAGGACCTCGACGCGCCCTTCGTCAGCGCCTTCCTGGACCAGCTCCAGGGCAAGCGCGGCAACAGCGTGCGAACTCGCAACGCGAGGCTCGCAGCGATCCGCTCGTTCTTCCGCTACCTGTCCCTCGAAGAGCCAGGACACGCGGCGCACATCCAGCGCGTGCTGGGGATCCCGCAGAAGCGATCGGACCGCAACTTGATCGGCTTCCTTAACCGGCTGGAGGTCGACGCCTTGCTCTCGGCCCCTGACACGTCGACGTGGATAGGCCGCCGCGATCACACGCTGCTGCTCGTCGCAGTCCAGACGGGCCTGCGCGTGTCCGAGCTCGTTGGCCTGTGCGCCGAGCAACTCGTGCTCACCACCGGTCCGCACGTGCGCTGTCGTGGGAAGGGGCGCAAGGAGCGCTGCACCCCGCTCACGAAGCAGGCGACCAAGGCCCTCCGAGCGTGGCTCAACGAGCGAGCCGGCGGTCCCGCTGACCCGCTCTTCCCGACCCGCCGCGGCACGCGCCTGAGCCGTGACGCCGTCGAGCGGCTCGTCGCGAAGTACACGCAGGCCGCGAGCGCGACCTGCCACTCGCTCGCCAAGAAGCGGGTGACGCCGCACGTGCTTCGCCACACGACTGCCGTGCATCTCCTCCAGGCAGGGGTCGACCGCTCCGTGATCGCCCTCTGGCTCGGGCACGAGTCGGTCGAGACGACGCAGATGTACCTGGACGCCGACCTGTCGACGAAGGAGGCGGCGCTCGAGAAGACCCGGCCCACGAACAGCCGCGCGGCTCGTCGTTACGCGCCCGGCGATCGGCTGCTCGCGTTCCTCTCGAGCCTCTGATTATGCCGCGCGACATCCATAGGCCGCCGTCACGCAGCCCGCCAAGTCGGCATAATCCGGAGGTCGGCATAATGTGATTTATGCCGCGCGCGGCATAAATCGCACAGGAGGGTCAGGTTGGCCCGGTTCGTCTTCCCGCCCTCTGCCCAGTGCTGGATGTGGTGGGCGTCGAGGAACTCGCGGTTCGTGCACCCCGGAAAGGTGCAGCCGCCGTCGCGGATGCGGAGCGCCCGCAGGAGCCGGGCCGACACGCGGCGCGACTTGCGGCCGACGTCGAGCGGGGAGTCGCCCCGCATGAGCACGGGCGTCGTCGAGCCGTCGCAGGTCAGCCGCCGGGCGGTCTCGGGCGAGATCGGGGTCCCGTTGCCGAGCTCGCAGCGCGCGTGGGGCGGCCGGGGACCCCGCTCGCGGAGGACCTGCTCGTCGACGACCACGAGCACGTCGAAGCGCTGGCGCGCCGACTGCTGCGGTTCGGCCGCGGCGGCGAGCACACCGAGGGCGACCAGCGCGTCGGTGTCCGTCATGTCACTCCGCGCCTCCTTGCCCCGGGCGCGCGCCTTGACCGCCCGGATCGCCCTCCGCAGGGCCTCCCCCTGCTCGGGCCGGAGGTGCAGGCGCAGCACCTCGAGGCCGGAGTCGTCGAACCGCTCGAAGGCGAGCTTGAGGTCCTCCTCCGAGAGCTCGCCGGTGTCGGCCGCCACACGCAGCCGGATGAACCGCACCAGCCGCTCGAGCTTGGCGCCCGAGGTGCGCTGCGCCAGCTCGAGCAGGTCGGGCTCGAGCGCCGGCCGGGCGATCCGCACGAGCGCCCGGACCTGCGAGTAGCTCAGGACCCCGCGGCCGAAGGCCTCGTCGATGTGCGGCAGCTCGCCCAGCCGCCGCGCGACCCGCACCTTGTCGCGCGCCGTGCGCTCGCCCTCGCCGGTCTTCCACGAGAGCCATGCCGCGCAGGAGACGGCGCCGTCCTTGCGCCAGCCCGCCTCCTGGTCGAACTGCCGCAGCTCGGTCAGGAGCGCGTGCTCGATCACGTTGCGCTGCGCCGCGAGCTCGATGATCCGCGCGCCCCGCGGGTCGAAGGAGGGTGGCCCCGGGTGGAGGGGTGCCCGCGACGGAGGATCCGCAGGGGCCGCCGGTGTCGTCTCGCCGTCCATGACCACCTCGCGCGTGTTCGTGAACTGTTCGCCGCCAAGCCGCACCATAGCCGGCGGGTCTGACAGCCCCGCGCCGCGACGACCGCGGACGTTCGGCCACGCACGGGTGCGGCGCACGAGCGGACGTCCGCGAGCGCGGACGCGCCGCCCCTTCGTGACCGCCCCGGCGCGGGACGCGCGACGTAGAAGAGGCGTCGCACGAAGGTGCGCCGCGGCTCCGCGGAGCCCGGCCAGCCGCCCCACGGAGGGGCGCGACGTGCCGGCCTGCCGCATGCAGCGTCATCCCCGTGGAGCCCTCACGAACGAAGGAGGGACGATCAGCCACCGGGGTGATCAGGAGCCCGCCCGGTGGGCGGGCGCGGCGGGCGGCCTGGCTCCTCGGAGCCGCGCCGGTCCAGGCGGCGCAAGCACCTGCCGAGGGCGGCGAAGAGCGGCGCGGGGTCGGCGTCCTCGGGCAGGCCAGAGACCTGCCCGTCTCCCACCTCGAGCACCAGCGGTCAAGAAGGGCGACCCGAGCCCTCGCGCGCCTCATCGACGGCGGCCTGCACGGCGGCGACGACGCGGGCGTAGGGCTCGTCGAGACGATCGTCGTCGCCCTCGAACAGGTCCTCCGGAGCGAGCGGCGGCCCCACGCACACGCGCACCGGCCAGGGGACGAGCGGCAGGAAGAAGACCGGGAGGAAGTTGCTCCACAGGAGCGCAGCGCCCGCCGTCGCCCAGGGGCTGGCGTGCGGCCCCAGGAGGGCGGCGATCGCGACGAGGCCGGCGAGCCAGGGGACCGTCACCGGGAGTCGCTTGATCCCGAGCCCGCGCGGGAGGAGGCTCAGCCAGGGCAGGAGGCCGGAGCGCCAGAGGATCGGCTGGGTGAGGTGCGTGCCCCAGATCCCCACCGGCACGATCGGCACCCCGGCCGCGCGGGCCAGGCGCAGGAAGCCGCGGCGCCCGGCGAAGTCCACGCGGCGGGCGTGCCACAGCGGTCGGAACGCCTCGTGGTCGCCGCCAGGAAAGACGAGCACGGGCAGCCCTTCGTCGAGGGCCTTGCGCGCGTGCTCGTAGCTCGAGGGCACCGCGCCCAGGCCGCGCAGGAGCCAGGCGACCGCGGGGACGTGGAAGGCCACCGGGTGCGCCATGCCGGTGAGCCGCGGGTCCGGGTCGTGCTCGAGCGCGAGGTGGGCGAGGCACAGCACGTCGACCACCCCGCCGCCCGAGTGGTTGGCGACGACGAGGCACGGCCGGTCGCGCGGCAGCCGCTCCCAGCCCCGGGCGACAGGGCGGAAGAGCAGCCGGGTGAGCGGCCCGAGGAGCCGCACGAGGCGGCGCGCGCCGGCGCTAGACCTGCCCGGGGCGCCCACCCGGGCGCGGGCGGCGAGCCAGGCGATCGGTGAGCGCGCGGCGGACCTCGTCACACGACCCTGGATGCTACCGCCGCGGACGCTGGCGCGGGCGGCCGCGCTCGACCAGACTCCCGCATGGCCGCCTCCGAGCGGGTCCACGCCGCGGTGCACGCGGTCGTTCGCCACGCGATCCGCCGCGGCTGGCTCACGGGCGAGCAGCTGCGGGAGGCGCTGCTCCTCCAGGAGCAGCTGCGGGCGGCGGGCCGCCCGACCGAGCTCCTGCCCCTCCTGCGCGGGCGCTTCATCCGACCGGAGCACGTGCCCGAGCTGACGCAGGTCTACCGCGAGACGGTCGGCCCGCAGCAGGGCGAGACGCTGCCCCTCGCGGCGCGGGACGTCCCCCGCGAGCTCCTCGACCGCTCGAGCGAGCTCCTGCGCCGGCCCCGCGACGAGGACCCGCCGCGGGTGCGCGAGTTCCTGCGCGCCAGCGGCGAGGGCGCTCCCTCGACCACGGGGAGCTTCGCCGCGCCGGCGCGCGTGGGCGGCTACCGGGTCGTGCGCGAGCTGGCGCGGGGCGGCATGGGCGTCGTCTACCACGCCCACAGCATGGCGCTCGACCGGCCCGTCGCGCTGAAGGTCATGCGCGACGCGCTGGCGGCGGACGCCGAGGACGTCGAGCGCTTCCTGCTCGAGGCCCGCGCCGCGGCGCGCCTGCGCCACCCGGGGATCGTCGGCGTCCACGAGGTGGGGCAGGACGAGGGGCGCTGGTTCATCGCCATGGACCTGGTCGAGGGGGAGTCGCTCAAGGCGCGCGTCCAGCGCGCGGGCCCGCTGCCCGGGCCGGAGGCGGCGCGGGTGGCCCTGGGGGTCGCGCGGGCGCTGGCCTACGCGCACGAGCGCTCGATCCTCCACCGCGACGTGAAGCCGGCCAACGTGCTCCTGGCAGCCGACGGCGCGCCGCTCCTGACCGACTTCGGCCTGGCGAAGGACGTGGCGCGCGAGGACCGGGGCCTGACCGCGACCGGCGTGGCGGTGGGGACGCCGGCCTACATGCCGCCGGAGCAGGCCCTGGGCGACCTGCCGCTCGTCGACCGGCGCGCGGACGTCTACGGCCTCGGCGCGACGCTCTACGAGATGCTCACCGGCCGCGCCCCCTTCCGCGGGCCGACGGCGCTGGCCGTGCTCGAGGAGGTGGTGCGGCGCGCGCCGGCGCGCCCGTCGGCGCTCCGGCCCGGGCTCGACCTCGACCTGGAGACGATCTGCCTCACCTGCCTGGAGAAGGAGCCCGCGCGCCGCTACGCCGACGCGGCGGCGCTGGCGGCGGACCTGGAGGCCTACCTCGAGCACCGGCCGATCCAGGCGCGGCCGGTCGGCCCGCTCGGGCGCGCGGCGCGCTGGGCGCGCCGCAACCCCTGGGTCGCCGCCAGCCTCGCGGCGGCGACCTTCGTGGCGCTCCTCGGCGGGGTCGGCGGCTGGGCGTGGCGCGCCGGGCTCGAGCGCGCCCGGGCCGAGGAGGCGGCGCGCCGCCGGGCGCTCCTCGACGAGGCCCTCGTCGGCGTGGAGGCGGGCGGCCCGGGGCGGCCGCTGGTGGAGGCCGCCGCGCGCGTGGGGGCCGAGCTCACCGACGAGGTCCTGGGCGCGCGGCTCGTCGCGCTCGCGCGCGACCTGCGCGCCGTGGTGGCCGAGGCATACCGCGCCGCCGCGGCGCCGGACGCGGCGGAGCGGGCCGCCGGCGCGGCGGAGATCGCCGGGGTCGCGGCGGCCGCCGACGCGTGGACCCGCGGCGCGCCGCGCTCGGACGAGGAGGCGAGGGCCCTGCGCGAGGCGGAGGAGCGCCTCACCCGGCGCGCGGCCCGCGGGCGCGGCGGGGCGCCCGCGCCGTCGTTCGCCGAGCAGATGGCCCTCGCCCAGGCGCGCGCGCTCGGCGGGAGGCTGCGGGCGGCGGGCGCCACGTGCGAGGCGCTCGCGCGCGCCGGCGGCGGCGCCGCCGTCGACGCGCTCGAGGCCTACCTCGACGCGCTCTACGACCCCGAGCACGCCGTCCCGGCGGCGCGGGCGCTGTGCGAGGTGGGCGGGCCGCGCGGCCACGAGGCCGTCGTGCGGGCGCTGCGGCGGCTCGGCGAGCGGAGCCCCTTCGCCGGGCCGCTGCGGCGCGCGCTCGAGCAGGCGCGGGTCCAGCTGGCGCTCCGAGGCGACGGCGCCGCGGCCCACGTCGAGCGCGCGCGCGCGCGGCTGGAGCTCGGCGACGAGGAGGGCGCCCTGGCGGACGCCTCGCGCGCGGTCGAGCTGGAGCCGGAGCGCGCGGCCGCGTGGGTGGTCCGGGCACGCGCCCGTCACGCGGCGCGGGACCGCGAGGGCGCCCTGGGGGACGCCCGGCGGGCCGTCACGCTCGACCCGTCCTCCGAGGAGGCCTGGCTGACGCTCGGCGGCGCGCTGCGGGCGACGCGCGACCTCCCGGGCGCGCTCGAGGCGCTCGACCGGGCGGTGGCGCTGGCGCCCACGAGCGCCTGGGCGCTGCGCGCCCGCGCCCAGGCGCGCCTCGCCGCAGGGGACGCCGCCGGCGCGCGCCAGGACGCGGACGCGGCGGTCGAGCTGGCGCCCCGCGACCCGGGCGTGCGGGTGGGGCGGGCCGTGGTGCGCGAGGGGCTGGGCGACCTGACCGGCGCGCTCGACGACCTCGCCGCGGCGCTGGAGGTGGACCCGGAGCACGCCACGGCCCTGTCGCACCGCGGCGCGATCCGCCTGCGCATGCGCCGCCCCGAGGAGGCGTTCGCCGACCTGACGCGGGCGATCGAGCTCGCCCCCGGCAAGCGCCTCGTCGCCGGCGCGGCGCTCGCGAACCGGGCGCTCCTCCGGCACGACCGGGGCGACCTCGAGGGCGCGCTGCAGGACGTCGAGGCGGCCCTGCGCCTGGACTCGAGCCTGGGGCGGGCCTACCTGGTCCGGGCGAGCGTGCGGGTGGCGCGGCAGGACCTCGACGGCGCCCGCGAGGACCTCGACCGCGCCCTGCGCCACGACCCCGACGACCCCGACGCGCTCGCCAACCGCGGCTCGCTCCGGGCGCACGCGGGCGACGTCGCCGGCGCGCTCGCCGACCTCGACCGGGCCGTCGAGCTGCGGCCGCGCTCGTTCGTGGCGCGGGTCCAGCGCGGGAAGGTGCGCCTGCGCCGGGGCGACCTCGACGGCGCGCGCGCCGACCTGGAGGAGGCCACGCGGATCGAGGGGCGCGCGCCGGAGGCGTGGCGGCTCCTGGCCGAGGTCCACGAGCGGCGCGGCGACGCGGGGGCCCGGGCCAGCTGCCTGGCCCAGGCGCGGGCGCTGGCGCGCGACGACGTCGAGACGGTCCTCGAGCTGGTCGAGGAGCGGGCGCAGCGGGGCGACTGGGCCGGCGCCGAGCGCCAGCTCGACGCCGCGCTCGCGCGCGAGGAGACGGCGCGCCTGCGGCTCCTGCGCGGCAAGGTGCGGCTGGCGCAGCGGCGGGCGGCGGCCGCGCGGGAGGACTTCGACCGGGCCGCCGCCCTCGACCCCGGCAGCGCGGAGGCGTGGGTGGGCCGGTCGCTCGCCCGCCGGCTCGAGGGCGACCCGCTGGGCGGCGACGCCGACCTGCGGACGGCCGCCGCGACCTCCTCCGAGCCGGCGGCCCTCTGGGAGCTACGCGCCGAGTGGCGGCTCGAGCTCGGCGACTACGTCGGCGCCCTCGAGGACGTCGACCGCGCGCTCGCGCTCGGCGGCGAGCCGCCGCGGCCGCGCCTCCTGCTCGTGCGCGGCGCGGCGCTGCAGACGCTCGGGCACCTCGAGGAGGCCGCGCGCGAGTACGAGCGCTTCCTCGCCGTGACCCCCGACGCGCCCGAGGCCGACCACGTGCGGCAGGTGCTGCGGAAGTTCCGCGAGGCGAGCCCGGCGCGGTGACGCCTCACCAAGGGGCGTGTGCGCCTCCCGCACCGGCTGGACCTCTGCCACGGGAGGTCCTAGCCTGCTCCGCGTGAGCTTGACCGTCGCGCTCGTGCTCGTCTTCCTGGTCCTCGTGGCGTACGTGGCCCTGGCCCTGCGCTGGCGCACGCCGCGGCGCGAGCCCGACGCCTGGGTCGAGCTCGCCGCCGCCGACGGGCACCCGCTCGCCCTCGGGCACCACCGCGCCCGCGGGCCGGCGCGCCGGGAGCCGGTGATCCTCTGCCACGGGCTGTCGGCCAACCGCTTCAACCTCGACCTCGACGACGGCTGCTCGCTGGCGCGGCGCCTGGCCGCGCGCGGGTTCGAGGTCTACGTGCTCGAGCTGCGCGGGCGGGGGCGCAGCCGGCGCCCCGGCCTCCTGGGGCGGGTCCCCCGCCAGCGCTTCGACGACTACGTGACGCTCGACCTGCCGGCCGCGATCGAGGCCGTGCGGCGGCGCCACGGCGCGGCGCGGGTCCACTGGGTCGGCCACAGCATGGGCGGACTCGTCGCCTACGCGCTCCTCGCGCGCGACCCGGCGGCGCCGCTCCGCGCGCTCGTGACGATCGGGTCGCCCGTGCGCATGCACCTGCCCGGCTGGCTCCGCGCCGGGCTGCGCCTCGTCGCGGCCGCGCGCCTCCCCATGATCTGGGGCGAGGCCTCGTTCCTGATCGCGCCGCTCGTCGGCTGGCTCCCCCACCCGCCGCTCCCGCTGCTGGTGAACCCGCGCAACGTCAGCGGCGCGCGCCTGCGCGCCGCGGCCGCCAACCTCGTGGCCGACGTGTCGGCGGGCGAGCTGGCGCACTTCGCGCGCATGGCCTGCGCCGGTCGCTTCGAGAGCGCCGACGGCGCCTGCGACTACGCCGCCGGCCTCGCGCGCGTGACCACCCCCACCCTCGTCGTCGCGGGGACGGTCGACCGCGTCGCCGCTCCGGCCGGGGTCCGCGCCGGGCACGACCTCCTCGGCGGGCCGCGGCGCTACCGCCTGTGCGGGCGCGAGGGCGGCGACCCGATCGACTTCGGGCACGGCGACCTCGTGCTCGGCGATCACGCCCCGGGCGTGGTCTTCCCCGAGGTCGAGCGCTGGCTCGAGGCCCACGACCCGGCGCCGTCGCCGTCGGCGCCGACCGCCCCGGTCGCGGCCATGGCCGTCTGACCGAGCGCCGCCGCCGGGTCCTCGAGGAGCTCGCGCAGGAGCTCGAGCGAGCGGTGCGCGTAGAGGCCGTCGGTCACGCGCTCGTCCATGGTGAAGCGGAGCGTGGCCTTGCCCTCGTGCGCCCGGCCGACGACGCAGAAGAGCGAGCCCGTGCCGTGCTCGTAGAGGTGGTGGTAGCAGGGCGCCATCTTCAGGCTCCCGAGGTTCGCCACGAACATGCTCGTGTAGAGCGGGTCGCCGTCGATGAACCCGCGCGGCGCGAGGCCCAAGGCGTCGAGCCAGCGGAACAGGCCGTAGAGCAGGCGTCGGAGGAGCACCGGCAGCTTCATGAGCAGGCGCAGCTCGCGCTCGGTGGCGCTCTCCTGGCCGGAGCGCTCGACCCGCACGTCGCCGCGCACGCGCGCGACGACCTCCGGGAAGCTCAGCCCGTCGAAGCGGCGCTTGAGCGTCTTGAGCGGCGCCCCGTCGTCGAGGCGCTCCTTGGCGGCGAACGAGAACCACACGCCGTCGCGCTGCCAGAGCCGCCCGCCCGCGACGAAGCGGTTCAGCTCGGGCCGCCGCTGGAGGACGCGCGCCGCCGCCCAGAGCACGAGGTGGAACAGCGTCGCCCGCGCCTCGGGGTGGGCGCGGTTCCAGTCGTCGAGGAAGGGCTCCGTGCGCGCGAGGTCCACCTCGAGGTCGAAGTAGACGGCCGCCTCGTTGCGGCCCGGCATGATGAGCGGCATGGCCTGGCGGTAGGGCGCCGCGTCCGTGACGAGCGCCCCGTCGGGTCGGCGGTTCCACATGGAACCCAGCGTACCCCCGGATCGCTCCCCGAGGGGTGGGGGCGCCGATCGGGCGGCGCAAGTCACGGGGGCGAGTGTTCTTTCGGCAAGGGCGAGGGGTTCCGTAGCGTCGGGTGGGGAGAGACGATGACGACGCGAGCAGAGGCGACCCGGCGAGTCGCCGGCGTGGGGCGATGCCCGTTCTGCCACGACGACCTGCGCGTCGACGACGCGGCGTCGTGGGTCGCGTGCCAGGGCTGCCTCGCGCGCCATCACGCCGGCTGCTGGGCCGAGGCGGGGCGCTGCGCGGCGTGCCGGACGGACCGCGCGCTCGCGCGGCGCGCCGGGCGCCGACCGGCGGCCGTCGGGCTGGTGACCGGGCTCCTGTTCGGGCTGGTCGGCGGCGCCGGGCTCGGGCACGCGGCGTCCGAGCGGTTCGTGGCGGCGCCGCCGGCGAGGGCGCCCGAGGTCGTGATCGCCGCGTCACCGGCCGTCAGGCCCCGGGTTCCGGCCTGGGCGCTCGAGCGGCTCACGTTCCTGGCCAATGAGGGGCGGGTTCCGGACGCCGAGGTCTTGATCGAACGCCTGGACGTCGGGGCGGAGGACAGGGCAGCGCTCCGCGGCGCGGTCGAGCGGGTCGCCCGGGCCCGGGCCGCGACGCGCCGGGAGCGCACCTACGGCCCCAGGGCGGCGGGCTCGCTGCCGCTCGACCTGCCGGCCTCCTTCGTGGCGGCGCCGGCTGTCGCCGGCAGCCCGGCCGAACCCGGCGGGCTCGGCTTTCGCCTCGCGCTGCCGGTCATGACCTCACGACGGTGACCCCTCCCTGGCGTCCACGCCGCGTCGGCGTACGCTGGGTGACATGAGGTCCCCCGCGCCCGCGCGCGGGCGGGCCCGCGCGCCGGGGGACGACGCGGACGTCCGCCCGCTGGTCGACTCGCTCGCCGCCGCCCGCGAGGTCGGGCTGCGCTGGGTCAGCGACGCCGGGCCGGGGCTCCGCCGCCGGCGGGCGGGGCGCGGGTTCGTCTACGTCGGGCCGGACGGGGCCCGCGTGACCGATCCTGACACCCTCCAGCGGATCCGCGCCCTGGTGATCCCGCCGGCGTGGACGGACGTGTGGATCTGCGCGCTGGCCCACGGGCACGTCCAGGCCACCGGGCGTGACGCGGCCGGGCGCAAGCAGTACCGCTACCACGCCCGCTGGCGCGCCGTGCGCTCGCGCACGAAGTTCCGCGAGCTGATCGCCTTCGCGCGCGGCCTCCCGGCCCTGCGGCGGCGCGTCGACCGCGACCTCGCGCGGCCCGACCTCGACCGCGCCCGCGTGCTGGCCGCGGCCGTGGCGCTGCTCGACCGGGGCCTCCTCCGCGTCGGCAACGACGAGTACACGCGGCGAAATGGCACCTACGGGCTGACCACGCTCCGGCCCCACCACGCGCGCGTGGAGGGGAGCACGATCCGGCTCCGTTTTCGCGGCAAGAGCGGCGTGCTGCGCGACGTCTCCGTCGACGACCCGCGGCTGGCGCGCGTGGTGCGCCGCTGCAAGGACCTGCCCGGGGGCGAGCTGTTCCAGTGGGTCGACGCCGACGGCGTCGTCCGCGACGTGGGCTCGGGCGACGTGAACGATTACCTGCGCGAGGTCACGGGCCGGGAGGTCACGGCGAAGGACTTCCGCACCTGGGGCGGGACGCTGCTCTGCGCGGTGACGCTGGCCCGCCTCGGGCGCGCGCGCACGAAGCGCGAGCTGAAGCGGAGGCTATGCCGAGCGGTCGAGGTCGCCGCCCACCACCTCGGCAACCGGCCTGCCACCTGCCGCGGGTTCTACGTCCACCCGACCGTGCTCGAGGCCTACGAGGACGGCCGCCTGGCGCGCTTCCTCCGCCGCACGCCGCTGCGCGCGCACCGGCCCGCGCGCGGCCTCGGCCCCGAGGAGCAGCAGGTGCTGGCGCTGCTCGAGGCGCACGAAGCCCGGGTCACGCGCCGGCTCGCGGCCCGGGCGTGAGTGAGCTCGAGACGCTCTCGCGCAGCGATCTCCTGGCGAACTCGGTCAGAGAGCTACTTCGTTCTCCGCCGCTCGGACTCGACCCACCAGAGCGCAGCGTGTGGGAGGCGCGGAACGGGCCGAACGCCATGGCCCGGGCACTCACGCCGATCGCGCCCCCCTCGCGAGCGCATCACTCAGAGAGCTTGAGAACTCTTCTCTCCGCTGCTCGTGCCCGACCCGCCAAGGCGAGCGATGGGGAGGCGCGGAACGGGCCGAATGCCATGGCCCGGGCACTTACGCCGATCGCGCCCCCCTCGCGAGCGCATCACTCAGAGATGGATCTGCCGCTTGTCGACCGCCAGCGCGGCCTCCTTGACCGACTCGGCCAGGGTCGGGTGCGCGTGGACGCAGCGGGCGAGGTCCTCGCTGCTGGCGCCGAACTCGATCGCCACGGCGACCTCGGCGATCAGGTCGCCGGCGCGGGCGCCGAGGATGTGCACGCCGAGGATCCGGTCGGTCTCGGGGTGGGCGAGGAACTTGACGAAGCCGTCGGTGCTCCCCAGCGCCTTGGCCCGGCCGTTGGCCAGGAACGGGAACGAGCCCTTGCGGTAGGGCGTGCCCGCGGCCTTCAGCTCCTCCTCGGTCTTGCCCACCGAGGCGATCTCGGGGTGCGTGTAGACGATGTTCGGGATCGCGTCGTAGTTGAGGTGCCCGGCGCCCGTGACCATGCGCTCGACGCAGGCCACGCCCTCCTCGCTGGCCTTGTGGGCGAGCATGGGGCCGGCGATCACGTCGCCGATCGCGTAGACGTCCTTCGCCTGCGTGCGGAAGTGCTCGTCGGTGGGGATCCGGCCGCGCGGGTCGAGGGTGATCCCGACCGACTCGAGGCCCAGGTCCTCGGTGTAGGGGCGCCGACCGACGGCCACCAGGACGCGGTCGCCGCGGAGCGGCTCCTGCCCCTCGGCCTCGACCACGCACCGCCCGTCCGCCTCGACCCGGGCGCCGGTGACGCGCACGCCCAGCTTGAACGTCAGCCCCTGCTTCGTGAGGACCTTCTGGGCGGCGTTCGCCACCTCGAGGTCGAGCCCGGGGAGGATCCGGTCGAGGTACTCGAGCACGGTGACCTTCGCGCCGAGGCGGGCCCACACCGAGCCCAGCTCGAGGCCGATCACGCCGGCGCCGATCACGATCAGGTGCTCGGGGACCGCCGGGTAGGCGAGCGCCTCGGTCGACGACCCGATCCGGTCCCAGTCCATCTCCACGCCCCGGAGCGTGGCGACGGCGCTGCCGGTGGCGATCAGGACGCGCTGCGCGCCGAGCACCCGCTCCTTGCCCTCGGGGTCGATCACGAGGACGCGGCCCGGGCCGTCGAGGCGGCCGTGGCCGTGAAAGCGGGCGACCTTGTTCTTCTTGAACAGGCCGTCGACGCCCTTCGTGAGCTGACCGACGATCCCGTCCTTGCGGGCGAGCATGCGCTGCAGGTCGAGCCCGACCTCGCGCAGGACGACGCCGTGCTCGTCGAGCCCGTGCTTCGCCTCGGCGAAGCGCTCGCTCGACTCGAGCAGCGCCTTGCTCGGGATGCACCCCACCCGCAGGCAGGTGCCGCCGAGGGCCCTCTCCCGCTCGACGCACGCCGTCTTCAGGCCGAGCTGCGCGGCCCGGATCGCCGCCACGTAGCCGCCGGGGCCGGCGCCGATGACGACGAGGTCGAAGCGCTCCTCGGGCTCCTGGGCGGCCACTCAGACCTCCAGCAGGATGCGCGAGGGGGCCTCGACGCACTCCTTGATGCGCTTGAGGAAGCTCACCGACTCGCGGCCGTCGATGATCCGGTGGTCGTAGGTGAGGGCCACGTTCATCATGGGCCGGATCACGACCTGCCCGTCGCGCGCCACCGGTCGCTCCTGGATCGCGTGCATGCCGAGGATCCCCACCTGCGGCGGGTTGACGATCGGCGTGCTCATGAGCGAGCCGTAGACGCCGCCGTTGCTGATCGTGAACGTGCCCCCCTGCAGCTCCTCGGGCGCGAGCTTGTTCGCCCGCGCGCGCTCGCCGAAGTCGGCGATCGTCTTCTCCACGTCGGCGAACGAGAGCGCCTCGGCGCTGCGGATCACCGGCACGACCAGGCCACGGCCGCCGCCGACGGCGACGCCGATGTCGTAGTAGTTCTTGTAGACGATATCCGTGCCGCGGATCTCGGCGTTCACGGCGGGGAAGGCCTTGAGGGCCTCGATCGCCGCCTTGACGAAGAACGACATGAAGCCGAGCTTGATCCCGTGCTTCTGCTGGAACGAGTCCTTGTACTCGTTGCGCAGGGCGATCACCGCCGACATGTCGACCTCGTTGAAGGTCGTGAGCAGCGCGGCGGTCTGCTGCGACTCGACCAGCCGCTCGGCGATCCGGCGCCGGAGCGGGGTCATGGGCACGACCTCCTCCTCGCGGGCGCCCGCGACGCGCGGCGGCGCCGGCGCCTTGGCGGGGGCGGCCCTCGGCGCCGGCGGCGCCTTCGCCTCGGCGGCGCGCAGGGCGTCCTCCTTGAGGATCCGCCCGCCGGGGCCGGTCGGCTGCACGGCGCTGGAGGGGATCCCGCGCTCCTCGAGGACGCGCCGGGCGGCCGGCATGACGTGGCCCCCCGCCGGGGCGGCGGCCGCGGCGGGCGCCGGGGCGGGCGCCGCGGCAGGCTTCGGCGCCGGCGCGGCCGACTCGTCGATGATCCCGATCGCCTCGCCGATGTTCGCCGACTCGCCCGGCTTCTTCAGCAGGCGCGCCAGCTTGCCCGCGCGCGGGGCGGGGACCTCGACGCTCGCCTTGTCGGTCTCGAGGGCGACGACGGGCTCGTCGAGGTCGACCCAGTCGCCCTCCGACTTGAGCCACTCGCCGATCGTGACCTCGTAGACCGACTCGCCGACGCTCGGCACCTTGACTTCGACCGCCATGGGAGACCCTCGGGTGTTGCTCCGCGCGCGCCGGGCCGGGGCGCGGAGGCGGGTAGCCTACCGCACGGCCGGGCGGCGCGCAGGAGCGTGCGGGGCGCCTACCGGGCCGAGAACGCGCGCTCGAGCAGCCGCTCCTGCTCGCGCTTGTGCGCGGCGAGCGAGCCCGTGGCCGGGCTGGCCGACTCGTCGCGCGCGACGCACGCGAGCGACCGGCCGTGGAGGCGCTCCCCGTAGCGGGCGCGCAGGAAGGCCCAGCCCCCCATGTTCTCGGGGTCCTCCTGCACCCAGGTGACCGGAGCGCCGGGGTGCGGGTCGAGCGCCGCCTTCAGCCCGTCGTCGTCGATCGGGTAGAGGCGCTCGAGCCGCACGATCGCCACGTCGTCCCGGCCGTGCTGGGCGCGGGCGGCGACGAGGTCGTAGTAGAGCCGGCCGCTGCAGAGGAGCACCTGCGCCGCGCCCGCCTTCGGGTCGGGGATCACCGGCTGGAAGGCCCCGCCGGCCACCTCCTCGAGCGTCGACGTGCACTCGGGGTGACGCAGGAGGCTCTTGGGCGACATGACCACCAGCGGCTTGCGCCACGGGCTGAGCACCTGCCGGCGCAGCGCGTGGAAGTACTGCGCCGGCGTCGTCAGGTTGACGATGATCATGTTGTCCTCGGCCGCGAGCTGCAGGAACCGCTCCAGCCGCGCGCTCGAGTGCTCCGGCCCCTGCCCCTCGAAGCCGTGCGGGAGGAGCATGACGAGGTGGGAGAGGAGCCCCCACTTGTCCTCGGCGCTGGAGATGAACTGGTCGACGATCACCTGCGCGCCGTTGACGAAGTCGCCGAACTGCGCCTCCCACAGGACGAGGCCCCTGGGCGTCTCCAGGCTGTAGCCCCACTCGAAGCCCAGGACGGCCACCTCGGAGAGCGGGCTGTCGAGCACCTCGAACGGCGCCTGGTCGGCGCTCAGGTACTGCAGCGGCACGTAGGTGCCGCCGGTCTCGAAGTCGTGCAGGACGGCGTGGCGGTGGCTGAAGGTGCCGCGCCCGCTGTCCTGGCCCGAAAGGCGCACGCGGTGGCCGGTCGTCAGGAGCGAGGCGAAGGCCAGGGCCTCGGCCGCGGCCCAGTCGAGCGGGCGCTCGCCGCGGGCCATCTCGCGCCGGTGCTCGAGCCAGCGGGCGAGCTTCGGATGCGGGGTGACGTCGGCCGGCACCGTCGCCACCTGCCCGAGGAGCGCCCTGGCCTGCTCGAGCGGCAGGGACGTGTCGGCCGCCGGCGCCTCGCTGACCGGGCCGCCGCGGCAGACCTCGTGGTACTCCTCCTGGGTGGTCGCCTTCTCCGGCGCGTAGCCCTCGGCGCGCGCGCGGGCGAGCTCGTCCTCGAGGTACTGCCGCCGCTGCTCGGCGATCTCGTCGACCTGCGCCTGCGTGAGCCCCTGCTGCATGAGCTTCTGCACGTAGGCCTCGCGCACCGTCGGCCGGGCGCGGATCGTCTTGTACATGAGGGGCTGCGTGTAGGCCGGCTCGTCGCCCTCGTTGTGGCCGTGGCGCCGGTAGCAGTAGAGGTCGATGAACACGTCCTCCCGGAACTGCTCGCGGAAGTCCATGGCCAGGAGGACCACCTGCGCCACCGCCTCGGGGTCCTCGCCGTTGACGTGGAAGATCGGCACCTGCAGCATGCGCGCCACGTCGGTCGCGTAGCGCGTCGAGCGGGCGGAGCGCGGCGGCGTGGTGAAGCCGATCTGGTTGTTGATGATGATGTGCAGCGCGCCGCCGATCGTGTAGCCGGCCAGCGCGCTCATGTTGAGCAGCTCCTGCACGACGCCCTGGCCGGCGAACGCGGCGTCGCCGTGCATGATCAGCGGCATGACGCGGCCGCGGTCGTGCGCCGGGCGCCGGTCCTGCCGGGCGCGGACGCGCCCCTCGACCACCGGGCTGACGAACTCGAGGTGGCTCGGGTTGAAGCACAGCGTGAGGCGGATCTTCTTGCCCTTCGACGTGACGTGGTCGGTGAGGCGCCCGAGGTGGTACTTCACGTCGCCGCGGCCCCAGTAGAGGTCGGGGTCGCGGTCCTCGAACTCGCGGAAGATCTGGCCGGGGCTCTTGTGGAGGATGTTCGCCAGCACGTTCAGGCGGCCGCGGTGGGCCATGCCGATGATGATTTCCTCGACCCCGTGGTCGCCGGCGCGCTCGAGCGCCAGGTCGAGCATGGGGATGAGGCTCTCGCCGCCCTCGAGCGAGAAGCTCTTCGCGCCGAGGTACTTCTTCTGGATGAACTGCTCGAACATCTCCGCGTCGTTGAGCTTCGTCAGCAGCCTGACCTGCTCGTCGTGCGTGAGCGGGAGCCGGTTCTCGGTCGACTCCATGCGCTGCTGCAGCCAGTTGCGCGCGCCGGCGTCCTCGATGTGGTTGAACTGCACGCCGATCGTGCGGCAGTAGGTGGCGCGCAGGTGGGCGAGCAGGTCGCGGATCGTCCTGCAGCCGGGCGGGGCGTGCGAGATGCGCGAGGTGTGCGGCAGGTCGAGGTCGGCCTCGGTCAGCCCGTAGTAGCTGGGCTCGAGCTCGGGCACGCGGGTGAGCGTGCGCTCGAGCGGGTCGAGCTGGGCCTCCATGTGGCCAAGGGCGCGGAACGCGGTGACGAGCTGGTCGACGCGCTCCTGGCGCAGGGCCGCGCTCCCGGCCGCGACCTGCTCGGCGCGCGCGATCGCCGTCCCGTTGCCCTTGCCGTTGCGGTAGCCGCCGTCGAGGGCCGCCGGCGCGAAGATGCTCCGCGGCTGGAAGGTCGGCCCCAGGGGCGCCGGGCCGGCGCCGCGGTCGGCGATCGGCTCGAACAGCGCCCGCCAGGCCGGGTCGACCGACGCGGGGTCCTGGAGGAACTGCTCGTACAGGGCCTCGGCGAAGGCGAGGTTCTCACCGCCCAGGGCCTCGGGTGCTCCGCTCACGTGTGACGCGCTCTCGATCCGGCCACGTGCTCTGCGGCCGAAGGGACGGAGTGTATCCCACCGGGCGGGGGGAGAGGGATCGCGGGGGACCGGTCAGGCCGAGGGCACGCGGAGGCGGAAGAGGCTCCCGCCGCCGTGCGGCGCGTACTCCGCCTCCCCGCCCAGCCCGCGCGCGACGGCGCGCACGAGCGCCAGCCCCAGGCCCGCCCCGCCGGGCCGGACCGCCGTCGCGTGGGGGCCGCGGGCGAAGCGCTCGAACAGGAGCGGGCGCAGGCCCTCCGGGACGCCCGGCCCCTGGTCGGTCACGGACAAGGTCACCCAGCCGGCGGCCGCCTCGACCGCGACCTCGACCTCGCTCCGCTCCGGCGCGTAGGCCACGGCGTTGTCGACCAGGTTCGCCGCGGCGCGCGCGAGCGCCGTGCGGTCGGCGACGACGCAGGCGGGCGGGCCGGCCCGCAGGCGCAGGTCGATCCCGCGCGCCTCGGCCGCCGGCGCGAAGAAGCCCGTGACCTCGCCCGCGACCTCGACGAGGTCGACCGGCGCCTGCGGCGCCGAGGGCGCGCCCCCCTCGTCGGCGCGCGCCAGCGCGAGGAGGCTCCGCACCATGCCCTCGAGCCGCCCGACGGCGGCCAGCGCCTCGTCGAGCGCCGCCGACGGCCCGGCGGCCTGGGCCTCCTCGAGGCGGGCGCGGACGACGGCGAGGGGCGTGCGCACCTCGTGGGCGACGTCGCCGGCGAAGGCGAGGTTGCGCTGCGCCGCGCGCTCGAGGCGCTCGAGCATGGCGTTGAGCGTCTCCGACAGGCGGTCCAGCTCGTCGCGGGCGCCGGTGGCCGGGAGGCGCCGCCCGCGCGGCCCTGCGCCGATCGTGCGCGCGGCGCGCTCGATCGCGTCGACCGGCGCGAGCGCCCGGCGGGCCATGAAGGCGCCGAGGACCGCGGCGATCCCGATCACGAGCGGGACCGCCAGGGCCCCGGCGCGGAGGAGCTGGGTCATCGCCAGGTCCTCGGGCTCGAGGCGCACGGCGAGGTCGACGTGGACCGGCCCCGACGCGGGCGCGAGGCGGCTGCGGTGGAGCCGCAGCCGGTGCGGGTCGTGGGGCAGCCGGAGCGTCTTGCGCTCGCCGTCCGCGGGCAGGAGGTGCCAGCCGACCTGCGACCAGAAGGCGGGCGCCGAGGTGGCCACCGGCGTCCCGTCGGGGCGGGTGACCCGGTAGTAGACGTCGTAGCCGCCGGCGGCCTCCTCGGCGGCCTCCGCGACCAGCTGGGCCTCGAGCAGCGCCGGGTCGAGCGGCTCCGGCTCGAGCATGACCGCCACGTCGAGGAGCTCGTCGTGGAGGTTGCGGTCGGCCCCCGCGATCAGGACGCGGTCGACGTAGGCCAGCCCGGCGCCGCCGAGCCCGAGCAGGCTGGCCAGCACCAGCCCCGCGTTGAACAGGCCCAGGCGCGCGCCGATCGTGCGCGGCCAGCTCACGGGGCGCGCTCGGCCAGGACGAAGCCCTGGCCGCGGACCGTGTGCAGGAGGCGCGGCCGCCCCCCCGCCTCGAGCTTGCGCCGCAGGTTCGAGATGTGCACGTCGAGGACGGCCGGGAAGGCGTCGAGCGAGGCGTCCCAGGCGGTGTCGAAGAGCATGGCCCGCGTGACCAGCCCGCCCTCGGCGCGCAGGAGCGCCTCGAGGATCGCCGTCTCCTTGGGCGTGAGGTCGAGGCGCTCGCCGCCGCGCCGCGCCACGCGCGTGCGCGGGTCGAAGACCAGGTCGCCGACCTCGAGGGCGTCGGCCGCCGGGTGGCGCCCCGAGCGGCGCGTGAGCGCGCGCAGCCGCGCCAGGAGCTCGACCGTGGCGAACGGCTTGACCAGGTAGTCGTCGGCGCCGAGGTCGAGCCCGCGCACGCGGTCGTCGACCCCGTCGCGCGCGGTGAGGAGGAGCACCGGCGCGGCGCACCCGGCGCGGCGGGCCTCGCTCAGGACGGAGAAGCCGTCGCGCCCGGGGAGGTTCACGTCGAGGACGATCGCGTCGTAGCGGGCGTGGCGCGCCCAGCGCAGGCCGTCGTCGCCGTCGGCCGCCTCGTCGACGGCCCAGCCCGCCGCGCGCAGGCGGTCGCCGAGCGCGTCGCGCAGGGGGCGGTCGTCCTCGACGAGCAGGAGGCGCATGTCAGGATCCTGTACCTGCCCGCGTCTCCTCGGCAATCCCCGCCGCGTCACGCGCGCGGCGGCGCGCCTTGCGCGCCAGGTCGTGCTCCGTCTTGAGCGCGTTACCGACCGCGCCGAGGACGGCGCCCGCGCCGACGAGGACGGGCAGCGGCGCCCCGAGCGCCAGGGCGAGGTCGCCCGCCGCGCCGCGCACGAGCGCGCCCGTGGGGGTCAGGGCCAGCGCCGCGAGGCCGGAGAGCGCGGCAGGCACGCCGAGGACCAGGCGCCACTCGCGGCGCAGGACCTCGGCCCAGGGCTCGCGCTCCACGGGCGGCCCGAGCCGGGGCCGCAGGAGCGGCAGCCAGCGCGGGACCGCGCGCAGGTAGGCCGCGCCCTGCGGCCCGTGCGCCCCGAGCAGCGCGCGCTCCTCGTGGCGGACGACGCGCGCGTAGACGAGCCACACGAGCGCCGTCGGCGCGAGCGTCCACGCGCCGAGGCCGGCCATCAGCCCCAGGCCCGCGACGACCAGGAGCGCCGCGAGGTAGAGCGGGTTCCGGACCCGCGCGTAGGGCCCGCGCGCCACGAGGATCGTGACCTTCGCCCGCGAGACGCGCGCGCGCTTGCCCAGCCAGCGGATCGAGCCCAGCCGCAGCCCGGCGCCGCCGAGCGCGAGCGCGGCGCCGAGGGCGAGCGCGGCGGCGTCCGGCGGGGGGCCCGCCAGGGCCGCCCAGGCGAGGGGCGCCGCGGCGAGCACGAGCAGGGGCGCGCGGAAGCGGAACGCGAGCGCGTCGAGCGCCATGGGACCCTCCACGCGGAGGGTCGCCGGGGGCGCCTTCAGGTTGCCTCAAGGCCGCGCGCCCGGCAGGACGTCCGCGCCCGCGGGCGCTCCGCTCGCCGGTCGATCCGGCCGCGGGCGAGGCTCGCCCCGGCGCGGCCGACAGGCGAAGATGCCCGGGTGGACCCTGCCGTGGACCCTGCCGCTCCGCCCCCCGCGCCGCGCCGCTGGCGACGGCGCCTCCGCGTCGCGCTCGCCGCCCTCCTGCTCGCGCCGGTCGCCCTCTACGTCGTCACGCAGGTGCGCCTGCGCCACGTCCCCTGGAGCGTGCCCGCCGCCCTGCACCCGCCGGCGGCGCCGCCGGTCGACCCCGCCCGCGGCGGGCTCTGGGTGCGCTGGCTCGGCATCACCGGCTACGAGGTCACGGACGGGCGCACGACGGTGCTGCTCGACCCGACGCTGACGCGGCCGAGCGGCCACGAGCTCCTCCTGCCGCTCGAGAGCGACGAGGCGCTCGTCGCGGCGCACGTCCCGCGCGCCGACGCCGTGCTCGTCAACCACGCCCACCACGACCACGCCCTCGACGTGCCGGCGGTCGCGCGCCGGACGGGGGCGACGGTCTTCGGCACGCCCTCGACGCTCAACCTGTGCCGCTCGCGCGGCGTGCCGGAGGCGCAGCTCCGCGAGGCGCGCCCCGGCGACCGGCTGACGATCGGCACGTTCACGGTCGACGTGCGCTTCAGCCACCACACCGCGATCCTCGGCGTGGAGAACCCCATGGCCGGGGTCGTGGCGCCCGACGCCGGGCGCCTCTGGTTCTGGGGCTTCAAGCAGGACGGCTGCCTCGTCTACCGCCTGAGCGCCGGCGGCGCGACGCTCTGGTTCCACCCCACGACGACCTACGAGGAGGGCGGCCTGGGCGGCCTGCCGGCGCAGACGCTGATCCTCGGCGTCACGGGCGAGCCGCTCCTGCCCGACCGGGCGCGCGCGGTGCTCGGCGAGGCGCGCCCGCGGCGCGTCCTGCCGACCCACTACGACAACTTCCTCCAGCCGCTCGACCGGGGCCTGGCGCTCATGCCCGACCTCGACCTCGACGCGGCGCTCGCGTCGATCGAGGCGGCCAGCCCGGGGCTGCCGGTGTGGATGCTCGACTTCGGGGAGACCGTCTGGCTGCCGCCCGACGAGTGATCGACGGCTGCGGCCGCGGATGCCGGCCGATGGGGCGGGGGGGGGGGGGGGGCGGGGGCGGGGGCCGGGGGCG
>JAMLIC010000022.1 GCA_023954375.1 Planctomycetota bacterium
CCACCGTCCCCCCCGGGACGGCCGCCCCGGCCGCCTCGAAGCGCACGTCGACGTGCGCCGGGTCCTGCGCCGCGGCCGCGCCGGCCCGGGCCGGCAGGAGGAGGAGGGCGACATGGAGGAGCGGTCGTGGCATCCGGGACCTCGCGGGACACACATCTTCCGGCCCCGGCGGGGCCTCGACAAGCCGAACCACCGCCGCGGGGCCGCCATTCCCGGGCGCCCGGTGATCTGGACTTAGCTGGACGCCGAGGTGTAGTGCCGCAGGGCGTAGCGCCACACGGCGCGGGCGAGGAGGGCGAAGCCCAGGCTCACGCCGCAGGTGGCGAGCAGGAGGCGCGGCTGGAGCTGCCCCCGCAGGGCCATGGCCGGGAACGTGGTGATGAGCCCGACCGGGACGACCCAGGTGAGGATGAAGCGCACGACCCCGCGGTAGTAACCCACGGGCCAGCGGCCGGCGTCGAGGACGCTGCGCAGGAGCACGGACAGGTTGTCCACGCGCACGAACCAGAACGACGTCGCGACGACGATCGTCCACAGGCCATGGAGGAGCATGAGCCCGGCCACGAGCAGCACGGCCGCGGCGGCCACGTCGCCCCAGCCGGGGAGCGGGTCGAGGCGGCCGGCCGCGACGCCCACGACGACGAGCCCCGACAGCGCGTGCGGCAGCTCGGTGGGCTGGATGCGGTGGATGCTCACGAGGAGCTGGGTGTCGATCGGCTTGAGGAGCGTGTAGTCGAACGTCCCGTCGCGCACCTGCTCGACCACGGCGCGCAGGTTCGGCTCGACCAGCGCGCCGAGGAGCCCCTCGAGCGTGATGAACAGCCCGACGACCAGCAGGGCCTGGTCGCGCGTCCAGCCCTGGACGTCGGCGCGGTACTCGTAGACCACGAGGAGCGGGATCACGGTCCACGCCACCCAGCCGAACGACATGACCGTCTCGGCGAGGAAGCTCGCCCGGTAGCGCATGGCCAGCATGCCGGCCACGCGCAGCTCGGCCACCACCGCCCGCAGGACCGCCGCCGCGCTCATGCGCCGTAGGCCTCGTAGCGGCGCACGCCCCGGCGCCAGAGGACGCGCGCCAGGAGGCCCACCGCGAGGACCCAGGCGACCTGGAGCCCGAGCCCGCCCGCGGCGTCCCAGCCGGTGAGCGCGCCCGTGAGCACCTCGACCGGGATCCCGAGCGTCGCGCGGAAGGGGAGCACCTGCACGACGGCGCGCGCGACCGGCGGCATGAGCTCGAGCGGGAACAGGTAGCCCGAGAGGAGCGCCCACAGGCCGAACCAGACCATGTAGAGGCCCATGGTCTGCTCGAGGCGGAAGGCCAGGCAGCCGAAGCACACCTGGATGGCGACGTTGAGCAGCCACCCGAGGCCGATCGCCACCGCCGCCAGCGAGAGCTGCACGGGCGAGAGCGGCAGGGGCATGTCGGGCCGCCACCAGATGAGCAGCGCCACCAGCGGCACGAGGACCGCCGCCCGCAGCGGCTTCTCGGCCAGGCTCTCGGCGGAGAGGAACAGGAGCGGGTTGAGCGGCTTGAGGAGCGCGGGCGAGAGGCTGCCCGTGCGGATGAGCTGGTTGATCTCCCAGACGACCCACGAGCCGGTGAGCTGGCGGCAGGCGAGGGTGGCCGTGAAGTAGGCGGCGAACGCGGGCTGGTCGAAGCGGCCGATGTCGCCCGCCTCGGCCACGCGGTCCCACACGAGCATCATGATGATCGGCAGGGTCCCGGTGAGGAACCAGATCACGATCTCGGCCCGGTAGGCGACCATGTCGGCCCAGCTGACCCGGAGCAGGTCCGGGAAGGCCCCGACGGCGTGGCGGACGGTCCCGAGCGGCGCGCTCACGCCGCGGGCTCCTGCTCGGCGAAGAGCCGCGCGATCACGTCCTCGAGCGGCGGCTCCTCGACGGCGAGGTCCTGGATGGGCAGGGCGCGCAGGGCCTGGTCGACGGCCGCCTTCACGTCGGCCGCCGGGACCGTGGCCACGAGCTTGCCGTCGTCGGTCCGCTGGAAGCGGTCGGCGAGCGCGAGCTCCTCGGGCGTGGGCTCGCGCACCGGCGCCACGACCACGCGCCGGTCGGTGCCGTGCCTGCGCACGAGGTCGACGAGCGCGCCGTCGAAGCGCAGCCGCCCGGCGGCGATCACGATCACCCGCGGGCAGAGGGCCGCGATGTCGGCCATGTAGTGGCTCGTGAGCAGGATCGTCGCGCCGGTGCGGCGGTTCCACTCCTCGACGAAGCGGCGCACGACCACCTGCATGCGCACGTCGAGCCCGATCGTCGGCTCGTCGAGGAACAGCACCTCCGGCCGGTGGAGCAGCGCCGCGACCAGCTCGCACTTCATGCGCTCGCCGAGCGACAGGTTCCGCACGGGGCGGTCGAGGAGGCCGCGCAGCTCGAGGAGCTCCGTCAGCTCGTCGACCGTGCGGCGCGCCTCGTCGCGCGCCACGCCGAAGAGCGCGCGGTTGAGCTCGAACGTCTCACGCGCCGGCAGGTCCCACAGGAGCTGCTGCTTCTGCCCCATGACCAGCGTGATCCGCGCCAGGTAGCCCGGCAGGCGGTCGCACGGCCGATGGCCCAGGACCTCGACCTCTCCGGACGTCGGCACGAGGAGACCGGAGAGCATCTTGAGGGTGGTCGTCTTGCCCGCGCCGTTCGGGCCGAGGAAGCCCACGCGCTCGCCGGGCGCGATCGTGAAGGAGACGCCCTCGACGGCCTTGACCGTCTCGTACTCGCGCCGCACCAGCGACCTGATGGAGCCGAGCAGGCCGGGCGCCTTCTTCGGAGTGCGGTAGTGCTTGGTGAGCCCCGCGACGCGGATCATGAGGGCCGGGATCCTACCGCGCGGGCGGCCACCCTGACCGGACGGGCCGGCGGCGCTCCACCTCGACGCGCTGGCCGCGGCCGCGCGAGACGCGATCACGCGCGACCTCCTCGGGTCCGCGCGAACCGCTCGGCGTGCCACTTCCGCGCTCGTCGCGACCGGCGCCGTCCGCCGACCTGATCGGCTGCGCGCCGGCCCGAGCGCTCCGCGCGGGTAGCTCCTCGTGCCGCTCCCGCACACGTCTCGGGCCGGTGAACCGCGCGTAACTCCTGAGCCAGGACGGCCACGCGCAGCCGCGCCCGCGCGAAGCCGCTTCGTAGCCCTGCGAACGCCGCGGCGGTAACTCCTGCGAGTCCAGTCAGGCATCCGACTTGCTCTCGCCGGGCTACCCTGGGGCGTCGCCATGGCCTACGACCCCGACGGCAAGAGCGAGCACTTCGCCCGCTGGCTCGTGCGCCTGCGCTGGCGAGGGATCGTCCTCGCGGCGGTCGTCCTGGTCCTCCTCAGCGCGGGCACCGGCCTCGTCCGCAGCCCGTGGCTGTGCGCGCTCGTGCTGGGGATCCTCGCCGCCGCCAACCTGGCCCTCGATCACCAGCTCCGCCGCGGCAACGTGAGCGACTCGTCGCTCTTCGGCCAGCTCGGGCTCGACGTGGCGGCGATCACGGTCGCCCTCCACCTCATGGGCGGCGTCGAGAACCCCTTCCAGGTCTACTACGTGTTCCCGACGATCATCTCCGGGATCGTCCTCCCGCGCTCGGCGGCCTACGGCGTCGCGGGCCTGGCCAGCGCCCTCTACCTGGCCATGGGCCTGCTCGAGTACGCCGGCGTCCTGCCCCACCACGACGTGGGGCCGCTCCCCTTCTGGCGGGCGACCCCGGCCGGCCAGGGGCCGGACCAGTTCGAGGACGCGGGCTACCTCCTCGGCGCCGCCTGCGTGCTCCTCTCGACGCTCCTCGTTGCCACCTACCTGACGACGCAGGTCGCCGAGCGGCTCCGCGCCCAGGAGCACGAGCTCGCGGCGTCGCGCGACCGCATCGAGGCGGTCCTGCGGGCGCTCGGCGAGGGGGTCGCGTTCTTCGACCATGACGGCCGGCTCGTGCTCGCCAACGCCGCCTTCGACCGGCTGGTCCCGGCGACCGCCGGGTTGCGCCTCCTCGAGCGCGCCCCGGCCGCGCTGCGCCCGCCGCTCACGGAGGCGCTCGGACGGCTCGCCGCCGGGGCGCGGCACGAGACGTTCGAGGCGGCCGCTGACGGGCGCGTCCTCGCCTGCGGCCTTTCGCGCGCGCCGGGCGGCGTGGCCTGGGTGGTCGAGGACGTGACCGACCGCCGCGAGGCGCAGGCCCGGGCCGAGACCGAGCGCCGCCTCATGGACCTGGGCGTCCTGGCGGCCGGCCTGGCGCACGAGGTCCTGAACCCCCTCGCGTCCGTCGCCTCGAGCGTCCAGCTCGCGCAGGAGGCCGCCGGCGGCGCCGAGCCGGTCGACGCCCCGCTGCGGCAGGCCCGGCGACGGATCGCCCAGCTGGCCGAGGTCGTGCGGAGCGTCGCCGACCTGGCGCGCCCGCCGGCCGCCCGGGGGGCGCCCTCGCCCCTCCTGGAGGTCTGCCGGCAGGCGATCGAGCAGGCCAGGGAGGAGCGGCCCGGCGCGGCGGAGATCGCCCTCGACGCGCCGGCGGGCGGTCCGACCGTCGTCATGGCCGACGGCGCCATGAGCACGGCGCTCAAGAACCTGCTCACCAACGCGATCGACGCCACCGACGGCGAGGGCCCGGTGACCCTGCGCGTCCGCGCCGAGCCGGACGCGGCCGTGGTGGAGGTCGAGGACGGCGGCCCCGGCCTCGGCGCCGAGCCCGCCGCGCGCCTGTTCGTCCCCTTCTTCACGACCAAGCCGCCGAGCCGCGGCACCGGGCTCGGCCTGCCGATCGCGCGCAGCATCGTGCGCGAGCACGGGGGCGAGATCGCGGTCGACTCCGCGCCGGGGCGCGGGACCCGCGTGACCGTGCGCCTCCCCCGGCAGGAGGAGGACGCCGCGTGACCGCCGCCCGCGTGCTGGTCGTCGACGACGAGGAGGACCTCCGGGCGAACCTGGCCCGCTTCCTCGCCCTCCGCGGCTTCGAGGTCGAGCAGGTGGCCGGCGCCCGGGCGGCGATCGCCCGGCTCGCCGACGCCGAGGCGCCGGCGCTCGACCTCGCCCTCATCGACCTGCGCCTCCCCGACGGCTCGGGGCTCGACGTCCTCGAGCAGGTGACCGCCGGCGCGCTCCCGGTGCAGGTCGTCCTCATGACGGCCTACGCCAGCGTCGACACGGCCGTCGCCGCCCTGCGGCGGGGCGCGCGCGACTACCTGCTCAAGCCGTTCGACCTCGCGGCCGTGGCCGCCCGCCTAACGGCCCTGGCGGCGGCCAGCCGCCCCGAGGCCGCCGGCGGCTTCGACGAGCGCTTCCCCGGCCTCGTCGCCCGGAGCGAGGCCATGCGCCACCTGCTCCGCCTGGCCTCCGAGGCGGCGAAGAGCCACTTCACGCTCCTCATCACGGGCGAGAGCGGCGTCGGCAAGGAGGTGCTCGCGCGCGCCGTGCACGACCGCAGCCCGCGCGTCGCCGAGCCGTTCGTGGCCGTGAACTGCGGCGCGCTGCCGCAGGCGCTCGTCGAGAGCGAGCTGTTCGGCCACGAGCGCGGCGCCTTCTCCGGGGCCACCGCCGCCAAGCGGGGCCTGTTCGAGGTGGCCAGCGGCGGGACGCTGTTCCTGGACGAGGTGGGGGAGCTCGATCAGGCGGCCCAGGTCAAGCTCCTGCGCGCGGTCGAGCTCAAGGAGGTCCGCCGCGTCGGCGGCACCGAGAGCCGCCGCGTCGACGTGCGGATCGTCGCCGCCACCAACCGCGACCTGCGCGCGCTCGTGGCCGAGCGCCGCTTCCGCGAGGACCTCTACTACCGCCTGTCCGTGTTCGAGCTGTGGGTGCCGCCGCTGCGCGAGCGGCGCGAGGACGTCGTCCCCCTGTTCGAGCACTTCCTGTCCCGCCACGCCGCCGCCCTCGGACGGCCGGCGCCCGCCCCGTCACCGGAGGCGGTGGCGCGCATCGAGGCCTACGGCTGGCCCGGGAACGTCCGCGAGCTGGAGAACGTCGCCGCGCGCGGCGCCGTCCTCGCCGTCGATGGCGTCGTCGGGCCCGAGCACCTGCGCCTCCCCACAGGCGGCGCCGCCGCGGCCGCGCTCGAGCTGGCCGGCGAGGTCGAGGACCTGCGCGCCGCGCGCGCCGCCTTCGAGCGCGCCCACATCCGCCGCGTGCTCGAGCGCCACGGCGGGAACAAGCCGCGCGCCGCCGAGGCGCTGGGGATCGACCTGAGCTCGCTCTACCGGAAGCTGGAGCGGCCCGAGGCGTGATCGAGGCCTGACCGTTCACATGATGATCGTGATCCGCGTGGCGGCGACGGCCTCCTCGCCGTGCTCGCCGGTCACCAGGCCGACCCCGACCTGGAGGGCGATCGAGGCGAAGTGGAGGCTCACCTGCGGGAGGATCAGCGCCTCGGGCCACGAGCGCCCGACCTCCCAGGTCACGTTGTGCTCGATCCCCAGCACGAGCCACTCGGTCACGTCGAAGAAGAGGGTTGGGTTGAGCAGGAGCTCGACGTCGTCGCCGCGGTGGTCCGTCCGGACCCCCGCCATGACCATCGCGCTCCAGCGGGCGTCGAAGCGGACCGCCGTCAGGTGCAGGGCGGACAGCTCGCACAGGCGGTCGTCGAGGCGCCACTCGGCGATGAGCTGGAACCCGTGGACGAGGCGCTCGGGGACGAGCACGCCGAAGGTCCCCTGCAGCGCCACCTTCACGGCCGCGAGCTCGCGGTCGAGCATCGGCAGCTCGAGCTCGACGGCGTAGCCGTCGAGGAAGGCGTACTCGAGCTCGGGCGCCCAGGCCACCGGCCTCCCGTCGTGCCGCAGGCGGATCTCGGTCAGCGTGTTGACCTCGAGCTCTCCCCGGCGCGCGGCCAGCGGCCGGACGAGGTCGAAGAGGAGCGGCTCGTGGACCTCGGGCGCGTCGTGGAAGCGCCCCGTCCCGGCGCCGGAGCCCGAGGCCCCGTCGCCCTCCTTCGCGCCGGCGGGTGCCCCCCCCAGCGCGACGAGCATCAGCACCCAGCCCGCGACCCCCCGCCACCTGCTCACGTGCGCCTCCCGGCGGCGCCGTAAGCAGGGGGAGTGCCATGACGTAACCCGTTGGCTGTCCTGCGTCTCGCCTCCCCCTGGCTGCGCCGCTGCGAGCGGGTTCGCAGCCGCGCCAGCAGCCTCAGGCCAGGAGGCGCGCGAGCGGCCGCCCCTCGACGAGCCGCACCGGGCGACCCTGCGGCGTGAAGAGCTCGCGGTCCCCGTCGATCCCGAGGACCCGGTAGAGCGTCGCGAAGACCTCGGGCGGGGTCACGGGGTCGGCGGGCGGGCGCTCGCCCTCGGGGTCGGTCGACCCGATCACCACGCCCGGCCGCAGCCCGCGACCGGCGAGCAGCATGGAGAAGCCGCGCGTCCAGTGGTCGCGCCCGTCGAGCGGGTTCACCCGGGGCGTGCGGCCGAACTCGCCCGCGACGACGACCACCACCCGCCGCAGCAGGTCGCGGGCCTCCAGGTCGTCGAGGAGCGCCGCGAGCCCCCGGTCGAGGACGTCGGCGAGCCGGGCGTGCAGGGTGAAGTTGTCGACGTGCGTGTCCCAGCCGGCGAGGGTCACCTCGACGGCAGGCACCCCCGCCTCGACCAGGCGGCGTGCGACCAGGCAGCCGCGGCCGAACGGCGTGTCGCCGTACTCCTCGCGCGCGGCGGCCGGCTCGCCCGCGAGCGAGAAGGCGGCGAGCTGGGGCGAGTCCATCATGGCGCGCGCGCTGTGCGTCAGCTCGGCGTGCCGCGGCGCGCGGCCGCGCCGCGGCCGCCCCGCGGCGAAGCCCGCGCCGAGCCGCTCGAGCGCGGCCAGCCGCGCGTCGAGGCGGGCGAGGCCCACGGGCGACGTCAGGTCCTGGAGGGGCGCGGCCGGGTCCCCCATGGCGAACGCGTCCCAGCGCGCCCCGAGGAGGCCGCCGCGCGGCGGCTCCTGGGCGAGGACGGCCACGTGGGGCGGCACGACCAGGCCCGCCGGGGCGAGGTCGTGCGCGGCCACGGCGGTCAGCGCCGGGTGGCTCACGGTCGGCGACATGGGCTGCCCGGTGCGCAGGAGGTAGGTCCCGCGCTGGTGCTCGCCCTCGGTGGTCACGAGCGAGCGGATGAGCGCCAGCCGGTGCATGCGCTCGGCCAGCCGGGGGTAGCCGGCCGCCACCTGCACGCCGGGGACGGACGTCGCGATCGCGCGCGTCGGCCCGCCGATGCGGCCGCCGGGGTGGGGGTCGAACGTCTCGAGCTGGCTCGGCCCGCCCGCCAGCCACACGACGATGATCGCCGGCCCCGGCCCGACCGCCGGCTCGTCCTCGGCGCGGCCGAGCGCGCCGCCGGCGACGGTCGCGGCGGCCAGGCGCAGGAGGTCACGGCGCGTCAGGGGCATGGAGGGGTCTACCGGCGAGGGGGAGGGCGGGTTTCCCGGTCACTCCTCCAGCCGGAACCCCTCGAGCATGGCCCGCCCGCGCGGGGTCAGGTCGCACGTGCCGTCCCCCCAGTCGTCGGGGAACCAGGCCTCGGCGCGCGCGCCGGGCCGCGGCCCGACGAAGCCGAGCGCCTGGAGGCGGCGCAGCTCGGCATCCAGGGCCGCCTTCGAGACGTCGGGCGCGTAGATCGACGTGAGCTCGTAGACCATGCGCTCGAGGTCCACCTGCGCGAGCCCCCCGCCAGGCCGGTAGGCGCGGGCGACCATGCGCAGCGGCTTGAAGAGCTTGCCCTGGCGCACCTGGTAGCGGAGCGCGGCCATCTCGTTCCAGATCGCGCGCTGCCCGGAGAGCTGCAGGCGCAGCTTCTCGGCGCGCTTGGTGAGCGCGCAGCCGCGCAGGACCTCGTCGAGGCCGAGCCCGCGCAGCCCGCGCCGGGTGTCGGCCGGCCGCAGGACGCCGAGCTGCAGGAGCTCCCACAGGAGGGCCTCGTCGCGCCCGACGTCGCGGAACCAGGCGGTCAGGTCGTCGCCGCCCGCCGACGGGAGCGCCAGGAGCTCCTCGCGCAGGCCGAGCCGCTGGCGCAGCCAGCCGAGCTCGTCGTACTCGAAGACCTTCTGGTGGAGGACGGCCGTCCGCGAGTAGATGCGCGTCTCGTTGGTCGGCTCGAACTCGGGCGCCGGCGCGGCGGGGTTGGTGTCCTCCTCGCGGCTCGCCTGCTCGGACGAGGGCGGGGCGGGCGGGCCGTCGGAGACCTGCACGAGCAGGGTGATGTCGCCCAGACGCACGACGTCGCCGTGCCGCAGCGAGTGGCGCGCGATCCGGTCGAGCCCCACGAAGGTGCCGTTCAGGGACTCGAGGTCGAAGAGCACGGGGCGGCCGTTCTCCCAGCGCACGCGCGCGTGCTCGCGCGAGAGCATGCTGGAGTAGAGGCAGAGGTCGCAGCTCTGCCCTCGCCCGATCGTGACGTCGACGCCCTCGCGCAGCTCGAAGGGCGGCGACCCGCGCACGGTCAGCCAGTACGCCATGCAGCCCGCTCAGCCCCCGCCGAAGATGCGGCTGAAGAAGCCCTTCTTCTTCTCGCCGCCCTCCGAGCCTCCGCCGCTCGACTGCGCCGTCGGGTGCTCCCCGGACTCCGGCGTCCCCAGGGTCCGGCTCACCTTGCCGATCACCTCCTCGATCGCGTCCGCGAGCGCGCCGGCCGTCTGGAAGCGCTCCGCGGGGTCCTTGCGCAGCGCCTTGAGCGCGACCGCCTCCAGCTCGGCCGGCGCCTGGGGGAAGACCTGCCGGCAGGGCACCGGGTCCTCCTTGAGCACCGCCTTGATCACCTGGATCGCCTTCTTCCCCGTGAACGGCGGCCGCCCCGTGAGCACCTCGTAGAGGATCGCGCCGAGCGCGTAGACGTCGGCGCGCGCGTCGATCGCGTCGGGGTCGCCGCCCGCCTGCTCGGGCGCCATGTAGGACGGGGTGCCCAGGAACGAGCCCATCTGGGTCAGCTTCTCCTGCTCCTCCTTGCTCACGCTCTTCGCCAGGCCGAAGTCGAGGACCTTGGGCTCGCCCGTCTCCTCGACGACCATGATGTTCTGCGGCTTGAGGTCACGGTGGATCACCTGGCGCCGGTGGGCGAAGTCCATCGCGCGCGCCACCTTGGCCACGACCTCGGCCCCCTTGCGGATGGGCGACTGGCCGGAGCGGAGCACGACCTTGAAGTCCTGCCCCTTCACGAACTCCATCGTGAACCAGCAGAGGTCGTCGTTCCACTCGGCGTTGTAGATCTGCACGATGTTCGGGTGGTTCAGCTTGCCGACGAGCCGCGCCTCGCGCTCGAAGCGCTCGCGCTCGCCCTGCGCGGCCTGCGCCCCCGCGCGCAGCATGACCTTGAGGGCCACCGGGCGGCGGAGCTCGAGCTGCGTCGCCTTGTAGACGGCCCCCATGCCGCCGCGGCCGAGCACCTTCTCGACGCGGTGCCCCTTCCACTCGACCCCGACCAGGCCGGCGGGGTCGTCCGGGGTGGGCTCGTGGCGCGCCGTCGCGCGCGCCGGGGCGGCCGGCGGCGCGGGCATGGGCGCCAGCGCGCCCTCTCCGCCGCCGGGATGCGTCTGGAAGACCGTGATCCCCGAGGTGCCGGCGGCGATGAGCTGCCCGCCGCAGGTGATGCAGGCGAGGCCGGCGCTCGAGCGCCCGGCCGTGCCCGAGACGTTGTAGCGCTTGTGGCACGCGGCGCAGGTGACGATCCACTTCTCCTGGTAGCGCAGGACCTCGTGCACCTGCTCGTTCGTGAGGACGCCCGCCTTGGCGAGGATCGCGCCGATGCGCAGGGGCGCGCCCTTCTGCGCCAGCTCCTCCTGCTTCTTCAGCCCGAGGTCGAGGAGGGCCTCGGGCGTCATCCCGTGCCGCTGGGCGCCGCCCTCGAGCATGCGGAGGCGCAGGGCGATCTGCCCGAAGAGGACGACCGCGCCGTCGGCGGAGGCGAGGGGCGAGCTGGCCGGGTCCGGGGCCACGAAGGTCGCGTCCGCCGCGCTCCCCCCGTCGGCCGTGGGGACGACCGTGGGCGCGCCCGGGTCGGCGATCGGCGCGGGTCGCGTGGGCGAGGCGCCCTCCTCGAGCAGCTTCTGCACCTTCTTCTGCAGGGAGGCGATGTGGCGCTCCTTGATCAGGCTCCGGGCGATGAGGTGGGCGCCGGCCTCGACCCCGGGCTGCTGGGCGAGCTCCGCCAGGCACGCATCCCCCTCGGACTGCGTGATCAGGTGGTTCTTCACGGCCAGCTCGATGAGCAGCCGGTCGGCCGGGGTGGGCACCGCGGGCTCCTTGCCGCCGAGGATCTTACCCGGGGCCGACCGGTCCCGAAACGGCGGGTCGCGCCCCTACAGACGGTCTCCGCGAGGTGGTAACCTGGCCGCTCGCGCCGAGCCGCGCGCCAACCCCCCCCACGGACACGATGAACGCTGGTCAGCCGAAGGTCGTCACGACCGACCGTATCCCCGAGGCCGCGATCGACCCCGACGCGCTCAAGGTCATCCGCCGCCTCCGCCGCTACGGCCACGAGGCCTACCTCGTCGGGGGTTGCGTGCGCGACCTGCTCCTGGGCGTGCAGCCCAAGGACTTCGACGTGATCACCTCGGCGCGCCCGCGCCAGGTGCGGCGGCTGTTCTCGAACAGCCGCGTGATCGGCCGGCGCTTCCGGCTGGTGCACGTGATCTTCGGCGACAACGTCGTCGAGGTCTCGACCTTCCGCGCCGACCCCGCGCAGTTCACCGCCGAGCAGGAGCCGGGGGTCGAGGCGGTCGCGCCGGGCGAGGCCGACGCCGAGGCGCCGGAGGTGGTCGATGCCGGCGTCGACGAGGTCGACGTCGACGGGGCGGAAGAGGCCGACGACGACCTCGACGGCGAGCCGGACGAGGCCGACGAGGACGAGGCCGACGAGGACGAGGCCGACGAGGAGGACGGCGGCGCGGGCGAGGCCCCGGTGAGCCTCTCCGAGCTCGGCCAGCTCGTCGAGACGGTGCACGACCCCCTCGACCCCGACGACCCGGGGCCCAAGCGCGAGCTCGAGCCGGATGTCGACGAGGTCGCCGAGGAGGGAGACGACGAGGCCGAGCCGCTCGACGACGACGGCCGTCGGCGCGCCCGCGGGCCCCGCGACGAGGACATCGACGCCAACAACCTGTTCGGCGACCCCGAGCAGGACGCGCGCCGGCGAGACTTCACCATCAACGCGCTGTTCTACGACCCCGACCGCGGCGAGCTGATCGACTACACGGGCGGGCTCGAGGACCTCGAGCGGCGGCTCGTCAACCCGATCCGCGACCCCGAGGTGGCGTTCGTCGAGGACCCGGTGCGCATGATCCGGGCCGCGCGCTTCGCCGCCAAGCTGGGGTTCACGATCGAGGAGCGGGCCCTGACGGCGATCGCGCGCCACCGGGGCCTCCTCGCCGAGTGCTCGCAGCGGCGCCTGCTCGAGGAGGTGCTGAAGATCCTCAAGGGCGGATACGCCTCGCGCTGCATGGAGCTGCTCATCACCACGGGCCTCGTCGAGCAGTTCCTGCCCGACGTGGCCGGCTGGTTGGCGGAGGGCCCGCCCCCTGCGGGGAGGCCCGCGGACGACGGGGCGCCGGCCGCGGCGACGCCGCCCGGGAGCGGCGAAGGCGCCGAGGCGCACTCGGGCGAGGTCGCCGCCCTCGCGCAGGGGGACGAGGCCACCGCCGGCGCCTCGACGGACGACGCCACGGCGGACGACGAGCCGGGCGGCGACGAGCCGGGCGGCGACGAGTCGGGCGCGCAGCGGCCGGCGGCGAGTGTCCCCGAGGAGATCCCGCCGGTCGAGGCGGCCGAGGACCCCCGGGAGGACTGGGGGCCGGCGGTCCCCGTGGCCGAGACCGGCGTGGTCCTCCACCCGCACGACGACTGGGAGCCCGACCGCCGCATGGTCGACGCCTACCTGCGGGTCACGTGGGAGCGCCCGCCGCTGGAGGGCGCCAACGACTGGGTGGAGGACCCGCACGTCTACCTGATGGACGGGATCTTCGAGGCGGCCGCGTTCGCCCGCGACACCGTCCTGCAGGAGACCGGGCGCGCCGACCTCGCGGCGCTCGCCGCCGAGCGGGACCGCGCCGGCGCGCTGCTCCGGGTCCTGCGCTGGAATGGGCGCCTGGAGCAGATCGTGGCCTCCTTCCCCGAGGAGGAGGAGAGCCGCGCCGGGCGGCGGCGCCGCCGCCGCCGCGAGCACGAGCCGGGCGGGCGCCGCGCCGCCACTGCCGCGCGCGCGGAGCGCGCCGCCTCCGCCGCGCACGCGGGCGGGGCCGCCGACGAGGCGCCGGTCGTGGCGTCGCTCCTGGGGCTCGAGCGGCAGCCGCTGCTCCTGGCGTACCTCGAGGGGCTCGACCGACTGAACGCCCGCGGCGTGCCGCTCACCCCGGCGATCCAGCTGGCCGTCCTGTTCGCCCCGCTCCTGCTCACGCGCCTGGAGGAGGGCGCGCGGGCCCGCGGCAACCGGAGCCAGCCGTCGAGCGAGGAGCTGGCCGACGGGCTGCTCTTCCCGATCGCCCGCCGGCACAGCCTCGCGCGGCGCGACCGCGACCGGATGAAGCGGATCGTCCTCTCGCTCCGGCGCATGCTCTCGGGCGAGCTGCGGCGCCGGGCGCGCCACGGCGGCCGGCTGGCCAAGGTCGTCGGCCGCGACTACTTCCGCGAGGCGATCGTGCTCTTGTGGCTCCACTGCCGCGCCACGAGCGCCGGCTGGGAGGACTTCCGCTACTGGGAGGGCCGCGCCAAGCTCCGCGGCCGCTGAGCTCGAACGTGCAGCGGACGGAGATGTCCCCAGGCTCTCTGCGCCGGCGGCGCCTCGCGCCTGGGCGCCGCGCCGCATAGAATCGCGCGCCCGGAGGACGACCATGCCCTCGACCGTCTCGCGCCGCCTGGCGCTCGGACTCCAGGCCGTCCTGCTGGCCCTCGTCGTCGTCGGCGGCGCCGACGCCGCGGAGGACCAGGCGCGCGCCCGCAAGGACCTGAAGAAGAACGCCAAGCGGCTGGCCAGCGTCGACCAGGCGCTCGGGCAGAAGCAGCAGCAGCTCGAGCAGATCCTCGGCGCGGCGAAGCTCGACGAGGCGCGGCAGCGGGCCGTCGAGCAGGAGATCGTGCAGCTCCGCGACGCGGCCGGCGAGCTCATCGCGAGCGTGGCCCTGGCGGACAACGAGGACGCGGCGGAGTTCCTGGTCGGCTTCGCCGTCGCGACGCCCAGCAACGACCTCTACGAGCGCACGCTGAGCGAGCTCGGGCGGCTCGACGACGCAGGCGCGGTCGGCTGGCTCGCGTCGGCCCTCGGCGCCGGCGTGCTCGAGGACGACAAGCGCGGCCGCGGACGCGCCGCCCGGCGCGGCGGCGACGACGCCTGGAAGGCGCAGGTCCTCATCGCGCGGGCGTTCGAGGGGATCGGGAGCCCGCTGACGGTCCCGTCGCTCGCCGCGCAGATCGAGAAGGGCACGACGCCCCAGGTGGTCAACGCCTGCGTCAAGACCGCCGCGCGCAAGCGCGACAAGCGGCTCATCCCGGCGCTCATCAGCTTCCTCGGCCGCGTCGAGCGGCAGGGCGGCTGGGAGTACTACCACGTTCGTCAGGCGCTGGTCGACCTGACCGGCGAGGACTTCCTCACCCAGGAGCGGTGGTCCGGCTGGTGGGCGGCGAACGAGGCCACGTTCGACTTCGACCGGCGCGGCGATGCGCGCGAGGCGGCCACCCGCGAGCGCGGTCCGCAGGAGAAGGTCCCGACCTTCTTCGGCTCGGAGATCGCGTCGAACCGCATGTGCTTCATCATCGACATCTCCGGCAGCATGGTGATGACGGATCGGCCGCTCGAGCACCCCGCGACGAGCGATGAGGAGTTCGCCCGCCTCGACCCGGAGTCGCCGGAGATCAAGCCGTTCAAGCGCATGGAGCGGGCCAAGAAGGCGCTGGTCGAGGCGGTGCGGGGGCTCCAGCCCACGCAGCGCTTCAACATCATCGCCTTCTCCTCGAACAACCGCATGTGGAAGTCGACCACGGTCGAGGCGTCCGACGCGAACCGGGCCGACGCGATCAAGTTCATCGAGGGGCTGCGCGAGGACGGCGGCACGAACACCTACGACGCGTTCGAGGCGGCCCTGCGCGACCCGCTCATCGACACCATCTACCTGCTCTCGGACGGGGCCCCCATGGTGAAGGTGGGCAACCCCGGCGAGCAGATGCGCCTGTTCGCGCGCGACGAGACGCGCCGGGTCCTGGACTTCGTGCGGCGCGAGAACCGCTTCCGGGGCGTGCGCATCTACACCTTCGGGATGGACGGCCCGGGCGTGTGGCACACGAAGTGGGGCCCGCGGCCGGTCACGCTGCCGACCGAGGCCGACTTCCTGAGCATCCTGTCGGGCTTCATGCGCGACCTGGCGAACATGACCGGGGGCACGTTCAAGTCGATCTGAAGACGTTCAAGTCGATCTGGCCAGGATGATCGGCTACATCCCCGCGCCGATGTCGGCGCGGTAGTGCATGCCCTCGAAGTGGATCTTCTTCACCGCCGCGTAGGCCCGCTCGCGGGCCTGCGCGACGGTCGCGCCCAGGCCGACGACGTTGAGCACGCGGCCGCCGTCGGTGACGATCCGCTCGCCCTTGCGCTCGGTGCCGGCGTGGAAGATCCGCACGTCGGGGTCCTCGGCCGCCGCCTCGAGGCCGTGGATGGCGAAGCCGCGCTTGAACTCGCCCGGGTAGCCGCCGGAGGTCAGGACGACGCACACGGCCTTGCGCTCGTCCCACTCGGCCTGGACCCGGTCGAGCGTGCCGTCGACCGCGCCGAGGAGGATCGGCACGAGGTCGCTCTTCAGGCGGGCGAGCGTCGGCTGGGCCTCGGGGTCGCCGAAGCGCACGTTGTACTCGAGCAGGCGCGGTCCGGCCTGGGTCAGCATGAGGCCGGCGTAGAGCACGCCCTTGAAAGGGTGCCCCTCGCGCGCCATGGCATGGATCGTCGGGATGAGGATCTTCTCCTCGATCCGGGTCATCGTCTCGGGCGGCAGCGGCGCCGGCGAGACGGCGCCCATGCCGCCGGTGTTCGGCCCGCGGTCGCCGTCGAGGGCCGTCTTGTAGTCGCGCGCGGGCTCGAGCACGAGCAGCGTCTTGCCGCAGGTGACGACGAGGACGCTGGCCTCGTTCCCCTTGACGAAGTCCTCGACGACGACGCGTGCGCCGGCCTCGCCGAAGCGGCCGCGCTCGAGGCAGTCGAGCAGGTGCTCCTTGGCCTCGGCCTCGTCGTGGCACACCCGCACGCCCTTGCCGGCGGCCAGGCCGTCCGCCTTGATCACGAGCGGGTAGTGGGCGGCGCGCTCGAGGTAGGCGAGCGCGGACGGGAGCGACTGGAACACGCGGAAGTCGGGCGACGGGATGTTGTGGGTGCGCGCCAGCGCCTTGGCGTAGCCCTTGCTCCCCTCGAGGCGGGCCGCGTCCTTCGTCGGCCCGAACGCCTTGAGCCCGAGCTTGGTCAGGCGGTCGACGAGGCCGCCCACGAGCGCCGCCTCGGGGCCGACCACCGTCAGGTCGATCTTCCGCGAGTGGACGAAGTCGGTGAGGACGTCGATCTGAGTCGGCTGGATGGCCACGCGCTCGGCCACGGCGGCGCAGCCAGCGTTGCCGGGGGCCACGTAGAGCTTCTTCACGAGGGGCGACTGGGCGAGCTTCCAGCAGAGCGCGTGCTCGCGCCCGCCGCCGCCGACCACGAGGACTTGCATGGCGCGCTCCAGCCGCCGGGGGGTCGGCGGGCCGAGATGCTTTACGGGATCGCCCCAGGTCGGTCAAGGGCGCCCCGCCCGCGGGGCGCGTTCGGCGGTTCCGCTTGCCCGCGTCCGGGGCGCGGCTAGCATCGCGGTGATGTCGGGGAGACGCCTCCGACGCCCGAGGGCCCGGCGGGGAACGCCGGGCCCGCGCCGTCGGCAGGAGGATGCATGGCACCGGAGCACGACGACCCGCAGGTCCCGGACCTCAAGGAGTCGCGCACGTTCGAGAACCTGAAGGCCGCCTTCGCCGCCGACGCCCAGGCGCTCGGCCGCTACGCCTTCTTCGCCTCGCGGGCCGACATCGAGGGCCACGACGAGGTGGGCCACGTCTTCCGCAGCGCGGCGCGCGCGGGCGAGACGGTCCTCCTGGGGCACCTCGAGTTCCTGCGCGCCGTCGCCGACCCGCAGACCGGCCTGCCGATCGGCGGGTCGGAGCCGAACCTGCTCTCGGCGATCGAGCGCGAGACCTACGCCGCGGAGATCCTCTTCGCCGGCTTCGCGCGCACGGCGCGCGAGGAGGGGTTCGACCAGGTGGCGGAGTGGTTCTCGACCCTGTCGCGCGCCGGGCAGGCGCGCGCGCGCTGCCTCCAGCGGGCGCTCGACGCGCTTCGGGCCGAGACCTACGTGGGCGAGGAGCCGCGGCCGAATCGCCGCTGAGGGCCCGACCGGCGGGAGCGGAGCGATGGACCTCCTGGCGGACCTGGGCAACACACGCGGGCACCTGGCGCTCGCCGGCGCCGAGGGGCCGGAGGAACGCGTCGACGTCCTCAACGACGACCCCGCCGCGCTGGGCCCGGCGCTCGACGCGCTGGTCGCCCGGCGCGGTCCCCCCCGGCGCGCCGCCCTGCTGGCCGTGAGCCCGCGCCTGCGGCCCGCGCTCGAGGCGTGGCTCGCCGGGCGCGGGCTGACGGCGGTCGCCCTCGGTGAGTCGCTGCGCGCGCCCATCCCGCTCCTGGTCGACGCGCCGGGGCAGGTCGGCCCCGACCGCGTGGCCGACGCGGTGTGGGCGGCGGGCGCGCGCCCCGGACGCGCCGTCCTCGTGGCGGACCTGGGCACCGCGATCACGCTCAACGTCGTCTCCGCCGCGGGGGCGTTCGTCGGCGGCGCGATCGGCCCCGGCCTGCGCACCCAGGCCTGGGCCCTGGCCGAGCGCACGGCCCGGCTGCCCTTCGTCGACCCGCCGCTGCGCGACGGCGACGCCGCGCTCGGGCGCGACACGACGGCCTGCATCCGGGCCGCGCTCCGATGGGGCGCCGTCGGGCTGATCACGGTCTACGCCGAGCAGGTCGAGCGGGCGCTCGGCGAGCGCCCGCTCGTCGTGGCTACGGGCGGGGACGCGGCGGCGATCGCCCCGGACTGCCCGCGTATCGACGAGGTCGTGCCGGACGTGACGCTGCGCGGCCTCCACCGCGCGCTCGTCGAGCAGGCCGGGCCGTGACGGCGCGGCCGCGACGCGGCTCGCCGCCAGGGCGCGGGCCGACGCCCCTGCTCGGCGTCGCCGGCCCCGCCGCGTTCGAGGCTCCGCACCGGGTCGTGCCGGACGCCGCCCGGCGCCCGCTCCGCCGGACGGCGCGCGAGCAGGTCGAGCCGTGACGACGGTCGTGCGTCGCCTCACCCCCGCGGGGCGCGGGGCCGTGGCCCTGCTGGGCCTCGAGGGGCCGGGCGCGGCGGGGGTGGTCGCGCGGCTGCTCCGGCGCGAGCTGCCCGCCACGGGGCGGGTGGCCGCCGGGCTGCTCGTGGACCTCGCCGGCGAACCTGTCGACGAGGTGCTCGTCGCCCGGTCGGCTCCCGACGCCTTCGAGGTGGGCTGTCACGGGGGTCCGGCGGTGGTCACCCGGGTGGTCGCCGCCCTCGTCGCCGCGGGCGCGCGCGAGGCGCCGGCCGCCCCGGGCGGCGCTCCGCTCGACCTCACCGCGGCCACCGATCGACCCGCCATGGAGGCGCTGGCGCTCCTGCCCGCGGCGCTGACCGAGCTCGGCTGCCGCGTCCTCCTGGCGCAGGCGCACGGGGCCCTCGCCCGGGCCACGCGCGACCTCGCGGCCCGTCTCGACGCCGAACTCGCCGCGGCTCAGGCCGGCGTGGACGCGCTCCTCGCCACCTGGCCGCTCGGGCGCGCCCTCACCGCGCCGCCGAGCGTGGTCCTCGTCGGCGCGGTGAACGCTGGCAAGAGCAGCCTGCTCAACGCGCTGCTCGGGCACGAGCGCGTCCTCGTCTCACCCGAGCCGGGGACGACCCGCGACGCGGTGGAGGAGGTCGCCGTCCTCGACGGCGTCCCGGCCCGCGTCAGCGACACCGCCGGCCAGCGCGAGGCGCGGGACCCCGTCGAGGCGGCCGGCGTGTCGCGGGCGGTCGCGGTGGCCGCCGGGGCCGACCTGCGGGTGGCCGTGGTCGACGCCGCCCTCGCTGGCGCCGACCTGCGGGAGGCGCTCGCTCGCGCCCGAGCGGCGGCGCCGCCGCGGATGGTCGCGCTCACCAAGGCGGACCTCCTCGACGCGGCCATCCGCGCGGCCGTCCTCGAGGCGGCGGCCGACCTCGCCCCGACCCTCGTGTCCGCCCGCAGCGGCGAGGGGGTCGCCGCGCTGCGCGGCCGGCTCCGGCGCGCGCTCACCGGGCCGCCGCTCGCCGACGACGCGCCGGTCCTCTTCACGTCCCGCCAGCAGGGCCTGGCCGCCGGCGCCGCCCGCGCGCTCCACCGCGGGGACCTGACGCGTGCCCGCGCCTGCCTCGGCGCCCTGGCTGGCTGAGGGACTTCACGCGCCCAGGCCCGGGCGCTCGGGCCGAGCGCGCCCCCTCGCGAGCGCGTCACGCATCACGGGCCGGCGGCCCCGGGCGACCCCATCTGGACCGAGCGCCCGCCGTGCCGTAAGGTTCGGCGGGCGCCGCGCGCGCCCCGAGGGGGTGAACGTGGGCGCGGGTCGCAGGATCCTGGACAAGAAGGCCGTCGATGCGTGCATGGACCGGCTCGCCCGGGACATCCTCAAGCGCAGCCGGGGGCTCGACGACCTGGCCGTGATCGGGATCCGCCGGCGCGGCGTCCCGATCGCCGAGCGGGTGGCGGCGCGGATCAAGGAGCTCGAGGGCCATGCGCCGCGCACGGGCGCGCTCGACATCACGCTCTACCGCGACGACCTGACCCTGGTCGCCGCGCAGCCGGTCGTCTCCAAGACCGAGATCGACTACCCCGTCGAGGGGCTGCGCGTGGTCCTCTGCGACGACGTGCTCTTCACCGGGCGCACCGTGCGCGCGGCCATGGACGCGCTGCTCGCGATCGGCCGGCCGGCCCGGATCGAGCTGGCCGTGCTCGTCGACCGCGGGTTCCGGGAGCTGCCGGTCGAGGCGAACTACGTCGCCGAGCGCGTCGAGACGACGATCAACGAGGTCGTGAAGGTCCACCTCGCCGAGATCGACGGCGAGGACTTCGTCGAGGTCCTCACGATGGAGGAGAACGTCAAGTAGGTGACCGTCTCCGCCCCGGCGGCCGCCCGCGAGGATCGGCCGCACGTCGCCTGGACCCGCAAGGACCTGCTCGGCCTGCGCGAGCTGACCCGGGAGGAGCTCCTCGCGCTCCTCGACACCGCCAAGGGCTTCGCCGAGATCTCCACCCGCTCGATCCGCAAGGTGCCGACCCTGCGCGGGCGGGTGGTCGTGAACCTGTTCTTCGAGCCCTCCACCCGGACACGGCTCTCCTTCTCGCTGGCGGCGCAGCGCCTCTCGGCGGACGTGCTGGACTTCGGCAAGGAGGGCTCGTCCACCTCGAAGGGCGAGACCCTCGTCGACACGGCCCGGAACATCGAGGCCATGGGCGTCGACCTCTTCGTCGTGCGCCACGCGGCCCCCGGCGCCGCCGCCGTCCTGGCCCGCCACCTGCAGGCGTCCGTCGTCAACGCGGGCGACGGCGCTCACGAGCATCCGACTCAGGCGCTGCTCGACTGTTACACGATCCGCGAGCGCCTGGGCCGCGTCGACGGGCTGCACGTGGCGATCGTGGGCGACATCGGCCACAGCCGCGTCGCGCGCTCGAACATCTGGGCCCTCCAGAAGCTCGGCGCGAAGGTCACCGTGGTGGGGCCGCCGACGCTCGTCCCGGCGGCCTTCACGCAGCTCGGCGTGAACGTGTGCCACGACCTCGACGCCGTGCTGCCCGAGGTCGACGTCCTCAACATGCTGCGCATCCAGCGCGAGCGCGGCGGGGGCGGGCTCAACTTCCCCTCGGTCGAGGAGTACTCGCGGCTGTTCGGCCTCACCCAGCGCCGCCTCGAGCGGGCCAGGAAGGACGTCCTGATCATGCACCCGGGGCCGCTCAACCGAGGGGTCGAGATCGCGCCGGAGGTCGCCGACGGCCCGAACAGCGTGATCCTCCAGCAGGTCTCCGCGGGGCTCGCCGTGCGCATGGCCGCCCTGTTCCTCTGCTCCCTGGCGCAGTCGAAGCCCGAGGCGGCGGCGGAGGGCGTGTGAGCGAGACGCTGCTGATCGCCCACGGGCGCGTCGTCGATCCGGCGCGCGGCGTCGACGGCGCGCTCGACGTGCTCGTCGAGGACGGCAAGGTCCGCGCCGTCGCGCCCAACCTGCTGCGCGAGGGCCGCTACGACCGGGTCATCGACGCCGCCGGGATGGTCGTCGCGCCGGGGCTCGTCGACATGCACGTCCACTTCCGCGAGCCCGGACGCGAGGCGGACGAGACGATCGCCACCGGCGCCGCGGCCGCCGTGCGCGGCGGCTTCACCAGCGTCGCGGTCATGCCCAACACGGAGCCGGCCGTCGACGACCAGGCCGACGCCGAGTTCCAGGTCCTCCAGGGCAAGCGCGCGGGGAAGGCGCGCATCTACCCGATCGGCGCGGTGACCCGCGAGCGCAAGGGCGAGGCGCTCTCCGAGATGGACGGGCTCGTCCGCGGCGGCGCCGTCGCGTTCTCGGACGACGGCGACCCCGTCCGCTCGGCCGAGGTCATGCGGTGCGCGCTGCTCTACGCCAAGATGCTCGGGCGCGTGGTCATCCAGCACGCCGAGGACCCGGACCTCGCCAAGAACGGCGCGATGAACGCCGGGCTCGTGTCGCTCATGCTCGGCCTCTCCGGCAAGTCGGCCGCCTCCGAGGAGGTCATGGTCGCCCGCGACATCACCCTGGCGAGCATCACGGGCGGGCGGCTGCACATCGCCCACTGCTCGACCGCGGGCTCGGTCGAGCTCGTGCGGCAGGCCAAGCGGCGCGGGCTCAAGGTCACCTGCGAGGCCTGCCCGCACCACTTCTCGCTCACCGACCAGGCGGTGTGCAGCTTCGACCCGAACTTCAAGATGAACCCGCCCCTGCGCACGCAGCAGGACCTCGAGGCGCTCGTCGAGGGGCTCCTCGATGGCACGATCGATGCCATCGCCTCGGATCACGCGCCCCACTCGCGGGAGAAGAAGGAGGTCGAGTTCCAGGACGCCCCCAACGGCGTCATCGGGCTGGAGACCATGGTGCCGGTCTCGGTGACCAAGCTCCTCGTCGAGCGCGGCATGAAGCTCGCCCGCCTGATCGAGCTCCTCTCCACGGGCCCGGCGCGGATCCTCGGGCTCCCGGCCGGGTCCCTCGCCCCCGGCGCGCCGGCCGACGTGGCGGTCCTCGACCTCGACACCACCTACACGATCGAGCCCCGCTTCCGCTCGCGCTCGAGCAACTGCCCGTTCGTGGGCTGGCAGGTGCGGGGCCGCGCGATGTGGACGGTCGTCGGCGGTCGTGTGGTCTACGACCGCGCGGCCGAGGACCACTGACGGACGCTCAGCCCGCCTTGCGGGCGATCGCGTCGGCGGGGGCAGCCAGGACCCGTCCGAGCGGCGTGATCTCCACGAGCCCGCGCCGGACGAGGATCGGCTCGTGGATGGTCCTCAGCGCCTCCTCGCTCACGTCGAGCCGAGCGGCCAGGGTGCCGAGCCCGAGCGGCCGACCGGACTGCTGGAGCTCCCGCACGTACGCCCGCTCGATCCCGTCGAGTCCGACGGCGTCCACCTGCTCCCGCCGGAGCGCACGTTCGACGAGCCGCTCGTCCACCGTCGTCACGCCCTCGACCGCGGCCTCATCGCGCACGGTCCCCAGCAGCGCCAGCGCTCCCCGTGGGGTCTCCCGGGAGGCGCGCGCGAGCTGCTCCGCCGCGGCGGGCGTGAGCTCGAGGCCCGCGCGCCGCGATGCGCGCGACACGATCGTCGCGAGCTCGCCCGTGCCATAGGGCTCGAGCCTCAGCACGCGGAGGCGCCCCAGCAGCGGCCGCGGGAGCCTGTCTGGGTCGGTCGTGGCGCCCACGAGCGTCAAAGGGGCGAGTCGAAGCCGGACGGTCCGCATCCGCAGACCTTGCCGAACGGGCAGGCTCACCGTGCCCCTGTCGAGCGCCTCGTACAGGACCTCGGCCGCGCGCGGCGGGATGGCGTGGAGCTCGTCGACGAACAGGACCCCGCCACGCCGGAGCGAGGCCAACGCGCGGACCAGCGCGTCAGGCGTCCGCAGGTGCGGCGCCGGCAGCTCGGCCAGCGGCGCGCCGAGCTCGGCCGCGACCGCCCGCGCGAACGAAGACTTCCCGAGGCCCGGCGGCCCCACGAACAGGAGGCTCCTCAGCGGCTCGCCTCGGCGCCCCGCCGCGGCGATCGCCAGCGCCAGGCGCTCTCGGACGGCGGATTGACCCACCAGCGCGTCGAGGCCGCTAGACTCGCTCCGGTCAGCCAGGGGGAGCTTCGACGCCGCCCCCGCGCCGTCCTCGAGCTCCCGCGGCGCGCCGGGCGTGAGCATGAGCTCCCCCTGCCGCTCGTTCCAGGAGAGCAGGTGCTCGTGACGCGCCCACCAGGAGGTGTCGACCTCCGGCGGCAGACGGTCGAGGTCGACGAGCTCCGACGCCGGCTTCGCTGCCGCCGGTACGAAGTGGAGCTCGACTGGAGTGAGGGGCACCTGCTCGACCGGACGGCCCGTCCGGTCGAGGAACCGCAGGGCTCCTTCCGGGTCGCCCAGCGCGATCAGCAGCCGCGCGTGGATGAGCGCGTGACACGGCTCGCAGACGCTGAGCAGGTTGGACCGCTCCGTCCTTCCTCCGTAGCTGCGCCAGACCAGGTGATGGACGGTCAAGCGCTCCCGGGAGCCGCAGCAGCGACACTGGTAGCCGTCCCGGCCGAGGACCTCGTCGCGCAGCGCCGGGCTGGTCGCGGGGGCTCGCAGGTGCGCGGGGACGAGCGATCCGCCGTTCGCCGGGTCGAGCACCGCGGCGTCCTCCTGCTTCGGGTCTACCACCCCCGGCTCGTCGGACGGACGCCTCTCGAGCCCCGCCGTCAGCTCGCGCAGGTCGATCGTGACCTCCTCGCCCTCCTCCCCGATCGTGGCCACGCTGAGGCCTTCACGTCCCGGGGCCCCGCGGGGCCAGGCGTGAAGCAAGTAGTGCCGGTCGTTGACCGGTCGCCAGCCCGGTACGCTCCCGTCGGGTCGCATGCGCAGGATCCACTGCGCGACCTCCATCATCATGTCCTGGTCCGTGAGCCGCTCGCCGCACGCCGCCTCGAGCTTCTCTCGCGCCCGCCGCCAGACCTCGTAGCGGGTCGGTGTCAGGTCCGCCCCCACGCGTTGACGGGGTTCGTGGATCGTGCGCCGCTCGGGCGCGGTGGGGAGGTCGCCCTTCTCGCGCCGCGCCACCTGACGCTCGAGCTCTCTGGTCGTATGCGTCGCCGCCCAGTTCGCCCAGGCTCGGTCGGTCTCCGGAGTGGCGATCGTGACCAGGACCTTCACGTGGGTCCAGGTGAGGCGATCGCTCGCGAAACCCGCGTCGATCTCGGGGAGTGAGCGGAGCGCCCGCCCCGTGGCGATCAGGTTCCGCGCCGTGGAGACCGGCAGCCTGAGCCGGTGCCTCGCGAAGTGCTTCAGGGTGGGGTGCCCGAGCTCGAGATAACCTCGGCGATCGGCGAGATCCGCAAGGTAGAACGCCGCGACGCGGGCACCTACATCACCTCCACGCAGCGCGGACTGGGCCCGCGACGCGGCGAGCTCGGGCGCGAGACCCTCGCGCAGCTCCGTCTCGAGGGCGACGGTCGGGGAGTGGCTTCGCATGGCTCTTCCTCCGCCCGCGAGTCTAGCAACGAGCCCTGACAACTCACGAACCTCACGAGGCCGCCCGAGCCATCGAGCGTGCGGCATCCGCTCTCAAAGCGCTCCGCGCGGGTAGCTCCCGGCAGGCCCCGCACGCGCCACGCGACAGGGCCCGGCGCTTGCCACGTCCAGGCTCCCCATGACGCGCCTTCTTCCGGTGTTCACGACCGAGGCCGACTACGCGAGGCTCCGGTGGACCTCTGGCGCCTGGGCGCCGGCGCTCGAGGCGCTCTGTGTCCGGCACGACCTCGACCCGACCTCCTTCGTCCGCGCCGGGGATGGGACGCACGTCGTCTACCTCGGGCCGGGGGTCGTCCTCAAGCTCTTCGTCCACCTGTGGGCCGACGACGCCGCCCGCGAGCGCGCCGCCCTGCGGGCGATCGACGGCCGCCTCCCCGTTCCGCGTGTCCTGGCCGAGGGCGACCTGGAGGGTTGGCCGTACGTGCTGATCGAGCGCCTCCCCGGCATCGCGATCAAGCATGTGTGGGCCGACCTCGACCGGACCGACCAGGAGGCGCTCGCGGAGGAGGTCGGCGCGTTCGCGCGGCGCCTGCACGACGAGGTCGCGCCGGGGCAGGGATGGGCGCAGCCGACCTGGGACGACTTCATCGCTGACCGCCGGGCGCGGTGCCTGGAGCACCACGCCAGGCGCGGCGCGACGCGCGAGTGGCTGGAGCGGATCGAGGCCTGGCTCGCCGGGCTGCCGCCCGTCGCGCCGACCGACCTCCGGCCGCGGCTCCTGCACGCCGACTTGACGCACGACCACCTGCTGGTCGAGCAGGTCGATGGTCGGTGGCGCCTCCGCGGCGTCATCGACTGGGCCGACGCGCAGGCGGGCGACCCGCTGTACGACCTCGCCGTCCTGGCCGTGTTCCTGGCGCAGGGCCGCTCGACCGTCGGCCGCGCCCTCCGGCGGGGGTACGGGCTACCGGACGACGAGGCCACCGCGCGCCGCCTGCTCGAGCACGCGCTCCTGCACCGGTTCGGGCACATCGCCGGCATCCTGCGTCTCGCCCATGGCCCGCAGGCCCAGGACCTGGCCGCGCTCCAGGCCGCCCTGTGGGGCGCCTGATCGACGCGTCGTGGGCCGCGCTCCCGCGCGCGCAGCCTCGCGTATAGAATCGCCTCGTGGAGACGGCCGAGGAGCACCGGAGGGCCCCGCGGGGCGCCCGCATCATGGCGTGGGGGCTGGCGGCCGGCTGGGCCGCGCTGATCTTCGTCGCCTCCTCGATCCCCAGGGGGGCCGGCGTGCCCCTGCCCGGCGCCGGCACCGACAAGGTCGTCCACGCGGGCGTGTTCGCCGTCCTCGGCGCGCTCCTTGCCCTGGCGCTCCGCGCCGAGGGGCTCCGGCGCTGGCGGGCGGCGGGAGCGGCGGCGCTCCTGGGCCTGGCCTACGGCGCCCTCGACGAGGTCCACCAGGCCTTCACGCCGGGGCGGTCGATGGACGCCGAGGACGTCGTCGCGGACGCCGCCGGCGCGGCCCTCGGGGCGCTCGTCGGCAGCGGCCGGGCCGCCGAGGTCGTGCTGGCCCGCTGGCCGCGGGAGGAGCGTCGATGACGGTGTGTCGCCGGAGCGAGCGGAGGCCCACGGCTGCGTCCGTGCCCGGGGACGGGGGCGGCAGCAGGCGGCCAGCGCAGCCGCGGGACCGGAGCTCGCGGAGGCGGGACAGACGATGACGCGCCGTCGCATCCTGCTCACCAACGACGACGGCGTGCGCGCGCCCGGGCTCCGCGCGATCTACGAGCAGCTCCGCGACCTCGCGGAGGTGACCGTCGTGGCCCCGGTGGATCAACGCAGCGGCGCCTCGCACCACATCACGCTCGAGAGCCCGCTCCGCGCGCACCGCCTCGCCGACCTGCCCGGCTGGATGGTCGACTTCACCCCGGTCGACTGCGTGAAGCTGGCCCTCCGCCGGCTCCTGCCCGCCCCGCCGGACCTCGTCGTCTCGGGGATCAACCGCGGGTCGAACGCGGGTTACCTCGTCCACTACTCCGGGACCGTGAACGCCGCGACCGAGGCCGCCATGGCCGGCGTGCAGGCGATCGCCGTGAGCCTCTGCGCCCACGACGAGCCCGACTTCGGGCCGTCGGCCCGGGTCGCTCGGGCCCTGGTCGAGCGGCTCCTCGCAAGCCCGCTGCCGCCGCGGACCGTCCTCAACGTCAACGTCCCGCCGCTCCCGTGGGAGCGCCTCGAGGGCCTGCGCTGGTGCCGCCAGAGCCTGTCCGCGTTCGACGACGCCTACGAGGAGCGGGTCGACCCCCGGCGCTCGCCCTACTACTGGCTCACCGGCTCCCCCACCCCGGTCGGCTCCGAGCCCGATGACGACCTCCGGGCCATCCGGGACGGGTGGGTGGCGGTCACCCCCCTGACCGTCGACTGGACCCATGAGGGCCTCTTCCGGGACGGCGCCGGCCTGCTCGACGGGCTCGAACTCGGCCCACGGAGCCCCTGACGGAGACCCGGCAGCACCGTCGAAAAGTCGACGCTCCGCGTCCGATGTCGGCCAGTTGACGGGGTTTCGGGCGGCCCTATAATCCCGCCCTTCGCTCCTTCCCGCAGGCCCAGCCGCGGGCTCAGAGCGGGAGGTCACCGTGTCCGTACCCAAGAAGAAGAAGTCTCACAGCCGGACCCGCATGCAGCGGAACCACCAGGCGCTGAAGCCGCTCTGCCTGGCCACCTGCCCCCGCTGCGGTAACGCGCGTCGTCCCCACACCGTGTGCAGCAACTGCGGGACGTACCGCGACCGCACCATCGTCGACGTCGAGGCCGAGGCCGAGTAGACCGCGCCACGCGCGTCTGCTCGCCCGCGGAGGATGGGGTCCGCCCCCCGGGGGCGCCGATCCGGCCCGTCTCGCCTGACGGGCCGCGCCGGGACCCTCTCCGTCGAGGGCAGGAGGAACGTCGTTGATCAGCAAGGGCGTCCGCTTCGCCGGCACGGGCTCGTACTTGCCCGAGCGCGTCGTCACGAACGACGACATGTCGAAGACCCTCGACACCAACGACGAGTGGATCCGGACCCGCACGGGCATCGCGGAGCGGCGCTTCGCCGCGCCGGACCAGGCCACGAGCGACCTCGGCATCGAGGCCGCCCGCCGGGCCCTCGACGCGGCGGGCGTCGCGCCGGCCGAGGTCGACCTGGTCATCTGCGCGACGATGACGTTCGACTACGTCATCCCGTCCACCGCCGCGCTGATCCAGCGCGCCCTCGGCGCCGAGCGTGCCGGCGGCTTCGACCTGTGCTCCGCCTGCTCGGGCTTCGTGCTCTCGGTCGGCGCCGCCTCGGGATACATCAAGACGGGCGCGGCGCGGAACGTCCTCGTGGTGGGCGCCGAGAAGATGTCGGTCGCCATGGACATGCAGGACCGGACGACCGCCGTGATCTTCGCCGACGGCGCCGGGGCGGCGGTCCTGCAGCCCGCGAGCGAGCCAGGGTCGGACGTGCTGGCGCAGCGGCACGGCCTGAAGGGCGACGTCGACGTCCTCTCGATCCCGGCCGGCGGGTCCCGCAAGCCGGCCTCGCTCGAGACGGTCCAGGGCCGCGAGCACTACATCAAGATGGCCGGCCGCGAGACGTTCAAGTTCGCGGTCAAGACCTTCTCCTCGCTGATCGAGGGCACCTGCGCCGACGCGGGCGTGACGCCGGCGGACCTCAAGGTGATCGTGCCGCACCAGGTGAACCAGCGGATCATCGAGGCGGCGTGCGAGCGCAGCAAGATCGACATGTCGAAGTGCGTGATCAACATCGACCGCGTCGGCAACACGTCCGCGGCGAGCGTGGCGATCGCGCTGGACGAGGCGGTCCGCGCGGGGCGGATCGAGCGGGGAGACCTCGTGCTCCTCGTCGCCTTCGGCGCCGGACTCTCCTGGGCCTCGGCCCTCTTGCGGTGGTGAGGCTGCCATGACGCTCGCCTTCCTCTTCGCTGGCCAGGGCGCCCAGCAGGTCGGGATGGGCAAGGACCTCCACGAGGCCTACCCGGCCGCCCGCGCCATCTGGGAGCGCGCCGACGGCGCCGTCCCGGGCCTCGTACGGGTCGCCTTCGAGGGCCCCGACGAGGAGCTGCGCCGCACCGACTGGAGCCAGCCGGCGATCGTCGCCTGCTCGCTGGCCGCCCTCGCCGCGCTCGAGGCGGAGCTCGGGGGCAAGCTGCCCGTGGTCACCTGCGCGGCGGGCCTGTCGCTCGGGGAGTACTCGGCCCTGTGCTTCGCGGGGGCCCTCTCGCTCGAGGACACGCTGCGCCTGGTGATCGCCCGCGGCAAGCTCATGCAGCAGTGCTGTGACGCGCAGGAGAGCGGCATGACGAGCCTGCTCGGCCTCGGCGCGGCGGAGCTGGCGCCGGCCGTCGAAGCGGGTCGGGCCCACGGGCCGGTCGGCGTCGCCAACGACAACGCGCCCGCGCAGGTGGTCCTGTCCGGCGCCCGCGCGGCCCTAGACGCCGCCGTCGAGCAGGCCAAGGCGCTCGGCGCCAAGCGGGCGATCCCCCTCAACGTCGCCGGCGCGTATCACTCGACGCTCATGGCCCCGGCCGGCGAGGCGCTGCGGGCGGAGCTCGAGGCGGCGCAGGTCACCTCCCCCCGCGTGCCGGTGGTCTCGAACGTGACGGCGGAGCCCCACGGCGACCCGGCCTCGATCCGCCGCCTGCTCGTCGAGCAGGTGAGCGCGACGGTCCGCTGGCGGGAGTCGATGACCCGCATGTTCGCCCTGGGCGTCGACCGCTGCTTCGAGTTCGGCCCCGGGGGCGTGCTCAAGGGGCTGGTCCGCCAGAACGACCGGAGCAAGGCCTGCAGCTCGGTCTTCACCGTCGAGGATGTCCGCGCGGCCGCGCAGGAGCTCGCCGGCGCCGCGGGCGCGGCCGGGTAGGGGAGCGGTCTCATGGGCAACCTGCTCGAGGGGCGCAAGGCGCTCGTGACCGGCGCGTCGCGCGGCATCGGCCGCGCCGTGGCGGCCCAGCTGGCCGAGGAGGGGGCCGACCTGGCGCTCCTGGCCACCAAGGCCGACCTGCTCGAGGCGGTGGCCGAGGAGCTGCGCGGGCTCGGCCGCAAGGTGGTCACGCTGCCGGTCGACCTGGCCAACGGCGCTGCGGTGGCCGAGGCGGTCGAGCGGGCGAAGACCGAGCTGGGCGGACTCGACATCGTCGTCAACAACGCCGGCATCACGGCCGACCAGCTGCTCCTCCGCCAGAAGGAGGAGGACTGGGTCCGCGTCCTCGACGTCAACCTGACGGGCGCCTTCCGGGTCACGAAGGCCGCCTGCCGCCACGTGATGAAGTCGAAGCACGGGCGCGTGATCACGATCACGTCGGTCGTCGGCCTCACCGGCAACGCCGGCCAGGCCGCCTACGCGGCGTCGAAGGCCGGGCTGGTCGGCTTCACCAAGAGCCTGGCCCAGGAGCTCGCCAGCCGCGGCGTGACGGTCAACGCGATCGCCCCCGGCTTCATCGACACCGACATGACCGCCGCGCTCACCCCCGAGCAGCAGGCGGCCATCACGCAGAGGATCCCGATGGGCCGCATGGCGAGCCCGCTCGACATCGCCTACGCCGCCGTCTTCCTGGCCAGCGACCGCGCCGCCTACATCACGGGCGAGGTCCTGCGGGTCGACGGGGGCCTGGCCATGTGACCGCCGGGTGAGTGTTTGTTCCGTGGAGACGGAAGGTTAGAATCCAGGGCCGTTCCGAGCATCCCGCGCCAGGGGCGTGGGGTGGAGGGTGTTGTGGCAGCGTCGATTTCGGAGAAGGTGACGGACATCGTCTGCGACCAGCTCGGTGTCCCCCGCGAGAAGGTGACGCCCGAGACGTCGTTCATCAACGACCTCGGGGCGGACTCGCTCGACACCGTCGAGCTCGTCATGGAGCTCGAGGAGGAGTTCGACATCAGCATCCCCGACGAGGACGCTGAGAAGATCCAGACGGTCGGCGAGGCGATCAAGTACATCGAGGAGCACATCAACCAGTAGGGCGACCGCGGCGGCCATCCGGTCACCTGTCATCAGAGCACCCACGGCCCGCGCCCGCTCCCGGGAGAGCCCCGGGAGCGGCGCTCGTCCGCGGGCACGTGAGCGAGGGCGATGAAGCGAAGGGTCGTCATCACGGGCGTCGGAGCGATCAGCCCCTTCGGCGTCGGCGTGCCGGCGCTGTGGGACGGGGTGAAGGCGGGCAAGAGCGCCATCGGCCCGATCTCCCTCTTCGACACGAAGGACTTCCCGGTGACGTTCGCCGGCGAGGTGCGGGGGTTCGACCCCGAGGCCTACTTCGACCGGAAGGAGGTCCGCCACCTCGACCGCGTCACGCAGTTCGCGCTCGTGGCCGCCATGGAGGCGCGCAAGGACGCCGGCCTGGACCTCGACGGGGTCGACCGGACGCGCGTCGGCGCGATCATCGGCTCGGGCATCGGCGGCCTCGACACGACCGAGAAGCAGGTGCTGACCCTGCACGAGAAGGGGGTCCGGCGCGTCTCGCCCTTCCTCGTCCCCATGATGATGATCAACGCCCCCACGGGGCAGGTCGCCATCCACCTGGGCCTCCTCGGCCCGAACTTCTGCGTCTCGTCGGCCTGCGCGTCGGCCAACCACGCCATCGGCGTCGGCCTCATGACGGTGCGCGCGGGCGCGGCGGACGTGATGTTCGTCGGCGGCAGCGAGGCGGCCCTCACGCCGATCGGGCTCGCGGGCTTCTGCTCGGCCCGGGCGCTCTCGAAGCGCAACGACGACCCCCAGCGGGCGAGCCGCCCCTTCGACAAGGACCGCGACGGCTTCGTCTTCGGCGAGGGCTGCGGCGTCCTGTGCATCGAGGAGCGCGAGCACGCGCTGCGGCGGGGCGCGCGGATCTACGCCGAGCTTTCGGGCTTCGGCAACACCGACGACGCGTTCCACATCACCGCCCCGCACGAGCGGGGGGAGGGCGCCGCCCGGGCCATGCAGGTGGCCCTCGCCGACGCGGGCCTGCAGACGACCGACATCACCTACATCAACGCGCACGGCACCTCCACGGACCTCAACGACCGCCTGGAGACCATGGCGATCAAGCGGGTCTTCGGCGACCACGCCCGGGCGCTGGCCGTGTCGTCGACGAAGTCGATGATCGGCCACCTCCTGGGCGCGGCGGGCGGCGTGGAGGCGATCGTCACGGCCCTGGCGATCCACGAGAAGCTGGCCCCGCCGACGATCAACCTCGACAACCCCGACCCGGACTGCGACCTCGACTACGTGCCCCACACGGCGCGGCCGCTCGACATCCGGGCCGCGATCTCGAACACGTTCGGGTTCGGCGGCCACAACGCCTGCGTCCTGCTCGAGAGGCATCACGCCTCGTGACGCTCCTGCCGCGGGTGACGCGGGAGACGGGCTTCGCGGTCTGCCGGGAGCTCGAGCAGGAGGACAACAACGACTACATCATCGCCATGCTGGCGCGGCTGGAGGGGGAGAACCCCTGCGTGGCCGAGTTCGTCAGCCGGCTCGCGATCCAGCACGACGACCCGGTGGGGATCACCACCGCCGCCCTGCTCGTCTACCGGCTGCTCGAGTCGCAGGCCGAGGCCGACGACTTGCGCCGCCAGCTCGACGCGAGTAAGTAAAGGACCATGACGGGTGTCCCCGGGCGGCGGTCGCGTTAGGATCAAGCGCGCTCTCGCGCGGGACCTGCCGAGCGCGCGTGAAAGGCCGTCCTTGAAGGCGCCTTGAAGGCGAAGGTGCACGCACCGTGGGGATCAAGCTGACGCTGACGCTCTCGGGCCGGACGCTCGAGCGGTTCGAGTTCAACGAGTTCGAGCGCCTGCGCATCGGCCGCAGCGAGGACTGCGAGATCACGATCGACAACCTTGGCGTGTCCCGCTACCACGCCGAGATCGTGCGCAAGGATGGGTTCAACATCCTCCGCGACCTGCGCAGCAACAACGGCACGTTCGTCAACGGCCGGCGCGTCGACAGCCACAACCTCAACGACAACGACGAGATCTCCATCGGCAAGTTCACCCTGACCTTCCAGGGTGACGGGGGCGCGGCCCCCGCCCTGGAACCGCCCACCGAGGCGCCCCGCGGCGCCGAGGACTTCGGCGGCATGACCATGCAGATGGACCAGGCCGCCCTCGCCGCCCTGCAGCGCGAGAAGGCCTCGCGGGTCCGCGGCTACCTGGTCATGCACGAGTCGGGCGCCAAGAAGAACGTCTTCCTGGAGAAGTCGGTGTTCGTCTTCGGCAAGTGCGAGGACGCCGACGTGAAGCTCAAGGGCTGGTTCACGCCCCGCAAGATCGCGATCATCTTCCGCGACGAGTCGGGGTTCCGCCTGATCAACGTCACGCCCAAGGGCGACCTGGTCTCCGTCAACGGCAAGCCCATCGACGACGTGCGGCTCGGCGACAACGACGAGATCCAGGTCGGCCCGCTGAAGATGAACTTCATGCGCGGCGTGCCCGTGGCCTAGAGGCCCCTCACAGGGGCGCGAGCGGGTCGCCGCCTTCGAGCGGGGGCGGGCCGTCGGTCTCGGTAGGCGGGGAGTAGGGCTGGCGATAGTCGCCGCCGCCGCGCCGCGCGTCCTCGCCGCCGTCGAAGATGAAGAACGAGATCGGCGAGAGCAGCATGTCCATGACGAAGCTCAGCGGCAGGTCGACGATCCAGTAGAGGTTCGTCAGGACCAGGCCGACGGGACCGGCGACGATCGGCCGCTCCGTCCCGAGCCTGAACTCCGCCTGGGTGATCGGGAACGGGCGCTCGATGAGCGCCCGGGTCCCGCCGAAGAGCCGCGGCGCCTCGGTCAGGCTGGTGCACCCGGACACCAGGACGAGCAGCAGAGCTCCCGCGCGATGCCTCCTCGTCGTGTTCTTCATGGCCGTCCGGGCGAGCACCCTGGGTGCCGCGACGTTTCGGGCATGGGACGCCTGGAGCTGAACGTAAGTCTTTTGAGCTTCGTCGTGGACACCCACCCGTGGCGCCACTTCGACCGGCCCGCTGCGGACGTTCACCCGGTTCGGGGTGAAAAGCCCCGGCGAGGCTGACGTAGGGTCTGCGTTTACGACCGCGGCGCGGCGCGCAGGTCACTGCCCTGCGCCGAGCTCACGGATCAGCCCCCGGATCACCGGCGCGTCGCGGTGTCCGGGCCCCATGAGGTCGAGCATCCGCTCGAAGTCGCGGATCGCCTGCGCGCGCTCACCCCTCGCGCGATGGACGGCGCCCCGCATGCCCACGTTCTCGGCCTCGCGGGGCTCGAGCTCCACCGCGCGCCCGGTGTCGGCCAGGGCGCCGTCAAGGTCGCCCAGGAGCAGGCGGTACTTCCCCCGCTCGCGCCAGTTCCCCGCCGTCGACGGCGCCAGGAGCACGGCCCGCTCGATCGCCTGGAGCGCCGCCTGCGCGTCGTCCGCGGCGCCGTGGGCGTCGGCGAGGTTGCGCCAGCTCGCCGCGTCCCGGGGGGAGAGCTCGACCGCCCGGCTGCAGTCCTCGATCGCCCCCTGGACGTCGCCGGCCCGCAGGCGCGCGAAGCCGCGGCTCGAGAGCGGGCCGCCCTCGTGCGACGGCGAGAGCTGGACCTGGCGGTCGAAGGCGCGCCACGCCTCTTGCACGTCGTCGGTCGTGAGGCAATAGATCCCCCACATGCCCCAGGAGCTCGGGTCCTCCGGGGCCACCGTCAGGGCCTCCCGGATGTCCGCGCGCGCCCCCTCCATGTCGCCGCTCCGCATGCGCGCCCGGGCGCGAATGCACAGGGCGCCCCCGTGCGTGGGCTTGAGCTCGAGCGCGGCGGAGGCGTCCGTGATGGCGCCCGCCGCGTCGCCGAGGTCCCAGCGCACCTGGGCCCGGTTGGTGATGATGATCGCGTCCCGCGGCTTCAGCTCCAGCGCGCGGGTGAGGTCGGCCAGGGCCCCCTCGTGGTCGCCGAGCCCCTGCTTGATCAGCCCCCGGTTGTTCCAGCCGGCGGGGTTGTCGGGGTTCAGCGCCAGCGACCGCGTGTGGTCGTCGAGCGCCCCCTGGAGGTCGCGCTGCTTGGCGCGCACGCGGGCGCGCGCCCCCCACGGCGATGAGTCGGCCGGGTCGAGCTCGATCGCGCGGCTCAGGTCGGCCAGGGCGCCGGGGATGTCGCCGCGCGCGTTGCGCACGTAGCCGCGCGCCGTGTAGGCGCGCGCATCGAACGGGTCGAGCTCGAGCGCCCGCTCCGCGTCCGCCAGGGCCCGGTCGTGGGCGGTCTCTACGTGCGCCAGCGCGAAGGCGCGCTCGCCCAGGTCGCTGGAGCGCTCGGGGTCGATCGCCAGGGCGCGGTCGAGCTCGGCCGCGGCGAGCGCCCACACCTGCTCCTCGAAGTAGAGGCCCGCCCGGGCGGACCAGGCGACGGGGTCCGACGGGTCGAGCGCCACCGCGCGATCCAGGTCCACCCGCGCGCCCGCCAGGTCCTCCAGGAGCGCGCGCAGCCGGCCCCGGTCGAGGTGGTCGAGCGCGGTGACGGGCTCGAAGGTGGGCAGCCGCCCCCCGAGCTCGCGCCCGAGCGCGTGCAGGGCCCGCGAGAGGACGGCGCCGCCGCGGGTGTGGCGCTCCTCCATGCGCAGGACCGCGCGCGCCGCGCCCATGTCGCGCAGCCGCCCGAGGGCCGCCGCGGCGACGAGGACCCGCTCGGGGTCCTCCTCGGCGTGCAGGTAGCGCCCGAGCGCCTCGGCCGCGTCGACCGCCCCGAGCAGGCCGAGCGCCTCGGCGGCGACGGAGGCCCGGAGGAGCGCGTCGTCGCCCAGGACGACGCGGTGCTCCGCCGCGAGCACCACCTCCGGCCGTCGGCCCCGGCGCTCGCGCAGGGCCACGCGGCGGCGCGCCTCGTCGATCGCCCGCACGTGGGCGGCGGCGAGGCGGCCGTCGCCGGGCGCCGCGGCCGCCGCCTCCAGCGCCGCCGGCAGGGGCTCGATCCGCGCCTGCCGCGCCCGCTCGTCGGCGTCGACCGGCGGGTGCACGGCGAGGAGGCGCGCGTGGGTGGCCGCGACCATGCGCGCGGTCGCGGCCTCGAGCGCGCGCACGAGGACCGGGGCCGCCTCCGCGTCGCGGTCGCGCGTCAGCTCGAACACCGCCTTCTCGCGCAGGAGGCGGCCTTCGCCCGCGCCCACCGCCTCCAGCGTCGCCTCGTGGCGGCGCCGGCGGCTCCCTCGCCCCACGAGGTCCACCGCGACGACCACGACCGCCACGGTGACGAGCGCGGCGAGGGCGCCGATCAGGACCGTCCGGCCGTGGCGGCGCGCCGAGAGGAGCAGCCGCGCCAGCGGGCGCGGCGGCCGGGCCAGGATGGGCCGGCCCTCGAGGAACCGGCGCAGGTCCTCCTCGAGCGCGCCCGCGCTGCTGTAGCGGCGGCTCGGGCTCTTGGCCAGCGCCGTGAGGCAGATCGTCGACAGGTCCTCGGCGACCGCGTCCAGCCCGCGGCGCCGGCGGGCGACCGAGGGCGAGGCCGCCTCGTCCGACATGATCCGCTGCATGACGTCGTGGGCGCTCTGGCCGTGGAACGGCGGCTGCCCGACGAGGCACTCGTAGAGGACCGCCCCGAGCCCCCACACGTCGGTCCACGGGCCGACCTGGTGGACGTCGCCGCGCGCCTGCTCCGGGGCCATGTAGGCCGGGGTGCCGATCACGTCGCCGGTGGCCGAGCGCGCGCCGGCCCGCGCGTCACGCGCCAGGCCGAAGTCGGTCAGCCGCGGGCGCCCGTCCTTCTCCAGGAGCACGTTCGCCGGCTTGAGGTCGCGGTGGACGATCCCCTGCTCGTGGGCCGCCTCGACGGCCGCGGCGAGGTCGGCCACGAGCCGCGCGGCGTCGCGCGGCGGCATGGCCCCGCCCTCGCGCAGGCGCTGCTGGAGCGACCCGCCCTCGACCAGCTCGAGCGCGACCACCCGCCGGCCCTCGATGACCTCCGCCCCGTAGACGACGACGATCCCGGGGTGCCGCAGGCGCGCCGCCGCGCGCGCCTCGCGCATGAAGTCGTCGAGGCCGGCGGCGTCGGTCGCGCCGAGCAGGACCTTCAGCGCCACGAGGCGCTGCAGCCGCCGGTCGATCGCCCGGTAGACCACGCCCATGGCGCCGCGGCCCAGCTCGGCCAGGAGGTCGTAGGGGCCGAGGCGCGTCGGGCTCACGCCGCCGAGCGTGCCAGGGCGGCGCGGGCCGCGCAACCATGGTCCGCGCGCCTCTGAGCTCGAGAAGAAATCGCTGCGCGATTTCTCTCGAGCTCAGACCTGCGATGAGTGATGCGCTCGCGAGGGGGGCGCGATCGGAGCAAGTCCCGGACTGGCACGATCGGGCCCGTTCCGCGCCTCCCCATCGCTCGCTTTGGCGGGTCGAACACGGGCAGCGCACAGAGAGTTCTCAAGCCCTCTGTGCTCTCTGTGATCCAAATCAACTCGAGTGAAGCCCTGCTGTCAGAGCAGGATGGCGATCGACGCCGCGAACAGCACGATGCCGAGCGCGGTGCCTGCCCCGCCCATGGCGAGGCACGCGCCCATCAGCGGCGTGGCGTCCGTCGTGCGGGGCGGGAGCGGCGGCAGCCCGGCCCGGGCGCGCTCGGCGGCGACCTCCCGCTCCTGGGCCGCGTAGAGGGAGTCGAGGTAGATCAGGCCGCCCAGCGAGGCGACCACCAGCACCACACCCACCACCGCCATGCTCGGGATCACGACACCGCCTCCGTCCCACCCGACTCGGGGCGCAGAGCATACGACGCCTGGCGCCCCGCGTCACGGGTGGGCGCGCCGGGGGTCAACCTCCGGCGTCGCCGCCCAGGGCCCGGGTGCGGTGGGGCTCATCGAGGCGACCCGCGGCGCGCCGGAGGGCCGCCGGGTCCGCCTTGCCGGCGAGCGCGGCGAGGACCTCGGCGGTCCACTCCTGGCGCAGCGTCGTGGCGGCGTCGATCGCCCGCCCCGCCTGCGCCGGCGTCAGCGGCAGCCGCGCGGCGACCTCGAGGAGGAGCTGCCGCCGCTCCGCCGGCTCGAGGCCGGCCGCCGCCGTGAGCGCGTCGTCGGCGTCGACCGGTGCCAGCGGGGCGCCGATGAGCGCCAGGAGGACGGCCGCCCGGTCGGCCGAGCGCGGCAGCTCGCGCGAGGCAGCGAGCAGGGCCTTCCCCTCCGCCGGGCCCAGCTCGGGCCGCGCCGCGAGGGCGCGCAGCGGCGGCACGAGGGCGTGGGCGACCTCCCCGCCGACCGGGATCGCGTCGGGGCCGGGGCCGAGGGCGACGTGGGCCCGGTGGACCGTGACCGCGCCGACCAGGGCCTGGAGCGACGTCGGGTGCAGCCCCTCGGCCGCCGCCGCCTGCGCCAGCAGCGCGCCGCGCGTCGAGCAGCGGTGCAGCCGCGAGAGCCCGGCGAGGACCCCGTCGACGTCCGGCGGGGACACGAGCAGCGCGGCCGCGAGCGCCGAGGCGGTCTCGGGGTCGGGGTGCGCGACGGTCCGGCCGTCAGGCAGGCGCAGGGAGACCGGCGGCTCGAGCCCGGCGAACACCCAGCGCAGCTCGCGCCCGGGGTCTCGCCCCTCGCGCGGCGGCGGGTCGGACCAGACCAGGCGCAGGACCTCGGCGCCCTCAGGCCCTGCGGCCTCCGGGTCGACGATGGCCCGACGCGCGCGCTGCCCGTCGTGGACCCACACGTCGAAGGCCGTGGGCGGCCGCACCACGAGGTCCTCGCCGGGGCGCGCGGCCACCGCGCATCCCCCGACGACCCCGAGCAGGACCCCGAGCAGGACCCCGACCAGCAGGCTCGCGACGCCCGCGCGCATGCGCACCTCCGCTCCCGTCGAGCATACGCGCCCACCGTCCGGTACGCTGGCGGGGTGACCGACGACGCGCAGCAGGCGGCGCGACGGCGCTGGGATGAGACGGGCGCGGCGCATGACGGGCGGCGCTACCTCGCGCTCCTCTGGCGCGCCGGCGAGGAGGTCGAGGCGCTCCGCGTCGGGCTGGCGATCGGGGCCGTGCACGACGAGCGCGCGCGCCTCGCCGCCCACGTGGGGCACGTGCCGGCGCGCGAGGCGCTCGGCCTCGGCCCGCCGGCCGCCCTGCCGCTGACCGCGTGGGCGCAGCGGCTGTTCGACTGGGGGCAGGGGGCCGCGGTCCGCGCGGCCGTGGCGGCCGCGCGCGGCTGCCTCGAGCGCGCCCCCGACGAGGGCGCCGCCGCCGCCCTGGCCGCCGCCGACGCCTGGCTCGCCTGCCCCTGCCCGCGCCACCACGCGGCGGCGGAGGCGCGGTTCAACCCGCTCCGCGCGGCGCTCCCGCCCTGGGCCTGGGAGGCCGTGACGGCCGCCCACTGCCCGCCCCGGGCCTGCTGGCACCACGTGCGCGCCCTGTCCGCCGCCGCCCACGTCGTGGGCGAGCAGGCCGTGCGTGGCGCGGCGCGGGACGCCCTCCTCGCCTGGGCGCTCGCGGCCGGCGACCTGGCGGCGCCGCTCGAGCGCCCCTCCGTCGCCCTCCGCTGACCCCGCTGGCGCGCCGAGCGCCTGGCCGGAGGGTCAGCGCTGTCCCGCCCGCGGCGGCCGCCGCGGGGCTCCCCGCCGGGGTGGAGGCCCCGGGGCGCCGGCCCGGAGCGTGCTCGTCCCCCAGGAGGCCCAACAACGCGGGGAGGGGCGCCATGGGAGCGCTGGTCTTCAACGACCCGTGCCTGGTCGCGGTGTGGCCCGGGATGGGCTGCGTGGCCGAGATCGCGGGCGCGTATCTGACGCAGAAGCTCGCCGCCCGGCCGTTCGCCGAGATCGGGCCCGCGCCCTACTTCGACCAGCGGCAGGCGCACGTCAAGGACGGCCTCCTCCTGCCCGTGTCGCTCCCGCGGAGCGTGTTCTACGGCTGGCGCAGCCCGACCGACGGCCGCGACGTGCTGGTCCTGCTCGGCGAGGCGCAGCCGACCACCCGCGCCTGGGCGTTCTGCCAGGAGGTCGTCAGCTTCGCCCAGGCCCTCGGCGTCCGCCGGCTGTTCACGTTCTCGGCCGTGGCCTCGCCGATCGACCCGCGCGCCGACCCGCGGGTGTTCGCCTTCGCCAGCGAGCCGCGGGTCCTCGCGCAGGTGCGCCGGCTCGGGGCCGAGGTCTTCTGGGACGGCGAGGTCTCCGGCCTCAACGCCGTGCTCCTCTCGGCGGCGATCGAGCGCGGCCTCTCGGGGGTGTGCCTCCTGGGCGAGTTCCCCTACTTCGCCAGCTCGATCCCGAACCCGAAGGCCGCGGCCGCCGTCCTGCGGACCTTCGCCTGCCTGGGGGAGGTCGAGCTCGACCTCGACGAGATCGACCAGGAGGCCCAGCGCCTCGAGCCCGAGCTGTGCGACCTGCACGACCGGCTCAAGGAGGCCATGGGCGGGAGCATGCCGGGCGAGGAGCTGCTCGACCCCGAGGTCGCGCCGGCGGAGCCCGTCGCGGAGCCGCCGGGCATCGAGGCCGAGGTGCGGATCGACATCGTCGTGCCCGACCCCGACCCCCTCGGCGGCGGCGGGCCGCCCGACGAGGCGGCGCCCGCCGACACGCTCGCTCCGGAGACGATCGCCGAGGTCGAGGCGCTGTTCGAGGAGGCGCGCGGCGACCGCGACCGCGCCCCGGAGCTCAAGGACCTGCTCGACCGCCACGGCCTCTTCGACCGCTACGAGGACCGCTTCCTGGACCTGTTCCGGCCGCCCGGCGGCTGACCCGCGGGCCACGAGAGGAGGAGACGTGAAGCTCACGAGGCGAGCAGGCCGCCGCGGCCTGGAGCTCGCGGCCGGCCTGGCCCTGGGCGGCCTGGCCCTGCTCGCGCGGCGCAGGCCGCTCGACCTGCGCGGGCGGGTGGTGCTGATCACCGGCGGCTCGCGCGGCCTGGGGCTCGTGCTCGCCCGTCGGTTCGCCGCCGCCGGCGCGCGCCTCGCGCTGATCGCGCGCGACCCGCTCGCGCTCGACCGCGCGGCCGCCGAGCTGCGCGCGGGCGGCGCCGAGGCGCTGCCCCTGCCCTGCGACGTCCGCGTCCGCGACCAGGTCGAGGACGCCGTGCGCCGGGTCGTGCTGGCCTTCGGCCGCCTCGACGTGCTCGTCAACGGCGCGGGCGTGATCCAGGTGGGGCCGCTCGAGCACATGACGCCCGCCGACTTCGAGGACGCCATGGCCGTGCACGCCTTCGGGCCCCTCCACACGACGCTGGCGGCGCTCCCGCACCTGCGCGCCAGCGGCGCGGGGCGCGTCGTGAACATCACCTCGATCGGCGGCAAGGTCGCCGTGCCGCACCTCCTGCCCTACACCGCGAGCAAGTTCGCCGCGGTCGGCCTCTCGGACGGGCTGCGCGTCGAGCTGCGGCGCCAGGGCATCCGGGTGACCACCGTCTGCCCCGGGCTCATGCGGACCGGCTCCGCGCCCAACGCCCTGTTCAAGGGCCGGCACCGGGCCGAGCACGCCTGGTTCGCGCTCGGGGCGGCCCTGCCGCTCGTGTCGATCGACGCCGACCGCGCCGCGGCCCGGATCGTCCGCGCCTGCCGCCGCGGCGACGCGCGGCTGATCATCACCCCCCAGGCGAAGGCGGCCGCCCTCCTGAACGAGCTCGCCCCGGGCCTCGTCACGACCCTCCTCTCGGTCGTCAACCGCCTCCTCCCCCGCCCCGCCCCCGGCCACTCGCCCGAGACGCACCCGGGCCACGACAGCGCCTCGTTCGTCGCGCCGTCGTGGCTGACCCGCCTGGCCGACCGCGCCAGCGAGGAGAACAACGAGCTCGCGGGTCAGCGATGAGCGGAACGAAGACTCCTCGACCAGCCTGCGCTCGCGCTCGCCATCCTCCGCCGCAGCCGCGATCACACCACAGGGCGCCAGGGGCGGGCCGCCTCGAGCTGCGCCGCGAGCCGCAGGAGCGTCCCCTCCTCGCCCAGGCGCGCGGCGAACTGGACGCCCACGGGCAGCCCGTCGGGCGTCCAGCGGAGCGGGACGCTCATGGCGGGCTGGCCGCTGGCGTTGAAGGGCGCCGTGAAGGCGGCGAAGCCGTACGCCGTCGCCGCGAGCCTCTCCAGGACCCCGAGCGCCCGGAGCGCGCCGGCGGCCCCGAGGCGCGTGAGCGCCATCATGAGCGCCCGCTCGGCGCCGCGCGGGGTGAGCGCGCCCACCTCGAGCGGCGGCGTGGCGAGCGTCGGCGTCAGCAGGAGGTCGTGCCGCGCGAAGAACGGGGCCAGGACCCGGCCGGTCGCCTTGAGGTCGCGCACGGCGAGCGCGAAGTCGGCGGCCGAGTAGGCCTCGGCCAGCAGGCGCAGGACGTGGGTCCCGGGCTCCACGTCGCCGTGGCGCACGCGGCGGCCGAGGACCCGCTCGGCCGCGCGCAGGTCGGCGGCGGCCTCGCCGATGACCATCATCACGAACGCCCGGGCGAAGGCGTCGCCGTCGAGCGGCGGGTGGGCCTCCTCGACGTCGTGGCCCAGCTCGGCGCACAGCGCCGCGGCCTCGTCGACCGCCGCGACGCACTCGGGGTGCACACCCGGCGCCGGCAGGAGCGGGCGCCGCGTGAAGGCGATCCGCAGCCGCCCGGGCGGCGCCCCGACCTCCTCCAGGAACGGCCGCGGCGGCGGCGGCGCCACGTAGGGGGCGCCCGGGTCGGGCCCGTGCGTCGCGTCGAGGACCGCGGCGGAGTCGCGCACGCTCCGCGTGAGCACGTGCTCCACCGCGCAGCCCTGCCAGTGGTCGACGGCCTCGGGCCCCGTGGGCGTCCGGCCGCGCGACGGCTTGAGCCCGAACAGGCCGCAGCAGGAGGCCGGGATGCGGATCGACCCGCCCCCGTCGCCGCCGCTGGCCAGCGGCACGACCCCCGCCGCGACCATGGCCGCCGACCCCCCGCTGGAGCCGCCCGGCGTCCGCGAGGGGTCCCAGGGGTTGCGCGCCGGCCCGTAGGCCTCGGGCTCGGTCACGGGCAGGAGGCCCAGCTCGGGCGTGCTCGTGCGGCCGACGACGATGAGCCCGGCGCGTCGCCAGCGGCGCACGAGCTCCGTGTCGCACGCGGCGGCGTGGCCCCGCCACAGGCGGCTGCCGCAGGTGGTGCTCTCGCCCTGGAGCGCGCCCAGCAGGTCCTTGACGAGGAACGGGACGCCCGCGAGGGGCCCCTCGAGCGGCCCCTGCGCCTCCGACCGCGCCGCCGCCGCGCGCACGGCGACGACGGCGTTCAGCCGCGGGTTCGTCGCCTCGATGCGCGCCAGCGCCTCGTCGACGAGCTCGCGCGGGCTGACCTGGCCCGCGCGCACGAGCGCGGCGAGCCCGAGGGCGTCATGGTCGGCGTAGTCCGGGAGGCTCACGCGGCGCGATCATACGCCCGCCCGGGCCCGCGCCGGGCCTGCTCAGGCCCCGGGGGGCGCCCCGGCGCGCACGAGGAGGAGCGGCGTCGTGCAGTGCCGCACGACCTGCTCGGCGACCGACCCGAACCACCAGCGGGACGCGCCGCCGCGGCCGTGCGTGGTCATCGCCACGAGGTCGCAGTCGCGCGCGGCGCGGAGCACCTCGATCGGGACCACGCCGTGCGCGGTCATCACGCTCGTCGGCGCGCCCGCCCGCGTCAGCCGCGCGCGGGGCCCCTCCACGAGCGCCTCGAGCGCGCGGGGGTCCGTCGGCGACGCCACGAGCGGCGTGGGCGCGAGCGTGTACTCGTAGGGCTCGACCGTCAGGAGGAGCACCTCCGACCCGTAGACGCGGGCCAGCCGCTCGACGTGCGGCAGGACCTCGGCGGCGAGGTCCGAGCCGTCGAGGGGCACGAGGATGCGCCGGAAGGGCGGCGTCGGCGCGCCCTCGGCGCCGGCCAGGACGTCGGGGTTGCAGAGGAGCACCGGCGCCGACGCGTGGCGCAGGACGCGCTCCGCGGTGCTCCCGCGCACGAGGCGCGACACGCCGCTCCGGCCGTGCGTCGCCATGGCCAGGTAGTCGGGGCGCAGGGCGCGCGAGAACGCCAGGATCTGCTCGGCCGGGTCGCCGCGGACGAGCTTGGCCTGGCAGCGGAGCCCCTCGCGCTCGAGCCGGTCCTGGAGCCGCTGCAGCGCCGCGCCGGCCTCGTCCGCCTCGACCTCCACGTCGGCGAGCGTGCCGCGCGAGGGCACGACCCGCAGGAGCACGACGCTCGCCTCGAGCGCGTCGATCAGCGGCCGCGCCGGGCCGAGGACCTTCTCGGCCAGCGACGACCCATCGACCGGCACCAGGACCGTTCCGGACATGCTCGCCTCACTCACCGCAGCGGAAGAGGTCCAGGAAGCGGTCCTCGTAACGCTTGAAGAGCCCCCGCCGGTCCAGCTCCGCCTTGAGCTCGAGCGCCTTGTCGCGGTCGCGCCGGGCCGCCTCGAACAGGGCGTCGATCCGCCGCCGCTCGTCGCGGTCGACCGGGTCCGCCGGGGGGTCGTCGTCGTCGTCCGGCTCCTCGTCGAGCGCCGCCTCGTCCGCCCGGTCGAGCGGCTGCGCGAGGGCCTCGGCCCCGGCCAGCGGGTCGGGCTGCGACCACGGGTCGGGCGGCGGGTTGACCACCGGCGGGTCGGGCGACCGCTGGAGCCGCTCGAGCAGCTCGAGCAGCCGCTCCTCGACGACCTCCGCCTGCTCGTCGATCTCCGACAGGTCCAGCTCGACGCGCGACAGCTGCATGAAGGTGCGCAGCACCGAGCTGGCCGGCTTCGGGTTGGGGACGGTGCTCGCGAAGTAGGGGAACTCGCCCAGGAGGCACGCGCCGGGGATCCCGCGGGCCGCGCCCGCGGCCAGGAGCACGCCGTTGAGGCCGCTGATCTCCCCCTCCGAGAGCAGCTCCACCCGCAGGCCCCGCAGCTCCTCGCGCAGGCTGGCGTGCGTGGCCACGCCGAAGACGCGCGGCGCCGAGAGCGGGTGGCTCGGGGTGGCCATGGCGGCGAACGTGACGATCCGCCGCACCCCGAGCTCCTGCGCCGTCCCGAGGAGCTCCTCGCAGAAGGCGTAGCCCTGCCCGCCGGGCTGCGCATCGCTGGTGAAGATCACGAGGTCGCGCCGGCCGGCTGGGTCCTTCCACGCGTAGAGGGTGCTCCGCGGCAGCTCCGCCGGGAGCACCAGGCCGTCCTTGACCTTGACCTGCTGGACGTCGAAGTAAGCATCAGGGAGCACCTGAGCCACGGGCATCGCGCCAAGCTTCTCCAGGAGATAGGTGCCCGCGAGCAGCGCGACCCCCCCCATCCCGGGCCAGGCGGCCACGAGCCAGGGGTCGCTCAGGTGAACGGCCATCGGCGCCTCTTGGCCCCCTCGCCGCGGCCCAACGCACATCGCGCGCCAGGGTGCTCGCGCCGTGGCGAGCAGGGAACTTGCCCCGGCGCGCCAGGCGCCGCCTTTGCATTGGAGTCGCGCAGGGGGCGCTCCAGGGCGCCGGAGGTGCGGCGATGGCCAGGATCGAGACCTACGAGCCGACGCGGGTGGGACGCTGGATGTCCGGGGATGTGGTCACGATCGACCCAAGGGCGACCGTCCACGAGGCGCTCGAGGTCATGAGCGACCACCGGATCCGTCACCTGCCGGTCGTCGACGACGCGGGCGCGCTCATCGGGATCCTCTCCAACCGCGACGCCGTGCGCTGCGCCGTGCAGCCCTCCCCGCGCAAGGGCTGGGAGCCCGCCCGCCACGTGAAGGTGCAGGAGGTGATGACCACCGGCCAGCTGCACTGCGTGAGCCCCGGCGCCCTCGTCCTCGACGCCGCCGAGCTCATCTGCCGCGAGAAGGTCAGCGCCCTGCCGGTCGTGCAGGGCAAGAAGCTGCTCGGGATCGTCAGCAGCGAGGACCTCCTCTGGGCGCTCCTCGACGAGCTCGGGCGGCGCGAGGGCGAAGAGGAGGTGTGACCCGCTGCGCCGAGCAGCCGCGTCAGCGGCCGCCGGCGCGGAAGGCCGCGAGGTCCGGCGCGTCGGGGGCGTGGCGCAGGAGCGTCCTGTGCATGGCCACCAGCGCGCCGCCGCCCCAGGAGGCCGCCTCGTCGGCGGCGACGCGCATGACCTGGTCGCCGTAGGCGTCGGCGAGCGCCAGACGCCGCCCGCGGACCAGCGCGATGTCGATGGCGGCCACGAGCACGACGGAGAGGCCGAGCGCCGACACCGCGACCCGCCGCTCGTACGCGCGCACGGCGGCGCGGACGTCCGCGGGCAGCCCGCTCAGCCGCAGCGCCCACGCGCAGCCGGCGGCGCCGGCGATGATCAGCGCCAGCGCCAGCAGGAAGAGGTCGTCCCCGTCGGGCCCGACCCAGCCGGTGGCCACCACGAGCCCGAGTCCGAGCAGCCAGGCGCCCACCCGGGCGCGGGCCGGCGCCGCCGGCGCCAAGCCGTGCCGCTCGAGCGTCGCCCGACGCAGCAGCACGCGGGCGGCGAGGACGGTGATGACGACCGCCGCCAGGAGGTGGATCATGAGGGCGCCGAGGTCGCCCCACGCGCGAGCGGGATGGAGCCGGGCGAGCGCCAGCACCAGCGCGGCGCCCGCGCCGAAGCTGCCGAGGACCAGCCCGAGCAGGTCGCCGAGCGTCCAGCCGGCGGCCCCGGCCGGGGGTGGCTCGCGCCGGGCGAGGGCGAGCGCCACGACGAGCCCCAGGGCGGCCGCCCCCAGGAGCAGCCACAGCGCCGCCGCCTCTGCCGTCGCCTGCTCCATGCGCCGCCCGAGCGAGGCGTCCCAGCGCTCCGGGCTCCAGCCGCCGCCCGGGACGAACGCGGCGTCGAGCTGGCCCATGCGGTCGATCGCCACGCCGTGCAGCGTCTGGTCCTCCTTGAAGGCGCGCTCGAGCATCAGCCGCTCGTGGTCGATCGCGACGGCCAGCCCGCCGTCCCCCTCCTCGGCCGCGCTGAAGACCCAGCCGCGGTCGGCCGTGTGCACGACGGCCTGCCCGATCATCAGGTCGAGGAGCGTCCGGGCCTCGCCGGCCAGGCGCAGGCCGAGCCGGCGCGCGGCCCGCAGCGGCCTCGCCGGGGAGGCCACCTCGGGGGTCAAGGCGAGCCGGTGCCCGATCAGGACCAGCGCCTCCGCCCCGTCGCGCAGGGAGAGCAGGCTGGCGACGCTCGCCGGCGTGTGACCGACGAGGCGGCGCTCCAGGCGGACGAGGCCCTGCCCCTCGGCGGGGTCGTCGGGCTCGCCGGGCGGGGACGAGAGGCGGAGCCGGGGCCGCGCGAGCCCGCGCTCCAGCCGATCCAGCGCCTCGGCCAGGCGCGCCGTGTCGCGCACCTGCACGAGCCGACGGCGGGCGGCGGGGTCGTCGTGGTGGCGCGAGGACGACAAGAACCGCGCCTCGCCCGAGCAGCGCGCCGGCCACACCGCCAGGTCCAGCAGCGCGAAGCCAGCGAGGACGTCCGCCGCGCCGTCGTCGGGGTCGAGCGCCCGCGCGGCCTCGAGGTCGACCAGGGCGCGCTCGAGCGCCGACCGCAGGGCCGGCCAGGCCCGGTCGCGCCGCTCGTGGTAGCGCGCCCAGCCCTCCGGGGTGCTCGGCGCGATCGACTCGACCTCCCGCTGGAACGCGTCCGCGGCCGCCCGCCAGGGGCCGACCGCGGCCGTCAGCGCGGCCAGCGCGGGGTCGCGAGGAGGCGGCTCCTCCCCGGGCGCCTCGGCGGCGGCCGTGAGGAAGGGCGCCAGGAACATGTCCCGGTCGAGCCAGGCGGTCACGCCGAGGGCGGCGACGCCGGCGAGAGCGAACAGCGTGCGGGCGTGCGGGCGCATGTCACACCTCCTGGAGCGCGCGGAGCGCGGAAGGGCGGGGGTCGGGGGCCACGTCGCGGGGCGTGGCCTCGGGCGGGAGCGGGGCGCCGCGCAGCGGCAGCGGGTCGCGCGGCGCGACCGGACGGGCCGGCGCGCGCAGGTCGGCCGCGGCCGCGAGGGCCAGGACGAACGCCACGAGCGCCACGAGCGGCCACGGGATCGGCGTCGGCGCGGGCCGCCGGCCGAGCGCCTCGAGCGCGGCGAGCGCGCGGCCCGGGGCGTCCGCCACGGGCCGCGCGCGCTCGCGGACGAGGGCGGCCTCGAGGGCGTCGTCGGCCCGGGCCTCCGCCGCGCAGGCGGCGCAGGCGCCGAGGTGCGCGTCGACGGCGGCCGCGCGCGCGTCGTCGAGGGCGCCCGCGCGCCAGGCGGCCAGGTCGTCGAGGACGTGCCTGCACTCAGCCACGGTGGTCCCTCCTCAGGGCGGCGCGGCCGCGCGAGAGCGCCTGCCACACCGCCGCCTCGCTCGTCCCGAGCGCCCGCGCGGCGTCCGCCGCCGGGAGCCCCTCGAGGCTCACGAGCACCAGCGCCGCCCGCTGCATGTGCGGCAGCCGGGCGATCGCCGCGCGCAGCGCGCGCCCCTCGTCGTCCCCCTCCGCCCGCGCGGCCGGGCCGGCGCCCGGCGCGGCCGGCTCGCCGCCCGCCTCGACCAGGAGCCCCAGGCTGAAGAGGCGCCGGAGCGCCCGGCGTCGCAGCTCGTTCTTCGCCTGGTTGAGCAGGATCGAGCAGAACCAGGTGAACGGCCGCGCGTCGCCGCGGAAGCGCCCGCGCGCGGCGAAGGCGCGCACGAACGTCTCCTGCACGAGGTCCTCGGCCGCGTGCGCGTCGCCGACCATGCGCGCGGCGACGCGCAGCAGGGCCGCGTGGCAGCCCTCGGCCGCGGCGCGGAAGCCCTCGGGCGTCGCCACGTCGGGCGTCGTCGCGGGGGCCTCCTCATCGCGTGTCATGGTCGCGCTCACGGGAGGTTGGACACGGGAGGTCAGGGCGACCTGACGCCGCGCCCGAGATCGTCACAACCCCTTGGCGTCGCTGGCGTGCTCGAGCACGAGGCGGGCGACGTCGTCCGTCGCCTCGAGCGGGAGGAAGTGGCCCTTGCCGGGGAGGACGATCAGCCGCCGGGGGGCCACGAAGCCGTCGTCGAGGCGGTCGAAGGCCGGGGGCGCGATGCAGCCGTCGGCCTCGCCGGTGATCACGAGCGTCGAGACCGGGACGCGGCCGAGGGCCAGCGGCAGGTCGGCGCGCGCCGGCCAGGTCAGGGCCCGGTAGTAGCCCAGCGCCGCCTCGAGCGCCCCGGGCGCCGAGAGGGTGCGCTTGACCTCGTCGAGCCGCCCCGGCGGCGGCGTGAACGACGAGGCCCAGCGCGTCCAGAGGCGCTCGACGAACGCCATGTCGCGCGCGCGGACGGCGGCCTCGGCGAGGCCGCGGAGCTGGAAGAAGCCCATGTAGGCGCTGCGCGCCAGCTGCGTGGGATGGCGGACGAGGTTCCTCGCGAACACGCGCGGCGGCGGCACCGACAGGGTGACGAGCCGCGCGACGCGGTCCGGGTCGGCGACCGCCGCCGCGTAGCCGGCGACGGCGCCCCAGTCGTGGCCGACGACGAGCGCCCGCCGGCGCCCCAGCGCCTCGATCAGGCCGAGGACGTCCCGCGCCAGGGCCGCCGCGCCGTAGCGGCCGTCGGGCGCCGGGTCGCTCGGCGGGTAGCCGCGCAGGTAGGGCGCGGCCGCGGTCCAGCCGGCCGCGGCGAGCCGCTCGGCCAGCGGCAGCATGGACCCGGCGTCGTCGGGGAAGCCGTGGAGGAGGAGCGCCAGGCGCGGCCCGTCGCCGCGCACGTGCACGCCGAACGACAGCCCGCCCGCGCGCAGCGTCCTCACGGCGCCCGCCACCCGACCACGTACGCGATCCAGGCCTCCTCGGCCGGCGCGCGCTCGCAGGGCACGAACGTCCGGTCGCCCTCGCCGTCGTCGCCCGGCCCCTCCCACAGGACGACCGACGCGGCGAAGCCGGCCTCGGCCAGGAGCTCGCGCAGCTCGACGATCGACCACACGCGCCACTCGTAGGTGAACGCGTCGCGCAAGGCGCTGCCGTCGGGGAAGGAGAAGTGGATCGCGCAGCGGGCGCGCGAGTGGATCGGGTCGTAGGCCTGCTGGTCCCACACGAAGGTGAAGTCGCCGTGGTCCGTGGCCTCCTCCCCGCGCTCCTGCAGCTCGGGCCCGCCGGCGACCTCGAGGACGAGCGCGCCGCCGGGGCGCAGGCCCTCGCGCGCGCGCGCGAGGTAGGCGCGCAGCCGCGCCCGCTCGGTGAGGAGGAAGAACGAGTAGTTGAGCGCGACGACCACGTCGACCGGCGGTACGGCCGGCGGGCCCACGTCGACCACGTCGGCCTGCACGAGCGTGAGGCGCGGCTCGTCGCCGACGCCGCGCGCGCGCGCCCACGCGAGCGGCGCCGGGTCGAGGTCGACCGCCCAGGCGCGGCGCGCCGGGTCGCCCTGGACGAACGTGCGGGCGAACAGGGCCGTGCCGGCGAAGTCCTCCCGCAGGTCGACCGGGGCCCGGCCGGTCCGCGCGCGGAACAGGTCCTCGACGACGCGCACCTGCACGGCGGGCTCCTGCACGGCGCGCTCGTAGAGGGCGAAGCGGTCGGCCTGGCCGGCGAGGGTCACGCGGCGCTCCACAGGGTCGAGCGGTCCTCGAACGGCGCCTCGCAGGGCGGCCCGTCGGCGAACAGCACCCGCGGCCGGCCCGCCGGCGGCACGATCGTGATGCTCGCCGACCGCGTCCCGTAGGGGCCCGCGTGGACGCACGGCGCGCCGAGCGCGAGCGGCCGCTCCTCGTCGGCGGGGCCGTCGGGCACGTCGTGCCGCCGCAGGACCGCGGCGAGCCCCTCGACGAGCGCGTCGCCGCGCCAGGCGACGGCGTCGGCGAGCGCCGCCCCGACGCGCGAGGCCTTGGGGGACGCGGGCAGGAGCGGGCGGTTCTCGAGCACGTGGACGCCGGGCGCGAGGCGCTGCGCCCTCGGCGGCCCGCGGCCCTCGACCGCGACGAACCACAGCGCGTCGCGGTCGCCGACGAGCAGCCAGCAGGGGTTGTAGTCCTCGCAGCGCAGGCGCCCGGCGTTCAGGCGCACGCCGACCTCGGCGTCGGCCTCGGCCGTGAACAGGATCGGCAGCTCGCCGCGGGTGCGCCGCGCCGGGTCGCGGCCGCCCTGCGACGGCTGGTTCGTCAGGCCGGCGACCACGCCGGAGCCGTTGACCGCCAGCCACGTCCCGCCCGCCTGCGCGTCGCGCCCGCCGAGCGTCCTCGGCACCTGCCGCAGCACGCCCAGGGGCTCCGCCGGCCGCGCCAGCCACTCGTCGCGGTTGGCCGCGACGACGAGGGGCGCGTCGGGGTGGACCTGGAAGAGCACGGCGAGGAGGCACATCACGGCCGACTATACGCCCGCCCGACCGCCTGGCGAGGCGCCCCGCGCGGCGGCATCATCGCCCCGACGAGGGAGCCATGCCGCACACGATCGAGGAGGCGAAGTCCGGCCGGGCGACGTGCCGCACCTGCAAGGCGAAGATCGACAAGGGCGTCCTGCGCTTCGGCGAGGAGGTCCCCAACCAGTTCGCCGAGGGGCCCAGCTACCAGTGGCACCACCTCGCCTGCGCGGCGAAGAAGAAGCCGGCGCAGCTGCAGCAGGCGCTCGAGGCCTTCCCGGGCGAGGTCCCCGACCGCGCGGCGCTCGAGCAGACGATCCAGGAGCACAAGGGCAAGGCCAGGGCCACGACCCTCCCCTACGCCGAGCGGGCCCCGACCGGCCGCTCGAGGTGCATGGTGTGCGAGGCGCCGATCGCCAAGGGCGAGCTGCGCGTGGCCGTCGAGCGCGAGGTGGACACGGGCAGCTTCGTCTCGCGCGGCGCCGGCTACCTGCACCCGGCCTGCGCCAAGGAGCACGCCGAGGCCGACCCCGACCTGCTGGACGGGGTGCGCCAGAACAGCGTCTCGCTCGCGCCCGCCGACCTCGAGGCGATCGCGGCGGCGCTCGGGGCGGAGTGATGCCAGCTGGCGCCGGCCGGTCTGTAGAGTAGCCTCGCTCAGGGAGGCCCCATGCGCCGCGCCGTCGCCCCGCTCCTCGCGCTCGCGCTCCTGCCCGCCGCCGCCCGGGCGCAGCAGGACCGCTTCGAGCCCAACCAGACGCGCCGCACGGCGGCCCGCATCGAGCCGGGCGACTACAAGGGCCTCTTCTGCAACGACGAGGACTGGTACGCCGTCGACGTGCCGGCCGGGCAGCGGCTGGAGGTCCAGGTCAAGTTCAGCCACGCGCAGGCCGACCTCGAGCTCGAGGCGCAGGACGGCCGCGGGCGCGTCCTGGCCTGGTCGCGCGGGCAGAAGGACGAGGAGGCCCTGGCGCTCGTCCCGCTCGCCGCGGGCCCCGTCTACGTGCGCGTGCACGGCGGCAGCGCGCCCTACGACCTGCACCTCGGGGTCGCCCCGGCGGGCGCCAGGGGGCCGGCCGGCGGGCGCACGGCGCAGGCGGTCTGCTGGGGGTCGGACTGGTACCCCGTCGAGGTCGCGGCGGGGCAGCGGGTCCGCGCCGAGCTGAGCTTCCGCCACGCCGACGGCGACCTCGACCTCGGGATCCTGGCCGCGGACGGCAAGGAGCTGGCCGACTCGTCGGGCGACGACGACCGCGAGGAGGTCACGTGGACGGCGCGCGAGGCGGCGCTGGTCCTCGTGCACGTGCGGCACGTCCACCGCGCGCGCAGCCCCTACACGCTGCGCCTGGAGGTCGGCGCGGCCGCCGCGCCGGACCTGGCGCAGGTCTTGCGCGTGGAGCGGCCGGAGGGGCGGGGGCGCGACCTCCTCGAGCTGCGCTCGGGCGACGTCCTCGAGGGGACGGTGCTGAACGAGTCGTTCACGATCGTGACCGCCTACGCCCAGCTCGAGGTGCCGGCCGCGCGGGTCGCCGGCCTCGACCTCGAGCGGCGGGTCGCGGACGTCGAGGCGATCGTCACCGTCGACGAGGACCGCTTCAGCGGCTTCATCCGCACCGAGCGGCTGCGCGTCAAGCTCCCGGCCCTGGCCGAGCCGGTGGAGATCCGCCGCGAGCGGCTCGTCCGGGTCGTCTTCGGCCGGCGCGGCGACGAGCGGCGCGCCCCGCCGCTCGATGGGCACCGCGTCGTCCTCCACAGCGGCGACGAGTTCACCGGGCGCGCGCGGGCGGGGAGCTGGACGCTCGACCTGGGCTTCGCCGCGCTCCCCCTGGCGCTCGACCAGGTCGAGTCGCTGGCCTTCGAGGGCGAGGGCGTGGTCAGCCTGGTGCGGCCCGACCGGACGGTCCTGCGCGGCCGCCTCGACACGGAGGTGATCGAGGTCGAGCTCAGCCCCGGGGACCGGCCCGTGGTCGTGCGCCTGCACCCTGACCGGCTCGCCTTCCTCCGCCGCGGCGGCGGCGGCGCCGGCGCCCTCGGCCCGGCGGAGCTCCTCCAGGTCCTGCGCCAGCTCGCCCCGGCCGCGCCGCGCGCCCTCGTGCGCGAGCTCACCGAGGGCGGCGCCATCGTCGAGCGCGTCAACCAGCTCCGCCCCCTGGTGGCCGTGCGGGAGGAGGGCTGCCCGCCCCTCCTGCGCCACGTGCTCGCCCTCGACGACCGGCCGGCGCAGTACGCCTGGCTCCAGGTGCTCCTCCGGGTCGACCGGCCCCTGCGCGACCGGCTCGTGCGCCTGTGCGGCGAGGACCACGAGGACCGGAAGCTGCGCCTCGGGGCCGCCCAGGCCCTCGTCGACCTCGCCGGCGGGGACGGCCCCGTGCAGCCCCTCGAGCAGGTCTGCAGCGCGCCGGTGGGGGCCGAGCTCGTGTTCGGGATCATCATGGCGACGAACGACGACGTGCTCATGCAGCGGCTCATGCCCCTCATGCGGGGCGGCTGGCGCGGGGCGCGCGGCGCCGAGGCGCCGGGGCAGCGCGAGAAGGACCTCCTGCTGGAGGCGCTCCCGCGGCTCCTCGACAGGTAGCGCCCGCCCGGCAGGGGCTTGACTTCGCCCCGGCGGGTGGGTCGCATCGCCTGACCGCCCGCGGCGTCGGGACCGCGGCGAAGAGCGAGGAGCCCACCATGCCCGCGACGAAGGCCCTGCCCAAGGGCAAGCAGAAGAAGAAGACCGGCGCCGCCAAGGCCAAGAAGGCGGCCCGGGCGAAGAAGCAGAAGAAGGCGAAGAAGGCGCCGATCGGCGCGATCAAGCGCGCGGCGCGCGTGATCCTCTACGTGACCGACTTCGACCGCGCGGTCGAGTTCTACACGCGTACCCTGGGCCTGACGCTCGCCTACCCGGCCGGCGGCGGGTGGGCGGAGTTCCGGACCGGCGACGCGGCCCTGTGCCTCCACGCCGGCCGCGACGCCGCCATGCCGACGAAGGGGATCGCCTCGGTGGGCCTGGCCGTCGACGACTTCGACGCCGCGCTGGCGCGCCTGACGGCGGCCGGCGTGACGATGAGCGCGCCGTTCGACCCGTGCGGCGGCCTGCGGGTCTCGAGCTTCAGCGACCCGGACGGCAACGAGCTGAGCATCGAGGGCAAGTAGCGCGGCTCGACCCCGTCTGGACGTCGGGGGCGCAGCAGGCTGCGCCCCGGCGTCCGACGGCCCATGTCCGGCGCTCAGCCGACGAGCGCCGGCGCCGGCCGGTGCGCCGCCGCCAGCGGGAGTCGCACCCGGAACGTGGAGCCGAGGCCGCGCGCGCTCTCGACCTCGATCCGGCCGCCGTGCGCCTCGACGATCCGGCGGGCGACGCACAGCCCGAGCCCCACGCCGGGGATCGCGGCGCCCCGGACCCGCGCGCCGCGGCGGAAGGGCTCGAAGATCCGGCCCAGCTCCTCGGGCGGGATCCCGACGCCGTGGTCGCGGACGGCGAAGACGGCCTCGTCGCCCTCGCGCCCGAGCGACAGCTCGACCCGTGACCCCGGGGGCGAGTACTTCATGGCGTTGCTCACCAGGTTGTTCAGGACCTGCTCCACGCGCAGGGCGTCGCAGCGCACCGGGAGCGGCCCGGTCGGGCCGGACGCCACGAGCTCGTGCGTCCCCGCCGCCGCGTGGAGGCGCGCCACGTCGTCGAGCAGCGCGCCGGCGTCGTGGTCGGCCGCGCGCAGCTCGAGGTGGCCGGCCTCGATCCGCGCCGTCTCGAGCAGGTCCCCGATCATCCGCTCGAGCCGCTCCACCTGGCGCCCCACCAGCCCCAGGGTCCTCCGCGCCCGCTCGGGCGTCACGTCGGCGCCGGCCGCGGAGGCGGCCAGCTTCAGCGGGGTGAGCGGGTTCCTGAGGTCGTGGGCCACCCCGCCGAGGAAGGCGAGCTGCTCCTCGCGGCGCCGCCCGAGCGCGGCGGCCATCTCGTTGAACGTGCGGGCGATCTCGCGCACCTCGCTCGCGCCCTCCTCGGGCGCGCGGGCGTCCCGGTCACCCGCGCCGTAGCGACGGATCGCCGCGTCCACCCGCAGGATCGGCCGCAGCGCCTGCCGCCGCAGGAGGAGGGTCGCCGCGCCGGCGCCGAGCAGCAGGACCAGCACCGCCGCGGTGGCCAGCGCGTCGGCGGCCTCGTCGCGCCGGCGCGCCTCGCGCTGCGCCTGGCGCGCCTCGACCACGTTGAGCTCCGCGAGCGCGTGCAGCTCCGCCTGCGCCTCCTCGAGGTGCGGCCCCTTGCGCCGGTAGGCCTCGAGCGGGTCGGCGGCGCGGTCGACCTCGTCCCACGCCTGGAAGTACCTCGCCAGCCGCGCGCGCGCGCTCGCGAGGAGCGCCTGCTCCTCCGGCGAGCCCACGAACGCCTCGACCTCCTCCAGCTCGCGCCACACCGCCAGCTGGGAGGCCGCCCGCAGCCTCCGCAGCTCGGGCTCGCCCGTGACCAGCTCGCGCGTCGCGAGGCGGTTGTGGAGGAGGAGCTGCGTCTCGACCTCGTCGGCGGCGCGGATCGCCTCGGTGTGCGTCCCGAGGTCCTCCACGAGCTTGTGGAGCGACGCGGTGAGCAGCGCCAGGGCCCCGGCGGCGACCAGGGCCACGGTGACCAGGCCAAGGACGGTGCCGGCGAAGACGTGCTGGAGCCTCACGACGCCCTCCTCCGCGCTCGGGGGTGACCATCCTCGCCCGGCGCGGCGTCCCGTCCAGCGACGGGCCCGGGTCACCTCCGGCGCAGGCGATCGGCGTGGAGGCGGGCCAGGTGCGCCAGGAAGTCGACGACGGCGCGGGGGCCGAACTTCGAGCGGCCCCAGGCGCGGTCGCGGAAGACGAACGGCACCTGCGCCACCCGCGCGACCCGCCCGCGGGCCAGGACCTCGAGGGCGATCTTCCAGCCGCGCGGGCGCAGGGCGACCCCCTCGATCACCTCCCGCCGCAGGACGAAGAAGCCCGAGAGCGGGTCGCGCGCCGTGACGACCGTACGGCCGAGGAGCGACGCCGCCCGTGACACGACCCGGCGGCGCAGCGGCCAGCCCTCGACGCCCCCGCCGGGCACGTAGCGCGAGGCGATCGCCACGTCGGCCCCGGCCTCGACCTCCTCGACGAGCCGCGGGAGGAGGTCGGGCGGATGGCTCAGGTCCGCGTCCATGACCCCCAGGAGCGGGGCCGTCGCGCCCGCCCAGCCCTCGAGCACCGAGGCCGACAGGCCGCGGGGCCCCGCGCGCACGACGACGCGCGCCAGGTCGGCGGCGCCGAGGCGGGCGACCGCGGCCCGCGCCAGGTCCGCCGTCCCGTCCTCCGAGCGGTCGTCGACCACGACGACCTCGGCGCCCAGGGCGCGCGCGACGGGCAGGAGCGCGGCGAGGAACGCCTCGATCCCGTGCGCCTCGCGCAGGGTCGGCACGACCAGGCGCAGGGTGGGCCGGCGCTCCACGTCGATCACGGCGCCCGCCGGGTCACGCGCCCGCGAGCTCCCCCTTGTAGTCCGACGGCGCGACCCACTGCCCCTGGTCCCAGATCCGGACCGTCTTCACCAGCGCCGACAGCGCGGCCGGGTCGCGGCGGGCCTTGGCCTGCTCGGCCTCCAGCTCGTCGATCGTCCGGCGCGCCAGCGCGAACAGCTCCGCGGGCGTCTTCGCGCCCGGGGCGCCGAACGGGATCGCGCGCAGGCTGACGGTGACGTCGCCCGTGACGAGGAACTCCTCGGCCTCGAAGCGGTAGGCGATCACGTCCTGCGAGAGGCGCGTGCACCACATGCCCAGCTCGAACGGCTTGACCAGGGGGAGGAGCACGCCGAAGGCCTGGTGGCCGATGCGGCCCGGGAGGCCGCAGCGCAGCTCCTCGTTGGGGCCGAGCTGGTGGTCGCGCGCGCGGCGCCACACGCACTGGGCGACGCCGCGCAGGGCCTCGGAGATCTTGTGGCTCACGTCGGCCGGGTCGACCTTCCCCGTGGCCTCGAGGGTCTGCTTGTAGAGGCGCAGGCAGTCGACCATCCCGACCACGAAGGCCCCGCCCAGCTGCCCGCCCGTGAGGTCGAACATGTTCACGTAGCGGGCGAGCTCGTCGCGCAGGTGCGCCTCGGTGTAGAGCCGCGTGACCGGGTCGCGCAGGACGCAGCTGCTGCTCACGAGGGCGTGGGCGAGGAGCGCGCGCATGCCGCGCTCGAGCTCGCCCAGCTCCCGCCGCACCGGCGTCTTGAAGAGCGCGAGCACGCCGACGCGCGTCTGCTCGAGCACGCGCCCCACCTTGTTGCCGTACTGCAGCGGGATCGCGAGCACCGACAGGTCGCCCGAGCCGAGGTCGTCCTCGGCGCGCGGCTCCTTGAGCAGCACGACCTTGTTCTGCTCGATGTCGCAGCCGTAGAAGGTGTTCTCCTCGAACGCCAGCGCGATCGCCTTGAGCGCCGCCTGCTGGGCCACCGTCTCGGAGTACTTGATCGGGCGGCCGGGCTGCAGGTCGGGGAGCACGCGCGCGTCGCCCTGCGAGACGCGGTTCCCCTCGCCGAAGCCGCTCTTGACCGTGAGCACCCAGTCGCCCTCGCCGCCGCCGGGCGCCTCGTCGGGGTCGTAGGCGAAGAGCGAGATGTCGTCGCAGGCGAAGATCTGCTTCACCTCGCTGCGGATCTGCCGGTAGGTCTCCTCCTCGTCGCCGCCCTCGAAGATCCGCGCCAGCCCCGCGATGACCTTGCCGAAGAAGTCCTCGCCGGCCAGGTCCTTCTTGCGGAAGAAGCGCGTCCAGCCGCTCTGCTTGTCGTCGGCCATGGTGCCTCCGGGCGTGGGCGGGGATCTTCCCAGACCCGCGCGGGCCGAGGAAGGCCCGGACGGGCGCTCGACGCCCGGCGCGACGTGCGCTAGAAGGGGGCGCCGGAGGAGGGAGCGAGCGTGATCACCGCCGACGAGATCGTCCAGCGCATCCAGACCGCGATCCCGGGCGCCGTCGTGCGCGTCCAGGACACGGGCGGCGGCGACCACTGGTCCGCCGTCGTCATCGCCCAGGCGTTCGAGGGCAAGACGCGGGTCGAGCAGCACAAGATGGTGCAGGCGCCGCTCAAGGACAAGATCGCCGACAACTCGATCCACGCCCTGCAGCTCAAGACGATGACGCCGAAGGAGGCGGGGCTGTAGCGGCGCGCAGCGCCGCGAGCGCCCGGCGCGCGGCGGCGTTGGCGGCGGCGTCGCTCGGCCGGCCGCCGAAGCGGGCGGCGTGGTACGCCGGCAGCCAGGCGACGAGGTCGTCGACGGGCGGGCCGAGCGCGGGGCGCGCGCGCGCGAGGACCTCCTTGAGCGTCTCGCCGTCGCGGCGGACCACGCCGCGGCGGGCGAGCGCGTCGAGGACCTCGGCCACGAGCGGCGCGTCGGGGCCCGTGACGCCGCGCCGGGCCGCGCGGCGCGCGCCCTGGCCGCGGGCGAGGGCGACCAGGCCCGCGGCCGCGGCGCCGGCGATCGCCAGCGCGACGGCCGGGCGCGCCCGCCGGCGCCCGGGACGTCGACGGCCGCGAGGACGGCGGCGGGCGCCGCGAGGGCGGCCGGCAGCCGCCCGGCACGGCGCGCAGGGCGGCGCGCTGGTCGTAGGGGCGTCGAAGGCGATGACCCACTTGTACCAGCGGAGCTCGAGCCAGTCGGTCAGGGCGGCGGTCAGCTCGAACAGGCGGGTCAGCGCGCCGCCGCCGCCGGCCTCGTCGAGGTCCGGCGTGGCGTCGAGGCGCACCCACCCGTGCTCCGTCTCGGCCTCGACCCAGGCGTGCGCGTCGCGCTGGCGCACGGTCCAGGTCCCCGCCCAGGCGTTGAAGACGCCGCCGCGGAAGCCGCTCACGAGGCGGCTGGGGATGCCGTTGACGCGCAGGAGCACGGCCAGCGCCGACGCGAAGTACTCGCAGTGGCCGGCGCGCAGGGTGAAGAGGAAGTCGGCCACGGGCTCGGTGCCCGGCGTGCGGTTCGCGTCGAGGGAGTAGCGGAAGGTCGTCTGGAGGTGGTCCTCGAGCGCGCGGGCCACCGCCGACGCCGGCGCGTCCTCGGGGACGCCGCGGGCGCGGAGGACGCGAGCGCTGTACTCGGCGAGCCGCGGCCGGTCGACGGCGTCGGGCAGGCGCTGGCAGTGCTCGCGGACGCGGCGGGCCCCGACCGCCGTGAGGTGGAGGCGCGGGACCTCGACCTGGGGGTGCGCGACGAGCCGGTAGGCGATCGGGACGGCGGGCACCGGGAAGCAGAGGATCGTGCCCAGGGCGTCGCGGTCGACGACCGCGGGGCGGGCCGACTTGAAGTGCAGGCCGCGGGTCGTGCCGACGGTGAACAGGCAGCGCGTGCCCAGGGCCTCCTGATAGATCACGACCTCGGCCGTCGGCGCGTCCTCGGGCACGGCCACCAGCGGATCGCGCAGCTCGTCGGTCCCGTCGAGGCGCACGCCGGCGAAGCCGAAGACCCGCGTCGCGTGCCACGAGGCGCCGTCGTAGTGGTCGAGGGCGCGGCCGCGCCAGTAGGGGGCGACGGGGAGCGTGCCCGCGACGAGCTCCGCCCGGAAGGCGGTCGCGTCGCTCTGCTGGATGCGGCCGATGTCGTCGAGGCCCACCACCTCGGTGAACCCCGAGAGGCGGTCGCGAGAGTCGCGCTGCTGCGGGAGGAGGTGGGCGCCGACGCGCGGGAAGGCGAAGAAGAAGGCGCCGGCGAGGGCGAGCCCCGGGGCGAGGGCGAGGGCGCGGCGGAGCGCGGCCGCGGGGCGGCGCGCCGTCGGGCCGGGCGCGGCGACGACGGGCGCCCGCGCGCCGGCCGCGACCTCGATGAGGTCGCGGCGCGCGCGGAGGCTCGCCAGGGCGAGGAGGCAGGCGATGTCGGCCAGGAGCACGAGGCCGAACAGCGGCGACACCCCCTCGGAGGCGGCGGCTCCCGCGAGGACGAGCCCCACGACCAGCCCGAGCCCCTCGTCGCGGCGCGTCCGTGGCGCCGCGAGCTTGATCGCCTGGGCGACCAGCAGGAACAGCGCGAGCCCCGGCCCGGCGCGGCGCTCGTGGAGGCTCACGAGGAGCCCCAGGGCGGCGGCGAGGAGGCCGAGGAGCCCCTCGAGCGCCGGCGGCGCGGCGACGCGGCGCGGGCGCACCAGGGCGACGAGGAGCGCCGTCAGGAGCGTGGCGCCGGCGAGCCCCCAGGACTCGAAGCCGAGCGCGAGCGCCGCGCCGCCGAGCGCGTGGACGGCCACGAGCAGGCGGTCCTCCCGGCGGTCCGCGGGGCGGAGGAGCGGGGCGCGCGCCGTCACGGCGCCGCCTCCTCGGGGTGGGCCGCCGCGGCGAGGTCCGTCCGCGGGGGGTGGCGGCGCGCCGGCCCGTCGCGCGCTGCGCCGTCCCGTCGGTCGTCCTGGAGCAGGCGCGTCAGGTCCTCGTCGCCGGCCACCGTCAGCGTCAGGGCCCCGGCGAGGCGGGCGCCGGCGTCCCCCGCCGCGACGACGATCGTGCGCGCGGCGGGGGCGCCCGCGCGCGTCGCCTGGTCGGCGGCCGCGAGGTCGGCGTCGCCCGGCCCGGCGAGGGCCAGCGCCTCGAGGGCGCGGCGCAGGGCGGCCTCCCCCTCGCCCGGCGCCACGACGACGGGCGCGCCCGCCCCGGCGATCGCCAGGGCGAGGCGCTCGCCGCGGCGCAGGAGGTGGGCGGCGACCGAGGCGGCCACGGTGACGGCCCCCTCCACGGCGTCCTCGGCCGCCGCGGCGGGCAGCCGGACGAGGAGCCGCGCCTCGCGCGGGGCCGTGCGCTCGAACTCCTTGACCAGGAGCGCGCCGCGCCGGGCGCTCGAGCGCCAGTGGATCGTGCGCACGTCGTCGCCGGGGCGGAGCTCGCGCAGGCCGCGGACGACGTCGCGCCGCTCGGGGGTGAACGCCAGGCGCCGCGCGACCGCCTCGGCCGGCGGCGCGGGCGCGGCGTCGAGCGCGCCCGGCGCAGGGGCCGCGCCCGGGGCAGGACGAGGACCTTCGGCCGGCAGGTCGAGCGCGCGCCAGCGCTCGACGAGCCCGAACGGCCCTTCCGGGCCACCACGCACGGGCCAGGGCAGGGCGGGCGCGCCCGCGGCGCAGGCAGCGGCCGGCGCGCCGCGCGCGGCGCGGGCGCCCGGCGGAGCTCGAGGACGACCGCCCGCGGCGCGCCGCGTCGAGCGCGGCGCCCTCGACCCGCTCCTCGACGAGCACCGGGGCGGCGGTGCCGTCGTCGGCCTCGACGAGCAGGGCCACCTCCAGCGGCTCGCCGGCGACGCCCGGGTCGGGCGCTGGCCGGCGGACGCGCACGGCGCGGACGGCGCGGCCGGCCAGGCGGTGGTTCAGCCACAGGACGGCGACGATGACCCCCGCGACCAGGTAGAGGAGGTTCGTGCCCGTGTTCAGCGCGCCGAGGAGGAAGCCGACGCCCAGGAGCGCGACGACCTTGCCTTCCTTCGTCAGGCGCGAGCGGACGGCCACGCGGCCACTCTACCCCGGCCTCAGCGCACCTCGAACTCGAACAGGAACACGCCGTTGCTCGACGCGGCGGCGGCCCAGGAGGAGGCGTCGAGGCCGTAGACCAGGAGGCCCCAGGTCCCCGCGGGGAGGCGGCCGCCGCCGAGCGCGGAGCCGCCGCGGAAGTAGCTGGCCAGCCCCGGGTCGTCGAAGGCGAGGCGAGGGGTCGTCCCCGGGACCTCGACCAGCCGCTCGAGGTGGTAGGCCCGGCCGGAGACCATCGCGCTCTGCGCGAGCACGTCGAGGCGGTACAGGGCCACGAGGAAGCGGTCCGCCTGCGGGGCGGCCCAGGTCGCCTCGGCGGGCGGCGCCACGACGGGCGGCGGGAGGAAGGGGTCGAGCCGACCGGCCGGCGAGAGGATGGTGATCGCGGTCGGAGACGGCGTCGCCCCGACGACGGCCACGTTGCTGACGGTCGGCGCCCCGCCGCGGGCCCCTTGAACCTGCAGGCGCGCGCCTGGCGGCGCGGCGACCGTGAAGAAGAGCTGCTCGGGGGAGGCGACCGCGGGCGCGAGGTTCGTGTCGATGAGGCCGCGGCCGCTGTCCATGAGCAGCCGCGGCGTCTGGAGGTCGGGGTCGCTCACCAGGACCGTGACCCCGAGCCCCTGCCCGAAGACCGGCGCGGCGTCGTCGAGCGCCACGATCCGCAGCGCGGCGACCCCGCCTGCCGGGGGGCCCGCCGAGAACTTGCGCTGGCCGGGACCCGGCGAGCCGGTGTTGCACCCGGCGGCCAGCAGGCCCAGGAGCAGGGGCAGGACGAATCGTGTCAGGTGAGCGCTCATGTCGACGACCTCCACGTTGGCGAGGTCGAGACTCAAGTGCCGGTCCGGGCGCAACGCCGCGCCTCGTCGAGGCCCTGTCGCCGGGCGTAGACACTTGCGTGTCGCCGCGGAAAGCCGGCCGCCTTGACGCCAGGTCGCGGGTGCAGCCAGGCGCGGCGGCGGCTACCCTGGGCGCCATGCGCCGGGTCCTCGCCGCGTCCGTCGTCGCCTTCGCCCTGGGGCTGGTCGTCGCCCACGCGCCTGCCCCCGCCGTCGCGCGGGCGCAGGACGCGCCGCGGCTGCTCGAGCTCGACCTCGACCCGGCGCGGACGACCGTGTTCGCCGTCGGCGTCCTCACCTACCGCGACGCTCGCCTGGCGAGCTTCCCGCAGGAGGGCCGGCGCGACGCCGAGCTCGTGGCGCACCTCCGCGGGCGCGGGGCCAAGGACGTCGTGTTCCTCACCGACCGCGAGGCCACCCTGCGCCGGATCCAGGCCGAGTTCGCCGCCCACCTCGAGCGCAGCCAGCCCGGCCAGACGCTCGTCGTCTACTACACGGGCCACGGCCTGCGCGACGAGGGGGAGGTCGGCTTCACCCCCTGGGACGCGGGGCGGCGCGGCCTGGCCACGACGTGGCGCGTGCGGGCGATCGTCGAGGCGATCCGGGCGCGCTTCCGGGGCGAGCGGGTGCTCCTGGTGATCGACTGCTGCCACTCGGGGGCGATGACCGACGCGGTCGTCGCGCTCGGCCCCGACGGAGAGGTCGCCTGGACCTCCATGGCCTCGGCCCACGCCGCCGCGCAGTCGACGGGCAACTGGACCTTCACCGAGGCGGTCCTCGACGGCCTGCGCGGCGACCCGCGGCTCGACGCCGACGACGACGGCCTCGTCGACCTCGGCGAGGTCGCCGCCTTCGCCGAGGTCGAGATGGCCTTCGCCGAGGAGCAGCTCACGTCCTTCCACGCCCACCCGCGCTTCGGGCCTCGCACGCGCCTGGCGCGCGTGAGCGCCCCGCGGCCGCCGCCGCGGACGGGCGAGCGCGTGGAGGTCTTCTCCGAGGACGCCTGGTGGAAGGCGCGGATCCTCGAGATGCGCGGCGAGCGGGCGAAGGTCCGCTACTACGGCTGGGGCCCCGAGCACGACGAGTGGGTCGAGCCGCGCCAGATGCGCGCCTACGCGCCGCGCGCCTGGGCCGTCGGCGCCCGCGTCGAGGTGGAGTCCGACGGCCGCTGGTACCCGGCGTCGATCATCGAGGTCCGGCCGCTCGGCCTGCACAAGGCGCGCTACGACGACTACGACGCGTCCTGGGACGAGTGGGTGCCGTCGAGCCGCATCCGCGAGCCGGGCGCCGCGCCGGACGACCGCCGCCGTCGGCGGCGGCGCTGATCACTTCCCGTCGCGGTAGATCTCGGGCATCTCGGGCCCGAGGAGCCCCGTGATCTGCCCCTCGAACACGAGCTTCGAGCCGACGAACGCCTGCGTCTTGTAGCTCGAGCGGCGGAGCTTCAGCTCCTCGACGACGACCACGATCGTGACCCGGTCGCCGGGGCGGATCGCGTCGCGGAACTTCACCCCGTCGATCCCGCCGAAGAGCATCACGCGCCCGGGCGCCTCCGAGCGGCCGACCACGTGGCGCCAGTAGAAGACGCACAGCTGCGCCACGCTCTCGACGAGGAGCACGCCGGGGAAGTAGGGCTGGTTGGGGAAGTGGCCCCGGCACCAGAACTCGTCGCCGCCGACGTCGCGGAAGCCGACCGCGTGGCCCTGCTCGGGGTCGATCCGGTAGACCCCATGGAGCTGCCGCATCTCGTGACACTGCGGCAGGTAGATGTCGAGCGCCGCGGCGTCGAACGCGACCTCCCGCGGGTCGATGCTCTCCAGCTCGATGAGCGGCTTCGGCGGCATGTCCCGTCCCCCCCGGAAACACCGACGCGCCGGGGGGGCCCCCCGGCGCGTGTGGAAGACCAACGTCGGGCCTAGCGCTTGACGGTCGCGACGATCGCCTCGAACCCCTTCGGGTCGCGCACGGCGATCTCGGCGAGCATCTTGCGATCGAGCTCGACCTTCGCGGTCGAGAGCGCGTGCACGAAGCGGCTGTAGGGCAGGCCGTGCTGCCGCGACGCCGCGTTGAGGCGCACGATCCACAGGCTGCGGAAGTCGCGCTTGCGCAGCTTCCGGCCCGTGTACGCCTGCTGGTGCTTCCGACGGACGGCGATCAGCGCCATCTTCCAGCACTTGCTACGGCGCAGGAAGAAGCCCGAGGCCTCCTTCAGGACGCGGTTCTTCGAGCGCCGCGCCTGCGATCCACCCTTGACCCTCATTGGGAACCCTCTCGTGCGGGCCTGCTTCGTCGCGGCCGGCGCCTAGGCGCCGACCACCCCGAGCAGGATCTTGATCCGCTTGGCATCCATCTTCGCGGCCACCGCGCGCCGACGGTTCTTCCGCCGGCGGTTGCCGGACTTGCCCGACAGCAGGTGGCCCGTGTTGACGTGACGGAACTTGACCTTGCCGTTCTTGGTCACGCGGACACGCTTCTTCGTGCCCTTGTTCGTCTTCGCCTTCGGCATGAAACACGTCCTTGCCGCCTCGGCGGGCGGCGGAGAAGCGCCCACCTATACCCCGGGCCCAGGGGGTTGGCAAGTGGCGAACCCGCGGGCGCCTGCGCGAGCCGCGCCGCCGGTACGCACCGCGACCCTCCGCCGGCCTCGCGGCGGTCGGGTCGCAGCCTCGCGGGCGCTTACTTGGGCGCCACGATCATGAACATGCGGTAACCCTCGAGCCGGGGCGGCGTCTCGATCTTGCCCACCTGCTCGAGCTCGGACTGGACGCGGTCGAGGTGCGACTTCGCGATGTCCGCGTGCATGCGCTCGCGGCCGCGGAACAGCACGTTCACCTGGACCTTGAAGCCCTTCTCGAGGAAGCCCTTCGCCTGCCGCAGCTTCACCTGGAAGTCGTGCTCACCGGTCTTGGGCCGGATGCGGACCTCCTTGGTCACGACCTTGTGCTGCTTCTTGGCGGCCTGGCGCTTCTTGAGCTTCGTCTCGTACTTGAACTTGCCGAAGTCCATGATCTTGCAGACGGGCGGGCGGGACTCCGCCGACACCTCCACCAGATCGAGGCCCTTCTCCTTGGCGCGGGCCAGGGCGGCGTCGGTCGGTACGACGCCCAGCTGCTCGCCCTCCTCGGTGATGAGGCGGACCTCACGGACTCGGATCCTCTCGTTGACGCGCGGACCCCGGTTCTCGACCGGACGGTCCATGATCATCGGCTTGCGGATGGCAGTCGCTCCTTCTCGGACATGTCCTGCGCCCCGCCGGCGGCGGGGCGCTGCTCCTCGCTCGACGCGCCGACCATCGGCCACGTCGTCGCCCGGGGACCCGGGCCTTCAGCTTCGCACGGGAGGGCGGGCTCGAGGCGCCGCCCGCGCCGATCGTCGGTCAGATGCGCCATGAGGCCGTCGCGTGTCACGCAGACCGTGACCGCGCCGCCGCGGGCGCGGACGCGCACGACGCCGCGGGCGACCTCCTCGTCGCCGACGAACGCCAGGTAGGGGATCCGCGCCGCCGCGGCCGCGCCGACGCGGCCCGCGAGCGGCCCGTCGGCCGCGACGGTCACCGGGACGCCCGCCGCCCGCAGCGCCGCGGCGAGGTCGTGGGCGCACGCGAGGGCCGCCGCGCCGCCCACGGGCAGGAGGCGCGCCTGCTCCGGCGCGAGCCAGGGCGGGAGCGCCCCGGCGAGGTGCTCGAGCACGAGCGCCAGCGCCCGCGGCGCGCCGCCGAGCACGGCGCCGCGGAGGCCGCCGGCGTCGGGCTCGAGGCGCAGGACCTGCCACGAGCGACCCAGGCGGTCGAGGGCGCGGCCCTCGACGGCGGTCCGACCCGCCGGGCGGAGGCGCGCGCCCAGGGCGCGCGCCAGGGGCGCGTCGCCGGCCACGACCACCTCCGGAGCGCCGAGGCCGAGGGCGCCGCCGAGGCGCCCGGCGAGCGCGATCGCGCGCGCCGCCTCGCGCGCGACGTCGACCTGCGGGCGCAGGACCACGAGCGGCTCGGCCGTGACCACGTCGTCGAGGAGCCACGGCGGCGAGACATCCGGCGCGGCCGCCGGCGCGACCTCCCCCGGGGCGTAGCCGAGGGCGCGGGCCTCCTCGGCCACGAGGGCGCGCAGGGCCTCGAGCGCGGCCAGGCCGCGCGCCGTCCAGCGGAGGCGACCGCCGGGGGCGCGCTCGAAGAGCCCCAGGGCGCGACCGGCGGCCCGGTGGTCGGTGTGGTGCAGGCTGGCCGTCCCGCCAGATGCGCGCGGCGCGGCCGCCGTCGCGGCGGCGGTCCGCCCGATCGACACGGCGCCGGTCGCCTCCTGCGGAGGCGCCGCCCCGGCGGTCAAAGACACGGAGCGCCCGACGTCAACCAGTTCCTCTGCTCGAGAGCCTGCAAGCGGTCTGCGATGCTATCACAGATGGCCCTCGCGACAGAAGGCCCGGTTCGCCCGAGGAGCGTCGATGCCGGCCGCGCTCAAGGCCCTGGACGGATACCTGAAGGACCGGGTCCTGGTCCTGCCCTCCTCGGGCCCGTTCCTGGTGGGGCGCTCGCTGGAGGCCGACCTGACCCTCTACGGGCCCGAGATCGAGGACCGCCAGGCCATGCTCGTCCCGGACGGCGCCGGCCACCGGATCGTGCCGGTCGCGGCGCGCGCGAGCACCCGGATCGACGGGCAGCCCCTGCGCGGGCCCCGGTCGCTGCGCGACGGCGACGTGATCGCCATGGGCGGGCACGCGTTCGCGTACGTGAGCACCGACCCGCTGGGGACGCCCGGCGCCGCCCCGTGCGCCGCCTGCGGCCGCGCCGTCACGAGCGGCCGCGCCCTGGTCCTGGCGCACGGGGCCGTGTGCCCGCGCTGCGTCGACCGGCGGCTCTTCGCGCAGCGCGACCTCGACCGCTACCGCGTCCTGCGGAAGGTCGGCGGCAACGAGGACGAGATCACCTACCTCGCCGTCGACCGCGAGGACCAGGCCCGGGTGGGGCTGCGGCTGCTCAAGGCCAACCGCCAGGCCGACCCGCGCCGGGTGCGGCGCTTCCTTGCGCGGGCGATGGTCGGGCTGGTGATCGACCACCCCAACTACCTGGCCGTGCGCGCGATCGCCGCCCGCCGGGGGATCGCGTTCGTCGTCCTCGACCTGCACGAGGGGATGAAGCTGGAGCGCCTCGCCCGCGAGCGGGCCCCGATCGCGCCGGCCGCGGCGCTCACGGTGATCAACCAGCTCTCCGAGGTCCTGCGCCACGCCCGCGCGCGGCGCCTGGTCGTGGCCAAGCGCAAGCGCACGGGCGTCCTCGTCGACCGGCGGCTGTGGGTGAAGGTGATGGCGTTCGACCTCACGCGCGACCTCGAGGCCACCGCGGCCGGCACCGCCGCCTTCGCCGAGCTGGCGGGCCGCTGCGGCTTCGACCCGGCCGCCCTGCGGGCGGCGCCCTGGCCGCCCGAGCGCGGGGAGGAGGCGCGCCTCGGCCGCCTGGCGCCCGAGCCGATCGAGGTCTTCTCGCTGGGCCGCCTCCTCCACCAGCTCGTCACGGGGGCCGCGCTCCCCAGCGCCGAGGCGGTGCGGGCGGCCTGGCGGCGGCGCCAGGCCGGTGGGGCCGCGACGGGGCAGGGGCTGGACGCGATGCCGGGCGCGCTGCTGCGCCTGCTGGGCATGCTCTTCGCCCCCACCACGGCCACGGGACGCGTCTCGACCCTCGACGAGCTGACCGCCGCCACCCGGGAGGCCATGGAGGCGCTGGGGGCCCCGGCCGCCCTGGAGGCCGGGGAGCTGGAGCTCGAGGGGCTCGACGACGACGACGACGACGTGGGCCCGTGACGCAGGGGGTCATCCCCCCTCTGGCCCTGGCCTGTCTCCCTGCCGTGCTATAAGGAAGCCGTCAACCAGCCACCCCCTGAAACGCTCGTGCCACGTATCCACCCCACCGCGATCATCGAGGACGGCGCCCAGATCGGCGAGGACGCCGTGGTCGGCCCGTTCTGCTTCGTGGGGTCGCGCGTGCGCCTCGGCCCGGGCGTCGTCCTCCACCAGGGCGCCGTCATCGAGGGCGACACCCTGGTCGGCGCCCGCACTCAGGTCTTCCACTACTCCGTCCTCGGGACGATCCCGCAGGACAAGAAGTACCAGGGCGAGTCGGCGCGGCTGGAGATCGGCGAGGACAACGTCATCCGCGAGCACGTGACGGTGCACATCGGCACGGGCGGCGGCGGGGCGGTGACCCGGATCGGCAACAAGAACCTGCTCATGGCGGGCGTCCACGTCGGCCACGACTGCCTCATCGGGCACAACTGCGTGCTGGCGAACTCGACCGGGCTGGCCGGCCACGTCGTCCTCGAGGACTACGTGACCCTCGGCGGCCAGACCGGGATCCACCAGTTCGTGCGCATCGGGGCGCACGTGATGACCAGCGGCGGCTCGAAGGTCGGCAAGGACATCCCGCCCTTCACGATCGCCCAGGGCTACCCGGCGCGCCTGCGCGGCGTGAACCAGATCGGCCTCAAGCGGCGCGGCTTCTCGGACGAGACCGTGCGCACGCTGCGGCAGGCCTACCGGGCGATCTTCTTCGAGCCCGACGCCCGCTTCGACGAGGTCCTGGCCCGCGTCCGCGGCGAGTTCCAGGGGAGCGTCGAGGTGCAGCGCTTCCTCGACTTCCTGGCCGAGGCCCAGTCGAGCGACCGCGGCTTCCTCCGCCCCGGGCGGGGCGACGAGAACGGCGCCGCCGACGACGACGACTGAGCGTCTGCGGCGCGTGAAGCGCTCGCGAGGGGGGGGCGCGATCGTCCGAGTGCCCGGACCCGGGCCAACGGCCCCTCCCGCGCCTCCCCGACGCTCGCCCCCGAGGGTCCGGGCCGAGCAGGCCCGTGGACGGCCCGGAGTCCCGGTCGGGTTTGATGTCCCGCCCTCCCGCGCGCACAATGCGAAGGCTCCCGTAGGGGAGACGAGGTGGGCCCCCCTTGGCGTCGACGTTCCTCGACCTCTTCGTGGCCAAGGTCGTCATCCAGCTGGGCCTGCTGGACCCGCCGGGGGCCTGCGCGGCGCTCCGGGCCGTCGACCTGACGCCCGGCGGGCTGCTCGACCACCTCGCGACGCGGCTGGCGGTCGACCCGGCGCGGGTGCGCACGATCGAGCGCCACGCGCGCCGCTGCCTGTTCCTCAAGGGCGAGGCGCTCTACCTGCGGTTCCTGCGCGAGCGCGGGTGGGTCGACGACGAGCGGCTCAAGCCGCTCCTCTGGCAGGTGCGGGCCCACCCGCCCGACGGCCGCGACCTGCGCCTGGGCGCCCTGCTCGTCCAGCAGGGGCTCATCGCCCCCGAGCAGGACCAGGCCGTGGCGGCGCAGGCGGAGGAGGCGCTCGAGCGCGACAACGAGGCGGTCACCGCCCGCTACCGCGAGCGCGGCTACGTGGGGATCGAGCAGAACTCGCAGTCCGTGGCCGAGGTCATCGCCGCCGAGGCGGCGGCCCCCGCCAGGGCGCCCGTCGCCCCCGCCCCCGAGCCCGTGGGGGTGCGGACCCAGATCCTCGCGGCCGACGTCGCCGCCGGCCTGAGGCCGATCTCGAGCGACCGCCAGCCTGCGCTGGCCCGGCCGGCAGCCGCCGGCTCGCCGGAGCTCATGGGCGACCTGGGCCTCTCGCGCGACGCCGGCGCGCCGCCCGTCGTGGTCGCGACCGAGGAGCACACGACCGAGCTGAAGGTCCTGCCGGAGCACCGCCTCGACGACACGGCCAAGTTCCCCGCGCCCGAGCTGGCCCGGACCGGCCTCGACGAGAAGTACCGCGTCGTGCGCAAGCTGGGCGAGGGCGGCATGGGCGCCGTCTACCTCGCCTACGCGCTCGACGACCCGGCCCAGGAGCGTCCCATGGCGCTCAAGGTCGTGCTCGACGTCGCCAAGAGCAAGGACGCCGCCGCCCGCTTCAAGCGCGAGATCCTGGCCACGAGCATGTGCGCCCACGAGAACATCATCGAGATCTACGACGCGGCCGAGACGGCCGACGGCTCGTTCTACATGGCCATGGAGTACCTGGCCGGCGAGCAGCTCGACGAGGTCCTCAAGCGCGAGGGGCCGCTGAGCATCCCGCGGGTCGTCGACCTGGTCGAGCAGGCCCTCGAGGGGCTCGAGGCGGTCCACCGGGCGAACATCGTCCACCGCGACATCAAGCCGCAGAACTTCCGCATCTGGCGCGATCCGGCGGGGCGGGAGCGCCTGAAGCTCATGGACTTCGGCATCGCGCGCGTGCTCGACGCCGAGGAGACCGGGGCGGGCGACCAGTTCTTCACGACGATGGCCGGCAAGATCACCGGCTCGCCGGCCTACATCGCCCCCGAGTGCATCGTCAACGAGTCGCTCGACGGGCGCGCCGACCTCTACTCGCTGGGCGTGGCGATCTTCCGCATCGCCACCGGGCGGCTGCCGTTCGTGGCCAGGACGCCCGACGAGTACCTGCCCATGCACCTCTACAAGAAGCCGCCGCTCCTGCGCGAGCTCCTGCCCGACGCGCCCCCGGAGCTGGAGAGCTTCGCGGCCAGGCTGCTGGAGAAGGCGCCGGGCAAGCGGTTCCCCGACGCGGGCGAGGCGGTCGTCGCGCTGCGCGAGCAGGTGCGGCCCGCGCTGCTGCGCGACGGGTTCGTCGACGCGCCGGCCGGCCAGCCCGCGGCGGCGGCGACGTCGGCCGAGCGGACGCCGGGCGGGGTCGAGACGACCGCGCAGGACCGGGGGGCCGTCCCCTTCACGCCGGCGCCCGGCCCGTCCGAGCAGGTGCGGCTCGGGGGCGACCTGGCCCCCACCCGGGACGCCCTCCCGCACGAGGTGGCCGAGACGGTCGCCATGGGGCCGGAGGAGGCCGCCGCGGCGGCGGCCGAGGTCCAGGCCGCGGCCGCCGCGTCGTCGCCGATGCAGGTGCCGGCCGTGACCTTCGCCGAGACGCAGGAGGCCGAGGAGCGGTCGCCCGTCGCCGACGCGCCCGCGCCCGCCGGGAAGGGCAAGCTCCTCGTCGCCGTCGCGCTCGCCCTGCTGCTCCTCGCGGGGCTCGGCGCCGCCGGCGTCGCCGTCCTGCTGCGGCAGGGGTGACCCGTGGTCGAGGGCGTGGCCGAGCTCGTGCGCGAGCTCGAGGACACCAGCGACGAGGCCACGATCGAGCTCGCCGGGCTGACCCTCGCCGAGGGGCCGGTCGAGGCGCTGCGGCCGCTCTGCGCCCACGGCCACCCGAGCGTGCGCCGCGCGGCGCTGCTGGCGCTCGGGCGCGCCGCGCCCCCCGGGACCAGGTCGGCGCTCGAGGCGGCGCTGGCCGACGCGCAGGACATGGTCCGGCGCGACGCCTGCCGCGCGCTCGGGGCGCTCGGCGACGGGGAGGCGACGCCCGCGCTCTGCCGCGCGGCGCGCGACGCCCGCCCGGTCGTGCGCGCCGCGGCCGCTGAGGCCCTGGGGCTCCTCACGACCGGGGCGGCCGTGTGGGCGCTCGCCGACCTCCTGCGCGAGGAGCGGGCGGCGCTCGTCCGGGCGCCCGCGATCGCCGCCCTCCAGCGGGCGGGCGCCCGGGCGCAGCCCGTCGAGCGCGAGGTGGCGCTGGCGGCGCTGGCCGGGGCGGCGGCGCGTGAGGACGACGCGGCGCTCGCGGGCGCGGCGCTGGACGCCGCGCTCGAGCTCGCGCGCGGGCGCAGCCACCCGGAGCTCCTGGGCGCCCTGCGCCGGGTGCCGCTGGGCCTGCGCCGCGCGCTCGCCGACGGCCTCGCCGCGCGCGACCTCGACCCGACGGGGCCGCTGGCGCGCCTGGTCCCCGAGCTCAGGGCCCTGCCGGCCGACGGCGAGGTGCTCCTGCGCTTCGGCGCCGACCTGACCCAGCGCGCCCGCGACGGCGACGCGCAGCGCGCCTTCGGCCGCGAGCGCGAGCTCAAGCTGATCCGCGACCGCCTGTCGCGGCCCGGCCCGCGCAGCCTCGTCCTCGTCGGGCGGAGCGGCGCGGGCAAGACGGCGCTCATCCACGAGCTCGCGCGGCAGCTCGCGCGCGAGGCCGGGCTCGTGCCGACGACGGTCCTCGAGGCCACGACGGGCGACGTCCTCTCCGGGACGCGCTTCCTGGGCGAGTGGCAGACGAGGCTCAAGGAGCTGCTCGGGGCGCTCAGGGCGCCGCACCGGGCGATCTGGTACGTCCCCGACGTCAACCGCCTGATCGACGCCGGCACGACGGTCCACTCGGACGAGAGCTTCGCCAGCATGCTCGCCCCGGCGGTGGAGCGCGGCGAGCTGGTGATCGTGGGCGAGAGCACGCCCGAGGCGTTCCGGCGCGGCCTCGACCGCCACCCGGCCTTCGCCCGGCTGTTCCTCAAGCTGGGCGTCGAGGAGCCGGAGCGGGAGGCCACGCTCGAGATCCTCCGCGCCGTCGCCGACGACCTGCGCGCGGCCGAGGCGCGCCGCGGGCTCGAGCTCGCCCTCCCCGAGGCGTCGGTCGCGCTGTGCCTCGACCTGGCGCAGGACTACTTCCCGGCGCTGGCCCGGCCCGGCAACGGCGTGCACCTCCTGCGCGAGGCGGTCAGCGCGGCGCTCGAGGAGCACCGCGACGCGGCCGAGGCCGGCGCGCCGGTGACCTCGCGCGTGGAGGTCGCGCCCTCGCGCGTCCTGGCCACGCTGTCGCACCTGTCGGGCGTCCCCGGCCAGCTCCTCGACGACGCCGTCCCGCTCGACCTCGAGGCCGTGACCCGCTTCTTCCACGAGCGCGTCCTCGGCCAGGACGAGGCGGTCGAGGCCGTGGTCGACCTGATCTCGCTCGTGAAGGCCGGCCTCACCGACCCCACGCGCCCGCTGGGCGTGCTGTTCTTCGTCGGGCCGACCGGGGTCGGCAAGACCGAGATGGCCAAGGCGCTCGCGGAGTTCATCTTCGGGTCGGCCGAGCGGCTCGTGAGGATCGACCTCGGCGAGTTCAAGGAGCCCGACGCCCACCGGCGCCTCACCGGCGACCCGCAGGCGCCGGACCCCGCGGCGCGCTTCGGCCTGCTCACGGCGCCCGTGCGCGAGCGGCCGTTCTCGGTCGTGCTCCTCGACGAGGTGGAGAAGGCGCACAGGAACGTCTTCGACCTGCTCCTGCCGCTGATGGCTGAAGGCCGCCTCGTCGACGAGCAGGGGCGCGTCACCGACTTCCGGCGCACGATCATCGTCATGACCTCGAACCTGGGCTCCGACCTGCGCGAGGACGTGTTCCTCGGCTTCGGCGCCGAGGGGGCGTCGCCCGAGGACGGCGCGCGGGCCAAGGTCCAGCGGGTCATGGAGGAGGCCTTCCGGCCCGAGTTCCTGAACCGGATCGGGAAGACGGTCGTCTTCGCCCCGCTGACGGTCGAGGCCATGCGCCAGCTCACGCGGCGCGAGGTGCGGCGCGTCCTCTCGCGGCGCGGGATCACGCGCCGCGACGTCATCGTCGAGACCGACGACGCCGTGATCGGCATCCTCCTGCGCGAGGGCTTCTCCGAGCGCTACGGGGCGCGCCCGCTCAAGCGGCGGGTCGAGGACCTGCTGCTCAAGCCGCTGGCGCGCGCCCTCCTGCAGCTCGGCCCGGGCGACGGCGCGGCGATCGTGCGCCTGGGCGTCCAGGGCGAGCGGCTGGTCAGCGAGGTCATCCGCGCCCACGACCCGGACGACGAGGCCCCGCCGATGGCCTCGCGCGCCACGGCGCGGGTGCGCGACGCGGCCGGGCGCCTCGTGACGGTCGACGACCTCGACGTGACGCTCCAGGGCCTCTTCGACCGCGTGGTGACGATCTCCGGCTGGCTCGAGGAGCAGCGGCTGCGCGAGCGCAAGCGCGAGCTGCTCAAGGCGACCATGGCCCCCGACTTCTGGCAGCACCGCGCGCGCGCCAGCGCGATCCTCTCGGAGGTCGCCTCGATCGAGCAGACCCTCGAGGCGCCGGGGCGGCTCGAGCGGCGCCTGCAGAAGCTCGAGGCCCTGCTCGGGCGCGCCCGCGAGCAGGCGGGCGAGTCGCGCCTCCTCCACGACGCGGTCGCGCGCACGGCCGAGGCCGAGCGCGACGTCGAGTTCACGGAGTACGCCGTCCGCTGCCCGTCGGCCCAGGACCGCGGCGACGCCTACCTGCTCCTGCGGCGCGTCGACGACGAGGACTTCCCCGAGGACGTCATCAAGCGGATGTCGCGCATGTTCCTCCGCTACGCCCGCCGCAAGGGCTTCGCCACGCAGGTCGTGTTCGAGGCGGTCACGCGGCGCGGCGTCGTGCGCGAGGCCGGGCTCAAGCTCGAGGGGATGTGCGCCTACGGGCTCATGCGCGGCGAGCAGGGGCTCCACGAGTGGGTCGCGCGCGGCGAGGCCGCGGGCGGCCACTCGAAGCGCAAGAAGCAGTCGACCTTCGTGCGCGTGAGCGTCCTGCCGCCGGCCGAGGACGCCCTTCGCCCGCAGGACGTCACGCGCGAGCGGCGCCTCTCGCGGGAGGAGCAGGGCGTGCTGATCCGCAAGCACCGCCTGCACCTCGTGCTCACCCACGGCAAGACGCTCGTCGCCCTCGACGGCGGGACCGACGGCGGCGACGACGCCGAGGAGGAGGCGCTCGCCTTCCTGGCCGCGAGGGTGGCCCAGGCCTCGCGGGCCGCGAGGGACCCGGGGATCGTGCGCAGGTACGTCGTCTCGTCGCAGCCGCTCGTGCGGGACCTCGGCTCGGGGCTCAAGGCGCACCTCGACCGGGTGCTCGACGGGGAGCTGGACGACTTCGTGCTCGCGCGGGTGCTGGGGCAGTGACCGGGCCGACGCGAGCCCTGGCCCTCGTCGTCACGGCGGCGACGCTCGGGGCGCGCGCACAGGAGCCGGGCGATCAGCCCGGGCTGTGTCCGGCGTGCACCGATCGGGCGGCCGAGGTGGAGGAGGTCCTGAGCGGCGTCCGACCCGACGGGGCGTGGATCGCGTCGCTGCACCGGCTCGACGCGCCCCTCGCCGTCGCCGTCGGGCTTGCGCTCGTCGAGCGTCCGCTCCTCGCTGTCGTCGAGGCCGAGGCGCCACATGACCCGCGGCCGCGGCTCCTGCTCGAGGCCGCCGGGCGCTCGCTCCTCGCGGCCGACGAGGCGGAGCGTCGGCGCGCGATCTCGCTCTCCGAGGCGCTCGTGGACGCCTACGCGCTCGAAGGGCCAGGTCGGGAGCCCGTCCGACGTCGTTTCTCACACGGCTTCTTCGCCTCCCTGGACGTCCTGCGCGCCACGGTCCAGCTGGCGATCCGCCCGGAGCTCGTCGAGTGGGACGGCTGTGGTGCCTGGCTCGTGGCGCTATGGCGCGACGCCGCCACCATGGCGGGCGAAGAAGCGATCGACGTGACGTCGCTCTCCCGGCACGCCGTCGCGGCGTGGCTCCGTGCGCGATGCGCACGGGAACATGGGTGAGCCGGTCCGATGGCTCCGCGGAGCCGCGCCGCCGCTGACCGTGCAACACGTCGCGTTCGTCGCGGCCCTACCGCCGGCAGTCGACGCTTCCGGGTATGTGCGGCTCGTGGGTGTGGGAGACGAGGGACGCTGGACCTCATGAGGTCGCGCCGGCTCCGCGGAGCCGCGCCGTCCCTTGAACAGCAGACACTTGTCCGGCGCCCCCGGCCTGTCGGTGGTGTTCGGTATGAGTTCGTGCATGCAGCCGCGCGCCCGAGCACCGTGCTACGCTGAGGAGGTCCGCCGATGCATCCCGGAGGAACCGTGGGCGACGTCACCGACGACGAGGTCCGGCTCCTGGACCCGCCCCTGCTCGACGAGGACGGGCTCCCGCTGGAGGAGCCGTTGACGGAGCCGCAGGGGGAGGTGCTCGTGCCGCTCCTGCACGCGCTCCTGCGCCACGCGCAGCGCGAGCGCCTGCCGTGGTTCGTCCGCGTGAACGCGCCCGTCGACGTGCGCGACGACCGCGGCCAGCGGGAGCGCGTGATCCCCGACCTCTACGTGCTGGTCGGCGAGCCGCTGCCGTCGGCCTCGGCGCGGGGCCCGCTGCGCACGTGGGTCCTCGGGCGTGGCCCGACGGTCGTCGTCGAGGTGAGCAGCGCCGGGTCGCTCGCCCAGGACCGCGGGGCGAAGCGGGAGCAGTACGAGGCCATGGGCGTCCTCGAGTACTTCGTCCTCGACCTCGACCAGCGCGAGGTCCCGCGCATGCTCGAGGGGCACCGGCGTGACGAACCCACCGGCCGCCTCGTGCCGATCGCATCGGCCTCGCCGCGCGCCGGCGGCCTCGCGCGCCTGCCGAGCACGGCCCTCGGCCTCGACCTGGAGGTCGTGGCCGACCCGGCGACCCGCGTCGGCTACGCCCTGCGCGTCTACCCACCGGGCGAGGACGCGCCGCTGCCGACACCGGTCGAGGCGGAGCGCGACCAGGCCGTGCGGGAGCGCGACGAGGCGCTCGCCCGGCTGGCTGCGCTGGAGGCGGAGCTGCGGCGACGCGGGCAGGGCTGACGTCCTGCGGTCAGCGCCCCTACGCGTAGAACGGGCGCACGAGGGCGAGGAACACCGCCCAGATCGCGAGGAGGCCCCCCGTCACCGCGCCCCACAGGGCGAGCGGCTCGCGCCGGTGTGACACGAGGAGGAGCGGCGCCGGCGCGAGCACCAGGAGGGGGATGACGAGGTACGAATGGTCTTCGACCACGTCTCCGGCGCGGAACACGAGCTCCGTCGCGAGCGGCAGTTCCGCGCCCAGGCGAGCGAAGACCCTGCGGAAGGGGGGGACCACGAAGACCAGGATCGACGCGAGGACGGCCAGGGCCAGGGCCGCGGCCCTGTAGGGTCGGACGGAGAGCCCTGGCGCGGAGCCCACCCCGTCGGGCGTGAACCACGCACGGCGCATGGGGGCCAAGAGGAGCAGGGCCGGCGCGCCCACGAGGGCGCCAGGGACGAGCTCCCAGAGGCTCAAGATGAACCGCTCGGCCGCCACGACGATGAGCGGCGCCCCGAGCCCGAGCGCCACCGTGGCCGCTCGCCCGGCAATCGACAGCCGCCAGAGCAGGACGCCCGGCGCCACGCCGACGACGGCCGCGCCGAGCACGCGTCCGAGGTCCCGGACCAGGGATCCCGTCTCGTCGGGGATGGGGATGACCAGCATGAGGAGGACGAAGAGCGGCAGGAGGCCCGCGGGCGCCAGGAGCGCTGCCCCCAGCCCCAGCGGCAGCGCCAGACCGAGGAGCGCCCGCACCGGAGGTCGCGGGTCGAGGGCCTCGGGCTGCTGTTCGATCAGGCGTTGCGCCGCCTCGACCTCGGCGGGCGCCAGGGCCGGCAGGAGCGTAAGGGACCTGGTCACGTCCCCTCGGGCGCGATCCAGCGCGCCCGCGACGACCCGCACCGGGACCGGCGGCGCGCCGACGCAGGGCACCCCGGCCGGGCCGAGGGCGCGCACGCCGGGCGGGAGGTCGGGGAGTCGGTCGGGGCGGAGCACGAGGAGATCCTGCCGGGGTGCAGGCGCAGGCGCGAGGTCAACCAACCTGGCGCCGCAGGGCGACCACGACCACGTCGTCGTCGAGCGGTCGATCGCCCGTCCAGGCGCGGACGTGGGCCACGAGCGCGTCGACGAGCGCCTCGACCCCGAGGCGCCGATGGCGGGTCACGGCCTCGACCAGGCGCTCCCACTCGAGCTCCTCCTCGTCCGGTGAGAGCGCGTCGATCACGCCGTCCGTCACGAGGACGACGGTGTCGCCCACGTCCAGGTCGACCTCGACGTCGCGGACGAACCGCTCGATCCCCTCCACGATCCCCAGCGCCGACCCGCGGAGCGCGAGCCGCTCGGCCTGGCCGGAGGCCGCCCGCAGGACGACCGCCCCCTCGAGCCCTCCGGTCGCGAGCGTCAGGCGCCCGTTCGACCCGCGCCCCGCCCCGGCGACCACGAACGTGCTCGCGGGGAGCGCGCGCTTCAGCGCGCCGTTGGCCGCGACCAGCGCGGCCGCCGGCGACAGGCCCGCGCCGAGGAGGCCCTGGAGGGTGGACCGCCCTGCGGCCGCCGCCAGCACCGCCGTCGCGCCGCGCCCGCTCGGGTCGCCGAGGACCACGTCCAGGCCGTCCGGCCGCTCGACGAGGTCGAACCAGTCGGCGAACGGCCCGCCCGCGCCGGCCACGCGGACCCCGGCGGCCTCGAGCCCGGCGGCGCGGGCCGTGGCGCGCGACGGTCCGCCGCCGGCGCCCTGGAGGGCGGCCGCTTCGCGCTGGAGCGCCTGCCGCTGCGCCTCGAGCTGCCGGTTGACCTCGGCGAGCTTCGCCTCGAGGTTGCGATGGCCCTGCGCGAGCTGGTCGCGCTCCAGGGCGCGGGCCCGGGCGTGGTCGCCGGCGAAGATCGCGGCCGCGTGCTCGGCCGTGAGCTCGAGGTATGCCGGGGGCGTGCCCGCGGTCCTGGCGATCGACTCGCGCATGGCCCGCACCAGCGGCTCGATCGGGTCCGCCGGCTCTGTCGCGGGTGGCTCGGCCCCGGCCCCCGCGATCAGGGCCCGGGCCTCGGCCACGAGCGCCAGCCGATCGTCGCCGCTCAGGGGAGGGCCGCCGCGCCGCGCGTGTACGTGCTCGACGGCGCGGAGGATCAACTGGTTGATGTCGCCGGCGCGCAGGACCTTGACCTCCTGGAAGCCCCGGCGCTGGAGGTCCGTGAGCGAGACCTTCCTCGGGCCGCCGGACCGGAGGGCCCGGAGCCGGTCGGCGGCCCGGGCCGCGCGCGCGCGGGCCGTCGGCGGCGAGGACCCGATCGATGACTCGAGCCAGGCGGCGGCGCGCAGGCGCGCCGTCACGTCGGCCAGGGCGCCGGCCGTCGCACGGGCCGGCGCCTCGGCGAGGTCCACGCGCGACATCGCCGCGCGCGCCCGCTCGAGCCAGGCCCACTCGACGCGCAGGCCCGCGTCGGCCGTCGTCAGGCGGTCCTCGAGCGCCGCGGTCTCGGCCGGGGTCAGCTCGCCGTCCTGCGCGGCCATGAGCAGGTACCCCGGCGCCATGAGCCGCTCGGTCGGCTCGAGCCCGTCCAGGAGTCCGCCTCCGGCGGCGCGGTCGCGCAGGGCCTGCACCTCGCCCCGCTGCGGGTGGTCGGCCGGCAGCGCGAGCAGGAGCCCGTCCAGCGCCAGCCCGGCGGTCGCCCGCTGGCCGGCCCGGAGCGCCCGCTCGGCCGTCTCGAGCAGGGCTCGGACCGCTTCTTCGGACGCGCTCGCCCGGAGGTCGTCTTCCGCGCTCACGCTTCCCCCTCCAGCGCCAGGGCCACCCGCCGGCGCGCCGAGTACAGCCGCGACATGACCGTCCCCAGCGGGACCCCCACGAGGTCCGCGATCTCGCGGTAGCGCAGGCCCTCGACGTCCTTGAGCACAAGCACCTCGCGCTCCCTCGCCGGCAGGGCCTCGATCGCGCCCACGACCCGCCGGTGCTCGTCGTCGACCTCCGCCTGGCGCGTCGGGTCGTCATCCGGCCGCGGCGCGCGCGCGACGAAGGCGCACTCGGCGGCCAGGCGTCGGGCGCGGCCGCGCTCGTCGCGCAGCCAGTTGAAGCAGCGGCGGCGCAGGGCCTGGTAGAGGAAGGGGAAGAACGGCCGCCCGGGGTCGAGCCGACCGCGCGCCTCGAACACCCGGAGGAGCGCCTCCTGCGTCAGGTCGAGCGCCGGCTCGCGCGCCCCGACCAGGGCGAGCGCCGCCCGGTAGGTCCGCCGCAGGTGACGCTCGGCGAGCAAGCCGAACGCTTCCGGCTCGCCGGCCCGGGCGCGCCGGATCAGCTCGGCCTCGTCATCGCGTGGAGGACCCTCGCTCACGCGCCGCTCCACCCCTCTCTACCCCGGAACGGCAGCTCTATTCGCGCGGCGTCCGGGCCCTGTCCCGGTTAGAGTAGCGTCCCGGGAGGGCCGGATGACGACCCCTGGCGCCGCGATCAGCGCGCGCGAGCTGGAGCTGCGGCTCGCCCGCCGCGCCCTGCGCGAGAAGCTCATCGACTCGAAGGCCCTCAGCGAGGCGCTCCTCGAGCAGTCGGCGCGCCCGTCGACGCCGCTCGTCGACCTGCTCGCGAAGCGGGGCGCCAGCGCGCCCGCGCTCGACGGCCTGCGCGGGCAGCTCGACCTCACGGCCGACGAGGACCTCGAGGAGCGCCCGACCAAGGACGACCCGCGGATCGGCAAGATCTTCCTGACGCTCCGCTGCGACGTGCGCATCGAGCAGTCGCGCTTCATGACCTCCTACGTGGGCCGCCTCCCGCACGACCCGGAGCCGGCCTCGCTCCTGCTCATCTCGACCGACGCGATCCGCCACGGCCTGTGGGTCGACTTCCTCGAGACCGTGCGCGCGCAGAAGAACGTGAAGAGCGCCGGCCTGGTGCCGGTCCTCGACGCCGGCCGCGCCGAGGGCGCGTTCGCGATCGTCACCCGCTACAGCCAGGGCTGCCTCAACCTGCGGACGCTCCTCGACCGGGTGCGCCGGCTCAAGCTCTCGGAGGCCCTGCGCATCGCGCGCGAGCTCGCCCAGGCGCTCGTCGACCTGCACGCCGCCGGCCTCGTGCACCGGGACCTCAAGCCGCAGAACGTCGTCCTCACGCGCGAGGGCAAGGTGATGCTCCGCCGCGCCGGGATCGTGTTCGAGCCCGAGGGCGCCCAGGCGTTCGCCGCGCGCGGGACCGTCTTCGGCTCGCCCCACACGATCGCCCCCGAGTGCCTGCGCGGCGAGCCGCCCGACCCGATGAACGACGTCTACGCCCTCGGCGTGATCCTCTACGAGATGGTCGCCGGCACGCGCCCGTTCGAGGGCGAGTCGGTCGCGGACCTGCGCCCGCAGCACCTCGAGCAGCCCGTGCTCCGGCCCGACAAGGTGCTCAAGGACGTGCCGGACTCCGTGGCCGAGCTCCTCGTGTGGCTGCTCGCCAAGAAGCCCAAGGAGCGCCCCAACGCGGTCAAGCTGGTGAACATCATCCAGAACGTCGAGCGGAACATCCACCGCTCCGGGACGACGGAGAAGTTCCAGGCGTTCGGCGGGTAGGGAGGCGAGCCTCCTACGCGGATGACGGCAGCCTCACCCGGACGAAGCTGCGGCCGTCGACGACCGTCTTCCGCAGCCGGCCGCTCGCCTCCGAGCACACCTCACCGCGCCTTCGCAGCAGGAGCGTCAGGCGAGGCCGAGGAGGGCGAGGCGGTGCCGCCGGGGGGGGGAGGGCCCCCCCCCCCCCCCCCCCCCCCCGCGCCCGGGGGGCCGCCCCCCCCCCCCCCCCCCGACGCCCCGCAGCGCCCGCCATCCTCGGCCGCAGCCGCGATCACACTAGCGCCCGAAGGGGGCGGGCCCGTGCGGCACGACGCCGCCCTCCGGCTCCCCGGGCATCCCCTCGCGCTCGGCCTGCTGGCGGGCGCGCAGCGACGCCGCCAGGCGCTGCGCGCGCAGGCGGATCTCCTGGTCGGGGTCGGACTGGGCGAGCTGGTCGAGCGAGCCGATCGCCCGGTCGCCGCCGACGCGGCCGATCGCCAGGACGGCGCTCGCCCGGATCGGCAGCGACGCCTGCGGGTCGCGGGCCAGACCCTCGAGGAAGTTGAGCGACTGCTCCTTGCCGGTCTCCGCGTAGGAGACGATCGCGCGCTGGCGGATCGGCAGGTTCTGCTCCTGGTTGATGATCTGCTCCATGAGCGCCTGGTCGCGCGGGTCGCCGCGCCGGCCGATGAGCGTCACCGCCTCGGCGCGGACGTTGGGGTCGCCGTCCTGGAGCGCGGCGCGCGCGAACACCTCGCGCCCCCGCTCGTCGCCCTCGCCCAGCCGGCGCGCGTACTCGCGCAGGAGCATGCTGCGCAGGTTCGGGTTCTCCTCGCGCCCGAAGGCGCGCGCGACCGAGTCGGCCGCCTCGGGGGAGTCGGGCATGTAGCGCACGAGGGTCGTCTGCAGGGCGACGTCCTTCGTCCGGCCGAGCACGTCCTCGACCGCGGCGAGCGCCTCCGGCCCGTCGAAGCCCGCCAGGGCCTTGGCCAGGAAGATCTGCTGCGCGCGCCCGTCGAGCTCGAGGAGCATCTCCCGCAGGGCGGGGATCGCCGCGACCCCCAGGCGCCGGACCTCCTCGAGCAGCTCCTGCTCGCGCTTCTCGCGCGTGCGGAAGTCCTCGAACATGGGGCCGCGGTCCAGGAGCGGGTCGAGGCGGGCGAGCTCGCCGTACTGCTCGAGCAGCCGGGCGATCATCTCGTGGTCGCCCGAGCGGCGGCGCAGCTCCTCGAGCTTCTCGCGCGGGCTCTGCGCCGCCGCCGCCACGATCGGCTCGGGGTCGCCCGCCGGCGCGACCGCGCCAGGCTGCGCCTCGGGCGCGATCGCGGTGGGCGCCACCTGCAGGCGCGGTCGTCCGGGGCGGTCGCCGGTGATCGGCTGCTGGGGCTGGGCCTGCGCCTGCGCCGGACGGTCGATCGCGGGGGGCGGGTCGGGGGGGCTCATCGTGAGGACGAGCCCGCCGCCCACGGCCGCCGCCACGAGCGCGCCGGCCACGAGCATCACCGGCGCCTTCGAGCGCCCCCCGGCCGCCGGCCGCGGCGCCGCGCCGGTTCCGGAGGTCCGGGCGTCCACGGCCTTGCGCTTCCCGGAGCCCTCCTTCTTCGGGGGCGGCGGCGCGGGCTCGGGCTCCGGCTCGGGCCGGCGCCGCTCCGCCTCGACCTTCTTCTTGTCGTGCTTCGCGGTGGGGCGCTTGACCGGGGTCCTGAGCCCGAAGTCGTCGTCGTCCTGGTCGTCTTCGGGGGGCCGGCGCCGCTTGTCCGCCATGAGATCCTCACCCGGCGCGTTGGGGCCGAAGGACGCCGGGGCGAGGGGAGGACGCGCGGGGCCCCGGGCGGGTTCAGCCGCCAGGGTACGACACGCGGCCCGCCGACGGAAGCCCAGACCCGGTCGGGTCTCAGCGCGGGAGCTGCAGCCCCTCGAGGAGCGTCACGAGCTGGCAGTCGGGGATCCGCTCCTTGAGCGGGCCGAGCAGGCGCTGCTTCTGCTGCTCGACGAACTCGCGCAGACCCGCCCGCTTGGCCTCGGGGACCCCGGCGAAGACCTCGGGCCGGTGGAGGAGGGCCAGGAGCACGCCCGTGAAGACCATGTCGTTGTAGGTCTGCTGCACCTGCGCCCGGGTGAAGCGCTGCGGGAGCTGCCCCCACTCGTGGTCGAAGGCCACCCGGAACAGCTCGGTCCCGGCCGCGTCCTTGAGGCGCACGTCGACCGACCCCTTGAAGCTGTGGGCCTGCGTCTGGCCGAAGAACTGGGCGTCGTCGTACTTGCACGCCGCCGACCCGCTCACCGCCAGCGTCGCCGGGGGGGCGTCGGGCTCGTCCTTCTCCCAGCGGGCGACGCGCCGCTGGATCCATCCGTCGAGCCGCTCCTGGCCGCACGGGCGGAGGCTGTCGACGCGGAGCCCGAAGTGGGTCAGGCGCTCGAAGAGGTAGTACTGGAACGTGTTGCCCGGCTCCGGCTCGCCGTCGATCTGCGAGGTCAGGTCGAGCGTCAGCCGCAGGGCGCGGGGGCGCGCCGGGGCGGGCGCCTCCTCGTCGGCGACGACCGCCGCCGCGAAGCCGAGGGCCAGGACCGGGGCGCCGAGGAGCGCGAGCCGCCGCATGGGAGACCTCCGGACGCGGTCTGGGCGCGTCGCGGGCGACGCTAGCACGCCCGCCGCGCGCGCGTCAACGCGAGCGCCGCCGGCAGGGGCGGGCCCGTGGCGAGGCCTGCGGGTCGCCGCTACGATCTCGGCCGATGGCCAAGATCCACGTCCTGACCCCGGAGGCCGCGCCGTCCCTCCGTGACGAGGTGGTGCAGGCGCTCCGCGGCGGGCAGGTCGTGCTCCTGCCCACGGAGGCGGTCTACGCCCGCGTCGCGCGGGTCGACGATGCCGCCGCGCGCGACCGCCTGGCGGCGGGGCCCGACGACGTCGTCCAGCGCCTCGTCCCCGATGTGGCCGCCGCCGAGGCCGCGGGCGCCGTGCTGACCGCGCCCGCGCGCCGGCTGGCCCGCCGGTACTGGCCTGGACCCCTGGCGCTCGTCCTCGACACGCCCGAGGGGCCGGTCGCCTTCCGCGTCCCCGGGCACGACCTCGTGCGCGAGGTCGCGGCGGCCGTGGCGGTCGTCGCCGCCAGCCCGGGGGAGCCGGTCGACTTCGCCCCGGCGCTCGAGGCCGCCGGCGCGCGGGTGGACCTCGCCGTCGACGCCGGCCGCACCGCCCTGGCGGCGCCGGCGACCGTCGTGCGCGCCCCGGCGGCCGGCCCCCTCACGGTCGTGCGCGAGGGCTTCCTCGACCCGGGCCCGCTCGAGCGCACGGCCAACCGCCTGATCGTGTTCGTCTGCACCGGGAACACCTGCCGGAGCCCCATGGCCGAGGGCCTGTTCCGCGCCGCCCTCGCCCGACGCCTGGGGCTGCCCGACGCCGCCCCCGAGCGCCTCGCCGCGGCCGGGTGGCTGGTGGCCTCGGCGGGGATCGCCGCCGCCGAGGGGCTGCCGGCGGCGGAGAACGCCGTCGCGGTGATGGCCGAGCGCGGGGTCGACCTGCGCGACCACGCCGCGCAGCAGCTCGCCGGGCCGCTGGCCGAGCGGGCCGACCTGCTCGTGACGATGTCCGAGGGCCATCGCCGCTCGCTCGTCGACTGGTGGCCCGAGCTCGCCTCCCGGGCGATCGTCCTCGACCCGCGCGGCGTCCCCGACCCGATCGGCAGCGGGATCGACACCTACCGGGCGACCGCCGACCACATCGCCGGACAGCTCGACCCGCTCGTCGACGCGCTGCTCGAGGCCGACGCCGCGGGCCGCTCGCCGGCCTCGGCGGTGGTCCCCGGCGGGGCGCCCACCGGCGACGGAGAGCCGCCCGGGGCGCGGCTCGCCGGCGGCCCCGCGGGCCGGCCGCCGGCGGGGCAGCCCTGACCGCGCCCGCGAGCCACCTGCCCATGCGCCGCCTGCTCACCGCCCTGCTCGTCACCCTGCTCCCGGCCTGCGCCGGCGGCGAGCCGCGCCGCCCGGGCGGGGGGGAGCCGCGCCGCATCGAGCCGGAGTACGGCGAGGCGCGGGCGGCCCGCGCCGAGCCCGACCCGTTCAGCGTCGAGGCGGCGCTGCCGCGGAGCGGCGACCCCGCGCGGCCCAACGTGAAGGTCGAGCTGACCGTCGTGGACGTCCTCTCGGAGCGCGGCCTTGCCGTCCGGGCGGGCGTCCGGGGCTCGGTCGTCCGGGGCGTGGTGAACGCCCGCGCCGCCCTGTCGGCCGGCGCGGGGCAGGCGCGCGCCCGGACCCGCTCGTCGACGTTCATCGTCGTGCAGGCGGGCCGGGCGGGGGCGATCTCGCTCACCGATGAGGCGCGCCGCTGGCTCGGCCCCTGGGCCGCGCTCGAGGTCCACGTGCTCGGCGCCGGCCCCGAGGGCGTCCGGCTGGCCGTCGGGCCCTACGTCGCCCCTGCGGCCCGGCCGGGCGAGGTCGTCGCCGGCGGGACGGAGGTCACGCTCGCGCCGGGGGAGGCGGTCCTCCTCGGCGGCGCGAGCCAGCGCGACGACCGCGAGGCGCGCGGGCTCGGCGGCTACGCCGAGCGCTCGGAGGCCCGCGACCTCGTCGTGCTGCTGCACGTGGACGTGCTGGGCTGAGGTGCTCGAGCCCCGCGCCGGGGCGAGAAGCGCTCGAGCCCACCCCCAGGGATCCCCTGGACGTGGGCTCGAGCCGCCGCGTTCGATGATGGACGGGCGCGGGGTGGCGCGTCACCCCACGAGCGCGGTCACTCCGCCGAGACGGCCCGCACGCCCCGCCCGTCGTCGGCGCCGATGATCGGCGTCACGGCGGCGGCGAAGTCGATCAGCGACCCCTGGGTCATCGGGTGCGGGTAGCGGCCGTGGTTGTAGTTCGGCCGCTTCTGCGGGAGCGAGCGGTAGTCGGGGAAGGTCCGGTCGTAGCCGTGCAGCCGGTACTCCGACAGCCCGATCGCCTGGCGCACGGCCATGATCTCCTCCTGGGTGATCTTGCCGCCGGCGAGGTAGTCGACCTCGCGCGCCGTGTACTTGTCCACCCAGCCCTGCGACATGCGGGCCACGAAGGCCGGCAGCGCGTGCACGTTGCCCGTGGCGTCGTTGATCGTCAGCTCGTCCTCGAAGTCGCCCGCGTTGCACAGCCCGCTGCCGCCGACGTTGAAGTCGGCCTTCTTGCAGAAGAAGAACAGGTTGTTGCGCAGGACCAGCGCGTCGCCCTGCGGGGCGAACTTCGTGGTCACGCCGCCCTCGTCACAGAAGGCGATGACGTTGTTCTCGACGATGGCCTGCCCGTTGTCGGCCTTGGGGTCGAGCGACAGGCCGCGGCCGTCCGAGCCGAAGGTGTGGACGAAGGCGATCGTGTTGTTGCGCACGCGGATCGTCGGCTTACCCCAGCCGCCGCCGACGATCGCCTCGATGCCGCGGCTGCCCGCGATGAGCACGAGGTTGTTCTCGATGACCGTCTCGCCCGTCCCGCCGCACTTGACGTAGATCCCCCACCAGGGGTTGTTCACGAGGATCATGTTGCGGACGGTGAAGCGGCCGCGCCCGACGAGGATCACGGTCGTGTCGGAGCCGGACTTCTTCACGTTGAGCGCCTGGTAGCCCCAGGCCGTGTTGTCGACGTGGCCCTGGATGCGCTGGTTGGCGCCCGGCTCCCCGTCGCTGAAGTAGTAGTTGCCGGTGCCGCGGTCGATGCAGAAGCCGTCGATCGTCACCTGGTCGAGGTTGTTGTCCGACCGCTCGGCGTGGAAGACGGTCTTGCCGGCCGCCTGCTGGTCGCCGGGCGGGCTGATGATCGTCAGGTGCGTGAAGGGGTCGCGCTGGCTGAAGTCGGCGTTCCAGCCGCCCTGGATGACGACGTCGCTCGTCTCGATCTTCGGCATGACCCCGGTCTTGCCCTGGCCGTGGTAGACGCCGGCCGCCACGTACACGCGGTCGCCGGGCTGCAGCTCGTTCATCACGCGCCAGAGGAGCTTCTTCGGCGCCTCCTTGGTGCCCGGGTTGTTGTTCTGGCCGGTCTCGGCCGACACGTAGATGTCCCGGGCCGCGGCGGCCGGGCTGAGTGTGAGCGCGGCCAGCAGGGCCAGGCTCGAGGCGCGACTCGTCTTCACGTCTCCCCCTTCCGAAGAGTGGGCCCGCGCTCGTCTCGCGGGCGGGTGGCGCGGGAGTATCGGGGTGACCGGCCCGCGCTGCAAGGGAATCCGGTCAGCGCGCGGCGAGCGCCTCCCAGGCCGTTCGCCGCGCGGGGCCGAGCGCCGCGACGGCGAGCGCCTGCGCCTGGAGGCCGCGCAGCGCCATCTGGTCGGCCACGGACAGGGGGTCGAGCGCCGCCGCGGCGCGCCGCGCGTCGTCGAGCGCCCCGTCGAGGTCGCACTGGAGCAGGCGCGCCTGCGCGCGCAGGAGCCACCCGCCCTTCTCGCGATGCGGCTGGCCGCGCACGAGCGCCAGCGCGCGCCCGAGGTCCGCGACGGCGGCGTCGACGTCGGGGTCGGGCAGCTGCAGCCGCGCCTCGGCCCGGTAGTACCAGCAGTCTGCCTCGGCGTGCTCGAGGCGCAGGGCGCGCCCCTGCGCCTCGAAGGCGCCGGCCCAGTCGCCGCGCGCCCGCAGGGCGAAGGCGTGGTAGTGCTGGAGCGAGAACAGGTGCGGCCCCGCGCGCGCCAGCGCGGCGAGCTCGTCCAGCGCCGCCGCGGGGTCCTCGCGCAGGCGCTCGAAGGCGAGGAGGCCGCGCGCCTCGAGGTGCCCCGGGTCGGCCTCGATCGTCGCCCGGAACCACGGCGCGGCCTCGCGCGTCCCCGCGAACCTCGCGACGACCAGGCCGAGGGCGTGGAGCGTCCCGGCGTCCTTCGGTCGGAGCGCGGCGGCGCGCTCGAGCGCGGCGGTCGCGGCGCCGCCTTCGCGCTGCAGCAGCGCGAGCGTCGCCCAGGCGGCGCTCTCCGTGGGCCAGCGGGTCGTCGCGTCGAGGGCGACCGTCCGCGCGGCATCGACCTCCTCGTCGCTGTAAGACAGGAGCACCGCCAGGAGGGCGTCGTCGGCCGTGGCGGCGGGGTCGCGCAGCGCGGCGGTCGCCAGACGCCAGGCGCTCGGCCGCGCCCCCGCGCGCCGGAGCTCGCCCACGTGGCGGCGCACGGCGTCGAGCGTGGGGCGGGGACCCAGCGCGCGGGCGAGGAGCGCCTCGCGATGCGCCGCAGCTTCGGCGTGGTCGGGCGCGAGCCCGAGGGCCTTGTCGTTGGCAGCCTGCGCGGCGGCGAGGTCGCCCGAGTGCTCCAGCACGGCCGCCAGGGCCGTCCAGGCATCGGGGTCCCACGGGCAGGCGGCGACGAGCGCCTCGGCCGCGCCCCGCGCCCCGTCGAGCGCCCCGACCCCGAGGTGACCTGCGATGAGGTTGCGGCAGGTCCTGGTCAGGTGCGGCGCGAGCGCCGCCGCCCGCTGGAAGTCCGCCAGCGCCGCGTCGTGCCGGCCCGCGAGGTCGTGCACCATGGCTCGGCCCTCCCACGCGGCGGGGTCGTCGGTGGAGGCCGCCAGCGCGGCCTCCACGTGCGCCGCGGCGGCCGCCGCGTCGCCGGCATCCGCCGCCAGCATCGCGAGCCAGATCCGCGCCTCGACGTGCCCGGGCGCGACCTCCGCCGCCGTGACGAGCAGGTCGGCGCCCGCCGGATCGCCGCGCTCCATGGCGACGAGCCCCGCGACCGTCAGGGCCTCGGCCGAGCGCGGGGCGAGGCGCAGGGCCTCCTGCGCGCAGCGGGCCGCGTCGGCCAGCCGGCCACCCGCCTGCAGCGCCGACGCCAGCTCCTCGCGGACGTCGGCCCGTCCGGGCGCCCGGGTGACGAGGCCCTCGAGCAGGTCCACCGTCCACGACGACGCGGGCCGCTGGGTCCGGCGGACGAGGCGCGCCACCGTGAGCCAGGCGTCGACGTCGTCGCCCACCTCGTGGAGGTGCCGGCGCGCGGCGCGGAGGGCGAGGCGGGGGTCGGAGGGGGGGGCGACCGCGCCCGGCGGCGGTGGCGGTGGCGGCGTCGCGGCCGGCGCCGGAGGGGGCGAGGTCGGTCGGGGCGCGGCGTGCTCCAGCGCCGGCGCGGGGGCCGGCGGGAGCGGCGGCGCCGCTGGCGCGCGCCGTCACGAGCGCGCCCCCGCGGCGAGGAGCGCCGCGCCGGCCCCGGTGGCCAGCGCCACGCGCGCCGCCGCCGCCGCCGGCGCCGCGGCCGCAGGGCGTCGGCCAGCGCGCCAGCCAGCGCGCCGGCGCTCTTGAACCGCGCGGCGGGGTCCTTCTCCAGGCAGCGCAGGCACGCGGCATCGAGCTCTCGCGGCACCCCGGGGGCGAGGCTCGACGGCGCCGGGGGCGCGGCGCGCAGGAGCTGCTCGAGGACCGCCAGGGCGCTCGCGCCCTCGAACGGCGGTCGCCCGGTGAGGGCGAAGAAGAGCGTCCCGCCGAGCCCGTAGACGTCGGCCGCCGCGCCCGCCTGCCGGGCGCGGCCGTCGGCCTGCTCGGGCGCCATGTAGGCGGGCGTCCCCAGGAGCTCGCTGGTCGCCGTGAGCGACCCCTCGGCCAGGAGGAAGCGCGCCAGCCCGAAGTCGACCAGGCGCACGTCGCCCTGCGGGGTGAGGAGGACGTTGTCCGGCTTGACGTCGCGGTGCGCGACGCCCTGCGCGTGGACCTGGTCGAGCGCGCGCGCCAGCCGCTCGACGAGGCGCGCCGCCTCCGGCGGCGGCAGCGGCCCCACGCGCGCCACCCGCGCCTGGAGCGACTCGCCCTCCACCCGCTCCATGACCAGCCACGGCCGCCCGTCGGGCGCGCGCCCCGCGTCGAGCGGGGTCACGACGACCGGGTGGCGCACGGCGAACAGCGCCCGGACCTCGCGCTGGAAGCGCAGGACTGCCTCGCCGTCGCGCAGGCCCCCGGGCAGCACCTTCAGGGCGGCCGGCGTGCCGCGCTCGATGTGCCGGGCGGCGTAGAGCTCGCCCATGCCGCCGCGCCCCAGGAGGCCCTGCAGCTCCCAGGCGCCGAGGCGCGGCGACCGGCGACCAGGCGGCATCACGGGCCGAGGATGACCCGGGCCGCGCCACCTCGCCAGTTGCGGCGCCCCGCGGGCCGGGCGACGCTGCCTCCATGCGCAGCGTCCTCCGCCCCGGCCACAAGGCGATCGTCGGCGTCCTGCACCTCGGCCGCCTCCTCGGGCAGGAGGGGTTCGCCGGGATCGACGCCGTGCTCGACGGCGCCCTGGCCGACGCGCGCGCGCTCGAGGCGGGCGGCGTCGACGCGCTCCTCGTGGAGAACTTCGCCGACGCGTCGCCCGGCCCGTTCGTCGACGCGGCGACGGTCGCCTGCCTGGCGCGCGTCGGCGCGGCCGTGCGCGCGGCGACCGCGCTCCCGGTGGGCGTCAACGTCCTGCCCAACGACTACCGGGCGGCGTTCGCGCTGGCGCGCGCCTGCGACCTCGACTTCGTGCAGGTCGACGTCCTCGTCGACGCCGTGCGCACCGACTACACCTACTCGGACGCGCCGCCCTTCGAGGTGAGGGTCGACCTCGACGACCTCGCCGCGGCGCGCGCCCGGGTCGGGGCCCCGGGCGTGCCGCTCTGGGGGACGGTCCACCCCAAGCACTACGCGCTCCTCGAGCCGCGCCCGCTCGAGGCCCAGGCGGCGTGCGCGCTAGAGGCCGGCGCGCAGGCGGTCGTCATCACCGGCGCCGCCACGGGGCAGGCGCCGGACCCCGAGCGCGTGGCCCGGGTCCGGCGGGCGCTCGGCGCCGCGCCGCTCGTGGTGGGCAGCGGCCTCGACGCGGCGAACGCCGCCGCCCTGCTCGAGCACGCCGACGGGGCGATCGTCGGCACGGCCCTGCGCGCCCCCGGGCTGGGCCCGGTGGTCACCGAGCAGGTGCGGGCCGTCGTGGCCGCGGCGCGGGCCGTGCGAGTACACTCGTCGCGGTGACCCAGAAGGGCGAGAGCGAGCGGCGGCCGGCGCTCCCGCCGGACAGCGACCTGACGATCCTCACCTGCCGGCCGTGCGCCGTCGACGTGAGCGTCGAGCCCGGCGCGCCGCGCCGCTGCCCCCGCTGCGCGGGGCCCCTCGACCGCCCGAGCAACGTCGAGGGCGACGCGCCCGAGCGCACGCTCCTGGAGGTGCGCGCGCCGTCGTCTTCGGCGTCCTCGGCGAGCCCTGGCGACCTGCCGCCGCTCGCGCGCAAGCGCGCGGCGGCGCGGAGCGACCTGGGCGCGCTCGCCAACACGGCCACGCAGCCCGGCACCCACCCCTCGATCGCGCGCGCGCGCGAGCCCGAGCCCGGGGCGCCGGAGGCGGTGCGCCGCGTCGGCCAGTACGAGCTCCGCCGCGTCCTCGGCAAGGGCGGCATGGGCGTCGTCTACGAGGCCTGGCAGCCGTCGCTCGGGCGGGCGGTGGCGCTCAAGGTCATGTCGGCCGCGGAGGCGACCGACGAGGAGCTGGAGCGCTTCGACCGCGAGGCGCGCGCCGCGGCCCGCCTCCAGCACCCGAACATCGTGCCGATCTACGACGTCGGCGCGTTCGAGGGGCGCAGCTACTTCACCATGGACCTGGTGCGCGGCCGGACGCTCCAGGAGCTGGCCCGCCAGGGGACGCTCGACCCGGCCGACGCGGCGCGGATCGTGGCCCGGGTGTGCCGCGCGATCCACTACGCGCACGAGAAGGGGATCATCCACCGCGACCTCAAGCCGTCGAACGTCCTCGTCGACGAGCAGGGCGAGCCCCACGTCACCGACTTCGGCCTGGCGAAGGACGTCACCGACCAGAGCGGCCTCACGCTCACGGGCGTCGCGATGGGCAGCCCGCCCTACATGCCGCCCGAGCAGGCGAAGGGCGAGTTCCGCCGCGTCGACGCGCAGTCGGACGTCTACGGCCTGGGGACGATCCTCTACGAGTGCCTCACCGGGTCCCCGCCGTTCACGGGCAAGAGCGTCTACGACATCATCGCCAAGGTCCTCGTCGAGGAGCCGGTCCCGCCGCGGCGCAAGGCCCCCGCCGTGCCGGTCGACCTGGAGACGATCTGCCTCAAGGCGCTCGAGAAGGAGAAGTGGCGCCGCTACCCGACCGCCGAGGCCATGGCGCAGGACCTCGAGCGGCACCTGGCCGGGCGCACGATCGAGGCCATCCGCCACGGCTTCACGACGCGGATCGGGCGGGGGATCGAGCGGCATCGCTGGCAGATCGTGTCGGCGCTCGTGCCCGTGGCCATCGCGGCCGGCGTGATCGGCTACCTCGTGGGCGGCGAGCCGCACCTGCCGGCGCCGCCCGTGGCGGGGCCGCCGGTCGACGCCGACCCCGGGCCGATCGCCCGGGCGGGCCAGGAGCTCGGCCGGGCCGTCGAGCACCTGTCGGCGCTGGGCGGCCCGACGTGGCGGCAGGTGATCACCTCGCTCGACAACCTGCCGGCCGACCTGCCGGCGCTGCGGGCCGTGCGCCTCGAGGTCGAGCCCCGCCTGCGCGATGCGCCCGACGCCCGGGCGTCGTGGGAGGTCGTGCGCCGGCTCGTCGACGCGCTGGCGACCGACCCCGACGTCGACCCTCGCGACCTCGCCGCCGCGGTGTCGGCGTGGTACGGCGTGAGCGGTCCGCTCGCGGAGGTGGCCACCGCCGCGGTGCTGGCCCATCGCGGCGCCGTCCAGCGCGACCCCGCCTGCTACCGGCTCGCCCTCGCCGGGCCGCGCACGCCGATCGACGTGGACATCGTCCGCGAGGCGGCGCGCAGCCTCGGCCCGCTCTTCCAGGGGGACGAGCGGGCCGCCCGGGCCGTCGCGGCCGTGACCTCGGACGCCGCGCTGGCGGCCGCCGCCCTGCGGCCCGACGTGGTGCGGCTCGACGCGACGCGCACGGCGGTGATCGGTCCGGGGTGGGTGTTCCCGCCCGTGACCTGGCCCGGCGCCCCGGCGGTGGCCGGGCCCCCGCGCCCGGTGGCGCGGGGCCTCGTCGGCCGCGGGGCCCGCGACGCGCCGCCGACGGCGCCGCTGGTCACGGGCGACGGCGCGAGGGTCCTCGTCGGATGGCTGCGCTTCCTCCACGTGCTCGACGCCGAGACCGGGGGCGTCGTGCGCCGCGTGCGCCTGCCGGGCGCGGCGCGCGGCCTCCAGTGGCACCGGAGCGGCCGGCCGCGCGTGCGCGTCTGGGACGGGGCGCGCGTGCGCGACGTCCTCGTGGGCGGGCTCGGGGGAGGGCTCGATGGCGCGGTCGAGCTGCGCTGGCTCGAGGAGCGCCGGGGCGCGGAGCTCGAGCGGCCCGTCTCCCCGCTCGACCTGCTCCCCGCCGGCGACGCGCCGGCGATCGACGAGCTGCGCCGCGTCGCCTTCGCCTCGTTCCCGGCGCTCGACGACCGCCTGGACGTGTTCGCCGAGCACGTGCGGCGCGACCGCGACGGCGCCCCCGTCCACGACGTCCGCGTGGCCCGCGTCCTGCGGCTCGAGGGGCGGCCCGCGCTCGGGCTGACGCTCTCGCTCTCCCCCGAGCCCGACGCGGCGCTGGCGTTCAGCGCCGCGCGCGACCCGCGGTCCGAGCCGATCGCCGCCCGGGTCGTCGATGTCTCGGGGCCGGCCGCCCAGGCGGGCCTGCGGGCGGGGGACGTCATCGTCGGGGTGGAGCGGGCCCGCGGGACCGGCTCGACCCAGCTCGAGCTGCGCGTGCGCCGCGGCGGCGCCGAGCACCTCCTCCGGCTCCGCCTGCCGTGGCCCCCCGTCGACCTCGCGGCGCTGGGGGCCGAGGCGGCCGGCCTGGCCGCGCGCGACGGCGACCCGAACCCCTGGCACCTGGCGCTCGCCGCCGGCCTGCGGCCGGCGGGGACGCCGCCCGGGCCGGAGGCCGCCGCGCTGGCGCGGGCCGCCGCGCTCTCGCCGCACCTCGGCCCCGTCGAGCGGGTGGAGCTGGGCTGCTTCCTCGACGAGCGCGGGCTCGAGCAGGAGGCCGAGCGGGCGTTCACGCGCGCGCTGGCCGACCTGCTGCGCGACCACGCCTACGCCCCGGCGCTGGCGGGCTACGCGCAGCACGACGCCGGGCGGGCGCTCGCCGACCGCGTCGTGGAGCACCGGCTCGCCGGGCGCGCGCAGCGGGCGGAGGCGCTGGCGCGATGGCGCGACGCCTTCGCGCCGGCCCTCGCCGAGAGCGACGCCGCGCGGGCGGCCTACGCGCGGCGCGGCGCCGACGTGCGGGCGGGCCCGACGCCGCCCAAGGGGGTGGCGGGCCTGGACGCGCTGGACCTCCTGCGGCTCGACCACGCGGTCCGGCTCCAGGGGGGCATGCTCACGCTGGTGGCGGCGCTCCTGGCGCTCCTGTTCCTCCGCTACGGCGCGCACGCGCGGCGCGACCTCGCGCGCATGAACGTCGTGGGGGCGCGGGCGCGCCTGCTGATGTGGGTCCAGCGGCCCTGGACGCGGCTGACCTACACGTGGCCGGCCTACATCTCGCTCTCGGACAAGCTGGCGTTCATCGCCCTGTACCTCGTCTACTTCGCGGCCCTGTCGGTGCAGGATGCCGGCCTGGACGTCCTCGCCGCCTTGCGCCGGGGGCACGAGCCGCTGCTCGCCGGCGTGCCGGCCGCGGGCGACGCCGTGCGGGGGCTGGGGGCGGGGTTGCAGGAGGTGGAGGAGGCCCCCGACCCGGCGCGCGCCTACGCGGTCGTATGGGCGCTGGTCGCGCGCGGCGAGACGGACCCGGCCGCCGCGGCGGCCGCGCTCGGGCTCGACCCGAGGCGGCGCGCCCCGGACCTGACGCTCTCGCGCTGCGAGGCCGCCTTGCGGGCCCGTGGGGGCGGGCGCGACCACCTGCTCCTGGCGGAGCTCGCCCTGGCGGGCGGGAGCGCGCCGGGCGCGGTGACCGCCTCGCTCGAGCGGGCGGCGCGCGACGCCGACCCGGAGGTCGCGGCCGCCGCGGCGCTCCTCGAGGGCGACCACTCGCCCGCCGCGCGCGAGCGGCTCGCGGCGGCGTCGACGCGGCAGCGCGCCGCGCTCGAGTTCACGGGCGAGGTCGCGCGGCCGCTGGCGCCGCCGCCCTCGCCGGTCGAGCGCGACTGGCAGGTGGTGGGGCGGGCGCGCTGGTGGACCGCCGCGCCGAGCTACCTCCTGCGCAACCTGACGCAGCCGATCCACACCCGCGTCGACGCGTCGCTCCTGGCCTTCGAGGAGGCCTGGAGCGTGAACCTGGTCTTCTCCCGCCTGCGCAGCGACTCGTTCTTCCTCGTGCCCGCGTCGGTGCTCGTGCTGGTGATCGCGCTGCTCGTGCGCACGATGCGGCCGTTCGAGCCCCTGCAGCGCGACCTGCGGCCCGGGCCCGTCCTCTCGCTCCTGGGGCTCCTCGTCCCGGGGGTGCGCCAGATCAGCCTGGCGCGGACGGCGCGCGGGCTGCTCCTGCTCGCGCCGTTCCTCTACGTCAGCCAGGCGCTCGTCAACGCGCGCCACGGGGGGCTCGTGCCGGGGCTCCAGGAGCTGACGCGCTTCGACACGGCGGAGGTCGCCGCGCTCACGGGCGAGGTCGCGCCGGCCATCCGGATCATCGAGACCCGCCACACGGCGGAGCTGGTGGGGCTCCTGTTGCTCATCTACCTGGCGCACGGCCTCGAGCTGCTCCAGGCGCGGCGGCGCTTCGCCCGGGCCGCCGCCGGGCCGGGCGCCCCCGCAGCGGCGCCGCCGGTGATCGTCCCGGTCGACAGCGAGCCGGTCCTGGACCCCCCGGCGGAGGGCCCGTTCGACCGCACCGAGCCGGGGGGATGAGCGAGAATCGGTGGGACCGCTTTCTCCGGAACGGAGAGGGGGCACGGTGACGACGACGCTGATCCGCGACGACCTCGAGCTGGAGATCGACCGGCTGCGCCAGGAGCGCAACGCCGTGATCCTGGCGCACTTCTACCAGCAGGCCGAGATCCAGGACCTCGCCGACCACGTCGGCGACAGCCTGCAGCTCTCGCGGCAGGCGGCGAAGACGACGGCGGACGTGATCGTCTTCGCCGGGGTCAAGTTCATGGCCGAGACGGCCAAGATTTTGAACCCCGGGCGGACGGTCGTGCTGCCCGACCTCGAGGCCGGCTGCTCGCTCGTCGACGGCTGCCCGCCAGAGAAGTTCCGCGCCTGGCGCGCGCAGTGGCCGGACGCCCTGGTCGTGACCTACATCAACTCGAGCATCGAGCTCAAGGCGATGAGCGACTACACCTGCACGTCGTCGAACGCGCGGCAGGTGATCGAGGCGATCCCGCGCGACCGGCCGGTGATCTTCGCGCCCGACAAGAACCTCGGCGCCTACCTGGCCAAGGTCACCGGGCGCGAGCTCATCCTCTGGCCGGGCTCGTGCATGGTCCACGAGGTGTTCAGCGACAGGCAGGTGGTGCTGCTCAAGGACGAGCACCCCGACGCCCCGGTGCTCGCGCACCCCGAGTGCGAGGAGCGCGTCCTGCGCCACGCCGACTACATCGGCTCGACGGCCGGGATCCTCGAGTTCGCGCGCAAGAGCGACCGGCAGAGGTTCCTCGTCGGCACCGAGGCGAACATCATCCACGCGATGAAGAAGGCGGCGCCCGACAAGGAGTTCATCCCGATCCCCACGCTCTCCGGCTGCGCCTGCAACGAGTGCCCGCACATGAAGCGCAACACGGTGGTCAAGCTGCGCGACTGCCTGCGCGACCTGCGGCCGGAGATCACCGTGCCCGAGGACCTGCGTCTGCAGGCCCTGCGGCCGATCGAGGCCATGTTCCGGGTGTGCGACGGGGCGGTGCCGACGCGGGGGGATTGACAGCGCCCACCGCGTGTCGTGCTGAGCGAGAACGGTCACCGAGGACGCCGAGAGGTCTTTCAAGACGAGGCTCTGGGTGTCCTCGGTGTCCTCGGTGACCGTCATCTACTCGTCAGATCAATCGGTCAGCGCGGTGAGGCACCTGCCGCGGGCCTGGGGCCCTCTCCCGGTCAGTGGACGTCTCCGACCCCCTTTGGCGACCTTCCTCTGTCCCTGCCGGCCTCCTGGAATGGGGACGCCGCCCCGGGCGTTGCGCGGACAGGAGACCGCATGGAGAGGGGGGCGCGTCGCGTCGTGCTGGTCCTGGCCGCTGCCGGGCTCGTGGGCGGCGGCCTGTGGGCCGCCCTGCGGCCGCCGCCGCTCGAGCGCCGGCACGTCGTGTCGGCCGGCGAGGTCGTCGCCGAGGCGCTCGGCACGGGGACGCTCGAGGCGCGCGTCGGGGTGATGGTCGCCCCGGAGGTCACCGGCCGCCTGGTCGAGGTGACCGTCGATGAGGGCGACCCGGTGAAGGCGGGCGACCTCCTCCTGCGCGTGGACGACACGGAGCTCCAGCGGCAGGTCCTCATGGCCGCGGCCGACCTGCAGGCAGCCGAGGCGAGCCTGGCCCGCGCGACGGCCGAGACGACCCGGGCTCAGGCCGTCGCCGACGCGGCCGCGCGCGAGCTGGCGCGCGTCCGCGAGCTCGCCGCGCGCACGATCCTCCCGGCCGCCGACCTCGACCGGGCGACGGACGCGCACGCCGTCGCGGACGCGGGCCTGGCCGCCGCACGCGCGGGCGCCGCCGAGGCCTCGCGCCGGCAGGAGGCGGCCGCGCAGGGCCTGGCCGTACGGGAGGCGCGCCTCGCGGAGAGCCGCGTGCGGAGCCCCGTCGACGGGCTGGTCGTGCGCCGCCTGCGCGAGCCCGGCGACGTGGTGATCGCCGGCGGCCCGGTGCTCTCGATCGTGGCCACACGGGAGATGTGGGTCCGCGCCTGGGTCGACGAGTCGGAGCTCCCGCGGCTGGCCCCGGGCCTGCCGGCGCGCGTCGTCTTCCGGGCGGAGCCCGGGCGCGACCTCCCCGGCGTCGTCGCGCGCGTCGGCCGCGAGGTGGACCGCGAGACGCGCGAGGTGCTCGTGGACGTGCGGGTGGAGGCGCTGCCCGCGGCCTGGGCGGTCGGCCAGCGGGCGGACGTGTTCATCACGGTCGCTCGGGCCCGGGCCGAGGTCGTCCTGCCGGTCGAGCTCCTCACCTGGCGCGGCGGCGCCGTCGGCGCGCACGTCCTCGAGGGCGCGCGCGCGCGCTGGCGGCCGCTCGCGCTGGGCCTCCGCGGCGCGTCCGGCGTCGAGGTGCGCGAGGGGCTGGCGGCCGGTGACGTGGTCGTGGGGGCGCCCGGGGGGGGCGCGGGGCCGGGCCCGTGAACCTGGCGCTGCGCGACGTGCGGCACGGGGTCGGCCGCTTCGGCCTCACCGCCCTGGGGATCGGCATGCTGCTCATGGTCGTCATGGGCATGGGCGGCATCTACCGGGGGATCGTGGAGGACGCGGTGCTCCTCGTGGACCGCGTCGGGGCCGACGTGTGGGTGGTCCAGCGCGACACCCGCGGCCCCTTCGCCGAGCAGTCGCGCGTGCCGCCCCGCCTCGTCCGGCGCCTCGAGGCGGTCCCGGGCGTCGCCGACGCGCGCGGGTTCGTCTACCACACGGTCCAGCGCGAGCACGCGGGGCGCCCGCTCCGCCTCGCCGTCGTGGGCCTCGACTGGCCCGAGGACCGCGGCGAGTGGGTGCCGCTCGTCGCCGGGCGCCCCCTCCAGCAGGGCCACCTCGAGCTCGTCGCCGACCGCTCGCTCGGGCTGGCCCTCGGCGAGCGGGTGCGCCTCGGGCGGGAGGTCCACGTCGTCGTCGGCATCAGCGCCGGGATGATCTCCTCCGCGGGCGACGGGGTGGCGTTCCTGAGCGCCAGCGACGCCCTGGCGCTCGCGGCCGACGTGCCCCCCGAGCACGTGCGCCTCGAGCGCGCGGCGCGCCGCGCCCGCGCGGGGCGGCTGGAGCTCGCCCTCGTCCGGCCCGAGCTCCTCGCGCAGGCCGACGCGACCGCCGGCGCGCTGCCCGCGCTCCCGCCGCCCTCGCTGTCTGCCGCGCTCGTGCGCCTCCGCCCGGGCGTGTCGGCGCAGGAGGTCGCGGCCGTGATCGACGGCTGGGCCGACGTGCGGGCGCTCACGGCCGACGAGCAGCGCGCGCTCCTCCTCGGGGGGAGCGTCGCCAAGGTCCGCGCGCAGATCGGGCTGTTCCGGGCCCTGCTCACGGTGATCGCCGCGATCGTCATGGCGCTGATCCTCTACACGCTCACGCTCGACAAGCTCCACGCGATCGCGCTGCTCAAGCTGATCGGCGCGCCGACGCGGGTCGTCCTCGGGCTGATCCTCCAGCAGGCGCTGCTCCTCGGGGCGCTCGGCTACGGGGTGGCGCTCGCGGCGGGCGCGTGGCTGTTCCCGCGCTTCCCGCGGCGCGTGATCCTCACGCCGGAGGACCTGGTGGCGCTCGCGGCCGTCGTCCTGTGCATCTCCATCGCGGCGAGCGCGCTCGGGGTGGCCCGCGCCCTGCGCGTCTCGCCCGCGGAGGCGCTCGCCGCATGATCGACGCGCCCGCGCTGGAGACGCACGCCCTGCGCAAGGAGTACGGGAGCGGGGAGACGCGGGTCGTGGCGATGACCGACATCTCGCTGCGGGTGGCCCGCGGCGAGGTCGTGGCCCTCCTGGGGCCGAGCGGCTCGGGGAAGTCGACGTTGCTCACCGCCGTGGGGCTGATCAGCCCGCCCGACGCGGGCCGGGTCGTGATCGGCGGCGAGGTGGTCCTCGATGGGACCCGGGCGCTCGTGGACCTCGCCGCGTTCCGCCGCCGCCATCTCGGCTTCGTCTTCCAGCGGTCGAACCTGATCCCCTTCCTCACGGCGCGCGAGAACGTGCAGCTGGCGCTCGAGCTGGACGGCGTGAGCGCCCGCGCGGCGCGAGGCCGCGCCGAGTCGCTCCTGGAGGAGCTGGGGGTGGGTGACCGCGCGGGGCACCTGCCGGCCGCGCTCTCCGGAGGCCAGCAGCAGCGCGTCGCCGTGGCCCGGGCGCTGGCCAACCAGCCCGCGCTCATCCTGGCGGACGAGCCGACGGCCGCCCTCGATGGGGCGCGCGGGCGCCAGGTGATGGAGCTCTTCGCCCGCGTGGCCCACGAGCGCGGGGCCGCGGCCGTCGTGGTCACCCACGACCACCGGGCGCTCGACGTGTTCGACACGATCTACGAGATGGAGGACGGCCGGCTGCGCCGCGCCGACCGGCCGCCCCCGCACCCGCACCCGGCCGGCTGACCCCGGTCCGCCCGCGGGCCTTCCCTCCCCGTGCCGGGTTCCACTCCGTGGGGTGATCGCCGCCCGAGAGGAGTGGCGCCAGAGTGTAGGGCCCGCGGCGCCGGGGAACGAGGTCGAGGGCCGTCCGCGGCCCATGCGGGCTCGAGCGGCTATCCTGGAGGGGACCATGAGGGATGACGCGTTCGCGGCTCGGATCGGGCGAGCGCTAGGGTCGAACCGGACGGTCACCCTGGACCAACTTCCGAGCGGGGGTCCCCTGGACCTGCTGCACCTGCGGGCCTCGGTCGCCGAGCTCCGCCGCGACGAGACGGCGATGGTCGATTGTCGTCTCTCGGTCTCGGAGGCGAGCTGGCGCGAGCTCGTTGCGCTCGCGGCCGAGCTCCGCGCGGAGGGGCAGGAGGTCAGTCAGCCCAGGCGAGCTCGCCAGGCTCCTGCTCGAGCGTGGAGTCGACGCCCTTCGTCAGGCGCGACGGACCGGTTGACGCGCGCACCTGTACCCGACCAGCGGCTCGACCTGACGGGTGCGCATCGGGGGCGTCCGGATGGCTGACCGAGGTGGTGGCGACCTCGGCGCGAAGGACGTCGTCGAGGCGCTCTCGCCCGAGCAACGAGAGCGACTGGAGCGCCTGCGCCACCATCCGTTGCCGTTGGAGCCGGGCATCGCACCGCTCGTCGCCCTCCTCTGGTGGCACGGGATCCCGACCTGGGGGTCGTGCGAGGGGCACGTCGAACATGGCAGCGGCCCATGGGTCGGGGTCGGATCCGAGGCCGCGCTCGACTCCCACCCCGAGCTTGCTCCGAGCTCGCGCGCGGAGGGTCTGCGCGCGGCCCTGAAGCTGGCTGCTGTCCTCCGCGCGTTCTACTCGCGGCGCGAGGCGCATCCCGTGACCTCGTTGCACCTGATGTTCTCCCCGGCTGCCGAGGAGTTCGGCTTCTGCGAGCTGCGCTCGCACGGCTCCTCCGTCCTCGGGCTCTCCTCGTGCATCCCTCGGGATCAGGAGGCCGAGCTCGTCCTCGCGATGCAGGACGAGCTGCGCGCGTTCGGTCTGTTTCTGCGGACGCAACCGCGCGGGATCGCGACTCCGGCGGTCGAGCCGGGTGACCTCCTGGGAGGCGAGGACTCGCCATCCCGACCGCTCGTCGAGCAGGCGGCGACGGCCCTGGCGGCGAGTGGCTTCGCGGTGGTCCGCTGGAGCGAGGGGCGTGTGACCGAACCGGGCTCCGAGGCCCCTTCGATCGAGTTCAACGCCGCCTCGCGCCAGCCGATCGCGGCGGACTCGCGCCTCGTGCTCCAGGAGAACGTGCGCCAGATCCTCGCGCTCCAGGGGCGAGCGGCCCGCGCGCCGCGACCGGGCTCCCTGGCCGAGCTCCTCGGGCGGCTCCACGTCGACTACGCGCCCGGTCCGCGGACGTCCTTCCTCCTCGGCCCTCAGGGTCGTGAGATCATCCGCATCCTCGACGCTGAGGCGCGGGCGAACGTCATTCGCCGAGCGCGGCGGAACTTCCGGCAACTCCTGGACTCGTCAGCGTAGGGGCGTCCACCCATCGACGGCGGTCTCGATCTCCACGCCGCTGTCTTGTCGGTCGTTCATCAGCGGGTGATCCTCAGCGTCCATGCCCTCCGGCTTTCCGATCACCGCCCGCTCCGCCGTCAACGCCCTCGGGCGGACGACCGCCGAGGTGCTCGCCGCGCTCGACGCGGGGCGCAGCGGCCTGGAGCCGCTGCCGGGCGACCTGCGCGAGGCCCTCGCGGCGGGCGACGCGCCCTGCGGCGTGGTCCCGGGCGAGTTGCCCGCCCTGCCGCGGGGCCTCGAGGCGTTCGACACCCGGGCGGCGCGGATCGCGCTCCTGGCGCTCGATGAGGTGGCGGGACCGGTAGGCAGGGCCGTGAAGCGCTGGGGGCCTGGGCGCGTGGCCGTGCTCGTGGGCACGAGCACGTCGGGGATCGCCCGCACGGAGGCGGCCTACCTGGGCTGGCGGAGGACCGGGGTGCTCGACCCGGCGTTCGACTTCGACCGCCAGCACGCCTTCCACGCGCTCCTCGACCTCGCGCGCGCCGTGACCGGCGCGAAGGGGCCGGGGTGGGTCGTGTCGACGGCGTGCTCGTCGTCGGCCAAGGTCCTCGGGAGCGCGCTACGCCTGGTCGAGCAGGGCGTGGTCGACGCGGCGCTCGTGGGCGGCGTGGACTCGCTCTGCCGGACGACCCTGCACGGCTTCGGCGGCCTGGAGGTCGTCTCGCCCCGGGGATGCCGGCCGTTCGCGACGGACCGCGACGGGATGAGCGTGGGCGAGGGCGGGGCGTTCCTGCTCGTGGAGCGCGAGGGCGAGGGCCCGAGGCTGCTCGCCGTGGGCGAGAGCCAGGACGCGCACCACGCCAGCGCGCCGCATCCCGAGGGCCTGGGGGCCCGGCTGGCGATGGCCGACGCCCTGGCGCGGGCCGGCGTGACGCCGGGCGAGGTCGACCACGTCAACGCGCACGGCACGGGCACGCGCCACAACGACGCGGCCGAGGCGCGGGCGATCGCCGACCTCCTGGGCGCGCAGGTCCCCGTGGCCAGCACGAAGGCCTACACGGGACACCTGCTCGGGGCGGCGGGCGCCACCGAGGCGGTGTTCGCGCTCGCGTCGCTCGAGCGCGGGGTCGTCCCGGCGAGCCTGGGGGCGGCGCCGCTCGACCCGGCCCTGGGGATCGCCGTGGCCACGACGCGGCTCGAGCGGCGGTGCCGGGTCGTGCTGTCGACGTCGCTCGGCTTCGGCGGCAGCAACGCCGCCGTCCTCCTCGGGGAGGCCGCGTGACCGCGCGCGTCGCCGGGCTGGGGCTGTGGACGCCGCGGGCGCCGTCGGTCGACGCGTGGCGCGCGGGCGGGCTGGAGACGCCCGCCGCCGAGCCGGCGGCCGCGCTCCTGGGGCCGAGGCTGCGCCGGCGGGCCAGCCTCCTCTCGCGGCTGACCTGCGAGGCGCTCGGGCAGGCGGTGACGGCGGCCGGCGCCGACCTGGCGACGGTCGTGGTGGTCCTCGGCTCGGTCCGGGGCGAGCTCGAGACCACGGTCGCCCTCCTGGACCAGCTCGCGGCGGGCGAGGTCCTCTCCCCGGCGCTGTTCACGAACAGCGTGCAGAACGCGGCCCTGGGCCTGGCGTCGATCGCCGCCGGGAACCGCGCGCCGTCGACCACGGTCGCCGCCGGGGCGGCGACCGTGGCGATGACGCTCCTCGAGGGGCTGGGCCTGCTCGCCGAGCGCGGGACCGACGTGGCGGTCGTCCTCGCCGACGAGCCCCTGCCGGCGCCGTTCGCGGACGACCCCGGGGCGCCGCTCGCGGTGGCCCTGCTGCTGCGAGCCGGGGGCCCCGGACCGGCGCTGCGCCTGTCTCGACAGGCCGCGCCGGCGGCTGACCTCGCCCGCCCGGCGGCGCCGGCCCTGGCGCTCGTCGACGCCCTGCTCGTCGGCCGACCGGCCGTCGTCGCGCTCGAGCCGGGCGAGGGCGAAGACGACGTCTGGTGCGCGGAGGTGATGCCGTGAGCGCCTGGCCGCCGCTCGAGCGCCTCCTGCCGCAGCGCGGGCCGGCGCTGCTCCTCGACGAGGTCGTGGCCGCCGACGACGCCGCCATGACCTGCCGCGTGACGGTCCGCGAGGGCAGCGCCTACGCGCGCGACGGCGTGGTCCCGGCCGTCGTGGCCCTGGAGTACATGGCCCAGGCCGTCGGCGCCTGGATCGGGCTCGGCGCGTATGCGCGCGCGGAGCCCCCGCGCGTGGGCCTGCTCCTCGCCGCGCGCGACCTCGTCCTGCACGTCGAAGGCTTCGCGCCCGGGGACGTGATCGACGTCAGGGTCGAGCGCACGTGGACCGACGGCGCGGCGGGCGCGTTCCGCGGTGTGGCCACGCGCGCGGGCGCGCCCGTGGCCGAGGCCGCGCTCACCGTGCTCCTGGGGGCGGCGTCGTGAGCGGACCGCGCCGCGTCGTCATCACCGGGGTCGGCGTCACGAGCCCGCTCGGCACCGGCCTCGAGGTCGTGGCGGCGGCGCTCCGGGCGGGGAAGAGCGGCGTCGTCGCCCACCCCGAGTGGGCCGCCTGCGAGGGGCTGGCGACGCGCCTCGGCGCCGACGTCCCCGACCTCCCCGCCGACCGGATCCCCCGCAAGGCGGCGCGCTCCATGGGCCGCGTCTCGCTCCTGGCCGCCGTGGCCACGCAGGAGGCCGTGGGCGACGCCGGCCTCGACCCCGACCTCCTCGGCTCGGGCCGCGTCGGCCTGGCCTACGGGTCGACGCACGGCTCGACCTCGGCGCAGGAGGCGTTCAACCAGCACCTGGCGCGCAGCGGCATCAAGGGGCTCACGATCAGCTCCTACCTCAAGTTCATGAGCCACACCTGCGCCGCGAACCTGGCCTTGCAGCTGGGGATCCGCGGGCGGGTGGTGTCCACCTGCTCCGCCTGCACGAGCGCCAGCCAGGCGATCGGCGCCGGCTACGAGGCGGTGCGGCACGGCCTGCAGGAGGTGATGATCGTCGGCGGCGCCGAGGAGCTGCACCTCCTGCACGCGGCGACGTTCGACCTGATGTTCGCCACGTCGACGCGGCGCAACGACCGCCCCGACGAGATGCCGCGGCCGTTCGACCAGGACCGCGACGGGCTCGTCGTGGGCGAGGGCGCGGGGACGCTGGTCCTCGAGACGCTCGAGGGCGCCCGGGCCCGCGGCGCGCGGATCCACGCCGAGGTGATCGGCTACGGGACGAACTGCGACGGCACGCACGTCACGTCGCCCTCGCCCGACGGCATGCGCGGGGCGATCGAGCGCGCCCTCGCCGACGCGGGCCTGCGCCCCGGGGAGGTCGACTACATCAACGCCCACGGCACGGCGACCGAGCTGGGCGACCTGGCCGAGAGCCAGGCCACGAGCGCCGTGTTCGGCGCGCGGACGCCGTTCAGCTCGACGAAGGGCGCGACCGGGCACACGCTCGGCGCGTGCGGCGCGATCGAGGCGGCGCTGTGCCTGGTGATGATGCGCGACGGGTTCGTCGCGCCCACGCGCAACCTCGAGCGCGTCGACCCGCGCTGCGCGCCGCTCGACCACGTGCTGGGCGCGCCGCGGGAGGCGCGGCTGGACGTGGTCATGACGAACAACTTCGCCTTCGGCGGGATCAACACGTCGCTGGTCCTGCGCCGCGTGTAGTCAGCTCTCTCGTGGCGGCCGCGGCGGACGGACGTCCCGCGGCCGGTAGCGCCAGCGCCGGTAGCGCTCGGCGAAGAACGCCTCGAGCGGCAGCGGCGACTCGTAGAGCTGCGACCAGACCTCATAGCCTTCGATGAGGGCCTCGCCGTCCTGCTCGTACGCCTCCAGGTCGGGGTGGCGGACGAGGCCGTGGAAGGCGGCGTACTCGTCCGCCTCGGCCTCCGCCTTCCGGTAGGCCTCCTCCAGGGTGCCCGCGAAGCAGACGATCCGCTCCTCGAAGACGTTCGTCCCGTCGTCGGCGACGCCGAAGTGAAGGAGCTGCCGCACGGCGAACCAGCCGACCCTGAGCGCGAGGCCGGCGCGCAGGGCGTCGCGGGCGCGCTCGCGCGTCGTCGCCCAGTTCAAACCGCAGCCGTCGCCCAGAGCGAGCCAGGCGCCCGCTGCCTCCAGGACCGGCGTGAGCGCCTCGGCGCCCTCGGGTCGGAGCTCCGTCGCGTCCGACGTGAGCACGACGTCCTCCGGGACCCGCGTCGGTGACCGGTCTGCCATGAGGAACCAGACCTCATCGAAGCCGCTGAAGAGCCCGCGCCGGCGGGCTCGCAGGAGGTCGGTCCCCTCGAGCACGGCAGCCCCGGACTCGACCCTGGCGAGCACCCCCCGGCGCGCGAGCGCCGCCTGGATCGCCTCGCCCGAGCGCGTGCTGTCCAGCGAGCGGAGGAGACACCGGGAGCGCGCCACCTCGTCGGCGAGGGCGATCAGCGCGGCGGCGATGCTGCCGCCGTCGTGGCCGCACCACACCTGGGCCACTCCAGCCTCCTCACGAGGATCCTATCCGGTCCGTGCTGCACGACCGGCGGCCCAGGCTATGCTCAGAAACACGTGGCGCACGACGTCATCGTCATCGGCGGCGGCCCGGCCGGGTCGACCGCGGCCGCCCTGCTGGCCCGCGAGGGCGCGCGCGTGCTCGTCCTCGAGCAGGCGCGCTTCCCGCGCTTCCACATCGGCGAGTCGCTCCTCCCCTGCGACCTGCCGGTGTTCGCGCGCCTGGGCCTCGACCTGGGCGGCCTGCCGTTCCTGCGCAAGCAGGGGGCCGAGATCCACGACGAGGCGCGGGGCGACCGGTCGGTCTTCAGCTTCGCCGACGGCCTCCCGGGCACGCCCGACCACGCCTACCAGGTCGAGCGCGCGCCGTTCGACCACCTGCTCCTGCGCCACGCCGCGGTCGCGGGCGCCGAGGTGCACGAGGAGGAGAGGGTCACGGCGGTCGACCTGGACGCCGCGCGCGTGACGACCGACCGCGGGTCCTACGAGGCCCGCTACGTGCTCGACGCGACCGGCCAGCAGGCGCTCCTCGCCCGCCGCCTGCGCGCGCTCGAGCCCACGCGGCAGTTCGGGCGCGCCGCCGCCTTCTGCCACTTCGAGGGCGTGAGCGACGAGGTGTGGGCGAACGACGTCCTCCCCGCGGGGAACATCAAGATCCTCATGCAGGAGGACGGCTGGGGCTGGTGCATCCCGCTCGTCGGCCAGCGCCTGAGCGTGGGCTTCGTGCGCGCCCGAGGGCGCGTGGCCGACGTCACGCTCGACGAGGGCCTCGCCGCGTCGCCGCTCACGCGGCGCCTCACCGCCGGAGCGCGGCGGGGGCCGACGCACCTCATCGGCGACTTCAGCTACAGGAACGCCCGCCCGACCGGCCCGCGCTGGGCGTGCATCGGCGACGCGGCCTGCTTCATCGACCCCATGTTCTCGACCGGCGTGTCGCTCGGCATGCTCAACGCGATGCACGCCGCCGACGCCCTGGCGCCCGCCCTCCGCGCGGGGCGGGAGGGCGAGCCGGACCTGATGGCGCCCGTCGCGGCCCACATGGAGCGCCCCTACCGGACGTTCTCGGCCCTCGTGCACCGCTTCTACAACACGCGCATGGTGCGGAACCTGTTCTTCGCCGCCGAGACCGAGGAGGCCCTGCGGCGCGGGTTCATCTCCGTGATCGCCGGCGACGTGTGGCGCGACGACAACCCGTTCCAGCGCGCCCTGCTCTCGCCGGCGCGCGGCGGCGGCTGAGCGACGTGCCGCGCCTCCTCCGCGTCCTCCTCACCGGCGTCGCCTTCCTCACCTTCACCCTCGGCGGGGCCGCCGTGGGGTGGTTCGTCCTGCCGTTCGCGCGCGCCGGCGGCCGCTCGCCCGCGGCGCAGCGCCGCCGCAACCGCCAGGTGCTCCACGGCGCCTACCGCGCGTTCGTCCGCCTGGCCGCCGCCCTGGGCCTGATCGACGTCCGCGCGGCGCCGCCGCGCCCCCCCGCCGGCGCCTACGTCCTCGTCGCCAACCACCCGACCCTGCTCGACGTCATGCTCCTCCTCGCCACCTACCCGGGCTTGACCTGCCTGGTGAAGGCCTCCTGGTTCCGGAGCCCGTTCATCGGCCCGCTCCTGCGGCAGGGCGGCTACATCGCCGGACCCGACGGCGACGAGGAGGTCGACGGCGCCCCCGTCCTCGAGCGCGTGGTCGCGGCCCTGCGGGAGGGCGCCCCCGTGCTCATCTTCCCCGAGGGCACCCGCTCGCCCCCGGGCGGCCTGCGCCGCTTCAAGGTCGGCGCCCTCGAGGCCGCCCGCCGCGCGGGCGTCCCCGTCGTGCCGGTCGTGATCGCCTGCGGCGCCCGCACGCTCCTCAAGGGCCAGCGCTGGTACCAGGTCCCCGAGGAGGTCATCCGGTACGCCATCACCCCGCTCGAACCGATCCGCCTCCAGCGCGACGACGACCCCCGCCCGGCCGCGCGCGCGCTCCGCGCGCGCTATGCCGAGCGCCTCGGCGTGGCCGCCGAGCAACCGATGCTGGACACCCACCGGCCGCACGCCGTGCCTTGACGCGCTGCATGTCGTTGGGACCATTGCACTAGCCACGACGCGGAGCAGCCCCGCCAGCCCGGCCAGTTACCCTTGTCTGGGGTCCGCGCCTCCCTATAATCCGGCGCTCCAGTTCCCCCCGTGGACAACCAGGGACCCTCCGCACCCCCCGGGCGCCGGCGGGTCTCCCTCGACCACACACTCCGCAGGTGCCGCGTGAACACCTTCGCCGGCCTCGCCTTCGCCGGCCTCGCCATCGCCGAGGGCTACATCCCGCTGCTCGTCCTGGCCGTGTTCACGGTCACGGTCGGCGGCGGGGCGCTGCTCGTCTCCCACATCATGGGGCCGAAGCGGCAGACCCAGGTGAAGCAGCTCCCGTACGAGTGCGGCCTGGACCCGATCCAGCCCACCGCGCGCGAGCGCTACTCGATCCACTTCTACCTGGTGGCGATCCTCTTCATCCTCTTCGACCTCGAGACCGTGTTCCTGTTCCCGTGGGCCGCGAGCTTCCGCGGCGACATGGCGGGGCCGGTCAAGGTCGCGCTCCTCATCGAGGTGCTGCTCTTCGTGGGCGTCCTCGGCGTGGGGCTGTTCTACGTCTGGAAGCGGAGGGGCCTCGAGTGGGACTAGAAGACCTCCTGGGTGACGGGTTCATCTCCACCCGGATCAAGGACCTCCTCGCCTGGGGCCGCAAGAACAGCCTCTGGCCCATGCCGTTCGGGACGGCCTGCTGCGCCATCGAGATGATGGCGACGCTGTCGTCGCGCTACGACATGTCGCGCTTCGGCGCCGAGGTCGTGCGCTTCTCGCCGCGCCAGTCCGACATGCTGATCGTCGGCGGCCGCGTGACGCTGAAGATGATGCCCGTGCTCCAGCGCATCTGGCTGCAGATGCCCGAGCCCAAGTGGAGCATCTCCATGGGCGCCTGCGCCTCGTGCGGCGGCGTCTTCGACACCTACACGATGATCCAGGGCGTCGACCAGTTCATCCCGGTCGACGTCTACATCCCCGGCTGCCCGCCGCGCCCCGAGAACCTGATCGACGCCGTGCGCATGATCCAGGACAAGGTCTCGGGCAAGGACATCCAGAAGATGATCGACGAGCGCACCGGCTCGAACAACCTGGCCCGCTGGGAGGCCATGGAGGAGCGCCGGGCCCTCCTGCGGCAGGGCCACCTGCCGAGGCCCTACGAGCCGGCGCCCGGAGCGCGCGCATGAGCGAGCAGGGGACCCGCCTCCCGGTCGCCGACCCGGAGGCCCGGCGGAAGGAGCGCCTCGAGCAGGCGAAGGCCGCGCGCGAGCGCCGCGTCGCGCGCGAGCGCGCCCTCGCCGACCAGGTCGCCGGGTGGTTCGGGCCCGACGAGGTCCGCCGCAGCGACTTCCGCGACCAGTTCACGCTCACGCTCCCGCTGGCCAGGGCGAAGGAGACGCTGCGCCGCTGCCGCGATGAGCTGGGCTTCGCCATGCTCACCGACGTCACGGCGATCGACACGCTGCGCCTGCCGGGCCAGCATCCGGAGCGGTTCATCGTCAGCTGGAGCCTGGTCAACCTCGACCAGGAGGCGCGGCTGTTCCTCCAGGCCTACGTCAACGAGGACGACCCGGTCGCGCCGACGGCGTCCGACCTGTGGCCGGCCGCCGACTGGGCCGAGCGCGAGGTCTACGACATGTTCGGCATCGAGTTCGAGGGCCACCCGAACCTGATCCGCCTGCTCATGCCGTTCGACTACGCCGGCCACCCGCTGCGGAAGGACTACCCGCTGCGCGGGCGCGGCGAGCGCGACAACTTCCCCGTGGTCCGGCGCAGCAACGAGGAGAGGGTGCACCCGTGAAGCCCAAGCTGCAGGCCACGGGCCTGGCCGCGGAGGCCCTCCGCGACACCCCGTTCGGCGAGTCGGCCATGTCCCTCGAGCCGGGGCTGGCCGACAAGGACATGGTCATCAACTTCGGGCCGCAGCACCCCGCCATGCACGGGACGCTGCGCCTCCTGCTGCGCCTCGACGGCGAGCGCGTGCGCAAGTGCGAGCCCGAGATGGGCTACCTGCACACCGGCTTCGAGAAGCTGGGCGAGTACCGGACGTTCAACCAGTACGTGGTCGTCACCGACCGCATGAACTACCTCAGCGCGATGGCCAACAACATCGGCTTCGCGTGCGCGGTCGAGGAGCTGCTCGGGATCGAGCTGCCGCCGCGGGCCAAGGCGATCCGCGTGATCATGGCCGAGATGTCCCGCATCTCGGACCACATCCTCTCGATCGGCCTCCAGGGCATGGACCTGGGCGCCTTCACCGCCATGCTCTGGGCGTTCATCGAGCGCGAGAAGGTCTACGACGTCTTCGAGCTGACGTCGGGGGGCCGGCTGACCACCAGCTACACGCGCGTCGGCGGCCTGGCCTTCGACTTCCCCGAGGAGTGCGAGCGGCGCATCCGCAAGTTCCTCGGGACGCTCGAGGGCGTGCTCGGCGAGATCGAGGGCATGCTCTCGCGCAACCGGATCTTCCTCGACCGGAGCAAGGGGGTCGCGCGCTTCACGCGGGAGCAGTGCATCGCCTACGGCGTGACCGGCCCGGTCGCCCGCGCCTCCGGCGTCGACCGCGACATGCGCCGCGACCGGCCCTACCTCGACTACGAGCTGTACGACTTCGAGGTGCCGCTCGAGACCGACGGCGACGTCTACGCGCGCTACCTCGTGCGCCTGGCCGAGGTGCGCCAGTCGGCGCGCATCGTGCGCCAGGCCCTCGACGGGCTGCCGACCGGCCCCTACAACGCGCTGGGCAAGGTGACCCTGCCGGACAAGGACGACGTCTACTCGAAGATGGAGTCCCTGATCCAGCACTTCATGCTGGAGATGCCCGGCCACGGCCTCAAGACGCCGCTCGGCCAGGTCTACCACGCGACCGAGAGCCCCAACGGCGAGCTGGGGTGGTTCATCGTGTCGGACGGCACGGGCGTCCCCTACCGGGTGCGCGTCCGCCCGCCGAGCGTCTACCAGTTCCAGGCGGTCCAGCCCATGATCGAGGGCCGCCTGGTCGCGGACGTCGTCGCCACCATGAGCTCGCTCAACGTCATCGCCGGGGAGCTGGATCGCTGATGGCCACCGCCCTGCCCACCGCCGAGCCCACCGTCGTCGAGCGGAGCTTCAGCCCCGAGGCCGAGGCCGAGCTGCAGGCGATCATCAAGAAGTACCCGGAGAAGCGCGCCGCGCTCCTCCCCGCGCTGCGCATCTGCGAGCGCGAGTTCGGCTGCGTCGACCATGGCGGCATGCGGCTCGTCGCGCAGAAGCTCGACCTGACGCCGGCCTATGTGCTGGGGACGGTGTCGTTCTACACGCACTTCCGCCGGCCGAGCGACGGGACGTTCGTGATCGAGGTGTGCCGGACGCTGCCCTGCGCGCTCCGGGGCGCCGACGACTTCGCCAAGCACGTCAGCCGCAAGCTGGGGATCCAGCCCGGCGAGACGACGAAGGACGGCCGCTTCACGCTCAAGAACGCCGAGTGCATGGCCGCCTGCGACAAGGCGCCCGTGGCCCAGGTCAACGGCTACAACTGGGAGCTGCTCGACCCGAAGACCTTCGACGAGCTGCTCGACCAGCTGATGAAGGACCCGGGCTCCTTCGACCTGCGCAAGGGCTGCAAGGACCCCTACCCCTGGACGGCGCCCGCCGAGCCGACCGCGGGGCGGACGCGGCCCGACGGCGAGCGCGACTACGAGCACGAGGCGCTGACCCACGAGCCGCAGCTCCTGCGCCGCTGCTACAAGGGCCGCCCGGCGACCTACGCCGAGTACGTCGCCGACGGCGGCTACAAGGGCAGCAAGGCCGCCCTGGCCATCGCGCCGGCCAAGGTCACGGAGATGGTCAAGGACAGCGGCCTGCGCGGCCGCGGCGGCGCCGGCTTCCTCACCGGGATGAAGTGGGGCTTCATCCCGTCGACCGAGCAGGTCGCAGGCAACCGCTACCTGGTCATCAACGCCGACGAGTCGGAGCCCGGGACCTTCAAGGACCGCAAGCTCATGGAGGACGACCCCCACCTGCTGCTGGAGGGGATCGTCATCGCCTCGCACGCGATCGGCGCCAACGACGCCTACATCTACATCCGCGGCGAGATGGTCTACGGCGCCGAGGTCCTGGAGCAGGCCATCGCCGAGGCCTACCAGAACGGCGTCTTCGGGCCGGACGCCCTGGGCTTCGGCAAGCGCCTCGACTGCGTCGTCCACCGCGGCGCGGGCGCCTACATCTGCGGCGAGGAGACGGCGCTCCTCTCGTCGCTCGAGGGCGGGCGCGGCTACCCGCGCCTGAAGCCGCCCTTCCCGGCGATCAAGGGCGCCTGGGGCCAGCCGACGATCGTCAACAACGTGGAGACGATCGCCAACCTCCCCTTCATGTTCGGCGCCTTCGGCAAGGGCCTCGACTGGTACAAGGGCCTGGGCACGCCCGGCCTGGCGCCCGGCGTCGACCCCAAGTGGCCGCGCGGCCGCCTGGGCAGCCGCGGTCCGAAGGTCTGGTGCGTCAGCGGGCACGTGAACCGGCCCGGCCTCTACGACGTGCCCTTCGGCCTGTCGCTCCAGCAGCTGATCATGGACCCGCGCTACTGCGGCGGGATCCGCGACGGCCGCAAGCTCAAGGGGATCGTCCCCGGCGGGTCGTCGTTCCAGGTGCTCAAGGCCGACCAGGTCGACGTCGCGCTCTGCTACGACGCGATCGCCGACGCCGGCTCGTCGGTCGGCAGCGCGGCGATCTTCGTCTTCGATGACTCGACCTGCATGGTCAACGCGCTGTGGAACGTGCTGCGCTTCTACGCGCACGAGTCGTGCGGGCAGTGCACCCCGTGCCGCGAGGGCTCGGGCTGGATGGAGAAGATCGTCGGCCGCATCGAGCGCGGCATGGGGACGATGGAGGACCTCGCGACGATCGACGCCATCGCCGACCAGGCGTGCGGCAAGACGATCTGCGTCTTCGCCGAGGCGTTCTCGTGGCCGGCGCAGAGCTACATCAAGCAGTTCAAGGACGAGTTCGTGGCCCACATCAAGCAGCGCCGCTGCCCGCAGGGCGGGCGGCTCTGCGCGCCCTCCCAGGCGCGGCCGCAGGCGTAGCGGGCGGACACCAGAACGGCCGGTCCCCCCCGGGGGACCACGACCGAGGCGGCGCCTCGAGCGAGCCCCGAGCGAACCGAACCCCCGAGCGAACCGATGACCGACACCGACCACGACTTCACCTTCACGATCGACGGCAAGTCGATCCCGGCCCAGAAGGGCGACACCATCCTCAAGGCGGGGCTGCGGGCGGGGGTGTTCATCCCGCACTACTGCTGGCACCCCGGGCTGACGGTGGCGGGCAACTGCCGCATCTGCCTGGTGCACGCGACCAAGACCATGCCGCCCGGGAAGCCGGTGATCGCCTGCGCGACGCAGGCGGTCGAGGGGATGGAGGTCGAGTCGGACGGGCCGCGCACGACGGCGGTGCGCGAGGGGGTGATGGAGTTCCTCCTCGTCAACCACCCGCTCGACTGCCCGGTGTGCGACCAGGCGGGCGAGTGCGACCTGCAGCAGTACAGCTTCGACTACGGCCGCGCGACCTCGCGCTTCCACGAGCCGAAGACCCAGCGCCCGCGCAAGGACCTGGGCCCGCTCATCCGGTTCGTCGGCAACCGCTGCATCGTCTGCACCCGCTGCGTGCGCTTCTGCGAGGAGGTCGCCGGCACGGGCGAGCTGGGCGTCGTCGGCCGCGGCGCCATGAGCTGGATCGACACCTTCCCGGGCGTGCAGCTCGACAACCCGCTCTCGGGCTGCGTCGCCGACCTGTGCCCCGTCGGCGCGCTCCTCGACCGCGACTCGATGCACACGACGCGCGTGTGGCTGCTGCGCGGGACCGCGAGCGCCTGCGGCCGCTGCGCGACGGGCTGCAACGTCAACGTCGAGACGTGGAAGGACGAGGTGCGCCGCCTCACCCCGCGCGAGAACCAGGCGGTCAACCGCTGGTGGATGTGCGACGAGGGCCGGCTCAGCTACAAGGAGGCCAAGGCGCCGACGCGCGTGCGCCGCGCCCGCATCGAGGGGCGCGAGGCCACGACGCTCGAGGCGCTCGCGCGGGCGACCGACGAGGTCCGCAAGGCCCAGGGCGGCGTGGTGGTCCTGACCACCGGCTTCGCCACGAACGAGGAGCTGTTCACGCTCAAGGCGCTCGCCGGCAAGGGGCCGGTCGCGGTCGCCTACGCGCCCGACGGCGGCACGTTCAAGGCGCGCGACGGCTTCGAGATCTCGCGCGACAAGAACCCGAACCGCAAGGGCGTCGAGGCGGTGCTCGGCACGACCGACGCGGGCGTGGACGCCGCCGTCGCGGCGCTCGAGTCGGGCAAGGTCGGCCTGGCGATCGTCCACGACGGCGTGCCCGGCGGCGCCCCCTGGCCGCCCGCGCTGCTGGCCGCCCTGCGCAAGGCCCCGGCGCTGATCGTCCTCGCCCACGACGACGCCCCCGGCGCCCCGCAGGCGACCGTGCTCCTGCCCGCCATGCACTGGACCGAGAAGGAGGGCACGGTCGTCAACGCGACGGGCCGCGTCCAGCGCCTCCGCGCCGCCGTGCCGCCCGCGGGCGACGCGCGCGTCGACCTCGAGGCGCTGCAGGAGCTGGCCCGCGCGGCGGCCCTCCAGCCGCGGGTGCTCTCGGCCGCGGGCGTGTTCCGCCGGCTCGCTGCCGCCGCGCCGCTGGCGTTCGATGGCATGGACTACAACGGGCTCGGCGAGCTGGGGGTCCCGCTCGGCCAGGGCCGCGCCGCCCGTCCGGCCTCCAACGGGCGGCCGCTCCCGGTCATCGACGCGCGCACCGGCTACGAGGCCGGCCCCGTCTCGCGCGCGCCCGGGCGCGCCGGGGACGAGCAGGTGCGCGTCTCCGTCCACCGCGGGTCGCCGCTGGGCTACGGCACCCCTCGAGGTGACCTGTGAACGAGACGCTGGTCGCGGTCCTCGCCGTCCTGGTCAAGGCGGTCATCATCGTCGGCTTCCCGCTGGCGATCGTGCCCGGCCTGATCTACCTGGAGCGCAAGGTCTGCTCCTACATCCAGGGCCGCATCGGCCCCAACCGCGTCAACCTGACGATCGGCCACATCGACTACCTCCTCCCGCCCTCGATGCGCGGCGCGCTGCCGGTCGGGCTGGCCCGGTTCAAGCTGATCCCCGGGTCGCTCCAGCCGCTGGCCGACGGCATCAAGCTGGCGTTCAAGGAGGAGATCGTCCCGGCGCAGGCGGACAAGCTCCTCTACTTCATGGCCCCGGTGCTCGCCTTCGTGCCCGTGGCCACGGCGCTGGCGTTCATCCCCTTCGGGACGCCGACGTGGGACGCCTTCGGCTCCGGCCACCTGATCAACCTCCAGCTCGCCTCGGCCAACGTCGGCGTGCTCGGCCTCTTCGCGATCGCCTCGCTCGGCGTCTACGGCATCGCCGTGGGCGGTTGGGGCTCGGGCTCGAAGTTCCCGCTCATGGGCGCCGTGCGCTCGGCGGCGCAGATGATCAGCTACGAGATCGCCATGGCCCTGGCGCTCCTCTCGGCGATCGTGACCGCGGGCACCGTCGACCTGCAGGCGTTCGTCCTGCACCAGGCGACCTCGTGGGGCGGCGCCGGCTGGCTCGTCTTCAAGCAGCCGCTCGCGGCGCTGATCTTCCTCGTGGCCATGTTCGCCGAGAACAACCGCCTGCCGTTCGACCTCCCCGAGGCCGAGCCCGAGCTCGTCGGCGGCTACCACACCGAGTACTCCGGCCTGAAGTTCGGCATCTTCTTCCTGGGCGAGTACACCGCCATGATCCTCATGAGCGGGCTCTTCGTGACCCTGTTCCTGGGCGGCTGGAGCTTCCCGGGCCTGATCGACCCGTACGCGACGGGCGGGCTCAACGCGCTCCTCTCGGCCGGCGTGTTCCTCGCCAAGCTGTTCCTGGTCCTCGGCTTCCAGATCTGGATCCGCTGGACCCTGCCCCGCTTCCGCTACGACCAGCTCATGGCGCTGGGCTGGAAGAAGCTCGTCCCGCTGGCCCTGGCGAACCTGGTCGTCTCGGCCATCGTCCTCACCTTCGTGAGCTAGGCGGCACTCATGATCCACGCAGCGCACGACGACCACGCGCACGACCCGCACGCGCACGGCGGCCCCGAGCCGGAGCCGCCCCCCGGCGAGTCGATCGCCGACCGCGTCTACGTGCCCGCGGTCCTCCGCGGCATCAAGCTCACGCTCTCGCGCTTCTTCCAGAAGAAGTTCACGGTCGAGTACCCGGAGGAGTCGGTCTACGACGCCACCTACGCCGACCGGGGGATCGGGGCGGCGAACCCGCGCCACCGCGGCGAGCACATCCTGGTGAAGGACGAGCAGGGCCGCGAGAAGTGCGTCGCCTGCCTCCTGTGCATGGCCGCCTGCCCGGCGCTGTGCATCCACATCGAGCCCGAGCCGGCGCCCGCCGAGTGGACCGACCGCGAGCGGCGGCCGAAGGTGTTCGAGATCGACATGCTCCGCTGCATCTACTGCGGCTTCTGCGAGGAGGCGTGCCCGTGCGACGCCATCCGCCTGACGCCGAAGTTCTATCAACCCACCACGTCGCGGACCGAGCGCGTCTACGACAAGCAGCGCCTGCTCGAGAACAACCCCGACGCCCAGGTCCCGCAGCGGCCGAGGAAGTAGCCCGTGCCCACCCTGCTCGTGCTCCTCGCGGGCGCGGTCATCGTCGCCGCCGGCCTCGTGACCGTCACCCGCCGAAACCCGATCCACGCCGCGCTGTCGATGCTCGTGTCGCTCGGCGGCGTCGCGCTGCTCATGCTGGCGCTGCACTCGACGTTCCTCGCGGCCATGCAGGTCCTCCTCTACGGCGGCGCGATCATGGTGCTGTTCGCGTTCGTGATCATGCTCCTGACGCTCCGCGAGGACGAGATGGGCCCCGAGCCCCCGGCGCGCGCCAAGGCGCTCGCCGGCGCGGGCGCGTTCGCCGTCCTGGCGCTCGTGTGGGGCGCGATCGCCACCCGCGACCACCACGACTTCCAGGCGCCGGCCCTGGGCGGCGCCTTCGGCTCGCCCGAGCACTTCGCCCGGTTCCTCTACACGGACTACGTCGTCTCCTTCGAGCTCGTGACGGTGCTGGTCATGGCGGCGGTCGCCGGCGTGATCGTGCTCGGGCGCCGCGCCGACAGGGAGTCGCTCGAGGGCGTCCGCCTGACCCAGGCCACTCACGACCCGCACGCGGCGCCCGCCGACCGCGACGAGGTGCACCCGTGACCGAGATCACCACCCCGGACGCGATCCAGCTCGTCGCCGCGGCCCTCTTCGCCGTGGGCGTCTTCGGCGTGCTCAGCCGCCGCAACCTGCTGATCGTCCTCATGTCGGTCGAGCTCATGCTCAACGGCGCCATCCTGTCGCTCGTCGGCTTCTCGCGCGAGTTCGCGCACCTGCCGGGCCAGAGCGAGGCCGGGCAGGTCATGGTCCTCATGGCCATGGCGGTCGCCGCCGCCGAGGTCGCCCTCGGCCTGTCGATCGTGATCGCGCTCTTCCGGCACATCCGCAGCGTCGACGTCGACGCGCCGAGGGCCACGCTGCTCCGGAGCTGAAGGACCACCCGCCACGACCCGCGGGGCGCCTACGCGCCCCGCCCGACCTTGCCGCCGGGGTCAGCGCCCCGGCTGTGGACGAGAGGACTCGAGCGTGTACCCGAAGATCGTCGGCTGGTTGCCTGCGCTCGCGCTCATCCCGCTCCTCGGCGCCCTGTTGAACGGGCTCCTGGGGCGGCGCCTCGGCAGGACGTTCGTCACCGTCGTGGGGGTCGGCGCGCCCGCCGTGGCCTTCGCGCTCGGCGCGGCGGCCTTCTCCGTGAGCCTGCTGCACGACCGCCAGGTCGTCGCCGCCGGCAGCCGCGCCGCGGTGAGCCGGGCGGAGCAGATGCTCGCCGGGCAGCGGACGGCCGCGGGCGAGGTCATCGCCCCCGTGCTCCACGACGACCCGCGGCGGCTCGACCCGGTGCCCCAGGACCGGGTCTTCCTGCGCCTGCCGGAGGTGTCGTTCGAGCGCGACCGGCCGCTCCTCGTCGAGGTCGCGCGCGCCACGGGCGTCGACATCGGCCCGTCGGAGAACTTCGGCGCGCTCTCCTACCAGGCCGACCTCGGGTCGTGGATCGCGTTCGGCGGCCTGGACGTGCGCTTCAAGTTCGTGCTCGACCGCCTGGCGATGATCATGGTGCTGGTCATCACCGGCGTCGGGACGCTCATCCACATCTACTCGTCGCGCTACATGGAGCACGAGGACGCGGGCGGCTTCGCCCGCTACTTCTGCTACCTCAACATGTTCGTCGGCGCGATGCTCATCCTGGTCCTCGGCGGCGACCTCCTGCTGCTCTTCGTGGGCTGGGAGGGCGTGGGCCTCTGCAGCTACCTGCTGATCGGGTTCCACTACAAGGACTCCGCCAACGCCGCGTGCGGGAGCAAGGCGTTCATCGTCAACCGCATCGGCGACCTGGGCTTCGTCCTCGGGCTCCTCTTGCTCATGACGCTCGTGCGCGACGCGACGCCGGGCGTCGCCTTCAGCGCCGACATCGAGCGCCTGAACCTCCTCGCCTCGACGAACGCCCTCGCCCCCGACACCGGCGTGCTCGGGATCGCCTGCTTGCTCCTGTTCCTGGGCGCGACCGGCAAGAGCGCGCAGATCCCGCTCCACCTGTGGCTGCCCGACGCCATGGCCGGCCCGACGCCGGTCTCGGCCCTCATCCACGCGGCGACCATGGTGACCGCCGGCGTCTACATGATCGCGCGCCTCAGCCCGGTGTTCGCCGACGCGGCGGTCGGCGGCGTGCCGGTGCTGGGGGTCATCGCGATCGTCGGCGTGGCGACGGCCTTCTTCGCCGGGACGGCGGCGCTCGGGCAGGACGACATCAAGCGCGTGCTCGCCTACTCGACCGTCAGCCAGCTCGGCTACATGTTCGTCGCCGTGGGCGCGGCCGCCTACGGCGCGGCCGTGTTCCACCTGGTGACCCACGCCTTCTTCAAGGCGCTCCTGTTCCTCGCCTCGGGCAGCGTGATCCACGCCACCGGGACGCAGAGCATGCGGGAGATGGGCGGGCTGCGGCGCTACATGCCCATCACCTTCGTCACGATGACGATCGGGGCGCTGGCCCTCTCCGCGTTCCCGTTCGTCGTCTCGGGCTTCTACTCGAAGGACCTGATCCTGGCCGAGGTGTTCCTGCGCGGGCACACCGAGGGCGCGTCGCAGGTGTGGTACGGGATCTACGCCGTGGGCGTGCTCACCGGCGCGATCACGGCCCTCTACTCGGCGCGCATGATCATGCTCACCTTCTTCGGCGAGTACCGCGGCGGCGGCCACCCACACGAGTCGCCGCAGGCGATGACGATCCCGCTGGTCCTCCTGGCCGTGCTCTCGGTGTTCGCGGCGGCCTTCGGCCTCCCCGAGATCATGACCCACACCGAGCCCGGCCTGCCGCACTACCTCGCGGCGGTGGTGGCGACGGTCGAGCGGACGGTCACCCCCGAGATGCATCACCAGATCGAGCTCATCGGCATGGCGATCGGCTCGGTCGCCGCGCTGCTCGGGATCGCCGGCGGGGTCTACATCTGGCGCACGCCGGACAACCCGTGGGAGCTCCCGCGGCCGGGCGGGGTCATCGAGAAGACCCGGGGCCTCCTGGCCAACGCGTGGCTCTACGACGAGGTCGTCAACAAGAGCGGCCTCCAGCCGGCGACCAAGTACCTCTCGCACGTCCTGTGGCGCTGGGTCGACGACGAGGCGATCGACCGCGGGCTCGTCGACGGCGCCGGCCGGGTCGGCGCCGAGCTCTCGCACTTCACCCGCTCGTTCCAGGTCGGCCGGGTGGCCCGCTACGCCGGCTACTTCACGATCGGGGCCCTGCTGATCCCGCTCGTGGCGCTGGTCCTCGTGCCGGCCTGGCCCCAGCTCCTCACGCTCCTCTCGCGCGGCGCGGCCGCCGGTCACTAAGGAGACCGCGACGTGGACCACTTCCCCTTCCTCGAGGCCTTGATCCTCCTGCCGCTGCTCGGCGCCGTCGTCCTCGCCCTCATCCCCGAGGAGGAGACGGGGCCGTTCGTGGCCCTGGGCACGAGCATCCTGACGTTCGTCGTCAGCCTGCCGATCTTCTGGCTCTACGACCCCGGCGTCGTCGGGTTCCAGCTCGTCAGCCGCCACGAGTGGCTCGGGCCGATCGGGGCGTCGTTCAGCCTGGGCGTGGACGGGATCAGCCTGCTCCTGATCCTCCTGACCACGTTCCTCACGCCGATCGCGATCCTCTCGTCGTGGCGGGGCATCACGACGCGGGTGCGGTCGTTCCACGTGGCGATCCTCGTGCTCGAGGCGGCCATGATCGGCGTGTTCGCCGCGCGGGACCTGCTGCTCTTCTTCCTCTTCTGGGAGGTGATGCTCGTCCCCATGCTCCTGATCATCGGCGTGTGGGGCGCCGAGCAGCGCATCCAGGCCTCGGTGAAGTTCTTCATCTACACGGCCGTGGGCAGCCTCCTCATGCTGGCCGCGCTGGCCTACGTCTACGTGATCGGCGGCCGGACCTTCGACATGGCCACGGTCGAGCAGAACCTGGGCGCCATGCGCGCCGCGGGCGAGTTCGGGGCCCGCGAGCAGTTCTTCCTCTGCGCCGCGTTCGCCCTGGCCTTCGCCGTGAAGGTGCCGCTCGTCCCGGTGCACACGTGGCTCCCGCACGCCCACGTGCAGGCGCCGACCGCCGGCTCGGTGATCCTGGCGGCCGTCCTGCTGAAGATGGGCGGCTACGGCTTCCTGCGCTTCTGCATGCCGCTGTTCCCCGAGGGCGCGCGCGAGCTCGCGCCCCTGCTGGCGTGGCTCGGCGCCGGCGGCGTCGTCTACGGCGCGCTCATGGCGCTGGCGCAGAGCGACCTGAAGCGGCTGATCGCCTACTCGAGCGTGAGCCACCTCGGGCTCGTCGTGGCCGGCCTCTTCGCCGGGCTGACGGCGGCGCCGGAGCACTTCCAGCAGGCCGGGCACGCCCGGGCCATGGCGGGCTCGGTGTTCCAGATGATCGCCCACGGCCTCTCGACCGGGGCGCTCTTCTACCTCGTGGGCTCGATCTACGAGCGCCGGCACACGAAGCTGATCGGGAAGCTGGGCGGCCTGGCCCGCCCGGCGCCGGTCCTGGCCACGTGCTTCATCGTGGCCACGCTCGCCTCGATCGCGCTCCCGGGCACCGCCGGCTTCGTGGGCGAGTTCCTCATCCTGCTGGGCGTCTTCGAGAACAACCCTGCCATGGCCGCCGTCGGCGCCACGGGCATGGTCCTGGGCGCGGCCTACATGCTGTATGCCGTGCAGCGCGTCTTCTTCGGGCCGGCGACGGGCGAGAACGACCACATCGAGGACCTCGATGCGGTCGAGCTCGTCGGCCTGGTCCCCCTCCTCTTGGCCGCGGTCGCGCTCGGCCTGTTCCCTGGCCCGTTCCTCGACCGGCTCGAGCCGGCGCTCCGGGCCCTGGCCGCGCACGGGGGTTGATCCGCCATGGAGCCGATGACCACGCTTCCGTTCACGGGCCGTGAGGCCGCCCGCGCCGTGCCGATCGCGCTCCCCGCGCTGTTCGGCCTGGTGGCCCTGTGCCTGGACCTGTTCATCCCGCGCGGCCGGAGCAAGGGCCCGCTGGCCATCACGGCCGCGGCCGGCGCCGTGATCACGCTGCTCGTCACCCTCGCGCTCTGGCGCGGGACGGGCGACACGCTCGTGATCGCGGAGACGCTCTCCGCGTCGTCGTTCGCCGCGGCCCTGTCGATCACGATCCTCCTGGCGGCGGCGCTGATCTCGTTCGCGGGCGTGCACCACGGCCAGGACGCGCCCGGGGTGGCCACCCAGGCGCACGGCGAGTTCTACGCGCTGCTCCTCTTCGCCACCTCCGGGATGATGGCGCTGGTCGCCGCCAACGACCTCGTGACCATGTTCGTGGCGATCGAGACCCTGTCGATCGCGGTCTACGCGATGACCGGCATGGACCGGCGGCGGGCGCGCTCGGCCGAGGGCGCCATGAAGTACTTCGTGCTCGGCGCGTTCTCCTCGGGCTTCCTCCTCTACGGCATGTCGCTGCTCTACGGCGCCACGGGGACGATGGACCTGTCGCGGATCGCGGCGCTGTCGCTGACCGACGGGCGCAACGCCGACCTCGCGGCCATGGGCGGCATGCTCCTCATGGTGGGGCTCCTGTTCAAGGTCGGCGCCGTCCCCTACCACAGCTGGGCGCCCGACGCGTACGAGGGCGCGCCCTCGGCCGTGACCGGGTTCATGTCGGTGGGCGTGAAGGTGGCGGCGTTCGGCGCGGCCCTGAAGGTCGTGACCTCCCTCGGCGAGGCGAAGGTCTTCGGCGCCGGCCCGGCCTGGGCGCTCTGGCTCGTGGCGGCGCTGACCATGATCGTCGGCAACGCCGGGGCGCTCACGCAGCGCAACCCGCGCCGCCTCCTCGCCTACTCGGCCGTGGCCCACACCGGCTACGTGCTGATCGGCGTGCTCGCCGTCGCCCGCTCCTACGACCTCGACCACCCGCTGCACGGCCCCGGCATGGTCGACGTCGCCCGCGACGCCGCGTCGGGCGTGACCTTCTACCTCCTCGCCTACGGCGTGGCGAACCTGGCGGCCTTCGCCGTGCTCTGCCACCTCGAGCGCAAGGGCGAGGACGTCGACGACATCGCCGAGCTGGCCGGACTGGGCAAGGCGCAGCCGGGGGCGGCGTTCGTGATGACGCTCGCCATGATCTCGCTCGCCGGCGTCCCCGCGACGGCCGGGTTCCTGGGCAAGTTCTGGGTCTTCCGCGCCGGCATCGCCGCGGGCGACCTCGGCCTGGTGATCCTCGCCCTCGTGACCAGCGCGCTGTCGCTCTACTACTACCTGCAGGTCGTGGTGGCCATGTACATGCGCGAGCCGGGCGAGGCGCTCTACGCCGACGAGCCGGCGCCGGCGGCGCCGCGCTCGCTCGAGCCCGAGCCGCGGCGGTGGGGGTCGCGCCTGGCCTACGTGGTGGGCGGCGCGCTGGTCGTCCTGCTCGGGATCTACCCGGGCGAGTGGCTGCTGACGCTGATCGTGCAGGGGGCCGAGGCCCTCCTTTAACTACAATCCGCGGGCAGGTTCGATCCCATCGGCGCGATCACTGGGCCTGTTCTCGAACCCGTCTTCCAGACAGACGACCGAGCCGCCTCCGAGCACATCTCGCCGCACCTTCGCAGCAGGAGCCCCAGGCGAGGCCGAGGAGGGCGAGGCGCTGCGGCGCGAAGGCGAGGGAAGGCGGCCTCTGGCCGCCCCGGGCGGGGGGGGGGGGGCCCCCGTCCCCCCCCCCCGACGCACCGCAGCGCCCGCCATCCTCGGCCGCAGCCGCGATCACACTGGCTCACTCACCGCCGCTCCCGCATCCCCTCGTCCGGCATCCGCCCCGTGATCGCGTAGTGGAGCTGCCGGGCGAGGCCCGACAGCTCGCGGTCGGAGCGGTCGAGGGCCAGCTCGCGGATCACCGCCAGGCCCTCGGCCACCTTCGGTCGGAGGAGCGGCTGGTGGCGCGCGGCGTCGAGCGCGCGCACGGCCTCCAGGCGGACCGTCCGGTCGGGGTCGCGCAGGGCGGCGACCACCTGCGGGAGCGCCTCGGGCTTGGCGATCGCGCTCAGGCCGAGCACCGCGGCGCGGCGCTCCGCGGCCTCCGGGCGCGCCTGGAGCTGGGCGAGGAGGTCCACGGTCTCGCGCAGCGGGAGGCGCTGGAGCCCGTCGCGCAGGGCGTTCTTCGCGTGGTTCGACTCCTCCCGCGCGAGCGCGCGGGCCAGCGGCCAGCTGGCGCGGGGGTCGCGCTGGGCGACGAGGCCCTCGACGGCGCGCTGCCGCACGGACGGCGCCGGATCGCGCAGCACGGGGGCGAGCAGGGCCAGGGCCTCCCGGGGCTGCTCGGCGGCGGCGATCAGGGCGCAGGTCGCGGCGCGCACCTCGGGGTCGGCGTGCTCGAGGAGCGAGGCCACCTGCCTCACGTCCGCGCGGGCGCGCGCCTCGACGAGGGCGCGGCCCTCGCCGTAGAGGAGCCACTCGGGTCCGCGCGCCTCGGTCAGGCGGCGGACGGCCCCGTCCCGCGGACGGCCGAGGCGGAGGAGGGCCTCCTCGACGATGAGGTCGGGCGTGTCGGCGAGCGCCTCGAGCGCCGCGGCCGCGGCGTCGGCCTGGTCCGGGCCGGCCTCCGCCAGGACGTGCACGAGTACGCGCCGGACGCCCTGGGCCGAGTGCGGCAGGCACTCGATCGCCTCCGCCACGCCCGGCGGTCGGTCGCGCAGGCTCTGCAGGACCAGCCGGGCCGCGCGCGGCTCCTCGTCCAGGCCGGTCAGGCCGAGGGCCTCGAGCATGCGGCGCCGCGCGCCGGGCGCGGCGTCGAGGCCGTGCCGGAGCCACGCCTCCACCGCCTGGAGGCGGCGGGCGGGGTCGCGCGCGTCCGCCAGCACGTCGTCCTCCGAGGGGGCCCGCGGCCGCGCGGCGGGGACCTGCGCGGGCCGGTCGTCGGCCGGCGGAGGGGGCGCCTCGCCGGCGGCTGGCGCGGCGGTCGCCTCGGCGGGGCTCGGCGGGGCCTCCGTCTCGCCCGCCGGCGCGGCGGCGACGGCCGCTGGCTCGACCGCCGGGGGGGGCTCGAGCGCCGCCTTGCCGCGCAGGATGAGGAGCGCGCCCCCCACGCCGCCGCCGCCCACGATGACCAGCGTCAAGATGCCGGCGGCCGCCCCGAGCCCGCCCCCGCTCGACCCCGTCGGCCGCGCGGCCGGAGCGGCCCACGCGGGCTCGGCCCGGTGCGGCTCGGCCGGGCGGGCGCCGAGGAGGAGCCGCGAGGCCGGCGGCGCGGCGGGCTGCAGGGTCGTGGGCGCGGTCTCGGCGACGACGCGCTCGACGGCGGGGCGCTGGGCCCCGGCGCCGTCGACGACGCCGCGGTAGAGGGCCTGGAGCTCGTCGCGGGAGTACGGGGGCGGATGGTCGAGGCCCACCTCGAAGCGGACCTCTTTCCCGCGCACGACGAGCCCGCCCCGCCCGCCGGCCGCGGCGAAGGCCTGGTTCAGCGGCGACAGCCCGGCCGCCGTCCGCGAGGCCTGGCCGGGCGCCAGGGTCGCGACGACCCGCCAGGCGCGCACACCCGCGCCGGCGTCCGCCACCCGGACGCGCTCGCCGTCCGGCGCCTGGTCGTCCTCGGCGACGGTCAACGACCCGTCCTCGAGCTGGCGGACGACGAGGTCGAGCTCCGCGAGCTCCTCGCCCACGTCGACGAGATCGATGGCCACCTGTCCTCCCGGGCCTCGGCGCCCGGGACAGCGTAGCCCTGCGGTCGGCGGCGGCGCCAGCGCGCCGCGGGGCTCAGGACCCGGGGGGTGGTGGCGGCCCCCACAGCGGCCGCGTCGCGTAGCCCAGCTCGACCCAGAACAGCCAGTTCGCGCCGCCGCGGATGAGCCCCGCCCCGCCGCCGACGTCGATGAAGAAGCGACCCAGGCGCAGGCGAGCGCCGCCCGAGGCGTTGAGGGCGTCGCGGTCGATGAAGCGTACGGCGCGCTCCCAGGGCGACTGGGCCCCCTCGAGCGAGGCGCCGAGGGACAGCCAGTCCGTGACGGCCACCGTCACGCCGCCCGACCCCTGGAAGAAGTAGCGGGCGTGGAGCTCGCGTGGGCTCTCGAAGATCCACGGCTGCCCCAGCGGGACGACGACGCCGGCGTTGGCGTGCAGGGCGACGGTGTCCGCGAGCAGCAGCGAGCCGTGGGCCGTGAACGCCAGGTCCCACGTGCCCGAGTTCGTGATGTCTGCGCGTCGGTTGCCCTTGGGCTTGAACAGGAGCGACGTGCCGAGGCCCGACACGCCGTCGGGGTCGCGGAGCCAGGTCACGAGCGCGCCCACGTGGACGCTGGAGAGGTTGTCGTGGCGCCCGGTCGCGTGCCCGTCGCGGGCCTTGCTCTCCTCGCCTTCGATGACGAACTCCGGCGTGCCGCGGGCGTGGATGCGGAACACGTCGCGCCGCTCGTCCCACCCGGCGACCTGCACGTCGAGCCACACCGCGACCCGGTCGTGCACCGCGAGGGTCAGGCCGATGCGCAGGTGCTCGAGGAACAGCGCGTCCACGCGGTTCGGCTGCCCGTCGACCACACCCGACGCCGCGTAGTGCGTGCGCGACGTGCGGAGCGTCGGCTCGAGGGTCCCCGCCGGCGCGACGGTCGCCCGTCGCAGGAGCGGGATGCCGAACCCGGAGTAGAAGAGCGTGTTGCGCGGCGGCGACAGGGGGTCGAACAGCTTCAGCCGCAGCGCCCGGTCGAGGGGCGGGGCGGCCTCCTGCGCCTGCGCCGGGCCGGCGCCGAGCGCGTGGAGCGCGAGCGCCACGAAGCCCGCGCCCGCGGCGCGCGTCAGGGTCTGCAACTCGAGGCGGCTTCTTCCCTGCCCTCGGGAGGGAGAGGAGTCTACAGGCCGCGCGCGCGGGAGGAAGGGGACTCCGCGCTCACCCGCCCGCAGGGGCGGGTTCGAGGTAGATCACCTCGCGGCGGTCGTCGTAGGCGACCAGCTCCGCGTAGCGGCACCAGCGCACGAGCGTGTCCACCTGCGCCCGCGCCTCCCCCGGCGGGAAGTCGAGCGCCAGCGCGGCCTCCACGACGTCGCGCTCGAGGCGGCGCGCGTCGGCGGCGTGCAGGAGGGCAAGGAGCCACCCGACGAGGGGCAGCCGGCGCAGCCGCTCGGCGAAGAGCGCCTTGCGCGCCTGGATGTCGGCCCCGGCGAAGGCCTCGCCGGGCGGGAGGAGCTGCGCGTCGCCGCCGCCCACGGAGACGAGCCCGAGCACCTCGCCCGCGTCGGCGAGGGCCAGGAGGTGGGCGGAGTCGAGGTGCAGGTCGGCGGCCAGGCGGTAGAGGTCCTCGCGGCGGTCCGGGCGCTGCGCGAGGTGCTCGAGGAGGCCGGCCAGGGCCGACACAGCCACGTGTGGCAGGGCGCGCAGGCGGCCCTGGCCCGGCGCGCCGCCCACCTCGATGTGCTCGGGCGCCGTCTGGCCGGCCATGAGCGCGTAGATGCGGTCGACGAGCGCGACCACCTCCGCGTCACGGCGCGCGCGCGGGCGCGGGAGCCGCACGGAGAGCTCGTGGACGATGCGCCCCGGCCGCGTGTCCATGACGACGACCCGGTCGGCCAGCAGCACGGCCTCCTCGATCGAGTGCGTGACGAGGAGCGCCGCCCGGGAGGACATCGTCCCCGACGTCCACAGCTCGACGAGCTCGCCGCGCAGCGCCTCGGCGCTGAGGACGTCGAGGGCCGAGAAGGGCTCGTCCAGGCACAGGAGCTCGGGCTCGACGACGAGCGCGCGGGCGAAGCCGGCCTTCTGGCGCATGCCGCCCGAGAGCTCGCGCGGGTAGGCCGACTCGAACCCGTCGAGCCCCACACGGTCGAGCGCGGCGACCGCCCGGCGCGCGCGCTCCGCGCGCCCGACGCCGGCCGCCTCGAGCGCCAGCTCGACGTTGGCCTGCACCGTGAGCCAGGGGAGCAGGGCGAACGTCTGGAAGACGATCGCCGCGCGCGGGTTCACGCCCTCGAGCGGGGCCCCGCGGTAGAGCACCTGGCCGCCGGTCGGCCGCTGGAGGCCCGTCGCGATGCGCAGCAGCGTGCTCTTCCCGCAGCCGGACGGCCCGACCAGGGCCACGAGCTCGCCGTCGCGGACCGCGAGGTCCACGCCGGCGATCGCGACGAACGCGCCGTACTCCTGCCGCACCCCGCGCAGCTCGAGCAAGGTCTCGCCCACGGCTACTCCAGACGGAAGCGGTCCTCGGCGACCCGGTAGAGCCGCCGCCAGACCAGGAGGTTCAGGAGGGCCACCGCCCCGACCAGCGCGACCGTCGCGCCGGCGAGGAGGGGGAAGTCGCCCCGGGCCGTGGCGTCGGCGATCACCGCGCCGATGCCGACGGTCCGCTCGGTGCGCTCGCCGAAGCGCACGTACTCGGCCACGATGCTCGCGTTCCAGGCGCCGCCCGCCGCGGTGACCGCCCCGGTCACCAGGTGCGGGAAGATCGCCGGGAGGACCAGCGCGCGCCAGCGGGCGACGCGGCCGAGGCGCAGCGCGCTGGCCGTGTGGCGCAGGTCCTGCGGGATCGCCGCCGCGCCGGCGATCACGTTGAAGAGCAGGTACCACTGCGTCCCTATCAGCATGAGGGCCACCGCGGCCACCTCGAGCCCGCGGGGCAAACGCAGGAGCACGAGGAGGACGATCGGGAAGAGCGCCGTCGCCGGCACGGACGCCGCCACCTGCACGAGCGGCTGGACGACGCGCGCCAGGCGCGGGCTGCTGCCGATGGCGACGCCAGCGGGAACCGTCCACAGGAGCGCCAGGCCCAGCGCGGCCGCCACGCGCAGGAGCGTGGCCAGGAGGCCCAGGGCGACCTCCCCCCAGCCGGCGGGCGGGACCAGGGCCACGAGGGCGGCGAGCTGGAGCAGGCCGGCGGCCAGCGCCAGGCCCCCGATGCCTGCCGTTACCCAGCCCGCTCGATGGCCGCCGGCGGCCGGCGCCGGCGCCGGCCCGGGCCCGAGCGCGTCCAGCGCCGCGCGGAGCCAACCCTGGAGCCAGGCGACGGCCGCCGACCCGCGCAGGGCGTCGAGGAACCAGGAGGTCGGCGCCTCGGCGCCGGCGACCGTGTCGAGCTTGAACCGGTCCGACCAGGCGATCAGGGGCCGCCACACGAGTTGGTCGAGCGCCACGATCAGCGCCACGAGCGTCGCGACGCCGAGCCCGATCGCCCGCACGTCGCCCTGGGCGGCGGCGGCCTCCAGGTAGGAGCCCAGGCCCGGCAGGCGGAAGTCCCGCGCCCCGACGCTGAACGCCTCGGCCGCCATGAGGAAGAACCACCCGCCGGCCCAGCTCATCATGCTGTTCCACACGAGCGAGATCGCCCCGTGCGGGAGCTCCAGCGCGCGGAGCCGCTGCCAGCGTCCCAGCCGGAAGGAGGTCGCCGCCTCGCGCAGCTCGACGGGCGTCGTCGTCAGCGACTGGTACCAGGCGAAGGTCAGGTGCCAGACCTGGCTGGTGAACAGGAGCGCCACCGCCGAGAGCTCGACCGCCAGCCCCTCCGGCAGGACGGCCGTGAGCGTCAGCAGCACGACCGGCAGGAAGGAGAGGATCGGGACGCTCTGCAGGACGTCGAGCGCCGGCAGGAGCACGCGCTCGGCGGCGCGGCTGCGCGCGGCGAGCGCGCCGACCGCCAGCGAGAAGCCCAGGCTCAGGGCGTAGGCGGCGGTCATCCGCGCGAGCGACAGGAGCGCATACCCGGGCAGCCGCGCCGGCGACAGGTCGAGGACCACCTCCCGCGCGTGCCCGGCCGCCTCGTGGGCCGCCGACAGCGCCACGCCGACCACGGCCGCCACGACGAGCAGGACCACCAGGTCGCCGCGCCCGGGCCGGGGCAGCGCGCGCGCGCGCCCTCCGAAGAGCCTGACCGGACCTCGCGACCGCGCGCCGAACATCGCCGCCCCTGGGCCCGCCATCGAACCACGCCGGCGCTCAAGACGCCCCGCGCCCCTGCGCGCTCCCCTCCTGGATCGGAGTGACGCCCCGCTCGACCGCTGCAAGGCGGCAAGGCACGCGCGTCGGCCCGTGCCTACGGTGCCGCGGTCGCTGCCGCCGGCCGGTCGAGCGAGGTCGCCAGCGCGTCGCCCGGGCGGGGGAGCCGGCGGGCGGCCTCGAAGCCGGCATCCGCGCGAGCCGCGACGCCTGGTCCCTCGGTCGCAAGCTGGCGGGACAGCTCGCGCACCCGCTCCCGGAGGCGCGGGACGAGCTGGACGGCGGCGTGGGCCTTCTTCACCTCGGCGAGCGGGCGGGCGGCTGCACGAGCTCCCCGCCGACCCGGGCAGCGACGTCGTCGCACCGCATGGGCCCTCCCTCGGTCCCCCGCTCGTGGTGGTCGCATGCCCGCGGCGAGCGTGTCAAGGACGTGGAGCGGCGGGAGCAGCGAGGGCGACGCCGGCGTCGCCCGTGGGTCCCCGGTGAGACGTGCTGGACTCACGGCGAGGTCGACGACGGGCCGTCGGAGGCTCGCGCGCCGGCCCCTGGTGAGCCGCGGGAGGGCGCCGCCGGCGAGCGCCCCGGAGGTGCACGCGGCTGGAGACCCCATCCCGTCGAGGGCGGCCATGGGTGCGCATTGGCGCGCACCCGTCCCTGGCGCCGGACCGGGCGACACCGACCCGTGAGGCGCCTGGCGGAGGGAAGAGGCAAGGGTGCATGCTGGCGCGCAGGCTCCGGGCGGCCCCCGGGGGAGCGCCGCTGCTCCTGGTCGCGCTCACGGGCCTCGCCGGCCCTGGAGACCGTGAGCGCATCCGCGCGGCGAGGTTCGACCACCACCTGGTGAAGCCCCTGGACCTCGCCGGCCTCGAGCGCCTCCTCGGCGAGCGCTTCGGAGGCGGCGACGCCGCGTCGCCGCCCGGCGCGCGCTGAGGACGCGCTCGGATGGCGGCGAGGTTGACCGCCGTGCACCCTCGGCGGGCGCGCCCCCGCAGCGGCGCGCAGGTTTCACGTCCTCGGGTCGAGTCTTCGGCGGGCAGGGCCGCGCGCGCGCGACGCGCCGCCGCTTGCTCGCGGGCGGGCATGGCCGAGACGCTGACCCTCCCGGACGTCGCCCACGACGCGCCGCCCGTGCCCCCGGGCCCGATCGAGCCCGGCAGCGACGCGCACCGATTGCTCTTCTGCCGCGCCCTCCTGGACACGTTCACGCCCTACTGCCCCTCGGTGGAGGGGTGGCCGGCGCTCGACGCGGAGGCGCCGGCGCGCCTCGCGGCGCTCCCCATCTGGGACATGGCCGTGAGCACCGAGCGCCGGGCCGGCGCGCGGGTGCGCGCCTTCGCCGAGCGGGTCGCCGACCCCCTCCTGCGGCAGGCCGTGGCCCTGAACGCCTTCGAGGAGGAGCGCCACGAGCGCGTGCTGTCGACCCTGGCGGCCGCCTACGGGATCCCCGTCGCGCCGCCGCCCGACGTCCCGCCGCCGCGCGATCCGGAGTGGGCGTACCTGCGCACGGGCTACGGCGAGTGCCTGGACACGTTCTTCGCCTTCGGGCTGTTCGACGTCGGGCGGCGCGCCGGCCTGTTCCCGCCCGCGCTGGTCGCCGCGTTCGAGCCGGTGGTCGAGGAGGAGGGCCGGCACATCGTGTTCTTCGTCAACTGGGTCGCCTGGCACCGGCGCAACATGCCCGCGTGGCGGCGCCCGTGGTTCGCGCTGAAGGTCGCGCTCGTGTGGCTGACGCTCCTCCTCGAGCGCCTGGGGCTGGTCGTCGGGGCCCTGCGCGGCGAGCAGGGCGAGGCCACGTTCACGGCCACGGGCGCGCGGACGTTCGACGTGGACCTGGACGCGGCGGGGTTCCTGCGCCTGTGCCTGGCGGAGGACGCGCGCCGCCTGGGCCCCCACGACCCGCGCCTGCTGCGGCCCCGCTTCATGCCCGCGGTCGCGCGCCTCGCCTGCCGGGTGCTCGAGGGCCTCCCGCGACGGCGCGCCGTCGCGCCGGGGAGCTGAGGCTTCTCAGCGCCGCGCGGCGGTCGCCGGGGGTCTGGCGTAGACGCCGGCGCCCGAGAACTCCAGCATGACGCAGGGCTCGTCGCCCAGGACCCACGCGTCGTGCCCGGGCGGACAGACGAACGCGTCGCCAGGCCCCACCTCGATGCTCGTCCCGTCGTCCATGGCGATGTGCATGCGGCCGGCGATGACGTAGCCGCGGTGGTCCACCTGGCAGCTCTTCGTCCCGACGATCTGCTTGACGCTCTCCGACCACCGCCAGCCGGGCTCGAAGGCCGCCCGGCCGACGACGAGGTCGCCGAGGGAGACCACGTCCATCCGTCCCTTCGTGAACCGCCGGGTCTCGTCCGGGCTCCCCAGGCTCTTGCGCTCCATGCGCTCCATCGTGCTCCTCCGGCCCCCCGCACTGACCCGCGCATACACGAGGCCATGCGCTCGGGCGTCGGCGGAGCGCTCCCGACCGGGCCAGTCCTGCGCGGCGCTGCGTCAAGCCCGACGCCGGCAGGGCACGCCCGGCGCCGCGCAGAGGGCGGGCGGAACGTGGGAGCCGGCGCCTTCGCCGGAAGGATCGCCTCGCGTCGTGGCCCCCCCTGAGGGGAGGTCGAGCGGGCCGCTGGCCGCCAGGAGTCAGTCGTCACCGGACGGATCGGCGGAGACGCCGGCGCGGACCGCGGTGAGGACGATGCTCGGCGCCACATGGGGCAGGAGCCCGCGGACCCTCGGCGTCGACCGCAAGACGCTCCACCGCAAGCGCGAGCGGTTCAAGATCGAGGCGCCGGCGCCGCCTCCGGGCTGACCTCCGGGTTGACGACACCCTGGCCCCGGGAGGCCCGGTGCCGCCGGAGCTTGGCATCGGTCACCGCGACGTTGACCAGCGCGGCGATGGCGACGGCCCCCCACACCAGGAGCGGCGCGCCCGCGCCGACCGGGCGGGCGGGGGCGTCGAGCCACGCCGCGAGCGGGAGCTGCCCGCCCTGGGCGAGGAGGACCGCCGCGGCGGCCACGGGCAGCCAGGCGAGCCCCGCCTCGCGCCGTAGCACGTGCGTCCAGGGCCAGGCGTCGGCGGGGGCGGTCGGGGCGCGCCGCCCCGGCCAGGGCGCCCAGCGCGGGACGCGCGCGCAGTACTCGAGGTAGGGGCGCCCGAGCGAGGCCGCGAGCTGCCCCTCCTCGTGCGCCACGACCAGCGTGTAGACCAGCGCGACCGAGGCGAGCAGCCAGGCGCCCAGGGGGAGCCCGCCGGCGACGACGCCCAGGCCGACCAGGGCCGCGCCGTTGGCGACGTAGAGGGGGTTCCGCACCCGGGCGTAAGGGCCCGAGGTCACGAGGACCGGGGCCCGCGCCACCCGGACGCGCGCCCGCTTGCCGATCCGGCGCGCGGCCCACAGTCGGAGCGCGGCGCCCCCGGCGAGCAGCGCGAGGCCGAGCGCGACCTCCCAGGGCGCGCTCGGCAGGCCGACCGCCGCGGCCAGGACCACCGGCGGCACGAGCAGGAGGAGCAGCGCGCTCCGGTGCCGGAAGCACAGCTCGGTCATGGCGCCGCCGCGGTGAGGGGGCGCGTCGGGTCCTTCGGGCTCGGTCATGCGCGCATCCTCCCGTCGTGCGCGCCGAGCGGCCCTGAGAAGTCCATGAGCCGTGGCTCACGGACCGTGCGCAGGAGGGGGCCGTCGAGGTGGACGAACGCGGCCAGGTGTCGCGGGCGCGGGCGTCTCCTCGTCGCGCGGGGGGGCGCGTCGACGGGCCGCGGGTCAGACCATCGGCAACGTGAGCGCGAACGCGGCGCCCCGGGGGGTGGGCACGTGCGCGAGGTCGCCCCCCGCCCGGCGGGCGATCGTCCGCGCCAGCGCGAGCCCGAGCCCGTGCCCCCGGACCCGCCCCTCGGCGCCGCGCCCGAAGGGCTGGAACAGGTGCGGGACGAGGTCGGCCGGGACCCCCGGCCCGTCGTCCTGGACGGTGACGCGCGCGCGCTCGCCGTCCATGCCGAGCGAGAGGGAGACGCCGCCCCCGGCCGGCACGTAGCCGAGGGCGTTGTCGACGACGTTCCACAGGGCGCGCACGATCAGGTCGCGGCTGCCCTGCACGACGACCGGGCCGTCGGGCACCTCCACGCGGACCCCGAGCTCCCGGGTCTCCCCGACCACCCGGGCCTCCTCGCCCAGCTCGCGCACCAGCGCGGCGAGGTCGAACGGCGCCGCGGCGCGCAGCTCGGCGGTGTCGCCGCGGGCCAGCTCGAGGAGCGCCTCCACGAGGCGCCGCATGGAGTCCAGCTCGTCCACGATCGACTCGAGCGCGGCGCGCGCGACGGCGGGGTCGTCCACGCGCAGGGCGACCTCGGCCTCGCCGCGCATTCGCGTGAGCGGGGTCCGGAGCTCGTGGCTCGCGTCGGCCGCGAAACGGCGCAAGCGCCCCATGGTCTCCTCGGCCCGCGAGAGCATCACGTTGAGCAGCCGGGCCAGCTCGCCGAGCTCCGAGCCCGCCGTGGGCTCCGCCAGCCGCTGCCCGAGGCCCTCGGCGGCGAGGGAGCGGGCGTCGTTCACGAGCTCGTGGAGGGGGCGGAGGGCGAGGGCGAGGACGCCGTACATGGCCGCGAAGACCAGGCCCGCCACGGCCGGCGCGCCGAGGAGCAGGTGCCGCCGCATGCCCGCCATGGCCCGTTCGGACCGGGCGCGGTCCACGCGCGCGACCGCGAGCCAGCGGGGCTCGTTCCCGAGGCGGACGAGATGCGCCGCGCGCACCTCGGGCCGCGCGTCGCCGAGGTGCACGAACTCGACCGGGAACTCCCCGCCGCGCGCCCGCGCCAGGCCCTCCGGCCAGGGCTCGTGGTCGATCCCGGGCTCGGCGAGCCAGCCGACCAGGGCGCCATCCAGCGTGAACACCTCGAGCCGCAGCAGCCCCTCCTCGGGCAGCAGGTTCGTCTCGACCGCGTCGAGCCGGACCTGGAGCTCGTCCGCGCTCGTCACCTGCGCCACGACCTGCGCGAGCTCGAGCGCCTCGTGCCGCGCGAACTCGGTGTCGGCGCTCTGCAGCTCCATCGCGAGCCGGTGGTAGGAGACCAGGCCGATGGCCAGGCCGACCACCACGACCGCGGCGCTGCTGATGGCCGCGAGGCGGAACCGGATCGAGCGCCAGATGCTCACGCGCCCGGCACGTCCGGCGCGGGGGACGACGCGGGCGGCTGGAAGGCGTAGCCGGTCCCGCGGACGGTGCGGATCGCCGCCTCGGCGCCCGCGGCCGCCAGCTTCCTTCGCAGGTAGTTCACGTAGACGTCGATCACGTTCGAGCCCGTGTCGAAGTCGATCCCCCACACGCGGTCGGCGAGCATGGCGCGGGTGACGGTCACGCCCGGATGTCGCATGAAGTACTCGAGGAGCTGGTACTCGCGCGGGGTGAGGTCGAGCTCGACCTCCCGGAACGTCGCCCGATGCTTGACCGTGTCCACGGCGAGGTCGCCCATGCGCAGCATGGGGTCGAAGGCGCTGGCCTGCCGGCGCTGGAGCGCCCGGATGCGCGCCAGGAGCTCCACGAAGCTGAAGGGCTTCGTGAGGTAGTCGTCCGCGCCCTCGTCGAGCCCGCGCACGCGGTCGGCGACCTCGCCGCGCGCGGTCACCACGATCACGGGCGTGTTCACGCCGCCGTCCCTCATGCGGCGCAGGACCTCGTGCCCGTCGAACCCGGGCAGCATGAGGTCGAGCACCACGAGGTCGTAGGCGCTCGTGCAGCCCCGCCGCGCCCCCTCGGGGCCGGTGCGGGCGACGTCGACCACGTGCCGCTCGGCCTCGAGCCCGCGCTGCAGGAAGCTGCCGATCTTCCGGTCGTCCTCCACCACGAGGATGCGCATGGGTCCCCCCTCCGGGCGCCCCGGCCATTGTCGCCTCCATTGTCGTCGTGGCCCGCGCCGCCGTGCACGTGAGAGCGGTTCACCCGGGAGGTGAGCCGCGGGTGAGCGCGGGCTCCCCGCCTTCTCACGAGAGTCGCGGCCGCGCCCCGCGGACGCTCGGGAGGGGCGGGGATCGAGGTGCGTGACCCATGCATGTCTGCGGCAGCGGCGCGCGGCGCCTGCCCGCGCGCGCGGCGCGCGTCGTCTCCATCGCCCTCGTCTCCCTGACGATCGCCGGGGCGGCCGAGCCGGCCCCGGCCGAGGCGGCGCGGCCGCTCGAGCGGCCCCTCCGGCTGCGGCTCCTCGCGCCGTTCGCCTCGCCCCGGAACTCGTCGCTCCACTCGGGCTTCGGGCTGCCGCCGCTGCGCGAGGCCGCCTCGCCCGGCGAGGGGGTCCTGACCGGCCGCTGGCGCGGCAGCATGACTCACACGGCCGACAGCGGGCGCGGCAACGGCCACCTGCATCGCCTGGACGGCCTCTACACCGAGCACTCGCGCTTCGACCTGTCGCTCGCGGTCCACGAGCGGCTGCTCGTGTGGGCCGACCTGCGCTTCGCCGGCTGGGACGAGCGGCGCGACGTGTTCCGCATCTATGGCCGCGGCGCCGACGTGCCGGTCCTCGAGGGCGAGGCGGTGAAGCTCACGCAGGGGCGGGCGACGGGGCGCCACGAGAACCTGGCGCAGGCGGCGTTCGGGGCGCTCGTCACCTGCTGGCAGGCGGACGACGGCGTGACGGCCCTGGGCGCCTCGGTCCTCCTCAAGCTGCCCGCCTTCCGCCGCGCGGACCTCACGAACTCGGGCACGTTCGACGCGGCGTTCACGGCGCACGGCTCGCTCCTGCTCCTCGACGGCCTGGCGCTGCACGGCCAGGTGGGCGTTGTCCTGCCCGTGGGCTACCCGTCCGTGTTCGAGGTCCCGAGCGCGTGGCGGGTGGAGCCCTTCGTCCAGGGGGCGCTCGGCCTGACCTGGGCGCCGACGGACTGGCTGGCGCTCGGGTTGAGCTTCGAGGCGGCCCAGTCACCCTGGACCCGGCAGGTCGAGTTCCTCGACCGGCCGGCGTTCACCCTCTCGGGCGGCGTCAGGTTGCGCCTGGGGCGCTTCCTGCTCGAGTTCGGCGCGGGCGCCGGGCTGACGTCGGGCAGCGCCGACTGGCTGGCCTGGCTGGAGCTGGGCTACGCGTCGGCGCCGCTGTGGTGACCGGCGCGCCCCGAACGGCGCACGAACCACACGAGCCCGTGAGCGCGCTCTAACGGAGTTCTCACCGCGTCGCGCAGGCCCCCGGCGCGAGACTCCTCCCTCGCGGACGGCCGTCGGGGACGTCGTCCGGGAGGCCTCGTGCACGTGCTCACGCTCGAGACGGCGGCCGCTCAGGCCGCGGCCGGCTCGCTGACGCTCGCCGCGCCCGAGGCGCTGCGGACGGGCCTCCTCGCGGCGCTGGCGCCGGAGCGGGAGGCGTGGCTGCCCGTGATGGCCGAGACGGCCCGCTCCCGGGTCATGCGCCTGCACGTCGACGGCGCTCCGCCGCTCGTCCTCAAGCGCTACCGCGAGCCCGGCGCCTTCCTCCTGCGCACCTTCCTCCGCCCGTCGCGGGCGCAGCGCGAGGCCGGGGCGCTGGCGATGATCGCCGCGGCCGTCGGCAACGTCGTGCAGCCGGTGGCCTGGGCCGAGGAGCGGCGGCTCGGGTTCGTGCCGCGCTCCTGGATCGTCACCACCGAGTTGACCGGCGCGCACGACCTGCGCCACCTCGAGCGCCTGGCCCCGGACGACCGGGCCCTCGCCCGCGCGGCCGCGATGGTCGTCCTCCCCGAGCGGGTCGCCGCGCTGCACCGCGCGGGGGTCTTCGCCCGGAACCTGCACGCCAAGAACGTGCTCGTGCAGCCGGCCACCGGCCGCGTGGCCTTCATCGACCTGCCGCGCGCCAGCGCGGGCCTCCTCACGCGGGCGCGCCGCGTCCACGACCTGGCCTGCCTGGCCAAGGGGCTGCGGCGCGGGCTGAGCGACGACGACCTGCGCGCGCTCCTCGCCGCCTACGCCCGCGCCGCCGGGGTCGACGACGACCTGTGGTCGGACGTCGTCGCCCGCGTCGAGGTCCTCGACAACCGCACCCCGCTGGCGGGGGCGGTCCACGCCCTCCGGCGGCGGGCGAAGCGCCTGTGGCGCGGCGCGACCGCCGCCGAGGGCCAGTCCGGGCCGTTCCCCTGGACCGCCTGAGCGCGGCGCTCTCTGGCGTCTACTCGGCCAGGACCACCTTGAACCGCTCGTCGTGGCGGCGGAACACGTAGAAGACCTCGGGGCCGAGGTCGCCGCCGCGGAGCCCGCCGACGACGAGCCAGTCGCCGTCCTCCATGAGCCCGGCCAGGCGCGCCGGCGCCACGCGCCGCCAGCCCTCGGCCGCGGCGTCCACCTCGCGCGCGCGCTCGCGCGAGTAGGCGCGGACGGCGCCGAGGTCGAGCACGTCCGCGAGCGCCCTGGGGCGCTCCCCCGCCGCGCGCGCCTCCTCGCGCTGCTCGACCAGCAGGGCCTCCAGGCGCGCGGGCGGCATGGGCTCGAGGTCGCCCGAGCCGGCGAGGAGGCGCAGGTCGGGGTGGAAGTAGGGCAGCGCGCGGTCCACGTCGTGGGCCAGCACGTGGCGGACGACTGAGACGAAGGCCCGCTTGAGCTCGCGCCCCGGCTCCGCCTCGCCGGCGAAGCGCGCCAGCGGGGCCGCGAGGTCGGGCGTCGGCGCGACGAGGTCGGCCGCCGGCGGCGGCTCCTCGTCCGCCCGGCCGGTCGCCAGGGCGAGGAGCGGGAGCAGGGCGAGCGCCGCGAGGCGAGCGGAGGCGCGCGGCGTCACCGCGCGGGCTGCTTCATGAGCTGCTGGTGCTTCTGCTCGTCGGCCTTGGCCCCCTGGGCGTTGCCCTGGCGGGCGCGGACCAGGGCGCGCACGCGGTAGGCCTCGGCGTGCTCGGCGTCCAGCTCGACCGCGCGGTCGGCCGCGCGCTGGGCCTGCAGGAGGTCGTTCTGGCGCAGGAAGACGAGGGCCAGGCCGGTGTGCGTCTCCGGTCGCTCGGCGCCCTGCCGCTGCTCGATCTTCAGGGCCGTCTGGAAGTCGGCGAGCGCCAGCCCCGCGGTCTCGCGCGTCTGCTCGCGCTCCGGGAGGTCGCGCACGTAGAGCAGGCCGCGCGCGACGTAGGCGTCGCGCAGGTACTGGTTCAGCACCACGGCCCGCTCGAGGTCGGCCAGGGCCTCGCGATGCTTCTCGAGGCGGATCAGCGCCTGGGCGCGCAGGAGGTGCGCCCTGGCGTGGTAGGGGTTGGCGGCCAGCGTGGCCGTGATCCCGTCGAGCACGCCGGCCAGCGCGGCGGGGTCGGCGCCCTCCTGGAAGCGCCGCAGCGCCGCCGCGAACTCGCCCCCGCCCGGGAGCTGCTCCTGCACCTCGGCGCGCGCGGCGTCCGTGTAGGCCTCGTAGGCGCGTGTGTGCTGGCTCGTGGCGTCGAACATGCGCCCGCGCAGCGTCGCGACCTGGGGGCCGAGCCCGGGGTCGATCGAGGCCGCGACCCCCAGCACCTCGCCGGCCTCCTGATGCCGCCCGTGCTCGATGAGGAACGCCCCGCGCACGACGAGCACCCGCCCGGCCACGGGCGAGCGCACGACCTCCGACTCGGCCCCGTCGAGGCGCTTGAGCAGGGCCATGGCCGTGGCGAGCCGCGCCTCGCACAGGGTCAGGTTGCCCTCGAGCAGGTCGACGCGCGCCAGGCCCGCCTCCGCCTCCGCGCTGAAGGGGTCGAGCCCCTGCGCCTCGCCCAGCTGCGCCCGGGCCTGGACCGCGTTGCCGGCGGCGAGCTCGAGGGCGGCGAGCCGGCAGCGGGCCGCCGCCCGCGGGTCCGGCGCGAAGGGGGCCTCGAACGGGTCGACCTCGCCGGCGACGAGGAGCGCGCCCGAGGGGAGGAGCGGCTGGCCGGCGGCATCGCGGTAGAAGGTGCGGGCGCGGTCGATCTCCATGCGGGTGGCGAGCGCGTCGCCGGTGGCGAGGAAGCCGCGGGCGGTCCCCGAGACGAGGTTGGCCGCCTGGAGCTCCTTCAGCGCCTCGTCGGCCCGCCCGCGCCGCAGGAGGAGCTCGCCGAGGGCGACCCGCGGGAACGGGGTGTCGCCGCCCAGCGCCGCCGCCTCGCGGAGGGCCCGCTCGGCGCCCGGCGCGTCGCCCTTGAGCTCGAGCGCCATGGCCTCGACGACCTTGGCGGCGGCCGCCGCCTGCCCCTCGAGGCCAGAGGCCTTCCCGAGCGCGTCGAGCGCCGACTCGACCGAGCGATCGACCACGTGGGCGCGCGCGGCGAGCACGGGCGCCAGCGGCTCCTTGAGCTGGCCGTAGGCCCGCACCGCCTTCGTCCCCGCGTCGCCGCGCTCGAAGGCGTAGCCGCGGAGCGCCAGCGCGGCCGGCGAGCCGGCCGCGCGCGGCTCGAGCAGGGCCGCGGCCTCGGCCACGCGGCGCGCGCGCACGAGCCGGCGCGCATAGAGGAGCGCCAGCTCGTCGTCGCCCGGGGCGGCCGCGGCGAGGTGCCGGTACTCCTCGAGCGCCTCGCGCGCGCCGTTCACCCCGCCCTGGCGCTCGAGGGCCTGCGCGCGCGCCAGGCGCAGGGCGCGCACCTTCGCCGGCAGCCCCTGCTGCTCCTCGTAGCCGTCGGCGCGCGCGCGGTTGTCGCCCTGGATGAGGGTCGCCTTGGCCTTGCTCGCGTTGCCGAGCTCGGTGAGGAGCGTCGAGATGTCGATCGGCGACCCCTTCTCGACCGCGCCCTCGACGCGGGCCAGGACCTTGTCGAGGCCCTCTCGCCAGCCGCCGAACTCCCTGTCCAGCCGCTCCTGGTGGGCGGCGGCCTCGACGTCGGCCGCCCGCTGCTTGAGCACGACGACGCCGCCCACCATGCCGCCGAGCGCCGCGAGGCAGACGACGAGCGTGGCCGCCTGCGCCGGCCCGAACTTCGTGCGCGGCGGGAGCCCCTTCTTCTGCGCGACCTGCGCCGCCTTCGCCAGCTCGGCGATCGACGGCTGCGCCTGCACGCGCTCGATCGCCACCGCGGCCCGGGCGGCCGCGGTGCGCACCGACGTCTTGGGCGGCTCGGCCTCGCCCGAGCCCGAGCCGGTGGCGTCGTCGGAGCCGAGGGTGAACTCCTCGACCTCGACGCCGGCGGCGCCGCCGGGCGCCCCCGACGCGATGGGGCGCGTGAACAGGTCCTTCGGCACCTTGACCTTGTTCTTGCACCGCCGGCAGCCGAAGCGCTTGCCCACCTGCGCCTGGCGCACGCGGTACTTCTTGCCGCACTCGGGGCAGGCGATGAGGCGGCGGTCGTCCTCGTCGACGGCGTCCTCGGGGGCGCTCTGGAAGACCGCCGGGTCGACGTCGGAGTCGGAGGCCGAGGGCCGCCGGGGCGGCGCCTTCTTCGGCGGCGCCTCCGCCTCGTCCTCGGCCCGCCGCGAGCGCCGGGACGGCCCCGCCTCCGCGCCGTTCTTGCCGGATGCCGGCAGGTCGGCCTTCGACGCGCGCTTGTCCTTCTTCCTGGCGGCCTCGTCGCCCTCGCCCTCGTCGCGGCGCTGGCGGCGGCTCGCCTCGCGGGTGGCCGTCGCGGTGGGGGCCTCCCCGGCCGAGGACGCGTCGTCCGCGCTGGCCCGGGCGGCGCGGGCGGACCGCTCGCCCTTCGGGCGCTTCTTCTCCGGCGGCTTCGCCGGCGCCTCCTCGCTCGCGTCGCCGCTCGCCGTCGGGGCGTCGCTCGTCGAGCCGACCTCGCTCCCCTCCGTCGCCTCGCTGGCGGTCCCCGCGCGCTCGTTGTGGAGCTTGACGATCTCCTCCAGCTGCGCCGCGGTGAGGTACTCCTTCTTGATCAGGAGCGCGCCGAGCGCGACCTTCTTGCCCTTGGTCTTGACCAGCTTCTTCTGCAGGGCGAGGGCGCGGGTGAGCTGGTCCTTGGTGATCATGCCCTGCCGCAGGGCGATCTTGCCGAGCTGCAGGTCGCGCTTGGAGATCACTTGGCCTCCCCCGGCCGCGCTGGGGCGTGGAGCCCGGCGATCCTACCACGGTGCCCGGGCGGCGCTCCCCTGCGACCGTGGACGCGGGCCGTGATGACAGGCCGCCCTCCAGCCATTAGGATCGGGCCGCGCGTTCCGAGAACCCCGGGAGCACTCCCGGCCGCGGGGACCATGGCGATCCAGGTCTATTGCGATTGCGGCAACACGATGAGCGTGCGCCCCGACCTGGGGGGCAAGAAGGTCAAGTGCAAGGCCTGCGGGGTGGTGCTCCGCATCCCCGAGGTGCCGCTGGACGAGTCGGCCGAGGCGCCCCCGGCGCCGGCCCCGCCGCCGAAGGCGAAGGAGCCCGCCCCCCCGCCTGGCGACGTGGCCGACTACGAGGTCGTCAAGGAGGGGGAGCTCCAGCTCTCGTGCCCCACGTGCGGCGCGCACTGCGCGCCCTCTGACTCGGCCTGCCTGGCGTGCGGCGCGGAGCTGGGCGGGGAGGGGGCGGCGGGGCTCCTGGCGCGCGTCCCGCGGCCGGTGCTGTTCGCCGCCCTCGGCGTGATCGGCTTCGGGCTCCTGGGGCTCTTCGGGCACTCCCTGTGGAAGGCGTCGCGCCCGGCGTCCTACACGCGCGACGGCTTCTCGCTCCTCAACGCCGGCGACGCCGCCGCGGCCCAGGCCGCCTTCAAGGAGGCGCTCGCGTTCGACCCGCAGTACGCCGAGGCGCACCTGGGCCTCGCCGAGGTCGGCGCCAAGACGCGCGACCCGCTCCTGCTCGAGCGCCACGGCCAGCGCGGGATCGCGGCGGCGACCGACGCGCACCAGCGCGCGCGCCTGCGCCTGGCCCTCGCCCGGGTGAAGGTGGACGCCGGCGACTACAAGTCGGCGCGCAACCAGGCGGTCGACGCCAAGGACGACGACCCGGACCTCGCCCCCATGGCGCGGGGGATCATCGGCCTCTCGGCCGTGCTCGCCGGGCAGGAGGAGGAGGCGCTGGCCGAGCTGCGCTTCGCCGCCGCGCAGCGCGTCGACGAGCCGCGGATCTACCGCGAGCTCGCGGAGCTGCTCATGAAGCGCTCGGAGTGGGTCGAGGCCCGGACGAACGCCGAGCAGTGCGCCAAGCTCGTCGACGACGACCCGAAGCTCTGGCTGACGCTGGCCGAGCTGCGGCAGCTCACGGCGGACCAGCCCGGCGCCAAGGTCGCCCTCGTGCGCGTGATCGAGCTCGACGAGCAGAGCGCCCAGGCCCACTCGCGCCTCTCGGCGATCCTCCTCGCGGAGGGGGCGCTCGACGCCGCCCTCGAGGCCTCCGAGCGGGCCTGCAAGCTCGCGCCGGAGGACCTCGAGTCGCGGCTCGCCATGGGGCGGATCCTCCTCGCGCTCGACCGCCCCAAGGCGGCGCAGGAGGAGCTGGAGAAGGCGCTGAAGGTCGGCTCGAGCTGGGAGGCGGAGTTCCTCCTCGGGCGCGCCCTGCTCGCCACCGGCGACGCCCAGGGCGGCGCGCGGCGCATGACGAGCGCGCTCGACAAGCGCCAGGACGACCTCCCCCTGCACCGGGAGGCGGCGCGCCTGGCGATCGAGGCGAACGCGGGGGCCGCGGCCGCGGCGATCCTCCAGCGGATCATCTCGCGGCACGACCGCGACTACGACGTGCACCTGCTGATGGCCCGGGCGCTCGCGGGACAGGACGGCGGGCGGGTGCGCAACGACGCGCAGATCCAGGACCACCTGCGCCGGTGCATCGACATCGACCCCGCCCGCCGCGACGCGCCCGCCGTGCTCGGCGCGCACCTGCTGGAGAAGCTCGAGAGCGACGCGGCGATCGAGGTGCTCGACCGCGCGCTCGAGCGCAACGCCCAGGACAAGGAGCTCCTGTTCCTCAAGGGGCGCGCCTGCATCCGCGCCAAGCGGTGGGACCAGGCGATCCGGGCCCTCGAGGCGCTGCGCGTGGTCGACGCCGCCTACCCCGAGCTCGACCAGTGGCTGCGACGAGCGCACGAGGGCAAGTTCTACGGCGAGTGACGGGCCCGTCGTCGTGACGAGCGAGCGCGGTCACCGCCGGCGACCGTCTTCGACGCGGCCGCTGCTCAGCCCGCGACGGCGACGCGCCCGCCCCCGCCCTCGACGAGCAGCTCGGCCAGCGTGTCGGGGTCGACCGGCTTGACGAGGTGCTCGTCGAAGCCCGCCTGGAGCGCGCGCTCGCGGTCCTGCGCCTGGCCGTAGCCCGTCACCGCGATGAGCCTCACGCGCCGGCCGTGGCGCGCGCGCACGCGGCGCGCGATGTCGTAGCCGTCGAGCTTGGGCAGCCCGACGTCGACGATCGCCACCGGGGGCGGGTCGACCAGCAGCAGGTCGAGGCCCGCCTGCCCGTCGGCCGCCGGGTCCACGGCGAAGCCCCAGGCCGTCAGCAGCTCGCCCATGCAGGCGCGGATGTCGTCGTTGTCCTCGACCAGCACCAGGCGCCCGCGCGGCGCCTCGTCGTCGCCGGCGGCGGGGGGCGCCGGCGCGACGTAGAGCGGCAGCGCCGGGAGGCGAGCGGCCGCGCCACCGGGGCCCATGAGCTCCTCGACGACGAGGATCAGCCGCTCGCTCTGGCGGGTGATCACCTCGCGCAGGCGGGCGGCGGGCCCGGTCCCGCAGAGGTCCTTCTCCAGGAGCGCGGCGGCGTTGCGGATCGCGGCCAGCGGCGCGAGCGTGGACCCGAGCGCCGCACGGCGGTCACGGGCGTCGTACTGGCGGCGGCGGGCGCGGAGCGCGGCGCGCAGGACGCTCTGCAGGGTGGCCGTCGGAACGGGGCGCTCCAGGAGGGTGACGTTGGCCGTCAGCGCGAGCCGCTCCAACGGGGCGGCGCCCAGGGCCTCGGGGGCCGCGAGGACGATCAGGGGGAGGTCGGACCAGGCCGGCTGGCCGGCGAGCGCGCGGGAGAGGAGGGCGACCGAGGCGGCGTTCAGGGCCTCCCCGGGCACGACGACCGCGCCGGCCCCGCTCGCGAGCTCGACCAGGAGGTCCGCGGCCGTGGGGAGGAGGCGGCAGGGGAGGTCCAGGGCCGCGCGGTCGACCGGGGCCTCGCTGCCGGGGGGCGCCCAGACGAGGATGCGGTCGTCACCTGGACCGTCCGCGTCCGCCGGGACGTCGGACCGCTGGCCCTCGTCACCGGTCGTGCAGCGATCCCAGGAAGTCGATCCGCCCTCGCAGCTCATGCCGGCGCCCCGGTGTTCACGCTTCCCGGCGCCACGGCAACTCCCCTGCCACGTGAGCCAACCCTGTCCCCCCTCTCCTTGAGGGAGGCCGGAGAGATCAACGACCGGGAATCCTCCCACGCCGTGGGTGAGATTCCAGCGCAGCCCCGGAGCGTCACCCGGACGCCCCGGCGCCCGGCGTGGCCTCGACGAGGGCCTCGAGTCGGCCGGCGTCGAGCCAGGTGGAGCGGCAATCGGGGCAGAGGTCGATCGGGACGTCCGTTCCGGGGTACGTGAGCTCCACGAGGGGCTGGCGGGGGCAGCGCAGGCAGAGCCTCGTCGTCTCCTGGCCGTCGCGGACGCGTAGCTTGCGCGACACGCCCAGGCAGATGGAGAGGAGGCCGGCGTCGAGCCAGGTGCCCCCGCAGCCGCCGCAGCGCTCCACCGCCACGCCGCGCAGCGGCGCCGGGGCGACGGCGCCGCCGCAGCGGGGGCAGCCGCGGACCTCGGCCGGCGGGGCCTCGAGGGCCAGCTCGCGCGCCCGCTCCCCGAGGTCGCGCTCCGGCGGCACGAGGTGCTGGACGGCCGCCCGCAAGGCGTCGAGCTCGCCCTGGTCGAGCCACACCCCGGCGCAGGCCGGGCACACGTCGATCCTGACCTGCGTGCCCGGGAACTCGACCTCCCGCAGCTCCTCCCCGTCGCGGAGGCACGCGGCCCCGGTCGGGGCGCCGTGGCGTGAGTCGACCCGCCGGTAGACGGCGATCGCGGCCGTGAGCTCCCCCGCGTCGAGCCACGTGCCGCCGCAGGCCGAGCACTGCTCGACCGTGTTGCCGTCGCGGCGCAGGTACCACAGCCCCGCCTTGCACTTGGGGCAGACGGCCCGCCGCTGGGCCGCGAGCTCGGCGTCGGCGATGAGGGCCAGGGCGCGCCGCCCGACGACCGGCTCCTCGGCGCTGTCGTCCGCGCGCGCGGCGACGTCCTGGAGCGCCGCCTTGAGCGCCTCGAGCTCGCCCCCGTCGAGCCAGATCCCCTGGCAGCCCGGGCAGCGATCGACCAGCACCTGCGTCCCCGGGAAGGGCAGCTCGACCAGCTCGCCCTGGCACCGCGGGCAGGTCACGCCCGACGGGGTCCCGGCCCCGTCGTCGATCTTGCGGTAGACCTCGATGAGGAGCGTCAACTCGCCCGGGTCGAACCAGACGCCCCGGCAGCCGGTGCAGACCTCGAGGAGCTGGCCCTCGCGCCGCACGTAGGCCAGCGTCGCGGAGCACTTGGGACAGGGCTGGGGCGGGAGGGCGTCGTTCATCGCGGTGTCCCGGGGGCCCCTGTTGTATCGACCTCGGGGCGCCACGTCACCCGCCGGTCGGGACACGTCCGGCGCGCGCCAGCGCCGTCCCGCTCCGCGCCATCTCGCGCCCGTTGCGCGTCTCCCCCCGCCCCTCCCGCGGCGCGGAACTCCCGGGGCGCCGTGGTTGTGGGGGACGCGCCGGCACACCCGCGTTGGCTCCCCTCTTGCCTTGCCGTCGAGCCACCTCGCCCCGGAACGGAGGACGCGCGATGATCATGGGCCGGCTCGAGCCGCGGACGGTGCTCTTGGTGGACGACGACCGCGACATCAGGGACGCCGTCCGCGACCTGATCGAGGACGAGGGCTACGAGGTCGCCGCGGTGCGCCACGGGGGCGAGGCCCAGGAGTGGTTGCTGCGAAACCCGCCGCCCGCCGTGATCCTCCTCGACCTGATGATGCCCAACATGAACGGCTGGCAGTTCCTCGGCTGGCTGCGCGAGCGCGACGACGACCTCGCGCGGGTGCCCGTCGTCCTCGTCTCGGGGGCGCCCGAGCACGGCCTCGACCTCGCCCGCCGCTCCCGGCCCCTGCAGGGGTGCCTGGTCAAGCCGTTCGACGCCGACGACCTGTTGAAGAAGGTCGGCGACGCCCTCGCCGCATAGTGTGATCGCGGCTGCGGCGGAGGATGGCGGGCGCTGCCGTTCGTCGGGGGCGCGAACGGGCCCCCA
>JAMLIC010000023.1 GCA_023954375.1 Planctomycetota bacterium
GAGGCGCAGGAGCTCGTGCTCGGGCGCGAGCTCGCGGCGAGCGTCGGCGCGGGTGTGGAGCGGCATGAGGTCCGTGAGGACCGCGACGCCGCCGCGCGAGCGGAAGTGCGTCTCGAGCACGTTCGTCCCGGGCAGGTAGCGGCGCTCGACCTCCGCCGGCCCGACGGGTCCGAGCCGCCAGCGCCCGCCGCGGCGGGCGTCGAGGAGGGCCGCGAACAGGGGCACCCCGTCGAACCGTGGCCAGCAGAGCCAGTCGATCGCGCCGGTCCGGTCGACCAGGGCGGCGGTCCGACCGTCACCGATCACCCCGTGCGCGTCGATCGAGCTCATGATCGTCGCTCCCGGCGCCAGGTCGCGAGGTGGCTGCACCCACCTCCGCGGGAGGCGAGAGCAGCTCGCATGTCCCTGGACGACGCAGACGACGTACCCTCGGAGGAGCAGGGTCTGGGTCTCGTGAACCTCGTGCGGACATGACCCGACTCGTGCGCCGGCTGACCCGGACGGTGCCTCGAGGTGCCACTCGGCGACCCGGCGACGGGGCGCGGGAATGAAGCCCCGCCGGCCACCGGTCGGGGGTGAGGGATGCAGTGTCCGCAGCCATGAGCGCGTCCGAGAGCGCACGGCCGAGCTCGCTCGTCCGCTGGGCGGGCCTGGGCGCGTTCCTGCTCGGAGCCGTGCTGCTCGCGCGCAGCCTCCCCCTCGACCGGGCGCTCGGCGCCCTGGACGTGGTCGTCCGCGACGCCGGCCCCTGGGGGCCGGTGGTGTTCGCCGGCGGGTACGCCCTCGCGGCGCTGCTCCTTTTCCCCGGCTCCGTGCTCACGCTTGCGGCCGGCGCCCTCTTCGGACCGCTCCTGGGCACGGCAGTGGTGTCGCTGGCCTCGACCACCGCGGCGGCGCTGGCCTTCCTCGTCGCGCGCCACGCCGCGCGCGACGCCGTCGCCGCGGTCGCCCGGCGCCGACGAGCCTTCGGCGCGATCGACCGCGCCGTCGGGGAAGGGGGCTGGAAGGTCGTCGCGCTGCTGCGCCTCTCCCCCCTCGTCCCGTTCAGCCTGGGAAACTACCTGTTCGGGCTGACGCGCGTCGGCTTCGTGGCCTACGTCCTCGCCAGCTGGGTGGCCATGCTCCCGGGGACGTTCCTCTACGTGTATCTGGGGCATCTCGGCCGGGCGGGCCTGGCCGCGGCGGCCGGCCTGGAGCGGGAGCGGAGCGCCGCCGAGTGGGCGCTGCTCGGGGCGGGTCTGCTGGCGACGCTCGCCGCGACGGCGCTCATCACGCGGCGCGCGCGCGCGGCGCTGGCGGAGAAGACGGAGGGGCCCGTGGTCGCCGAGGAGGAGCACGCCGGAGGTCGACCGCGGCCCTGGCGCTCGTGGGCGCTGGCCGCCGTCGGGCTCGCCACGCTGACAGCCGGGCTCCTGGCCTCCTGCGGCGTGCTCGGCCGCTGGTTCGGACCGCCGCAGGTGACCATGGAGGACGTCCACGCGGGCGAGGCGGGCACGGCGACCTTCGACCACGGGCTCCTCGACGGGCTCCTGGCGGCGCACGTCGAGGCGGAGACCGGCCTCGTCGACTATCAGGGCCTGCGCCGCGACGCGGCGACGCTCGACCGCTACCTGGAGCGGCTCGCCGCGGCGGACCTCGGGCCGCTCGGCCGCGACGAGCGGCTGGCGCTGCTGCTCAACGCGTACAACGCGTTCACCCTGCGGCTGATCCTCGATCACCGCCCGCTGGCGTCGATCCGGGACGTCCCCGAGGACCGCCGCTGGAAGGGACGCACCTGGACCCTGGCAGGCCAGGCCTACACGCTGGACGAGCTGGAACACGAGCAGCTCCGACCGAAGTTCCGCGAGCCGCGCGTCCACTTCGCCCTCAACTGCGCGAGCGTCGGCTGCCCGCCGCTGCGCCGCGAGGCCTACGTGGGCGCGCGGCTCGAGGAGCAGCTGGAGGCGCAGGCCCGGCTGGTGCACGACGACGCGCGCTGGTTCCGCTACGACCCTGAGCGCGGCGAGCTGCACCTGACGCGGCTCTACGACTGGTTCGAGGGGGACTTCGCGCAGGTGGCGGGCTCGGCGCTCGACTTCGCGGCGCGCTACTCGCCCGCGCTGCGGCGCGACCTGGAGCGCGGCCAGCGCCCGCGCGTCCGCTGGCTGGAGTACGACTGGGCCCTGAACGAGCGGCGGCGGCGCGGCTCCTGAGCGACGTGGCCGCCTGGCGGCGGGGACGGCTCGTCCCGCGCCCTGGACGCCGCCGGGCAATCTCGAGGCCGGCGGGTACGATCGAGGCGCCGGGGTCCCGGCGAGCGAGGAGGCGCGTGATGTCCATGTCGGCGGCGCTCCAGGACGCGCGCGAGGCCCTGCGCGCCCGCCTGCGCGAGTACTACGGCCGCACGCTGAAGAGCACGAGCGACCTGAGCGAGGGGGCCTGCTGTCCGACGGCGCCGGACGCCCGCTTCAAGGACGTCGTCCAGCTCCTGCCGGACGAGGTGCTGGCGCGGCGCTACGGGTGCGCCTGCCCGATCCCGGAGGACGACCTGACGGGGCTCACCTGCCTCGACCTGGGCTCTGGCGCCGGGTTCGACGCCTTCCTGCTGGCCAGCCGCGTCGGGCCGACGGGCCTCGTGCACGGCGTCGACATGACGGCGGAGCAGCTGGAGGTGGCGCGGCGAGCGGCCCCGGAGGTGGCCGAGCGCCTCGGGTTCCCCCGGTCGAACGTCGCCTTCCACGAGGACTTCATCGAGACCGCCGACGTGATCGAGGACGGCTCGATCGACCTGGTGATCTCGGACTGCGTGGTCAACCTGTCCCCGGCGAAGGACGAGGTGTGTCGGACCATGTTCCGGGTCCTGCGCGAGGGGGGAGAGGTCTACCTGGCCGACGTCGTCGCCGACCGCCGGGTCCCGCCCGAGCTCGCCTCCGACCCGGTCCTGGTGGCCGAGTGCCTCGGCGGGGCGCTGTACGAGCACGACTGGCTGGACACGCTGCGCGACGCCGGCTTCCTCGACCCGCGGGTCGTGAGCCGCAGGCTCCTGCGCGCCGACGCGCGCGGCGTGCCGATCGTGTTCTGGTCGGTGGTGGTCCGCGCGTTCAAGCTCTCCCGCCCGCCCCTCGACCGCCGCTGCGAGGACTACGGGCAGCTCGCGGTGTACCGCGGAGGGCTCCCCTCGAGCCCCGCCCGCTACACGTTCGACGACCACCACGTGTTCGAGGCGCGCCGGCCCACCCCCGTGTGCCGCAACACGGCGCGCATGCTGAGCGAGACCCGGCTGGCCGGGCTGTTCGAGGTCACGGCCCCCGTCGCCCACTTCGGCCCGTTCCAGTGCGGCCCGGCGCCGACCGGCAGCGCCACGGGGACGTCTTCGAAGGCGTCCGGGCCGTGTTGCTGATGACCGGGAGCTGTGGCCGCGGCGCGGCAGGTGGCGCTGCTCGCCGCGAGCGCGCGCGAGCGCTCCGTCGCGGCCGACACGCGGCGCCCCGCTGGTCGGCAGGGCCACCTGGGCGGTGACGGCGTTGGTCGCCGCCGGGCTCGCCTCCCTCGGGACCACGGCCCCAGCCCTGCCCGCGCGCCACGACGAGGTCGACCTGACCGTCGACGGCTGAGCTGCGGCCTCTGGTGTCCCCTCCAGCTCGACCACGCGCTCGCTCTTGGAGTCCGACGTGCTGCTCCGCGCCCACGGTCCGTCGCAGGGGGCGGCGGAGGTCACGGAGTCGAAGGAGGCCTGGCCTGCGGCAGACCCGTCACGAAGCCGACGCCACGTCGAAGCCCGCGCCGCCGCCGCGCGAGGCCTCGTCTTGCCGGCGCAGGGCCTCGAGCAGCAGCGACTCGATGGCCCCGTGCAGGTTGCGCGGGGTGGCGCTCCCGGGCGACTCCAGCCGGAAGGTGCCGTGCTGCCAGCCGGCCAGCCGGCAGAAGGCCTCGAGCCCGGTGCACGGCCCGAGCGAGGCCGCCGCCGGCTCGCCGCGCTCGAGGACGATCGACCCGGTCTCGCCCTCCCGCTCGAGGCGGATCGTGGCCGTGCGCCGGCCGAGGGCGAGCACCTGCAGCAGCTCGGGCAGCGCCAGCTGCGAGAGGCTGCCCTCGACGCCGCGCCCGGCGCGCGCGGTCGCGCCCCGGGCCGTGACCTCGCGCAGCTTGGGCTCGAGCACGTCCCAGTTGACCGGCTTGGCCATGACGTCGGTCGCGCCCAGCTTGAGCGCCTTGGTCACGGTCAGGCGGTCCGTGCTGGTCGAGGCCAGGAACATCGGCAGCTTCGCGGTCGCGGGCGAGCGCCGGAGCCGGGCGAGCAGCGCGACCCCGTCGTAGCGCGGCAGGACGACCTCCGACACCACGGCGGCGGGCGGGGCCGCCTCGATCGCCTCCAGGGCCGCGCGGCCGTCGGGGTAGGTCTGCACCGCGAACCCGCCCACGGACAGGCGGAGCTCCGCCAGGGCCAGGAAGGCCGGGTCGGCGTCGACGACGTAGACGAGGCGCCCCCCGGGGTTCTCCTCCACGCGGCGCAGGTACTCGGCGTCGCGCACGACGCGGAAGAAGGCGTCGACGACTCGCGGGTCGAACTGGCGCCCGGCGCGTACCGAGAGCTGCTGGAGCGCCCGGGCCTCGTCCGGACTCGCGGCCCGCAGGCGGGCGAACTCGCGGGCGACCGCCACGATCCGCGCGGCGAGGGGGATGCGCTCGCCGGCGAGCCCCGAGGGGCGCCCGCCCCCGTCGAAGCGCTCCTCGACGGCCAGGAGCACCTCCTCGAGCGGCCAGGGCGAGCGCAGCGTGCTCGCCGCGGCGGCGGCCGCCGCCAGCTCGCGGCTCACGCCCGCCTCCGCCGGCGCCTCGCCCGGCGCGGGCGGCGCCAGGAGCGGGCCCAGGCAGGCCAGGAGCGCCGCCGGGCCCACCGCCTCCACGACCAGGCGACCCAGGCCCAGCCGCGCCGCCGTCAGCTCGGCCGCCTGGGCCACCTGCTCGGCCAGCGGCGGCAGGCCCGCGCGGCGCTCGAGCTGCGCGGCGAGGAGCCGCAAGGCGTCCGTCGCGCACGTGGCCGCCCGGCGCCGGTCGAGCCCGCCGTCGAGCAGCGCCCGGCCGAGCCCCGCGGGCGCGAGCAGGTCCACGTCGGCGCGCGAGGCCAGCTCGCGGCGCACCGCCGCGAGCATCGCCGGCTCGGCCGCGTCGGTCAGGACGGCGAGCGCCCGCGCGGACGTGCGCAGGGCGTCGCGCAGGCGCTCGAGGTCGCTCACCTCGCTGACCACGAGGCCGTCCCCCTCGAGGAGGACCCGCGCGGCCCGGCGCGCGTCCTCGGCGGCGACGAACAGGATGACCTCGTCGCGCGGCTCGTCACTCACCGCGCATGTACTCCGGCGGCCGGATCCCGACCCGGACCGGGTCGACCGTGCCGACGATCGTGTGCCGGTGACCGCCCCGGGGCCCGGTCTCGGCCAGGTCCAGGACGGCGCCGTCCACCGCGCCCCCCGCGGCGTCGCGGACGACCGCCACCAGCGGCCGCTGCGGGTCGTCCGGGTTCGGGTGCACGACGAACGCCAGCTCGCCCGTGTCGAGCCGCACGGCCGTGCCGGGCGGGAAGAGCCCGAGCAGCCCCGCGAAGAGGCCCAGGAGGCCCTCGTCGAAGGGGCGGGGCCGCCCGGCGAACATGCTCGCCAGCGCCCTGTCCGGCAGGAGGGCCGGGCGCCCTGGCGCGGGCGAGGTCAGCGCCTCGTAGGCCTCGCACACGGCCACCATGCGCGCCAGCGGGTGGAGGTCCTGGAGCGGGCGGCTGGAAGGGTCGGCCTCGTACTGGAACGCGACCAGGGCCGCGATCAGCAGCGCGTCGTCGAGCCGGCGCGTCTCGAGGAACGCCCCGACCGCGCGGTAGGGGTGGTCGTCGTACTCCCGCCGCTCGGCCGGCGTGCGCGCGTCCTCCTCCTTCGCCAGCACCTCGGGCGACGTCCTGAACTTGCCCACTCCGTGCAGGAGCGCGGCCAGGCCCGCGTTGACCGCCTGCGCCCGGGGCACGCCCACCTTGCTCGCCAGGAGCAACGTGAGCAGGCACGTGTTGACGCCATGGTTGATCGCCGGCTCGTCCGCGTCCTTGATCAGCGTCAGCGCCAGGAGCGTGCGCGACGAGCGGGCCAGCATCCCGTGCAGCCCCTGCACGGCGCGGATGAGGCGGCGCCAGAAGTAGCGCTCGAGGTCCGGGTCGCGCATGTGCCGCAGGTACTCGCGCAGGAGCGTGAGCGTGCGCGCGTAGGCCAGGCGGGCCAGCAGCCGCTGGTCGACGATCGTGTCGCGGCGCACGGCCCTGGCCGCCACCTGCTCGCGCGTGAGGAGGGCCACGACGCCGGCCAGGCCGTTGGCCTCGAGCCCCTCGACCAGGTGCCGGCACACGGCCGCGGCGTCGGCGGCGGCCCCGCGCTCCTTCACGACCGACAGGAACGCGCGCACCGCGCGCTCGTCGACGGGACGCAGGAAGCGCAGCTCGCCCACGCCGAGCTGGCCGAGGAACCTGATCAGCCCCTCGACGGGCGCCGCGGCGCTGCGCCGGGGGCGCACCGGCTGGTCGTTCAGGAACAGGAGCTCGGCCTGCACGTCCGGCTTGAACGACACGGCCCCGTGCGCGGCGATGTGGCCGTTGAGCGCCGCCGCCAGCTCGCGCACCGGCTCCTCGAGGGTCACGTTGAAGATCGAGTGCAGCCGCGACACCTGCAGCGCCTGGAGCAGGCGGCTGACGAGGTTGCTGACGGCCAGGGCGTCGTCCTCGCGGAGCATCATCGGGCAGCGCCTCCGTGGCTCAGGACCTCCTGCAGCACCTCGAGCGCGTCCTGCGCCGCCTCGCGGATCTCCCGGCCGGCGCGCGCCCGGAAGAGGCCGGTCTTGCGCACCGCCTGCCGCCTCAGGAAGTCCGTCGCGCCGGCGCCGCCGATCGCGGCCACGGCCGCCAGCAGGGCCCTCTTCTCCTCGGCCGTGCGCCCGACGAAGCTCGGGTCCTCGATGAGCTGCTGGAGGGGCTCCAGGGCCTCGGGGTCGCGCGCCTTCGCCAGCGTCGTGGCCGCGCGGAGCCGCTCCTGCGGGTCGGCGGCGGAGAGCGCGTCGAGGAAGGCGGACAGCCGGCCGCGCCCGCTGTGCTTGCGCCACAGGAAGAGCGCGTACTCGCTCACCTCGGGCGCGGGATGCCGACGGCCGAGGTCGAACAGCGCCTCGCTCACCTGGCCGCTCTTGCTCCTGCTGACCAGGAACAGCGCCCACCGGGCCGTCTCGGCCGACACGTCGGGCGCCAGCAGCCGCTCGAGCTGCCCCGGGGCGCGGGCCACGTGGTCGACGAGGAAGCGGTTCAGCGCCTCGTGGACGTCCGGCTCGGTCACGCCGAGGTAGGCGGTGACGGCGGCGGCGACGCCCACGTCGCCGAGGCCGCGGAGGACCTGGACGAAGGCGCCCGGCGCGCCCCCGCCGGCGCCGAGGGCCACGATCGCGTCCACGCGCTCGCCCGTCGTGAGCGCGGCGACCACCTGGTCGATGGCGCGCGACGCCGCGAGCGGCGCGGTGGGCCTCGCCTGCGCGTGGCGCTCGAGCAGCGCGGCCAGGAGCCGCAGGTCCTTGCGCCGGAGCGCGGCCAGCGGCGCCTCGGCGACCAGCCACGCCGCGCCGTCGACCCCGATCGCCCGCGGGCGCAGCGCCAGGCCGTCGAGCGCCACGTCGACCAGGGCCCGCAGGAGCGCGGCGTGGTCGAACATCTGCACCTCGGCCTGCAGCTCGCGCAGGCGTCGCTGGCCGTGCTGCACGAGGACCTCGGCGCGGTCGTCCCTGGCGGCGACCTCGTCCGGCCGGATCGCGTCCAGCTTCGCGAACTCGGCGCCCGTGTCCGTGGCCTCGTAGACCGCGCCGCCCTCGCCGAGGAGCCGCCGGGACTCGAGCTGCTGGATGATCGCGTCGGCGTGCGCGTTCATCTCCGCCAGGCGCGCGAGCGCCGCCGGCGAGAGGTCCTCCGGCGCGTCCCAGCCCTCGGCGAGCTCGTCCAGGCACACGCACTCGATGCCCTCGAACTCGCGGTCCCAGAGGACGGCCGAGATGTCCCGCTCCTCGCCGCGGTCGGTGAGGACCTCGAGGAGGGCCGAGAGGTCCTCGTCGCGGACGCCCTCGCGGAAGGCGATGCTGCGCACGCCGCCGAGGAAGATCCCGAAGGCGATGTTCGCCTCGCGGTTCGGCTCCTCGTACACGCGCTCCTCGCCGAGCGCGAGGGCGTCGCGCGTGACCTCGAACCGCAGCAGGTGGTGCATGTGCACGTAGCTGCGGATGCTGCTCCCGAGCTCCTGGACCGCCCCGTGGCTGTACGCGTGGCCGGCGCCGTAGAGCTTGCGCATCTTGTGCGCCTTCAGCAGGAGCCGGACCACCTCGCGCGCATGCCACACGCGCTCCTTCTGGTCGACCGCCATGGGCCCCTCGTCCCCACCCGCGGAGAGAGTAGCGGCCCGCGCGCGCTCCGGCGGCGGCGTTCCAGCGGTTACTGCACCGATACTGCCCTCTGCGCGCGCGAAGTGCCGGGCGGCTGGACGCCGGCCGCGACGCGGAGCGCACGAGGGAAAAACGGGTGACCGTCAGACGCGGTCGATGAGGTCGACGCAGAGCGGCCTTCGCGGTCGTCGCTTGCGCTCCAGCGTCGAGCCGACTACTCCGGATCCCCCGGCCGCCGCAGCTCGGGCGCGCGCGAGAGGGCCTCGCGCAGGTCCTCGGCCGCCGCGGCCACGCCGGCGGCCAGCGCGCGCCGCAGCAGCGCGACGCCGCCGGGCAGGTCGCGCACCTCCTCGGGGCCGCGCGTGAGCATGCCGCCGAGGTGCATCATCGCGAGCCCGTCGGCCTCCTCCACCGCGCGCTCGAGCCACGCGCGCCCCCGGGCCAGGTCGCGCTCCCCGAACCTCGTGTCGAGGAAGGACATGGCCAGGTTGCGCATCGCGGGCGCGTCGCCGGCCTCGGCGGCCCGCTCCAGCCACGCGCGGCCCCGCTCCACGTCGGGGGCGCAGCCGCGCCCGACGAGGAGCGAGCTGCCGACGTGGCGCATGCCGTGCGGGTGCCCGAGCTCGGCCGCGCGCAGCAGCCAGAGGAAGCCCTGCGCCTCGTCCCTGGCCACGCCCTTGCCCGCGATCAGCGCCCCGGCCAGGTTCACGGCCGCCGCCTGCCGCCCCTGGACGGCCGCGCGGCAGAACCAGCGGGCCGCCTCCGCCGGGTCCGGCTCGAGGTAGCCCGGGCGGACGCCCGCCAGCATCTCGCCCAGGCGCTGCTGGTAGCCCGCGGCCCCCGCGCCGGCCAGGGCCCGCACGCAGGCCGCGTCGAGCGCCCGATCGCCGCTCGCCCGGGCGAGCTCCATGACCGGGCGCACCCCGGCCGTCCAGGCCGGGTAGGTGTCCACCAGCCGGGCGAGGCCCTGGCGGAGTCGCTCGTGCAGCCGCGCCCGCTCGTCCTCGCGGAGCCGCCCCCGCCCCTGCTCCTGGAGCGCGACGTTCAGCAGCAGGTAGAGCGCCGGCTCGTCGGGCCGCGCCTCGAGCTGCTCCAGCGCGAAGGTCAGGACCGCCTGGGGGCTGCCGTGCCAGCGCGGCAGCAGGTAGGTGGTCATCGCGTTGTAGGCGTCGAAGCAGCGCGGGTCCCTCCGCGTCGCCTCGTCGAACAGGGCGCGCGTCCGCTCGACCGGCCAGCCCTGCCCCATGGCGACCGTGATCAGGTTCGCCGCCGGCCGCGGGTCGTCGGGCAGCAGCGCCCGGGCCCGCTCCAGGTCCGTCGCCGCACCCTCGAGGTGCTCGCGGAAGCCGCGCCAGCCCGCCTCGGGGACGGTCGCGGCCACCCCCGTGCCGCGGGCCTCCCAGGCCGCGGTGATCCGGCGCATGCCGCGCGCCAGGAACGGCAGCCCGTCCTCCGGGCGCGCCGCGCACCAGGCGTCGAACGGCGCGAGCGGCACGCCGCGCGCCGTGAGCCCGTCGAGGACGTGGTCGAAGCGCGAGACGAGGTCGCCCGCGCCCGTCCCGGCCGCCCGCCGCTCGGCGAGGCGCGCCTCGAGCGCCGCGACGTCGCCGGCCGCCAGGAGCGCGCGCACCTCGTCGACCGGGTGGTCCTCGGCGCGGGGGTGCTCCTCCGGCGGGCAGAGCCCCTCGAAGGCCTCGGGCGGGAGCGGGGTGAGCGGGTCCTGCGCCGCGGCAGGCGCGCCGACCAGGCACAGGATCGCCAGCACGAGCTCGGCTCGGCGCACGGGCCACCTCCGGCGCGCGATTCTAAGACGTGCACACATATCTGCAACGACGCTCAGTCACCGGCGCGGGCGCCACGACGAGCGGCGCGCTCCAGCCCGGACGACAGGCCAGCGTCCGCCACCCGTCAGGGCGTTCACATGTCGCGGAGCGTCCACACCTCTCCCCTCCCGATCCGCGCGGACCGCCGCGTGCGGGCGCCCTTCGCGGCGCGTGGCCAGGGCGACCCGCGGCGCGCGAGGGCGGCGCATCGGCGACTCAAGTACCGAGGGCTGATCCCCGACGCGCCGCCCGCGCCGGCGCCCCCGGACCCCCCGCGGCTGCCACGGGTGGTCGTCCACCCGCCGCGCCCGGGGCACGTCCACCCCGCGACCCGGGCCGACGTCGAGGACGTGCTCCGCCGGCTCGGCCCCACCTTCCACTACGGGCTGCGCGCGGTGGAGCTGGTGCGGGGCGACGACGCGGGCCCCCTGGTCCTCGGCCGCTTCGCCCCCGTGGGGCGGATCCTGCTCCACGACCTGCCGGGCCCGCCCTGGCGGGTCGGTCTGAAGCCCGCCGACGCCGAGCGGCTGGCGCGCGCCGGCGCGCGGGTCTCTGGCGGCGTCGTCGAGTGGCCCGACGCAACCGCCCTGCGCGCCCTCGTGCTCCACCACGTCCTCCTGCACGAGCTCGGCCACCACCTGCTGCAGCACCACGCGGGCAAGCGACCCGCCCGCGTCGCCCGCACCCGCGCGCACGAGGCCCACGCCGAGCTGCTCGCCGCCCGGGCGCGCGCGCTCCTGCTCGGAGGTCCCGGTTGAGCGGCACCCTCGTCCTGGACGGCGTCGAGAACCCTGGCAACGTCCAGGCGCTGGCCGAGGTCGCCCGCCTGTTCGGCTGGTCGTGCGTCCTCCACGACCGGGCCGGCCTGGGCGACGTCCTCCCGCGGGTCAGCGCGGACGACCTCGCGGCCTTCGAGCCGCTGGTCGCGCTGGAGAACGCCCCCGGCGCCGACGCGGTCCATGGGTTCCGCATGCCGCCCGGGGCCCGGCCGGCGCTGGTCGTCGGCAACGAGCGGCGCGGCGTCGGCCGCGACGTGCTCGCCCTCGCGAGGCGCGTCGTGCAGATCCCGCTCGCCTCGCGCCGGCTCGACACGCTCAACGTGGCCGCCGCGGCGGCCGTCGCCCTCCACGCGCTCACCCGCGGCGGCGGCGGCAAGCTGCGCACGCGCGCCGACCCCGAGCGGCGCCGCCCCGCGCTGCTGATGCTCGGCCCGCAGGACCCGATCGAGCTCGGCAGCGCGCTCCGCTCCGCCGCCGCGTTCGGCTGGTCGAGCGTGCTGCTCGACGACCGTCACGGCGCGTGGTTCGAGGGCGATCGCGCGTCGCGCTCGCTCGGCCGCGGCGCCGCCCGCCGCGGCCGCAACACGATCCGCGTCGTCCCGGCCGGGGGGCGCCTCGAGCACGACGAGGCGGTCGTCGTCACCGCCGGTCCCGGCGACGAGGCGCTGCACCGCCTCGACCTCGCCCGCGGTCCGGGACAGCTGCTCGTCGTCCCCGACGAGGACCTGCCCGACGACGTCCTGCGGCGGCTGGCGCCGCGCGTGCGCGTGGCCGGGCTCGACCTCCCCGCCGTCGGCGGCGTGCGCTACCGGGTCCTCGCCTCGATCGCGCTCGCCGAGGCGGCGCGCCAGGTGGGGCTGCGCGCGCCGCGCCGCGGCCCCGGGCGGCAGCGCCCGCCGAGCTACGGCTGCGCGCTCGACGCGCCGGCCGCGGCGCCGGACGGGGTGCTGGTCGCGCTCTGCGAGCTGCCGCCGTGAGGGCGGCGCCTCAGCCCGCCCGCCGCCCCCCGGCCGCCTCCTCCAGCGGCCGGATGAGCCCCGGCGTCGGCGCGGGCGCGGGCGCCTCGAACAGCGCCGCGTCGGCGGCGCGCAGGCGCGCCGCGGAGCGCAGGGCGTCGTCGAGCGCGTCGGCCTCGGCGCGGCGGCCCTCTCGCAGGAGGGCGTCGCGCGCGGCGGCGAGCACGGCGACCTCGTCCTCGTAGGTCTCGAGCCGGTTGAGCGAGCCGCCGCCGAGGGCGCCGGCCAGGCGGGCGCGCGCGCGCTCGCGGCCGAGGCGGGCGAAGGCGTCGGTGCGCGCGCCGAAGGGGTCGGGGGCGGCGCCGAGGTGCCAGTCGAGGTCGGGCACGCCCGCGAGCAGGTCGCGCCCGCGCCGGCCCTCGCCGTAGATCCGCCGCAGGTGCTCGTCGCGCGCGCGGGTGTAGGCGGCGCCGATCGCCTCCAGGTCGCGCGCCAGGCGCTCCTCGTCGGCCCGCACCAGCGACGTGGCGTAGCGCTCGACCGACCCGTAGCGCCGCGCGACCGACGCGCGCAGCGCCGGGTGCGCCTCGAGGCGCGCGAGCGCCGCGGTCCGGCGGTCGGCCGCCAGCTTGGCCTCGCGCGCGGCCTTCTCCAGGCGCGCGGCGAAGCGGGCCTCCTCGAGCAGCAGCGGGTCGTAGAGGCGGTTGCGCCAGGCGGTCCAGGCGTCGCGGTAGGCCCGCGCCGCGGCCGCCACCTCCGCCGGGCCGGCGCGCCGGTCGCGCGTCGCGGCGAGGAAGGCCTGGCCGGCCTCGGCCAGGGCCCGGCGCGCGGCGCGCTCGTCCTGCCACTCGGTCGCCGCCTCGGCCGCCTCGTCGGCCACGTAGAGGATCACGGCCAGCTCCACCGCCGTGTAGAACCACCCGCCCAGGCGCGCCAGCGCCGCGCCGCGCGCTCCCAGGCGCGACAGCGCGCCCGTCGCGCGCGCCTGGTCGAGCGACGTGACCCAGGCGATCGAGCGCGCGCCGGCGCGCACCGCGGCCGAGGAGAGGCCCAGCGAGGCGAGCGAGATCGCGAAGGCCCGCCCCTCGAAGCGCCCGCCCACGATCTCCGGCAGGGCGATCCCGACCGCCAGGGCCAGGTTCGTCTTCAGCACGCCGTTGACGAACGCCGGCTTGACGTGGCGCTGCAGGAAGCGCGTGTAGGCCACCTCGCCCGCGCGCGCGCCGAGGACGAACAGCCCGTAGTGGGCGTAGAAGTCGGTCTCGGTGAGCGAGTCGAAGAACTCCTCGATCCGCAGGCGGTCGCCCGTGCGCGCGACCACCGCCAGCTCCTTGAGGAACAGCGCCAGGCCGAAGTGGGCCAGCCCGCCCGCCTCGTGCAGGGCGCGCGAGCCGAGCGCCCGCCGCCACTCGACGGTGCCGTCGGCGCGGCGATAGGCGGCGAGCGGATCGGCCTGCCCGCGCAGCGACGCGCTCACCTCGGACGCGGCGCGCTCGCCGCTCAGGTAGGCGCCGGCGATCGTGGCCACCCACATGGGCGGGGCGGTGGCCTCGCCGGCGAAGAAGATCCGGTTGCCGACCGGGCGCCCGGCCGCCTCGCGCGCCTCGAAGTGCCCGGGGGCGGCCGCCGAGAAGGCGCCGCGCGTGAGCGGGTCGGTGTTCCACGTGGTCAGCTCGGCCCGCCGCGCGGCCGGCCGCACCTGCTCGCCGAAGATCCGCGCGAGCTTCTCCTTGACGTACTCCGTCGCCCGCTCGCGGCCCATGCGCTCCATGTCCTCGGCCAGGGCGCCGCCGAAGAGCGCGATCACGACGTCCTGGCCGAACGGCCGGATGACGTACTCCACCACCCCGCGCGGGTTCGTCGTGTCGTAGATGCGCGCGCCCGTGGGCGCCACGCGCGTGAACACGTCGCGGTCGAACTCGATCATCACCTTGCCGAAGCGCCCCATGGGCAGGTTGGCCAGGGCCTCGCGCTTCCAGGCGGGGAGGGGCGGGTTGAAGGCGATCCCCTCGACCACCGGCGCCGACGGGGTGACGACGACCCGCGCCGCCTCGTAGACGCGGCCGTCGGACGTGTGGATCCGCGCCGGCTCGTTCGGCTGGCCGCCCCAGTCCACGCGAACGACCCGCACCCCGGTGCGCAGGTCGAGCCCGCGCGCCAGCGCCTCGGGGATCAGGCCCATGCCCTCGCGCACCAGGCGGTCCTCCGCCTCCGGGGTCATGAGCGAGCGGTCGCGCAGGGAGAGGTCGCGCGCGTCGGTCGCCCCGTGGTGCGAGTTGGCGATCAGCCGCTCCAGCAGCGGGTCGCGGAAGCCGCGGGCCGCCTCGGCGACGGAGATGTCGCGCCCCTCGGCGCGGGCGCGCTCGGCGACCTCGTGCAGGCGCGCCTCGAAGGTCTCCAGGCGCGCGTCGTCGAACGGGCGCAGGGTGCGCGACCCGTCGAAGGTCAGCCGCGTCTCCGGCACGTCGCGCACCAGCTCGAGCCCCAGGCGCTCGGCGATCCGGCCGGTCGGGTTCTCGAAGAAGTTGTGGATCCAGGCGCCGCCGATGTCGAGCGGCATGGAGAAGGTCGTCGCGTCGGTGCGCACCCGGCCGCCCGGCTCCGCGCCGGCCTCGAGGACGACGACGCGGCGCCCCTCGGCCTCGAGGCGCCGCGCCGTGGCGATCCCGGCCATGCCGCCGCCCACGATCACCACGTCGGGGCGCAGGGCCTCGTGCGCGCCGATCAGCTCGAACGCGCGCCGCGGGCTCAGGCCGCGCGCGCGCAGGGCCTCGCGCTCTGCCGGCTCGAGGGCGGCGACGGCCGCCTCGAACCGGGCCAGCTCGCCGCTCGCCTGCAGGCGCTCGACCAGCCGCGCGTAGCTCGTGGGCGTGGCCGCGTCCTGCCAGGCGCCGCGCGCGCGGGCCTGCCCGGCGAGGAGCTCGCGCGGCGTCAGCTCGCCGTCGAGGAAGCGCTGGCGGCTGGCCGGGTCGAGGTCGCGCACGAGCCGGTCGAGCTCGCCCAGGAGGCCGGCCCCCTCGAGCCCGCGGCGCACGGCCATGTAGCTGGCCGGGCGCAGGGCCGCCTCGCCGAAGACGCCGGCGGCGACGAGGTCGTAGAAGGTGCCGATCGGCAGGCGGCCGGCGTGGAAGTCGACCCGCTGCGAGGGGGAGGCCAGGCGGAGGGCGGCGCGCAGGTAGGCCTGCCCCTGCGGGCCCAGGTCCGCCGCCCAGGCCGGCCCGACGTGGCTCGTGCCGCCGACGGAGGCGGCGGACGCGACCGGGCGCGCCGGCTCGGGCTGGGCGAAGGCGGGGTGCGCTCCGCCGAGCGCGGCGACGAGCAGCGGCGCGAGGAGGGGCCAGGTGCGGAGCGCGGTGCGCATGAGTCGTCCCCCGGACCGTGCGGGGTGGCGCAAGGAGGGGACCGACGGCAGGGCATGAAACTGCCGAGGCTTACGGCGGCTTGCGTCGCGGCCGGTGCGACGCAAGCTGTGCCCTGACGCGCCCTGAAACGGTCCCGAGGCACGCCGGGCGCCCGGAGGGCCCGCGAGTAGACTTCGGGACATGAAGTCCGACGAGAAGCCGCAGCCTCCGCGCGCGCCCGAGCCCGAGTCGCGCGACGACGTCGTCGTGGCCCGGAACCGGTGTCCGTTCTGCCACGACGACGTGCCGGCGACCGCTTCAGACGGGGTGGTCTGCGCTGCGTGCCTCGCGCGGCACCACGAGGCCTGCTGGGGCGAGGCCGGGCGCTGCGCCGCCTGCCGCCACGGCGAGCGGCTGCGCCGCGAGCCGACCGGCGCGCGCGCGCCGACCTCGCGGCGCGGGACGCTCCTCGCCCTGACGCTGGCGGCCTCGGCGGCCCTGCTCCTGCTCGGCGGCGTGGGCACGACGTACTGGCTCTACGCGCGCGCCGTGCGGGAGCGGCGGGCCGAGGAGGCGCGCGCGGTCGAGGAGCGCGTCCGGGCGGAGGCCGAGTGGGCCGCCGCGGAGCGCTCGCGTCGAGAGGCCGAGCTGCGCGCCGCGCACCCTCCGCCCGCCGACACGAGCGACGCGCGCTTCGCGATCGCCCAGCGGGTGGACGAGCTGCGGGCCATGAACCGCGCGGGGGCCCGGGCCGCCGCGCGGGCGGAGCGGCGCCGCGCCGCGTGGAAGCAGGCCGCGGTCGAGGTCGCGCTGGCCCTCGGCGAGCTCCCCGCGGGCGACGACCTCGAGCGCGCGCGGCTCGAGGGCGCGCGGCGGAAGCTCCTGGTCCTCGACCCCCCGCCCAGCCGTGGGCCGGTGGAGACCGTCCTCGACGAGCAGGACGAGTACCTCATGCCGCCGCGCCCCGACCACCCCGACCACGCCGCGATCCTCGCGCGCGTCCGAGGCACGAGCGACGAGGCCTTCCAGGGCCGCCTCCACGTGCTCACCGGAACGCGCGAGGGGGCCCTGGCCGGCCTCGCGGCCGCCAACCGCGCGCTCGATCTCGACCCGACCCGCTGGCTCGCCTGGCTCGTCCGGGGCGAGGCGCTCACGCTCAAGGGCGACCACGCCGGGGCGGCCATGGCCCTGCACCTCGCGGAGGGCTTCTCCGCCACGAACCCGACCTGGGCGCTCCTCGCCCGCGCGGACCTCGCCGGCGCCCGCGGCGACCGGCGCGCGGAGCTCCTCGCCTGCTTCGACGCGCTCGAGGTGGGCTGGGTGCCCGAGTGGGGCGGTCACCTCGCGGCGCTGCTCGAGCGGATCGCGCGGCTCGAGCTCGAGCTCGGCCAGACGCGGTGACCCCGGCCGACCTCCCTGGGCGTGTCAGCCTGGTCGCGTGGCTCGAGCGGTCGCCGGTGGCTCTCCGCGACGAGGTCGCGAGTTCTGACCTGTCTACGAGCGTGACAGGGGAAACGGGAAAGCGGGAAGCGCGCAGGTTTGTTGCGCAACGATTTGTGGCATGGCCTGGCGGTTGTTGTGGGCCTTCCCCAAAAGGAGACCCACACCCATGCGCTCCCTCGCGCTCGCCCTGCTCGTCCTCGCGCTCGTCCCCGCCGCCGCGCGGGCCCAGGGCGCCGGCACCCTCACCCCGACGCAGACCGGCTTCACCTGGTCGCGTGGCGCGGTCACGTTCGACCTCGCGTCGCGCGACGCGACCTGGACCCTGCCCGAGGCGGAGGCCGTCCGCGCGGCCCTCGACCGCCTGCCCGACGTGCTCCTGCGGAAGGCGAACGACGTCAAGGTGCGCCGCTTCTACCGCGACGTCCAACCGATCGGCAGCAACGGGCGCCCGCGCCCGAACGCGGCCGCGACGACGGTCGCGGAGAAGGGCTACGTCGCGTTCGGCGACAACGTCTTCAGGACCCCGCTCGACCCGACGTGGATCTACATGGTCGTCGCGCACGAGGTCGGCCACTGCGCGCAGTACGCCACCGTCGGCAAGGGGCCGCTCCTCAACAAGGTGCAGGTCGCCGTCCTCGGCACGACGAACTGGACGGCGATCTCGTGGGTCACGCCGATCGCCAACGGCTTCCGGAGCTGGAACGGGTTCGTCAGCGACTACGCGCGCACCAACGACCGCGAGGACTTCGCCGAGTCGGTCGAGTTCTACTGGCTCGCCCCCGACGAGCTCCTCCGCGTGAGTCCGGAGAAGTTCGTCTACATGCGCGACGTCGTGTTCGAGGGCGAGGTCTCGCCGCCGTCCTCGCGCGTGCCGACGCACCGCGCGATCGCCCCGGTGCGGCCCGAGATCGCGCGGCTGAGCGACGCCCGCGCCAACCCGCTCTCGCTCGTGAGGGTCACCGGCCGCCACTTCATGGGGCCGCTCGACGGCGGCTTCAACCGCGTGCACTACCGCGGCGCGCGCGCCCTGCACCTGCCGATCTCGCGCTCGACCGTCTGGTCCTGGGTGCCGGTGATCGGCGCCGGCCCGGCCGCCGTGACCGTCACCACGCAGGACGGCGTCAGCGACCCCGAGCCGTTCGAGGTCAAGAAGCCCTGGTGGAAGTTCTGGTAGCGTGATCTCCCCCGCCCGGGGCGTCACCCCCCGGGCCCGCGCGTCCCGTCGCCCGCCACGTCGCGACCTCCGGCCGGCACGGGCGGTGTAGCGCGCCCGCCACAGGGGGCGCGCGAGGTGACGGTGCGACTCCCGCTCCCGGCCCCCTGGCTCGGCGCCCTGGGGGCCCTCACCGCGGCGGCGCTGGCGGTCAACGTCTGGATCGCCGCCCACCGCATGGAGGGCTACAACTACCGCCTCTCCAGCTACGCCTCGATCTACCACCCGCTCGAGGAGCCCACGGTCGAGGGGTTCGCCCGCACCGACCGCGGCCTCGAGGTCCGGCTCTCCGAGCCCCCGCCCGGCGGCTGGCGCGTGCGGGCCCTCGACCCCGCCGCCCCGCCGCCCGAGCGCCTCGACGCCCGCCGCGTGCGCCTCTCCGGGCCCGAGGCCGAGTACGCCGTCGGCCCCGTCGGCGACGAGGACGACGCCGATCCGCGCCGCGAGCGCCGCCTCCGCGTCAAGCCCGGCGCCGCGCTCTTCACGACGAGCGACCTCGTCGTCGGCCGCTTCGACCGACGCCCGCTCGACGCGCTGGCCTTCTCGCCCGCGGGCTACCCGCCGGCGGACGTCGCCGAGGCGCGCCGGCTCCTGCGGATGGGCGGCGTCGACCTCGAGGCCGAGCCCGCGCGCCGGCTCGAGGCCGTGTGGCGCCACGTGTTCCTGGCCCTCGACCCGGGCCGCGGCCTCCCGGCCGACGGCTTCCGCCGCCTCCCCGCGCTCGAGCAGTACCGCCGGATCGTCGCCGGCGACGCCACCGGCCAGTGCACCGAGCACGCGACCGTCTTCGCCCTGTTCGCGACCGCGGCCGGGCTCGCGGTCCGTGTCGTCGACACGAACCGCGCCCTCGACCGCGTCGACCTGAGCGCGCACACCTTCGCCGAGGTGTTCCTCCCCGAGCGCGGGCGCTGGGCCTACACCGACGTCTCGCTGAACGTCCTGGCCGTGCGCGACGCCGGCCGCGGCCGCCCGCTCAACGCGGTGCAGCTCGCGCACCTGCACGAGGCCGACGCGACGAGCGGCCTCGTGGCGACGGTGCTCCGCGACGGGCGGCTCGTCGACGTGGCCTACGACGAGGTGAGCGAGCTGCCGCGCGCCTACCTGAACCCCAACGCGACGTTCGTGTTCCACCGCCAGTATCCGGACCGCTGGAGCGCGTGGGCCTGGCACCACCGCTACGTCGTCGACCCGGAGCCGGCCTACGCGCTCCTCGGCGACAACGGGCCGCACTGGAAGAAGCTCCTCGCCTACCACGCGCTCCTGGGCCTCGGCTTCGCCTGGCTGCTCGTCCTCGGGCGCTGGGCGGCGGGGCTCCTCCGCCGCCGGCCGGCGGCGCCGCCGGCCCCGACGCCGGCCGAGGTCGCGGAGGCGCCCCGCGCCGCCGCGTGACGGCGGGCCGCCGCCGCGTCATCCTCGGCGTGATGCGGCGATCTCGTACCACCGGCCGGCGCGCGGCGGCGCGGAGAGCGGCGACCGCCACGACGTCGTGGCGCTCGACGCGACGTCGTCCGCCTTCTACCTCGCCGACGCCGCGGGCCACGGCGCGGTCGGCGCCGGCTTCTGGCGCGCGTTCGACGCCGCGTGGACGACGTGCGTCGCGGCCGACGCCAGGCTCGAGGCGCTGCGCTGGCTCGGCCGGTGCCTGAACGCGCACCTGCACGCGGCCTCGCGAACGGGCGGGCCGACCGGCCTCTGCCTGGCCGCGGGGCGCCTCGACCCGGGCGGGCTGACCGTCGCCGTCTTCGGCTAGGGCGTGCACGTCCTCGCGCCCGGGCTCGACGGCCTCCCGCCGGACGAGCGCTTCGGCCTCGAGCTGGGCTGGCTCGACCCCGCGCGCTGGGAGGTCTCGTCGCGCGCGTTCGTCGCGCGCCGCCTGCCGGGCGTCACCCGCGTCGTGGCGCTCAGTGACGGGTTCCTGGGCGACGACCACGCCGACCCGGCCGCCACCCTCGCGCTCGTCGACGCCCTCGGCCGGCGCCTCGCCCCGCTCTCGCCCGACGCGGCGCTCGCGGCGGTGCGCGACCTCCCGCACGACGACGACGACGCCACCGCCCTCGTGCTCGACCTCGGTCAGTAGACGGGCACCAGGAACAGGGCGTGGTAGTCGATCCCTGGCGTCTCCGCGTCGAGCTGCAGCTCCCAGTAGCGCGCCGGCGAGGCCGACAGGTCGGTCGGCGGCGCCCCGGGCGGCACCTGGAACTCGAGCTCGACCTCGCGCCCGACCTCCTCGGCGGGCAGCACCCTCTGCTCGGCCCAGCGCTCGTAGGCCACGAGCGTCCGGCTGCGGTTCTTGCCCGTGCCGCGCGTCTCCCACACCTGCTCCACGTAGCGCAGCGTCGCCTTGAGCTCGGGGAAGTCGCGCAGGGCGCGCGGGAGCTCGGCCGTGACGCGCAGGGGCTGGCCGGCGAAGAAGGGGAACGACCCCAGGCGCAGCTGCCCCTCGCCGTACTTGAGCCGCCGCCCGAGGACGTAGAAGGCGTAGCCCCACACGAAGAGCAGGAGCAGGTCGAAGAGGCCGACGATCACCATGGCGAAGACGGGCACGTCCTCGTCGCCGAAGAACACGAGGCCGTTGAAGATCGACAGGAACAGCGTCATGAACCCGGCCGCCCCGAACGGGCCGAGGACCCCCTGGGCGCGATCGCGCACGACGCGCGGGTCCCAGTCGTGGTCGGCGAGCCAGGGCTCGTCGGCGTGCTGCGCGAGGAGCCGCCGGCTGCGCAGCCCGCGCAGCGCCGAGCGCGCGCCGGCGATCATCAGCCCGGCGCCGGGGATCGCGAACACCAGCCCGAAGACGACCATGAACCCGGCCGGCGGCGCGCTCTCGGGGTTGTCCATGGGGACGAGCGTCCCGAGGGCCATGACGAACAGGCCGGCGGCCAGGAACGGCAGGCCGAAGAAGAGCCCGACGAGACCCATCCCGCCGCCGATCGTCGGGTGGTTCGAGAGCTGGCGCGCGCCGTCGAAGGAGTGATGCATGCGCGCATCCAACCGCGGCGCCGGTGAAGCGCGCAAGGCCGGTGGCGTCGGCGCGATCGACACGAACGTCGGCCGAACCGTCACCCCGGCGCCACGGTGAGAGTGTCGGCCGGGTCGTCGACGCAGGCGCAGCGCGGGCAGCAGCTTGCGGCCGATCCTCGTCGCCGCGCTCTGGCCCTCGGCGCGGGGCGGGCCTAGCCTCCCCGCGTCGACCTCCGCGCACCGGGGAGGTCGACGGGGAGCCGCGATGACCCGCGCCGCCTTCGCCCTGCTGGCCCTCGCCGCGGTCGCGCACGCCCAGGAGGCGCCGCCCGACGCCGACCGCGTCCCCCGCGACCTGCTCGCCGTCGAGCACGCCGCCCGCGCCGAGGGGCGCCCGGCGCCGCTCAAGGTGATCGCGCGCCGCGCCACCGCGGTCCGGCGCGCGCCCGCGGTCGATGCGCCCGTGCGCCGGGCCGTCGGGCCCATGGAGTTCTTCTTCGTGCTCCCCGCGCCCGGCGGCGCGACGCGCCTGACCGACGCCGCGGGCGCGCGGTGGTACCGCGTCGCCACGCGCGAGGTCGTCCCGCAGGGCGAGCAGTTCGGCTGGCTGCCGGCCGACGACTGCGTCGAGTGGTGGCACCGCGAGGCGGTCGGCCTCCTCCCGCGCGCCGGGGGCCGCCAGCGCGCGCGCTTCTACGCCGACCCGACCCGCTGGCAGGACGGCTTCACGCGCTGGCCCGACCCGCCCGAGCACGACGAGGCCGCGCTCGGCCTCGAGCCGGCGCGCCTCGGCCGGGCCGGGTTCGTCATGCCCGTGCTCGAGGCGCGCGAGGGGGTCACGCTCGACCTCGACGGCTCGGTCCACGACCTCTACCGGGTCGCGTTCATCGCCGCGCCGGCCGGCGCGCCCGCGCCGCCGCCGCGCGAGGCCCTGCGCGAGGCGCTCGGCGACTTCCTGGTGGACGTCGTCTTCGTCGTCGACGTGAGCGGGTCCATGCGGCCCTACATCGACGCCGTGCGCCAGGCGATCGCGCGCGTCACGGACGACCTGCGCGGCCGCCACGGCGACCTGCGCGGCCGCTTCCGCTTCGGCCTGGTCACCTTCCGCGGTCCGGGCGAGGCCGACGTGGTGTGCCGCCTCGAGGAGGGGCGCGACCACGGGCGCTTCCTCGCCCGCGTGGGCGCGCTCGAGGACGGCGGCGGCGTCGACCACGGCGAGGACGTCCTGTCCGGGATCAAGCTGGCGCTCACCGGGGTCGACTGGTGCGACCTCGGCTTCAAGCAGGTCGTGCTCGTGGGCGACGAGGCGGCCTTCGACCAGGACAACCACCCCGAGCGCAACGGCTCGGGGATGTCGATCCCCGAGCTGCTCGCCCTGGCCCAGCCCGTCCAGGGCGCCGTGCGCCCGCTCGACGCCCTGCGCGTGTGCCGCGTGATCACGACGGTCGAGGTCCAGCGCGAGGTCAACGGGCCGCGCCTCGACGCCCTGCGCACGCGCCAGTTCTCGCAGCTCGCCGGGCTGGGCGAGGGCGTCCCCTTCCCGGGCGAGGCCCTGCGCTTCGCGCCCGGCGAGGTGCAGGGCATGCGCGACGCGCTCGTCGCCGACCTCGGGCGCCGGATCGAGGGCGCGCGCGCCGTCGTCGGCCTGGTCGAGGGCGAGGCGCTGCCCCATGGGCGCGTCGACGACGACCCCCGCTTCGCGGGCGTGCCGGCGCCCTTCCGCGAGCTGATCGAGCTCCTGCGGCCCGACGACGCCGCCGCCGAGGGCCTCCCGCCCGTGCCGGTGCGCGACGCGTGGCTCTCGAGCTTCGACGCCTTCGGCGCGGCGACGGTCACCGAGCGCTTCCTCGTCTCGCGCGCCCGCCTGCGCCGCCTGCAGCAGGTGGCCGACCTCGTCGCGCACGAGCTCGAGCAGCCCGGCGTGAACCCGGGCGTGCTCGTGCAGATGCTCCAGCAGCGGCTGGCGGCCATGAGCATCGACCACGACCTCGCGCCGACGACGCCGCTCTCGGTCGTGCTGGAGATCGTGGGCGGGCTGCCGATCCGCACGCCGCTCATGACGCTCACGCCGGAGCAGGTGGCCGCCATGAGCCCGGCCGACCGCGCGCGCGTGACCGACAAGCTGGCGCGCATGGCGCGCCTGTTCGGCGAGCAGCTCGCCGAGCCGGCGCTGTGGTTCAAGCTCGACCCCACCGACGAGGCGCGCGACGCCCTGGCGTTCGTCGCGATCGACGACGTGCGGTGACCACGGTGGTGCGCCGGAGCGAGCGCGAGCGGGCCTCGCGGCTGGAGCGGCGACGCGCCCGGGAGACGGGAGCCCGGCCGCGAGGCCGGCGAGCGCTCGCGGAGGACGCACCACACTGATGACCATCGAGGTCCCCGCCGTCGAGGTCGAGGGGCTGTGGCACGTCCACGGCGCGCCGCCGGGCTGGGCGCCGCCGCCCGGCGCGGCGCGCGACGAGGTCCTGCGGGGGCTCGCGGCGTCGCTGCCGCCGGGGGCCTTCGTCCTGCACGTGCCGCGCCTGGCCGTGCCGGCGGGCGGCGCGGTCGTCGTGGCCGGCGCGTCGGGCACGGGCAAGACGACGCTCCTGACGGTGCTCGGCCTCCTGCGGCCGGCCACGTGGGTCGAGCGCCTCGCGCTCGCCGGCGAGGCGGTCCAGACGGGGTCGGACGCCCTGCCGCCCTGGCGCCGCGACGCCCTGCGCGCGCGGCAGGTGGGCTTCGCGCTCCAGTCGGGCGCGCTCCTCGGGGCGCTGGCCGCCGAGGAGGAGCTGGCCCTGCCCCTGCGGGCGCTGGCCCTGCCCACGGGCGCGCGCGAGCGCGCCCTCCTCGGCGCGCTCTTCGGCGGCGAGGCCGCGCGCGTCGCGCGCCTGCGCCCCGACGCGCTCTCGGGCGGGCAGCGGCAGCGGGTGCTCCTCGGGCGCGCCGTCGCGCACCGGCCGGGGCTCGTGCTCGCCGACGAGCCGACGAGCAGCCTCGACCGGCAGGCCGCGCTCGCGGCCGTGCGGGCGCTGCTCGACCGCGAGGGCCACGGGCCCGCCGTCGTCCTCGTGAGCCACGATCCGGCGCTGCCGGCGGCCTTCGACCTGCCCGTCGTGCGCCTGCGCACCTGGCCCGAGGCGCCCTGGTTCGCGTCGCTCGCCGACGCCCCGCCGCCGCCGCCCCTGACCCTCGGCGGCCAGGTGGAGGTCGCCCACGCCCCTGCCGTGACCGTAGGCGAGCGCCGCCCGGGCCCCGTCGTCCTGCACGTGGCGGCGCTGGCCCTCCGCGACGCCCTCCACGCCCGGTCGTCGTCGGTGACGTTCGCCCTGGCCGTGGCCGCCCTGGCCCTGCCGCTCCTCCTCCTCCTCGGCCTCAGGAGCGGCCTCCTCGAGCGGCTGGCGAGCGGCATCCGCCAGAGCCCGAGCCTCTCGCGGGTGACGATCGAGCCCTGGCGGGCGTCGACGCGCCTCACGCCCGAGGCCGCGGCCGACCTGGCGCGCGCGACGCCCGGCGTGCGGCACGTGGCGCTCCACCGCTCCGTGGGCGTGAAGCTCCGCTTCCGCGCCCCGGGCGACCGCGCGCCCATGCCGCCGCTCGACCAGGCGCGCCTGACCTCGACCGCGCCCGAGGACGTGGCCCTGCGCGAGGCGCTGGGGCTCGACCGGCAGCTCGACGGGTTCGAGCTCTACCTGCTCGACCCCGAGGACCCGCTCGTCGAGACGCTCGGCCTCCCGCCTGGAGAGCGCACGCTCGAGGTGGCGCTCTACCGCGAGCACGCCGACAAGCTCGCCCGCTGGGCCGCGCGCGCCGGGAGCGTCCCCCCGGGCACGCGCGTCGAGGACGGCTGGCTGGAGCTGGGCGTCGCGCGCGGCGGCGCGTGGACGTGGCTGCCGGTGCGCGTGGCCGCGCTGGTCGACGCCGACGCGCAGGAGCCGCACCAGGTCGCCTGGGCGCCGGCGGCGCTGGTCGAGGCGCTCGAGGCCTGGCGCGACGGCGTGGCGGCGTCGCTCGTCGACGACACCGGGCTGCCGGGCGCGCCCGCGCGCCACGACCTGCCGGGCGAGGGCGGCGCGGGCGAGGCGCCCGCCTGCTGGGACGGGCTCCTCGTGTTCACGACGCGCGACCCGGCGCAGGGGCCGCTCGAGCCCGACGCCCTGGCGCTGGCGCGCGCGCTCGACCTCGCGGTCGAGCCGCTCGCGCCCGACGACCCGCGCGCGACCGTGCACGGCTGGCTCGACCGGGCGGCGCTCGCGGGCGAGCGCCGGCCCCTGCCGGCCGCGCGGCAGGTGCTGCTCGTCCGGAACCAGGGCGGCCTGCGCCTCGCCGAGCGCGACCTCGCCGCGCTCGAGGCCCTGCTCGGCCGCAAGGGCGGCCCCGACGAGGCCTGGTGGCTGCGCTACACGGCGCCGGTCACGGCGCGGCTCGACGGCCGCGAGGTCACCTGCCTGGGGCTGCCGCTCGACTACCCCGGGCGGCTCGCGCGCTACGTGCGCACGCGGCGCGCGACGCCGCCGCCGCTCGACGCGCCCTGGGACCTGCGCGGCCACCCGGAGCGGGACCGCGTGGCCCCGTTCGTGGCTCTCCTGCCCGGCGGCGCGCCGGGCGCGCGCATGCGGGAGGCCGTCCTCGCGCCGGGGCGGCTCGCGCTGCCCGGCGGCGAGTACGACGTCTCGACCTGCGCCCGGCCGCAGACGCCCGGCGCCGCCGACCCGCTCGCCGCGTGGGTGTTCGTGCCAGGCGACCTCCTCGCCAGGGACCGGGCGCGCCGCGAGGGGCTGGCGACGTTCGACGCGCAGGCCCGCGCGTTCCGGCCGGCGGCGCGGCGGACCGTCGAGGCGCACCGCGCGTTCGTCTATCCGGACGACGTCGATGCGCTGCCGGAGCTCGTGGCGCGGCTCTCGGGGGAGTTCGACGTGCGGGCCCCGGGGGTCTTCGCCGTGCGCGAGCTGCGGCGCCACGCGGCGCGGCTCGACCTGCTCGTCGCGGTCGTGTTCGCGGCGACGTGCGCCGCGAGCCTCGTGACGACGAGCCTCGTGACCGCGGGCGCGACGCGCCAGCGCCTGCCCGTCGTCGGCGCCCTGCGCCTGGCGGGGTTCTCGCGCGGGGCGGTGCTCTGGTTCGTGACGGCGCGGAACCTGCTCCTCCTGGCCGCCGGGCTGGGGCTCGTGCTCGCGCTGGGGCTCGCCGCCGAGCGGGCGCTGGAGCGGCTGGCCCCGGGGGCGTGCCGGCTCGGGGCGGGCGACGTGCTCGCCGTCGGGGGAATGGTCGTGGGGAGCTGCGCGGCCGCGTTCGTGCACGCGGCCTGGCGCGCCGCGCGGCACGACGCCGTGCGGCTGGTGGAGGAGGCGCGGTGAGCCGGCGTGAGGTGGGCGCGGCGGCGGCCCTGGTGGTGACGGTGACGCTCGTGGGCCTGGCGCTGGCCTGGCTGGCCGTGCTCCTCGCGCGGGCGGAGGAGGACGCGCAGCGGCTCGAGGCGCGCGTCGCGGCCCTGGCGGGCGCGCTCGACGCGGCCGGCGCGCGGCTGACGCGGGCGGAGGCGGCGCGCGACCAGGCGCGGGCGCGCGCGGCGCGGGCCGAGGCCGCGGTGGCCGCGGCGCGGGCCGAGGCGGCCGGCGCCCGGGCCGAGGCGGCGGGCGCGCGCGCCGCGCTCGGCGAGGTCGAGCGGCTGGCCGCGCGCGCGGCGGTCGAGCGCAGCGCGCCGGAGCCCGCGGGGCCGCGCGCCGGCGTGCGGGCGCTCGAGCCGCCGCCGGTCGAGGACGCGCCGGCGGTCGACGAGCCGCCGGCCGAGGTCGAGTCGCTGGCCGAGGTCGTCGCGCTCGGCCGGGGCGCCTGCGCGTCCCGGTGGGCGACGGCGCGCTGGCGCTCGACCTCGTCCACGTGCCCGCGGGCGAGGGCGCGGTCGGCGTCGACCCGGCCGGGCTGCCGCCGGCCGAGCGCGCCGCGCGGGCGCTCCTGCCGGCGGCCGGCTTCGCCGCGCCGCGCGTGCGCGTGGTGCTCGAGGAGGGCTTCCTGATCGGCGCGCGCGAGGTGACCAACGCGCAGTACCTCGCCGTGCTCGAGGCGGGCGGCGTCGACCTCGCCGCTCGCCGGCGCCGCCCCGGCTTCCTGGCCCACCTCGAGGCGCCCGCGCCGGGCTGGGAGGACGCGCCCGTGCGCTGCGTGTCGTGGGCCGACGCCGCCGAGTTCTGTCGCCTGCTCGGGCGCCTCGTCGCCGCGCCGGTGCGCCTGCCGGCCGAGGTCGAGTGGGAGCTCGCCGCCGCCGGGACGGGCCCGGCCCCGCGGCGCTTCCCCTGGGGCGACGCCCCGCCCGCCCTGACGCCGTCGGGCCTGTCGGTGGCGCAGGACCGCACGCCGGCGGGGGTCGCCGGGCTCGGGCTCGGCCTGCACGAGTGGTGCGTCGACCCGTGGCGGCCGCGGCGCTGGGCCGAGGCGACCGGGCCGCTCGCGCACCGGCCCTCGGCGGTCGTCGTGCCCGAGCCGAAGGGCGCCGACGCGATGACCTGCCGCGGCGGCGGCCCCGACGCGCGGTCCGCCCTGCAGGTCGAGTGCGCCTGGCGCCAGGGCCGCCTGGCCGCGACGCGCGGGCGCGGCGTCGGGTTCCGCGTGGTGATCCCGTGGGCGCCGTGAGCGCGGAGGGCGGCCGCGCGGCGTCCCTGCGCGGCGCGCCGCCGTGCCTGATCGCGCTGGTCGTCGCGGCCTGCGCGGCCCCGGTGGAGGCGCCGCCGCCTCACGCCTCCACGTCGACGGCAGCCGAGGCGCCCGCGCCGGCCCCGGTCCCGGGAGGCGAGCTCGCGTTCGGCGGGGAGCGCGCGCTCGCGCTGACCGCCGGCCAGGCGATCGACCTCGACCTCGTCGTGCCCGTCCCCGGCCCCGTGCGCGTCACGGCGCAGGCCGACGCGGGGCTCGACGTCGCGCTCGAGCTCGCGGCGGGCGCGGGCGCGGGCGAGGTCGTACGCTCGCTCGCGCCGGGGCGGCACCCCCTGCGCGTGCGCGCCGTCCGCGGGCGCGGCGCCGTGGTCGTCGCGGCGGGCGCGGGCCCCGGGTCGCGGGCGAGCCCGCAGGCCGCGCGGCCGGGCACGGTGACGGGCGACCTCGCGCCCGGCGGGGCGCACTGGCTGGCCCTGCGCCTGCCCGCCGCCGGGGCGTGGACGCTCGACGCCGGCGAGAGCGCGGCGCGGGTGCACGTCGACGCCTTCGTCGAGCGGCGGCGGGTCGGCGGCGCCGGCCCCGAGGGCGGCGGGCGCCTGACGCTCGACCTCGAGGCCGGCCTGGTCCACGTGAGCGTGCGCGATGTCGGCGGGCAGGGCGGCGCGTTCACGCTCCGCGCCCGGCGGACGCCCGGGACCGCGCCGGACGCCCCGCTCGTGCTCGAGGGCGGGCGGGCGGAGGTCGTGGCCGGGCCGCGCGGCGCGTGGCTGCGGCTCGACGTGGACGACGCCGGCGCGCGCGCGATCGAGGCGGCCACGGCGCGGGGCGAGGTCCGCCTCGAGGTCCGGCGCGGCGACTTGCTCCTGTGCGCGGACGAGGGCGAGCGCGCGGCCCGCGTCGAGGGCTGGCTCGACCCGGGGCCGTACCTCCTGCGCGTGGTCGCGCGCGACGAGGCCGCGGTCCGCGTCGCGCTCGCCGACGGCCGCGCCGCCGGGCGCCCGCTCCTCCACCTGCGCCTGCGCCCCGTCCCCCCCGGTCGCGTGACGCTCGGCCGCTCGACGCTCGGCCCGGGCGGCGTCGACGAGCCCGACCCGCTCGCCGACCCGACGCACGAGCCCTCTCGCACGATCGACCTGCCGCCCGGGCTGCACGTGTCCACGCACGAGGTCACGCAGCGGACCTTCGAGGCGGTCCTCGGGCGGAACCCGTCGTCGACGCGCGGCCCCGACCTCCCCGTGCACGACGTCACGCGTCAGGACGCCGAGGCGTTCTGCCTGGCGCTCACGCGCCTCGCCGCCAGGGACCCGGTGTGGGCCGGTCACACCTTCCGCCTGCCGACCGAGGACGAGTGGGAGGCGCTCGCCCGCGCCGGCGCCCGCGCCCCGATCGGCGTCGCGACCGGGCCCGACAACCGGCGGCCCTTCGCCGCGCGCCTGCGCGAGGTGGCCTGGTTCCAGAGCCACCACCCGCCGGGCGGCGGCCCGGGGCCGTTCCCCGTCGGCGGCCGCGCCCCGAACGCCTGGGGCCTGTTCGACCTGCACGGCAACGTCGCCGAGTGGTGCCTGGTCGGCCCGACGCTGCCCCCGCCGCCGCCCGGGCACGTGCCCCTGCGCGGGGGCGCCTGGACGACCGACTACCGCGGCTGCCGCGCGAGCAACCGCGACCTCGTCCCGGCGAGCTTCGCCTCGCCGGCGACCGGGTTCCGGGTGGTCGCCGCGCCCAGGTAGATGAGGGCGCGAGGGTCGCGGGCCTGCAGGGCGGTGGCATCATCGACCTCGTGCAGACCTTCTTGCCCTACGCCAGCTTCGAGCGGAGCGCGCGGGCGCTCGACGACCGCCGGCTCGGCAAGCAGCGCGTCGAGGTGCTGCAGGTCCTCAACGCGCTGCACGGGCTGCGGCAGGGCTGGAGGAACCACCCGGCCGTGCGCATGTGGCGCGGGCACGAGGAGGCGCTGGTCGAGTACGGCCAGGCAGTCGCGCGCGAGTGGCGCCGCCGCGGCCACGCCGACACGTGCCTGGGCAAGATCGAGGCGTTCTCGCGGCCGGGGCGCACGCGCGCGCGGCCGCCGTGGCTGGGCGACCGGGCGTTCCACCGGGCGCACCGCTCGGCGCTCGTGCGCAAGGACCCGGCCCGCTACGGGCCGCTGTTCCCGGGTGTGCCCGACGACCTCCCCTACGTGTGGCCGGCGGGGCCGGCGGTGGAGCAGGTCTGATGGCCGAGGGGCACCTCCTCCACCGCGCCGCCCGCGACATGACCGCCCTCCTCGTGGGGGCGCCCGTGCGCGTGACCTCGCCGCAGGGGCGGTTCGCCGCCGGCGCGGCGGAGGTCGACGGTCGGTCGCTGGACGCCGCCGAGGCCTGGGGCAAGCATCTCCTCCTGGCGTTCGACGCTGGCCGGGTCGTGCACCTGCACCTGGGGCTCGCCGGGACGATCGCGCGGGTGTCCTCGCCGGACGCGCCGCCGCGGCCGCAGGCGCGGGCGCGCTTCGCGGGCGACCGGGCGGCGTTCGACGTCTACGCGCCAGCGACGTGCGAGGTCGGCGACCGCGCCCTGCGCGACCGGGTGGTCGCGCGCCTGGGCCCCGACCCGCTCCGGCCCGACGCCGACCCGGAGCGGGTGTGGGCGGGGCTGCGCGGGAGGGCGGACCCGGTCGGCGCGGCGCTCCTCGACCAGGCGCTCGTGAGCGGCGTGGGCAACGTCTTCCGGGCCGAGGCCCTGCACCTCGTGGGCGTGCACCCGGCGCGGCCGTCGCGCGACCTGACGCGCGCGGAGTTCGAGGCGCTGTGGGCCACGCTCGCGCGGGTGATGCGCCAGGCGGTCGAGGACGGCCGGATCGCCACGCGCCCGGGCGGGCGGCGGCCGTCCGAGGCGCGCTGGGTCTACAAGCAGGGGCGCTGCGGGCGCTGCGGCGGCGGGGTCGAGGAGGCGGTGATCGGCGGGCGGACGTCCTACGCCTGCCCGCGCTGCCAGCCGCGCCGACAGGCGGCGCCGCTCGTGAGGTCGTGACGGGGGCGAGTCGAGCGGGGAGCAGGCGGAGACGGCGATGGTGGAGCCCATGCTCGAGATCCTGGCCGCGATGTTCATGTCGCTGGCCGCGTTCCTCGTGGCGGCCGAGGTGATCACCCGCCAGGCCGCGTCGCGGGCGCGGACCCGCGAGGAGCGGCCGCACCTGGGGCGCGCCTGGTGGGCGCAGAAGGAGCGCGAGGCGGCGGAGCGCCGGCGCGCGCTGGCGGCCGGGCCGCCGCCGCCGCTCCGGCCGCGCTGGCGTCACTGACGGCCGCGGCGAGGCGGGGCGAGCGCGCCTCGCGCTCGTCAACCGGGCGGACGGGCGCGAGGTGCCGGGGCGCGCGCGAGGCGATCGACGAGGCCGAGCAGCGTCGGGATCCTGTGCGGACCGTCCCGTCGATGAGCCGTGAGGGCTTCACGCCTGCTTCATGATTCGATTCGCCTGATTCACCTGGAGTTCGCCCGTCCTCCGGCCACCCTGGGGGCGTGACCGCTTCGCCGCCCCCTCCCCCCGCCGCCGTGGCGCACCTGCGCCCGCGCGACGACGTCGGCGCGCTGCTCGCCCTGTGGGTCGCCGCCCTCACGGGCCTGGGCGCCTGGCTCTCCCTCGTCGGCGGGTGGCCGGCGTGGCTCGCGGGGCAGGCCCTGCTCGCGGTGGCGCTCGCGCAGTGGTTCGTGCTCCTGCACGAGTGCGGGCACCGGACGCTCTTCCGGCGCCGCCGGCTCAACGACGCGCTGGGCTTCGTCGCGGGCGTGCTGGCGCAGGTCCCGGCCGGCGGGTGGCGGCTCCTGCACGCGCGCCACCACCGCTGGACCGGCTGGCAGGACGTGGACCCGACGACCCGGGCCCTCGCCCCGGCCCCCCGCTCGCGCCTGGCGCTCGCGCTGGTCGACCTGGCCTGGGCCGCGGGCGTGCCGTTCGTCTCGCTCCACTACCGCCTGCGGCTCCTCGCGCCGGCGAGCCTCCTCCGCCTGTGCCCGCCGGCGGGCCGCGCGCGCCTGCTCCTCGGCCTCGCCTGCCACCACCTCGCCCTCGTCGGCCTCGTCGCCGGCCTCGTGCACGCCCTCGGCCTCACGGGCGCGCTGCGCCTCGTCGGCCCGGCGCTGCTCCTCTCCTGGGTCCTCCTGGACGTCGTGCTCCTCAGCCAGCACACCCACGTCCCGCAGCGGGTCGCCGGCGGCGCCCGCGTGCGCCCGGTGCCGGCCGCCGCGCAGGCGGCGTTCACGCGCTCGCTCGTCGTGCCGCGCTGGGCGTCGGCGCTCGTGCTCCTGGGCTTCGAGGCGCACGAGCTCCACCACGTCCACCCCCAGGTGCCGGGCTGGCGCCTGCGGCAGGTCCCGTGGACGCCGCCGGGCGCCGTGCCGTGGTGGCGCTGGCTCCTCGGGTCGCGGCGCCTGCCCGGGCGCGTCCTCCTCTACCAGCACCGCCTCGAGACGGGGGCCCCGCCATGACGCTCGTCTTGCGCCTCGAGGACGCCCTCGACCCGCGGGTCGCGGGCGGCAAGGCCGCGCGCCTGGCGCGCGCGCGGCGCCTCGGCCTGCCGGTCCCGGACGGCGTGGTCGTGAGCGCGCGGGCGTTCGAGGCGCACCTCGCGCGCGCGGGCGCCGCCCCGCCGCTCGCGCGGGCCGACCACGACCTCCGCCCCGACGACCCGGACGGGCTGGCCCGGGCCGCCGCGGCGTTCGCCGCGCGGGTGGCGGCCGTGGACGTCGACCCGGCGCTCCTCGACGCGGTCGCGCTCGAGGCCCCGGCGATCGCGCGCAGCTCCGGCCTGGGCGAGGACGCGCCGGGGTGCTCGTTCGCCGGGCAGCTCGACTCGATCGGCCCGGTGACCACCCGCGCCGAGCTCGCCCGCGCGCTCGTGGCCGTGTGGTCGTCGTTCGCCTCGGCCCGCGCGCTTGCCTACCAGCTCGCGCGCGGCGCGCGCCTGGGCGGGCTGGCGGTGCTCGTGCAGCGCCTCGTGCCGGCGCGCCGCGCGGGGGTCCTGTTCACGCGCCACCCGGCGCGCCCGGCGACGCTCCTGATCGAGGCGGTCGACGGCCCCGCGGAGGACCTCGTGCAGGGGCGCGTCGAGCCGACCCGCCTCGAGGTCGGGCGCGACGGCCCCGCCGACGGCCTGCCTGGGGACCTGCGCGGGCTGGGCCTGCGGCTCGAGCAGGCGTTCGGCGCGCCGCAGGACGTCGAGTGGGTCGTCGACCCGGCGGGCGCCGTGCACGTCGTGCAGTCCCGCGACCAGACGGGCGCCCCGCCCCGGCGCTGGACGAACGCCAACCTGATCGAGAACTTCCCGGGGCCGGTGACGCCGCTCCTCGCGTCGGTCCTGACGACCGGCTACGAGCACCTGCTCCGCGGCCTGGGCCGGGCGTTCGGCGTCGCCCCCTGGCGGCTCGAGCGGGTGGCGCCGGCCCTGCGCCGGCTGGTGGGCTTCCACGGCGGGCGGGTCTACTACGACCTGACCGCCGTGCGCGAGGTCCTGGCGGCCGCGCCGCTGGGCGACGACCTCGCCGCGCTGTTCGAGCGCTACGTCGGCGCGCCGCCGACGCCGCCGGCCGCGCGCGGCTGGCGCGACCTCGGCTCGCGCGCGGGCCAGGCGCTCGAGGCGCTGGCGATCGCCGCGCGCGTGGCCTGGCTCTACCGCGACCTGGGCGCGCGCGTGGCGCGCTTCGAGGCGCGCGTCGACGCCTACGCGGGCGCGACGGCCCCGCCCCTGCTCGTGGCGCGCGGCCAGGCGGACCTGCTGGCCGACCTGCGCGGGTTCGTGGCCCTGAGGACGGACTGGGTCGACCCTGGCCTGGCGGACGTGGCGGCCATGGTCACGTCGGGCCTGCTCGCGCGCCTCCTCGAGCGCGCCCTGCCCGATCGGCCGTCCGCGCCGCTCATGGCGCGCCTGCTCGGCGGGCTCGAGGGCCTCGTCAGCGCCGGCCCCGTCGACGGCCTGTGGGCGCTCTCCCGCGACCCGGCCCTGCGCGACGCGCTGGACCGCGAGCCCGACGACCGGGCCGCCCTGGCGGCGCTCGAGCGCCCGACGCGGCGGGCCGTCGACGCCTGGCTCGAGGCCTGGGGCTTCCGCTGCTCGGGCGAGCTCACGCTCACCACGCCGAGCTTCCAGGACGAGCCCTGGCGCGCGCTGGCGCTCGCGCGGGCCTACGCGCGCGACGACGGGGGGTCGCCGGCGGCGCGCGCCGCTGCGCAGGCGGCCGACCGGCGCGAGGCCGGGGCCGAGGTCCGGGCCGCCCTGCCGCGGGCGCTCCGGTCGGCGTTCGGTCGGCTGCTGACCGCCACGCAGGCGTCGATCGCCCTGCGCGAGCGGGCGCGCCTGAAGCAGGCGCTCCTCTACTCCCGCCTGCGGCGCGTCGTCATGGCGCTCGGCGAGCGGCTCGCCGCGCGGGGGCTGCTCGAGCGGCCCGACGACGTCTGGTTCCTCGGCTGGCAGGAGCTCGAGGCGCTCGCCCTGGGCGGGGCCCTCGACCCGCGCGGCGCGCGCGAGGTGGCCGCCTTGCGCCGGCGGCGGCACGCCGCCTGGCCGTCGCGCGTCCCGGAGGTGATCGAGCTCGCGCCGGGCGACGTGCACGACGACGCCGCTGACGGCGGCGAGCCGGCGCCGGCGCCGGGCGAGCTCACCGGCACGGGCGCCGCGCCGGGCCGCGTGACCGCGCCGGCGAGGGTGCTCGAGCACGTGGCCGAGGCGGGGCGGCTCGGGCGCGGCGACGTCCTCGTCGTGCGGCAGACCGACCCCGGCTGGGCGGCCGCCCTGTTCCTCGCCGGCGGGCTCGTGGTCGAGCGCGGCGGCCTCCTCTCGCACGGGGCGATCGTGGCCCGCGAGTACGGGCTGCCGACCGTGATCGGCGTGCGCGACGCGACCCGACGGATCGCGGAGGGCCAGGTGGTGACCGTCGACGGGAGCGCCGGCCGTGTCCGCCTGGCGTGAGGTGGCAGCCTGGGCCCGCACGCGCCTGACCCTCGCCGCCTGGCCGGGCGCGGCGCTCGTCCTCCTGGTCGCCGCCGGCAGCCGCGAGGTCCCGCTGGCGCTCCTGCTCGTCGCCGCCTTTCGGCTCCTCGACGACCTCCTCGACCTGCCGCACGACCGCCTGGCGCACCCGGCGCGGGCGCTCTCGCGCGCGCCTTCGACCGCCCCGTTCGTGGCCGCGCTCCTGGCCCTGCTCGCCGCGTGCCTCGCCCTCACGGCGCGGCCGTCGCTGCTCGCCGCGCTGCTCGCCCTCCTCGTGGCCGGCGCCCGGCTCCCGAGGGCGCCGCGCCACCTGCTCGTGGCGGCGAAGTACCCCGCGCTCGTGCTCCTCCTCGGCGGTCCTGCGGCGGCGGCGGTCGTCGTGGGCCTGGCCTTCGCCGCGCACGAGGTCCTGCACGACCCGACGCTGCGCGCTGCGGGCTGGCCGACGCCTCTCCTGGCGCTCGAGCTGCTCGCCCTGGCCCTCGCCCTGCCGCTCGCCCTCGTCGTGCCCGGCGCCGCCCTCCTGGCCTGGCTCTGGGCGCGCCACCGCCGACGCCGCCCGCCGGGCCCGTGGTGTCACGCCGTCCTCCTGCCCGCGCTGGTGGCGCCGTGAACGTGCACGACCCGGCCTTCGAGCCGGGGCTCGCGCCGCCGCCCGTCGAGGTCATGGAGTGGGTCCCCTGCTACTGCTGCGGCAGCGAGGCGCGCCGCGACCTCGTCGAGGCCGAGGACGACCTGACCGGCAAGCCGGGGCGCTTCCGCTTCGTCACCTGCCTCGACTGCGGCCTCGCCTACCAGTGCCCGCGGGTCCCGCCGTCGCACCTGCCGGCGTACTACGACGACCAGTACGTGTCGCACCGCCGGAACGCCGACTGGGGGCCGCTGCGCCCGCTGTTCGAGCGCGCCATGACGGCCCACGACCGGGCGAAGCTGGCGCTGGTGCGCCGCCACCTCGCCCTCGGGCCGGGACACGAGCTCCTCGACGTGGGCAGCGGGTCGGGGAGCTTCCTCCAGCACGCGCGCCGCGAGACCGGGGCGCACGTGACCGGCGTCGACTGGAAGGACCTGCGCCACCAGCCCTGGTACGAGGGGGTCGACCTGCGCGTGGGCCTGCTGGTCGAGCAGCACCTGCCGCCGGGCCGCTTCGACCTCGTCACCATGTGGCATTACCTCGAGCACGACACGGACCCGCGGGGCAGCCTCGCCGTCGCGCGCGACCTCCTGCGGCCCGGGGTGGGGCGGCTGGTCGTCGAGGTGCCGCGCCTCGACAGCGTCACCGCGCGCCTGTTCGGCCGCCGCTGGCCGGGGCTCCAGGCGCCGCAGCACACGGTCCTGTTCACGAAGGACCACCTGCTGCGGTTCGTCCGCGACGCCGGCCTCGAGGTCGTCGAGCACCTGCCCTGGGGCGCCTTCCCGCCGTACTTCTACCTGTTCACGGGTGCCGCGTTCGTCCTCCTGCGCGGCCGCGGGCTCGACCTCCGGCGGGCGATCGCCCCCTACTTCGTCGGCCAGGCGCTGCTCGCGCCGCTCCTCCTCCTCGAGCGGCGGCTGAACCTGGCCATGCAGACGGTCGTCTGCCGGCGGCCGGGGTGAGGCTGCGCGACGCGCTCCTCGTCGCGGCCAGCTTCGCCTACCTGGGTGGCGTCGCGCTGGCGCTCCTCGCGCTCGCCCTGGTCACGGGCTTCTCGCGGCGCGACCTCTACGGCCGCGGCGCCGCGGGCGCCTCGCGCGCCCTCCTGCGCCTGTGGGGGGGCCGCGTGGAGGTGACCGGCGCGCCGTGGCCCGCGGGGCAGGCGGTCTACGTCTCGAACCACACCGCGGCGCTCGACGTGTTCGTCGTGTGCGCGCTCGGCCTGCCCCGGGCGCGCTACTTCCTCTCGGGCGGGCTGCGCCTCGTGGCCCCGCTCGCCGTGATCGGGTGGCTGATCGGCGTGTTCTGGACGCCGCCCCAGACCCGGCGCGAGCGCCGGGTGGCGCTGTTCCAGCGGGCCGCGGCGACGCTCGCCCGCACGGGCGAGTCGGCCTTCCTCACCCCCGAGGGCCGCCGGGTGCCGGAGGGCGGCCCGGGGCCCTTCAATCGCGGCGCGTTCCACCTCGCGCTGTCCCTCGGCGCGCCGATCGTCCCGCTGGTGATCGACGTCCCCCCGGGGACGACGCCGGGGCTGCTCGCGCGACCCGGCGTCGTGCGGGTGCGGACCCTGCCGGCGATCGACACCCGCGCCTGGCGCCTCGAGGACCTCGACCGCCGCAAGGACGAGGTGCGCGCGTCGTTCACCTGGTCCTCGTGACGCTCAGGTCACGGTCAGTCCGCGCAGCGGAGGGCGCGCACGGCGCCGTGCTCGTCGCGGCCGAGCACGAACAGCCCGGCGCCGATCGTGGTCAGCGCCAGGGGGAGGAGCGGGCGCAGCGCCCGCGCGAGCTTGCGCGGCCGGTCGCCCCCGTGCCCCACCCAGGCGGCCTCGTCCTCCGTCACCAGCAGCCAGTCTGTGCGCGGGGGCCCGTCCGGGTCGACGAAGACGTCGATCCCCGCCGTGCGCGGCCGGCCGGGCAGCGGGCCGAGGTCGTCGTAGCGCGTCGCCTCGGTCACCAGCGGCCGCGCGTCGGGGTCGAAGCTCAGCTGCACGTGCGCCAGGCGGAGCCGCTTCTTCGGATCGCCCGGCGCCGGCGCGGCCTGGACGAGGAGGGCGACCTGCCCGCATCCGTCGCGGTCGACGTGCAGGGCGGGGCCGGCGTCCGGGAGGAGCCGCGCCCCGTGCACCCGCTGGACGCCGAAGCCGCGCGGGGCGACCTCGGGGTCGAACGGGGCGTAGCGGAGCTCGAGGCCGTCCTCGCGCTCGAACGCGAGCACCAGGCCGACGCGCGCCGACCAGGGCCCGACCGCGCGGGCCGCGGCGCCCGCGCGCGGGGCCTCGTCGAGCGCCAGCGTCCAGCGGACCTCGGGGGCGGGCATGTCGACGAGCGCCATGGGGTCGACCGGCGCGTCGTCCTCCTCCGCGGGCGCGTCGTCGTCGTCGACCACGATCGGCTGCGGCGGCCGCTCCGTCGGCGGGAAGAAGCTCACGAGCGCCAGCTGGAGGCCGTCCGCGGCGAGCACGAACACGTCCAGCCCGCCATCCGCCCGCAGCGTGGGCCGGGGCAGGATCCTGCCCGGGGCGAACGGCAGCGGGCAGGCGCGGTGGTTGAAGCCCATGAACGGGGTGCCGGCGCGGACGCGGTCGCCCTCGAGCCAGGCCGCCCAGCGCGCGCGGAGCGCCGGGAAGGGCTCCGGCGCGGCCGCGGTGACGAGCCCGCGGGCGTCGTCGGCGACGTCGAGGCAGCGGGTCGCCGCGGAGGAGACGACGACCTCCTCCTCCTCCTGGCGCGTCGTCACGCGCGTCTCGAGGAGCGCGTGGACGCCCCCGCCGTGGAACAGGTGGAAGCACGGCAGGTCCAGGAGCTGGTTCGTCCCGCGCCCGACGGGGATGCTCCCCTCGTGACGCTCCGCGGCGTGGCGCCGCCAGGCCCCCGGGCTGCTCGTGACGCGCGCGCCGCCCTGCTCGAGCGAGAAGCTGAGCTCGTACACGCCCGGGGCGTCCGCGCCGAGGCGCTCCAGGTTGACGCCGCGCCCGCGCTCGCGGCCCGGCTCGAGCTCGATCGTCTTGCCCTCGCCCGGCCGCGCGCCGGGCGAGAGGCTGAACGCCTCCGGCGGGCGGCCGGCGGCCCGCAGCTCGAAGCGGGGCTGGTAGCCGCCCGGCCCCTCCATGTCGGGGACGGTCGCCGGCTCCTCGCCCGTGTTCGCGATCACGGCGATCGGCGCCAGGGCCTCGCCGGGGGCGAGGTCGGCGACCGGAAGGAGGACGCGCAGGCTCAGGGTCATGGGTGGCCTCAGTTCCTCTTCAGCTCGGGGTACTGCCTCTCCATCTTCGAGATGTAGAAGTCGGTCTCCGGCGTCGTGGGCGCGGCCCCCTCGGCGGTCGGGTCGCTGCGGGAGAAGCCGAGCACCGCGTGCTCCCCCGTGTCGTCGGACCAGTCGTCCTTGAAGTAGGCCCACCCGCGGAGGCGCAGGATGCACACCCCGCACAGGTGCCGGTCGGCGACGTTGTAGTTCATGATGCACTCGCGGTCGTTGGGGTCGTGGGCGCGCCGCTCCTTCTCGGTCGTGGCGGTCGGGTTGGCGTGCGGCAGGTGCATGCTGTGCCCGAACTCGTGGCACGCGGTCATGTTGCCGTCCATCTGCTCGGTCCCGGAGGCGATCGCGCGCCGGCCGCTCGTCGGGTGGTCCCACACGAAGAAGCAGCTCTTGAGCCCCAGGTCGCTGCTCATGTCGGCCTTGGCCACCCCGCCGAGGCTGTGGTCCTGCACGCCGCCCCCGCGCCGGTCGACCACCCTGTAGGCCGCCGTGTAGTGGAAGAACGTCACCCCGAAGAAGGCGTCCTGCATGACCTTCCGGTGGTGCAGCTCGGACATCAGGGCCATGAACCCGCCGCCGAACTTCTCGTTGGCGAAGGACAGCGCGTCGTCCAGCTTGGGGTTGTTGAGCACGGTGGGCCAGCCGGCCTGCGTCACCCGCGGGTCGACCGCGGCCAGGACCTTGTTCTGCGAGGTGACGTTCAGCTCCTCGTAGAAGAAGCGCTCGAGCAGCTCGGGCTCCTGCGCGCCGGCGTTCTTGGCCTTGAACTTGTTCCAGGCGCTCTTCTTGTCGTTGCGCCACCGCCGCTTGTCGATGTAGTTCTTCGTCTCCTCGCGCAGGATCGCGCGCATGATGACGCGGAGGTCCGGGAAGGCCATGACCTCCTGGCAGGCCTTCTGGCCGGGCTGGACCGGCGCCCCCCTGGGGACCCCGTACCAGTGGTCCCACTTGGTCACCTCGCCCTGCCGCCCCGCGTTGGCGTCGCCCAGGTTGGCGAGGGCGTGGATCGGGTTCTTGCGCTTGTCCGTCTCGTACTTGTGCCGCTTGCCCAGGACGTCGGCGTCCTCGCTCGTCTCGTAGTCGGCGAAGGTGATCGACTCGTCGATGAGCCGGTTGTACTCGTCCTTGTCCCAGAAGCCGGAGAAGTTCGCGTCCGGGTCGTCGTTCAGCCAGTCGAAGAGGAACCCCGCCGGCGCGTACATCTGGTCGATCTTCGTCAGGTCCATCGCCGGGGTCGCGTCGTCCTTGCGGAGGTAACGGGCCTTGATGAGCCGCTTCACCTCGAAGGTGGCCGTCTGCGCCACGGGCAGCCCGGGCAGGTCCCTCAGCCGCTCCGAGGCGCGCTTGTCCGGCGCCGCGTCGAGGGCCGGCTTGCCCTCGGGCGTCCGCGCGACCACCGGGGCCACGGTCAGCTTGTAGGAGTCGAGCGCCATGCGCGAGGGCTGGAAGATCACGCCCGTGCAGCAGGCGCGCTCGCCCTCCTCGTGCGCCGTGCTCAGCGCCGCCCACTTGCGGCTCTCGCACGGCTCCACGACGAACGGGAAGTCGCCGCCGTCCTGGGCGGGGAAGATCCGGTCCTTCGCCGCCTTGCTGCCGCGCTTGCCGCCGCGCTCCACGTGGACGTTGAGGCAGCCGGGCGGGTCGTTGCCGTCGTCGACGACCTTGTAGTTGAGCGCCGCGGCCACGAACTGGCCGGCCGTGCCGTGCGGCGCGCTCTGCCGGCGCGCGTCGAGCGGCTTGTCCTCCCAGTCCCAGAGCAGCTGCGCCTTGCCGAGCGCCTTGGCCGCCTCGGCCGAGTGGACGGCCTCCCCGGCGGCGTTCTTGAGGAAGATCCTGGCGACGATCGGCAGGCGCGGGCCGCGGCCCCACAGCCAGCGGTGGCGCTGGAAGGCCATGTCGCGCCAGCAGGCCCACTCGTAGTAGGTGACGTAAGCGGCGAGCGAGCCGGGCAGGACCACCGGCCACGAGCCCGTGGGCTTGATGCTGGTGACCGCCGGCTGGCCCTTGTGCTCGTTGCGCAGGCGCTTCAGCGTGTACTTCTCGTTGGCCGCGACGACGTCCTTGAACGTGTCCTTCGTCTCCTCGATCTCGCCGTCCGGGATCAGGTCCTCGCCGCCCCACTCCAGGACGATCTTGTGCACGAGGACGTCGAAGTAGGTCCAGGCGACGCTCTCGGCGCCGTTCTTGTCGGTGACCACGAGCCTGACCTGGTACGGCGCGTTGGCCAGGTTCGGGACCTTGCCCTTGAACCGCTCGCCGTCGTCGATCGAGATCGCCGCGACGTCGAGGCTCCCGCCCTGCTCGCCCTCGCCCTGGAGCAGGCTCACGGCGTCGCCCTCGGTCTTCTCCTGGACCCAGACGGCGCCGTTGGCGTCGGTCGCCGCCCACAGCTCGATGCGCGCCTTCGTGACGAGGTGCGCGTTCTCCACCTCCCACTTGACCTGCATCCCGTCGACGCCGGGCAGGAAGTGGAAGTGCTTCGCCGCGGGGTCCTGGTTCTCGTCGGGGGCGACGTTCTGGAACGAGGCCGAGCGGTAGGTGGGCTTGTCCTTCTGCTCGATCCACACCGCCTTGGCCACGGCGCGGGGCGGGGTGGGCTTGCGCAGCACGCCCCTGTAAGAGACCCGGTTCCTCTCCTCCTCGGGCGGCTCCTCGGGCGGCCTCGGCGGGACGAAGTCGGGCACCCTGGCGAACCGGTCGTGCGCGAACGGGATGGGGTACTTGCTCACGGTGCCTCCCTCGTCGGCGGGCTACGCGCTCAGTCGTGGTGCTGGGCCAGGCGGCTCTTCGTGGACTCGTCGATCTCGCCGGTCACCTGCAGCCCCTGGTCGCCCTGGTAGGCGCGCAGGGCGTCCTTTGTCTCGTCGTCGAGGCTGCCCGTGACCTTGCAGGCGTACCCGAGGTTGGAGAGGCGCGCCTGGACGCCCTCGACCGTGTCGATCGGGTCGAGGTGACCGAGGTCCAGCGTCCAGGTGAGGGCCGAGCTGTCGTCGCCCTCGACCGGCCAGACGGTCAGCTCGACCTCGCGCGCGTCGAACGGGATCTCCTCGCTCACCCGGCCGTCGCCGTCGGTGCGCCCCTCGATCGTCTCCCCGCCGGCGACGAGCTTGAACGGCTTGCTCGCGTAGGGCTGGTCCTCGTCGTCGATGAGGAGCTGCTCGAAGTGCAGCCGCGGCTTCTTGAGGCGGAAGGTGTGCAGCTTCTTCGTCGCGCAGTCGAACTTCTTGATCGTCTTGTCGGGGATGAACACCGAGTCCCCCGGGTAGAGGACGTGCGGGTCCTTGCGCTGCTCGCGCAGGCCCGCGTTCTGCGCGTGCTCCCAGATCGTCTGCCAGCGGAGGAAGCCCCTGGCGAAGGCGATGCTCGCCAGCGTGTCGCCCTGCTGCACGGTGTAGGTCTCGGCCATGACGCCTGCTCCCGGCTCGCCCCCGGCGGGGGCGCGTGATTCTAGGGACTCGAGCCGCCGACCGCGAGGGCGTCAGGGCTCCAGGTCGCCCGCGTCGCGCGCGGTCCACTCCACCTGGCAGCGCCCCGCGGGGACCTCCTCGCGCGCCCTGCCGCTCGCGTCGAGCCGCCCCTCGCGCCGCGTGCCGTCGGGCAGGGTGAGCGCGTAGGGCTCGTCGGCCACCGCGGCGCCGTCGCCGTCGAGCAGCTCGAGCGCGATCCAGGTGAGCTCCTCGCGCGCCCCGCCCTGCGGGCGCGCCCCGGCGGCGCCGGGGGGCTCGCCCCCCTCGAACCAGCTCGCGTCACGGTCGGGCCACTCGACCTGGCAGGTCCCCTCGGGCACGCCCGCGAGGCGCGCCCGGCCGCGCGCGTCGAGCGTCCCCTCGAGGCGCCGCCCGTCCGGGAGGGTGACCGCGAACCGCTCGCCCGCGACCGGCGCCCCCGCGGCGTCGAGGAGCTCCAGCTCGAGCCAGGCCGCGGCCTCCGGCGCCTCCTTCGACGCCGCTCGCCCGCCGCCGCCCTCGAGCTGGCTCTCGTCGCGCTCGGGCCACTCGACCGCGCAGGTGCCCGGGGGCACCTGGCCGAGCCGCGCGCGGCCCCGCGCGTCGAGCCTGCCCTCGCGCACCTCGCCGCCGGGCAGGGTGACCCGGTAGGGCTCGTCGGGCACCGGCGCGCCGTCGCCGTCGAGGAGCTCGAGCTCGAGCCAGGCGTCCTGCTCGAGCGCCTTGCCGTCCGGCCCCTCGGCGTCCTGGAACCAGGTCTGGTCGCGCGCCGGGAGCTCGACCGTGCAGGTGCCCGGCTCGAGCCGCTCGAGCCGGGCGCGCCCCTGCGCGTCGAGCTCGCCCTCGCGCACCGTCCCGTCCGGGAGGGTCACGCGGTAGGGCTCGCCCGCGACCGGGGCGCCCGCGTGGTCGAGGAGCTCGAACGCCAGCCAGTGGAGCTCGGCGCGCGGGTCGATCCCGTCGCGGCTGGCCTCCTGGAACCAGGTCTGGTCGCGCTCCGGGAACTCGATGACGCAGGTGCCGGCGGGGATGAGGTCGAGGCGGGCGCGGCCCCGCGCGTCGAGCGCCCCCTCGCGCACCTCGCCGCCGGGGAGCGTGACCCGGTAAGGCTCCCCGGCGACCGGGCCATCGTCGTAATCGAGCAGCTCCACCTCGATCCAGGCGTCGAGCTCCTTGTGGAGGTCGAGGTCGCCCTCGACCCAGTCGCGCTCGGGGAACCAGACCTTGCTCTGGCCGCGCTGGATCGGCTCGAGGCGCGCCCGGCCGTCGGCGCCGAGGCGCCCCTCGACGAGCTTGCCCGCGGGCGTCTCGAGGACGTAGGGCTCGTCCGCGACGGGCGCGCCGTCCCAGTCGAGGAGCTCGAGCTCGATCCAGGCGCCTCCGACCTGGAAGACGCGCGTCCTCTGGAACCGGAGGGTCCAGGTGGCCTTCGCCCCGCCGCACGTCCCGCAGGTGAACGTGTCGTCGGAGAACGTCGTCGCGCAGCAGATCCAGGGCATGCCGCCGCCCCCGTCCGGGAATGAAAGCACGTCGACTCGCCCATGGCCACCTCACGGCGCCGCGTCAGATCGGACGACCCCGTGCTAGGATCTGCCTCCGAGCGAGCGGAGTTAAACCGTGACGGCGGACGTGCGGCCCGAGGCGCTGGAGCAGGAGCTCAGCCAGCTCATCGTGGAGTCGCTCGGGCTCACCGACGTGACGCCCGAGCAGATCGACCCCGCCGCGCCGCTGTTCGGCGAGGGGCTCGGCCTCGACTCGATCGACGCGCTGGAGCTGGCGATCGCGATCCACAAGCGCTGGGGCGTGAAGACCCGCTCCGACGACGCGCAGAACCGGGCGATCTTCGCCTCGGTCCGGGCGCTGGCCGCCTACGTCGCCGAGCGCCGCGCCGCGGAGGGCGCGCCGTGACGCGCGACGAGGCGCTGGCGCGGATCCGCGAGCTGATGGTCGACCTGTTCGAGCTCGAGCCCGGGCGCATCGTCCTCGAGGCGCGGCTCGTGGACGACCTGGAGCTCGACAGCATCGACGCGATCGACATGGTCGCGAAGCTGCACGAGCTGACCGGCGAGCGCGCCGACGAGTCGGCGCTCCGCTCGATCCGCACCGTCGGCGACGTGGTCGACCTGGCGCTCGGGCAGCTCGCCGCGCGCGGCCAGCCGGGGTCGTGAGCGCGCGCGCGGCGCTCGGGGCGGCGCTGGCCGTGGGCTACCCCGCCCTCGTCTACGCGGGGGTCAGCCGCGGCGACGCGCGCGCGGCCGCCCTGGTCCTGCTCGCGGGGCTGCTCGTCACCGTGCGCGGCGCCGGGCCAGCCCTCGCGCTGCCGCTCGCCGCGGGGGCGCTCGCCGCCGGCTGCGCGGCCACGGGCGACGCGCGGCTGCTCCTGGCCCTGCCCGTGGTCGTCAACGTCCTGCTCCTGACCGGCTTCCTCGCCTCGCTCCGCGGCGAGTCGGTCGTCGAGCGCCTGGCGCGGCTGCTCGAGCCCGACCTGCCGGCCGAGCGCGCGGCCTACTGCCGGCGTGTGACCTGGGTGTGGTGCGCCTTCTTCGCCGCCAACGCGGCGGTGGCCGGCGCCCTCGCGCTCCTGGCGCCGGTCGCCTGGTGGGCGCTGTGGACGGGCGTCCTCTCGTACGCGGCCGTGGGGCTCCTGTTCGTCGGCGAGGTCGTCGTGCGCCGGCGGCGGTTCCCCGACGCCCCCGGGCTGGCCGCGACGATCGCCCTGCGCCGGCGGAGCGCGGCGTGACGCTCTGGCCGGCGGGCGACCTCGCCGACCGCGATCGCCTCGTCGCCCTGGGCCCGCCCGGCGAGCGGACGCTGGGCGACCTCCTGCGCGACGCGGCGGGCCTCGCCGCTCGCCTGCCGGCCGGCCCGCCGGGCGAGGTCGTCATGGCCTGCGACGACCGCTACCTGGTCGCCGCCGCGGCGCTCGCCGCCTGGGCCCGGGGCCACGCGGTCGCGCTGCCGCCGTCGGGACAGCCGGCGGCCGTCGAGCGCCTCGCCGGCGACCCGGCCGTGCGCGCGCTCGTGCACGACCGCGACGGCGTGGCGGTCTCCGGCGCGCCCGCGCTCGACGCGCGGGAGGCCCTGGTCGGCGGCGGCGACCTCGCCGTCGGCGCGCCGCTCGCGCCCGCTCGCCACGCCGCGACCGTCTACACCTCGGGCAGCACGGGGGCGCCGCTCGCCTGCAGGAAGACCGCCGGGCAGCTCCTCGGCGAGGCGGCGCTGCTGGCGGGGCTGTTCGAGCTCCAGGGCGCCCGCGTCGTGGCCACCGCCCCGGCGCTGCACATCTACGGCCTCCTGTTCGGCGTCCTCGCCCCGCTCGCCGGGGGCGCGGCCGTCTGCCGCCGGGCGCCGCTCCACGCCGAGCCGCTCGCCGACCTCGTCCTTCGCGAGCGCCTCGACGTCCTCGTGAGCGTGCCCGCCCACCTGCGCGGCCTCGAGGTCCTGGCGCCGGGCGCGCTCGCGCGGCTCTCGCGCGTGGTCTCGTCGGGGGCGCCGCTCTCGCCGGAGACCGCGGCGGCCCTGCACGCGCGCCACGGCCTCGTCGTCACCGAGGTCTTCGGCTCGACCGAGACGGGCGGCGTGGCCACGCGCCGCGCCCCGGGTGACGCCCGCTGGCGCCCGCTCCCGGGCGTCCGGGTGAGCGCCGCGCCGGACGGGCGGCTGGCGCTCGACTCGCCCTTCCTCCCGCCGGAGGCGCCGCGGCCGTGGCTGGCGGACGACCTGGTGGAGGTCGCGCCCGACGGCGGCTTCACGCACCTCGGGCGCAAGGACGGCGTGGTGAAGGTCGGCGGCAAGCGCGTGAGCCTGGCCGAGGTCGAGCGCTGCCTGCTCGCGCAGCCGGGCGTCCGGGACGCGGCGGTGGTCGTCGTCACGGCGCCGGGCGGGCGCGACCAGGAGCTCGTCGCCGCGGTCGCGCCCGGCGACCTCGACGGGGCGCGCCTGCGCGCGGCCCTGCGGGCCGAGCTCGACCCGGTCGTCGCCCCGCGGCGCGTGCACGTCGTGGCGGCGCTGCCGCGCGAGGCGACGGGCAAGCTGCCGCGGGGGCGGCTGCTCGAGGCGCTGGGCCTGGCGCCGGCCTACCCCGGCGAGGTGCGCGCGGGGGCGGCGCGGGGTGACGGCGACGAGCGGACGGTCGACGTGGTGATCCCCGCCGACCTGCCGGCGTTCGAGGGGCACTTCGAGGGCGACCCGGTCCTGCCGGGCGTGTTCGTGCTCGAGCGCGTCGTCCTGGCGCAGGTCCGCGCCGCCTGGCCCGACCTGGGCGCGCTCCGCGGGGCGAGGCGGCTCAAGTTCAGCCGCTCGGTCCGGCCCGGCGACGCGCTGACGCTGCGGCTGACGCGCCGGGCGACGAGCGTCTCCTTCGAGCTCGCCCGCGGCGGCGAGGCGTGCACGTCGGGGGCGCTCGAGCTCGCGGCCGTCCTCCGGACGTGAGCGGGCACAATGGGTCCGTGCCGCTCCGCGCCTGCGCCGTGGTGCCGACCTACGACAACCCGCTCACGATCGAGCGGACGGTCGAGGCCCTGCGCGCGCACCTGCCCGTCGTCGTCGTCGACGACGCCAGCCGCCCGCCGGCGCGCGAGATGATCGCGCGCCTCGGCGCGGCGGGGCGGGCGCGCGTCGTGCGCCTGCCCGCGAACCAGGGCAAGGGCGGCGCCGTGCAGGCCGGCCTGCGGACGGCGCGGGCGCTGGGCTTCACGCACGCGCTGCAGGTCGACGCCGACGGCCAGCACGACCTCGCCGACGTGCCGCGCTTCCTCGAGGCCGCGCGCGCGCGGCCCGACGCCCTCGTCCTCGGCGCGCCGGTGTTCGACGCCTCGGCGCCGCGCGCGCGCCTGGCCGGGCGCAAGCTGACCGTGGCCTTCGTGCACCTCGAGACCGGCGGGCGCGCGATCCACGACCCCATGTGCGGCTTCCGCGTCTACCCGGTCGCCGCGGCCCTGCGCGTCCTCTCGCCCGGCCGGCGCATGGACTTCGACATCGAGGTCGCCGTGCGCCTCGTCTGGCGGGGCGTGCCGGTCGTGAACGTCCCCACCCGCGTGCGCTACCTGCCGCGCGCGGAGGGCGGCGTCTCCCACTTCCGGGCGCTGGCCGACAACGTGCGGATCTCCTGGATGCACACGCGCCTGTGCACGGGCGCCTTCCTGCGCCTGCTGCGGCTGGGGGTCGCCCGGTGAGCGCCGGCTGGCTCTCGGTCCCCGAGAAGGGGACCCTGCTCGGCATGCGCCTCCTGATCGGGCTGTGTCGGCTCGTCGGCCGGCGGCCGGCGCGGCTCGTCCTGCGCGCCGTGGCCCTCTACTACGTGCTGCGCCACGGCGACGTGCGGCGGGCCTCGCGGCGCTGGCTGCGCCGCGTGCACGGCCGCGCCGGCGGGCTCGGCCCCGTCTACCGGCACGTGCTGCGCTTCGCGCAGGTGGCCCTCGACCGCGTGTTCCTGCTCACGGGGCGGACGGACCTGTTCACGTTCACGCACGTCGGGCGCGAGCACCTCGCGGCGCTCCGCGCGCGCGGGCGGGGCGCGCTCCTCGTCGGCGCGCACCTGGGGAGCTTCGAGGCCATGCGCGTCCTCGCGGGCGACAACGGCTTCCGCGTGCACGTCCTGGCGCACGAGGCCAACGCGCGCATGGTCAACGCCCTCCTGCGGCGCCTCGGCCCCGGGGCGGCGGTGCGGCTGATCGAGGTCGGCCCGGACGCCGCCCCGGCCGTGTTCCAGGTGCAGGAGCTCGTCGAGCGGGGCGAGCTCGTTGCGCTGCTCGGCGACCGCGCCGGCCTGAGCCCGCGCGAGGCGGTCGTCGACTTCATGGGCGCGCCGGCCGCCTTCCCCACGGGGCCCTTCGCCCTCGCCGCGGCGCTCGGCTGCCCCGTCTACCTGACGTTCGCCCTCTACCGCGACCCCGACCGCTACGAGCTGATCTGCGAGCCCTTCGCCGAGCGCCTCGACCTGCCGCGCGAGGGCCGCGACGCGGCCCTGCGCGAGGTCGTGGCGCGCTTCGCGGCGCGGCTCGAGCACCACGCGCGGCGCGCGCCGGACAACTGGTTCAACTTCTACGACTTCTGGGCGCGCTCCCCCCGCGCTCCGGCTTGACGGGCCGGGTTGTCCCTGCCGGCGTGGGCCCGTATCCTCGGCCCCCCCTTTTGCCCAGGAGGCTCACCGTGCGCCGGCTCCACGCCCTCCCGGTCCTCGTCGCCCTCGCCCTGGCCGCGCCGGCCGTCCGCGGCCAGGAGATGCCCCCGCCCGAGGCGCCGAGCGCCAGCGCGCCGGTGCCGGCGGGGCTGGCCTCGCCGCGCGCGACCATGCGCACCTTCCTCGAGGGCATGGCGGGGGCGTCGCGCGGCCAGCGCGAGGGGCTGACGCGGGCCGCGGGCTGCCTGGACCTCGCCGGCGTCAACGAGACCGTGCGCGCCCAGAAGGGCGAGGAGCTGGCCCTGCAGCTCAAGCAGGTGATCGACCACCTGCGCTTCGTGGTCCTCGACGAGCTCCCCGACTCGCCCCAGGGCGAGCCGTTCATCCTCCACCGCGACGCGGCGGGCGGCGGCGCGGTGGTGATCGACCGCCGGCCCGACGGGCGCTGGCTGTTCTCCGCCGACACGGTCCGCGCGCTGCCGGAGCTCGTGCGCGCGCTCGAGCACCTCGACGTCGTCCAGGGCGCGGTCGCGATCCCGTTCCACCTCTCGCCCTCGCTCTGGCTGCGCCAGCACGTGCCGATGTCGCTGCGCCAGACCGGGTTCCTCCTCGAGCACTGGCAGTGGCTGGGCCTGCTCGCGCTGACGCTGACCGGCCTCGTCTGCGACAAGCTCCTCGTGGCGCTGATCGCGCTCCTGGCGCGGCTGTGGCTGCGCCGCAAGGACGTGACGATCGAGCCGGAGCTGCTGGCCCGCGGCGCGCGCCCGTTCGGGCTCCTGGCCATGGCGCTCGTGTGGCGGCTGGGCGACGTGCTCCTGGCCCTGCCGCTCCAGGCGCACAACGTGCTGGTCGTGGCGCTCAACTTCGTCGTGGCCGCGGCGGGCGTGTGGGGCGCCTACCGGCTGATCGACGTCGTCGCCGCCGGCATGGCCCAGCGCGCCGCGCGCACCGAGACGAAGTTCGACGACCTGCTCGTGCCGCTGGTGCGCAAGACGGCCAAGGTGTTCGTCGGCGCCATGGGCCTCGTGTTCGTGGCCGAGACCATGGAGCTGTCGATCTCGGGCCTGCTCGCCGGCGTGGGCCTGGGCGGCCTGGCCTTCGCGCTCGCCGCGCAGGACACGGTGAAGAACCTGTTCGGCTCGCTCACCGTCGTCGTCGACCGGCCGTTCCAGGTGGGCGACTGGGTGGTGATCGACGGCGGCGTCGAGGGGACGGTCGAGGAGGTGGGCTTCCGCAGCACGCGGATCCGCACCTTCTACGACTCGCTCGTGAGCCTCCCCAACGCGCTCCTCCTCACCTGCAAGGTCGACAACATGGGCGCGCGCCGCTACCGGCGCTGGAGGACCACGCTGCCGATCACGCTCGACACGCCGCCCGACACGGTCGAGGCCTTCTGCGAGGGGATCCGCGAGCTCGTGCGGCAGCACCCCATGACGCGCAAGGACTACTTCCAGGTGTGGCTCAACGCCTACTCGCCGTCGTCGCTCGACATCATGCTCTACATCTTCCACCAGGTCCCCGACTGGACGAGCGAGCTGCGGGAGCGGCAGCGCCTCATGCTGGACATCCTGCGCCTGGCGCGGGCGATGAACGTCAAGCTCGCGCGGCCGGTGGTCGACCTGCAGCGGACGGCCGGCGAGCCGGAGCCGGTCGCCAGCGCGGCGACGTTCACGGTCTCCGAGATCCAGGCCGAGGGCCGCGCGCAGGCCCGGGCGCTCCTGCGCGCCGGCGGGCCGCGCGAGGCGCCGCCGACCACGCGGCTGTCTCCCCTCGTCGACCGGGGCGACGGCGGGGAGTAGCCTGCCCGTGTGAGCGCGGCGCGGCGGCGAGGCCTGGCGGCGGCGGCGCTCGCGGCGCTGGCCGCGGGCGGGCTGGCGCTCGTCCTCGTGGACGGTGACGAGGATGGCGTCGCGCCCGCGATGACGACCCTCGAGGTCGCGCCCGACGGGTCGACGTGGGCCGGCGGCCTGCCGCCCCTGGAGGCGGAGCGGGCGGACGACGCGCCGCCGCTCCCGGACGGCGCGGCGCCGGACGACGGTGACGCGGCGGTCGTCGTCGGCGTGGCGCTCCTCGACCGCGCGGTCCTCGAAGGCGCGGCGCTGCGCTTCACGTCGGGCCCGCGGCGGGTCGAGGTCTCCACGAGCCCGTTCGGTGTGTTCTCGGCGGCCCTGCCGCCCGGCGACTGGACCGTCGAGGCGCCAGGGTTGCCGGACGCCGGGCAGGTGGTCGTGGCTGCACAGGCCTTCACCGACACGGAGGCCCTGCGGACCGCCATGCTCGACCACCGGCCGCGCCGGGGGACGGCCACCGAGAGGGCGGCGCTCCGCGTCGTCGGTCCCGACGGCGACCCTGACGACGCGACGCGGAGCGGGTGGGTCGTCGTGCGTCCGGGCGACGCGCTGCTCCTGCGACTCGCGTCGCCCTGGGTGGTCGAGGCGCAGGTCGTCGACGCCCTGACCGGCGCGCCCCTGCCGGGGGCGAGGGCCGTCGCCGAGGGTAGGCAGCCCATGCGTAGGCCGCTCGTCGTCGGCCGCGCGGGAGCGGACGGGGCGCTCCGCCTGGTCGTGCCGCGCACCGACTCGCACTGGCCGACCATGACGTTCGAGGCGCCGGGGTACGCGGCGGCGACGGCGAAGATGGTCGTGAGCACGCGCGTGCGCGTGGGCCTGCGTCGCCCCCTGCGCCTCGTGGGGCGGGTGCGGGACCCCGAGGGACGGCCGCTGCCGGCCAGCGTCGTCCTCGCGACGGTGAGGCCCCCGGACGTCCTGCTCGGCGGGAACGGCGCAGCGCGCGCGTCGAGGGCCACGTGCGACGCCGAGGGGCGCTTCGTCATCGACGGGGTCCCGCCTGGCGCCACCGGGGAGGGCACGGGGAGGGCCGGCCCGCACGCGGCGATGATCGACCTGGAGGTCGTCTGCCCCGGCCAGGCCACGCGGCGGCTCCGCGACGTGCTCGTGATCGCCGGGAGTGAGCCGCTCGAGGTGGTCCTCCCGACGTTCGTGCGGCAGGCCGGCCGCGTGCTCGGACCGGACGGGCAGCCGGTGGTCGGCGCCGCCGTCCTCATGGGGACCAGCGACCCACGCTACGGGCCCCACCTGGAGAGCGACGTCACGAGGGCCGACGGCCGCTTCGTCCTCCCCGAGGTGCTCCCCGCGCCGTCGGCGCTGGAGGTCGCGTGCAAGGGGTTCGCGATGGCCCGGGTCACCGTCACACCGCCCGTCGAGCCGCTGGTGATCCGCCTGGAGCGGGTCGGTCCACCGATCCAGGGACAGCTGCTCGATGCCAGGGGCGAGGGTGTCGAGGGCGCGGAGGTCGAGGCCCTGTTCGAGGAGGACGATCCGGCGGACGAGCGCGCCCCGACGCCCGTCTGGCGCACCGAGCGGACGGGCGCGGCGGGCGCCTTCTCGTTCGGCGCCCTGCCGGCCGGCCAGGCGTTCGTCCTGCGCGCCCGGGGGCGGGGGCGCGACGAGGCGGTCGCGCGGGGCGTCACCGGCGGCGCGACCGTGACCCTCCGGCTGCCGCCGGAGCAGGACCTGGTCGTCAGGGTCGAGGACGACGGCCGCGCCGAGCAGGCCCGGGTCACCGTCCTGAAGCCCGAGGGCCGCCTCGTCCTCGACGACCTCGCGCGCCGGCAGGGCGGCCTCCTCCTCGCCACGTCGAACCTCCGGGCCACGGGCCGCCTGGCCCTGATCGTCCGCGCGCCCGGCTTCGCGCCCGCCCTGCGCTGGTTCGACGCGCCCCCGGGCGAGACGGTCTCGCTGACCGTCCCCCTCGAGCCGGGCGGCGGCGCGGTGGCGCTCGCCGTGCGCTGGCCCCAGGGCGCCGCGCCGACGCTCCGGGTCGCCTACCGCGACCCGGCGCTCGGGCTCAGGCTGGAGGAGGGCTTCTCGCCGCCCAGCGTCGCCGACCTGCCGCTGCGCCTGGAGGGCGTCGGCGCGGGCCCCGTGCGCCTCGAGGTCGAGGCGCGCCTGTACGGGCGGACCTGGCCGCTCGCGCCCGTGGACGCCGTCGTGCGCGCGGGCGAGACGACGACGGTCGACCTCGACCTCGAGGCCGCCCTGCGCGACGCTCCTCCTCGCTGACGCACGGCGGCGGGTGACGCGCCGTGGAGGTAGCCTGACCGTGTGAGCGCGGCGCGGCGGCGAGGCCTGGCGGCGGCGGCGCTCGCGGCGCTGGCCGCGGGCGGGCTGGCGCTCGTCCTCCTGGGGGGCGACGAGGACGGCCCGGCGCCGGCGAGGACGACCCACGCGCACGGCGGCCCCGGGCCGGTCGTCGTCAACCTCGCGCCGTCGACGGCGGGAGACCCGGCGGCGTCGCCGGAGGCGGAGGCGGCGGCGGTCGCCAGCGACGCGGTGCTCGTGCCCGGCGTCGCGCTCCTCGACCTCGAGCCCCTCGTCGACGCGGCGCTGCGCTTCACCGCGGGCGCGCGGCGGGTCGAGGTCGTCACAGGGCGGGGCGGCGTGTTCGGGGCCGGCCTGCCGCCCGGCGACTGGACCGTCGAGGCGCCGGGGCTGCCCGACGTCGAGCAGGTGGTGTGCGACATGACGTCGTTCTCCGTCCCGGCGGCCCTGGCTCGCGCCGTGGCCGCCCCGCCGCCGCGGCTGGGCTCCCGCGCCTACCCCCGGCCCACGCTCCGCGTCGTCGGGCCCGACGGGGCGGGCGCGGACGCGACCCCGCGACGCATCACGGTGCGCCCCGGCGGCGCGCTGCTCCTGCGCTTCGAGGCGCCCTGGGTGCTCGAGGCGCAGGTCGTCGACGCCCTGACCGGCGCCCCCCTGCCGGGCGCGACCGCCACGGCCGAGCTCCAGGAGCCGTACCAGCGGCGGATCGTGGCCACGGCCGGGGCGGACGGGGCGCTCCGTCTGGTCGCGCCGCGCACCTACGCCGAGGCGGGCCCCGCGGCCACGTTCGAGGCGCCGGGCTACGCGGCGGCGATGACGGTCATGGGCGCGCGCGACGAGCGCCTGCGGGTGGGCCTGCGGCGGCCGCTGCGCCTCGAGGCCCGGGTGCGCGGCCACGACGGCCGGCCCGTGCAGGCCGCCGTCACGGCCTGGGCGCGGCTCCCGGACGCCGCGACCGGGGGGAGGTCCCGGGCCGACCGCTCGTGGTCGGTCACCTGCGACGCCGAGGGGCGCTTCGTGCTGGACGACCTCCCCCCGGGCGCCGGCAACCACGCCGGAGAGGGGGCCGGTCCCCACGCCGCGGTCGTCTCGCTCCTGGTCGTGCACGCCGACCATGCCCGCACGCGGCTCCAGCGGGTGCTCGTCGCCCCCGACGGCCCGCCGCTCGAGGTGGCCCTCGTGCCCCTCGTGCCGCTGGTCGGCCGGGTCGTGGGTCCGGCGGGGCAGCCCCTGGGGGGCGCGGAGGTCCGGACGTACGACCAGACCCCGCGGCCCGAGCAGAGCGACGTCACGGACGCGCAGGGGCGGTTCGCCCTCGCGGACGTGCCCGCGCGCTCGATCGTGCTGCAGGCCTCGCGGATCGGGTTCGCGACGGCGCGGGTCGCGGTCACGCCGCCGGTCGAGGACGTGGTGCTCCGCCTGGAGGAGGTCGGCCCGCCGCTGCGCGGCCGCGTCGTGCTCCCCGGGGGCGAGCCGGTCGTGGGGGTCGGCGTGGTCGCGACGGTCGACGAGGGAGACGCCCGAGAAGAGCACGGGCCCGCGGTCGTCCGCCACCACGCGCGGACGGACGATGCGGGCGCCTTCTCGATCGACGGCGCGCCGGCGGGCCGGACGTTCCTGGTGCGCGCGGCGGGGCGGGGCTTCGACGTTCACGCGCGGGGCGTGGTCGCCGGCGGGGAGCCCGTCACGCTGCGGCTTCCGCCCGCGCAGGACCTGGTCGTGACCGTCGAGGCCGCCGGCGCGGAGACGGCGCTGGTCACGGTCCTGGACGCCGACGGGGGGCGCGTGCTGGACGACCGCGCGCGGCGGCAGGGCGGGACGCTCCTCGCCACCTCGAGCGTCCCGGCCTCGGGTCGGCTGGGCGTGGTGCTTCGCGCGTCCGGGTTCGCGCCCGCCCTGCGCTGGTTCGACGCGCCGCCGGGCCAGACGGTGGCAATGACCGTGCCGCTCGAGGCCGGCGGCGGGGTGGTGGCCCTGAGGGTCCGCTGGCCCCAGGGCGCCGCGCCGGCGCTCCGGGTCGCCTACCGCGACCCGGCGCTCGGGCTCCGCCTGGAGGAGACCTTCTCGCCGCCGAGCGTCGCCGACCTGCCGCTGCGCCTGGTGGGCGTCGGCGAGGGCGCCGTTCGCCTCGAGCTCGAGGCGCGCCTCGGCGAGCGGACCTGGCCGCTCGCGCCGGTCGAGGCCGTCGTGCGCGCGGGCGAGACGACGACGATCGACCTGGACCTCGCCGCCGCCCCGGGCGACGATCCTCCGCGATGACGCACGTCTACGGCACGCCCGACGACGCCCCGTCGACGGCCTACTTCCAGAAGGGCGCCGACGACTACGCCCGCTACCGGCCCACCTACGCCCCGGCCGCGGTCGACCTCGTCCTCGAGGGGCTCGACCCGCCTGCGAGGGCGCTCGACGTCGGCTGCGGGACGGGGATCTTCAGCCGGCTGCTGGCCGCGAGGGGCGCGCGGGTTGTCGGCGTCGACCCGAGCCACGACATGCTCGAGGAGGCGCGCCGCGCGCCGCCGGTCGAGGGCGAGGGCGCGGTCGAGTACCGCCTGGGCACGGCCGAGAGCACGGGGCTGCCGGACGCGTCCCGGGACCTGGTCACCTGCGCGCAGGCGTTCCACTGGTTCGACGCGGCGAAGGCCCTGAAGGAGCTCCACCGCGTGCTCCTGCGCGGCGGGCGCCTGGCGCTCGTGTGGAACGTGCGCGCCGAGGGCGACGCGTTCACGGCCGAGTACGACGAGGTCGTCCGCCGCGCGCAGGCGGCGGCGAAGGCCGCCGGGCGCAAGGTCGAGGTGACGCGCGACGCCGACCCGACGCTCGGCGGCTGGTTCGAGGGCGTCCGCGTGCAGGCGTTCGACAACGCGCACGCGCTCGACCTGGACGGCCTCCTGGGCCGCGCGCGCAGCGCGTCCTACTTCCCCAAGGCGGGCCCCCTGCGCGAGGACCTCGAGGCGGCGCTGCGCGCCGCGTTCGAGCGCCACGCGCGGGAGGGGCGGGTGGCGCTGGCGCAGCGGACCGAGGTGACGCTGGCCACGCGGGTGGACCGGCGCCGGTGAGCGACGCTCGCGACGCGGAGCCGGAGGGGGAGGACGGGGAGCGCTGGCGACCCCGCGACCTGGTCGTCGGCCTCGTCGCCCTCCTGGTGGCCGCCGTGAGCGTCCCCGAGACGGCGCACCGCGTCTACCTGTACCTCGCCACCGACCGGCGGCAGTGCCACCGGGTCGCCTGCTTCGAGGTTGCCACGCACCAGGTCGAGGCGCCGGGCCGGCGACAGGAGGTCAACGTCTTCCGCTACTGCGCCGCGCACGGGTCGTCGGTGTTCGCGGACCTGGTGGGCAACTTCCTGTGCGGCTGCTTCGCGGCGCCCCTGAGCCTGCTGTTCGTGCTCGTCTTCGCCAGCGAGGCGGCGCGGAGCGCGGCGCGCGGAGGGCGCGGCCCGCCGTCGTGAGCGTCTGACCGCGGTCGCGGACGGCTGGAGCTCCCGATGGAGCCCACGCGCCTCGACCGGCGTCGCTGACTCAGGTCGGACCGGGCGACCGCGCAGCGGCCCAGGCCGCGTCCTCGGGCGAGAGCGGCGGAACCGGCTCGCGCCCGTAGTCCACGTCGAGGTCGTAGCCGGCGCGCGCGTAGACCGAGTCGAGCAGCGCCTGGAGGTCGACCTCGACGGCCTCGTCGCCGAGGAGCGGGATCGGGACGGTGGGCAGCGGGTCGCGCAGGCTCGAAGGGAAGACGTCGCACTCGGGCCGCAGGGGCGCGCGGCTGACGATCACGACGTAGTCGGCCGCGGGCAGGGGGCGCGCCATGGGGACGCGCTGGCCGGCGCGGAGCAGGTCGATCTCCACGAGATGCGCCTCGCTGTGGAGCACCTGCCGGCGCTTCGCCAGGTAGGCCCGCCGCCCCTCGCTGCCGTCGCCGCGCTTGTTCGTGGGCGAGAGGACCTCGATCACGGTGACGACCTCGGCCGAGCCCCGGGCGAAGATGGAGAGGAACGGCTCGCGATGCTCGAAGCGCACGGCGTCCTCGTCGCTCACGTAGACCCGCTCGTCGGCGCGCACGACGTAGCGCGGCCGCAGGAGCTCCATGAGCGTGTCGCTGAGCCCGCTGATCAGGCGCAGGCGCACGTCGGGTCCTCGAGGTAGGGGTCCATGCCCGGAAACGGCGAGAGCATGCCCGCACTGTAGCCGGCGCGGTCGGGCGGGTCGCGCGTCAGGGGCCGGTGATGTCGGTCAGCTCCAGGGTGGTCCGGCCGTCGGTCACGGTCCTCACGACGCCCGGAAACACCGCCATGCCTCCGGTCGTCGGCACCCAGCTGGCGGACCTACCCGCCTCGATGATCCAGCACTCGAGCTCGAGGTCGCCGACGCGGACCGGCTCCGTGCGCGGCGGCGAAGCATGGGGCGGCGGCTCCGATGGGGCCAAGGGATGGTGGACCCACTCCTGCCGCATGGGCGAGCCGACCGGCTCGAGGCCGCCGCCCATGTCCATGAGCGTGGTGATCTCGTAGGCGACCCGGTTCCGGCCCACGTCGGTGACGCGATACTCCATCTCGAGGGGCGGAGCGCCCGGGTTGGTGAGCACGTAGCGGTACCGCTGCCCCACCTGCACGTGTGTGAGGTCGGCGTCGCTGCCGATGGACGCGGGGTCCGGCGGCACGGGCTCCTCCCAGCCGCCGGGCGGGTGGTAGTAAGAGTGGGATGGTCGCCGGTTGGCTCGCTCCACGGCGATCACCCAGCCCACGACGCCGAGGAGCATCGCCAGCCCTGCGAGGACCAGCGCCCGCCACGGTCGCCGGCCGGGCTTCGCGGCCTGCGGCGCCCTCGCCGCCCGCGCGCAGCCGAGGACCGGGCAGCGGCCCTCGCCCAGCTCGCGCAGGCAGCCCGCGTGGGCCGGGGTGCCGCACGCCTCGCAGCGGGTCACCGCCGAGGCGGGGGCGCTCAGCGGACCGTGGCACAGGGGGCAGCGCTCCACGCCCGGAAGATGACGCGCCCGGGCGACGCCCGCCAGTCGGGCCCTTGACGGGCCCGCCCCGCGGCCCCACCATCCGCCCGTTCGGGGGACGGAGGGACGCCGATGGTCGACAAGCTCGCGGGCAAGGTGCTGGTGGCGCAGGGCGGCGGCCCCACCGCGGTGATCAACCAGAGCCTCACGGGCGTCGTCCTCGAGGCGCGCAAGTTCCCGCACATCACGCGGGTCTACGGGGCGCTCCACGGCGTGCGCGGGATCGTCGACGAGGAGTTCCTCGACCTGACGCGCGAGACGACGCACAACCTCGAGGCCGTCGCGCTCACGCCCTCGTCGGCCTTGCTCTCGACGCGCGACAAGCCGGACCGCGACTACTGCCACCGCATGTTCGAGGTCCTGCGGGCGCACGGGATCCACTACTTCTTCTACGTCGGCGGCAACGACTCGTCCGACACGCTCAGGATCGTCAACGAGGAGGCCGAGGCGGCGAAGTACCCCCTGCGCTGCGTGCACATCCCCAAGACGATCGACAACGACCTGATGGAGAACGACCACTGCCCCGGCTACGGCTCGGCGGCGCGGTTCGTGGCGCAGGCGTTCGGCGGGGTCAACCTCGACAACCGCGCGCTCAAGGGCGTCTACATCGGCGTCGTCATGGGCCGTCACGCCGGGTTCCTCACGGCGGCCTCGTGCCTGGCGAAGCGCTTCGAGGACGACGGCCCGCACCTGATCTACGTGCCGGAGCGGCCGTTCGACCTCGACCGCTTCCTGGGCGACGTCGACCGCACGATGCAGCAGTACGGCCGCTGCATCGTGGCCGTCTCCGAGGGCGTCACCGACGCCTCCGGCCAGCCGATCATGACGCGCCTCAAGCCGGGCATGGGCCAGGACGCGCACGGCAACGTGCAGCTCTCGGGCACGGGCGCCCTGGGCGACGCGCTCATGGACCACGTGAAGGACAACCTGAAGCTCAAGCGCGTGCGCAGCGACACCTTCGGGTACCTGCAGCGCTCGTTCGTCGGCTGCGTGTCCGACCGCGACGCGCACGAGGCGCGCGAGGCGGCCGAGAAGGCCGTGCAGTTCGCCATGTGGGACGACGTCGACGGCTCGGTCGCGATCCGCCGCCCGGTGCCGAACTACTCGGTCGACTACGAGCTCGTCCCGCTGAAGAACGTCGCCGGCAAGACCCGCCACATGGACGACGCGTTCCTGAACGAGGCCGGCAACGGCGTCACGCAGGCCTTCTACACGTACGTCCGCCCGCTGGTGGGCTCGGGGATGTTCGAGCCGTCGCGGCTCCGGGCGACGAAGGTCCCGCCGGTCCTCAAGGGGCGCGCCTCCTAGGCGACCGGCCGCCGCGTGGCCGCCTCGCGCGCCGCCTCCGCGCGCGCGGCCTGCTGAAAAGCACGTCCCGGGCCGCTCCCGGCGCCACGCCGGGGCTGCGCCCCGGCTTGTCGGTGGCGCGCGCTAAGGTCCGGAGCAGCATGGCTCCGACGACCCTGGCACGGCTCGAGGCCCCGACCCGCGACGGCGCCGCCGACGCGGACGAGGCCCCGGGCCTGCTCCTGCCGTCGGGCGCCCACCCCCGGCCGGGCGGCGGCGAGGACCCTGCCGACGACGAGGGCGGCCTCCCGCCGCTGGCCCACGCCCGGGCCCTCGGGCGGCTGGTGCGGCGCCATGAGCACTGGCGCCTGTTCCCCGAGCTGCGCCACGCGGCGCGCTACATCGACATCGAGACCACCGGCCTCGAGCCCAACGACCCGATCACGGTCGTGGGCGTATCCGACGGCCGCTCGACCTGCGTCCTCGTGCGCGGGCGCGGCCTGTCGGCCCGCGCCCTGGCCGGGGTCCTGGCCGACGCCCGGCTCCTCGTCACGTTCAACGGCACCGGCTTCGACCTGCCCCGGCTGCGCGCCGCCTTCCCCGGCCTGCCCTGGGACCTGCCCCACTTCGACCTCGCGGTCGAGGGGCGGCAGGTCGGCCTGGGCGGCGGCCTCAAGGCGGTCGAGCGCGCGCTCGGCCTCGCGCGCCCCCGCGAGCTCCAGGGCGTCGGCGGCCTCGAGGCGGCGCGCCTGTGGCGCGCGCACCAGACCGGCGACGAGGCGGCCCTCCGGCGCCTCGTCCGCTACTGCCGGGCCGACGTCGACGGCCTCGTCGCGCTGGCGCCGCGGATCCACGACCGCCTGGCGCGCGCCGCAGCGGACGACGACCCGGGGCGGCTGCTCGTCGCGACGGCGTGAGCCCGCGGCTCATTCGCGGAGCCGCGCGCCCGTGAACGCCATCCCTCGCGCCGCCTCGCGCCGGTCGGCCGGCACGCCGCCGAGCACGAGCACCTGCACCCCGCGCAGGCTGACCTCGGCGGACGCGATCGGCGGCGGCCCGGCGGCCTTCGCCTCGCGCAGGGCGCGCGCGAACGCGTGCGCGTCGAGCGGGGCGTCGAACACGAGGAGCCACACGAACGCCGCCCACGCGTCGCCCTCGCGCGCGTAGGCCTGCACGCGGTCGCCGTCCCAGCCGGCGCCGGCGCCCGGGCGCGGGCGCCCCTCGAGCGCCTCGAACAGCGTGCGCAGGTGGAGCTCGCCGATGGTCGTCTCGGCGACGAGCGTCCAGTCGGGGCCGAGGGCCGGCCGCAGGTCGGGGAGCTCGACCCGGGTGGGCGGGTCGTGGGCCGGGCCGCCCGGCGCCTTCTCGGGGTGGAGGAGCTGCTCGGTCGAGCGCGGGAGCTCGCGGAACAGCCGGTCGATCCGCGCCCAGCCGCCCTGCTCGAGGAGCGCGCTCACGGCGACCGCGCCCTGGAAGTAGGGGGCGTGCAGCTCCTGGTAGACCAGGTCGGACAGGCGCGCGCGGGCGTCGACCTCGGCCAGCCACGCCGCGTCGCCGCGCGCCCGCGCGCGGTCCTGCCGCTCGCGCTCGCGGCGCGGCGTCTCGGCGTCGGCGACGAGCCGGCGCTCGAGCTCGCCCGGCCCGGCCTGCCGCTCCTCGAGGCTGAAGCGCAGGTCGAGGTAGCGGGCCTCGCCCTCGGCGAGGAGCCGGAAGGCGAGCGCGGCGTCGGGGTCGGCGTCGGGGCCGCGCAGGGGCGCCATGAGGCGCTCGAGGCCGAAGCGCTGGTCCTGCAGGGCGTGCTGCAGCTCGTGGAGCACGAGGGCGGCCGGGGCGTGATCGCCGAGGACGAACAGGGCGCCCTGCCGCGGGTCGTAGTAGCCCGCGACCGCGTCCCCGAGGGCCGCCTCGAGCTCCTCGCGCAGGTCGCGCCCGCGCGGCAGGAGCCCGAGGGCCTGGAAGAGCCGCGACCGCCGCGCCGACGTGGCCGCGGGGAGGTCCTCGTCGAGCTCGCGCCGCAGGTGCTCGCGGAGCGCGGCCCGGGTCCGGCGCTCGACGCGGACGTCGCGCGCGAAGCGCGCGCCGCGGAGCGCCTCGAGGCGCCGCTGGAGGCGCGGCAGCTCCTCGAGGCCGTCGCGCGGCGCCGCGGGCCCGGACGGCTCCTGGGCCAGGCCGGCGGCGCCGGCGAGCAGGAGCGCGAGGCAGGCGGCGAGGCGGCGGGCGCGGCGCATGGCGTCGGTGGGTCATAGCAGCCGCCGGCCAGGTCGACCACGCGTGACGTCGGCTCCGGCGGCGCCTCGGGCCGGCCTCGTGGCGAACCTGGGCCGGAGCGACTAACCTCCTGGCGGGGGGGAGGTCCGCCTGACGCGTCCGATCGACGCGAAGCTCCTGGCCGAGATGTTCGCGCGCGCCGCCGACCTCAAGGCGACGCGGGGCGGCGACGCCGGCGCGTCGGGGCGCGAGCTCCTCGAGTCGCTCTTCGCCCGCGCGCGCGAGCTCAAGGGCGAGCCGCCGGCCGCGCCGGCCGCGCCGGCCGCGCCGGCCGCGCCGGCCGCGCCGCCCGAAGGGGTGGCCCGCGGCTGGAACGAGCAGGCCGACCAGCGCGCGGCCGCGCCGCCCGGCGCGGACCCCGACGACCTCCTGCGCACCCAGGGCCTCGACCGCGAGTCGGCCATCGACGCCCTGCGCTCGTCGATCGAGGACCTGTTCGCCGAGAGCGACCCCGACGAGCTGTTGATCGCCACGGAGCCCGCGGAGGCCCAGCGCGAGGAGCGCCCGCCGCCGCCGCCGAGCGACGAGCGGCCGGCGCGCGGGTCCACGCTGTTCACGGCCGCCGCGGAGTCGCTGTTCGGAGGCGCGCTGGAGGAGCTCGAGTCGCTCGTGCTCGAGGCCTGGGAGCGGAGGATGCGCGGCGCGCCCGCGCCCGCGCCTGCGCCTGCGCCCGAGCCTGCGCCCGCGTCGCCCGGGGCCCGCGGGCTCTCCTCCTCGGACGTCGACCACCTCCTCTCGGGCTTCGCCTTCGAGGGCGGCAACCCCGTGCCGGCGGCGGAGGTCGCCCGTCAGGCCCGGGAGCAGGGTCGGGCCACGCCGGCGCCCGCGCCCGCGCCCGCGCCCGCGCCCGCGCCGGCCGGCGCCAGGCCGCCGACGCTGGCCTGGGGGCTGGCGCCGCGCGGGCGGGACCTCGCGGCGGTCGACGACCCGTTCGCCCGGCCGGCCGGGAGGGTCGACGACGACGCGCCCACCCGGCGCGTGGGACCCGAGACCGTGCGCGCCCTGGGGGCGCCCTCGCCGACGCTCCACGACGGGGGCGCGCCGCTGCCGCTGCCGGGGACGCCGACGCTCCACGACGGCGGCGCGCCGATCGCCCTCCCCGGGACGCCGACGCTCCACGACGGCGGCGGCGCGCCGATCGCCCTGCCGGGGTGGCCGACGCGTGCCCGGAGCGCGGCGCGGGGGGCGCCGCTGCCGGGGACGCCGACGCTCCACGAGGGGGGCGTCCCGCTCCCGCTGCCGGGGACGCCGACCCTCCACGACGGGGGCGTCCCGCTCCCGCTGCCCGGGACGGCGACGCTCCACGACGACGGCGCGCCGCTCCCGCTGCCGGGGACGGCGACGCTCCACGACGACGGCGCGCCGCTCCCGCTCCCGGGGATCGGCCGTGCGGGGCACGACCTCCCGGGCCCCGGGCGAGAGAGGCCCGGCGTCCGCCCGTCCGCCGACACCGTCCACGACGACGGGGCGCCGATCGCGCTGCCCGGCGGCGGCGTCGCCTTCCCGGCCCCGCGCGCCGACGCCTTCGCCGCGCCCGGGCGCGACGCGTTCGCCCCGCCCCCGGGCGCCGGACGCCCGCCGGCCACCCCGCCCGCCTGGCAGACCGGCTCCGGTCGGCAGCAGGCCCTGCCGCCAGGGTGGCAGACCGGGACGGGGCGCCAGCCGGCGCTGCCGGGGGGGGCCTCGCAGGCGCCGCCGGCGTGGCAGACCGGGACGGGGCGGCAGCAGGCCGTGCCGCCCTCGAGCGCGCCGCCAGGGTGGCAGACGGGGACGGGGCGCCAGCCGGCCGTGCCGCCCGCGTGGCAGACGGGCGCCGGGCGTCCGCCGGACCCGCCCGCGGCGCCCGCGCCGCCGCAGGTCCCCGCGGCCTGGCCGTTCGACGGCCCGACGCCCCCGCCGCGCCCGCCCGCGCCGCCGCCCGGCCGCCCGGCGCCGCCGCAGGCGCGGCCCAAGGGCCCGCCCTCCGGCGAGGGCTTCGACCCCTTCGCGCCCTCGTGGTGGGACGAGCGGCCCCCGGGCGAGGACGTCGACCTGTAGTGGGCGACGCCGACCGCGAGCGCTGGGACGCGCGCTACCGCGAGCAGGGGCCCTGCGCCGCGGCGCCGTCGGCGCTCGTGACCGCGCTCGACGACCTCCTGCCGCGGCGGGGCCGGGCGCTCGACGTGGCCGGCGGCGCCGGGCGCCACGCGGTGTGGCTGGCGCGCCGTGGCCTCGACGTCACCCTGGTCGACGTCTCGCCCGTCGGCGTCGACCTCGCGCGGGCGGCGGCCGCCGCCGCCGGCGTGGCGCTCGACGCCTTCGCCCTCGACCTCGAGCGCGACCCGCTCCCCGGGGGGCCGTGGGACGTGATCGTCGACTTCCACTACCTGCAGCGCGACCTGTTCCCGGCCTTCGCCAGGCTCCTCGCGCCGGGCGGGGTGCTCGTCTTCGTCCAGCCGACGCGCACGAACCTCGAGCGCCACCCCCGCCCCGGGCCGGCGCACCTCCTCGACGACGGCGAGGCGGCGCGCCTGGCGGCCGGCCTGCCGCTCGAGGTGCTGCGCCTCGACGAGGGCTGGCTGGCCGAGGGGCGGCACGAGGCGCGCCTCGTCGCGCGGCGCGCGTGACGGTCAGGAGGCCGCGTCGCGCGGGTGGTGCTCCGCGAAGTACGCCGCGCGCGCCTGGTCGATCACCTTCAGCGTCTCCTCGAGGCCGCGGAAGCCGTGGGTCGCGGTCACCTTGAGCTCGAGGTCCTTGTAGACGCTGAAGAAGTGCTCCACCTCCTTGAGGAGGTGCGGCGGCAGGTCGTCGAGGCTCCGCACCTGCGCCCACACGGGGTCGCCGACGGGCACGCCGATCACCTTGTGGTCGGGCTTGCCCTGGTCCTCCATGAGGAACAGGCCCAGCGGCCGCAGGCGCACCCGGCAGCCCGGGAAGGTCGGCTCGTTGACGAGCGCCAGCGCGTCGAGGGGGTCGCCGTCCTCGGCCAGCGTGTCGGGCAGGAAGCCGTAGTCCGCCGGGTAGCGCGTGGCCGTGAAGAGCATGCGGTCGAGGAACAGCTCGCCGCTCTTCGGGTCGATCTCGTACTTGTTGCGGCTCCCCTTGGGGACCTCGACCACCATGACCACCGGCGCCGGCTCGCCCACGCGCACCTCCCTGGCGCCCGCCGCTCCGCCGCGCGCGCCGGCGACTAGGATAGCGGCCGGCCCGCGGCGGGTGTCGGAGGTGGCGGTGGACGTGTCGGCGACGGAGCCCCGGGGCGAGGCGCGGCTCGACCTCGGCAGCGGCGGCTGGGCGCTCCTGGTCGGGCTCGCGCTCGCGGCCCTGGCGGTCGCCCTGCTCCTCGGCCGCGCGCGCAGCGGCTCGGCGGCCGACGCGGTCTCGCTCGAGCCCTGCCTCGTCCCGCGCGACCTCCTGGTGAAGGCCACCTCGCCCGAGGCGCTCCCGCCGCTGGTCGACCCCGCCCTCCTCGGCCCCGAGGAGGCGCAGCGGACGCGCCTGCCGCAGCACGGGAAGTACCTCGTGCCCGACGACCGCGTCGTCGGCGTGGTCGTCGGCGGCGAGCCCTGCGCCTACCCGGTGCGCGTGCTCCAGTGGCACGAGGTCGTCACGCACACGCTCGGCGGGACGCCGCTCGCCGTGACCTACGCGGCGCTCACGGACAGCGCGCGCGCCTTCGACCGGCGCGTCGCCGGCGAGGTCCTCGACCTCGCCGCCAGCGGCTACGTGTGGAGCAGCAACCCGCTCCTCTTCGACCGCCGGCCTCGCGTCGACGGCGCGCGGCCGAGCAGCCTCTGGAGCCAGCTCCAGGGGCGCGCCGTGGCGGGCCCCGCCGCGGCGGCCGGCCAGCGGCTCGCGCCCGTCCCCTGCGTCCTCACGACCTGGTCCTCGTGGCGCGCGGCGCACCCGACGACGCGCGTGATCGGCCCCGACCCGTCGCGGGCCGACCGCTACCGCAAGGACCCCTACCACGCCTACAGCGGCTCGGAGGTGCTGCGCTTCCCGGTCGCGCCGCTCCCGCCGGCGGCGGCCGACCTGCCGCACAAGGCGTCGGTCCTCGTCGTCGGCCCGCCCGGGCGCCGGGCGGTCTACCCGATCGCCTGGCTGGTCCGCGCGGCCGGAGACGCCGGCGTGTGGCGCGCGGCGCAGGACGGCGTCGAGGTCGTCTTCCGGCCCGCCGCCGACCCCCTGCACGCCGAGGTCGTCCTCCCGCCCGGCCACGACGACTGGGAGGTCGTCCACGCGGCGTGGTTCGCGTGGTACGCCCAGCACCCCGACGACGCGCGGCTCGCCGAGGTCCCGGCTCAGCCGACCAGGTAGAGGACGGCGAAGAGCGCCAGCCACACCGCGTCGAGGAAGTGCCAGTACATGGCCACCAGGCGCAGGCCGCCGTGGTCCTCGGGCCCGTAGCGGCCCCGCAGACCCCGGACGACGCTCACCCCCAGCGGCCCGAGGCCGCCGAGGACGTGGGCCGCGTGCAGCGCCGTGAGCATGTAGAAGGTGAACGAGTACTGCGTGGTCGTCGACGGCGGCATGCGCTCGGCGAGCGTCCACCAGGCCAGCGTCTGCAGGCCGAGGAAGCCGAGCCCCAGGGCGCACGTCCCCAGCAGCCCGGCCCGCACGAGGCCCTGCCGCCCCTGCCGCGCGCCGACGAGCGCGCCGTGGATCGCCCCGCTCGAGGCCACGAGCAGGAGCGTGCTCAGCCAGAGCGTCCGCGGCAGCGGCGGCGCGCCCGCCGGCGGCCACTCGGGCGCGCCCGCGCGCACCGCCGCGTAGCCGACCAGGCTGGCCACGAAGAGCACCGAGAGCGAGGCCAGGAAGACGGCCATGCCCAGCGGCGCCGCGTCGGGGACGGGGCGCTCCTTGGTCGAGGTGAGGCGGGCCGAGCGGGGCGGGCGCGGGGCGGGCGGGTTGGGGCTCAACCGGCACCTTCGTTTGGTTGGACGGTGCGAGCCGCCCCCGCGCCAGGGCCACGGGTGGAACGTAGCCACGAGCGAGGCGAGGCCGCGGAGGCCGAGGCGAGGCGGCGCGCGCGCGGGCGATATCGATCGCCGGATCCTATCGCCCGCGCGCGCGCCGCATCGGCCGGCATCCGCGGCCGCAGCGGTCGAGCTAGTTCGGGTCGGGGGCCGGGGTGTTCGGCCCGTTCTCCGGCAGCTCCGGCTTGGCGATGTAGGCCTGGTCGATCCGGCCCTCGAGCGCCCCCATGAAGGCCATCAGGTCGGCCACCTGCTCGTCGCTGAGCGTCTTGCCCAGCTGGTACTCGGCCATGTCCTTGATCGCCTCCTCGAGCGAGTCGATCGAGCCGTCGTGGTAGTAGGGCCCGGTCTTCGTGATGTTCCGCAGGCTCGGCACCTTGAAGAAGAACTTGTCCGCGTCCTGGCCCGTGACCTTGGCCCGGCCGATGTCGCCGTCGTTCGGGTGCGGCTTCACCAGGCCGAGCTTCTGGAACATGTTGCCGCCGAGCGCCGGGCCCATGTGGCACATCTGGCAGTTGACCTCGAGGTAGGTCTTGAGGCCGCGGACCTCCTGCGCCGTCAGCGCGTCGGTCTTGCCGCCGATGAAGTCGTCGAGGCGCGACGGCGTGATCAGCCGCCGCTCGAACGCGCCGATCGCCTTGCCGACGTTCGCCATCGTGATCGGCTCGTCGTCGTCCGGGAACGCCGCCTTGAACAGCGGCTCGTAGCCTGGGATCGACTTGAGCACGTCGACGCACGCGGCGTCGTCGGCCATGGCCATCTCCACCGGGTTGGTGATGGGCATGGTCGCCTGCTCCTCGACGTCCTTGGCGCGGCCGTCCCAGAACTGGCTGGTGTGCAGGGCCGCGTTGTAGACGGTCGGGGAGTTGCGGTCGCCGCGCTGGTCGCGGTGGCCGGGCGAGGTCTTCTCGCCGTCGACGCCGAACTTCGTCAGGTCGTGGCAGGTGTTGCAGGAGATCGCCTGCCCCTTCGACAGGCGCGTGTCGAAGTAGAGCATGCGCCCGAGGGTCACCTTCTCGTCGGTGACCTCGTGCACGTTGCTCTCGGCCTCCGGCTTGAGCACGCCGAACGTGCTCCTCGCCCGGGAGACGAGCTCCTGCAGGGCGGGGTCGCCGGCCGGCGACTTCTTGGCGTCGGGCGACGGGCTGGTGGTGCTCGACTCGCCGGGGCAGCCCGCGAGCACGAGCAGGCCCGCCGACGCCGCGAGCGTCAGGACGCGGTTCATGATCTCCTCCGACCGTCGACCGAGGTTGTTACTGACCCGAGCCCGCGCCGTCCCCGGCCTTCGGGGCGCCGCAGGGGCAGGCCTCGCCGTGGCCCTCCTTGCACTCGGGGCAGGCGCACTCGCCCGGCGGGCACGCGCACTGGTGGGTCGCGGCCGGCGCCGTGCTCCCGTCGCCCTGCGCGGGCGGGTTCGACTCGTTGCCCTTGCAGCCGGTGAAGAGGAGCGCGGCCGAGGCGGCCGCGGAGAGGAGGAAGGTCCGACGGTTCATGTTCGTCCTCGCGTGATGCGGCTCAGTGACCCTCGAGGGCGCGCAGGCGCTGCATGCCCTCGACGGAGAACTCCGGAAGCACGGTGTGCTGATACTGGCCCGTGTCGAGCATGGCGAACCAGAGGAACAGGCCGAGCAGCCCGATCGAGATCAGCAGCACGATCGAGTTGAACGGCTTGTCCCAGTAGAGGTGCATGAAGAACAGGCACACGAGCGACGCCTTGATCGTGGCGATGAACATGGCCAGGAACACGTTGGGCGTGGCCATGGCCACCCCGACGGTGATGACCGTCAGGATGAGCAGGGCCACGATCACCGCGCTGAGCAACCACAGCGGCGTGGCGTGGTGATGCTCCTCGTGGCCGTGCGCGGCCGCCTGGGCGCCGCTCTCGAGCTTGGTCTCGTGCGCGTGCTCGGTCATGTCTCGGGCCTCAGGCTAGCCGATCAGGTAGAGGAGCGGGAAGAGATAGATCCAGACCAGGTCGACGAGGTGCCAGTAGAGGCCGACCAGGTCGACGGGCAGGTAGTAGCCGGCGGAGAAGTGGCCCTTGGCCGCCCGGACCATCACCCAGATGATCGCGATCATGCCGATGATCACGTGCAGGCCGTGGAGGCCCGTCATCACGAAGTAGATGCCGAAGAAGATGTGGGCGTCCTTGAGCCGCTGGGGCGAGGCGGCCGCGGCCTCGGCCGCGACCTCGGGGGCGACGCGCGCGTCGGTGACCTTGACCGCGGGCACGTTCGGCGGGACGGCGATCAGCGAGCGCTCCTGGGCGGCCGGGGCCTGGTCCCACGGGGTGCGGACGTTGTAGTCCACCACGGCGTCGCGCTCGGGCAGGAGCGCCGCCGCCGCCGGCCGCGGCGCGTGCTCGGCGGGCGGGTCGTGGGGGTGGTAGCGCGCGCCCCACAGGGTGCCGTGGCTGAACTTGTCGCTGTACTCGACCGCCTTGACGCCGAGGAAGCCGAGGGCGCCCACGATCGTGAGCGCCAGGAACACGACCGTGTTCTTCTGCTGCCCCAGGCTCGCCGCGCGCACGGCGAGCGCGACGGTGAAGCTCGAGAGGAGCAGGATGATCGTGTTCACCCCGCCCCAGAACTTGCTCAGGTACTGCTCGCCGTGGAGGAAGATGTGCGGGTTGTTCGCCCGATAGACCGCGTAGGCGCAGAACAGCCCGGCGAAGAGCAGCACCTCGGTGGCGAGGAACAGCCACATGCCGAGCTTGCCGGCCTCGACCTGCTGGTCCATGGTCTCGAAGTGGTGGGCCAGGTTCGGGTCGTGGTGCCCGTGGCCGTGACCATGGTCGTGTCCGTGATCGCCCGCCTTGGCGGGAGCGTGCGCGTCGCCCATGGGTCTAGGTCGTCCCGTGCGTGGCAGGGCCGGCCTGGCCGGGGCGCCCGTGCTCCCAGCCGCCGGTCTGCGGGTTGTAGACCATGCCGGCGTAGTCGTAGGGCTCGCCCACGGTCGGCGTGATCGCGAAGTTGTCGTGCGGGGGCGGCGAGGCGCAGTGCCACTCGAGCGTGTTCCCGCCCCAGGGGTTCGCCGGGGCCACCGGGCCGCGGAAGAGCGAGGCGATCAGGTAGGCCGCCATGAGGACGAACGCCACGGCCAGGATGTAGGAGCCGACGGTCGAGATCTGGTGGTAGATCTGGAACTCGGGCACGTAGCTGTAGTAGCGGCGCGGCATGCCCAGGCTGCCCATGACGAACTGGATGAAGAACGTCGTGTTGAAGCCGATGAACACGAGCAGGCAGGCGACCTTGGCCAGCGGCTCGTTGTACATGCGGCCCGTCATCTTCGGCCACCAGTGGTGCATGCCGCCGAGCATGGCGATCACGGCGCCGCCCATCATGACGTAGTGGAAGTGCGCCACGACGAAGTAGGTGTCGTGGAGGTGCACGTCGGTCGAGAGCGCGCCGAGGAAGATGCCCGTGAGGCCGCCGATCCCGAAGGTGAACAGGAAGGTCAGCGCGTAGAGCATCGGCGTGCAGAAGCTGATCGACCCGCGGTAGAGCGTGGCCGTCCAGTTGAACATCTTCACGGCCGTGGGGATCGACACGCTGAAGGTCAGCGCGCTGAAGATCATGCTCATGAGCGTCGACTGGCCGCTCACGAACATGTGGTGGCCCCACACCAGGAAGCCGAAGGCCGCGATCGCCACGCTGGAGAAGGCGACGAACTTGTAGCCGAAGATCGGCTTGCGGCTGTGGACGGAGATCAGCTCGCTGATGATCGCCAGGCCCGGGAGGATCATGATGTAGACGGCGGGGTGGCTGTAGAACCAGAAGAAGTGCTGGAACAGCACCGGGTCGCCGCCCATGTCGGGGTTGAAGATGCCGATGCGCATCGTGCTCTCGACGATCAGCAGGAGCAGCGTGATGCCGAGGACCGGCGTGGCCAGCACCTGCACGAGCGCCGTGGCGTAGATCCCCCAGAGGAACAGCGGCAGGCGGAACCAGGTCATCCCCGGCGGGCGGAGCTTGTGGATCGTGACCACGAAGTTCAGGCCCGTGAAGATCGAGCTGAAGCCGAGGATGAACACGCCCGTGACGACCATGACGACGCCCTTGCGCGCCGACTCGGTGCTGTAGGGCGTGTAGAAGGTCCAGCCCGTGTCCAGGCCGCCCTGCAGGATCGAGAACACCGCCAGCGCGCCGCCGATCAGCCACAGGTAGTAGCTGGCCAGGTTGAGGCGCGGGAAGGCGACGTCCTTGGCGCCGAGCATGATCGGCAGGATGAAGTTGCCGAGCGCGCCCGGGATCGCCGGGATGATGAACAGGAACACCATGATCGCGCCGTGCAGCGTGAACAGGCGGTTGTAGGTGTCCGCGTCCACCCACAGGCGGTCGGGCGTGAGCAGCTCGGTGCGCACCGCGAGCGCGAGCACGCCGGCGACGAAGAACGCCAGCAGCGTCGAGATCAGGTACATGACCCCGATGCGCTTGTGGTCGAGCGTCAGCGCCCAGGAGAGGAACCCACGCGAGTGGGTCAGGTAGTTGTCGGTGGTGACGGTGCTCATGGCTCGCTCGTTACTCGCCCAGCGTCCGGAGGTAGGCGATCAGGGCGCCGATGTGGGGCTCCTTGAGCTGCCCCTTGAAGGTCGGCATGACCGGCTGGAAGCCCGAGACGATCCGCGCCTGCGGCTCCATGATCGACTCGCGGATGTACTCCTCGTCCACGACGACGGCCGCGCCGTCGGCCATGGTGCGCGGGCCGCCGGCCCGCAGGAGCTGGGCCGTCTCGCCGAAGTTCGGCCCCTGCCCGACGGGGCCGGTGATGTTGTGGCAGGCGACGCACAGCTGGCGGTAGATCCGCTCGCCGACCTCCGCGGTCGGCGGCACGTCATCCTGCTTCGCGAGCCACTCCTCGAAGCTGGCCCGCGTCGGGTGAACGACGACCATGCGCATCATGTCCGAGTGGCCCGTGCCGCAGTACTCGGTGCAGGTGAGCAGGTACTCGACCGGCTCCGTCCCCGCCGGCGGCTTGGCCGTGAACCAGAGCGTCGTGTAGCGCCCCGGGACGAGGTCCTGCTTGACGCGGAAGGCCGGCACGAACAGCGAGTGCAGGACGTCCTGGCTCGACATGACCAGCCGGATCGGCTCGCCCGGCGGGACGTGCAGGTTGCCGTCGAGCGGCGTCCGTCCGTCGGGGTAGCGGAAGGCCCACGACCACTTCTGCGCCGTGACGTCGATCGTGTAGGCGCCGGGGGGAGGCGAGTAGAGGTGCATGAAGCCGGTGAAGCCGACGTAGAAGATGTAGATCACCAGCACGAGCGGCACGACGCTCCAGAACACCTCGAGCGGGGTGTTGTGCTCGGCGCTGGGCAGGGGCGGCTGGTCCGGCGTCCGGCGCCGGTACGCCCAGGAGAAGTACCCGGCGAGCGCGACGATGAGCACGAAGAAGAACGTGCACAGGTAGAAGATGAACCAGAACAGCCAGTCGACGTCCGCGGCCTGCTCGGAGGCCTGCGGCGGGAGCCAGACGCCCCCGGCATCCGTCGAGGCGAGGAGAAGGGAGGCGAGCGCGTTCATGGCGTCCCCGTGAGGGAGGGTTGCCGGGCGGCGGACCGGGCCTGGCGCCGCTCGCGCCAGAGGAGGGTCCCGACGAGCGTCCCCAGGCAGAGGACGGTGACGCCCGCGGCGAGCCGCACGATGTTCATGACGACCGGGGTGTAGGTCCCGGACTTCGGGTCGTAGTGGAAGCAGAAGAGGAGGACCTGGTCGAGGAAGCCGCCGATCTTGCCGTCGCTGGCCTCGACCAGCGCCAGGCGCAGGGTGCGCGGGTCGTAGGTCAACCCGGTCAGCGTCTGCGACACGCGCCCGTCGGTCGTGAGCACGAAGATCCCGGCCGCGTGGGCGAAGTCGTTGCGGTCGGGCAGGTAGCGGAACTTGAAGCCCACCGCCTCGGAGACCAGGGCGATGCTCCGCTCGCTGCCGGTCAGGAAGTGCCAGCCGCGCTCGGCGCCCGGGCGGCCCAGGGCGGCGAGGACGCTCTCCTTCTTGGCGCGGGCGAGCTCCGGCGTCTCGCGGGCGTCGATGCTCAGCGTGACGACCTCGAACTCCTCGCCGGGCGCCCAGGCGAGCTGCTTGAAGCCGTCGAGCGCCGCGTCCATGACCAGGCCGCAGAGCATCGGGCAGCGGTAGTAGGAGAGGATCAGCACGACCGGGCGGCGGCCGTCGAAGAAGTCGCCCAGGCGCACGACGGCCCCCTGCTCGTCGCGGAGGACCGCGTCGAGCGGCAGCTGGGCGTTCGGGCGCGGGTCGATGCCCACCCCCTCGAGCTCGCGCGGGAGGCCCCAGGGGTCCTCCGCGCGGGCGGTCGGGGCGAGCAGCGCCAGGAGCGCCGCCACCGTCAGCATCGGGCCGGGTCGCCTCACCTCGGGCTAGCTCCCCTTCCCGTACTGGCGGACGACCTCGTCCATGGCCTGCCCGATGGGCTTGCCCTGCTTGAAGCGCGTCGGCTGCTCGGGCGGCGGCGGGTCGGGGACCTGCCCGCGCTCGAGCCAGCCGCGCTGCTCCGCGTCCTGCGCCGCCGCGGGCGAGGGGCGGGCGGGCTCGAGGCCGGCGTCGACGCCCATGAACTGGGCGTGCATGACCTCGAGGAAGAAGACGATCACGACGAGGATCGCCGTGCCGACGAGGAGGAGGATGCCGGTGGGGGCCGAGGGCGGGTCGCCCTCCTCGGCCTGCGCCGGGTGGATCTCGGGGCCGCTGCCCAGGTCGCTCGGGGTGCTCACGCGCCGGCTCCTAGTAGTTCTCGTGGTGCAGGCTGTCGCGCAGCCGCGGGTCGCGCTCCGGGATGAGCGAGGCCCCCTTGAGGTTGCGCGCGGTGTTCCACACGAACAGGCCGCCGAGCGCCAGGAAGAAGCCCAGGTCGAGGAGCGGCACCGGCGAGCGGCGCGGCCCGCGGCCGAGCTCGGCCAGGAACTCCTCGGGCTGCGGCAGGACCAGCCACATGAGGTCGACGTAGTGCACGAAGAGCACCCACATGGCGCCCAGGGCCAGGAGCCCCGGGCGGCGCTTCGGGTAGCGCGAGATCATGGTCAGGAAGGGGATCACGAAGTGGCCCAGGAGCAGCCACACGCTCACGCCCAGCCAGCCGCCGGTCACGCGCCGCTGGTACCAGGCGATCTCCTCGGGGATGTTGCCGTACCAGATGAGCATGAACTGCGAGAAGGCGATGTAGGCCCAGAAGACGACGAAGGCGAACATGAGCTTGCCGACGTCGTGGTAGTGCTCGGCGGTGACCTCCTTGATGAGCCCCTGGCGCTGGAGCGCGAACAGGCACAGCACGAGCGACGCCATGGCCGACACGGCGCAGCCCGCGAACCAGTAGACGCCGAACATGGTGCTGTACCAGCCCGGGTCCATGGTCATGAGCAGGTCGAAGCCCGAGAGCGCGCAGGTGATGGCGAAGGCGATCATGGCCGCCGGGCTCCACCACTGCATGCGGTTGGTCAGCTCGATCCCGCCCGCGGCGTCCTGCGCGACCGACTTCGCCCAGAAGTAGTTGGCGATCAGCCACCAGATCACGAAGTAGAGGCCGAGCCGCACGGCGAAGAAGGGGAAGCTCAGGTAGGCGTGCTTGCTCGGGCTCGGGTGCGGGTGGACGAGCTCCGCCTGCGTCGAGGTCCCGTCGGGGCTCGAGCGGGTGAGGACGCCGGGCTCGGCCTCGGGGCCGGGCGAGTGCTGCCGGTCGTGCGGCGTGCCCGGGGGGCCGACGTGCGGGGTCGGCGGGCCGTGATGCGCGGCCGGCGCGTGGTCGCCGTGGTCCCAGTGCGCCCACGGGTAGAGGGCGCCCGTCATGCCGAGGATCGGCAGGAACAGGATGAGGCACAGGCCGACGTTGAGCGACAGCCCCTCGGCCACGCGGCGGACCACGACGCTCCAGCCGGCCTTCACGAGGTGCTGGGTGACGACGAAGAACAGGGCGCCGAGGGTGATCGAGAGGAAGAACGAGAACGCCACCAGGTAGGAGGCCTCGAGGCGCTCGCGCCAGGCGGGCTTGAGCGCGCACAGGCCGACCAGCAGCGCGCCGGCGAACAGGGCCATGATGGCCTTCGGGCCGAGGGTCGACGCGTAGGCGTCGATGCGGCGCTCGCCCAGGGTGATCTCGTGCTCGTGCGTCGTCGCGGGGGCGCCCACGTCAGTTCTCCGTCCGCTGGCTGGCCTGGAGGGCCTTCACGTAGGCCACGATCGCCCACCGGTCGTCGACGGGGATCTGCGACCCGTAGGGCGCCATGTTGCGCACGCCGTTCGTGATCACGTGGAAGAGGCGACCCGCCTGGAAGCCCCGCACGTTCGTCGCGTGGAGCGACGTCGGCGTGACCCACTCCATGCCCGGGCGGCCGCGGTTGATCAGCGCCAGCGCCTGCTGGTGGATCGGGCCGTCGCCGTAGCCCGCCTGGCCGTGGCACGGGGCGCAGAACACCGCGTACTGGGCGCGCCCCCGCTCGAGGAGGGCGGCGTTCACCGCGAGGCCCGCCGGGAACGCGTCGACGAACGTCGCGCCGTCGGGCTCCGTCCCGCGGAAGCGGTGGTCGTCGAGCTCGTCCTCGCCGCGGGCGACGGTGCCCGGCACGGGCGGGCGCATGGCGCGGCCGTCGGCGAAGAGCGGGTTCGACGACTGGGCCCTGAAGTAGGCCTGGTTGTCCATGTCGCGGATGATGTGGATCCGCGGGTCGGGGCTGGGGGTGACGCGCGCCCTGGCGATGACCGCGAAGGGGATCATGGCCAGGAAGGCGACCGTCACGCCGAGCGGCTTCAGCCAGGGGGGCATGCTCAGGCCTCCAGCTCGTCGACGGTGCCGCCGAGCGAGTCGGCGAGCTCCCGGGTGCGCTTGCGGTCGTACTTCGGGTCGACCGCCTCGATGCTGATGAAGAACCGGTCGTTCGTCGCCCGGCGGAAGCGCTCGCTGGCGAAGACCGGGTGGAAGAACCGGGGCAGCCCGTTGAGCGCCAGCATGCCGAAGAAGGCGGCGAAGGCGCTGAGGAGCACCGTCGTCTCGAAGGCGATCGGGATGTTCGCCGGGACGCTGAAGATCGGCTTGCCGCTGACCACGTAGGGGTAGCCGCTGGGGAGGAACGGCGAGAGGAGCTCGCTCACGAGGCCGGTGGTGCTCTGCAGCATGCTGAACGGCAGCTCGATGCCGTTGGTGTAGAGCTGCAGGACCAGGCCACCGAGGGTGCCGGTCGCGCCGGCGCCGAACACGATCCAGGGGAGGATCGTGGGCTTGATCCCCATGGCCTTGTCGAGGCCGTGCACGGGGAACGGCGTGTGGCAGTCCCACTTCGAGAACCCGGCGTCGCGCACCTTCTCGGCCGCGCGCACGAGCGCGTCGGGGTCGGCGAACTCGATCAGCACCCCCAGGTGCTGCGGCGCGGCGGCCACCGGGGCCGTCTCGGGGGCGGTCGTGGACGCGCTCACGTCGTCACCTCGCTCGCGGGCTTGGGCGTGCCGTGGCCCTCGGGGTGCGGGTGGTGGTGGTGGTGCGGGAGCACCGCCTTCACCTCCGCGATCGCCACGACGGGCAGGTAGCGGCAGAAGAGCAGGAAGAGCGTCATGAACAGGCCCATGCTCCCGAGGAAGGTGAGCATGTCGACCCAGGTCGGGCTGTAGTAGTCCCACGCGGCCGGCAGGAAGTCGGCGCTGAGCGACGTGACGATGATCACGAAGCGCTCGAACCACATGCCGATGTTCACGAAGATCGCCACGACGATCATCACGGGGATGCTCGTGCGCAGGCTCTTGAACCAGAAGAGCTGCGGCGCGACGACGTTGCAGAAGATCATCGTCCAGTACGACCACGCGTAGTGGGCGCGGGCGCGGGCCAGGAAGGCGAAGCCCTCGAACGGGTTGCCGCTGTACCAGGCGATGAAGAACTCGGTCCCGTAGGCGAACCCGACCATGCACCCGGTGACGAGGATGATCTTGTTCATGTTCTCGAGGTGGCGCAGGGTGATCAGGTGCTTGAGCCCGAACAGCGAGCGCACGGGCACGAGCAGCGTCACGACCATGGCGAAGCCCGAGAAGATCGCGCCCGCCACGAAGTAGGGCGGGAAGATCGTCGTGTGCCAGCCGGGGAGCTGCGAGGTGGCGAAGTCGAAGCTGACCACCGAGTGCACCGAGAGGACCAGCGGCGTCGAGAGCGCGGCCAGGATCAGGTACGCGCGCTCGTAGCGGTGCCAGGCGCGGTTCGAGCCGCGCCAGCCGAGGGCGAAGATCCCGTAGGCGATCTGCTTGACCCGCGACGTCGCCCGGTCGCGCATGGTCGCGAGGTCGGGGATCAGGCCCATGTACCAGAAGAGCGCCGAGACCGTCAGGTAGGTGTTGACCGCGAACACGTCCCACATGAGCGGGCTGCGGAACTGCGGCCAGACGTCCATCTGGTTCGGGATCGGGAACAGGTAGTAGGCCATCCAGACGCGGCCGATGTGGATGCCCGGGAACATGCCGGCGCAGATGACGGCGAAGATCGTCATGGCCTCGGCGGCGCGGTTGATGCCCGTGCGCCACTTCTGCCGGAAGAGGAAGAGGATCGCCGAGATCAGCGTGCCGGCGTGGCCGATACCGACCCACCAGACGAAGTTGACGATGTCCCAGGCCCAGAAGACCGGGCTCGTGTTGCCCCAGACGCCGACGCCCGTGAAGAACAGGTAGGCGATCATGAGGCCGAGCACGGCCGTGAGCGTCGCGCTCACGCCGAAGGCGACGTACCAGGCGCGCGGCGGGCGCGGCGCCTCGGCGACGCCGCACACCGTGTCGGTGATCTCGGGGTAGCCCAGGCCGCCCGTGATCAGCGGGGCGCGCGCGCGCGGGTCGTCCCAGGTGTTCTGGTCGACGCCGCAGATCGTGCCGTCGGCCCCGGGCGGGAGGGGCGGCGCCGTGGTGCTCATGCTGGTGCTCATCCCTCTCTCAGGCCTCCTGCCCCGGGTTGCGCAGCTTCGCCAGGAACTGCGTGCGCGGGCGGGTGCTCAGCTCGGCGAGCATCCCGTAGGTGCGCTCGCGCCGCAGCTCCTGCGAGACCTTCGACCCGGCGTCGTTGAGGTCGCCGAAGATGATCGCCTCGGTGGGGCACGCCTGCTGGCAGGCGGTCATGACCTCGCCGTCGCGCACGCGGCGCTGCTCGTTCCTGGCCTTGATCGACACGTGGCGGATGCGCTGCACGCAGTAGGTGCACTTCTCCATCACGCCGCGGCTGCGCAGCGTCACGTCCGGGTTGTGACGCATGCGCTCGAGGAGCGACTGCTCCGGCACCGTGATCGCCGGCTTGGGGAGCTTCGACGCGACCCGGCCGCCGATCGTGACCGGGTTGCTGCGCGGGTGGAACGGCCCGTTGTGGTTCCAGAAGTAGTTGAACCGCCGCACCTTGTAGGGGCAGTTGTTCGCGCAGTAGCGGGTGCCCACGCAGCGGTTGTAGGCCATGTCGTTGAGGCCGTCCGCGCTGTGCGTCGTGGCGCCGACCGGGCAGACCGCCTCGCAGGGCGCGTTCTCGCACTGCATGCAGGGGATCGGCTGGTGCGCCACCTGGATCGGCGGCGCCGGCGGCGCGCCGCCGTCGTCGGGGCGCGGGTCGCCCTCGCGGCGCTCGCCCTCGAGCGGGTCGCCCTTGAAGTAGCGGTCGATGCGCAGCCAGTGCATCTCGCGGCCGCGCGCGACCTCCGACTTGCCGACCATGGGGATGTTGTTCTCGGCCACGCAGGCGACGACGCAGGCGCCGCAGCCGGTGCAGGCCGAGAGGTCGATCGTCATGCCCCACTGATGGCCCTCGCCGTAGTTGATCGGCGGGTCCCACAGCTGCGTCGTGATGGGGTCGGGGCCGACGACCTTCTGGGCGAAGCGCGGGTGCTTCGCGTACTCCTCGACCGTCGCCTCGCGGAAGAGCGGGTTGGCCTCGTAGTTCGTGTGGCCCGCCTGCTTGGCGACGATCGCCCCGTCCGCGCCGCGACCGAACTCGAGCCGCTCGCCGAACACGCGGTCGTGCGTCTCGGTGTCGCCGAGCGGGGTGCGGATCGCGTGGTGGTCCTGCGTCGTGGCCAGCCCGTAGGTGCGGCCGGTCGGCTGGAGCGTGCAGACCGCCGCGTCGTGCCCCGCCTGCCCGCGCAGGCGGTAGGCGTCGAAGCCGGTGCCGTTGGCGACGACCCCGGCCGCCGGGCCGCGGCCCCAGCCGAGGGTCAGCGTCACCGAGCGGCGCGGCTGCCCGGGCAGGACGAAGACCGGCACCTCGAGCGGGCCGAGCTGCGGGCTACCCTTGACCGTGACCGCCACGAGCTCGTCGGCCTTGAGGCCGAGGTCGCGGGCGAGGACCGGGTTCACGAGGAGCGCGTTGTCCCAGGTGAGCTTCGTGAGCGGCTCGGGGAACTCCTGCAGCCAGGCGTTGTTCGCCCAGCGGCCGTCCCAGACGCGGTTGTCGGGGACGAACACGAGCTCGTAGTCGCCGGCGGCCAGCGCCGGCGGCGCCTCCTCGGGCTGCGCGCCGAGCACCGCGTCGACCTGCACCTGCGCCTCGACGGCCGGCAGCGCGCTGCCGGCGTGCACGCCGTCGTGCAGGAAGCGGCGCCACTCCCGCTCGAGCGCGACCTCGCGGGCGCCGCTGGCCTCCGCGAAGGTGCGGCGCGCGATCTCGTAGCCCCGGCGGTTGCGCTTCGACTCGCCGAGCGCGAGGGCCAGGAGCTCCGCCGGCGTGCGGCCGGCGAAGAGCGGCGCGATCAGCGGCTGCACCGGGCTGAGCGTGCCGTCCCAGCCGCGCGCGTCGCCCCAGGCCTCGAGGTAGTGGGCCATGGGCAGGTGCCAGGTCGACGCCCGGCCCGTCTCGTCGAGGTGCGAGCCGAGGTGGACGCGCTGCCCGACCTTGGCGTAGGCCTGCGCGAAGGCGAGGTCGGCCGGCGCGTCGTAGACGGGGTTGGCGCCGAGCACGAGGGCCAGCTGCACCTCGCCCGCGTTCATCGCCGCCGTCACCGCGGCGAGCGCCTCGAGGTGCGAGGGGCGGTCGCCGTCCGGGTCCTCGGTGTAGGTGACCGTCTGGCCGACGTTGCCGAGGAGCTGGTTCAGCAGCGCCACGGCCGCGTGGACGCTCGCCGGCTGGCGCGGCCCCGCCGTGAGCAGCGAGGTCCCGCGGTGGTTCAGGAGGTCGCGGGCCAGGCGCAGGACGAAGCCGCGCTGCGCGTCGCCCTCGGCGGGGCGGCGCCCCTCGAGCCACGTGCGCACGGCGGCCGGCGCCTCGAGGCCCTGGCCGACGAGCTCGGCCGCGACCCTGGTGAGGACCGCGCCGACCTCGGCGGTGCGCACGGCCAGGCGGTGGTCGGCGTTGCTGCCGGTCACCGAGAAGACGCCCTCGACCATGTAGAGGCGCGGGAGCGCCCGGCCCTGCTCGGGCTTGCGGCGGCGCCCCCACTCGCGCGCGAGGCGCAGGGCGGCGGGGTGCTGGTTGAGCAGGTCGTCGTCGAACGAGACGATCACGTCGGCGTTCGCGATCGACGGCTGCTGGCGCAGCGGCCGGCCGAACGCCAGGGCGGCGCCGGCGCGCGCCGCGTCGCGCGAGACGGGCTCCCACACCGCGACCCGCGCCTCGGGCATGTCGCGGCGCAGGCGCTCGAGGAGGCGCTGGAACGAGCGCGACGAGCTGGCGCGCGCCACCACGGCGAGGCCCTTGCCGCGGGCCGCCTTGAGCTCGCGCAGGCGCGGCTCGAGCTCCGCCTCGGCCGCCTCCCACGTCGACGCCTCGCTGGACCCTTCGGCCCCGACCTTCAGGACCGCCTGGCTGCGCTCGGGGTCGTACAGGTCGAGCACGCTCGCCTGCATGATCGCGCTGCTGGCGCCCAGGCTCTCGGGGTGCTGCGGGTTGCCCTCGACCTTGATCGGGCGCCCGTCGTAGCTCGTGACGAGGAGGCCCGTGCCCACGCCGCCGAGGTCGAAGCTCGTGGCGTAGGCGACGGTCGTGCCCGGGTCGCGGTGCTGGGGGCGGGCGGCGAAGGGGAGGATGTTCTCCTTCGGCCAGCGCACGAACTCGCAGCCGGTCCCCGCGAGGGCCAGGGACGCGCCCATGACCTGGAGGAAGCGGCGGCGGGAGAGCGGGTCGACGAGCTCCTGCGCGCGCGTGGGGAACTCCGCCTCGACGTACTGGCGGAACTCCGGCGTGTCGGCGAGCTCGTCGAGGCTGCGCCAGTACTGGCTGCTGCTAGCGGCTACCTGTGACATGTGGAGCAGTCCGTCGGGGGGTTGATCTTGTGGTCCAGGCGGAACTGGCGGCCGAAGGCCTCGCGCGCCTCGACCGAGCTGCCGCCGGGCGGGGCCCAGGTCATGTTCGTGGCCTCCTCGGGCGGCCGGAGGTGCCGCTCGGGGTGGCGGTGGCAGTCGACGCACCAGGCCATCGAGAGGGTCGCGACCTGCTGCACGACGTCCATGGTGTCGACGCGGCCGTGGCACGAGACGCAGCCGATGCCGCGCGTCACGTGGGCGCTGTGGTCGAAGTAGACGTAGTTCGGCAGGTCGTGGACGCGCACCCAGGGGATCGGCTTGCCGGTCTGCGCGCTCTCGCGCACGGGCTCGAGCTGCGGGCTCTGGGTGAGCACCTTGGTGTGGCAGTTCATGCAGGTCGCGGTGGGCGGCACGTTGGCGTGCGGCCCGCGCTCGACCGAGGTGTGGCAGTAGCGGCAGTCGAGGCCGAGCTGGCCCACGTGCAACGCGTGGCTGTAGGGCACCGGCTGCTCGGGCGCGTAGCCGACGTCGAGCGTCTTGGGCGACGCGCCGTAGGCGACGAGCATCGAGACGTAGGCGCCGCCGAGGATCGCGGCGGCGCCGGCGACCTTCACCAGGGGATCGACCCAGCGCGGGAAGATCACCTTCTGCGGGGCATTCCAGCTCATGTCCTGGCGCTCCGGAGGCCGGTCGGGTGGGTCCTGACCGCGCCGCGCCGGCAGCGGCGCGGGGGGGAGCGGTCGGGGCACCCGGCGTTGGTGGTGGCCGCCGGAGGGGCGGCGCACCTGAGCGTCGCCTTCAGGGCGACGCGAGGGGGCACGTTGTAGCGCTGCGCGGCATCGAGCGCAACGGGAAGTGGACGGGTCCGATTCGTCGTGGAGCCTGTCGGCACACGGCGCTCCCGCCCGGGGCCTCGGCGCGATGCCGCGGCGAGAGAGGACCCGGGACGTCCATGTTCTAGGGCAGGGACCGGGCGTCCGATATGCGGCACTTTGTCGCACCGCATGACGTGACGGGAGAAGCGGTTAGGGCGGCCTCGGGGTCGAGCACAGCCACGGCATGCGCGACCCGCTCGCCCTCGGCGAGCGCGAGCGTCGCCGGGGCGCCGGATCAGGAAGTCGGCGAGCGTGACCTCGCCGTCCTGGTCGAGGTCGTGCGAGAGCGGCGCCGGGACCGGCCCCACCCGGAACCCGAAGCTCACCTCGGACCCCAGGTCGCCACCCGCGAGGTCCCGCGTCGACGCCCCGAGCCGCACCTGGTACGTGCCCGGGGGCAGCGACGCGCCCGGGACGAGGCGCGCGGACGAGGGGCGTCGCGCCGGCGTCGACCACGGCCGCGACCTCGGCCCCGCCCGCGTCTTGCAGGGTGAAGCGGCCGTCGAGCGAGGCCAGGTCGACGGGCCGGCTGAACAGGACCTCGATCGTCGGGTACGAGCCGGGGGGAGGCTCGGGCAGGGGGCCCACGAGCGCGTCGCCCGCGCGCGGTGCGGAGCCGAGCACGCGCAGCGGAGCGCCCAGGCCGGCACCGCCACCGACACCGCCCCGACCACGGTCCCCAGGCGCGGCGTCGCCGCTCCGAGCGCCTCGACGCAGGCGGGCTCGGCCGAGCGCGCCGTGGCGAGCAGGTCGACCGCCACGCCGATCGCCGCCGGCCCGCCGGGCGCGCCCTCGCGCACGCGCAGGGTGACGACCGCGACCTCCAGGATCCCGGTGGCCCCCGGGTCCGGGCCCGCGGGGCTGGCCAGGGTACCGGTGTCGTTGAGGTCCTGCAGGCGCAAGGACGTGACCCCGCCCGGCTCGTCGGCGAGCTGCACGATCAGCGGGGCGCCCAGGGGTGACGTCCCGCCGCGCACCGCGACCACCTCGAGCGCACGCGGGTCGACGAGCAGACGCAGGTCGTAGGCGCCGAGGACGTCGTCGAGCGTGGCCGAGTCCCCGTCGCCCGGGCCCGCGTCGACCACGAGCCGCACGTCGAGCTCCGCGCCCGGCGCCAGCGCCAGCGGCCCGCCCAGCGGGCCTGACGGCAGGAGGGCGTAGAGCCGCCCGCGCTCGGGCGGGAGCACCTCCACCACGAGCGTGCCGAGCGTGGGCGTCGCGTCGTCGAGGAGGAGCGAGGCCGTGACCGCTGGCTCGAGCTCGAGCTACTTCTTGGGGAGCAACTCGCGGATGTCCTGCAGCTCCGACGCCGGTGCGATGAATCCGCGACGACGCCCCTCCTCGAGGTAGCGGTCCACATGGGCTCGGATCGTCGGCAGGGCCTCCTCGTCCGGCACGTACCTCTCAATGATCTTCCAGGCGACCAAGAGGTCGATGATTGCGTCGCGGGCGATCCTCACCACCTTCGGATTCGTCCCACTCTCTGCGAGCAGAAGCAGGACGTCCGCGTTCACGGCCTGGCCGAGACTCAACAGTCGCTGCTCAATCTCTGGAGTCAAGCCAGCTCGTATGGCCCGCCGTGCCCTGTCCCGGTTCCTAGCCAGGCGGCCCGGCTCTAGCTGGCCCCTCGTCGACTGGACGAGGAACATGAGCGCCGAGCTCCGCAGTTCCGGTTCGGGATCCTCGAGCAAGGCGTCTACGTTCGACTCGATCTGCTCCGCGATCCCCGGAGCGCGACGGCGCAGCCCTGTCCCGTACGTGATCAGAGCGATCTCGCGGACACACGGAGCCGGGTCCGCGAGGCCCCACGTGAGCTGATCAGCGACCCAGTTGAGGTCAGGTGGGACCTGTTGAGTCACTCGCTCCCAGCTCTCGTTGAACGCCGCGATGCCGACGGCCCTGAACATGTCTTCGCGGACGGTGGCGTCCGGTTCGTCAGGCCCTCGTTCGACCCGTTCCAGGTGCGGCGAGAGTGACCCCGCACCCGCTCGCAGAAGCCGCCACGCTGCGCTGCGCCACACGGGGTCGGAGCTCTCGATCAACAGGCCAATGAGCTTGTCGGCCCTACTCCGGTCTCGTCGGAGCTCCGCCACGACGTTGGCCGGTTCCGAAGTCGTCGTCTGGGTCTCGAGGGCGGCGTGAGGATGCATGTACCACAACTGAGGCTGGGCGCCGAGATGGGGCACGAGCGACCTGGCCAGGACGTAGTATCGTCCCCACTCGAACCACACTACGGACCCCGAGCCCAGAACGACGATCAGGGCGAGAAGGACCCAGATGGGTACGGTCGGCCTCTTCACTTTCGCTAGTCCCCGAATCCCTCCGTGCAGACGTAGAACACGAAGTCGTCGAACCGTACATGCTTGCGAATCTTGGGATCGGCAGCGAAGAACGGATTGCGCATTTCCGCCAAGTCGAGGCGGAGGCCCCCCTCGATCAAGTGCCGGCCGGAGGCGACACCAACGACCTCCAAGAGGACTGGCTCAGGCGAACCTGCGAGGGCTTCCCGACGCAGCGTGAACTGAACACCAAACCGACCTCGCGCGCCGAATGGCGCCGTGCCGACCGGCAATGTCGGCATGGAGAGATCTTCGCGCGTCGGCCCAATCATGGCGAGAGTCCCTCCCTGGTACGTCACCACGGTGGCGTCAGAAGCGCCAGGGACGGCGGGACGCGCTCCGCTCGAGTATGACAGAAGCGTCCGCTGCTCGCCGTGGACCAGGAAGATCCTCGCCGGTTCTGGAGTCCGGACGTCCAGTCCATAGAAGGTGGTGTTCGAGTCGTCGAGGACCGGCAGTGCGTCGGGGTCACTCGCGACGGGGCGTGCCTCACTACCGGCGAACGCCACCTTGTGCTCTGCGAGCCCCCCGTTCGCTGCGGCCAGCAGCGCCTTCCATGTGTTGAGCCGCCCATGGCCCTCGGCGTCCTGCTTCTCGAGTGATACGCCGCTGACGGAGTCGCGCTCCTCTGGAGTTGGACGCAGTCTGAACAACTGATCCGCGGTCGCCTCCACGATCTCGACCGCATGCTCGGGCCGCAAGGTCGGGCGGATGCGAAGGATCTGCGCGATCGTCGCAGCCACCTGCGGTGCTGCGTAGGAGGTTCCTCCGGGCCTTGTGGTCGGTGGACCGAAGGGCGATCCACAGCGCAGGTCCTCGGCCGGCGCGAGGAGAGAGACGTGTGGCCCGAAGGCTGTGCCCTCCGTTTGGTTCTTTCCGGGGACCTCCCAGGGCCGCTCGATCAAGCGTTCCTGCTCCAGCCTCGGTCGTCCGCTTCCTCCCACGGTCACGAAGTTCCGCTGCCACTCGTCGTCGCCGGTCAGCTGCTGTCGCGGCACCCGGTTGGACGGGGACAACACGCTCGGGAGACTCATGGCGGCGAACCACCTTCTCTCGGGGTGCGCGGCGAAATCGCGCGGTGGGGGAGGGTCCCTGGTCCAGTCCACCAGGTAGTTCCGGTCGTTCCCTGCGCCGCAACAGACGACCACCTGGTGAGTGCCACAGAGTTCGCGGAACTGCGCCCGCAGCCGGTCGACGAGTGGCTTGAGCTGCTCCGTGTCCGCCTCCGAAGCCAGCGCCTGGATGCTTATGCTGAGGACACGCACGGGCGTCGGGTCGGCAACGTCCTGGCGTAGCTCGCGGTTCATGTGGAAGAGCGTCGCGATCCACTCGACGACCTGCGCTTCCAGAGGCGTGGTCGCGCGAAATGGCCGTGAGACGAGGACCGGCCGGACGAGGAGGCCACTCCCGATGCTCGCCACGCTCTGCTCGGGGGTGGAGACCGCCGATCCGTCGGCCTGCCTGCCGATCCCGTCCGCGGCAGCCAGGGATACGATCCAGGACCCATGCTCCGACAACGAGCCACTCCTGCTGCCGAGCCGACGCATGTCGCCCGTCGCTGCGACTCTCCAGCTCTGGCTGGGGCGCTCCTGATGGTCGATCCCGACCGTTGGGCGAAGGATGCGTTGGCCGGCGACGAACAAGGGCGAGCTCCCGGAGAAGAAGGGTGTCCCCTGGGAGTAGTCCGGCCCGAGCGGGTCGGCCCCGGACCCGGGCTTCATGCCAAAGCTGTGATCAAGGACGGCGAGCGTGACCGGGGGGGCCGTATCTGCGACCTCCAGGAGGCCCAGAGCCGGAAAGACCTGCGTGACCCACAGGTGCCACAGGTCTCCTCTGGCCTGGCGGAAGCCACCCCCTGCGTCGAGGCCGTCGTAGTCGCTGTCGCGGACGAGCGGCGGCAGGTGCTCGCCAATGGCCTGCGTCTCCTCGAGGAGCGGGGAGCAGGAGGCCCCTGCGACGCCCGGAGGCGGCGCTCGGTGGAGCGCCACGATCTGGTCCCGGAGCTCGCCCGGATCGGACGCACGCGTGCGCGTCTGGACGATCCCGAGGGGCCGAACCAACCCCGTCGGTGTGAGCTTGTGCTCCCTGAACGCCCTCGAGATCACCAGGTCGGAGACGATCGGGGTCTCGTGCGGCTCGTCCAGGAACAACAGGGCGTGGGGAAACGACGCCCTCGTCGGCTGGGCCTCGGGGGTCGTCCCCGGCAGGAGCACGGCCGTCTCCGCCGGCTCGAGCGACAGCCCCTCGACCTCGACGGTCGCCGGATCGTCGTCCACGTAGAACAAGAACCCCGCCTCCATGAGCGGCCGGAACGGCAGGCTCGCTCCCTGCAGGACCAACCTCCGCCGGTTGAACCCCACCTCCGGCGCGGTGCGCAGGTCCGTCCCCTCGCCCGAGTCGTACACGGAGCGGAACGGGCTGAGCGAGTCCGCGAACCTCGGCAGCGGGTAGATCGTGTGCACGAGCAGCCCCGGGCCCTTGACGACGGCGAAGTCGAGCGGCCGCGGCGCCCCGCTCGTCGCGCCCCCGATCCTGAACCCCGGCACCGTCAGCTCGTCCGTCGTCGGCCAGAGGGCGACCGGCGCGACCGGCCCGGGCAGGAGCGCGCGCGCGCTGAGCGCGTCGCGGAGCACGTGGGCGCCGGCCATGGGGAAGAGCTCCGTGTCGGTCGTCGCGCCGTCGATCGCGTAGGGCGTCCGCCCGCCGATCGACACGGCCAGCGCGCCGCCGGCCAGCTCCACCCACGGCTCCGGGTCCGCCGGCGGCCGGGCCCGCCAGGCGAGCAGGAGGGGCGGAGAGACCAGGTAGGTCGTCGTCTCCGACGTGTCGGTCCGCACGAACGGAAGCCCCGGCGCGCGCAGCGGCAGGCGCCGGGTGCTGGAGAGGGGGAAGCCGGCCGGCGCGCCGGCCACGGCCAGCTCCAGCTCGCCGCCGGGCGGGAGCCCCTCGGCGTCGAGGACGTAGTAGAAGACGAAGGGGTTCTCGGGCCCCAGCGCCTGGGCCGCGGGGGCCTCCCCCTCGGGCAGGAGGTACGGGGAGCTCAGCGGCTCGAGGTAAGGGCCCGCCGCGCGGTGCGCCACGCGGGCGAGCTGGAGCCCGAGGCCCGCGGCGCCGCGCATGCGCGCCGAGACGGTGCGGGCCAGGGAGAGCGCCCCCGTGCCGCCGCGGACGCTGGCCACCCGGAGGGCCCCCAGGGTGCCCGGCTCGCCGAAGACGTACACCTGCTTCGTCACGCGCGCGAACTGCGGGTCGACGGGGTCGAGCTCGACCGCGTACGGGGGAGGCGGGTCGGTGGGGGAGAGGCTGGTGAACACGCTCAGGCCTTGCTCGCCCCAGACCTCGACCCCCACGGCCTTTCGCGACACGCGCACGGTGATCGTCGTCACGTTCGTGACGTCGTGAACCGCCTCGGCGACGTACGGCACGTCGTTCACCGCGAGCACCTCCGGCGCCGCGAAGATCTCCCCGTCGTTGACGGGCGCCGGGAGCAGCCGGACCACGCTGGCGTACGTGGCCCCGTCGGCGCCGGTCACGGTCACCGTCGCGTCCCTGGGCAGCCCCGGGTCCGTGTGGGTCTGGAACGCCGCCTCGAGGAACGACGGACCGTTGCGGCCGAAGTCGAGCACGGTGAACCCGGGCAGGTCCACCCCGACGATCGGACCCGTGTTGCGGACCAGGAGGAGCATGTCGACCCGCCAGGTGGCCGGCCGGCCGCGAACGGGGTCGGCCGGAGCGAAGTCGACGGAGACCCACTCGGGGCGCAGCCCTCCGGTGGGCACCGCGCCCCGCGGGTCGACGGTCACGCTCACCGCCGCCGACGAGGCCCGCCGGTCCGACGCCTCGGCCAGGACGACGTACCCCGTCAGGCTCCCGCCGGTCGCGAGGGTGCGGGCGGTGATCGTCAGCCGCCGCCGGACGCGCGCCTCCCCTTGCTCCTGCGGGGCCACCGGCTCGAGCGGGCCGAGCGTGTAGTCCAGATCGCCGCGCGCCTGTGCGTCGTCGAGGACGCGGAGCGTCTCGCCGCGGAGCGTGATCAGGAGCTCGTCGCCGTCGGGGTCGCTCGCCTCGAACACGAGCTCGCAGGGCACGCCGACCTCGGCGAGCACCCGATCGGTCCCTCCGGGCGAGACGAGGGCCAGCGTCGGCGCGCGGTTGCGGTCGCGGACGAGGAGGTCGTAGACGAGCGTCGCCCGCGCCCCGGCGCGGTCGACGACCGCGACTCGCACCTCGTGGCGCCCCGCCTGCGCGTGGTCCGGGCGGAAGACGAAGCGCGCCACGTGCCCGCCCAGCTCGACCGGGCCGGTGAGGTTCGGGAGGGGGGTCTCCAGGGCGAAGGTCAGGGCGTCGGGGAAGGCGGGGTCGTCGAGGTCGGGGTCGCTCGCCTGGCAGGTGAACGTCAGCTCCTCGCCCTCGTCCACGGCCAGGAACACCCGCGCGGGCTCGAGCGGCACCAGGTGGGGCGGGCGGTTGGTGTTCGTGACGCTCACGGCGACCGCGCTGCTCGTGGAGGCGCCCTGCAGGTCGGTCGCCACCAGCGGGACCTGGTGCGCGCCGGCCGCCTCGAAGCCCGGCTCGAGCACCACCACGAACGTGTCCCCGAGCGGCGACGCGCCCACCCGCTCGACCCGCGCGAAGCCCGGCGCCCCGGGCGCCTCGAGGTCCACCGGCCCGCCCTCGGGGTCGAGCACCGCCACCGCGTGCACGACGCGCGCGCCCTCGGCCAGCGCGAGCGTCGCCGGCGCGCCGGCCAGGAACACGGGCGGGAAGTTCACGGTCACGCCTCGGCAGCGCCGGATCAGGAAGTCGGCGACCGTCACCTCCCCGTCCTGGTCGAGGTCGTGCGAGAGCGGCGCCGGGACCGGCCCCACCCGGAACCCGAAGCTCACCTCGGACCCCAGGTCGCCGCCCGCGAGGTCCCGCGTCGACGCGCCGAGCCGCACCTGGTACGTGCCCGCCGGCAGCGACACGCCCGGGACGAGGCGCGCGGACGAGGGCGTCGCGCCGGCGGCGACCGTGACGGCGAGTTCGGCCCCGCCCGCGTCGTGCACGGTGAAGCGCCCCTCGAGCGAGGCCAGGTCGACGGGCCGGCTGAACAGGACCTCGATCGTCGGGTACGAGCCGGGGGGAGGCTCGGGCAGGGGGCCCACGAGCGCGTCGCCCGCGCGCGGCGCGGAGCCGAGCACGCGCAGTGGAGCGCCCAGGTCCGGCACCGCCACCGACACCGCGCCCACCACCGTCCCCAGGCGCGGCGTCGCCGCTCCGAGCGCCTCGACGCAGGCGGGCTCGGCCGAGCGCGCCGTGGCGAGCAGGTCGACCGCTACGCCGATCGCCGCCGGCCCGCCGAGCGCGCCCTCGCGTACGCGCAGGGTGACGACCGCGACCTCCAGGATCCCGGTGGCGCCCGGGTCGGGGCCCGCGGGGCTGGCCAGGATGCCGGCGTCGTTGAGGTCCTGCAGGCGCAGCGACGTGACCCCGCCCGGCTCCTCGGCGAGCTGCACGATCAGCGGGTCGCCCAGGGGCGAGGTCCCGCCGCGCACCGCGACCACCTCGAGCGCACGCGGGTCGACGAGCAGGCGCAGGTCGTAGGCGCCGAGGACGTCGTCGAGCGTGGCCGGATCGCCGTCGCTCGGGCCCGCGTCGACCACGAGCCGCACGTCGAGCTCCGCCCCCGGCGTCAGCGCCAGCGGCCCGCCCAGCGGGCCCGACGGCAGGAGGGCGTAGACCCGCCCGCGCTCGGGCGGGAGCACCTCCACCACGAGCGTGCCGAGCGTGGGCGTCGCGTCGTCGAGGAGGAGCGAGGCCGTGACCGTGTGCGTCCCGGGCGAGAGGAACGCGGGCAGGGCCGGCGTGGTCACGAGGCCCTGGTCGTCGGCCGTGAACAGGAGCAGGAGCCCGTCCAGGAGCGAGTGCGGGTCGGTCGCGCGCAGCTCGACGAGCCCCTCGAACGTGGCGTCCGTCACGCCCGCCCCGTCGACGGCGCGCGCGCGGAGGGCCTGGAGCGAGGCCGCCGGCACCGCGGACGCGGGGCCGGGGAGGAGCGTCAGCTCGAGCGCGCCGAAGGTGCCCGTCCCCACGAGCCTCACGAGCGCGACCGGCGCGCGCGGGTCGTCGGTCGCGAGCGCCAGCTCGCCCTCGACCGCGCCCGCGCCGCCGGGCTCGAAGGCGAGCGCCAGGTCGATCGCGCCCGCGGGCGGGAGCGTCACGGGGAAGCTCCCGCCGTCCAGGCGAAAGACGGCCGACCCGCTCGTGACCTGCGCGGACGAGACGACGAGCGGCAGGTCCGCGGAGGCGTTCGTCAGCCGCAACGCGGCCGCGACCACGGTGCCCACGCGCGCGGTCGGGAAGGTCAGCGTCGGCAAGACCGCCAGCTCTGGCAGGGCGCCACGGCCGAGGAGCTGCACCAGGTGCGGGCTGGCCGGGTCGCTCGAGTCCACGGCCACCTGCACCGCGTAGGCCTGCAGGTCGGCCGGGCTGAAGCGAACGCCCGCGACCACCTGCTCGCCTGGTGCGAGCGACGCCGGCAGCGCGGGCGGGGTCAGCGCGAAGACCCCGCCCGTGTCGTCCGCCAGGGCGGCGGCCGCGAGGTCGAGCGGGTAGGAGCCCGCGTTGCGCAGGAGCAAGGTCGTCTCCGCCGACGTGCCCACGCGCACGCCCGCCAGGTCGACGACGGGCGCGACCTCGAGCCGCTCGAGGCCGCCGAGGGCAGCCAGGGCGACCTCGAACGCCGGCCGCGCAGGGTCGTCGGTCTCCACGCGCAGGAGGCCGGCGACCAGCCCCTCTTGGAGCGCCGTGAAGGTCACGTCGACCGTGGCGCTGCCCCCCGGCGCCACGCGCACCGCGACTGGCTCGGCCGCGCCCAGGCTGAACGCGCCCCCGCCGTCGTCGGTCAGGTGCACGAGCGCCAGCAGGTCGGCCGTCGCCTGCGCGTCGTTCGTGAGGACGACCGCGCGCGCGCCCGCGCCGCCCACGCGGACGAGGCCGAAGTCCAGCGCCGGCGGCGCGACCGCGGCGATCGGCAGCTCCGCGCGGGCGCGGACGTCGAGGGTCTGCGCCGGCGTGTCCGGGTCGTCGGTGCGTACGACGAGCCGCCCGGCGCTGGCGCCCGGGCGCGGCGCGTAGCGGACGACCACGACCGCCTGCTCCCCGGGCCCGAGCGGCGAGGCGAGGCCCGCGAGGTCGAGCGAGAACGCCCCCGCGCCGTCGTCGGGCAGCTCGACCCCGAGCACCGCGAGCGGGGCGTTGGCGCCCGTGCCGTTGGCGATCGTCACGGCGACGGCGCGGGTGGCGCCGTCGCGCACGACGCCGAAGTCGACGGCCACCGCCGGCGACACGTCGACGAACGGCCGCGTGCCGCGACCGGCCAGGCCCACGGCGACGGTCCCGCCGTCGGTGACCACGACGACCGTCGAGGTCACCGGCGCCGGGTCGGCGGAGGCGGGCGCGAACGCCACCTCGAAGCTCACCTGCTCGCCGGGCGCCAGGAGCCGGGGGAGGGCGGGCGCGCCCTCGAGGCGGAAGAGCCCGGCGCCGCCCGGAGCCACGAGCGCCTGCACCTCGAGCGGGTAGCTCGCCCCCGCGCCGTTGCCCACGACCACCGTCGCGCAGACCTCCTGGCCGACGCGCACGTCGCCCAGGTCGATCGCGCCCGGGGACAGCGCCAGCTCGGGGAGGCCCGCCGAGCCGGTCAGCGTGAGCTCCAGGGGGCCCTGGTCGGTGGCGATCGTCAGCAGGTCGCTGGCCGCCCCGACCCGCGTGGCCTCGAAGCGCACGTCGAACCGGGCGCTCTGGCCGGGCGCGAGCGTCCTGCCGCTCACCTCGTCGAGGACGACGGCGAAGTCGGGCGTGCCGGGCGCCCCGAGCGCGTGGACGACGAGGTCGGCCGTCGCGGTGGCCTCGTTCGTGAGCACGAACGTCTGCACCTGCGGCTCGCCCGCGCGGCGCAGCCCGAAGTCGAAGGGCGACCCCGGCGTCAGCCGCGCGGCCGTCTCGACGCCCGCGCCCGCGAGCGGCAGGCTCAGGGTCGGCGCGTCCGGGTCGTCGGTGTCGATCACCAGGGCGCCGGCGAAGCCGCCCACGTCCGCGGGGGAGAACGTGACCTCGAGCCAGACCGAGCCGCCCGGCGCGACGACGAACGGCGTCGCGGGCCCGCTCACGTCGAAGGCCGGGTCGCCCATCCGGGCCAGGCCGCCTACCACCAGGGGCACGTTGCCGGGCAAGGCGTTCCTCACCTCGACCACGAGGGAGCGCGAGGTCGAGCGCAGGACGGGCCCGAAGTCGAGCGCCGTCGGCCCGACCTGGAGGATCGGCCGCTCGCCGCGGCCGGCGAGCGGCACCAGGACGAGCGGCGCGTCCGGATCGTTCGTGGCGATCCGGGCGGTCGCGGCCGCGTCGCCCGGGACGTCCGGGGAGAAGCGTACGATCACCTGCGTGGACGTGCCCGGCGCCAGGACGAGCGGCAGCGAGAGCCCCGGCAGGGAGAAGCCCGCGCCGCCGGCGACGTCGAGCGCCGAGACGACCAGGTCGCGACGCTGCGACCCGTTGGTGAGCGTCAGGGCGCGCTCGCTCGGCGGCCCGCGCACGCGCACGGCCTCGAGGTCCAGCGCCGCCGGGTCGACGACGATCGACGGGCTGACGAGCGTCGCGCCGACGGGCACGCGCAGGGGCTCACCCGGCAGCGAGGTGCCGACCTCGACCGTGGCCTGGTAGGTCCCCTCGGGCGCCGCGCCGTCGACCGCCACGTCGAAGCTCACCTGCTCGCCCGGGGCGAGCGTGAGCGGCAGCGCCGGGACGCCCGAGAGCGCGAACCGCCCCGCGTCGGGTCCGACCAGGAGCAGGCTGCGCACCTCGACGGCGACCTGAGAGGACGGGGCGCTGGCGAGCCGCACCGTCTGCGTGCCGGCCGTCGGCCGCTCGACCTCACCCAGGTCAACCGCGGCCGGCGTGGCCGTGACCTGGCCGGTCCGCACGTAGATCGGCGGCGACGCCGCAGGCGGGGAGAGGCGCCCGTCGGGGTCGCGGACGACGACGCGCAGGACCGCCTGGGCGAGGTCGACCGCGCCCAGGCCGTTCGGCCCCTGCAGGTCCCACAGGAGCAGGTGCTCGCGGCCGGCCTCCGGCGCGCCCAGCAGCGCCGGCGGGTCGCCCGCGACCAGGTCGGCGCTGGCGACGAAGGAGACGCCGCCGTCGAGGCTGACCTCGGCGGAGACGACGTCGACGGTCCCGCCGTCCGGATCGGCCGTGCGCAGGACGAAGGGCACGAAGCGGGCCGTGTGGGGCGCGTCCGGGCCGGTCCCGGGCACCTCCGTGATCGACGCCGCCGGCGGCGCGTCGCCCGGGCCGAAGAAGAGGTGGAGGAAGCCCACGCGGGCCCGGGCGTCGCCGCCGGCGGCCGGGCTGTTGACGGAGACCGCCGGCGCGCCGTCGGCGTCGTGCGCCTGCCCGCCGCCCGCGGCGATCACGTGCGACACGCGCAGACCGAGCGTCAGCGGGCTGCCGCGGTTGAGGAGGGTGACGCCCGGCGACGGGAGCGTCGGCCCGGACTCGCCATGCAGGACCGCCGCCAGCCCGCCGCCGGCCCCGGGCACGTCGACGGTGACGAGCGCGCGGAGCGGCCGCCCGCGCGGGACGACGACGTCGACCGCCTCGTAGAGCCCGGCCCCGCGCCCGACGAGCGGCGCGCCGTCGAGCGTGACCTCCGCCCCGTCGAGCGGCGCCCCGCGCGTGTCCTCGAGCTGGAGCTGCACGGTGGTGCTCACGAGCTCGCCCGGCGACGACACGCCGAAGAGCGAGAAGCTCTGGAGCACGGGGCCCGTCTCGAGGTGCGCGCCTGCGGCGTCCACGACCGCCAACCCGACCTGCACCCAGCCGCCCTGCGCGGCCTTGAGCGCCATGAGCGGGACCTGGGCGCCGGGCGCCAGGCGGTCGACGTTGGGCAGGCGGAGCGAGGCGCCCGGCGAGAGCGCGAGCCCCGACGGGCTCACCTCCCACAGGAGGCGCGGGCGGAACGCCGGCGGGAACGGGTGGGGCGTGTGGGCCGCGTCGACCGGCCGCAGCGCCAGGCGCGGCGGCTGGCCGGGCTCGGCGCCGGCCACGAGGGTGCCTGCGCTGACGACGAGCCGCGCCCCGGGCACCCGGGGGCTCTCGACGACGACGTCGGCGAGCGCTCGTCCCGAGGGGTCGAGCGGCACCGCGACCTCGAGGTCGGCCGGGATCGCAGGGAGTCGCACCGCCGGCCGTTCGGCCACGCGGTCGGGCCAGGCGACCACCGGCAAGTCCAGACGCGCCCGGCCCCCGACCCGCGGCGCGTTGATCGACAGGACGCCCGGCCCCGGGGGCGCGTCCACGAAGACGAAGCGGCCAGCGGCGTCCGTTCGCGCGGCGAGCGCCCCCAGGCGAACGGGGACGCCTGCGAGCGGCTGCCCGGTGTCGGGGTCGAGCACGCGGCCCGCCACCGGCGCCTGCCCCGACGTGCACCGCACGACGACCGAGGGCGAGGCGTTGCCCGCCGCGTCGACGGCGGTGACGGTGAGCGCGTGCTCGCCCGACGCGAGCTGGAGCGGGACGACGAACGCGCCGCCGGGCGCCAGGGTCTCACCCAGCAGCGCCGCCCCCTCGTGGACGAGGACCCGCGCGCCCGGCTCGGCGGTGCCGGCGACGGTCGTGCGGTTCGGAACGACGCTGCCAGGTCGCGGTCGCGCGATCACCGGGGGCTCCGGCCCGCCGCGGTCGACGACGACCACCACCGGGGCGGTGCTGGCCTCGGCGCCCGTGGTCGGGTTCGTGGCGACGACGACGATCGTGCGCGCCCCCTCGGCGAGGGACGCCTCGAACTGGAAGCCGCCGCCCGGCCCGGCGATCGTCTCCAGCACCACGACCCCGTCGACGACCAGCCGCACGGCGCCGCCGGGGAAGGCCACGCCGCGCACGACCAGCGGGTCGCCGCGGCTCGCGGCCGGGAGGTCGTCCAGGAGCAGGGGCACGTCGACCACGACGTTCACGACGAGGCTCCCCTGCACCTCGACGCCGCTGCCGTCGGGGAGGGCCCGCGCCGTGATCGTCAGCGCGCCGGCCGTGCGGAAGAAGGCCAGACGCGGCAGCACCTTTACGCCGCGGTCGACGGCAGGGTCGAAGGTCACCACGAGCCCGTGCAGGGGCGCGAGGCCGTCCGAGGCCTCGAGCACCAGGGTCCGGTCGTGGGTCGTGGCGAGGCCCCCGCCGGGGGTCACGGCCCGCAGCACGAGGTCGTTCTCCTGGCCGAGGAGGACGCCCGCCGGGTCGCCGGGTTGGAGCGAGAGCTCGTAGCGGACCGCGGCGGCCGCGATGGTGAGAGCGACGGCCTGCTCGGCCACGTTGCCGGCGTGGTCGGCCACCCGGAAGACCAGCGCGTGCTCGCCGTCGCCGAGCGGGACCCGGCCCTGCGCGCCGGCGGGTCCGAGGGCGAAGTGGTGGGACTGATCGACGCCGGCCACCAGGACCCGGAAGCTCCCCGGGTCGACGCCGCTCAGCGGGTCGGCGAACGTGGCCACGAACAACGGCGCGTCCTCGTCGAGGACGCCCGCCGCCGGGCTGACGCCCAGCGCGGGCGGTTCGCGGTCGAGGCGGAGGACGGCCGTGGCCACGCCGACGTTGCCGGTCCGGTCGCCGGCGCGCGCGACGAGCTCGAGCTCCCCGTCGGGGAGGGCCTCGAGCGCGTGGACGTCGAGCGTGTGAACGCCGCCGCCGGCGTCGACCAGGAGCGCGCTCACGTCGACGCCGCCCACGAGCACCTCGAGGCCGGCTACGCCCGACGCGGCGTCCACGGCGGTGATCGTGAGGTGCTCGCCCGAGCCGGCCCAGGTGGCGGGGACCGCGACCTGGACGTCCGGCGCGGTCCCGTCCACGAGGAAGCGGGAGGTCGCGACCGCGACGTTCCCCGCGGCGTCGGCCACCTGCGCCGAGAGGAGGTGCTCCCCCTCCGACAGGACGAAGCTCGCGTGCGCGCCGAGGGCGTCGACGACGAAGTGCGCGGTGACGGGCGCGCCGTCGAGCCACGCCTCGAAGGTCGCCGGCGCGCCGCCCGAGCCGAGGTCGATCCACGCCACCGTGACGGCGACGGCGGGTTGCCGGGCCGCGGGCGGACTCATGGGCGGCGGGTCGAGGAGGAGGAGGGGCGGCAGCCGGTCGTGCTCGAACGCGACCTCGGCCTCGGCCTCGTTCCCGGCCGCGTCCCGGACCGTCACGCGGAGGGCGTTCGGTCCCTCCACGAACGCGGAGCCGGGGAGGGCGGAGAGGAGGGCGCGCGCCTCGTCCGGTCCGACGTTCAGGCCGCTCGTGACGTCGGCGCCGTTGAGCTCGAGGCGCACCACCTCGACCGGCCCGACCGCGTCGTGGAACGCGATCACGACCTCGTAGGAGGGTCCGGTCTGCTCGCCCGGCGACGGCCGGGCGAAGGTCACCTCGGGGGGCGTGCGGTCGACGACGAAGGCGGCGCTCGCCTCGCCCACGTTCCCGACCTCGTCGGCCACCTCCACGCGCCAGGTGTGCGCCCCCTCGCTCAGGTCGTCGAGCGTCGCGCGCGCCTCCTGGGCGTCGACCGTGAACCGGTCGGTGATCTCCTCGCCGTCGAGCCAGGCGCGGAAGGAGCCGGGCGCGATCGCGCCCTGGTCCGGGTCCGTGAAGCTGGCTACGAAGGCGACCTCTCCGCCTCCGACGGCCACGCCCAGCCCCGGCGTGAGCTCGACGACCGGAGGCGTCCGGTCGAGGAGAAAGAGCCTCGTCGCGGTAGCCTGGTTCGTCGCGCGGTCCCGCAGGGTCACTTCGACGACGTTCTCGCCCTCCCGCAGGAGGTCGGGCGGCAGGTCGGCGAGCGTCGCGCGCGCCGCCCCCGCCTCGACGACGAAGTGGCCGCGGGCCTCGACGCCGCCGAGGCGGATCGAGAGCGCGTCGAGGTCCACGCCGCTGACCCGGTCCTCGAAGCGGACCTCCAGCAGTGCGTGGAGGCCGACCCGTTCGCCTTCGGTCGGGCTGACGATCGTGAGCTCCGGCCCCTCCTCGTCGACGACGTATCCCTCGACGGCGACGGTCAGCCGCGCGTTCGGTCCGCCCTGGAGGCGGACGGAGAGGGAGTTCGTGGCCAGCGGGGCGATCGCCGAGAGGTCGGCCGCCCGCGCCGAGCCGCCGGGAGCCAGGACGGCGTCGTCGTTCCAGGTCACCCACACGGGCCTCAGCGGCGCGGGCGTGGGGGTGAAGCGGAGCCAGAACAGGCCGTCGGTGGCCGACGCCCCGACGAGCACCTGCGTCCCGGCCGGCCCAGGGAACGGGTGAAAGGTCTGTTCGTGCAGCAGCACGAACGCGACGTGCCGTCGCGCCGCGGGAGCGAGGTGCAGGTCGGGGACGATCCCCTCGAGTGCGACCCGAAGGTCCTCGCGTTCGGCCGTCACCCGCAGTTCGCTCACGGCGCGCGGCCGCACCTCGACCCGCAGGAGCGGCGCGGGAGAGGCGTCGAAGTCCTGCCTCCGTAGCAGGACCTGCCCGTCGAGGCGGACCTCCCCGCGCGCCCTGGCCGAGGCGCGATGGACCGTGAGGAACCAGCGCCCCTCGGTCGTCGGCACGGTGACCGCGTGGGTGGTCGTCTGGCCGACGGGCGTCGTGCCCTCGTGAACGGTCACGAGGCTCTGGCCGCCCGTGTCCTCGGCCCGGAGCGGGTCGCACCAGCAGAGCAGCGCGAGCACGCAGCTCGCTGCCGCCCGGAGCGTGGTCGAGCTCACCTGGCACCTCCCGCGAGGAGCCGGGCGAGCGCCTGCTCGTCGGGCGCGAGGCGGGCGATCACGGCGTCCGCCTCGGGGGTAGAGCGACGCACGAGGGCGGCGACGGCGTTCTGGCGCACGAGGGTGGGCTGGTCCGGGCGCGCGAGCTGCTCGAGGACGTCCAGTGGCGGGTCCCCGAGCTCCTCGAGCTGCCGGAGCGCCGTCACGCGGAGCTCCATCGGGACCTCCGGGTCGAGCGCCCACGAGATCAGCGCCGGTCGTTGCTCCGGCGCCCCCGAGAGGACGTCGGAGATCGCCGCGGGCGACTCGAGCGCCGGGTGGGCAGTCTCGAGGGCCGGTGGGCTGGAGCGGCGGTCGCAGCCGGCGATCGTGAGGGCGAGGACCGTCAAGGCGGACAGGAGCCTGCTCACGGCCCGCCGCCTAGCGACCCGGCGCGGGGCGGATGGGCTGCTCGCCCTTGTGGCCGACGCGGACGCCGAGGACGAGGTAGTTGAAGCGCACGTCGCCCGCCCCGCCTGGTGACTCGCGCACCTCGAGCTGACGGTGGTCGGAGCGGACAACGTACAGGCCAGGCGTGGGCCCGAGCGGCGTCAGATGGGCCGTGACGCCCTCGCCCTCCGTCACGATGCGGAAGTGCTCTGGCAGGTCGATGGCTGCGACGCCGTTGGAGAGCTGACCCACGCCGCGGATGAAGTTCGTGCTCTCGGGGCCTTCAAGGCAGCAGTAGTAGATCCCCGTGCCGTCGCCGAGGTCGTGGTAGAAAGCCTTCATGGCCCCGGTGGGAACGACCAGGCCGCCGCGCGCTTCATGAAGACCGTGTGTGGTGAGCTCTTGCTCGATGAGCACTCGACCCATGAGCGCTGTGTTGCCGACCAGCGAATGATGGGAACTCACGGTGTCTCGCGGATGGCCGGTCGCGAATGTCACTTCGGACGTACCAGGAGGGTGGCTGGGTCTCCGGAAGGAGAACGCTCCGTCCGGTGAGAGGAACGGTCCCTGAACTCCACCCGTGAACTCGAACATGTGTGCCCGGAGCTGAACCGTCAGGATGCTGCCGGTCGTCAGCGCCCCTGAGACCCCGAGGTCACCTGCGACCGTGTCCCCGGTCACGTTCACGTAGCGCCCGTCGGCCGTCGCCAGATCCAGGTCCCCCCCCTGCGCGTCGACCTCCACGCCGTTGGCGGTCGGTGTGACGCTCACCCGTCCCGAAGGGCCCGGGGAGATCGAGAAGTCGCCTGACGCCGACGGGCCGACGCCGTTCACCGTGCGCAGAACGCCCCCGCCCGAGCCGCCCGTCTGCACGTAGCGCGCGTCCAGGGCGCTTAGATCCAGCCCGGTCGACGAGGCCGGGTCCCACACGGCGTTGGCCACGCCGGCCACGATCGAGTACGCCGTGGCCGTCAGCTTCACCCGGGCCACCTCGTCGCCGGCCAGCTCGATCGCCACGTAGCGGTCGCTCCCGCCGGCCGGGTCGAGGACCGCCGGCGAGAGCGGCGTGTCCCGGCCGAGCACGACCGACAGGAGGCCGTTCGTGACCAGGGCGTCCTGGCTCTCGCTCCAGAGCCGGCCGTCGCCCGTGGGCGCGTCGCAGATGTGGAAGGTGAACGCGTGCACGCCCGTGATCGGCTGGCCCTGCGGCGTGGTCAGGCGCGCCTGGAACGTGAGCTGGGCGCGTCCAGACGCCGGCGGCGGACCCGCCCGGGAGCTCAGGACCGACACCAGGACCAGGCTCGTGGCCCAGGTGAGGCCGAGGACGGTCCGACGCCAGCCGATCGAGTCGCTCGTGGTCATGTTCCCCCCGGACGCCGGCGCCTCGAGCCGGCTCGCCAGGGTGGCTGCGCCTGATTACCAGCGCAACACCGAAAATGACCAGAACACGTCCCGCTACGGGGCGCGCCGCAGGAGGGTCCGGGCGGCCTGGCGGAGGCTCGCGTCCGGTGCCCGCTCGGCGCAGCGCGCCAGGGCCGCCCGGCCCTCGGGTGAACGCGCCAGCACCCCGAGGGCGTTCACGGCCAGGAACCGGCCGTCGGCGTCCGGCGCCGCGCCGAGCACCAGCGCCTCCGCCTCTTCGACGGCCGCGGGGCCCGTGAGCCCCTCCAGGCGGCGGAGGGCGGCGTAGCGGGCCGCGGGCGAGTGTTCGGCGCCCTGGACCACGTGGCGCGCCTCGGCGCTGCCGACCGTGGGCTCGGCAGCCAGACGGACCAGGAGGAGGTCGTCGGGCAGGTCCGGCCCGGGCTTGCCGGGCGGCCTCGCCGCTGGGCGCTCGGCGGGCGGGACAGGGGGACGGACGAGGGTGGGCCCCGACGGCGCCCGCGGTTCGTCCCTGAGTTCACTGATCACCAGCCAGCCGGTCGCCAGGATCGGGACCAGCAGCGAGGCCAGGCTCCAGGGGATCGTCCGCCGTCGCAGCCGCCGCGGTCTCACGGGCAAAGGATGGCGACCGGCTCGATCGGGTTCAAGGGACTCCGCCCTCGTCGCCGGTCGGGCTCGCTCCTGGCCGTGGTCAGGAGAAGCACGGGAGCGGATGGCCTGTAAGCCGGGTTCTGTCCCTCCCCGAGGGGAGGCGGCGATCATCCATCTGGGGCACCCGTCGCCGGGGCCCTCGAGCAGCCTACCCGGGAGTCGGACGAGACGAACCGCCTCGTGGGGCCGAAGCCCCGTCCTCCCTTATTTGGCCTTGCTCCGGGTGGGGTTTACCCTGCCAGCGACGTCACCGCCGCCGCGGTGCGCTCTTACCGCACCTTTTCACCCTTGCCGGACGGGTCGTTCGTGTGTGCTGCCAGGCAGCACACCGGTTTCGACCCGCCTTGGGCGGTCTGTTCTCTGTGGCACTTTCCCTGGGGTCGCCCCCGGTGGCCGTTAGCCACCACCCTGTCCTGCGGAGCCCGGACTTTCCTCCGCCGGGGTCACCCCCGGCGACGATCGCCCGGCCATCCGCTCCCGCGCTCGCATCCTATCCGATGCGCCAGCGGCCCGGGGCTGTCAGGGCAGATGCAGGATCCGGCTGCACGTGAAGCAGGTCGCGATCTGCTTGCCGCGCACCTGCGACACCTGCTCGGGCCGCACCTTCATGAAGCAGCCCTGACAGATGTCCGCCACGACCGCGGCGGTCGCCGAGTCCTTGTTCGTCTCCAGCACGCGCTGGTAGAGCGCCCGGTGGTCGGACGACAGGCCCCCGGCCGCCTCCGCCCGCTGCGCCTCGAGCCGCGCCAGGTCGGCGTCGATCGTGCCCAGCTCCTGCGCGACGCGCTTCTTGGCCTCGGCGAGCTCCGCGTCGAGCTGCTTGAGCTTGCCCTCGAGCGCCTTCTGCTCGGCCGCGCGCGTCTCCTGCGCCTCGTAAGCCTCGAGCACCTTCGTCTCGATGTCGCCCAGCTCCGCCTTCTTCTGCCCGATCGAGCGCAGGAGCGCCTGGTACTCGTCGTTGGTCTTGGCCTGGTTGAGGGCGGCCTGCGCCTTCTCGATCTCCGCCGTCTTGGACCTGGCCTCGCCCTCGAGGCGCGTCGTGTCGCGCGACTGCGTCTTCTGCTGCTCCTTGAGCCGCTCGAGGCCGCGGCGCGCGTCGGCCACGCGCGCCTCCTGCGGGGCGGAGATCTGCACGGCCTGGCCGCGCCGGCGGCGCCCCTGGTAGAGCGCGCGGTCGACCTCGCTCAGCCGCAGGATGGCGTCGAGCGGTGTGTCGCTCACCGGGGCACGGCTTCCAGGAAGCCCTCGAGCATGCGGCTGCGCACCGGGTGCTGCAGCTTGCGCACGGCCTTGGCCTCGATCTGGCGCACGCGCTCGCGCGTGACCTTGAAGATCCGGCCCACCTCCTCGAGCGTGTAGGTGTAGCCGTCGCCGATCCCGTAGCGCAGCTTGATGATCTCGCGCTCGCGGAAGGTCAGCGTCTCGAGGACCTTCTCCAGCTTGTCCTTGAGCATCTCGTAGGTCGCCGCGTTCACCGGCGACTCGGCGCCCTTGTCCTCGATGAAGTCGCCGAAGAACCCGTCGTCGCTCTCGCCGATCGGCCGGTCGAGCGAGATCGGGTGCTTGCTGATCTTCATGATCCGGCGGCACTCGGCCACCGGGATCTGCAGCTCGGCCGACAGCTCCTCGATCGTCGGCTCGCGGCCCATCTTCTGCACGAGCTTCTTGGAGATGTTCCGCAGCTTCGACATGGTCTCGATCATGTGGACCGGGATGCGGATCGTCCGCGCCTGGTCGGCGATCGAGCGGGTGATCGCCTGCCGGATCCACCACGTCGCGTAGGTCGAGAACTTGTAGCCGCGGCGATACTCGTACTTCTCGACCGCCTTCATGAGGCCCGTGTTCCCCTCCTGGATCAGGTCCAGGAACGACAGGCCGCGGTTGCGGTACTTCTTGGCGATCGAGACGACCAGGCGCAGGTTGCCGCCCGAGAGCTCGCGCTTGGCCTTCTCGTAGCAGGCGAAGCGCTTCTCGAGGAACCGCATGCGCTTGTCGAAGCTCATGGGGAACGCGGCCTCCTTGCAGGCCTTCGTCCGGCTCCACGTCTTCGGGAAGTCGCCGAGGTGCGACTCGTAGTCGAACTCCTCGCCGTACTTGTCCTCGAGCCGCCGCAGCTTCTCGGCCGAGTCGCCGGCCGACGGCCCCGTGCCCTTCGCCATGCGGCGCAGGTACTTCATGTCGCGGTAGTCCGCGCGCATGATCTCCAGCCACGGCCGCACGAGCTTGATCTGGATCCCGCACTCCTCGAGCAGCCACGTGGCCCGGCGCCGCCGCGCCTTGATGCGCTCGAGCAGCTCCTTGCGCTCCTTCTGCGAGATCTTCTTCTCGCGCGAGCGCAGGTAGAGCTTCTGCGTCTCGCGCATGATGTCGCGCACGACCGTGATCACCGGCATGAGCCGCTTGGTGAGCTTCGGCTTGGTCGCGCCGGTCTCGTCGGTGCCGGCGATCTTCAGCGTGCGGTCGAAGGCCAGCTCGTTGGCGATCACCTGCTCGAGGACCTTCACCGAGCGCTGCATCATCTCGTTGTTCGAGAGGAGCAGGAAGCGGAACCGCTTGCGGTAGACCTCGATCTGCTTGGCGAGCGTGAGCTCCTTCTCGCGCGAGAGGAGCGGGATCTCACCCATCTGGGTGAGGTACATGCGGACCGGGTCGTCGATCTTCTCGGTCTGATCGGCGAGCTCCTCCGCCAGCTCCTCGAAGTCCTCGTCGGACGGGCCGAACTCGGCCTCCTCCTCGAGGCCCTCCTCCTCCTCCTCTTCCTCCTCCTCGGCCTCGGTCGCCTCCTCGGCGCCCTCCTCGGCGGCGGGCGCGGCCTCGGCCTCCTCGCCCTCGGCGACGAAGGTCTCCTCGTCCTCCTCGGTGAACGCGGCGGCCTCCTCCTCCTCGCCGCCCTCCTCGGGCTCGGCGTCCTCGTCCGCCTCGGCCTCGTCCTCGGCGTCCTCGGCGTCCTCGGCGGCCTCCTCCAGGCCCTCCTCGTCGCCGCCCGCCGGCAGCTCGTCGATCTCCTCGGCCACCTCGGCGCGGGCGCGTCGCTTCGAAGCCATCGAGAACCCCTCCTCGTCGTGCTCGGTCGTGCGGAGGCGGCCCGATCGGGCGTCCGCGCGCTGTTCCTTGCCGGCTCGCACGACCGGTCAGACCGGCCCCGCGCCCGCTCGTGTCGCCCGTGTGGCCCCGCCTGGCACCACACCCGTCCGGCCCCCCGCGGGGCCACCGCCGCTCCCCTGCCGACGGCCCGCGGGCCGCCGAACACCGCCGGCGGCCCCGAGGGCCGCCTCCCAGCTCAGCGCGCGCGCGCCACCTGCCGCGCGCGCGCCTCCTCGATCTCCGTCCTCAGTCGCTTGTGCTCCGCCAGCAGGCGGTCCGTCGCCTGCGGGTCCTTGGTCTGTCGGAGCTCACGGGTGAGCTCCTGAAGCCGCCGCTGGCGGGTGCGCACGGCGAGCGCCTCCACCCCCTCCAGCTCCTTGACGTAGTTCTTGCCCGGGTCGAGCCGCCCCACGAGGCCGTGGGCCAGGTCGCGCGCCGCCGGGTCGTCGAGCCGCGCGAGCACGGCGGCCGGGTCGGCCGCCCCCTGCTCCGCCGCCGCCGCGAACACCGCCTCCGCCACCCGCCGCGCGGGGCCCGCCGACCAGGCCGCGGGGTCCACGCCCCGCGCGGTCAGCTGGGCGGCGGCGTCGGGGACCGCCAGCAGCGCCTCGAGCAGCTTCGTCTCCACATCATCCTTCGCCGGCGCCCCGGCCCGGGGCGTCGCCCGACCCCCCGGCGCCTTCGTCGCGGCCCTGCCGCTCCTGGCCTGGGCCTGCGCCTCGCTCTGGGCCTTGACGGTCTCGTCCCGCAGGACCTGCTCGGGCAGCCCGAAGCGCTCGGCGACCTTCTTCAGCTCCATGAACAGCGCCACCCGGTCGTCGATGCGGCCGAGCAAGCGAATGGCCGCCCGCACCGCCTGCTCCTGGGACCCGCCCGGACCCCGGAGCGTCTCGCCGATCAGGAACGCGATGAGGTCCTCCGCCGCCTCCAGGACCTGCTCGAGGGCCGCCGGGTCGCGCCGCACGAGGTCGTCGGGGTCCTCGCCGGCGGGGAGCTTCGCGACCCTGAAGCGCAACCCGGTCTCGCCGACGAGGTTGGCGAGCGCGCGCTGCGTCGCGGCCACCCCGGCCGCGTCGCCGTCGAACAGGAGCACCACCTCGTCGACGTAGCGGCGCGCCAGCCGCGCCTGCTCGGGGGTCAGCGCCGTCCCGAGCGAGGCCACGAAGTCCCGGTGCCCCGCCTGGTGCGGCACGACGACGTCCACGTACCCCTCGACGACGACGAGCCGCTTCGGGCGCGCCTTGCGCGCCCGGTCGAGCCCGTAGAGGACCTTGCGCTTCTCGTACACGCCCGGGACCTCCGGGGAGTTCATGTACTTGCGCTCGTCCTCGCCCAGGGTCCGTCCGCCGAAGGCCACGACCTTCCCCTGCTCGTCCGCGATGGGGAACATCAGCCGGTCGCGGAAGAAGTCGTAGGGGCGGCCGCCCTCCTTCTGGCGGAGGAGCCCCAGGTCGAGCAGGGCCTCGAGCGGGATGTCGCGCTCGCGCGCCAGCTGCGGCAGGGCCGGGCGCGGGAAGCGGCCGTCGGGCGTGAACCCCGGCGCGACGCCGAGCCGGAACGCGCGGGCCGTCTCCTCGGTGATCCCGCGCGCGGCGAGCATCTGGCGGCCCCGCTCGCCGGCCGGCGTCTTCGACCACAGCACCCGCTCGTAGAAGGCGGCCACCTGCTCGGAGGCCCGCAGGAGCTCGGCGCGGCGCGCCTCGCGGGCGCGCTCCTCGGGCGAGCTGGGCTCGAGGCGCACACCGGCCCGCTCCGCGAGGCGGCGCAGCGCCTCCGGGAAGTTGACCCCCTCGACCTCCTCGACGAAGCGGAAGATGTCGCCGCCCTTCCCGCACCCGAAGCACTTGTAGAAGCCCTTGCTGGGCGTGATGTGAAAGGATGGGCGCTGCTCCTCGTGGAAGGGGCAACGTCCCCAGTGGTCGTCCTGCCCGCGCGCCTGCAGCCCGCCGGGTACGTAGTCGCCGACGAGCTGGACCATGTCGATCCGCTCGCGGATGAGATCACGCGCGGCCCTGGAGGAATCCGGACCCAACCCTGCCTCGAGACCGAGTAGCGGAGAATTTGGAGGTTTTACGCGCGGCGCGTCACACGCGCAAGGACGTGCCGCGTGAGGAAAGTGCAAGTGCCAGGCACGCAAGTCATTGTGGCGCCAGGCGGGCGATGCGTCGGAACCCCGCCGTGTCGAGGTCCTCCGGGCGCCGCCGCGCGTCGAGTTCCCCCTCGGCCACGAGCGCGGCCACGGCCTGCTCGACCCAGGCGAGCCCGGGCTCTCGCTCGGCCACCTGGCGGGCGGCCCTGGCAATGGTCTTGCGGCGGTAGTTGAACAGCGCGCGCACGACCTCCGCCAGGGCCTCGAAGCCGTCGCGCCGGTCGGGGCGCGGGTCGAAGCGGACCACGGCCGAGGTGACCTTGGGCCGCGGCCAGAAGACGTCGGGCGGCACGCGCCGCAGGAGCTTCACCCGCTCGCACAGCGCGCCGCACAGGACCGACACGGCGCCGTAGGCGGGGTCGCCGACGCCGGCCGCGAAGCGCTCGGCCGCCTCGAGCTGGACCATCACCACCATGAGCGACAGCGGGAGGCGCTCGGAGAGCAGCCCCACGACCAGGGGCGTGGCAACGGCGTAGGGGAGGTTGGCGACGACGCGCAGGGGCGCCCCGCCGGCGAGGGGCGGCGCGAGCGCCTCGAGGACGCGCGGGTTCAGCTGGCTCTTGCTGGCGAGGGCGTCCGCCTCGACGAGCGTCAGCCGGGGGTCGTCGCCGAGGCGCTCGCGGGCCAGCGCGGCGAGGCGCGCGTCGAGCTCGACCGTCACGACGTGGCGGGCCCGGGGGAGGAGGAGCTCGGTGAGGATCCCCGGGCCCGTGCCGACCTCGAGCACGACGGCGCCGGCGGCCTCATCGTCGCCCACGCCATCGCGGGCGATCGCCTGGGCGAGGTTCTCGTCGACGAGGAAGTTCTGGCCGCTGGCGCGCGTCGGTCGGACCCCGGCGGCCTCGAGCAGGGCCCTCAGCTCGTCGCGCTTCACGGCCCTTTCCCGGGCGCGTCCTCGTCGTCGGGCCCGTCGTCCATGAGCTTGATGATGACCCACACGACCAGGGCGATCACCCCGCCGACGAACGCCAGCTTGAGGAGCGGCGCGATCACGACCGACCAGATCACCGCCACGGCCACGAGGCCGCCGAGCACGGTCGCGACCTTGAAGCCGAGCGACGCGCCGCCCTCCGGCCGCGCCGCGAGGCGCCGCGCCTCGTCCGCCGCCGCGTCGCCCTGGAACGCGTCGCTCGTCGGCGCGGGCGCCTCCTCGGCGGGCCCGCGCTCGGCCTCGAGCTTCTTCCTGGCCTCGCGGCTCAGCCGCTCCAGCTCCGCGTCGAGGTCCATGTCAGCGCTCCCACGCGAGGAGGCTCACGTGCCGGCCGGAGGCCACGACCAGCCCGCGCGCCGTGAGGGCCAGGTTGAAGGGCGGGGTGTGCTCGGGCAGCGGCACGAGCGCCCGGCGCGTGACCTGGCCGTCGGCCCCGAGCTCGGCGAGGCGCACCTTGGCCGCGGCGCCGTCGCGCACGGGGAGCGCCAGCCAGCGCCCCGCCGCCGCCCCCTCGCCGCACACGGCGTCGCCCGGCGCGCCCCGGTGCCTCACGGCGCCGGTGGCCGCATCGCAGACGAGCAGGTCGTCCTCGCCGTAGGCGACCACGTGCTCGCCGGCGAGGAGGAGCCGCGCCGTGCGCCCCCGGGGCGCCGACCAGGCGATCGTCCCGTCCGCCAGCCGCGCGCAGAGGACGCGGTCCCCGGCGAGCACCACGGCGCCCGACCCGTCGGGCCGGGGCGCGATCACCGCCGGCGCCGGCGCCGGCTCGGCCAGGGGCGTGGCGCCGCGGCGGACGAGCGGCCGGACCCGCGCCGCGGCCCGCGCCGGCTCGGGCCGGAGCAGCCACAGGACCTCGCCGGTCGCCGCCTCGAGGCAGGCCGTCACCCCCACGTCGGTCGTCACGAGGAGGCGCCCGGCGCCGTCGAGCGTCAGCGCGGCGGCGAGCTCGGGGGCGACCGGCTCGTCCTCCGGGCTCGCCTGCCGCGGCCGCTCCGCGGCGAAGAGGGTCACCGGGGCGCCCCAGGCGGGCCGCAGGACGAGCGCCTGCCCGCCCCCGCCCGCGCGCTCGTAGGCGAAGAGCGCCAGCGCCGGCTCGTCGGCCTTGGCGAGGAGGGCCACGTGGACGCGCCGGGCGTCGGCCGCGACGGCGACCACGTGGCCGCGGCGCACGGCCTCGAGGAGGGGCGCCGGCGCGCCCCCCAGGCCGGGCGGCTCGCCGCGCGGCTCGCGCTCCCCGCGCGCGTGCGGCCCGGCGTCGCCGTCCCACCAGAGGAGCCGCCCGGCGCCCGCGTCGAGGGCGACGAGGCCGTAGTGGCGCCCGGCGAGGTCGGCCCCCCGCGCGCTCCGGGCCGGGACGAGCCAGCGCTCGAGGACGAGCGGCGTGAAGGCCACCCCCTCCCACGCGGCCACGCGCGCGGCGAAGCGGGCCTGGGCGTCCGGGGGGCTGCTCGTCGCCTCGGCGAGGTGCGGGAGCCGGACCTTCACCGCGCCGGTCGCCGCGTCGACCACGACCACGCGGCCGCCGGTCGAGGCGACGACGTGGTCGCCGGCCGGGCCCCGCACCAGGCGGGGGTGGACGAGGCAGGCGTCGGCGGGCGGGTCGTCCGGCTGGCCGATCAGGGCCGTCCAGCGGGGCGCGGGCGCGGCGCCGTCGATCGCCGGCGCGGCCGCGCGGGACCTCAGGGCCGCCGCGACGGCCGCCTCGGCGCGCGCCGCCGCCTGGCGGGCGGCCTCGTCGCCCGCCTTCAGCGCCTCGAGGGCGCGGCGGGCGCCGGCCGCGTCGCCGTCGAGCGCGCGCAGGAGCGCGTCGGCGGCGCGGGCCTCGACGCCGGCCTGGTCGGGGTGGAGCCGCTCGAGCCAGGCGAGGTGGGCGCGGGCCTCCGCCGCGTCGCCGGCCGCCATGGCCCGCGAGAGGAGGGCGCGCCAGGCGGCGCCCGCGGCCGCGGCGAAGGGGTAGCGCCGCACCAGCACGGCCGGGTCGTCGGCGCGGCCGGGGGCGGCGGCGACGCGGCCCTGGAGCGCGCGCAGCGCCTCGACCACCGCCGCGGGCAGGTCGTGGCAGCGCTCGATGACGTGGGCGCGCAGGCCCACGAAGCGCTCGGGCCCCGCCTCGACGACGAGCCCCTGCGCCGCAGGCGCGGCCGCCTCCTCGAGCAGGCGGTCCAGCAGGTAGGCCACCTCCTCGGGCGCGGCCCGCCGGGCCTGCGCGCGCTCGAGGTCCCCGAGGAGGCGCGGGAGCGGCCCCTCCTGGTCCTGCGCCCGCTGGACGTAGGTGCGCCGCGCCTCCCCCTGCGCCGCCGCGGGCCCGACCGCGAGCAGCGCGGCGAGCGGGGTCGCCCACCAGGCGCGCGGCGCGGCCGCCACTACACCACCTCCTCGGCGCGCAGGCGCTCGAAGTAGGGGTCGGGGACGCTCGGGTCGATCAGGTCGGAGACCGCCGCCGGGAAGAGCCGCTTCATGTAGCGGTGGAGCGAGATGTTCGTCGGGCCGAAGCGGTTCGAGTACATGAAGTGCTCGAGGTCGAAGCCCATGGCGCCGGCGCTCTGGTAGCGGCGCCGGACGTCGCGCTGGAGCGCCTTGTCGACGATCCGGCACACCGGCGCCGGCACGTGCGGCGCGACCTCGACCAGCGGGCGCAGCTCGCGCGTGATGACGCTCTCGAGCGTGACGATCGTGTCCTGCCCCTCGAACAGCGGCTCGCCGGTGAGGAGCTCGTAGAGGATGATCCCCGCCGAGAACACGTCCGAGCGGCGGTCGGTCGCCTTGAACTGCGCCTGCTCGGGCGACATGTAGCGGGCCTTGCCGAGGAGGATCTCCCCCTCCTGGTCGCGCATGAGGTGCCGCGCCTTGGCGATCCCGAAGTCGGTCAGCTTGACGACGCCGCCGTAGGTGAGGAGCACGTTGCCCGGGCTCACGTCGCGGTGGACGATCCCCAGCAGGTTGCCGTCGTCGTCGACCTTCGTGTGGGCGTACTCGAGCGCCCGGCACACGCGCGCGAGGATGAACACGCACAGCTCGAGCGGCAGCGGGCGGCCGAGGGCCTGGTGGCGGAGGACGAAGTCCTCGAGGGTCACGCCGTCGATGAACTCGAGCGACATGTAGTAGCCGCCGTCGAGCGCGCCGAGCTGGTAGATCTGGACGATGTTCTCGTGCACGAGGTCGGCGACGAGCTTCGCCTCGCCGATGAACATCTCCACGAACTCGCGGTCGGCGGTCAGGTCGCCCAGGATCACCTTGAGCGCCACGCGCTTCTCGAAGCCCTCGGCCCCGAGCTGGACGGCCTGGTAGACGATCCCCATGCCGCCGCGGGCGATCTCCCGCACGATGCGGAAGCGGTTCTCGTCCGTGATCCACTGCGAGGGCTCGACCACCGCGCTCCCGTCGATCGTGCGTCGGCGGCCCCGACGCGTGGCCGGATTGTAGCGCCCGGCCTGCGGACGCGGTTGCCCGGCCTGCGCGCGCGACTTAGACTCGGCCGACGCCCGCACGGGAGGTTGCTATGCCCAGGTCGACTGCGTGGTGGATCCCGGCGCTCCTGTGCGCGCTCGCCCTCGATGCGGCGGCGGCGCCGGTCGGCACGGTCGAGCTGCGCGACGGCCGCAAGTGGGAGGGCGTCGAGTACGAGATCAAGGGCGACCGGCTCTACGTCAAGTTCCCCAACAACCGCGGCGCGATCGACGTCCCCATGAGCGACGTCAAGACGATGCGCGCCGACCCGACCGCCGGGCGCCCGACGCCCGAGGAGGGCGACGACGAGGGGCCGGGCGACGGTCCGCAGGCGAGCGTCGACTGGGAGGGCCGCTTCCGGCTCGACCCGCCGCCCGGCTGGTCCGCGGCCGCCCCCGGCTCGCCGCTCATGCGCGCGCAGCTCGTCCACGGCGCGCGCAACGCGGGCCTGGCCGTGTTCATCCGCCAGGCCCCTGGCCCGGGCTGGACGCCCGAGCCCGGCAAGCCGATCCCGCGCGAGGTGTCGGACGAGGTCGGCCAGGACCTCCAGGCCCGCTACGCGCGCGCCAACGTCACGCGCATCGAGGTCTCGTCGCTGTTCGACGCCCCCGTGCTCAAGGTGGACGCGGGCGTGCAGGAGCACGGGGACACGACGCAGAAGAAGCTCGTCGAGCTGCGCTTCCGCCGCCTGGGGCTCGACTACTCGCTCGCCTACACGGTGGCCCAGCCCGACGAGTCGGCGCTGGCGGGCGAGGTGCCGCGGCTGCTCGAGGCGTTCAGCTTCCTCCCCGCCGTGGTCCACACGGACGGCGAGTACTGGGACTACGGGCGCGGGTTCTGGATCAAGCGCGCGACCGCCGAGTGGCAGCTCCAGGCGGCGCCGTTCGACGAGGAGCAGCCGGCGCGCCTCCTGATCGACGGCGGGCGGGCGGAGCTCACGGTCCAGCTGCACCCCGGGACCGACGCCGAGGGCGTCCTCCGGGCGATCATGAACAAGCGCAAGGAGGGCTCGCGCTACTTCGAGTCGTCGAAGCTCGAGACAGCCGACCACCACGGCAGCGTCGTGCGCCGCTTCCAGTTCGAGGACTTCAACCCCGGCGGGCGCAAGAAGCTGCTCTTCCGCGGGCTCGCCGCGGCCGTCGGCGGCAAGGTGCTCGTGCTCACGGGCGTCCACCCGCTGTCGGACGACGACGCGCGCAAGCTCGACGGCGAGCTGGCGGCCATGCTCGACGGCGTGCGCCTGTGGGACGCCGAGCGCCTGCGCCGGCAGCTGGCCGAGGCGCAGAACGCGATCGCGCTCATCTCGCAGGGCCTGACCGCGCACACCGCGAAGCGGCTGGACGAGGCCCTGCAGAAGTTCGACCAGGCGCTGCAGCTCTGCCCGACCTACGCGCGGGCCCTCTACCTGCGCGCGCTCGTGAAGCGCGACCAGAACGACTTCAAGGGCTTCCGCGACGACATCGAGCGCGCGGCGACGCTCGATCCGAACGGGAACTACGACGCGGCGCTCGTCGCCAGCTACGCCAAGGAGGCCGAGCTCGCGGAGCGGGCCAAGAACTACCCCGAGGCGCTCAAGCTGCGCGTGCGCGTCTACCGGAGCGAGCGCACCGACCCGAACCTGCGCGCGCTGACGACCTGCGCCAACTTCATCTGGAACGAGGCCAAGAAGGACATGCGGCAGATCGAGCGGCACATCCGCACGCTCGAGACCGAGCTGCGCCCGGTGGGCCAGGACCCCGGGATCGCCAGCTACCTGGCGACGATCTACCGCGACACGGCGCAGGCCTTCCAGCGCGAGAACAACTTCCGCAAGGCGAAGCAGTGGGCGAACCGCGGCAAGGCGACGGCGGTCGAGCCGCGCCAGAAGCAGGAGATGGAGCGGCTGCTGGAGCAGATCCAGCAGGCCGAGGACCGGGCGCGCGGGCGGTGAGGTGTGCTCGACGGCTGCGGCCGACGATGCCGGCCGCGGCGGCGCGCGCGCGGGCTCGAAGTAGGTCGCTACGTCGTCGCCCGCGCGCATCGCCGCCGCGGCTCGGCCTCGTCGCCCTCGCCTCGCTCGCTGCTCCGATCGAAGGCTGCTCAGCAGCGCTCCACGATGGGAGCCGATGCCGTCGGGTCCCATCAGCGTCCGTGCGACCGTCGAGTCGTGCCCGGATGAGCGACTGCAAGGCCCGCTCGGCGCGCCTGCCATGACCCTCCTCTGCATGGACCCCGGGGCGACCTCGGCCAAGCGCGTCGCGTGCGCGGGCGGGGGGGCGCCGCGGCCGCTGGTCGACGCGGCCCGGGGCGCGCTCCGGTCGGCGCCGGTGGGCGGCGCGACGCCCGAGGAGCGCGCGGCGGCCTGCCTGGCGTGGGCGCGGCGCGACGTGCCGGACCTCGCCGGGCTGGCGCTGGTCGGCGCGGGGGACGAGGAGGCGCGCGCGCTGGCGGCGGCGCTGGCGCGGCTGGCGCCGGACCTGCCGACGGTGGCCCTGCCGGCGGCGCTGGCGGCGGCGCTCGGGGCGCAGGGGGGCGCGCCGGCCGCCGACGCCGTCGACGCGGTGCTCGACCTCGGGCAGGCGGCGCTCCGGCTGGCGCTCGTCCGCTGGCAGGCGCTGGGCGAGGGCGTGTTCCCGCGGCTGATCGACGCGCGCGACGTGGGCCCGGGCGGGGCGGCGCTCGACGCGCGGCTGCGCCGGGCGGCCGAGGGGGCGCGCGACGCGGCCGCGTTCCATGAGCTGAAGGAGCTGTTCGGCGGGCGCGGCCCCTGGACGCGTGCGTGGGGCGAGGCGGCCGTCTCGCTCGAGGCGCGCGCCGGCGCCGAGGCCGTGCGGGCGTTCGTGGCCGAGGTGGAGGCGGCCCTGCCGGCGGCCGCGGCGGCGGCCCGCGCGGCGGGCGCGCGGCGTGCGCTGCTCGTGGGCGGGCTCGCGCACCTCGCGCCCGTGCGCGACGCGGTCGCGCGCGGGCTCGCCCCGCTGCCGGTGGAGGTCGCCCCCGACCCGCTGTTCGCCGCGGCGCGCGGCGGCCTCGCCGCCCTGGAGCGCCCGGCCACGCCGCGCCGCGGCCGCGCTGTCGCTCGTCGTGCCGGGGGGGCGGGTCGCCCTGCGGCAGGTCGTGGCCCCCGGCGCGGCGCTCCCGGGCGACTTCGGGCCGGCGCGCCTGCGCGCGGCCGGCGAGGGGGACCAGACGCTGCACGCCCTCGAGGGCGACGCGCTCCTCGAGGCGCGCGTGCGCGCGCCCGCGGGGCGGACGGCCTCGGCGCGCGTCCGCTGGGACTTCGACGCCGGGTGGACCGTCGCGCTCGACGACGGCCCGCCCGCGTCGCTCGTCCCCTCCGCCGCGCGCGGGGTGCGCGAGGCGCTGACCTTCGCCTGGGAGGCGCACGGGCAGCAGGTCCCGCTGGACCTCGTCTTCGTCTTCCGCGCCACGCAGGGCGGCGGCGAGGCGCTGGCGCGCGCCGTCGTGGAGGCGGTCGAGCGCCTGGCCGCGGCCGCCTCGTCCGACGGCGCCGACGTGCGCCTGCGAGCCGTCGCGGTCGGCGACCACCCGCAGGGGCACCTCCGCCCGGCGTTCGTCACGCTCGCGCAGCCCGGCTGGACCGACCGCCCCGACGAGGTCGCCGCGTGGGTCGCCGAGCGCCTGCGGCAGCCGGTCGACGGGATCGACGCGCCCGAGGCCTACGAGTGCGCCCTGCGCGAGGCGGCCGGGCTCGACTGGCGCGCCGACGCCACGCGCCTCCTGGTGGTGCTGGCCGACGCCCCCGCGCACACCCCCGACGCGCCGCCCTACTGCCCGGTGGACTGGCGGGCGGAGGCGCGGCGTCTGAAGGACCAGGGCGTGCGCCTCGCTCCCGTGCACGTCGCCGTCGCGGGCGCGCCGCCCGCCCTGCGGCGGCAGGTCCTGGCGTTCCTGGAGGGGCTCGGCGAGGTGCTCACGCTGCGCGGCGGCGGCCCCGGCGCGGACCTGCTGGGCGTCGTCGCGGCGGCGGCGCGGGCGAGACGGCTCGACCCGGCCGCGCGGCGGGTGCTGGAGGCGGTGGCGTTCGAGGAGGCGTGACGGCCCGCGCCTTGACGTCGGCTCAGGTCGGAGCCTAATCTCAGGTAGACGCATGTCTGAACGCGCAATCCAGGTTCCTGGGATCACCGTCGTCCAGAGGATCGAGGCCACACTTCAGGCCGTACGACGGGCAGCCTCCCTCCTGACGGCTCGCGCCGCAGATGCGGCTCCCCCCGCAGCGGAGCACATTCGTGTCCTCGAGGCGCTGCGGGACGCGGTCGTCATGGAGACGCGGGCGGCGTTCGATCGAGCGGACGTCGACGAAGTCGAGCGCGTTGCCGAGGAGTTCGGGCGGAAGCACTGGGCGCAGTGGCTGTCCGCCGTCGGCGTGGCGGACGCGCTCGAGGACATGTTCGAACTGGAGATGAGGACCGTCCTCGTCGACGGGCGCGACGCCTACCTGATGACGGCTCACGACGCGGAGAAGCTGTTCCCGCTCTTGCCGCCGGAGACGCGCAAGGACCTCCGGTCGGCGGCGCTGCTGTTCGGGCACGTCTTCGACCTGATCGCGAGCCAGGCCCATCACCTCACCAGCGCCGAGGCAGATCGCCTCAAGGACAGGATCACGGGGATCCTCGACGAGCCCGTCGAGGGGCTGGATCCCGCGCTCGTGCGAACGACCATCTACTTCCTCGTGCTCTCGGTCGGGGGGGCCGTGGGTGGGATCAAGGCGCCGGTCCTGCGGGCCGTCGCGCGTCGACTGTGGGACAGCCTCTCGAAGGGCCTGGGAGTGGAGAGCGAACGGGAGAGAGAGGCGCTGGTGGCGCTGGCCGAGCGCTCTCGGCTGGAGGCGTCGCTCCTGGAGCGGAAGGCGACACGTCCTTCGAGGGTCAGGGGGGCCGCACCTCCGGCCGATGAGGCTCACACCGGGGACGACCGCCTCGGCGACGACGAGCTTCGGGACCGCGCGGCGTGGGAGACGACCGTGGCTGACGGACTGGACGAGCTTTGACGGAGGCGTCGCCACCTGAGAGCTCTCGCGCAGGAGCGCGAGCAGATCGTCCCTCCCGGGGCGAGGTCTTCTTCGTGAATCTCGATCCAACGGTCGGGCACGAGCAAGCTGGAGACCGGGTCTGCCTCGTGATCTCCGACGAGCGCTACATGACTGCCCGCTGGGGAATGGTCGTCGTCGTCCCCATCACCACGCACCCGCCCAGGAACCGTCACGCGCACGTTGCGATCGACCCCGAGCGGGACAACGTCGCACCAGGAGCGTTCCTCTGCGATCAGGTCAGGGCCGTCTCGGTCGATCGGCTCCGGCGGTTCGTCGGGGCGATCTCGGAGGCGTCGCTGCAAGAGGTCGAACGAGCGCTCCGGGACGTCCTCGGCCTCTAGCAGCGGGCCGACGGGTGGATGACGACCGCGCCCGGCTGGTCCGGCGCAGAGGTGTTGGATGACCCGGCGCGTCGCCGTCATGCTCCTCGGCGCAGCCGCCGTGACGCTGTTCACGGTCACCGCCGCGCTGCTGCTGGGCGGGGACCCGCCGCCGCCTCCCGCGCCCCCCCCTCCCCCGCCGCCGCCACATCATCCCGTGACCGAGGCGCCCCCCCTCGCGCCGCCCGCCCCGCCTCCGCCCGCCGACGACCCGCCGCCGCCGCCGCCGCCGCCCCCGCCCCGCGACGCGCAGCCCACCGCGACCGGCGCCGCGCTCCTCGCGCAGGTGCGCGCGATCGTGGCCCGCGGCGAGGGCGCAGCCGACGACGCGACGGAGCGCGCCGCGGCGGCCGACCTGGCGCAGGTCCTGGCCGACCTCGAGGCCCGCGGCGAGGCCGCGCTCGACGACGTGCGCCGGCTCACCGATCCGGCGGCGCCGCCCGGGGTGCAGGAGGTGGGGGCGCGCGCCCTGGCGCGGATCGGCTCGCAGGCGGCCCTCGCGGCCCTCGCCGACCTCGCCCGCGGCGGCGCGGCCGACGTGGCCCGCCTGCAGGCCCTGCGCGGCCTGCGCGCCTCGTCCCTGCCCTTCGCGCGCGGCGCGCTCGTCGACGTCGCGCAGGACGCCGCCGCGGACGTCGAGGTCCGCGGCTACGCGCTCGACCTCATGCGCGACCTCGAGGGCGCCGAGGGGATCCTCCTCGCGGTCGCCCTCGACCGCGCCGAAGACCCGCGCGTGCGGGCCGTCGCGCTCGACGCCCTGCTCGACCTCGACCCCGCCCGCGGGCGCGAGGCCCGGCGCGAGGTCGAGGGCGAGCCGGCGCTGCGCGAGCTCCTCGACGTCCTCCGCGCGCGGTGATCCTCGGCCCCCGACCCCGGGGCCCCCGCGCCATCGTGCTACCCTCTCCGGCGCGTGTCGCCGCCGTGGTGGAGCCGGCTCGTCCTGATCGCCGCCGCCCTGGCGGGCCTGGTGGCCCCCGCGGCCCGCGCGGACGACGCCGCCCTGGCCGCGCTCGAGGCCCGCGCGCAGGACGACCCCGACGCGGCGCTCCTCGCCCTCGAGCAGGTCCTGCGCACCGACGACCTCGCCCCCGACGCGCGCCGCCGCGCCGAGCGCCTCCGCCCGCGCCTGCTCCAGGCCGTCGGCCGCCTCGAGGACGCGCGCGCGGCGTGGCTCGCCCTCCAGCGCCACGGCGAGGACGTCGCCGCGCCGCTCCTGGCCCTCGCCGGCGCGCGCCTGCGCGTGGACCACACCCCGCCGCTCGCGGGCGCGCCCCTCGCGTTGACCCTGGAGGGCGAGCGCACGGGGCCGCTGGCCCTGCGCCTCTACCGCGTCTCGGCCGCGGGGCTGCGCGCGGCGGTCGAGGCCGAGCCGGACCGCGGCCTCGACCGCCACCTGCGCGCGCCGCCCTCCTCGGCCCTCACGCGCCTCGGCGAGTGGCAGGCGCCCGAGCCCGGGCCCGGCGCGCCGGTGACCACCTCGACCCCGGCGCCGCTCGAGCCGGGCGTCTTCCTCCTGACCGTCACGGCGCGGGGCGTGAGCGTCCCCCTGCCGCTCGTCCTCACCCGCGCCGTGGCCGTGACCGGCGACGGCCTCCTGTGGCTCGTCGACCGCGAGGAGGGCGCGCCGCTCGGCCGGGTCGCCTTCCGCGCGCTCGGCGCCGACGGCGTCGTCGGGCGCGCGCTGGGCCGCACCTCCGCCGAGGGGCTCCTGCGCGTCACGGGCGACGCGCCGGCCGCCCTGGCCTGGCTCGAGCAGGGCGAGCCGCTGCCGCTCGTCGTCCCGCTCCCGCCGCCGGCCGCCCCCCCGCCCGCCGCGCCGCCCGCGCTCGCGCTGGACCTGCCCGTCCACCGGCCCGGGCAGGTCGTGCGCGCCCGCGCCGTCGGGCTCCCGCGCGACGCGCCCGCGCAGGCCCGCCTGGTCGACCCGCGCGGCGTCCCCGTCCGCGCCGCGAACGCCGCCGTCGACGGCGCCGGCGTCGCCGAGGTCGCGCTCGCCCTGCCGCCCGAGGCCCCCCCGGGCGCCTGGACGCTCGAGGTCGGCCCCGCGCGCGGCCTCGTGCGCGTCCTGCCGGCGCCGGCGCCGGGCGTCGAGGTGACGCTGACCGCCCCCCCGGCGCTCGTCACGGCCGGCCCCGCGCGGCTCCAGGCCCGCGTCGAGGTGCGCCTCGTCACCGGCCAGCCGCTCGCGGGGCGCGCCGTGCGCTGGGCCGTCCGCGCGGCCGACGCCGACGCGCCCGCCGCGCCGCGCCCCGGCCCCCTGCCCCCCTTCGCGCTCGTCGCCCGCGGGCCCGCCCGGACGCTCGCGGCGGGGGAGGCGGCGCTCGACGCGCGCGGCGAGGCGGCGCTCGACGTGGCCCTGCCGGCGCTCGACCGCCCGACGCTCCTGCGCGTCGAGGCCGAGGCGCTGCCCGGCGCGCTGCCGGCCGGCGCCGCGCCGGCGGCCGTGGCGTTCGTGGCCGCGGGGCCGCGCGACCTGCTCGTGGACCTCCGCCCCGCCCGGCGCGTCGGCGCGCCGACGGAGAGCGTCGAGGTCGTCGTCCGCGGGTCCCGGCTCGACGGCAGCCCGGCCGCGCGCGAGGACCTGGCCCTGACGATCGAGCAGGGCGGGCGCAGCGAGCGGCGGACCCTGCGCGTGGGCCCCGACGGCCTGGCGCGGGCGACCGTCCTCCTCGAGGCGCCGGGGGAGGTCGCCCTGCGCCTGGCCGGAGGCGACGGCGTGGCCGCCGTCGACTCCGTGCGCGTGCTCGCCCCCGCGGCCCCGGTCGACGCGGCCCCGCCCGACGCCGTCCCGGGGGCCGCGCGGCTCGTGCTCGAGGCGCCGCTCGCGCCCGGCGCCGCGGACGCGCCGCTCCTCTGCGAGCTGCCCTTCGAGCGCGGCGCGGCGCTGGTCACGTGCGACGGCGCGCCGCCGCAGGTCGTCGTGGTGCGCGGCGGCCGCGCGCGCGTCGTCGTCCCGGCGGGCGAGCGCCAGGCCGTGCTCACCGCCGTGCGCGGCGGGCGCGTGCTCGAGGCCCGGGCGCGCATCGACGCCCCGCCGGCGCGGCTCGGCGTCGACGCGCGCGCCGAGGGGACCGGCGCCAGCGTGCGCGTGACCGGCCCGGACGGCGGCGGGCGCCTCGCCGGCGCGAGCGGCTGGCTGTTCCCCGAGGCGACCGCGCGCCTCCTCGCGCGCGGGGACCTCCACCTCGAGGGCGACGACGCGACCCGCGCCGCGCCGGCGCCGGCGCTCGCCTGGCCCGCGCTCTCCTGCCTCGGCGGCGACGCGGGCTGGACCAACGGCCTGGGCCTCGGCGCCCTGCGCCTGCCCGAGGTCGTCGAGCCGGCGTGGCTGCGGGTGACGGCCCACGACCGCCGCGGCCAGGCGGGCGCGGCGTGGTGCGCCCTGCGGCCAGAGGCGGCGCCGCTGCGGGTGGCGCTCGCCGGGCCGGCGCACGTCGTCGACGGCGACCGGGTCGAGGTCGCCGCGCGCGTCGACCTCCCCGACGCCCGGGCCCTGCCGGCCGGCGCCGCCCTGCGCGTCACGTGGAAGGGCGAGGGGCTCGAGGTCCGGTCGCCGCGCGTCGAGGGCGCGCGGACCCTCCTCCTCGGCGACCCGGGCGCGCTGGCGCTCCGGCTCGAGCCGGCGGCCAGCCTGCGCGTGCTCCTCCCGGCGCTGGTCGCCAGCGGGCCGCCCGGCCCTTCGCCCGGGCGCGTACGCCTGGAGGTGCGGGTCGAGGTCGAGGGCGCCGGCGTGGTCGCGACGGGCGCGTGGGCGGCGCCCGCGCGCGCGCGCGGGCGCGTCGAGCGGGCCGCCTTCGCCGGCGAGGTGCCGCCGGACGGCGTGGTCACGCACGTGCTCGACCTCCCGCGCGACGCCGTCGCGGCGCGCCTCGAGCTGACGGTCGACCCCGACCCGGCGACGGCGGCGCTGGCCGGCGCGGCCGCGCTCGAGGCCTCCCCCGACCCGCTGCGCGGCCCGCTCCGGGCGCTCCTCGCCCGGCGGCGCGTCGCCGCCCTCCTGCGCGCCCGCCGCCTCGCGCCGCCCGCGCGCGCGGACCTCCCGCCGCGCTGGCCCGACGACCGGCAGGACGACGCGGCCCTCCTCGCGCGCGCGCTCGGCGCCCTCGCCGCCTGCCGCGACGCGGACGGCGCCTGGGGGCCGGCGACGTCGAGCCTCTCGGCCGCCCTCGCCGAGGCCCGGGCGGAGGGGCTGCCCGTCCCCGACGCGCTCGTCGACCCGGCGCTCGCCGCCCTCGAGCGGCGCCCCGACCTCGCCCACCCCGACCTCGCCCATGACGGCCGCGCGCTCCTGGCCCTGGCCCTGGCCGGGCGCCTCGACCCGGGGCGGGCCGACGCGGCCGGCGCGCCGCCCGACCAGCGCCCGCTGATCGCCCGCGCGCTGGCGCTCGCCGGCGCCCCCCGGGAGGCGGAGGACGCCCTCGCGGCCGCCGTGGCGGGCGCGCCGGCGCTGACGCGGGTCGAGGCGAGGGCCGAGCTCCTCCTCCTCCTCGCGGGCCGGGGCGAGCTGCAGGGGCTCCAGGCGGAGCTCCTGGCCGCGGTCCTCGCGGCGCGCGCGGGGCCGGGCTGGTCCGACCCCGACGACGCCGGCGCGGCGGTCCGGGCGCTCGCGCTCGTGGCCGGCGCCGAGGCCGACGCGCCGGGCACGCGGGTCGACGCCGCGCTCGAGGGGCGGGAGGTGCTCTCGACGTGGTCCGGCGCGGGCCTGGCCGAGTGGACCGGCCCGGCCGTGGTCGACGGCCCCCTGGTCGTCCGGCGGGCGCGGCTGGAGCTGCGCGCCCGGGGCCCGCGGCCGGCGCGGTTCGCCGGCTGCGCCGTGACGCTCGTCCGCGACGCCGGCCCGCCGCTCGCGCGCGGGCTCGCCCTCACGCGGCGGCTCGAGCGCCAGGGGACGGGCGGCTCGCGCGAGCCGATCGGCGTCGCCGGCGTCGTCCCGGGCGACGTCGTGCGGCTCGTGGTCGAGCTCTCGGCGCCGGCCGGCGGCGCGCTCGCCCTCGACGACCTGCTCCTCGAGGTGCCGCTGCCCGGCGGCTGCCTCCTCGTCGGCGCGCCGCCGGGCGCGCGGCTCGAGGCCGGCGTCCTGGTCCTCGCGCCGCTGGCGGCGCGCGTCGAGCTGGACCTCCTCGCCGTGCTCCCGGGCGAGCATCGCCTCCTGCGCGCCCGCGCGCGCGCGCTCCGCGAGCACGACCGCGTCGCGACCTCCGACGAGGGGCTGCTGCGGATCAGGTGACGTGCCTTGAACGGGGACGCCCCTCCCGTACGATCGAGGGGGACGATCACCAGGGGGGTGCGAGGTCCGGGCTCATGGCCTCTCGACGCGCCGCCGCCTGCGAGCAGACCCACGAGAAGCACGCGCACGTGCACGGCGAGGGGTGCGGGCACCCCGCCCTGCGCCACCGCGACCACGTCGACTACCTGCACGACGGGCACCTGCATCACCCGCACGCCGGGCACCTCGACGAGCACGCGCTCGACGTCGACGAGCACAACCCGGCCCGGTGCACGCCGGAGCACGCCTGCGGCGACCACGACGAGGACCACCGCCACGGCAAGGGCTGCGGCCACGAGCTCGTCCCGCACGGCGACCACCACGACTACCTCGTGGGCGATCACCTGCACCACCCGCACGACACCGAGCACTGCGACGACCACGGCCCCGTCGACATGGAGCGCGTGGCCTGGCTCGCCCCTGGTGGGCCCTAGCCGGGATCATTCACGAGCACCGCAAAGCTCTGGCAGAAGAAGAAGAACTTGAACCGCCAAGACGCCACGCGCGCACGCGGGGACCCGCTTCGCGGGTCCCGCGTGCGCGCGCGCCAAGGGAGGAAAGTAGGTAAGAACGAAGAGCTTGTGGCGGAGCATCTCTCACCTTGCGCTGGTCGCTGACCCGGACCCGCGAAGCGGGTCCCGGGTCAGCGACCGAGTGGCGTCTTGGCGGTTCAATTCTTCGCCTTGGCGGTGTCGCGGCGCGAACATTCGTGAAAACGAAGGTCTGTCGACGATCCTGGCCTGTCACCGGTCGTTCTTGGCGGTTGCATGGCCTCGCTCATGCATGATCCAGGCTAGACGGCTGCGGCCGCGGATGCCGGGCGATGCGGCGCGCGCGCGCGGGTCGTCAGTGTGGCCCGCCTTCGCAAGCTCCGTCCCGCGGCTGCGGTGCAGCAGCCTTCGCGAACCCCATCGCTCGCGGCCGTCCGCAGCCGCGGGCCTCCCGCTTGCTCCGGCGGCCCACCGTGGATCCGGCGATCGATACGACCCGCGCGCGCGCCGCCTCGCCTCGTCCTCCGCGGCCTCGCCGCGCTCGTCGCTGCGCGACGCCCGGCGCGGGCCTGAGGTGCGCTTCGGCGTCGAGGCCCGGTTCTTCGCGCGCGACGGGCCCTTGCGCCCGCCCCCCGGCCGGGGTCAGCTACCCCGCCGGGAGGCGAGCCCATGCTCGAGCGAGCGCTGACGTGGCGGTGCGTGGTCCTGAGCCTGGCCCTGGGGCTGGCGGGCGGCTGCGCGTCCACGGACGCCGCGGGCGAGCCCGCGTCCTCGGCCGAGGAGGCCGACGACGTCGCCCAGGACCCGCCGGCCAACGGTTCGGGGCCTGCGGGCTCGGGCCCCGGGCCCTCGCGCGCCCGGCCGCAGGTCGCGCGCGACCTCCCCGACCTGGGCGAGACCGACGTCTACTTCCGCGCGCACGGCGCGCGCGCGCTGGTCGACCGCGGACAGCTCCGTGGCGACCTGGTCCTCGCGGGCCCGGGCCTCACCAAGGAGGGCGAGGGCCCCGGCGAGACGGTGATCGACGGCGACGTCGAGGTGCGCGGCGACGGCTGGACCCTCCGCGGCATCACGATCACCGGCGACCTCCGCGTCCGCGGCGACCGCAACGACCTCACCGGCCTCGAGGTCCTCGGGCGCGTCGACGCCCGCGGGGCGAACAACACCCTCCCGGCGCGCTGACCTCGGCAGCCGCCTGGCGAGAGAGAGAGAACTTCTCTCTCTCTCCGCCGCTCGTGCTCGGCCCGCCCGAGCGAGCGATGGGGAGGCGCGGAGCGGGCCACGTCGTGCCAGTCCGGGACTCGCTCCGATCGCGCCCCCCTCGCGAGCGCATCACGCGGAGAGGCCGCCGACCTCGCGGCCGGCGGCCTCTCCGGTTCGATCACTCGCTCGGCGGAGGGGGGTCTGCCCGCGGGGCGCAGGTCCCGTCCGCGCACCGTCAGACCGACGTCACGCGGGCCGACATGAGCAGGCGGTCGGTCGGCTGCAGCCTGCGGTCGACGACGAGCTGCTCCACCTGCTCCGTCGTCGCGCGCGGGACCTTGATCAGCCGACCCCGGTCGTAGAGGGCCACGCTCCACACGCGGCCATCCACGCTCCGGACCTCCATGCTCCTTCGATCGCCGACGAACCGCCGGACCAGCATGAGCGCTCCCTTCTCCAGTGCAGGTCTCGGACTCGGCCCCCTGGGACGATGCTACCCGAACGTGGGCCGAACATGCACGGCCCGTCACGCGAGGCCCTTCGCTCCGCGGAGAGGTCCGCGAGCCGTCGGCCACAAGCCGTGGCGGCGCCCCCGGGGGCGCCGGTGGCGCGGGCGGCGCGCGCGCAGGTCCGCGCTGCGTTCTCGCCCGCGAGGTACACTAGACGCGCCGAGAACGCGCGACTTCGCGCCGCCCGCCGGAGGGCCGTGAGGACACCCGTCTACCTCGACGACCACGCCACCACCCGCGTCGACCCGCGGGTGCTCGAGGCCATGCTGCCCTACTTCACCGAGAAGTTCGGCAACGCCGCCAGCCGCGGGCACGCCTTCGGGTGGGTCGCCGACAAGGCGGTGGAGCGCGCGCGGGAGCAGGTGGCGGCGGCGATCGGGGCCCAGCCGGCGGAGGTCGTCTTCACGAGCGGCGCCACCGAGAGCGACAACCTGGCCCTCAAGGGCGCGCTCGAGGCCTACACGCAGAAGGGCGACCACGTGGTCACGGTCGCGACCGAGCACAAGGCCGTCCTCGACACGTGCCGGCACCTCGAGCGGACGGGCCGGGCGCGCGTCACCTACCTGACGCCGCGGCCCGACGGGCTCGTCGACCTCGACGCCGTCGCGGCGGCGATCGAGCCGCGCACCGTCGTCGTGGCGGTCATGGCGGCGAACAACGAGGTCGGCGTCCTCCAGCCGCTCGAGGAGCTGGGCGCCCTCTGCCGGTCGCGCGAGGTGCTGTTCTTCACCGACGCGGCGCAGGCGGCCGGCAAGGTGCCGCTCGACGTCGAGGCGCAGCGGATCGACCTGCTCGCGCTCTCCGGTCACAAGGTCTACGGCCCCAAGGGGGTGGGCGCGCTGTTCGTCCGGCGCCGCGCGCCGCGCGTGCGCGTCGCCGCGCAGCAGCACGGCGGCGGGCACGAGCGGGGCATGCGCTCGGGCACGCTCGACGTGCCCGGGATCGTCGGCCTCGGCGCGGCGCTCGACCTCGCCCGCCGCGAGCGGGCCGAGGAGGCGCTCCGCGTGGCGCGCCTGCGCGACCGGCTGTGGGCCGGCCTCCGGGCGCGGGTGCCCGGCGTGCGCCTCAACGGGCACCCCGAGCGGCGCCTCCCGGGCAACCTCAACGTGACCTTCCACGGGGTCCAGGGCGAGGCGCTCATGAACGCGGCGCGCGACGTGGCCGTGTCCTCGGGCGCCGCCTGCTCCTCGGCCGACAACGAGCCCAGCCACGTCCTGCGCGCGCTCGGCCTGCCCGACGAGGAGGTGGTCGCCTCGATCCGCTTCGGCCTGGGGCGCTTCACCACCGAGGAGGACGTCGACTTCGCGGCCGACCACGTCGCCCGCGGGGTCGAGCGCCTGCGCGAGGTCAGCGGCGCCGCGGTCGATTATCATGAGGGGCGCTGAGGCGGAGGACGCACCCATGGCGATCGAGCTCACCGACCGCGCCGCGGAGAAGGTCAAGGACATCCTGTCGAAGAAGGGCCTGCCGTCCACGGCGGGGCTGCGCTTCGGCGTGAAGGGCGGCGGCTGCTCCGGCTTCGAGTACGTGGTCGACGTCGAGGCCAACCCGCGCAAGTTCGACATGCCCGGCAAGAACGACCAGGTGTTCGTGTCGAAGGGCGCGCGGATCATCGTCGACAAGAAGTCGTACCTGTTCCTCAACGGCCTGGAGATCGACTGGGAGGAGCAGCAGTTCGGCCACTCCTTCGTCTACCGGAACCCCAACGCCAAGGGCGTGTGCGGGTGCGGCACCAGCTTCTCGGTGTGATCGCGGCTGCGGCCGAGGATGGCGGGCGCTGCGGTGCGTCGGGGGTCGCGCTGCGCGCGACCCCGACCGCGAACGAGCTCGGCGGCCGGAGGCCGCCATCGCTCGCCTTCGCGCGCCGCATCGCCTCACCCTCCTCGGCCTCGCCGCGGCGGCTGCGAACGCGCGTGGTGGGATCGGAGGCAACTCGCCGGGGGGGGGGGGGGGGGGGGGGGGGGGGGGCCCCCCCCCCCCCCCCCCCCCCGACCGCGAAGGCGAGCTCGGCGGCCAGGAGGCCGCCATCGCTCGCCTTCGCGCCGCATCGCCTCACCCTCCTCGGCCTCGCCTGAGCGGGCGGCTGCGAACGCGCGTGGTGGTGTGATCGGAGGCAACTCGCCGGGTCGGGAGACGTCGCGTCGAGCGGGTGCGGAGAGGCGGCTCGCTGCGCTCGCCGCGGGTGAGGCGGCTCGCCTGCGCTCGCCGCGGGTGCGGGATGGGGCGTGGGGGCGCAGCCTGCTGCGCCGCGGGGGCGACGTGCTGGGCGCACGTCGAGGACGTCCGTGGGGAGGGCTTCAGGTCGTGCTGGGCGACGGGTCGGCGTCGCCGGCGCCGGCGTGCTCGCCGAGGAGGCGCTCGAAGGCGGCGAGGTCCAGGGGCTTCACCAGGTGGTGGTCGAACTCCGCCGCGAGGATGCGCTCCCGGTCTGCGGGGCCGGCGAGGCCCGTGAGCGCGACGAGGAGGGGCGCCGCGCCTTCGGAGGCCGCCCTGAGCCTGCGCGCGAGGTCGCACCCGTCGCCCGGCGACTCCTGCAGGCCGATGTCGGAGAGCACCACCTCGGGCTGGAACGCCTCGACCGCGGCCAGGGCGGACGGGACGTCGACGGCGACCCGCACGTCGTGGCCGCGGTCGCACAGGACCATCTCCAGCCCCGCGGCCACGTCGGGCTCGTCCTCCACGACGAGGATGCGACGGCCGGCCGCGGCCCCCTCGCCGCCGTTGGCGTCGGCCCGGGGCAGGCACACCTCGAACTCGGCCCCCTTGCCGCGCCCCTCGCTGCGCGCCTCCAGCCGGCCCCCGTGGAGCTCGACCAGCCGCCTGACGAGCCCCAGGCCGAGCCCCAGGCCGCGCCCCGGCCGCGCGCGCTCGTCCTCGGGGCCGGCCCCGCGGAAGACCCGCGCCAGGTCGGGGGCGTCGAGGCCGATCCCCTCGTCCCGCACGTGGAGCAGGGCCGCGCCCTCCCGCAGGTCCAGCGCCAGCCACACGCGACGGCCCCGCGGGGAGAACTTGCTCGCGTTGTGCAGGAGGTTGTAGAGCACCTGCTCGAGGCGGTGCTCGTCGCCGCGCACCAGGACCGGCCCCTCGGGCAGGGAGACCTCCGCCGTCTGCTCCTTCCGCTCCAGGAGCGGCGCGGCGGCCGCGAGGGCGTGGCGCGCCACGGCGACCAGGTCCACCGGCCGCATGGACAGGTGCAGCTCCCCTCGCGCGATGCGGGTCGAGTCGAGCATGTCGTCGACGAGGCGGGCCAGGAGCTGCGCCTGGTGCTCCATGCGCACGATCGTCCCGCGGACCGCCTCCAGGCGCCCCTCGTCCTGGGCCAGCTTCTTCAGGGCGATCAGGCCGTAGGTGATGGCCGAGATCGGGTTGCGCAGCTCGTGGCCGAGGAGCGAGAAGAACTCGTCCTTGCGCCGGTCGCCCTCGCGCAGGGCCTCCTCCTCGCGGCGGCGCTCGGTGACGTCGCGCTCGGTGGTGGCGATCCCCTGGATCGCGCCCGCGTCGTCCACGATCACGGTCGTCGTCAGCCACACGTCGAGGACGCGCCCCCCCTTGGTCAGGCGGCGGGTCTCGAACGAGCGGCTCTCCTCGTCGCCGCCGGCCTGGCGGAGGACGAACGCGCGCATCTCCTCGCGCAGCTCGGGCGGGGCCAGGTCGGCCGCGGTCAGGCGCAGGGCCTCCTCGCGCGAGTAGCCGTACATGCGCTCCGCCCCGCGGTTCCAGTCGACGATGCGCCCCGTGAGGTCGAGCAGCGTGATCGCGTCGTTCGAGTCGCGCACGACCGCGGCCAGCCGGCGCAGGTTCTCCTCCGCCGCCAGCTTCAGCGCGTTGACGTCGACGATGGTCAGGACGGCGCCGTCGACCTTGTCGTCCGCCGTGCGGTAGGGGCGGATCGACAGGTGGAACCAGCGCCCCTCCTCGTCCTGGACGTCGCGCTCGCAGGGCTCGAGCCGCTCGATCACCGCCGTCAGGTCCTCCTCCAGCCGGGGCAGGCGCAGGCGCGGGCGCAGGTCGCGCATGGGGCGGCCGCGGTCCCCCGCGATCAGGTGGAACAGGCGGGCCGCCGCGGGGGTGAAGCGCCGGATGCGCTGCTCGCGGTCGAGCATGAGGATGGGCAGGTCGATGCTGCTGATCAGGTTGCTCAGGTCGTCGTTGGCGCGGGCCGTCTCGGTGATGCGGCTGCTCAGCTCGTCGTTCACCGTGGCCAGCTCCTCGTTGCTGGCCTGGAGCTCCTCCTTCGCCGTCTCCAGCTCCTCGTTGGCGCTCAGCAGCTCCTCGTTGCTGGAGAGGGCCTCCTCGCTGGCGGCGCGCAGCTCCTCGTTGGCCGCCTCCTTCTCCTCCAGCAGGGCGTGCAGGTAGCGCCGCGTCTCCCCCAGCTCCTGCTGCAGCTGCGCCAGCGCCCGCACCGCGGCGCCGCCCGGCGCCCGGCCGCGCAGGAGCCCGCCCAGCACGCCGGCCAGCCTCCCCGCGGAGGCGGCGACCCGCCCCGCGGGCGGCTCGAACAGGACGAGGAAGCCCCGCACCGGTCGATCCTGCAGCCGGAGGGGGATCACCTCCACGCTCACCTGCTCGAAGTGGTCGTTCGTCCGCACCTGCAGGTCGGCCTGCCGGCAGGCGGTCCCCGCGGCCCGCGCGCCGTCGATGAGCTGGCGGAGGGGGAGCAGGAGCCCCTCGCGCGCCAGGTCCAGGAGCGCCAGCTCGGCGTCGCCCGGGGCGAGCTTCAGGAAGGGGCCGGTGTCCCCCAGCACGTGGAGGACCTGCAGCCGCTCGTCGACGACCACCCCCCGGGCGGCGGCGCGCTCGAGGAGCACCCGCTCCGCCTCCCGCCGCAGGAGGCGGCGGTCCGGCTCGTGCGCCACGGGCGCCGCCGCGGGCTGGTCGAGGGCCGGGACCCCGCGCGCCACGGGGAGCTGCAGGACGGGGCGCGAGGCGCCGGGGTTCTTCAGGTAGATGCGGTGCCGCTTGTCGACCAGGTCGAACAGCTCCTCGAGGCCGCCGAGCGACTCGGCCGGGCCGAGGAACAGGTAGCCGCGCGGGCGCAGCGCGTAGTGGAACAGCGGGAGGAGCCGGCGCTGCAGGGTCTGGTCGAAGTAGATGAGGACGTTGCGGCAGCTGATGAGGTCCAGGTTGGAGAACGGCGGGTCGCGCGTCAGGTCCTGGCGCGCGAACACGCACAGGTCGCGGACGGGCTTCACCACGCGGTAGCCGTCGCCCTCCTTGACGAAGAAGCGCCGCAGCCGCTCGGCCGAGATGTCGACCGTCAGGTCCTGGGGGTAGTAGCCCACGCGGGCGCGGTCCAGCGCCGGCCCGTTGATGTCGGTGCCGAACAGCTTCACCGGGACGGCGCCGGCCTGCTCGCCCAGCGCCTCCGTGAGGCAGATCGCCAGCGAGTAGACCTCCTCGCCGGTCGAGCAGCCCGGGACCCACACGCGCAGCTCCTCCAGCGCGTCGCGCCGGGCGACGAGGGCGGCGAGGGGGCCCCGCTGCAGGGCCTCGAAGGCCTCGGGGTCGCGGAAGAACCCCGTGACCCCGATGAGCACGTCCTGGTGCAGCGCCTCCAGCTCCGCCGGCTCGGCGGCGAGGAGCCGCGCGTACTCGGCCACGTCCACCAGGCGGCGCAGGGCCATGCGCCGCCGGACGCGCCGGCGGATGGTCGCCTGCTTGTAGTGGCTGAAGTCCACGCCCGTGGCGCGGCGCAGGCGCATGAGGACCTCGCGCAGCGACCGCTCCTCGTCCTCCGGGCGGGCCTCGGGGGGCGCGTGCTCCTCGTCGGGCTCGCGCACGTACGGGTGCGCGGCGATGCGGCGCAGCTCCTCGGCGATGGCCGCGGGGGGGAGCGTCAGGTCCACCGCCCCGGTGGCGGCGGCCGCCCGGGGCATGCCGTCGAAGCGGGCGCTGGCGTCCTGGGCGAGCACGATCCCGCCGTGGGTCTTGACCTCGGCCACGCCCAGGGCGCCGTCGCTGCCGGTGCCGGAGAGGACCACGGCGATCAGGCGCGACCCGAGCGCCGGCGCCAGGCCGCGCAGGTAGTGGTCCAGCGTGCGGCTGCGCTCGACGCCGAGGAGCGGCCGCGCGCCGACGAAGGCCTCGCCCTTCAGCTCGAGGAGCCGATCGGCCGGGGCGACGAACACCCGCCCCGGCTCGAGGCGAGACCCCTCCGCCAGGTCCACCACAGGCAGGCCCGTGGCCCGCGCGAGGACCTCCTGCAGGTGCCCGGCCTGCGCGGGGTCCCGATGCATGACGACCAGGAGCGCCAGGTCCAGCGGCGGCGCGAGCCCCCCGAGCACCTCGCGCAGGGCCTCGACCCCCCCGGCGGAGGCGCCCAGGCAGGTCACCGGGAACGCGGGCGCGGCGCGCCGGGGGGGCGGACGGTCCCCCTTCTCGTCGTCGGGCCTCATCGGTCGTCCTTCCGGGGAGGGGTGAGCCGCGCTCCGGTGCACGCCGCGGGCCGAGCGCGCGAGGCGGGAACGCCGGTCCCCTGCCACAACGAGCGCAGCAGTTGTGCGCGCCAGCGTCACGCCGCGATGACGTCGCCATCCCGGCCCCGTGAAGCAAGTACAGCGCGAGGCCAAGCATACCGCACCAGGAGCGGCCGACGGCCGCAAGCCGACCCCGGGAGAACCCCGGCCGCGCGTGACGCCTCGACGGGTCCACCTCGGCGCGCTCACGGACGACCGCCGGGCCGTGGGTCTCGTCCCCCGCCGCGGTGTACAGCGCCGAGCGCGACGGAGGGTCAGGTCCTCGCCGTCCGCCGACTCCGAGTCGACAGACGGTCCTCTGTCGGGCTCGAGCCCATGGGGTCGAGCCTGACTGGAGGACTAGGGGGTGGCCAGCTCGGCGACCTCCCGCACGACCTCCGACACGTCGTCGCCGAGCGGCCCGGGGCCGCAGTAGCGCAGGGCGGTCTGGGCGGCGGCGCGGGCGCGCTCGACGTCGCCGGCGCGCAGGGCGTCGCGGGCCGCCCTGGCGTGCTGCTCGGCGCGGTCGAGCGCCTCCTCGCGCACGCGGCGCGGCGGGTCCTTCTTGCCGCGCTCCTCGGCGCGCAGGAGCGCGAGGTGGACGCCGGCGAGGTCGAAGCCCGGCGGGACGCCCTCGCGCAGGGCGTCCGGGAACTCCTCGCGCCGGACGAGCTCGCGGTGCGGGCGGCGGTCGTCGAGGCGGGTGAGCTCGCCGATCGGCATGAGCAGGGCGCGCACGCTCCCCGGGGTGCCGCGCCAGGCGCGCTGCCGCTCGCCCGCGAAGAGGATGCTCGCGAGCGCGTCGCGCCGGCCGAGGCGCACGTCGATCGCGTCGCGGTGGTTGTCGACGAAGGCGCACGCGGTCGCCTCGAGCGCGCCCTCGCCGGCGATCCCCTGCCAGCAGTCGACGAAGGCCGACTCGCGCACGACCACGCGCGCGTCCTGGCGCAGGCTCAGGCCGCGCTCGCAGCCGGCGAAGACGCTCGTGCCGACGTCGGCGGTCGAGCCGACGAGCTCGAGCCCGAAGCGCGCGCCGACGAAGTGGACGTCCTCGACGACGACGTCGGGGCAGTCCTTGAAGGTGACCCCGCCGCCCGAGAGCCCCACGACCGTGAGCCCGCGCAGCTCGACGCGCGGCGCGCCCTCGACCATCAGGGCGCCGACCGTCTTCGTGTCCAGCTCGAGGCGCGTCCGGTGCGGCCCCTCGCCCTCGATCACCACCGACGTCGCGCCGCGCAGGAGGACGCGCTCCTCGAGCAGCCACCGCCCCCGGCCGAGCCGGACGACGACGTCGCCCGGGTCGCGCGCCTCGTCGAGGCACGTCAGCTCGTCCTCCTCGCGGTCGCCCCCCCTGCCCCACTCCGCCACGGGCGGGCGCGGCTCCTCGCGGCCGAGGGCCTCGCTCTGCACGCCGCGGGCGCGCTGCGCCCAGGTCGTGTTCAGGCGCGGCGGCGGGGCGCTGCAGCCGTGGGCGACGAGCCCGAGGGTCAGCAGGGCGAGGCACGAGGCGAGCTTCACGGTCATGGCGGGGCCACCTGCCGGGCCAGCCCGGCGAGCGGGGGGTGGTGGATGAACTGCACGAGGTTGCCCAGCGGGTCTCGCACGTAGAACGAGCGCGCGCCGTCGCGGTGCGTCCTCGGCGCCTGCGCCAGCGCGTGGCCGCGCGCCTCGAGCCACGCGGCCCACGCGTCGACCAGCTCCGGCGCCGGCAGGACGAAGCCCACGTGGTCGAGCCGCCCGCGCGCCGCCTCGTCGGCGACCTCGGGGACGCGGTGGAGGGCGAGGTTGTCGCGCCCGGTCGTCAGGTAGGCGTTGTCCGGGTCGGGGCGCCACTCGACCTTCATCCCGAGGTCGCCCTCGTAGAAGGCCAGCGCCCGCTCCAGGTCGGTGACGTTCAGGGCGACGTGCCAGAGGCCGGCGAGCGGCGGGCGGTCCACGGTCTTCCTCCCGAGGCGCGCGCATTCTGCCCGCCGCGGCGCCAGGCGGGAAGGGACGCGCCGGCGCGCCTCTATGGTCACTCCGCTGTCACCGGGGTAGAGTTGCCCGCCTCATGCGGGTCGAGTGCGGCTGGTGCGGCGAGGTCCTGGAGCCCGGTCCCGAGGCGGACGTCTCGCACGGGATCTGCGACGCGTGCGCCAGCCGCTGGCTCGAGCAGGACGACGGGCGCGGCCGCGCGGGCTCGTCCTCGTCGCGCCGGGCGCCCGCGCAGGAGCCGAGGGCGTGAACGCGACGGCGGCGAAGGGCGAGACGCTCATCGAGCTCGTGGGGGTGCGCAAGCGCTACCGCTTCGGCGAGGCCGCGGTCAACGCGCTCGACGGGGTCGACCTGCGCGTCGAGAAGGGGTCGTTCGTCGGCGTGATCGGCCGCTCCGGCAGCGGCAAGTCGACCTTCCTCAACGTCGTCGGCGGCCTCGACCGCCCGAGCGAGGGGACCGTCCTCGTCCAGGGGCGCGCCCTCATGGGCCGCACGTCGGACGAGCTGGCCGCCTACCGCCGCCAGGTGATCGGGTTCATCTTCCAGTCGTTCAACCTCGTCCCGCACCTGACGGCGCTCGAGAACGTGGCCCTCCCCCTGGCGCTCGCGGGCCAGGGCTACTTCGAGCGGCGCCGCCGGGCGCAGGAGCTGCTGGAGAAGGTCGGGCTCGCCGCGCGCACCGGCCACCGGCCGACGGAGCTCTCGGGCGGCGAGCGGCAGCGCGTGGCGATCGCCCGCGCGCTGGCCAACGACCCGCAGCTCCTCCTCGCCGACGAGCCGACCGGCAACCTCGACTCGCGCACGGCCGAGGAGATCATGGGCATGCTCCGGGCGCTCCACGCCGAGGGCTGCACGATCGTCCTCGTCACCCACGACCGCGAGCGCGCCGAGCGCTACTGCGAGCGGATCGTCGTCCTCGAGGACGGGCGGGTGAAGGAGGACCGGACGACCTCGGCCGCGCTGGTCGACCTGTCGGCCGCGAGCGTCGAGCCCCCGCCCGCGCAGGAGGGCGCGTGAGGCTCGGGGACGTCGGGGCGCACGCGTTCGCCAACCTCGCCCGCCACAAGCTCCGCACGGCGCTGACCCTCTGCGGCGTGGGCGTCGGCGTGGCCACGCTCACCGTCATGGTGTCGCTCGGCGAGGGCGTCAAGCGCCTGATCGAGGACCAGGTCGACAAGGCCGAGCTCGTCACGCGGATCACCGTCCTGCCCAAGGACGCCGCCAACCAGCTGGCGCTCATCCGCCGGGCGCAGCGGCGCCAGGCCGAGGCCGACGACGAGCCCGCCGGGCCGCGGCTCACCGACGAGACGATCGACGAGCTCGGCAAGCTCTCCGGGGTGGTCGCCGTCTACCCCGACGTCCACGCGCCCTGGGTCGGCGTCGAGTGGGGGGGCGCGATCTTCCAGGCGGAGACCGAGGGCCTGCCGGCCGCGGCGATCTCGCACAACTACACCCGGGCGCTGCTCGCCGGCCGCTACTGGACCGAGGCCGAGGCCCTGGCCGAGGTCGTCGTCGCCCCGTCGCGCGTGCTCGAGGACCTCGGGCTCACGCCCGCCCAGGCCGTCGGCGCGAAGGTGTTCTTCACCCGCCTCGACCACCTCGGCCGCTACGAGATGGTCCCGGAGGAGCCGCCGACCGGTCAGCCCGACCGGCCGCTGCGCGCCCGCTACGTGCGCCCGTCGGGCCTGCAGGGGCTCGAGGCCGAGGTGATCGGCGTCTACCAGTCGGAGGAGTTCGGCCTGGCCGGCCGCCGCTTCCAGGCGCCGCTGGCGCTCGGCAAGCGGCTCCTCAAGGAGTCGGGCCTCGACCGCATCGGCGGCGCCCGGCAGGGCGAGCACCGCGCGCTCGTCGTCAAGGCGGGGGCGCGCGGCGACGTCGCGCCGCTGCGCGAGGAGATCGAGCGCAGGGGCTACGAGACCTTCGCCGTCGAGGACCTGCTCAAGGTCGTCACGATCGTCTTCGCCGTGATCGACGTGCTCCTGGGCCTCTTCGGCGGGATCGGCCTCGTCGTCAGCTTCTTCGGGATCGCCAACACCATGGTCATGGCGGTCCTCGAGCGAACGCGCGAGATCGGCGTGTTCAAGGCGCTCGGCGCCCGCGACCGCGACGTGCGCCGGATCTTCCTCGCCGAGGCGGCGGCGATCGGCGTCACCGGCGGCGCGCTCGGCGTGCTCTTCGGCTGGGGCGTCGGGCAGGGGCTGAACCGCCTCGGCAGCTGGATCATGCGCGAGGCGCTCAACGACCGGCTCGTGGAGCTGTTCTACGTCCCCGGCTGGCTGGCCCTGGCCTGCATCGGGGTCTCGACCGTCGTCGCCGCCACGGCCGGGCTCTACCCGGCATGGCGCGCCGCGCGGCTCGACCCGGTCGTTTCCTTGCGGATGGAGTAGCCGCCGGCCGGCTCGCGCCACTCGCGGTTGTCTCGGGCCGCGCCCACGGGCAAGATGCGCCCGTGGCGCGACGCGAGGTGCGGATCGACCCGGGAGCGAAGCTGGAGCTGACCAGCCTCCGCACGCGCCGCAAGGTCGAGTGCCGGATCGACGCCGTCCTGGGCGTGGGCGGGACCGCCCTCGTCTGCGCCGGCACGCTCGCCGACGGCACGCACGTCGTGCTCAAGGTGCCCCGCTTCGAGGGCGAGCACGACGCGGGCTTCGAGGTCGAGTGCGAGCTCTTCAAGCACTTCGCCCACCGCAACATCGTCCACTGCGTCGGCGTCGGCGTGCTCCAGGGCAGCCTGGCGATCGGCTTCCGGCGCGCCTACGAGAACCCGCTCCTGCTCATGACGCGCGCGAGCGTCGACGAGGCCATGCGCCGCGACAAGAAGGCGCGCTACCCCTCGCTCCCGCTCGACACGTCGATCGACCTGGGCTACGAGCTCCTCAACGGCCTCGAGTACGTGGAGCGCCTGGGCTACGTCCACCACGACGTCAAGCTGGCCAACCTGCTGATCGACGTGGCCGGCCGCGACCGCCCGCTCGAGCCCAACGAGGTCTTCGGCAAGGTCGTGCGCCGCGAGTACCGCGGCGTCCTGATCGACTTCGGGGCCACGCGCAGCCGGGAGTACCTGGAGGCCTACAACGAGGGCCGCGCGCCGCCGGGGCTGGCGCCGCAGGTCACGCCCTTCTACGCGCCGCCCGAGGCGATCGTGGAGGCGCGCCGTCCGGACGGATCGCTCGGCCTGACCTTCGACCCGAGCCAGGACGTCTACGCCGTGGCGCTCATGCTCTACGCCATGGTCACGGGCCACCCGCCCTACAGCCACCTGCGCACGCCGGTCGAGCCGACCGACCTCGAGACCCTGATCTCCGTGAAGTCGGCCGAGCGGCGCGGCGAGATCGAGCCCGTGTCGCTCGAGGTGATCCAGCGGGTCGTGTTCGAGGACACCCGCTTCGTCACGGGCGACCGCGCCGCCTGGGACCTGGCGTTCCACCGCTTCCTCCTGGCCCGCATGGCGCCCGACCCCCAGCGGCGCGGCACGGTGGGGCAGATGAAGCGCGACTTCGAGCAGCTCATGTGCGTGAAGTCCGCCCGGGGCGACGCGCAGGACATGGGCGAGCGCGGCGCGTCGCGCGTGTTCCTGCCGTTCACGCAGGAGCTGGTCAAGGTGGGCTCCGGCGGCGAGCACCCGCTGCTGCGCGCCGCGCGCGCCTGCGGCGTCTCTCTCGACGTGGCCGCCGCGTCGAGCGGCGTGTTCCAGCTCACGCGCGGCGGGGCCCCGGCCGCCGCGCGCACCCCGCCGCCGGCGGCGTCGACGCCGCCGCCATCGACGGACAGCGGCCTCGACTGGCTCGACGAGGCGCCCGACGCCCGCCGGGTCGTCCGGCCGGCCTCGCGCCCGCCCGGCCCCGCGCGCACCAGCACGCGCCGCCACGACCGCGAGGGGCTGACCCGCGCGGCCCCGACCGCCGAGCGCACCCCGCCGCCCGCGCGCCCCGAGTCGCGCCCGCCCGGGCCCGCCGCGCGCCCGCCGAGGGCGCCGCGCCTCCGCCCCGAGTTCGACGAGACCCAGTGGGGGCACCAGACCGAGAAGCGCCAGGTCCACGGGGGCGCCGGCGACCAGGACGACCCCTGCCGCCGGCCGCTGCCCGCGCGGGCCAAGGCGGAGGCCCCGCACGTGCTCGTGTCGGCGCTCCTCGACGAGCCCCTCCTCCTCTCGCGCGAGAAGAAGGTGCTCCTCGGGCGCGACATCTCGGCCGACGTCCGCATCAAGAGCGACCTCGTCTCGCGGCGCCACGCCGAGATCGGCTGGACGGGGAAGGGCTTCGCGGTGGTCGACCTCGGCTCCGTCAACGGCACGCTGGTCAACGGCGCGCGGATCGGCGGCGCCTGCCACCTGCACGCGGACGACCGGATCAGCCTCTCGGGCTTCGAGCTCGTGGTGAAGCTGCTCACGGGCGGCGACGTGGAGGACGGCGCCGGCGGCGGCGGCACGACGCGCGTCATGCGCCCCGAGCTCGCCCGGCAGCTGCGCAAGGAGTCGCTCACCGGGGAGCTCGGGCAGCTCCAGCTCAAGGACGTGCTCGAGCTGCTCGAGTGGAAGAAGCACACGGGGGTGCTGACGATCACCCCCAGCGGCGCCCCGCCCGGCAAGCTCTTCCTGAGCAAGGGCCAGCTCCACCACGCCGAGACGCCGCGCGGGCACAAGGGCGTCGAGGCCGCCGTCGTGCTCCTGCGGGTCACCGCCGGCCGCTTCGTGTTCGAGCCCGGCCCGGTGAAGGCGCCGAAGACGGTGACGATCGACAACGAGGCGGTGTGGGAGAAGGTGCGCGGGGGCTAGTGGTCCGTCAGAGGCGAGTCCATCGGCTCGCTCCTGACGGACCACGTCCGGGCCCGAAGGGCCCGTTGGCGTCGTGGTTCAAGCGCGGCGCCCGGTCGAGCCGTCTTCCGCTGACGGCCGAGCCGCCTCCGAGCACACCTCACCGCGCTTCCGCAGCCAGAGCCCCAGGCGAGGCGGAGGAGGGCCCGGCGTGTCCGCGCGAAGGCGAGGGAAGGCGGCCTCCTGGCCGCCGACCGAGCCTGAGCGGTCAGGGGGGCGCGCGAAGCGCGACCCCCTGACGAACGGCAGCGCCCGCCATCCTCCGCCGCAGCCGCGATCACACCGCCGGGAACAGGAACGTCAGCGCCGGCCCCAGCCGCGCCGCCCACGCCCGCTCGTCGTGGCCGGCGCCGAGGTCGACCATGTGCTGCAGGTCGCGCCCCAGGACGAAGCCCTTGCCGAGGAGCAGGTCGCGCGCGGCGACCGTGTGCTCGTAGGAGTCGCCGCTCGCGCCGGCCGTGCCGCTGTCGAGCCACACGCGGAGCGCCCGCGGGGCGTCCTGCTCGAGCGAGGCGAGGTGGTCGCGCAGCCAGAACGACCCCGAGAGGCTGCCGACGCGGCCGAAGACGTCGGGCCGCTCCCAGCCCAGGTAGAAGCTCACGAGGCCGCCCAGCGACGAGCCCAGGACGCCGGTGTCCTCGCGGCCGGGGCGCGTGCGCAGGTGCGCGTCGACCCAGGGCTTGAGCTCCTCGGTGAGGAAGCGCGCGTAGCGGTCGGCGCGCCCGCCCGACTCCGGCGGCATGTACTCCTGCATGCGCGCCGGCGTGTTGGCCACGCCGACGACGATCACGTCCTCGAGGCGCCCGGCGGCGACCTCGCGGTCGAGCGTCTCCTTGGCCCGCCAGCCGCCCATGATCGCGCGCGGGTCGAACAGGTTCTGTCCGTCGTGCACGTAGACGACCGGGTAGCGGCGGTCGGTCGTGTCGTGGTCACGGGGCAGGTAGATGAACAGGTCGCGCGCGTTGCCGAGGTGGCGCGAGTACCAGGCGCGCACGGTCACGACCCTCGAGGGCGAGCGGCGCGCGGGCGGGAGGTCGGGGTGGACCTCGCCCGAGGCGATCACGAGGTCGGCGCGCGAGGTGCGGTAGGGGCGGCCGCCGGGCGCGAGGTCCTTGCGACCCGCGCCGTCGTGCGGGAAGAGCTCCGGGGTCGCGAGCGCCGTCGGCACGTCGACCTCCCACAGGGCCTCGCCGGGCCCGCGCCCCGGGCCGACGCGCCGCATGGGCGCGTCCTCCCAGCGGCCGGCCGCCCGCTCCCAGGCCAGCCGCGGGGCGGCGAACCCGCTGAGGTAGCGGACGCGCACGCGGCGCTCGACGCTCGCCCCGGGGACGACCTCCTGGCGCACCGGCGTGACCTGCCGGGCGTTGCCGCGGTCGGCGAGGGCCTGGGCGGCGTTGCTGCGCACGAGCGCCGTCCAGCGGTAGGTGGCGCCGGCGGGCAGGGCCAGGTCGAGGCGCCAGCGATGGGGGCCGACCGGGCGCATGCGCACGGCGCGGGTCGGGTCGCCGCCGCCGAGCGCGGGCAGGTCGCCCAGGACGAAGACGCTCTCGCCCCACACGGTCGGCTGCACGACCTCGAGGCGCACCGGGGCGAGGGCCTCCTGGCCGGCGCGGGCGGCGGGGAGGAGGAGCAGCGGCAGCAGGAGGAGCGTCGTGCGGAGGCTCATGGGGGAGGAGAGGCCGGCGGCGCTCCGCCCGGACGCCGCACCGCGTCGCGGAACACCGCAATGACAGGTTCCGTACAATCCTGTGCGCATGCCGCTCGCCGAGTCCCCGTACTTCGTCCTCCTGGCCGTGGGCTTCGGCCTGGCCTTCGCGTGGGCGGCGCGCGTGGGGGACCGGCTGGGGGTCCCACGCCTGGTGCGGCTCGACGCCTGCATCGCGGCCCTCCTGGGCGGGATCGTGGGCTCGCGGGCGCTCCACGTGATCGCGGAGCCCCTGCCCGGCCACCCGCTCGGCCCGGCCGACGTGGCTGCGGTCCGGGCGGACGCCCTCGACCTCGACCCGGCCGGGCGCGCGGTCGTGCTCGCCGCGCTCGACGCGCCGGTCGTTCCGGCGCCCTGGGCGTTCATCGCCCGCATGCCCGAGGGCGCCGCGCGCGCGGCGGCGATCGAGGCCGTCCGCGCCGAACCGGACGCCGTCCCGGCGCGCCTGTGGTACCGCGCCAGGCCGCTCGAGGTCGTCGCCTTCTGGAAGGGCGGCCTGGCCTACCTCGGCGGGCTCGTCGTGGCGACCGGCCTGGCCGCGTGGGCCATCCGCCGCCACGGCGCCCCGATGGGCCCGATGGCGGACCTCGCCGCGCCGGCGATCGCCCTCGGCCTCGTCTTCGGCCGGCTCGGCTGCTTCCTCGGCGGCTGCTGCTACGGCGCGGTGTGCGAGCCGGCGTGGTGGGCCGCGCAGCCCCCCTGGTACGCCGCGCCCGTGGGGGGCGTGCCGCGCTACCCGACGGCCCTCCTGCTCGCGGGCTACGACCTGGCGCTGTTCCTGGCCCTGCGCCGCCTGCTGCTCCGGCCGCACGCGACCTGGGAGGTGTTCCTGGCCTTCTGCGTCCTCTACGCGCCGGGCCGCGTCGTCGTCGAGCACCTGCGCGCCGACCCGCGCGGCGGCGCGCTCGGGCTGTCGACGAGCCAGCTCCTGGCGCTCGCCGCCGCCGCGCCGGCCGCCGCCGGCTGGTGGTGGCTGCGGCGGCGCGCGGCGGCGTCCTCGCCCGCGCCGAGCTCATGAAGCTGGGCTGAACGAACCGGTCAGCGACGTTTCGTCGACCGACGACGCCGCGGACGGTCGACTGGGCGCCTCGAAGGGAGGAGGCGGCATGGGCGGCTCGAAGGCGGCGCGCGGGGTCCTCGCGGCGGCGGTGTGGTGTCTGGTGGCGGCGGTGCCGGCGGCGGCGCAGGAGGCGGCCCCGAGGGGGCCGGCGGCGGGGGACGAGGCGCGGGTCGCCCTCGCCTGGCGCTACACGATGAAGAGCCTGGCCGGCCGCGGGCAGCCGGAGCTGGTGACCGGGGTGGAGCTCGGGCTCCGGGTGACCCTGCGGGAGCGCGTCACGGCGGCGGACGACGGCGGCGCCTCGGTCGTGGCCACGGTCGAGGCGGTCGCCGCCGAGGCGCGGTCGCTCGAGCCGGAGGCGTCGTTCATCGCGGCCCGCTGGGACTCCGCCGACCCCGCGGCGGGCGACCGGGTGTTCGCCGCCGGGCTCGGCGGGCTCCTGGGCAAGGAGGTGCGCTACCGGCGGTCGCCCACCGGGGGGGCGCGCGGGCTCACGGGCGGCGCGGCGCTGCAGGCCGCCCTCGAGGACGCGCTCCAGGCCCACGCGCAGGGGCGGCTGTCGGGATGGGGCGGGCACTTCCTGCACGACCTCGCCCCGCGCCTGGGCGACGAGCCCCTGCGCGACGCGCTCGACCTCGTCGGCGACGTGCTCCCTGGCGAGGAGGACGCCGGCCCGGCGGGGTGGACCCGGGCCCGGCGCGTGCACGTCCCCGACCTGGCGACCTTCACCTTCGATGTCGTCCACCGCCCCGGCGGCGAGGGGGGGATGCGGCTGGAGCGGGGTGGGGCGCAGGAGCTCGCCTACGCCGGCGCCGACGTGGACCCGGCCGTGGCCGCCCGCGACCCCGAGTTCGGGCCGCTGTTCGCGGCCATGCGCGACCAGCGCCTCGTCGAGAGCGACGTGGCGGGTGCGGCGACCTGGGACGCCGGCGGCCTCCGGCGGAGCGAGGTCACGGTCCGCTTCGCCAGCGCGGGCGCCGCGCCGGGCCTCCTGGGCAAGCTCGGCCACCGGCAGCGGCTCGAGTTCTTCGTCGCGCTCCGCCTCGAGCGCCTGCCGCCCGGGTGACCGAGAGCGCGATCAGGCCACCACCAGCCCATCCGACGTCCCCGAGTGGCGACCCCAGCGGACCGTGAGCCGTCGCGCCGCGCACTCGGCCAGGAGGTCCCAGAGGGCGGCCGGGGCGAGCGCCTGCTGGGCGACGTCGACCCCCTCGAGGGGCAGCGCGCCCGCGTCGCGGAGGGCCCGGGCGGCGTCGCTCCTGAACATGACGAGGAGCGGCGCCGACGGCGGCGCGTCGTCGAGGCGCCGCCACACCGCCGGGTCGACGAGGCCGCCGGGGCAGCGCAGGGCCCGAGCGTCGTCGACGAGCGCCACCGCGCCGTCGCGGCCCTCCGCCACCCACGCGCCGCCCAGGCGCCGCGGGCGCTCGACCAGGGCCGCGCCGGGCCCGGCGCGCTCGAGCGCGGCCTCCGCCGACGGGTCGGCCTCGACGACGAGGTCGACCTCCGCCGTGGCCTCGACCATCTCCGCGCGCCCGCAGCGCGCGATCACCACGCCGCCCACCTGCGCCGGGTCGCCGCTGACCGGGCGGTAGGTCGTGCTCGCCCCGTGCAGGCGCTCGGGCGAGGTGTAGACGTGGAGGCCGACGTCGTCGAGCGGCACGAGGTGGCCCGTGACGCGCACCCGCGCGCGGCGGGGGCCCGGGGTCAGCGAGCGCGCCGCGTAGAACGTGCGCCCGGTGGCGCCCGGCGCGAGCACGAGGTGGCAGAGCGGGATCAGCGCCCGCGAGGCGACGACGCTGTGGTGGCGGTACACGTCGTCGCCGGCGTCGTAGACGATCACGCCGTCGGGGTGGCGGCGCCAGCGCAGGCGCTCGTCGAGGGGGTCGTCGCCCGTGGCCTGGTCGAGGACCAGCAGGTGCGGGCTGTCGTTGGTGACGGCGAGCGAGAGCGCCTTGCGCAGGCCTTGCCGGGCGGGCGACTCCTCGGGCTCGATGGCGGCGCGGATCATGGGCCCGATCGTCGCACATGGCCGTGACCCCGGGTCGTGATCGGGTTCTGAACGGGCAAGGTCGCGGGATGCGACCCGGGCGGGTCGCGCCGTGGAACCTTCCGCGGGTGCCGGGTTCCTGGCGCGTCTGTCCGGCCGGGACCTGCGCGTCGGCCCGGAGCGTGCTACCTGGGCGCGGGGGAGGTCGTTCACATGGTGGCTGGTCGCTGCGCGTTGGTCGTGGAGCAGGACCCGGGGGTCCGGGCGGCCGTGCGCGACGTGCTCCTCGGCCGCGGCTGGGCCGTCCACGCCGTGTCGAGCCGCGCCGAGGGGTACGACCTCATGGACCGGGTGGCGCCGGCGCTCCTGTTCCTCGACGACCCGGCGCGCCTGGCGGCGCGCCGCCTCGTCCGCCTCGACCCCCCCGGCGCCCCCGACGTGGTCCTCGCCGAGGACGTGCGCCCCGACCGCGTGCGGGCCTGGCTCGAAGAGGTGCTGTAGCCCGCCGAACCGGTCGGTCGCCGCCCCGCCTCCCTCGCCGCGCGCGGCCCGGACCTCTCGCCTGCGGCCCGAGCCGCCGCCGAGCACACCTCACCGCGCCTTCTTCGCAGCGAGCGCGCCAGGCGCGGCGAGGAGGGCCGGGCGTGTCCGGGCGAACGGCAACGCCCGCCATCCTCCGCCGCAGCCGCGGTCACACAACGGAGCACGGGGGCGGTCCATGGGCAGCTTCCGCCCGTGGCCGTGCGGCAACGCCGCGGAGAGCCTCCCAGCGTACGCCGTAACCTGCGCCGCACCGGGCGGCCGCTCGGGCCCGCCGCGTGCGTCAGGGGCCCGCGCGGCCCTCGAAGGCCGCGACGGCGCGTGAGAGGCGCGGGGGTCTTCACGCAGGGTGGGTCGGGGCGACCCACGGGGTCAGGCGGGTGGAGGCGGCATGAGGCTCTGGAGGTTGGTGCTCGACACGGGTCGCGACGCGTGGACGCTCATCGTCGCCTCCACGGACCCCTTCGTGGCGCTCGAGCTGGCCCGGGACGCGCTCCCGCAGGGCGCGGGCGAGAAGGCCTCCCTCGAGGAGCTCGAGGCGCTCTATGACCCGCCGCCCTCGCGGGCGGGCGTCGTGCAGGCCTGGCGCGGCGGCGTGGAGGTGCGCCGCGCCGCGTCACCCAAGGCGGCGCCGCGCAAGGCGCGGGCGAAGGCCGCCGCCGGCCCGCGGACGAGCCGCCGCCGCAGCGGCTAGTGGCCGTCGACTCGGAGCCGGCGTGCTGGGAGGACCCGCTGCGCGGGTCCTCCCACGCCTCCGCTCGCCATGCTCGGCGCGGCAAGCCGCGCCTGCGCGTGGC
>JAMLIC010000024.1 GCA_023954375.1 Planctomycetota bacterium
GCCCGGGAGCCCGGCGGGGGCTGGGGGCGGCCCCCGGGGCGCCCCCACGACGGACGGCGCCGCCCGGCATCGTTCGTCGCAGGCGCGATCACACCGAAGTCGCAGGCGCGATCACACGAGAGAGCCGGTTCGGGTAGTCGGTGATGATCGCGTCGACGCCGAGCGCGACGAGCGCCTCGAGGCGCGCCGGGTCGTTCACCGTCCACGTGTGGACGCTCACGCCGCGCGCCCGCGCGCCCTCGACGCTGGCGCGGTCGAGCGCGCGCGCGCCGTCGCGAGCGAAGGCCTCGGCGCCGAAGCCGAGCGTGTCGACCTCGCCCACGCAGCCCGGGTTCCAGGCGTCGCCGCCGAGCACCTCGGCGACGTAGCGGCCCGGATCGGCCAGCCGCGCCACGCACAGGGCGGCGACGGGCAGCTCCGGCGCCAGCCGCTTGGCCTCGGCCAGCCCGGCGTGGTCGAACGACGAGAGCAGCACCTGCTCCTCGACGCCGAGGCGGCGCACCACCTCGACCACGGCCGCGACGAGCCGCTCGTAGCGGCGCGGCACGAGCTTGAGCTCGACGTTCACCCGGCGCCCGCGGCGCCGGGCCAGGAGCAGGACCTCCTCCAGGCTCGGCGGGCGGACGCGGCCGCCGCCGAGGGCGGCGAGCGCCCCGGGGGTGAGCCAGGCGCGGCGCTCGTCGTCGGTCGGCCCGTGGGGCGCGGGCGGCGCGCCGCGCTCCAGCGCCTCGACGAACCAGGTGCCGGCGTCGAGCGCGCGCAGCTCGTCCAGGGTCAGGTCCGAGACGAACGCGGCCCCGCCCCCGGGGCGCCGCCGCCCGGCGTCGGTCGTGCGGCCGAGCCGGTCGTCGTGGAGCACGACCGGGTGGCCGTCGCGGCTCGGATGCACGTCGAGCTCGACCATGTCGGCGCCGAGGTCGAAGGCCAGCTCGAAGCCCTCGAGCGTGTTCTCCGGCCTGAGGCCCATGGCCCCGCGGTGGCCGACGTTCGCCACGCGCGTGGGCCGCGCCTGCCCGCGCAGGTAGGGGTTCGTCATGGGGCGGCATGGTAGCTCACTCGCGCGCCCGGTCCCTGGCACGGGCCCCCGGTGGCCTCTAGAATCGTGCCCCGTGCTCCCTCGATTCGAGCTCGAGGTCCACCTGTTCGCGTCGGTGCGTGAGGCGGTCGGGCGAGACCGGGTGCGCGTCTCCGTCGACGCCCCGGCCCGGGCCGCAGACGTGCTCGAGGTGCTCGCGCGCGAGCACCCCGCGATCGGCGCGGCGCGCCGGTCGCTGGCGATCGCCGTGAACCAGGAGGTCGTCGGCGGCGCGCACCCGGTCGCGCCCGGCGACGAGGTGGCGCTCATTCCGCCGGTGGGTGGGGGCTAGCGTGGGCGAGGGGGGAGACGTGATCCGGCTGCAGGTGGAGCGCCTCGACGCGGGCTGGGCGCACGACGCCGTGCGCGACCCGCGCGCGGGCGCGATCTGCTGCTTCGAGGGGACCACGCGCGAGGTGCACGAGGGGCGCCCCGTGGCGTCGCTGGCCTACGAGGCCTACCAGGGCATGGCGGAGCGCGAGATGGCCGCGATCGTCGCCGAGGCGCGGCGGCGCTTCCCCGGGCTCGTGCGGATGTGCCTGGCGCACCGCCTGGGCGAGGTGCCGCTGGCCGAGGCGAGCGTGCTGGTCGCGGCCTCGGCCCCGCACCGGGCGGAGGCGTTCGAGGCCTGCCGCTTCGCGATCGACGCCCTCAAGGCGAGCGTGCCGATCTGGAAGAAGGAGTCCTACCGCGACGGGGGGGACGCGCGCTGGGTCGTGAACCGCGAGGCGCGCGGAGCGGGCGAGACGCCCGCCGCAGCGGACGGCCGGGAGGCCGGGGCTCCAGCGACCGAGGGACTGCGGCAGCGGGACGAAGCCCGCGGAGGCGGGGCACACCGATGAACGACGGCGCGGAGCGTGCCGGGGGCGACGACGTGGACGCCGGGGCCGCCAAGGGCAAGAAGCGGGCGGCCACGAAGAAGGTGGCCAAGGCCAAGGCGCCGGCGAAGAAGACCCGGGCGGCCAGGGCGGCCGACGACGACGTCGCGGGGGACGCGGCGCCGGCGGACGCGGGCAAGAAGAAGGCCGGCAAGAAGGCGGCCAAGGCCGGCAAGAAGGCCCCCGCGAAGAAGGCGCCGGCAGGCAAGCCGCCGGCGGCCGGCCGGGGGAAGAAGGCGGGCCCGGCCGAGCCCGCGGCGGCCGCGCCCGGCCGCGCGTGGGACGACGTCGAGCCCTCGGCCGCCGACCTGGCCGCCGAGGAGGGCACGAGCGACGAGGCCGCGGCGCTCCTGGGCTCCGGCGACGACCTGGGCGGCGGGGCCGAGGACGACCTCGTCGGGGCGGGCTCGGAGGTGAGCCTCGGGTCCGAGGACGACATCGCGCCGGCGGGCGACGACGACATCCAGTACGGCCTGACCGAGGACGCCGAGGGCAGCTTCAGCTCCGAGGACACCGTGAGCCCGCTCCTCGACGAGGCGGGCGACGACGAGGACGACCTCGACGAGGACGAGGACGAGGAGGAAGACGCAGAGGAGGACGACGAGGAGGACGAGGACGAGGAGGAGGAAGACGAGGACGACGACGAGGAGGACGAGGACGACCTCGACGACGAGGACGACGACGACGGGCGCCGACGGAAGAAGAAGAAGAAGAAGAAGCGCAAGAAGAAGCGGGCCACCGCGACGGCCCGCCGCGATACGTCCTGGGACGAGGACGAGCCCCCGCGCCGCCCGGCCGCGCCCGCCGCGCCCGTGCGCGCGCCGGTCGCCGCGGCCGCGTCGACCGGCGCCGCCACCCCGGCGGCCGAGGGCGAGCGGGCGCGCTACCGGCGCGGCCCGAAGCCGAACACGCTGCTCCCGCCCGACGAGGCGGCGCGCAAGCTGATGGAGAAGCCCTCGGTGGTGACGGCGCTCAACTGGATGCGCGTCGCCGACAAGACCCCGCCCGACCTCCTGCGCGAGCTGCAGCGCAAGCTCGAGACGCACCTCTGGCTGAAGGAGGAGGACCCCAACGTGAAGATCGACCTCGACCGGGCCCTCCGTAAGGCCGAGAAGCTCCTGGGCATGGACTAGCGGGGTGGACGCCGAGCCTCCGAGTCGCAGCCCGCCTCCCCCCGCGCGCCGCCCGGGGCCCGCGCGGTGAGCGGGATCCTGCTGGCGCTCTTCTTCGTCCTCCTCAACGGCTGGTTCGTGCTGGCCGAGTTCGCGCTGGTCAAGGTCCGCACCACGCGGCTGCGCGAGCTGGTCCAGGAGGGGAGGGCCGGCGCCAAGCTGGCCCTCCACATCACCGGTCGCCTCGACCAGTACCTGTCGGCGATCCAGCTCGGGATCACGCTCGCGTCGCTGGCGCTCGGCTGGGTCGGCGAGCCGGCGCTGGCGCACCTGATCGAGCCGCTCGTGGCCCGGCTGCCCGGCGCGGCCCTGATCTCGCACGCCGTCGCCGTGGGCATCGCCTTCGGCGTGATCACCTTCCTGCACGTGACCCTGGGCGAGATGGCGCCCAAGACCATGGCGATCCTGCGGGCCGAGCGGTTCGCCCTGTGGGTGGCCGTCCCGCTGCACGCGTTCTTCGTCGTCTCGTGGCCGGTGATCTACGTCCTGCAGGGGGCGTCGAACGCCTTCGTGCGGCTGCTCGGCTACTCGCCCGCCTCGGAGGGCGCCGACCCTTACACGGAGGAGGAGCTGCGCATGATCGTGGCCGCGTCGCACGCGCAGGGCGTGCTCGACGAGGCCACGCGCTACCTCCTCGACAACGTCCTCGACTACACGACCAGGATCGTGCGCGAGGTCATGACGCCGCGGCGCGACGTGTTCACGCTCGACGCGCGCGCGCCGGTGGCCGAGTCGATCGCCCTGGCCCTCGAGCGCGAGTTCTCCCGCTACCTGCTCGTCGACTCGACGCGCGACCAGGTGCTCGGGTTCGTGCACGTGAAGGACCTGGTGGCGATCGCCACCGGCAAGCGGCAGGTCGCCTCGCTCCAGGAGGTGGCGCGGCCGCCGGTGTTCGTGCCCGAGTTCGTGCCGATCGACCGCGTCCGCCGCCAGCTCCAGGCCCGCCGCACGCACCTCGCCGTCGTCGTCGACGAGCTGGGCGACTACGTGGGGATCGTCACGCTGGAGGACCTGCTCGAGGAGCTCGTGGGCGAGATCCAGGACGAGACCGACGTCGAGCTGCCGAAGATCCTCCGGCAGACCGACGGGTCGGTGGAGCTCGACGGCGGGCTGCTCCTCGAGACCGCCGTGAAGAAGCTGGGCCTCGAGGCGCCGGAGAAGGTCGAGGGGATCGACACGATCGGCGGCTACGTCTTCTCCCTGCTCGGGCGCGCGCCGCAGGTGGGCGACGTGGTCGCGGTCGGGCGGCACCGGCTCGAGGTGCTGCAGGTCGACCGCCTGCGGATCCGGCGGCTGCGCCTCGTGCCGATCACGATCGAGTCGGTGTCGGCGCCGCCGCGACCGCAGTGAGCGCGCGCCCCCCCGGCCTGCCTACCAGCGCGGCAACCCCATGGTGGCCGCCCGCTCGGCGGCGAGCCTCCAGGCCTGCCGCGCCACCTGCTCGACCTCGCCCGGGCTCGCGCCGCCCGCGGCGAGCGACCGCGCGACGCCGAGCCAGGTCGAGGGGAGGCCGAGCGGCTCCGCCGTCGGGTTGGCGAGGAGCAGCGCCCACGCCCGCCGGCCGGGGGAGGCGTCGTCCTGGCGGACGGCGAGCTCGAGCTCGACGAGGAGGAGCCGGTGCCAATCGCCGTGACCCTTCTCCAGCGCGGCGGCGGCGGCGGCGCGTGCCTCGTCGTCCCGCCCGGCGAGGCGCGCGAAGGTCGCGAGCCAGTAGTCGACCTCGGCCGAGGTCTCGAGCGCCCTCGCGCGCCGGAGCGCCGGGAGCCCCCGGCGGGGGTCGCGTCTGCCCACGATGCGGCCCAGGTGCAGCCAGCCCGTCGAGAGCTCGGGCCGCCGCAGCACCCAGGCCCCGACCGTGACCTCGTCCTCGGCCTGGCTCCCCTGGTGGCTCAGGTGGCGCCACGTCCTGAACGACATGGGGATCGTGTCGCGATGGTTCGAGTCGACCCGCGCGTCGGCCGCCAGCGGCGCGCCCAGGAGCGCCTCCGCGTCGTCCCAGAGGGCCCGGGGCAGGAGCCCCCGCCACGGCGTGGCCGCGAGCGCGAGCGCCTCGTCCTGCCCGCGCCCGAGCTCCGCCAGCCGATCCACCGCCGCCGGGGCGCGCTCGGGCGGCGCCAGGAGGACGCCGGCCAGCGCGAGCCGCTGGGCCAGCGCGACCGCCTCGAGGGTGGGCGGGTCCGGGGCGAGGAGGTCGTCGGCGAGGCGCAGCGCCAGGGCGCCGCACGCGCCCGCGACGGCCGGCTCGTCGGGCGGCGCGGCGTCGAGCGTCGCCGCGAGCAGGCCACCCCGCGCCTGCGCGGGGCCGAGCGCCTCGTCCTCGGCCGCGCGCAGCGCCAGCTTCACCGCGTCCTCGGCGCGGCCGGCGGCGGCGAGGGCCAGCGCCAGCTCGCGCCAGCGCGGCAGCGCATCACCGAGGACGCCGCGCCGCACGACGGCCGCGGCCTCGTCGAGCGCGCCCGCGGCCAGGGCGCGGGCGTGGCGGAGCCGGTCGGCCTCCGCCCCGGCCGGCAGGTCCGCGAGGAGGGGGGCGGCGTCGTCGAGGCGGCCCATGACGAGCAGGCGCGCCGCGCGGCCGAGGGCCGCGTCGGCGTCGCCGTCCTGGCTCGGCGCTGCCGCGGGGGCCGGCGGCGCCCCGCGACCGGCGGCGAAGCCGCCCGCGCCCGCGAGCAGCGCGAGGGTCAGGGCGAACGCCGGCGCGAGCGCGCGCCCCCGCGACCGGGAGGCCGCGGGGCGGGCGCCGTCGAGCGCCGCCTCGAGCTCGCGGGCGAAGTCCTCCGCCGTCGGCTGGCGCTCGCCCGGAGCCTTGGCGAGCGCCCGCAGGCACACGGCCTCGAGCGCGGGCGACACGTCGGGCGCCCGCTCGCGAGGCGGGACGGGCGGCCGCTGGAGCACGCCCACCAGGACCGACGCGCCCCCGCCCTCGAACGGTCGCCGGCCCGTGAGCACCTCGTAGAGCACGGCGCCGAGGGCGTAGACGTCCGTGCGGCGATCGATCTCCTCCCGCCGTCCGTCGGCCTGCTCCGGCGCCATGTAGGCGATCGTGCCCACGAGCTCGCCGGTGCGCGTGAGGTCGGCCCCGTGCAGGTCGCGCGCGACCCCGAAGTCGCTGACGACGGGGCGGCCGGCGCGGTCGAGCAGGACGTTGGCGGGCTTCACGTCGCGGTGCACCCAGCCGGCCTCGTGCGCGAAGTGCAGGGCGCGCGCGACGCCGACCAGCAGGCGGGCGCCCTGCTCCCGGGGGAGGTCGCCCGCCGCCAGGCGCCGCTCGAGGGAGCCCCCGTCGACGAGGTCCATGACGACGTAGGGGCGCCCGTCGTGGACCCCCAGGTCCCGCAGCGACACGATCCCGGGGTGCCGCGAGAGGAAGCGCAGGGCGTCGGCCTCGCGGCGGAAGCGCTCGAGCACCGACGGGTCGGCGCCGAGGAGCACCTTGAGGGCGAGCCGCGCGGGCGCGCCGTCGGCCTCGACGGCGTAGACGACGCCCATGGCCCCCCGGCCGAGCTCGCTCACGACGCGGTAGCGCCCGATCGTGGCCGTCATGCCGCCTGCGAGGAGGTCCACGACGAGGAGCCGGCGGCGTCGCCCTCCGCCTCCTCGACCGGCGCCGTCGCGCCCCAGGCCACCTCGTCGATCGCCGCGCCGAGCGCGAGCCACGCCTCGGCGTCGGCCACGAGCTGCGCCCAGGCGATCGGCGTCGGGGCCGGCCGCGCCGCCCCGCAGCCAGCCGGGGCGGCGCGCCGCGCCGCCCCGCAGCCGAGGACGGGGCAGCCGCCGTGCTCGCGCCAGCAGGCGAGGTGCAGGCCGGCGCCGCACCCGGGGCAGCCGGCCGCCGTGGCGGGGTCGAGCGGGAGCGCGTCGTGGCAGTAGGCGCACCGGCGCGGGTCGTGCTGGCCTCGCACCCGGACGTCCACGGGGCCTCCCGCCAGGACGATACCCGCCGCGACCCGATGGCGTCCAGCCGGGCGCGTGGGTTATCACGAGGGCGCGGGAGAGAGCCATGTCGGAGTCGCCCACCGTGCACAGCGCCGCGCTCATGCGCTACGTGGCGGCGCACGCCGCCCCCGAGGACCCGTTCCTGGCCGAGCTCAAGGCCGCGGCGAAGGCGCGCGGCTTCCCGGCGATCTCGGTCGCCCCGGACCAGGCCGTGTTCATGCAGCTGCTCCTGCGGCTCATGCGCGCGCGCGAGGTGGTCGAGGTGGGCACGCTCGGCGGCTACTCGGCGATCAGCATGGCGCGGGGGCTGCTCGAGGGCGGGCGCGTGCGCACGATCGAGGTCGACCCCGAGCGGGCCGGGTTCGCGCGCGACTGGGCGGCGCGCTCGGACGTGGCCGGGCGCGTCGAGGTCCACGAGGGGCCCGGGGCGAAGGTCCTGCCGACCCTCGCGGCGAGCTCGGCCGACGCCGCGTTCCTCGACGCCGACAAGGAGAGCTACGGGCTCTACCTCGAGGAGTGCCGGCGGATCGTCCGCCCCGGCGGGCTGATCATGGTCGACAACGCCTTCGCCTTCGGCTTCCTGCTCGACCCGACGGAGGACGACCCGTCGGTGCTGGCGATCCGCGCGTTCAACGAGACCATGCGCGGCGCGCGCGACCTGCAGGGCGTGATCGTCCCGCTGGGCGACGGCCTGTGGGTCGCCTGGAAGCGCTGGTGAGCGACCTGCACCTCGAGGTCTACGAGGGGGTCGGCCAGGTCCAGCGCATCGACCTCCCCGACGGCGCCGCGCTCGTGGTCGGCCGCGTGAAGACCTGCGACGTCGTGCTGGTGGCCAACGGCGTCTCGCGCCAGCACTGCAAGCTGACGCGGGCCGGCGACGTCGTCGAGGTGGAGAACCTGTCGACGAGCAAGGCCGGGACGCAGGTGGCCGGGCGCAAGGTCGAGGGCACGGCGCGCGTGCGCCCGGGCGAGGAGGTGGCCGTCGGCGAGGCGGTCCTCGTCCTGCGCGCGGCGGCGCCGGCGCCGGCGGCGAAGCCCGGGTCGGCGCGCGCGGCGGCGCAGCCGGGCGACGCCGCCGCCTCGAGCCCGGCCGCCGGCGACGACGACCCCGGGGCGGCGCGCGACGCCGCGCGGGCGTTCGTGCGCAGGAAGCAGCTCCAGCGCACGCTCCGGCTCGTCTCCGGGCTGGCGCTCCTGGCGTCGGTCTCGGGCGCGCTCGCCTGGGTGGGCCTGCGCTGGGCGCTCGACCGCGGCCCCGCGCCGGGCCCCGAGCGGCCCGTCGTCGACGGGCCGGGGCCGACGCCGCGCGAGGAGGCCAACCCCGACCGCGCCTGGGCCGCCCTGCGCAGCTTGCCGGCCGAGCAGGTGGCGCTCGGCCTGCAGGCGTTCGCCGAGCGCTTCCCCGCCGACCCGCGCGCCGCCGACGCGCGGTTCTTCGCCGAGCGCCTGGCCGCGGGCCCCGCGGCGCCGACCGGCCCCGCCCCGTCGGTCGCCGACGACCGCGCCCTGCGCGCCGAGGTGGCGCGCCTGCGCGAGGCGGGGCACCTGGGGCGGGCGGCGGCCCTGCTCGAGCTCGCCCCCGCCCTGGCGCCCGGCTCGGCGCTGGCGCGCGGCGCGGCGGCGGAGCGCGCCGCCCTGACCGAGGCGGCGGCGGCGGCGACCGAGGACCTGCGGGCGCGGGCGGGCGAGCTCGCGCGGCGGCTGGGGGCGGTGCCCGCGCTCGTGCTCGTCCTCGACGAGCGCCCGCGCCTGCGCGGGCTCGGGCAGGACGAGCCGCTCGACGCGCTCGTCGCCGACCTCGAGGAGCAGGCCGCGCGGGCGCTCGCGGCGCGCCGGGGGCCGGCGATCGAGCTCTCGCCGCAGGCCACGACGGTCGAGAAGGAGGGGCGCGACGCGGCCCTGCGCTTCGACTTCGAGGCCGCCTGGGCGCGGCTCGACGAGCTGCTCACGCTCGGCCTCTCGGACGAGGCGCGCCTCCGGGCGCACTGGCTACGCCACCAGGTGCGCGGCCTGGAGGCGCTGCTCCAGGCGCTGAACGCCGCGGCGCAGGGCCCGCCCGAGCAGCGGCCGACGCTCACGATCAAGGGGGAGCTCCGCGCGCGGCTGCGGGCGGCCGACGGCAAGGGGGTGGTGCTCGCGCCGATCGTCGAGAAGGGGGAGGGCGAGCTGCGCTGGCCGTGGACGCGCGTGACGCCGTACCAGGCGCAGGAGCTGGCGGCGAACCTCGGGGCCGGCGACGCCACCCTGACGTTCGCCCGCGCCTTCCACGCCTTCCACACCGGCCTCGACGAGGCCGGGGTCGAGCTCCTGGCGCAGCTGGCGCAGTCGCGGCGCCGCCTGCAGGGCGAGGTGTTCTCCTTCTACGCGCTCGTCACGGGCGTGCCCATGCCGGAGGGCGGCTTCGTCGTCTACCAGGGGCGGCTGGTCGACCCGGCCGAGCGCGAGCGGATCATCGCGGCGCGCCAGGCGGCCCGCGAGGCGGCGCAGCAGCTCGCGGCCGAGGCGCGCGAGGCGGGCGAGCAGCGGCGGCTCGTCGGGCTCCTGCAGAAGGTGCTCGCGCTCCTGGACGCGGGCAACTACGAGGCGGGGCGGGCGGCGCTGGCGAAGATCGCCGAGAAGCACGCCGCCGTCCCGGGGGTCGGCGACGTGGCGCGGGCGCGCCTCCAGACCCCGATCCTGCGCCGGCGCGACCTCAAGGCGGCGCGCGGCCTCGGCCAGAACGGCCCGCCGGCGAACCGGCTCGACATCTACTTCCTCGGCGACGGCTTCGTGCTCGACGACCAGAAGCAGGTGCAGTTCGACCGCTACGCCGACACCGCCATGCGCTTCTGCCAGCTGCAGGACTTCTTCAAGGAGTACGAGCAGTACGTCAACTACTGGGCGTGCAACACGGCGAGCAAGGACGAGGGGCTGACGAAGGACGCCGACGCGAAGGACACCGCCCTGCGCGGGCGGATCGAGGGCGGCGTCTACACGATCCAGGACCGCGCCGCGGCCTTCGCGCTGCTCGAGGCGAGCTTCCCCGGCGAGCACGACCGGCTCGTCGTGGGGATCGGCAACGACTTCGCCAACGTGGCCACGGGGGGCGGCGGCGTGGTCGCCAACCCCAAGACCATGCTCTCGGCCGTGCCGCACGAGCTCGGCCACGCCTTCGCGGGGCTGGGCGACGAGTACGACCACGACCCCACGGGCGGCGGGGCCGCGCCGGCCGCCGGCGGCCGGGTCGCGGCGCGCGTCCTCGGGCCGAACCTCGTCGCCGGCAACCGGCGCGAGGAGCTGCTCGCGCTCGTCCCGTGGCGCGACTGGCTCGACCCGACGGGGCAGAAGAACTGGACCGGCAAGCCGATCGACCTGTTCGAGGGCGGGAACCGCCAGCCGAAGGACGTGTGGCGGCCGCAGAAGGCGTGCGTCATGCGCGACGTCGGCTCGCCCTTCTGCGCCCCGTGCATGGAGCAGATGGTCCTGCGCCTCTACCAGCACGTGCGGCCGATCGACCAGGTGTGGCCGGACGAGGGTGAGCTGACGCTCGACAAGGAGCTCCTCCTGCGCGTGCTGGTGATGAAGCCGAGGACGCACGACCTGTTCGTCCACTGGCGGCGCAAGCGCCTGCCGTCGGCGGCGACGCCCACGGGCGACGACGACGCCGGCGACGGCACGCGCTCCCGGCCGACGCGGCCCGACGAGCCGGCGCCCGAGGTGAAGGACATCTCGGGGCGGCTGACGACCGACGGCGTGCACTACATCCATTTCATCAAGGTCTCGCCGCGCGACCTCGAGCCGGGGCGGTACGAGCTCTCGGCCGAGGTGTGGGACCCGACGCCGTGGGTGCTGGAGAAGAACCGCGACGCCCTGCGGCAGACGCGCCGGTGGGTGGTGACGGTGCCGCCGAAGCGGTGACGTGACCGCTCACGGCCTCGTCGGCTGCACGAACAGCCCCGGCGCGTAAGCGCTCATGTCCTGCCACTCGATCCGCGCCGGGGCCGTGTAGCGGGCCGGGTCGTTCATGCGGAGCCACTGCGAGTACTCGGGCGAGATCCCGGCGTTGGCGATGTAGTCGATCACCAGGCAGTCCGTGGGGTCGTCCAGGCGCCGCTTGTAGGCGAAGCAGTCCATGGAGAGGTCGCCGCGCGGGTCGCCGCGCTTGCGGTTGAGGCCGATCCGCGGGCTGACGCGCGTGTGGAGCTCCCAGGCGGCGAGCTTCGCGAAGGCCTCGGCGCGCTCCTTCGAGACCGCGGTCGGGCGGCCCTGGATGTCGATGTGCGCGTGGGCCTCGCGCCACTCGACCGGGTAGCGGGTCACGAGCTCGTTCAGGACGGCCAGCGCCTGGGCGCGGACCGCGTCCGGGATCCGGTCGTGGACCGAGGTGTCCGGCGGCGGGGGCGGCGGCGGCGGGGGCGGCGGCGGGGCCGCCGCGCGGCCGTGGTGCTCGGCGGAGGCGACGAGCGCGAGGTCGACGTCCTCGAGGCGACCGCCCGCGGCGAGGTGGTCGACGTGCGCGACCTCCTCGGCCGGCCCGGGCGAGCGCTGGAGGAGGCGCTGGAAGGCGGCGCGGACGTGGTTCTCGTGGTGCTCGCGGCTGGAGAGGAAGGCGCGGGCCCGGGCCCGGCGGTCGCCGTCGAGGAGCAGCGCCTGCAGGTGGCCGGCCACGCCCGCCGGCTCGCCTTCGCGGCCGAGGACGTCGCGGTAGAGGGCGCGGACGAACGCGTCGGGCGTGGGGTGCAGGGCCGCGTAGGCGCCGGACGCCAGGAGGTCGAGCCACACCTCGCGCTGCTCGGCGCCGTCGCGCAGGCGCTGGACGAGGCGGTCGCGGGTCGCGTCGTCGGGCGGGCCGCCGAGGAGGCGCTCGTGCAGGCCGCGGACGAGGCGCTGCCGGTGCTCCTCGGAGTCGAGGAAGGTGCGGCCCACCTGCACCGGAGGCGCGCCACGGGCGAGGTCGCCGAGGTGCGCGGCGACGCCCGCGGGCTCGCCCGTCCGGCCGAGGAGGTCGCGGTAGAGGGCCTGGACCCAGCGCTCGTCGCGGTCCGGGGTCGACGCGGCGGCCAGCCCGCCGGGGGAGGGGGGCAGCGTGGTGGGCGGCGGCGGCGCGGGCGCGGGCGCCGGGGCCGGGGCGGGCGCGCCGAGGATCAGGTCGCGGTAGGCGGCGTAGGCCGGGCGGGGCTGGCCGGCGTCGGGCGCGCCGTCGGGCCCGAGGAGGCCCCAGCCCGCGCCGTGCGAGTCGTACCAGAAGGTCTTCGTCCACCAGGGGCGAGACGCCATGCCCTCGTAGACCCCGCGCAGGTGCCGCGCCTGGTCGGCCGGACTCACGCGCGGGCCGGTGCGCCAGCCGATCTCGGTGATCCACAGCGGCCTGGCCCCGTGCCCGGAGAGGCGCAGGGACAGGCGCAGGGCGTCGATCTCGCGCAGGCGGCCCTGGACGGTGTCGCCGCCGTCGTACTGGTGGTGGGTGATCACGTCGAAGAGCGGGCCCGCCGCGCGCAGGATCGGGTCGAGCCAGTCGCGGCGCCAGGCGCCCGACGACGACAGGTCCGGGCCGCAGGTGAGGACGTCCGGCGCCTCGGCCTTGATCGCGCGCAGGCCGGGGACGAGGACGCTCTGGATGAACTGCGCCCGGCCGCCCTTCCAGAACTCGCGCAGGTTCGGCTCGTTCCAGACGCCCAGCGCCTGGATCCGCCCGCGGTAGCGCCGCGCGACCTCGCGCACGAAGGTCACGAAGTCGCGCGGGTCGCGCGGCGGCACCGCGTGGTCCGGCGAGCCCGAGGCCCAGGCAGGCGTGTAGGCGATCGTGCCGAACACGCTCAGGCCGCGCCGCCCGGCGAAGGCCACGACGCGGTCGACGTCGACCCAGTCGTGCTGGCCGCGGACGCGCTCGACGTGCGACCAGTCGATGTCGATCCGAAGCCAGCGGATCCCGGCGTCGGCCAGGCGCTCGAGGACGACGTCGCCGGCCAGGTGGGCATTGACGCCGAACGGCGACCGGTCGACGCCGGGCTGGGCGCGCGCCCCGGGCGCGGCGAAGAGGGCGAGCGCGGCGAGGGCAGGGAAAACGGTGCAGCGGTTCATGGCGGCTCCTCGTGGGTGCCGCGTCCTGGTGCAACCGCCGCGCCCACGCGCGCGGTTCAGGGCCTCGTCGTCAAGCGCCTGCGAGGCCAGGGGCTGCGTCGCGAGGCGCGGCGCACGCGTCGGCGAGGGGGACCGAAAGCGGGTGGAGCGTGCATGGACGCACGCTCCTCGTGTGACGGTCGCGGGTGCCCGTGAGCAGGGAGGGGGCGGTTCGGCGACGTGAGCACGTCCGCGGGGGGAGGACGTCGCCGGCGGTTCGCCGACGAGGGCGGGGATATGCGGGTGCCCGTGAGCACGGTCGCGGGGGTGGACGCCGCCGGCGGTCGTCGACGAAGGCGGGGGTAGGCCGGTGCCCGGTCACCCCTGCGCGTCCTGCGGCAGCGAGAGCGCGCGCTCAGCCCAGCCGCACCAGCCGGGTCCCCGCCGGGTCGCTCCAGAGGACGGCGACCACGCCGTCCTCGACGGGGACGAGCCGGACCTCCCAGGGTTCGCTCGCCGGCTCGGCCGTCCACGACCCGAGCGGTTGGCCGGTGGTCGCGTCGAGCGCGAGCACCCGGTCGGCGGTCAACTCGATCGGGCCGACGGCGACGTGGACCACGTCCCCGACGACCGCGAGGTCCGTGACGAACCCGCAGACGTCGACGCTCCAGGCGACCTCCCCGTTGGGGTCGACCGCCGCCAGCCCTCGGGACCCGTTCGTCGCCACGACGAGCCCGCGCTCCGTGCACCGCGCCCGCGGGACGCCGCCCTCCCTCACGCGCCAGCGCCGCTCCACCCGCCCCGTCCGCAGCGCCACGCCGACGAGGTCGCGGCCCGACGAGTCGGTCTGGCTCGCGACGACGAGCTCCTCGGTCGCGTGCAGCGGGACCAGCTCCGGGTGCGACCAGCGCGCCTGTCGCTCGAGGTCGAGCAGCGTCATCGGAGCGTCGAACCCGTACGCCAGGGCCAGCCGCGGCTCACCCCACACCCGATACACCTCGGTGCCGGGTGGCCGCTCGACCTGGCCCTCGACCTCACCCCGTAGAAGGTCGATCCAGAGCAGGGACGCGCCGCAGCAGGCGATCAGGCACGCCCCCTCCGCCGCGAGGATCGTGTCTCCGCGCCATGGATGCGGCAGCCCCGGCCGCTGGCTCGTCGCGCCAGCGAGCGCGCGCGCCCTCGCCGCCAGCCGCATGGTCAGGGGCGACTCGCTGGCCTCCTCGCAGGTCGAGAGCGGCGACGGGAGGGTCACCCGGCGCGTGATCGCGCCGGTGGAGGCGTCCCTGACGAGGAGCTCCCTCACCGCCTCGGCGTCGTCGGCGTGCACGACGCTCGAGCCGGCCCGCACGGCCGCACCGTCCGGCGGGAGGGGCGCCGACCAGAGCGGGTGGAGGTCGCTCGACCTGAACGCGGCGAGGCGCCCGTCACCGGCGAGGACCACCTCGCGCGAGCCCCCGCCGAGCGGGATCAAGCGAGCGGGCCGGACCTCGATGCGCGCGCGCTCCACGCGTCCCGCCTCAGCGGCGCTCCTCGACCGCCAGCGTCCGCCGCTCCGCCTCGTCGATCCGCCCCAGGAACTCGTGGAACGCCGGGTACTCGTCGGGCGTGACGCGCCCGGCGCGGAGGATCAGCAGGCGCTCGATCCGCAGGCGGCCGTCGCCCTCGCGCACGTGGAGGAGCGAGTACAGGCCGACCTTCGTCTTGAGGACGACGTCGGGCGGCAGGCGCGGGCAGGCGTAGGGGCCGAGGTCGATCCGCGCCGTGTCGCGCATGACGACCGGCTCGCGCAGGACGAGGTCGAACTCGCGCCGGCGGTGGGCGCCCAGGCTCTCGCGCAGGCGGGTCGGCGTGATCCCGGTCTGGAGCGTGAGCGCGCCGTCGCCGCGAGCGCGGACGGCGCCGGGCACCTCCGCCACGAGGCGGAAGGCGAAGGGCACGCCGGGCTCGTCGAGGCGCGGGGCGCCGCTCTCGAGCACGCGCGCGCCGGGGAAGAGGGCGTTGGCCTGCTGCGCGTAGAAGCTGCGCAGCTGCGCCGCGGGCGCGCGGGCGAAGGCCTCCTTCAGCCGGTAGAGGTCGAAGGCCGGCAGCTCGCGCACGTGCTCGACGCGGGCCTTGCCGCCGCGCTCGAGGGTCAGCTCGAGTCGGCCCCGCTGCTCCTCGGCGTCGAGGCGCCCCGTGGGGAGGACCTCGAGGACGCCGCCGCCGCGCTCGCACACGTAGGCCGGGGCGCCCCACAGCTCGACGGGCAGCCGGCCGTAGGGGGCCAGGCGGGCCGCCTCGGCGAACACGTAGACCGGCTCGCCGCCGCGCGGCTCGACCCGGATCAGGCGGTTGCGCAGGTGGCCGGGCTCGGGGACGCTCCAGTCGACCGCCTCGGCCTGCGCCGGCGAGGCGCCGGCCACGACCAGCTTGTGCGGCACGCGCGCCGCCTCGAGCAGCGCCAGGAGGAGCGTCGTCTTGGAGCCCGCGCGCGCCGACAGGACCTGCGCGGCCGTGGCGGCGCCGTCGCCGGGCCGGGTCACGTGGTCCTGCACGAACCGGTAGAGCGCCCGGGCCTTCTCCGCGTCGTCGTCGAGGTCGGCCGTCAGCTCGGCCGCCTTGCGGGCGACCTGCGTCGTGACCACGGCGCCCTGCCGCGCCAGCTCGCGGTAGAAGGCGCCGATCTCCTCGAGCGAGCGGCGCTCGACGACCTTGACCCAGGGCAGGAGCTCGTCGCGCTCGGGCGACAGCGGCTCGACCTCGAAGCGCGGCCGGTCCGTCGCCGTGTAGACGTGGACGCGCCACTCGCCGCGCTCCTCCACCTCGTGCGTGATCCCCGGGCGCTTCATGTTGCGCTCGACGAGGGCCACGGGCGCGTCCTTGTGCAGCCAGATCACCCAGCGCGACAGCCAGAAGGGCTCCGTGAGCTCGGGGTCCTGGAAGTAGAAGGGGCCGTTCGTGTACTGGAACCCCGCCGCGTCGCGCTCGACGCGGTAGGCGTGCTCGACCACGGCGCCCGGCGCCAGGCCGGGCATCTCGAAGGTGTTGCCGGCGGCCTGGATCGGCTCGAGCACCTGCCCCGAGGGCGTGAACGTGCGCACGCGCAGGAGCTCGCCCCCCTTCGGGCGCGAGCCGTAGCGCTGGACGCCCGTCTCGTTCAGGACCTTGAACAGCTGGTGCACGACGTCGACCGACGAGCCGTCGGGGTAGACCTTCGTGACCGTCTGGTCGAACAGGCAGGCCGTCGCCGCCTTCGGCCAGTGGCTCGCCGGCGGCGCCTCGGTCAGGACCTTCTCGACGTCGGGCGCCCACTCCTCCCAGAAGCGGTCCTCGCCGTCGCCGTGGCCCTGGAGCGCGCGCAGGAGGCGCCGCGCCGCGTGGCGGCCGGGTTCGACCCCGAGCGCCCCCTCGAGCAGCGACACCGCCTCGGCCCGGGCCGCCGGGCTGGTCGAGGCGTCCTGCGCCAGCGTCTCGGCGAGCGCGACGTGCAGGTCGAGGTCCCACGGGCGCTCGCCCAGCCGCGCGCGCCGCGCGGCCACCTCGCCCGCGCGGTCGCCGAAGGCGCGCGCGACGTCGGCCCGACGCTCGAGCAGGTCGAAGCGGCTCCAGCCGACGGCGAGGAGCTCGTCGAGGGTGGCGTCGGCGCGGACGCGGTCGCCCTCCTTCAGCGCGCGGTCGAGCCGCCGCAGGAGGGCGCCGGCCTTCGAGCGGTCGAGGGCGAACAGCCGCTCCCGGGCCGCCTGCGCCTCGCGCGGCCGGCCGCGCAGCTCCTCGAGCTGCGCCCGCAGGTCGAGGACGGGGCCGACGGGCGGCCCGCTCGCCTCGAGCGCGTCGAGCGCCCGCTCGGCGTCGAGCAGCCAGCGCTTGCGCATGAGGACCTCGATCAGGAACAGCCGCGTCCCGAGGTCGCCCGGGTGGTCGGCGAGGACCTGCTCCAGGAGCAGCACGCCGTCCTTCGCCCGGTCGTCCTGGATGGCGAAGTTGCACAGGCGCCGCCGGGCGCGCGAGCTCCGCGGGTCCAGGGCGAGCGCGCGCTCGTAGGCGGCGCGCGCCTGGTCGCGGCGCGCCGCGCCCGGCAGGTGGTCGGCGCGCTGGGCGACGTCGCCCAGGAGCAGCCAGAACCACGCCGCGCGCTCGAGCGCGGGCGTCGAGCGGCGCAGGTCCTCGAGGACGGTGTAGGCCTCCTCGCCGCGCCCGGTGATCGCCAGGGCCTGCGCGTAGAGCGCCTGCCGCGCGGGCCGCGTGTCGGTGGCCAGGCGGCCCAGGGCGTCCGACGCCCGCGGCGGCGTGGGCTCGGCCCAGCGCAGGTCGACCGGCTGCGGCCTCGCCGCCTGCTCGAACGCCAGCGCCGCCCCGCGCGCGTCGGTCAGTCGGAGCGAGAACCGCGCCCCCCGCCCGTCGCCCGTCTTCACCAGCACCCGGTTCCAGCCGGCCGCGAGGCGCACCGGGACCGTGAGCTCCTGGTCGAGGCGCTCGCGCCCGCGGTCGATCACGGTCACGAGGCTGCGGTTCAGCCACACCTTCGCCGAGGGCCCCGTGTAGACGATCCAGCCCTCGGTCGGCGCGGCGACCTTCACGTGCGCCAGCGCGTAGCTCACCGCCCCGCGCGCCGTGGTCGCGCGGCCCACCTGCGCGCTCGCCTCGGGCGGCTCCACGGTCAGCGGCACCCAGCCCACCTCGCCCCGCAGGCCCCGGAACCGGGCGGTCGGGTCGACGTCGCGCTCGGCCGCGGCCAGCTCGGGCTCGAAGGGCTCCTCGAGCGACGCAGAGGGAGCCAGGCCGAACGCGCCCGCGACGAGGAACTCGCGCACGAAGCCGCGCTCGACCTGCAGGCGCTCGAGGCCGTCGACGTCGCCCGCGGACCGCAGGAGCTCGGCGAGCGACGCCAGGAGGTCGTCGCGCAGCGGGTGCGGGCCCATGCGCTCGAGGACGCTTCTCAGCCGCGCCGCGCAGGCCGCCTGCCCGCCCGGGACGAGCTCCCACACCTGCCGCAGCTCGACGAGGAGGAGCGGCACCTGGGGGTCGGTCGGCGCCGCCTCGAGCGCGCCCAGGAGCGCCTCGAGCGCCGCCTTCGCGTCGCCCGTGTGCAGCCCCGGGTGGTCGAGCGGCGCCGGGCCGGGCGGGGCCGGAGGCGCGTCCTGGGCGCGCGCCGGGCCGGCCAGGAGGAGGGCCAGGAGGAGGGTCGCGGTGCGGGCCATGGTCGTGCTCACAGGTGCGTGTCCGTTCACTGGGTCGCCCCGCCCCGCCGCAAGAGCGGCCGCTCCGCCTCGGCGCGCTCGATCTGGCCCACCCAGGCGCGGAACTCCTCGTAGCGCTCGATCGGGACGCGCACGGCCTTGAGCTGCAGCACCCGCCGCGCCTTCAGGACGCCGCCCTCGAGCGTGTAGACGCGCCGGTAGACGCCCAGGTCGCTCTCGAGCTCGACCGGCGCGGGCACGCTCTGCACCGAGTGGCCGGCCGGCAGCTCGTAGGTGACGACCTCCTCGACGCCCGAGGGCACCCCCAGGAACACGTCGCGCTCGCGGTCGGTGTCGGCGGCGAGGCCCGAGATCGAGCGGCCGCGCAGGACGAGCCGGTCGAACAGCCAGCTGCGCACCTCCTGCAGCTCGAGGCCGCCGGTGGCCTGGCCGACGAGGCGCGGCACCTCGACCTCGACCTCGACGCGCAGCGGCGTCTCGAGGTCGCGCACGTCGCTCGTCTGGACCCTCGTGACGTGCGCGCCGGCGTGGACGCGCCCGATCGCCGGCTCGAGCCGCTCGCGCCGGGCCCCCTCGGTGAGCAGCCACTCGCGCAGGAGCGCGTCGAAGCGGCCCGTGCTCTGGATCACCGTGCGCAGCTCGCCGCCGCCGTCGTCGCGCAGCTTCACGCGGTGCTCCTCGCGCACGGCGTTGCCGTCCGGCCCGAGGTAGGGGATCTCCTTCACCGCGCCGCCCGAGGGCGTGATCACGACGACGCGCGCGCCGTAGTCCATGCTCGGCAGGGCGGGGAAGGCGTGGTGCTCCGCCGTGCCGTCGAGGAAGATCCCGCCCTCGCCCCAGTCGACCCACGAGATGCAGTGGTTGAAGTGGCCCATGAGCGGGAGGGTGATGTCCTCCTCGCCGCGGGCGTCCTCGCCGAAGATCAGCACGGGGTACGACGCGATCCCCACCTCGCGGAGCATGGTGTTGATCAGCGTCGCCTTGTCCTTGCAGTCGCCGAACTTCCGCGCGTAGATCTGCGTGGCGTTGTACGGCTTGAACCCGTGGATCCCGAACTCCCACGAGGCGTTGTAGCGGATCTCCGAGATCACGTAGTGGTAGATGCGCCGGATCTTCTCCTCCGGCGTCGTCGCGCCCTCGACGAGCTCGCGCACCTTGGCGCGGATCGCGTCGTCGGCCTCGTGCTGCCCCTTGACCAGGTTCCAGTACCACGTGGCGAAGGTGTCCCAGTCGCCGAACGTGGACACCTGCACCTGCGCGACGAGTTCCTTCAGCCAGGGCTGGTCGGGCTCGCTCTCGAGCGCCGGGACGCCCTTGCGCTCGAACACGTAGGTCTGCGTGCCCGTCGCCTCGTCCACCTGCGGCCGCGCCTCGACGCCGGGCAGCCCCTTGATGTGGAAGTGGAGCCTGCGGCCGCGCGGGGCGACGAGGACGTAGCGGACGTGGTCGAGCGGCTGCTCGCCCTGGAAGTAGGCGACGTGGCCGTAGTAGTCGCCGAAGAAGCCCTGGGCGAGGTCGTCGGTGCGGTAGCGCACCTCGACGACGTCGCCGGGCTCGAGCGGCGGGAAGCGCACGGCGAAGCGCAGGTACTGCACGAACTCGCCCGACTGCCGCCCGCGCGAGGACCCGGTCGGCACCTCCTCGGTGCCGCCGCCCCTCCTGTGCACGCGGGCCGCCTGGAACTTGATCCGCTGGTCGGACGCGTAGTAGGTCGAGTAGGCGGCGAGCCGGCGCGCGCCCTCCTCGTTCTCGATGCGGATCACCTCCTGGGTGAACTCGCTCGTCGTGCCGTCGAGGTTGACCTTGGCCACCGTCTGCCGGAGCAGGTAGCGGTGCGTCTGGCGCGGGTCGAGCGGCGCGTCCTTCACGGCGGCGACCAGCGGGGCGGCGTCGACGACCCAGGGCGCCTCGAAGGGCGCCGCCCCCTCCTGGCCGCGGGCGCGGTACTCCAGGTAGTCGCGCAGGTCGACGCGGTTCGGGTCGAGCGCCAGGGCCCGCTCGAACAGCGCCTCGGCCTTCGAGGCGTTTCCGGCGCGCTCCTCGAGGTGGCCGAGGTCCTCGACGAGCTTCTCGTCGTCGGGGCAGAGCGCCAGCGCCTCCTCGAGGGCGGCGCGGGCGAGCTCGAGCGCGCCGCGCGCCTGGAGCAGCGTCGCCAGCTCCCGGCGCATCTGGACGTTGAACGGGTCGACCACGAGGGCGCGGCGCAGGAGCATCTCGGCCGCCTCGTCGTGCCCCGCCTCGCGCCACAGGTGCGCCTGGGCCCAGAGGACGCGCGCGTCGTCCTGGTCGCCCTCGAGCAGGAGCTCGAGCAGCGCCTGCTGCCGGCGGAGGTCGCCGCGCCCGCGCGCCACGCCGAGCGCCTGGAACAGGAGCGCGCGCGGGTAGGCGTCCGGGGCGTCGGCCTGCGCGCGCCGCTCCGCCTCGGCCATGAGCCCGTCGACCCGGTCGGCGACGAGCGGGCCGAGCCCGCGGGCCTCGTCGATGTCGAGGCCGAGCAGCAGCGCGTCGAGGTCGCCCGCCTCGACCGCCGGGCCCAGGAGGCGCCGCGCCCCGTCCAGGCTGCCCAGGTCCCGGGCGTAGTAGCTGGCCAGGAGCACGCGCGCGGTCACGTGGTCGGGGTCGAGGCGCAGGGCCTCCTCGAGCGCGTAGCGGCGCGGGTTCTCCTCCTTGTTGACCGAGAACTCGGCGGGCGTGCTCGAGGCGTGGCTCAGGAGCACGCGCAGGTGGGCCGAGTCGGGGCGCAGGGCGACCGCGGCCAGGAGCGCCTCGCGGTCGGGGTGCTGGCCCTGGTCGTGCGCCTGCCGGACCCACAGCAGGTAGCCCAGGTGGAAGCGCGCCCGCCAGTCGTCGGGCGCGCGCGCGGCGAGGGCGGCGAGGGCGGCCGCGCCGTCGTCGGGCAGGTCGACGCGGTCGACGCCCTGCTGGAACGTCGGGGCGGCCGCGACCTCGGGCAGGCTGGCCGGCCGCACGTGCGGGGCCCGGCCGCCGGCCGGCGCGCTCACGCGCAGGCGGAAGCGCCAGTCGCCCGTCTGGTCGGCGACCTTGAGCAGCACCTCGTTCCACCCGGCGCGCAGGACGACGCCGACCGCCTCCTGGTCGGGGCGGTAGGGCCGGCGCACGTCGGAGCGCAGGACCTCCTGGCGGTTGACCCACAGGGCGACGGCCTCGTCCGAGCCGAGCCGCAAGGCGACGGGCGTGGGCTCGTCGGCGTGCAGGTAGGTGACGGCGTAGGCGACCGCCTGGTCGTTCGGCCGCATGAGCGCGTCGAGGTCGACCTCGCCGCGGGGCAGGTCGGTGACCGGGACCGGGCGCCAGCCGACGGGGTTCTTCTTGCCGTCGAACGTCGCCGACGGGTCGAAGGGCGCCGCCTCGGGGCCGTGGTCGCGCTGGAAGCCGGTGCCGCGCTCGTTGTCGAACGGCCCCACGACGAACCAGGCGCCCACGACCCCCAGCCCCGCCTCCTCGTGGGCGGCGAGGTCGAAGCGGCCGAGCCCGCGCAGGTGCGCGCCGCGGTAGGTCCGCGCCCAGTCGCGGGCGAGCGCGGGCGCGCGCGGATCGTCGGCGACGCGCGTGAGGAGGGCCACGGCCTCCTCGTGGCGCCCGTCGCCCAGGAAGTGGACGCGCCGCAGGTAGACCTCGAGCCGCGCCTGGACGAGCGCCCCCGGCGCGGCGCCGGCCTCCGCCGCCTCGAGGACGCGCTCGAGCGCCGCCGCGTAGGCCTGCAGGGCCGCCGCCCGGCGGCCGCGCGCGTCGTGGTCGAGCCCCTGGTCCTCGAGCGCGTCCGCGGCCGGCAGCTCGACGCGGCCGTCGGGCCGGGCACGGACCAGGACGCGGTCGCGCGGCACCGTGACCGACCAGCCGGCGTTGCGCACGCGCAACCCCTCCGGCACCTCGACGACCTCGCCCACCAGCGGGGCCTGGCCGTGCACGGTGAGCTGGTCGGCGCGCGCCGCGCCGGCGAGGAGGACGAGGGCGGGCAGCGCCAGGAGACGACGGCGCGTCGAGCGGCGCCGGGGCGCCGCGGGGAGGAGGGCGAGCATGGGGGCCTCGTCGGGCTCTAGCGCTTGATCAGGTGGGCGTCGGCCCAGTTGGCCCGCCCGAGGATATGGAGCGACGTGGGGTCGAAGTCGGCCTCGAGCGTCAGGGTGCGCGCCTGCGACACGTCGACCGAGAGCTCGGTCGGCGCCTGCCCCTTGCGCTGCGTGACCCCGTTGGGGTACTCGCGCGCCGGCTTGCCGTCGAGGAGCACGCGGAACACGACCGCGCCCAGGCCCGGCTCGCCCATGTAGCGGGTCGAGTCGTCGAGGCCGATCACGGCGCGGAACTCCTTGTAGGCCTGGTCGAGGCGGTAGGTGAGGACGCAGCGCGAGTGGACGCCGAGGCCCTTGTCGTAGGCGCGGCCGCCCAGGCGCAGGACGCCGCCGGTGACGTTGCGGTCCTTCTTCCAGGTCCACACGTCGACCTCGTAGGCGTACTCGGGCGGGAACCCCTGCGTCACGCCCTCCGGCTGCAGGTCGGAGAGGTAGACGAACGCGCCGTTCTCGACGGCGAGCTCCTCGACGCGCGGCAGGCCGAGCGGCAGCTCGCCGCCCTGGGCCCCGAGCGGGTGGACGAGCCGCAGCTCGTCGCCGGAGAGGCCGGAGAGGCGCCCGCGGAGGTGCGAGCCGTCGACGAGCCGGGCCACGACCCGCAACCCCGTGGGCGTCGGCGGCGGGTCCTCCATGGGCGCCAGCGCCACGAGCTCGACCTTCGAGACGTCGAGCTGCAGCGTGCCCACGCGCGAGCCCCCGGGGACGTCGGTGTTGAGGACGACCCGCGAGCCGTCGAGCGACACGAGGCTCCCGCGCGCGTCGCCGCCGACCTTCAGCAGGACGCGGTCGACCTCGGTCGCCTGGCCGAGCGACAGCTCGAGCTCCCGCTCGCGCTCGGGCGTGGCGTCGAAGATCACCGCCCGGACGAGGCCGAGGCGCACGCGCAGGTCGCCCAGCCCCTGCGAGGCGATGGCGACCTCCTCCTCGTCGCCGCCCTGGAGCTGGCCGCGCAGCGCGTCGCCCGTCGTGAGGACGACCTTCGCCCCGCGGCGGTCGGCGCGGGGCGGCGCGGGCGGCTGGAAGCGGATCGACTTCACCTGGTCGAGCGGGATCGCCCGCTGGGGCGTGCGCACGACCATGCGCCCGCTCTCCTCGCGGATCGCCGTCACCTGCTCGTCGTAGCTGCCGCCCAGGGCCCGGATCTCGGCGGCCGCGGCCGGGCCGGCGAGGGCGAGGGCGACCAGCGCCCCGAAGACGGTTCGTCCGCTCGGACCCATGGGCAGAGCTCCTCCGCAGATGGCGGAGCCAGTCTACCCGCTCCGCGCGCGGAGGATGGGGGCGGTGCGCGCCAGGCGCCGGGTCGGCCGGGGTTTGCGCCTGCTCGACGCGACGGTCAGCGCCCTCCGTCGTCGAGGGCGCGCTCGTAGCGACGGTGGACCTCACGGGTCAGGAAGTTCAGCGCGGTCGTCGCGGTCCGCCCGCCCCAGGCCCCGGACCAGCCGGCAGCCGCCCAGGAGCCCTGCTCGGGGTCGCCCGGGGCGACCTGCAGGCCGGTGAGCATGGCGTCGACCTCCGGCCCCCACCGCGCGATGAAGTCGGGGTGCCCGGCCGCGAACGCGGCGTAGGTGGCGAAGTACCAGTAGGCGGGCGCGCCCTGGTCGGTGGCCGGACGCGGCAGGTCGTTCCGGCGGATCTCGAGGTGGACGCCCCGCTCGCCGGTGAAGAGCCGCCCGAGCAGGGCGGCGGCGCGCTCGACCGGGAGCCCCGCCTCCGCCGCCGCGTCGTCGGCCGCGCCGGGCTCCTGGAGGCGCGCGCCCGCCCGCGCGAGCGCCTCGTCGGGGACGTCGAGCCCGCCGGACCGCGCGCTCTTCAGCGCCAGGACGGCGTGGGCCGTGAGGAGCGTCGAGCCCCAGCCGCCGTCGGGCGCCTGCGCGCGGACCAGGGCGTCGACCGCGGCCTGCGCCGAGGCCCGGAGCGCGCGGTCGCGCGAGGTGGCGAACGCCTCGCACAGCGCCTGCGTCGCGAGCGCCTGGTCGAGGGGCGGTTCGTCGAACGCGCCGTCGCGCCCCTGCCGCTCCCGCAGCCACGCCAGGCCGGGGCCGACGGCCACCTTCCAGCGGCCGAACCGGTGCGTCTGGCCATGCGCCAGGAACGCCAGCGTGGCGAGGGCCGTCACGCCGACGTCGTGGTCGCCGCGCGGGCTCGCCCAGCGGCCGTCCTCCTCCTGGCGGCGCCCGAGCCAGCAGAGCGCGTCCGGCGGCCCGTCGCAGGCGCAGCCGTCGTCGAGGCGGTGCACGGCGCGCTCGACCAGGTCCCGCAGCGGGTCGGGGCGCCCGAGGAGCCCGCGCAGCGCCGGCGAGAGCGGGCGGACGGCCTCGCGGTCGGCGGGCAGGACCGCCTCGAGCGCGGCCCTTCGCAGCGACGTCGGCGCGTGGACGTCCTCGAGCAGCGCGCCGACCTCGGCGACGAGGTCCGGGGTCGCGTGCACGTCGGCGGAGCGGAGGGTCGACTCGAGCAGGTGCTGGCTCAGCAGGCGGACCTCGAGCGCGGGGTCGTGCACGAGGGGGCGAAGCGCCCGCAACGCCGCCGCGGGGTGGATGATGTGCTGCAGGGAGTCGGGGAGCGCCCGGAGGACGCGCACGCGGACCGCCTCGTCCGGGTCGGCGCGCAGGAGCGGCGCGAGGGCGTCGAGCGCGTCGGGCTCGTAGGTCAAGAGGGCCTCGGCCGCGGCGGCGCGCACGCGCGGGTCGTCGTCCTGCAGGAGCCGCGTCAGGCGAGGCAGGAGCCGCCACACCGCCTCGAGCGTCGCGCGCCTGGCGCCGGCGCTGGACGCGCTCAGGACGGCCCGCACGCCGGCCTCGCGCGCGCCGGCGTCGGCGCTCCGCAGCAGCTCTTCGACCCCGAGCAGGGCCAGGAGGACCTCGGGCTCGTCCTGGGAGGGCTCGTGAGCGCGCCGGTCGTCCCGCCACGGGTCGGGCCGGGCGCTCAGGCTGCATGCGAGCGCACGCACCTTCCTGCGGCTCACGCCCTCAGGCGGCGCGAGGTCCCAGAAGGGGAGCAGCGCCCGGCCGGCCTCCTCCTGGGGCTCGCCGCGGGCGACCCGCGCCTGCAGCTCCAGCAGCCGCTCCAGGTCGGGCGGGTCGCCGTCGAACGCGAGCATCCGGCAGTGCCCCTCGAGGAGCAACCGGCCGGGAGACCCCGACCGCCACACGCGGTCCCCTCCGTCCCACGGGCGGTGCAGCTCGAGGCCCTCCGCGTCGCGCCGGACCCCGACGAGTTCGGTCGTCCCGACCACCGCGAGCACCCGGCCGTGGTCGACGAGCCAGCAGAGCGCCACGTCGCCTGGACAGCCGGACGACCTCGTCAGGGTGACGCTGGTGAAGCCGGCCACGAACCGGTCCCAGGCGGGCTCCCCGGAGCTCCGGCACCAGCCGAGGACGGCCGGCAGGGGGGTGGAGCCCCACGCCTCCCCGGAGTCGCCGGTGAGGTGCATGAACTCCCACGCGCCGAAGGGGAAGGTGCTGGCGGTCTCGACCTCGACGCCGTCGTCGCGCCGCGACACCACGACCAGCCGCGCGCCGGCGGGCAGGTCGACCCACGGGCCCTCGCCCACCTGCAGGCGCGACCGCGCCAGGTCGAGCACCGGCGCGCCCTCAGCGGCCCCGGCGAGGTCGAGACGGCGCCCCCGACCGAGGTCGATCGCGCGCGGTCGCGGCCCGAGGAGCAGGAGCCGGCCCGGCGCGCCGGGAGAGCGGATCAACGTGGCCGAGTTGCCCAGGTGGTCGGTCATGACGACGTGGGCCACGGGCACGAGCCCGTCCCAGGGAGCGACGGCGACGAGGAGCGTGCCGGCGAGGCAAGCCCCGGCCGCGGCGCCGAGCGCGCGGCGGCGGGCGCGCGGCGTCGCCCACCCTCGCTGGACGGCGGCCACCTCGCGGCCGAGCCACCGCGCCAGGCGCGTCCGCGCGGGCTCGAAGGCGCCCGCGCCGAGGCGGAGGAGGTGCCGGCGCCCGTCGACCTCTTCGATCGCCAGGTCCGTCCGCCGGTCCCCCGAGACGGCCACGATCGACCGGATCGACGCGCGGGCGATCCAGCGGCCGGCGAGGAGCCCGTCGCGGCCGACGTGCAGGCGCGCCGCGTCGGCGCGCGCCCCGAGCCAGCGGAGGAGCAGGTGGACGCCCGGCGCCGCGACGGCCAGCGCGGCGGCGAGCGCCGGCAGCGTCCAGGCCAGGCCGAGACGGTGCGTGACGAGGAGCGTCGGGGCGCCGACGACGAGGCCGAGGACGAGCGGGGACGGCCAGCGCCGCGGGCCAGCGGCCGCCGTCGGCACCTCGTCGTCGGCGGCGAGGTCGACGTCGTCCAGGCGGCGCAGGACCTCCTCGGACTCGGTGGCGTCGCGCGTGGGGACGAGCAGGTGGCCCGCACCCGGCACCTCGACGCGGACGCCCGCGGCGTCGACGCGCCTGGCGCCGAGGTCCCGCTTCGGGACGACCAGCCGCCAGGGCACGACCGCCGGCGGCGCGAACAGGACCTGGTCGGCGCCCACCTCGCACCAGCCGTAGCGCCCGCGCAGCCAGCGGAGCCCGAGCGCCAGCCCCAGGGTCGGCGCGGCGGCGAGGAGCACGAGCCCCGCCCCGGCCACGCCGCTCGCGACCAGGGGGGCCACGGCCGTGAAGGGCGCCGGGAGGGTGAGCACGGGCAGCACCGGGCGCAGGGCGTGGAGGGCGTAGGCGCCGGCGAGCAAGGTGGGCGCGAGGCCGAGGAGCGCCGGGGCCAGGAGCTCGCCGGGGCCAGGCGGCGTCGCGAGCGGAGGAGCGCGCCGACGACGCCGACGCCAGGCCGCGAAGGCGGCGGCGAGCACGACGAGGGCGGCCAGCGCGGCGAGCGCCGTCTCCCGGGCAAACGGCGCGACGGTGAACACGCGCCGCGCGGCCTCGGACTCGCCCAGGAGGAGGAGCCACGGCTCGACCACGAGCTGGGCCGCCGTCGGCGGAGAGGGAGAGAGGGGGGCGGTGAGCGGTCCGCGAAGCACCAGGAGCGCGCTCAGGAGCGCCCAGGGGCCGAGGAGGGCCACGAGCCAGAGGGCGGCCACCCCCGTGAGCGCGCCGGGCGGCGGCACGCGGGCGAAGAGCGCGCCGCCGCCCGGGAAGACGAGGGCGCCGGCGGGCCGAGGCGCGAGGAGGACGCCGCAGCGCTCACAGCGCTCGGCGGCGAGCGAGACGAAGCGACAACGTGGGCAGGCAAGCGTGTGCATGGGCCGCCCTTCAGCACCGTCCATGCCTCGCGATTTTTTGACGGAAGCGTCTGCGCTTAAGGCAGCCGCGTGCCCTTCGTCGTTGTCGTTCGCCGGAGAGACGGACCGGATGTGGCCCCGGGTCGTCCCGATGCTGGACCGGGACCGCTCCGGAACGGCAGAGAGCTTGAGAACTTGTCGTTCCGCCGCTCGTACTCGACCCGCCAAAGCGAGCGATGGGGAGGCGCGGAACGGGCCAAACACCGTTGCCCGGGCACTTGCGCCGATCGCGCCCCCCTCGCGAGCGCATCACTCATCGCAGGTCTGAGCTCGAGGAGAAATCGCGCAGCGATGTCTTCTCGAGCTCTGAGAGCTTGAGAACTTGTCTCTCCGCCGCTCGTGCCAAAGCGAGCGATGGGGAGGCGCGGAACGGGCCAAGCACCGTTGCCCGGGCACTTGCGCCGATCGCGCCCCCCTCGCGAGCGCATCACTCGTCGCAGGTCTGAGCTCGAGAACTTGTCGTTCCGCTGCACGTACTCGACCCGCCAAAGCGAGCGATGGGGAGGCGCGGAACGGGCCAAACACCGTTGCCCGGGCACTTGCGCCGATCGCGCCCCCCTCGCGAGCGCATCACTCATCGCAGGTCTGAGCTCGAGGAGAAATCGCGCAGCGATTTCTCCTCGAGCTCAGAGGGGCGGGCCGCGACGGCCCGCCCCTCCCCAGGTTTCAGCGCTCGCGCCGGTGCGCGCGGGCTACCACTTGAGCTGCGGCTTGGCCTCGGTCCCCAGGCCCGTGACCTCGGTCACGTTCCCGCCCGACTCGGTCCGGTACACGCCGACCCGCTTGCCCTTGGCGTCGGCCCCGGCGCCGAGGAGGGCGGCGATGATCTCGTTGTCCGTCATCCAGAGCTTCATGCCGTTGGTGAACGAGAGCCCGGTCACGCTGACCGAGACGCCGCCCACGTCCTTCGTCTCCTTCGTCGGCATCTCGGCCAGCTCGTAGTCCTGGCCGCCGCCCTGCGACTTGAGGAGCACGCCCTCGGTCTCGCCGGCGCTGCCGACCCACGTCGAGATCTCGCCGTGCGTGTGCTTCATGGCGTCGAAGGTCCCCAGGCCGATCGACACGCGGTCGGCCGTGCCCTCGTCCTTCGGCGCGACGACCGCGTCCCCGGCCGGGGCGATCTTGATCTCCTTCACGTCCTCGCCGGGCTTGCCCATGACGGCCTTGGTGACCACGCCGTCCGACTTGCGGACGGTCAGGCCGAGGAGCGCGCCCTTGAGGTCGGGGAACGACGCGGCCATGGCGTCGATCGTCGGCGACTTGGACTCGACCAGCCACGCGTCGCCGCTCTCGCCCACGAGCGCGTAGCTCTCGACCAGCGTCTGGCCGCTGGCCTGGGTGGTGCGCTCGGCCATCCAGCCCACCCTCGCCTCGCTCGCCACGGGCACGCGCCCGGGCGCCTGGACGAACTGGGTGGCGTCGACGCCGCCCTGCGCCTGCTGCTGCTGCTCGCCGCCGCCCTGGTCGTCGTTGCTCGGCGGCGGGTTCAAGAGGGCGCACCCGGCCGTCAGCGCGACCAGGAGCGCGATGCTCGTCTTCTTCATCACGTGCCCCTTCTTCGGTGTTGGCCGGGCGTCCGCCCGGTTCGTGGAGCGGCGCATGCTACGCGAGCCGCGCCGGCACGTCCACGCCGGTCGAAGGCGAGGAGGCCTGTCCGCGACCCGCCTTCGCGGGCGGCCGAGCCGCCTCCGCGCGGACCTCACCTGCAGGGCCCCTGGCGAGCGGCAGCGCCAGCCACCGCCGCAGCCGCGATCGCGACTACTCGGTCGTGACGCCGGCGGGCTCGCGCGGCGCGCGGGCCTGCAGGGCGAGCAGCGCGCTCGCCGCGGCCAGGTCGGCCGGCCCGCGCTCGAGCATGGCCAGGAGCAGCGGCCGGTCGATCGCCTCGCCGCAGCGGGCGACGCCGAGGGCCGCCGCCCGCAGGACGCGCGCGTCCGCCCGCCCGGGCGAGGTCAGGAGCTCGACGAAGCGGGCGCGCATGCGCCGGTCGCCCTGCTCGGCCAGCGCCTCGAGGGCGGCCTCCGCGGCCGCCGGCGCGTCGAGCGCCGCCACGAGGGCCTGGAACCCGGGCTCCCCGCCGCGCGCGGCGAGCCAGCGCGCCGCGGCATCGGTCAGGGCCGGGTCGCCGAGGTGGCGGACCATGTCGTCGGGCCCGAGCGCCCCGAGCGCCTCGAGCGCCTCGAAGGCGTGGCGGCGCGTGCCCGGGTCGGCGTGGGCGAGGGCGCGGCGGCACACGCCCGGCGCCTCTTCGGGCGCGCCGGCGAGCAGCGCCTCGAGCGCCGCCGCGCGCACCGGGCGGACGGGGTCGTCGAGCGCCGCCGCGCGGAGCGGCGCGACGAGCCGCGCCGCCGCCGGCCCCGCCAGCCCGCGCGCGGTCATCAGCCTCACGCCGTAGGCGGGGGCCCGGAGCGCCTCGCGCGCGGGCGCCAGCGCGGCCCCGTCGCCGTGCGCCCGGAGGGCCAGCCCGAGGGCCGCCACCGGGTCGTCCCCCCCCGCCGCCGGCAGGTCGTGGCTCAGCCAGGCCTGCGTCACGGCCGACGGGTCGAGCCGGAGGAGCTCGAGGGCGGCCGCGCAGCGCACGGCGTCCGAGCCCCGGCCGAGCTCCTGGACGAGCAGGGCCGTGGCCGCCGAGGTCACGCGCGGGACGAGGCCGACCGCCGTCAGGCGCACGTCCTCGTCGGGGTCGGTCAGGGCGGCGCGGACGAGGGCGCCGGCGTCGACGAGCCGCTGATCGCCGGGTCGACGATCGAGGCGCCGGGCGTCGGCCTCGAGGCCGACCAGCCCCTCGAGCGCGCGCCGCCGCACCCACGGGCTCGGGTCGCGGACGCCGACGGAGAGCTGCTCGGCCGCCGCGGCCCGGTCGGGCAAGGCGGCGGCGGCGCGCGCGGCCGCCGCCCGCACCTCCTCGCGCGCGTCCGTCCGCGCCGTGCGCAGGAGCGCCACCGCCCGCGGGTCGGCCCCGAGGAGCTCGAGCGCCTCGACCCCGCGGAGCCGCCGCGCCGGGTCGTCCGAGGTCACGGCCCGACGCAGGACCGCGTGGGCCAGCTCGCCCAGGAGCCCGTCGTCGTCGCGGCCCGCGAGCCGGCGCAGCAGCTGATACTCCCGGGCGGCCTCGCGCGGCAGCCCGGCGGCGATGGCGGCCTGGAAGGCGAAGCGCCGCAGGGCGGCGCGCTCCTCGGGCGCGGCGCCGGCCGACGCGCGCCGCGCCACGTCGAGCGCGGCGGCCGGGTCCCCGCCGCGGAGGAGGGCCTGCGCCTCGTCGAGCGTCGGGCCGCTCCTGCAGCCCGCGGGCGCGAGCGCGAGGCAGGCGAGCAGCGGCCACACCGCCGGCGGGACGCACGAGCCGTGGGGACCCCGCCCCATACGCGACCCTCCTGGGGAGCCCTACGATGGCAGACCGACGAGCGCTGGTAAAGGACAGGCAGGGCGAGGCCCGCCGGGCGCCTGGGAGGGCAGGGGTTGTGGCCGAGCCCTCGCGCCCCTCGCGCCCCGCCGCGTGGGCGGCTCACCCCACCGGCGGCCCCTGCGGCGGAGGCGCCGCCGGCGGATGCGCCTCGGGCTCGGTCCACGCGTAGCGGCGGTAGTAGGTGCCGTAGTAGTAGTCCGCGTCGCTCGCGCTCTGATGGTTGAACACCAGCCCCCGCGGCGCGGCGCCCACGCGCATGAGCTCCGTGCAGGCCAGGCGGCTGGCGCTGCGGCTCGAGGCGCGGGCGGAGACGACCAGGACCGTCGCGTCGGCGAACGGCGCCATGAGGGTCGCGTCGGTCACGGCCGCGGCCGGCGCCGTGTCGATCACGATCCGGTCGAAGTGCGGCCGGAGGCGCGACAGCAGGTCCTGGAAGGCGTTCGTCCGCGAGAGCACCTCGGCCGGGTTCTGGTCGGCCTTGCCTGCGGTCATGATCGACAGGTTCGGCACGGCGGTCTGCTGGATCACCGTGCCCCACAGCGCCTTGCTCTTGAGCACCTCGGCCAGCCCCGGGCCCACCGGCAGGTCGAACGCGCGGTGGATCCGCGGGCCGCGCATGTCGCCGTCGATCAGGAGCGTGCGCTTGCCCCCCTGACCCGCGGCGATCGCGATGTTGATGGCGCAGAGCGTCTTCCCCTCCTGGGGCACGCCGCTCGACGAGAGGAGCACGCCGCACCCGTCCGCGGGCAGGCCGCCGATCGCGTCGATCTGCACGCGCAGCCGCCGGAACGCCTCGGCGAAGACCGAGTGCGAGCGCGACATGGCGTAGAGGTCGAGCTGGTCGGGCGCGACCTCGGTGACCTCGGGCACGACGCCGATCACGGGCAGGCGGAGGACGCGCGTGGCCTCGCCGACGGTGCGGATCCGGTCGCCCAGGCGCTCGCGCAGGAGGACCACGCCGGTCGCCAGCGCCAGGCCGAACAGGACGCCCAGGCCGACGTTGCGCGTGTGGTTCGGGCCGACCCGGCTCCACCCGCTCGCGCGGTCGACGAAGCGCACGTTCGACAGGAGCGTGTTCGAGTAGCTGGCCGCCTCCTTGAGCCGCGTGGCGAACTCCTCGTAGAAGCGCCGGTTCGCCTCCACCTCGGCGCGCAGGTTCTCGTAGAGGCGCGCCCGCTGCGCCAGCTCGCGCGCCTCCTCGTGCAGCTGCCGGGCGCGCTGGAGCAGCCCCTGCTCCTCGGCGGTCACCGCGTCCCGCTCGCCCTGCAGGCGGGCGCGCACCGTCTCGATCTCCTGGCGGAGGAGCAGCTTCAGCTGGTCTCTCCGCGCGCGCGCCAGGACGACCTCCGGCCAGCCGTCGCCGTAGCGCTCGGAGAGGCCCGCCACCTCCAGCTCGCCGTGGGCCAGCCGCTCGCGCAGCGTCGACACGATCGCGCTCTGCGCGATCGCCGGCGCGCTCTCGAGGGGGCGCCCGAGCTCGATCACGCGCTGGATCGCCTCGAGCTCGGCGTCGAGCTTGATCCGCCGCTGCTGCACCGCGGTGAGCGCCTGATGGTTGGCGCCGATGCGCGCGACGATGATCTCCTCGTTGCGCTCGATCAGCGGCACCTGGTTCTGCTCGAGGAACGCGCGCAGCTCGCGCTCGCTCCGCTCCAGCTTCTCGCGCAGGAGGTCGGCCTGCTCGCCGATCTTCTCCACCGCGAGGCGCGTGCGCTGGCCGGCCTGGCTCTCGCGCTCGTCGATGTAGGCCTGCACCAGCGCGTTGGCGAAGTCCGCGCAGCGCTCCTCGCGCGTCGACTGGTAGGTGATGTCGACGAGGTAGGTGTCCTTGACGGGCGAGATGCTCAGGCCGGCCCGGAACGCGTAGGCGAGCGCCTCGGCCGAGGGCGCGCGCCCGTCGCCCGCGGCGACGTCGCCGGCGAGCGCGTTCTTGATCTTCGGGTTCGCCTCGACGGCCGCCGCCGAGAGCGACACGCTCTCCATGATGCGGATCTGCGTGTTCAGGTACTCGGCCTGGATCCAGTCGCCGTAGGTGACGTACTTCGCCGCGGTCGGGTCGGGCAGCTCGCGGTCGAGCTTGAGCCGGGCGGTCGCCGCGTAGACGGGCTCGAGCCGCAGGGTGCGGACGGCGGCGACGGCCGTGCAGAGCGCCGTGATCAGCGCGATCCAGTGCCAGTTTCGCCGCAGGATCGAGATGAGCTGGCGCAGCTCGTCGCCCTCGGGCGCCTCGGCGTGGTCGTGCCGGGCGTCGTCCTCGACGAGGTCGTCGCGGTCGTCCCTGTCGGCGCGCCCGAGCCCGTTGCCGTCGCCGCCGGCCATCAGAAGAACCCCTCGGGCACGAAGATGATGTCGCCGGGCAGCACGACGGGGTCGCGGTCGACGTCGCCCGTCTCGATGATCGTGGCCACCGGGACCGTGTAGACGCGCTTCTGCCCGTCGGCGCCGCGCCGGATCAGGCGCGTGGAGTTGGTCGCCGCCACGCGCGCCGTGCCGCCGGCGAGGGCCAGGACCTTGGTCACCGTCAGGTCGCTCTCGTCGAGGCCGATCCCGCCCTGGCGCCCGACCGCGCCGAGCACGAACACGCGGCGGATCGCCCGGTCCGGCACGACGATCGTGTCGTTCGCCGTGACCTCGACGTCGGCCCGGGCCATGGGGTCGGCCGGCAGGCCGTAGGTCTGGGCGCCCTGGGGCGTGCGCCGGATGAGCAGCACGCCCTCGCGGTCGGCCGTCTCGCTGAAGCCGCCGGCGAGCGACAGGGCCTCGTCGATGCGCAGCCGCCCGCCGTCCGAGAGGGGGAAGCCGCCCGGGTTGCGCACGCTGCCGAAGATGAACAGCTCCTGCTTGGGCGGGACGAAGAGCACGTCCCCGTCCTGGATCGCCACGTCGGCCGCCAGGTGGTCCTGGTTGACGATGTCGAGGAACGAGAGGCGGTAGATGCGGCGCTCGCCGTCGACGGTGCGCACGAGGCGGATCGCCGACGGGTCGGCCTCGAGGTCGGCCTTCCCCGTCGCCAGCCCGCCGGCCATGGCGATCAGCTGGAGCAGGGTCACGTTGCGGTCGAAGGGAAGGTCGTAGGCCCCGGGGCGGCCGACGCGGCCGAGGACGTAGGCGCGCCGGCCGCTCTGCGCGAGCACCTGCACGTCGACCTGCGGGTGGCGCAGGTAGCCGCGCCGCGCGAGCTCCTGCTCGAGCGCGCTCGCCAGCTCGAGCGGCGTGCGGCCGCTGGCGGGGATGCGCCCGAGGAAGGGGAGGAACACGGCCCCGTCGCGGCCCACGGGCGCGCGGTCGACCGAGAGCGCCGGCTCGTTCGTGACCATGATCGCCAGGACCACGCCGGGCTCGAGGCGGTCGTCGCCCACGACGCCGCGCGAGGGCGGCAGCTCCTGCGCGCCCTGCTGCTGCGAGCGCGGCAGCGGCGGCGGCAGGGGGAGCTCGCGGCCGGGCCCTGGGGCGGCGGGCACCAGCTCGCCCTGGCCCGCGCGGCGCGGCGCCTCGGGCGGGCCGAAGAGGGCGCAGCCGGCGGCCAGAAGGGCGGCGCAGGCGGCGAGGAGGCCGGTCCGCGGCGAGCCGGCGAGCGCGGTCACAGCCCTGCCCCCACCGAGACCATGACCGTGTGCACCTCGAAGTCGTCGGACGGCGCCCCGCTCGTCAGGCGCGAGAACTCGTAGACGGCGCCGACCGAGAGCCACTCGCGGATGAGGTAGGTCACGGCGGCCCCCGTGCGGAAGCGGTTGAGGTGGAGCCCCCGGTCGACGACGCTGTGCGTGTAGCCGGCGAACGCGCGCGCGGTGACCTTCTCGTCGAACAGCCGCTGCGCGACCGACAGCTCGAGGTCGTCCGAGAGCAGGTGCGTCGACGAGAGCGAGGGGTCGATGCTGCGGCGGTAGCTGCCGCTGACCTGCGTGCGGGGGAGCACCTCCCAGCGCGCCGAGACCTCCGCGACGAAGCCGGCGAACTCGCGGTCCCGGACGCCGGCGCCCGCCGACCCGGCCTCGATGCGCTGGAACGCGCCGCCGAGCTTCACCGAGGCGGTGAGCTTCGGGGTCACCTCGCCGTCCACGCCGCCGCGGACCTGGTGCACGTCGAACCCCTCGAGGTCGCGGCGGTGGTCGAACCGCAGCCGCTGGTAGTTGTACTCCAGGACCGCGCGCAGCTTGGGGCTCACGCGGAAGTACACCTGGAGGCTCGGGCCGAACGCGCGGTGCTCGAGCGGGCGCAGCGCCCGCTCGCGGAACTCCACCCGCCGCCCGCCCAGGGCCACGCGCGCGCCGAACCGGTTCCAGCGCGCCTCGCCCCAGGCGTTCGCGCTGTAGGTGTCGGCGCGCACGATCCCGCGCAGCTGGATCGTCTGCGGGTAGGCCGTGCGGGCGTAGGAGGCGTCGGCGTGCGCCGAGGCGTCGTTGAAGATCAGGTCGAGCCGACCGCGCACGAGGTGCTCGTGCGTGTCGAAGGCGCCGCTGCGCACGTACTCCGTCACGCCGGCGCGGTACTCGAGCTCGATGCGGTGGTCGGTGAGGTGCGTGTCGAGGCGCAGCCCCGCCTCCGCCCGACCGAACGTGTCGCGCACGAGCCGGACGCCCGGGGCGTCCTTGTCCGCGCGCAGGAGGTTGTCCGTGTAGCCGGCCGAGAGCGCGCCGAAGACGTGCGGGGTGGTCACGCCGAGCAGCTTGTACTGCAGGCTCGGCTCGAACGCGTGCGGGCCCGCGCGCAGGGGCGTGGCCCGGCGGCGCGCCTCCTCGAGCTGCCCCGTGTGGTCGAAGTCGCCGAACTCCTGGGCGCGGGCGGCAGCCGGGCCGAGGGCGGCGAGCGCGGTCACCAGCGCGCACCCGGGGAGCGGCAGGCGGCGCCCGGGCCGGCCGGTCCGCACCGCCGGTCGCTCAGGCGTCGCGGGCGAGGGTCCATGGCGTCGGGTCAGGGGCCACTCGGGCTGTCCGGCGGGGGGACGTCCAGCAGGTCGCGCGCGCGGTCGCGGGTGATCGTGTCGATCAGGCCCTGCGGGGGCGCGCCGGTGAGCAGCTCGAGCCCCGCCGCGTCGCGGAGCTGGTCGTCGGCGAGGATGATCAGCTCGCCGGCGCGCGTCGCCAGCACGGTGACCGGCCGGCCCGACGGCAGGCCCAGCGGCGGGGCGCCGGGCATGGTCACGTAGAGCGTCCCGCGCGCGTCGGCGAGGCGGGCCTGCACGGGGGGCGCCCCGTCCTGGACCCACAGGCGCCGGCCGTCGCCGTGGGCGACGCGCAGGAGGTCGCGGTCGCGGTCGACGACGGCGGTCCCCTCGCGCGGGACCTCGAAGCGGTCGTCGTCGCGCAGGGCGAGCACCGCCCCCGCGATGTCCCCCGGCGGGTCGACGCGCACGGCCACGTCGCCGTGCAGCTCGATGTCGGCGACCGTGGCGCCCGAGGGCGAGAGCACCTCGAGGCGCGGGTTGTGCACGCGGACCGTCGCCGCGTGGGCCAGGCGCACGCGCGGGCCGGCCTTGAAGCGCAGCTCCGGCCGGCCCTGCACCGTGGCCAGCCCGACCCACAGCCCCTCGGTCACGCGGACGCGCCCGCCGCGGCCCAGGACCACCTCCCAGGCCGGGTCGAGCGCGACCTCCGCGCGGACGTCGGCGGAGAGGAAGGCGAGCGCGCGGCCGCCGGGGAGGTGCAGGGTCGGGAGGACCTCCGCCGCGCCCTCCAGGCCGACCGAGCCCTCGACCGGCCCCTCGCTCACGGCCACCGGCTGGCCCGGCGCGAGCGGCACCCGGAAGCGCGTGTCCGGCCCGCGGCCGTGGGCGCGCGAGCCGATCACCGCCCGCCCGCGGAGCACCTCGGCCTCGACCTCGCGGCCGTTCCCGTTCGCGCCGTCCCCGCGCCCGCCGCTCCCGTTCCCGCCGCCGGCGCGCGCGCGAACGCGCGCCACGGCGCCGGGCTCGAGGGTCAGGGCGGCCGACGCGCCGAGGGGCAGGTCGAGGGCGCCCGCCACGGCCGCGGCCTCGACCTCGACCTGGCCGACGCGGGTGACGGACAGCGTGCCCATGGTGACCGCCGCCGGGCCGCCGGGCGTGAGGAGCGACACCGGCGAGTCGCTCGCCTCGATGACCACGCGGCCGCGGACCAGGTCGAGCTGCTGGCCGACCTCCAGCGTCGCGCCGGCGGCGAGGCGGGCCTGCGCGCCGTCGACCCGCCCGAGGACGACCTCGCCGTCCGGCCCCGTGGCGACCGCGTCGCCGGCCGCCAGCGCCAGGCGCTCGCGCTGGGTCGGCGCCACCGGCGTCAGCTCGCCCGTCGGGCCGCGGCGCACGAGGAGCTCGCCCTTGCCGCGCACGAGCCGCCAGAGCTCCTCCGCCTGGGCCGTCGCGCCGAACACCCGCGACGCGCCCGGCGCGAGCCCCTCGACGACGGCGTCGTGGCGGACCTCGACGGCGCCGACGTTGGCCGGGTCCGCCGTCACGCGCCACTGCCCGTCGCCGCTGGCGACCAGCTCCGCGCCGAGGCCCGGGGCCAGCACCACCCGCAGGTCGGCCCACACGAGCTCGGCCGTCCCGTCGTGCAGGAGGACGTGGCGCGCGCCGTCGGGCTGCTGCTCGCAGCCCGCGCGCGTGGCCCCGCCGAGGCGCAGGGCGACGACCCCCCCCAGGAGGAGCTCGAGCGGCCGCAGCGCCGTCTCGACCAGCAGCTCGCCCTGGCGCAGGTCGAGGCGCTCGCCGGTGCCGGCGGCGCCCCGGGCGGGCAGCTGGACCTCCGACGACGGGGCCAGCTTGGCGGTGGTCCCGGAGGGGAGGACGAGGCGCGCCAGCCCCGCGTCGCCCGTGACCAGGGCGTCGCCGGCGTGCAGGAAGGCGGGGTCGGCCTCGGCGGCCAGCGGGCCGTCGGTGCGCCGGACCAGCGCCTCGCCGGTCAGGTCGGTCGCCGCCGCCCGCGGCGTGCTCCCGCCCTGGACGCGCGCGAAGGTCCCCGGGGGCGGCGCGTCGTAGCGGGTGCCCGCGTCGTCGACGACCGCCTCCAGCTCCGCCCGCGAGACGAAGCGCGGCGCCTCGCCGTCGAGCGCGAGGAAGAGCAGGTCCTCGAACTCGGCCAGGACCTTGCCCGGCACCTGCCCGCGCTCGGGGTCGCGGAAGACGAACGTCTCCGCGCGGACCTGCGCGAGGGCCACGACCACCACGGCGACCGCGCCCGCCCCAGCCCGAGCCCAGCGCGCGCCGCCCACGGTCACTTCCCCGGCCGCACGCGCAGGCCGCTGCGCCGGGTGACGCTCACCTGCTGGCCGAGGTCGACGTAGACGACCTGGCCGAAGACGTTCGCCAGGACGTAGCGGTCGCGGCGGATCGTCAGGTCGAAGCTGCACCCCGGCTCGACCTCGACCCCGCGCGGCTGCGCCTCGCCGCGCACGCTCACGCGCAGGCGGCCGTCTCCGCCCAGCCAGAGGTCGAACGGCGCCGCGTCCTCCTCGTGCTCGACCCAGCGGCCGTCCGTCGTCTCGACCCGGCTCGTGGCCGGCTGGCCGGCCGCGCCGGCGCGCCGCGAGAGGGTGGCCCGGGCGTTGGGCCCGAGGAACAGGCGCCCGTTGGGCCCCTCGAGCTCGACCTCCTGCGCGCCGTCGCGCACCACGCGCACCGGCCCCCAGCCCCGGGTCGTGACGACGGCGCCGTTCTTGAAGGCGTGCGCCTCGTCGCCCCCCGCCCGCGGGTCGGGCGCCGGGGCGGGCTGCGCGGGCGCCGGCGCGGGCGGCGAGGGCCGGCGCTCGGCGGCCACCGGCGGCAGGGGGGCTTCCACCTGCGGGGCCGCGCCCGCGCCGGGGGGCGCGCCGAGGACCCTCACGGCCGCGCCCTCGCGGGCGATCCGGTAGGTGCCCGGGACGAGCGGCAGCGGCGCGGCGAGCCCGTCGACGGCGAGGAGCTCCGTCTCGGCCGGGCCGGGCAGGACGCGGGCGCGCACCTGCCCCAGGAGCTCGAGCCGCGCCCCGCTCCACAGGTCGATCGTCTGCAGGTCGCCCGTGCGCCCGTGCGACACCCAGCGCTGCCCGGCGAGGCGCAGGTCGAGCGTCCCGGCGGTGACCTCGACCCCCTGCCCGTCGGCGGGGACGCTCAGGCGCACGCGGCCGCGCGGCTCGAAGACGGCGCGCAGGTCGGCGGGCGCGAGGAGCTCGGCGCGCACCTCGTCGCCGAGGCGCGCGCCGGCCGTGCCGGCGGCGACGCGCAGGGCCACGCCGGCGTCGCCGGTCTGCACGACCATGCGGCCGCGCAGGAGGCCGACCTCGCCGCCGCCCACCCCGACCGACACCTGGCCCTCGGTCTCGAAGGTCGCCTCGCCGCGGAGGCGGAACGCCGGGCCCCCCTCCGGCGGGCGCAGCGTCAGGCGGCTGTCGGCGCCCACCTGCACGCGCGCGCCGCTCGCCTCGACCCAGGCGTTGCCGTCGGCCGTGACCAGGGCGTCGCCTGGCCAGAGCGAGAACCCCTCGGCCTCCGCCGGCTCGAGGCGCCGCGAGGGCTCGCCGGGGCGGTCGAGCTGGAGCTTCGCCGCGGCGCGCACGACGACCCCCACGCCCGCGCGCGGGCCGGGCGCCTGCTCGGGGCGGCGCGCGGCCTGGGGCGCGGCCGCCGGCGGCGCGCGCTCGGGGAGGGGCTCGGCGGGGGGGTCGCGTGTGTCGCCGCGCCGGTCGCGGCGCTCCGCCGTGAGGCCGAGGAGGACGACGCGCTCCCCGGGCTGGACCGAGACCCACTGGTCGCCCTGCTCCAGGCGGACGGGCCAGGCGTTGGCGTTGCTGGCGGCGACGCTCGCGGGCTCGCGCTCGCGCGCGGCCTTGACGTCGACGGCGTGGTTGCGCGGCAGCTCGAGCGTGTAGCCCTCGTGCGCCTGGAGGACGGCGCGCCCCGACACGCACAGGAGGCGGCTCCGGCCGCGCACGTGCTCGGCCTGCGCCCGGCCGTCCGTGACCACGAGCCGGCCCTCGGGCAGGAGCACGCGCGCGGTCCCCTGCTCGAGCTCCAGGCGCAGCGTGCCCTCGACGAGCTCGGGGGTCCCCTGGCGGAAGCGCACGACGGCGTCGCCGCGCGCCGAGACCTGCGCGCCGCCGGCCACCACCAGCGTCACGCGCCCGTAGGGCGTCGTGCGGAGGACGTCGCCCTCGAGCACGACCGCCGCGGCGCCGTGGATCGACAGCGGCACGTCGACGTCGCGCCGCTGCACGCGGACGCCCCCCTCGAGCACCCGCACGACCCCGACCGGGTCGACCTCGCCCACGGGGAGGGGCACCGGCTGGCCCAGGGCGTCGACCACGCCGCGCACCGCCGACCGCTCGACGAACACCACGCCCTGCGGCCCGTCGACGACCAGGCGCAGCGGGCCGCCCGCCAGCACGGCCCCGTCGAGCGCCTGCCCGCTGCGGAGCTCGATCCGGTCGGCGCGCGCCGGGAGGGCGAACAAGACGAGGAGGGCGAGGGCTACGCGCATGCCGCCTCTTGGTTTAGACGCGGCGCCGGGCGGACGCAAGCGCAAGGATGAAAGTCTCTACTCCAGCCCCAGCTCCTTGCTGAACGCCAGCAGCCGCAGCCCCCCCGTGGCGCTCGTCGTGTGCAGCTCGAACAGCACCGGCGTCTCGAGGTCGGCGTCGGTCGTGAGGCCGACCGCCTTGTAGAGGGCGCGCACCGACTTCTCCGCCGCCGCGAGGCCGGGGTTGCTCTGGGCGCGCCAGGCGCGCAGGGCCGTGCGCTCGGGGGTCCGCTCCAGGTGCATCATGTAGGTGCGCGCCGTCTTGGCCGGGACGCGCACGATCCGCACGTAGCGCCGGTCGCGGCCCACCTTGCAGGCGGCGAGCGTCACCGGCTCGCGCTCGAGGAAGCGCATGACGGCGGCGCGCTCGAGGTTCGAGGCGTGCAGCCGGTCGGGCGAGTAGAGCGCCTGCACCTGCGCGCCGCGCTTGACCAGGTAGAGCTGCACCTCGCCGAGCGGGCGGTCGGCGCCGCCGCGCTGCTCGACCCCCTGGACGGCGCCGACGAGCTTGAGCAGCTCGCCCTCGCGCAGCGTCGCCCGCTGCGGGCTCAGCGCGAACAGGGCCGCGCCGGGCCGGGCGCCGGCGTACGCGTAGGTCGTCAGGGTGAAGGAGCGCACCACCGGCAGGGCCACGTTCGCGTCGAAGCGGCGCGCCCACAGCTCGGCCGGGTCGCCCTCGAACACCGGGCGGGCGGCGAACCGCTCGAGCCAGGCCTCCTGCTCGTTGCGCGGCTCGTCGGCGGCGGGCGTGAGGTCGAGCCGCTGGTCGTCGCGGAACAGCAGCCGCACGTCGCGGACGTCCTCGGGCTTGAGCCGGGTGACGATCTGCGAGCCCTCGACGGCCACGGCGAGCTCGCCCGGGCGCAGCACCTTCACCGCGCCGCGCGTCCGGCCGCCGCCGCGCGCCAGCTCGACCTCGACGAGGTCGTCGAGCCGGATCCGGTCGAGGAGCTCCTGCGGGAAGCTCCGCGACGTGATCACGATCCGCGTCGGCTCACGGTCGGCGGCCTCGACGGCGGGCGCCGGCTGCGCCGCGGCCGGCGCCGGCGGGGGGACCTCGGAGGCGGGCGCCGGCGGCGCGTCGGCCTGCTCCTGCGGGTCCTGCTCCGGCTCGGGGCGCGGCTCCTGGCAGCCCGCCACGAGCGCGAGGGAGAGCCCGAGGACGAGCCGCAGGCGCGGCGAGGTGGTCCGGTGCGACATGCGGAGGCGGTCCTTTCGGGAGGTGGAGGCGCTCACGGCAAGCCCAGCTTGCCGGGGTTCATGACCCCGCGCGGGTCGAGGGTCCCCTTCACCCGCGCGAGGAGGTCGTGCAGCGGCCCGTGCGAGGCGCGCAGCGCCTCGCCCTTGAGCAGCCCGACCCCGTGGTGGTGGCTGACGGCGGCGCCGCACGCGACGACCGCCCCGAGGCCGGCCTCCCAGGCGGCCGCGTGGCGCGCGCGCGCGTCGTCGGGGTCGCCCTGGAGGGCCGCGAACGTGAAGTAGATGCTGCAGCCGTCGGCGTAGGCGTGCGAGAAGTGCGCCATGACCAGGGCGTGGGGCGCGAGCGCCGCCCGGACCCGGTCGTGCAGCTCCAGGAGCCGGGTCCAGGAGGTGGCGACCTCCATGGTGTCGACGAAGCCGCCCATGGCGTAGACGCCGCTCTGCTTGAACGACACCGCGAGGCGGTTGTTCCACCAGGTCTCGGCGGGGCGGGGGCCGCGGTCCTCGCCGCCGTGCGCCTCGCACGCGCGGCGGAAGACCGCCTCCTCGGCACCGACGAGGTCGGGGTCGTGGCCCTCGAACGTGAGGACGAGCAGGCACCCCACCCCCGGGATCCGGGCCGTGAGCCGGTTGAGGAGCTCGGGGCGCGCCAGGAGCGCGCGCTCCGCCCCGTGGCGGAGGTCCGGGACGCGCTCGGCGAGCGCGCGCAGGAGCGCGCCCGGCGAGACGCGCGACAGCGGCCACCAGGGGGCCAGCGGCGCGTCGTCGTCGACGCCCTGGTCCGGCGCCGGGACCGGGCGCGGGTCGCCCGAGCGGGCGACGAGCAGCGTGTCGAGCGGGTCGTAGAGGCGCACGGCCGCCGGCCGGGCGCCGCGCTGCAGCCCCTCGCGGACCGCCTCGAGGGCGCTCGTCAGGTCGGGGAACTCGTGGCTGCGGAAGAGGCGCAGGGGCGGGAGCCGGTGCACGCGGAGCGTGGCGGCGACGATCACGCCGAGGAGGCCCTCGGAGCCGGTGAAGAGCTGGTTCCAGTCGGGGCCGGTCGCGGCCCGCGGGGCGGGTGGGGTCGCCACGAGCGTGCCGTCGGGCAGGACGACCTCGAGCGCGACGACCATGTCCTCGACCTTGCCGTAGCGCGTGGAGAGCTGGCCGGCGCCCCGCGCCGCGACCCAGCCGCCCACGGTGGAGCAGGTGATCGACGACGGGTGGTGGGCGGCCGTCAGCCCCTCGCGCTGGAGGGCCTCCTCGAACAGCTGGCCGTTCACGCCGGCCTGCACGCGCACGAGGAGCGAGCGCCGGTCGACCTCGAGGATGCGGTCGAGCCCCTTGAGGTCGAGGGCCACGCCGCCGCGCACGGCGATCGTCCCGCCGCACACCCCGCTGCCCGCGCCGAAGGGGATCACGGCGAAGCCGCGCTCGTTGGCCAGGCGGAGCACCGCCTGCACGCCGGCCACGTCCCGCGGCCGGGCGACCGCGTCCGGGGGGCGCAGCCCGTCGGGGCGCCGGAAGGCGAGGTGGCCGAGCGCCGACAGGTCCCTCGCGTAGGCGTCGCGGGTGACCTCGCGGGCGTCGACCAGGTCCTCCCCGAGCGCCTCGCGTAGCAGCGCCAGCGACTCCGGGTCGAGGCCCCGGCGGTCGGCCAGGCGGCTGTCCACGGTCACCTTCGTCCCCCCCCCACCGGAGGAGAGATGAGCACGCCGCGCGGCGTCGTGCCACCGGCGCATGCGACACGACGGTTTGCAGCGGCTAACGCGCCGCGTTATGATCGGCCGGGAGGGAGGGATCCATGAGCGAGTCGCCCGCGACCGAGGAGCCCGGCAGCCCCGAGGCCAAGGGGATCGGGTCGGTCCTCTACAAGCTGGCCCTCGCCGGCGTCGGCGCCCTGATCCTCGCCCAGGAGGAGCTCGAGGCGGCCTGGAAGCGCACGCGCGGCGAGCGCGCCGAGGGCGGCGACGGCGAGCCCGCCGCCCCGGAGGGGGCCGCGGCGGAGCCGGCCCCCGACCCCGGCCAGCCCGACGGCTCGCGGGTGCGGGCGCAGATCGACGCGGCGATCGGGCGCGTCCTCAGGACGCTGCCGATCCCCACGCGCGAGGAGGTGGACGGGATCGCCGCTCGCCTCGACGAGCTCGAGGCGCGGGCCGACGCGGAGCAGGGCGCCGAGCAGGGCTGACGCCCGGCGGGCTCGCCGGGCGATCGCGGGCGCTCCGGCGGGCCCGCTGGATTATCATGGGCCCGAGCCGGGGACGCCACATGCCACGCATCATCAAGCGCTACTCGAACCGCAAGCTCTACGACACCGAGGATAAGCGCTACATCACGCTGGAGCAGATCCAGCAGCTCGTCCAGGACGGCCAGGACATCAAGGTCGTCGAGAACCAGACGGGCGAGGACCTGACCACGGTGACCCTCTCGCAGATCCTGCTCGAGCAGGAGAAGCGCAAGGAGGGCAAGCTCCCCAAGTCCTTCTTCATGGACCTCGTGCAGCGGTCGTCGACGACCGTCGTCGACTTCATGCGCAAGAACGTCCTGCAGTACTTCGACAGCTCCATGCTCTCGGAGGAGCAGCTGTCGGAGAACGTCGACAAGCTGGTCAAGGCCGGCGAGATCCCCCAGGACGAGGCCACGCAGCTCAAGGACGAGATCAAGACCCGCACGCAGAGCTTCAAGCAGCGCCTCGACGAGCTCGTCGAGCGGCGCGTGCAGGACGTGCTCACGAAGCTGAACATCCCCACGAAGGCGGAGATCGAGCGCCTCAACCAGCGGCTCGATGCGCTCTCCAGGCGGCTCGGCGAGGGCGGCGCCCAGGAGGAGGAGGAGGAGGAGGCGCCCAGCAGCCCGCCGGCGAGCGCGGTCGACGGGGCCCGCCCCTGAGCCCATGACGGGGCCGACGGTGCGAGCGGGGTGGCCGCGGGCGGTCGCGAGCGGCAGGGTCCCTCCGGGGCGCGCCGCGGCGGCGGGCCGGAGCGCGATGCTGGCCCCGCTCCTCCTCATCGTCGTGACGGCCGGCTGCGCGGCCGCGCCGCCGCCGCGCAAGGCGCCGCCGAGCGTCACCGAACCGGCGACGACCGAGGCCTTCACCACCCCGCGCTTCACCCTCTGGGTGGAGGGTGGCTGCCTCTCGCGCGAGCGGCGCGAGGCGCTCCTGGCCGAGCTCGACCGCGCGCACGACTTCCTCACCGGCTGGCTCGGGCCGGCCATGTCGCCGGGCGACTTCCGCCCGCGCGGCGCCCCGCGCGCCGCCTGCCCGCCGCCCCCGGGCCTGGCGCCCCCGCCGGCGGTGCCGCCGATCGACGTGGTGGTGCTCCCGAAGGGCGACCGCTGCCACGCCGACGCCCACGGGATCACGCTCGTCCCCGGGCACCTCGACCGGCGCGACGCGACCCACGAGCTCGTCCACTTCCTCGTCGGGTCGTCGTGGCACCCGATCGACGAGGGGCTGGCGGTCTACCTCACCGAGCGCCTGTGGGGGCCCGACCGGGGGGTCCCCGCGAAGGTCCGCGCGCGCGTGTTCCTCGACCTGAGCCTCGACACCGACCTCGACCCCGACGCGCTGGCCCGCGACGGCATGAGCCGGCGCGACTACGACGTGGCCGGCGCGTTCACGGGGTGGCTGATCGAGTCGTTCGGCAAGGAGCGCTTCTTCGAGCTCTACGCCGGGCCGCAGCGCAACTACCACGGCGTCTACGGGATGAGCGAGAAGGAGCTCCTCTTCCGCTTCTGGCAGCACGTCCGCAGCCTCGACGTGCGCCGCGACGGGGGCTACCACGCGTTCAAGTCCTGGCTCCAGGGCGCCTGAGCTTCAGCGGATGTCGCGGATGTCCCGGCCGAACGGGGTGAGCGCGAGCTTCGTGAGCTTCCAGTGCTGCACGGCGAACGGGATCCCGATCACGGTGATCGCGCACAGGCCGGCGAACAGGAGGTGCGTGAGGACGATCCCCAGGCCGCCGACGATGAGCCAGATGATGTTGAGGACGAGGCCCAGGCCGCCCTGGGCGAGGTCGCCCGTGGGCGCCGCCTCCTTGCCGAACGGGAGGAGGCCGAGGACCGCGAGCTTGAACGCCTGCACGCCCCAGGGGATGCCGACCACGGTCAGGCAGAGCCCGAGCCCGACGAGCAGGTACTGCACGCAGATGATCAGCCCGCCGCCGACGACGATCCACAGCAGGTTGCCGAGCAGGCTCATGGGCGCCCTCCCCACGTGACTCTGTCGCGGCGGGCCGGCGTGGGGAGTCGAGGCGAGCCGGGCGCGCGCGGCGGGCGCCCGGGCCCGCCGCGCGCCCGCCCGTCACTCCTGCTTCAGGCGCGCGAGGCGCTCCTCCTGCTGCTTGAAGAAGCGCTCCGTCCCGGGCTGGGCGCCGTAGCGCTCCCGGAGCGCGCCGAGCGCCTGCTCGAACGTCGCCACGTCCCGCTCGTGCTCCGCCCAGTCGAGGATCAGCACGTAGAAGGGCTGCGCCGCCTGGTCGCCGGCCGGCCGCCGGCCCTCCTGGAGCATGGCCCGGAACCGCCCGCCCAGGGCGCGGCGCTGGGCCGCGTCGGCCTGCCGCGTCAGCCCCTGGGCCATCGCCATGACCTCGAGGTCCGTGAGCGCCTGCGCGACGCGGGCCTCCTGCTCGGGGGTCAGCCCGGTGAGCGCGTCCTTGCGCGCCCGCGCGGCGTCGAGGTCGAGCTTGCCGAGGTCCACCTCCGCGAGGAGCAGGTCGACCTGCTGCGCCGGGGTCGGGTCCTTCACCGCCCTCAGCTCGAGGTAGCGCTGCGCCGCGGCGGCGCCCGCGCGGAAGGCCTCGACCGTGCGGGGGCCCTGATGCGTGACCAGGACCTCGCCCTGCGCGTCCATGATCACGAGGTGGGGGAAGCCGCGCCCGCCCTTCTCCCGGAGGAGGTCGGCGTGCTTCTCGCCCGGGATCCGCGACGTGATGTGCGTGAAGAGGACGACGTCGCGGGCGAACTCATCGAACTCGGGGGTGGAGAGCGGACCGCGCTCCAGCTGGGTGCAGGGCGGTCACCCCGCGTAGGAGCGGGTGAAGTAGGCGAAGATCACCTTCCCCCGCTCCCGCGCGCGCTCCTTCGCCACGTCGAAGTCATCGGTCCACGGGTTCCGCGTGAACCACGCCTCCTCGACCTTCGCGGCGCGCCGGCGCCGCAGCTCGTCCGCGTCCTGCGCCGCCGCGGGCGCGGCGACCCCGAGGAGCAGCAGCGCCGCCGCCCCCGTGCACGTCAACATCGTGCGCTTCATGTGACCTCCTGGGGCCCGCCGTCCGAGCCGCACCGCGGCGACTCGCCGACCGACCGGCGTGCACCTTACCAGGTCGAGCGCACGCGCCCGGGCCGTGGCGCTCGCGGCGCGACGGTCGTCGCCCCCCCTGGCGAGCGGTGGACGGGTCCGGCGTGGCTCGCCCGCCTCGCCGCGCCGCGCGCTCCCGGCCAGGCCGCCTGCGGGCACGGGACGTGCGCAGCGAAGGCCCGGGCGGGGACGGGACGAGGAGCCATGGTGAACCGGACGACGACCACCTCGAAGGTGGTCAACGGCATCGACGTGCAGGCGCTCGGGGAGACGATCAAGCAGCTCGGCAAGCAGCCGGAGCTGGCGCGGTTCAAGTTCAAGGTCTCGAACCGCTGGTCCGGGGACGGCGGCTTCAGCAGGACCGAGGTGCAGGACCCGTACGGCGTCGGCAAGGAGCAGCCCCACAAGCAGCGGTTCCAGGTCGAGGCCGACGAGCCCGAGGTCCTGATCGGCAAGGACCGGGCCCCGAACCCGGTCGAGCACCTGCTGAGCGCGCTGGTCACGTGCCTGACGGGCGCGATGGTCTACCACGCCGCCGCGCGCGGGATCCGCCTCGACGAGGTCGAGTCGGAGGTCGAGGGCGACATCGACCTGCGCGGCTTCACGGGCGTCGCGCCGGACGTGCGCAAGGGCTACCAGCAGATCCGGGTCACGTTCCGGGTGAAGTCGGACGCGCCGGAGGGCGCGCTGCGCGAGTGCGCCCTGTTCTCGCCGGTGTTCGAGTCGATCACGAAGGGGGTGCCGGTCGACCTGCGGATCGAGAAGCGCTGACCCGCGCGGGCGGCCGGGGCGCGGCGCGCGCCCGGCCGCCAGGGCGTCGTCGTCCCCGCGTCAGGGCGCCCGCAGCTCGAGCATGCGGACGAGGGCCTCGTCGTCCGCGCCGACGGAGGTACACCCGCGAGAGCGGGAGCAGCTCCAGCGGCGAGGCGACCGGGCCGGGCGGGTCGCCCCCGTCGCGGTCGCGGGACCCGTGGACGCGGCCGGCGCGGGTGACGAGCGCCCAGGCCTCGCCGCGCTTCCTTCCCCGACCGGAGGGGGAAGCGGGCCGCGGCGTCGACGACCTCGTCGGGCGGGAGCGGCCCGGCCGGCAGCACGTCGTCGATGGGGTCCCCCGCGCCCCAGGCGACGATCCCAGGCCGAGGGCGCCCGCGTGGCGCACGAGCAGGACCGAGCGCGAGCCGGCCACCTCGACGCGCAGGTCGCCGCTCGCGGGCGCGACGAGCGGCGCGGCGGCGCGCCACGCGGGCGCGCCGTCGCCGAGGCGGGCGTGGTGCAGGAGCACGCCGTCGGGCCCGTCGGCGGCCACGAGCAGCTCCCGGCGCGGGGCCGCCGCCCGGAGGGGCTCGGGGGCGGCGACGCGCGCGGCGCGGCCGGAGAGGCGCCAGGGTTCGCGGCGGGACACCGGGGTCCCGCCGCCCGCACGGCCGGGGTGGCTCGAGGGGCGGCACACGGCTCGCGCGGGCCCGACGCATGCGCACGACGACCCTCGCCGCCGCCCTGGCGGCGCTCCTCCCGCTCGGCTGCGCGGTCCCCGGCGTGCCGGAGCCCTGGACGGACCCGGACGCCGCCGCGCCGCCGCCCGCCGACGCGCCCGTGGGCGACGGCTGGGCCTTCGTGGCGGCCGGGTGGTACGGGGACGAGGACGACAGCGCGCCGATCGCGCCGATCACGGGGCCGACGACCGTCTTCGCCGGCTACCGGGGCGAGGGCGAGCCGGAGCGGGAGTTCTCCGTGGTCGAGCTGGAGCGCGCCCGCTTCCGCGGGTTCTCGGCGCCGGCGAGCGGCGTCCCTCCCGACGGGCCGCGCGTCGAGCCGCTCGCCCGTCCCGTCCCGTTCCAGCGCCTGTCGGAGGTGCCGCGATGAGGCGGGCCTGGACGATCGTGGCCCTGGCGCTCGCGGCGTGCGGCGCGCCGGAGGTGGGGGCGTACGGGTTCCACGAGCGACCGCCGGCCGCCAGCGACCGGGCGCCGGAGCGGGTGGCGCCGCTCGAGGGCGCGACGCGGCCGCTGGCGATCGGCCAGGTCGACGACCTCACGCTCCAGCCGGTCGGCGCGCACCACGCCCGGCCGACGGCGATCGAGCGCGTCCTGCCCGGCCCGGGCGTCGAGCAGACCTACCACTTCTGGGCCGCCGTCCCCGCCCTGCGCGCGGCCGTCCGGGCGGGCCTCGCGGAGCACGGGGTGCGGGCCTTCTGCGACGACACGGACCTCGGCCTCGCCGCCCCCTACGCCGGGGCGCCCCTGCCCCGGGGGACGCTGCTCCTGCGCGGCGAGCTGCTCGACTTCGCCTACTCGCGCCAGGGGGGCCAGGACACCGCCGCCGCGTGGCTGTCGTGGACCCTGCTGGACGCCCACACCGGGCGCGTGGTGTGGCGAGGGCGGCAGCACGCGGCGACGCGCGGCCCGGAGGCGCGGGCCGGGTCGGAGGACGACCCGCTGCGGACGCTGGGCGCGCGGCTCGCCGCGCAGCTCGCCGCGGACCCCGTGGTCCGCGCGGCCCTGACCTCGCGGCCCGGCGGCCCGGGCGCGCTCGAGGCCGGGTCCCCGCGCGACCAGGAGCGGCCGCGATGAGCGCGCCGCGCGCCGCCGCCCTCGTCGTCGCCGCCCTCGCGGCGGGCTGCGCCTCGCCCGACCTCCTCGCGCTCGCCCCCGCCGACCGGGTGCCGCTCGAGCTCGAGGGGCCGACCGTGCGGCTCGCGCTGCCGGCGCTGAACGACGCGCGGCCGGGCGCCGAGCGCGAGGGGCGCGCCCCGCGGTCGGAGCGGCGCGGCGTACCGCTCGTCGGGCGCGTCGAGGTGCAGCGCGGGAGCGAGGTGAGCGACGACGGCGACCTGGGCGGCGCGCCGCTCGAGGGCCTCGACACGACCCTGCGCCGCTACCTGGCGTCGATCGGCCCGGTCGTCGTCGTGCGACCGCGGGAGGACGCGGCGCCGGCCGCCGACTACGTGCTCGAGGTCGACGTCCTGCACCTCGTCGCGACGTCGTTCCGCGCGCGGCGCGAGCTCCGGGTCCCGGTCGTCGGCTGGCTGTTCGACCCGAGCCTCGAGCGCCGGTCGCTGCCCACGGCGACGGTCGTCCTCCGGCTCCGCCTGCGCTCCGCCGACGGCCGGTTCAAGGCCGCGCGGGTGGTCAACGCGAGCGTCCTCGGCGGCCCGGCCGAGGAGCCGGGGGCCCTCGCGGCCGCCGCGGTCCGGGCCGCCGCCCACGAGGCGCGCTGGGTGACCGCCTCCTGGCTGGCGCGCGCCGACCAGCCCTCGCTGCCGCGCGACGACGACTCGTTCCTCGTGCACGCGGTCGACGTCGACCGGAGCGGCGTCCTCCTCGCGCGGATCGACCGGGAGCGCGGCCAGGTCCTGTGGCTCGAGCGGCGCCACGGCCTGCCGCTCGTGGGCCCGCCGGGCGTCTGGCACCTCTCGCCCTTCGACGAGCGGGGCGTCCTCCTGCCGCCGGGCGACTACGCCGCCCTCGCCGAGGAGCTCGCGGGCGGGTTCGGCCTGCAGCGCATCGATCAGCTCGCGGTCTATCGCTACCTGGGCCCTGTCGCGCGCCCGCAGTAGTACAGTCGGACCCATGGCCGGGACGGATCGCACGCGGACGAGCCTCGACGGCGGCCCGCCCGTGATCCTCTGCCGCCCGCAGCTCGCCGAGAACGTCGGGCTCGCCGCGCGCGCCATGCTCAACTGCGGCCTGACGGAGCTGCGGCTCGTCGCCCCGCGCGAGGGCTGGCCGAGCGAGCGCGCGCGCGCCGCGTCGTCGGGGGCCAACGCGGTGGTCGACGGCGCGCGGGTGTTCGCCAGCCTGGCGGACGCCGTCGCCGACCTCACGGACGTCCTCGCGGCCACGGCCCGGCCGAGGAGCGGCGCGCGGCCCGTCGTCACACCGCGGGCCGCCGGCGTCCGGCTCCGGACCCTCGTGGCCGCTGGGCGGCGCCCCGGCCTGCTCGTCGGCCCCGAGCGGGAGGGGCTCACCACGGACGAGCTCGCGGTCGCCGACACGATCGTCACCGCGCGCCTGAACCCGGCCTTCGCCTCGCTGAACCTCGCGCAGGCGGTCCTCCTCCTCGGCTACGAGTGGCTGGAGGCCGCGGAGCTGCCCCCCGCGCCGGACCCTGGCGACCCGCCCGCCCCCAAGGCGGAGCTGCACGGGCTCCTCGAGCGCCTCGAGCGGGAGCTCGCGGCGTGCGCGCGCCAGGACGGCGCCGCGCCGCACCCGGCGACGAACCTCAACGTGCGCGAGCTGCTGCAGCGGGCGCGCCCGACGAGCCGCGAGCTGCGGACGCTCCACGGGGTCGTCAGCAACCTCCTGGGACGGCGCCGCGCGCCGCCTCCGTCCGGGACGTGATCGCGCCCGGCCGAGCATGTAGGTGAACGGGAACGAAACGCGCGACGCGGGTTGCGCGGCCGGCGGGATTCCTCCCTGATGGTCCCCGGCGAGCAGCCGGAAGGAGGCCACCCATGGGACCACGCCGCGGGGCCGCCCTGGCGGCGGCCTGCCTGGCGGGCGCGTGCGCGCTCATGGCCGGGCGGGCGTCGGCGCAGGAGGCGCGCGCGCCGCTGCTCGAGGACGGCTCCACCCCGCGGCGCGCCCTGCGGCAGTTCATCGTCGCCTGCCGCGCGGGCGACTTCGAGCGCGCCGCGGCCCTCCTGGACCTCCGGGGCCTCGACGCGGCCACGGCGGCGCAGGCGCCGCTCCTGGCCCGCCGCCTCAAGTTCGTCATGGACCAGACCCTCTGGGTCGAGTGGGAGGAGGTCTCGGACGAGCCGCGCGGTCGCCCCCTGGGCATGCCCTTCCTGGAGGTCGTGGGGCACATCCCGGTGGCCGACGACGCGGTCCCCGTCCTCCTCACGGGGGAGGAGGGGCCGGACGGCGCGCCGCCGCGCTGGCGGATCGGCGCGGCGACGGTCCGCCAGATCCCCGCCCTGCACGCGGCCCACGGCCCGCCGGCCTGGCTCGACGAACGGATCCCCGCCGCGCTCCACGCGCACCGGCTCCTCGAGCTCGAGGCCTGGCAGTGGGTGGGGCTGGTCGTCGTCGTCGCGGCGAGCTGGCTCGTGGGCGCGCTGCTGGCGTGGGCGGTCCTGCTGCTCGGGGTCGTCACGCGCCGCACCCGGATCGAGTGGGACGACCGCCTGCTCGAGGCCGTCCGGCCGCCGCTGCGCTTCTTCCTGGCGCTCCTGGCGCTCGAGTGGCTCGCCGCGCCGCTGCGCCTGTCGGCGCCGGCCAACGAGGTCCTGCACGACGCGCGCGCGGTCCTCCTCGCGGCGACGGTGGCGTGGACGGGCGTGCGCCTGGTGGGCTTCGTGGCGCAGACGCTCGAGGGGACGCTCACGCGCGGCATGACCGACGAGGCGCAGGCCCGCGGCGTCCGCACGCAGGTCATGATCCTGCGCCGCGTCGTCGCCGTCGTCGTGTGCGTCGTCGCCTGCGCGCTGGTCCTCACGCGCTTCGAGGTCGTGCGCACGATCGGCATGTCGCTCCTGGCGTCGGCCGGCGTGGCTGGGATCGTCATCGGCCTGGCGGCGCAGCGCTCGATCTCCGCGATCCTGGCCGGGATCCAGCTCTCGATCACGCAGCCGATCCGCATCGGCGACACGGTGATCGTCGAGGGCGAGTGGGGCTGGATCGAGGAGATCCACCTCACCTACGTGGTGGTGAAGGTCTGGGACCTTCGGCGGCTGGTCGTGCCGATCAACCGCTTCCTCGAGGCGCCCTTCCAGAACTGGACGAAGGTGTCGCCCGAGATCATGGGCACGGTCGAGCTGTTCGTCGACTACGCGACCCCGGTCGACCGCGTGCGCGACGAGCTGCAGCGCATCTGCGGCGACAGCCCGCACTGGGACGGGCGGGTGTGCGGGCTGCAGGTGACCGCGGTGTCGCCGCAGACGGTCACGCTCCGGGCGCTCGTGTCGTCGGCCAACGCCGGGACCAACTGGGACCTGCGCTGCGAGGTGCGCGAGCGGCTCGTCGGCTACCTGCAGCGGCTGGAGGGCGGCCGCTACCTGCCGCGGGCGCGCGTCGACCAGGCGAGCCGCGGCGACGAGGACGCCGCCGCCCCGGCCGACGCGCCCCGGAAGGTCACGGACGTCGTCGTCCCCGACGCCGCGGTGATCGCCGCGGCGGCGATCGTCGACCCGCCCGCGGGGCGCTGAGCCGGGAACACGACCCACCGTCGCCCTGCGCCGGCCTCGCCGCGGGGGGCCGGCTAGGCTGTCGCTGTGAGGGGCTCCGGGCCGACGCCGCGCGTGGGTGACCACCTCGTCCAGGAGCAGCTGGGCGAGGGCGGCATGGGCGCCGTCTACCGCGTGGTCCACGCCCCCACGGGCGCCGTGCGGGCGATGAAGATCGTCTCGCTGGACGACCGCCAGCAGGCCTTGCGCTTCCAGCGCGAGGCGGAGGCCATGGCCGCGCTCGCTCCGCACGAGCACGTGGTCGCGGTCCACGCCGCCGGGCAGGGGCCGGGGTTCGCGTGGTTCGTCATGGACCTGGCGACCGGCGGGGACCTGGCCGAGCGCCTGCGCGGCGGGCGGCTCCCGCCGGCGGAGGTCGTGCGCGTGGGGGTGGGGGTCGCGCGCGGGCTGGCGCACCTGCACGCGCGCGGGCTCCTCCACCGCGACCTCAAGCCGTCGAACGTGCTCTTCGACGAGCGGGGCGCGCCGCGGCTGGCCGACTTCGGCCTGGTCCGCCGGCTCGACGACAGCCAGACGCGCCTCACGGAGACCGGCGTGATCCTGGGGACCCCCGCCTACCTCTCCCCCGAGCAGGTCACGGGCGCGAGCGACCTCGATGCGCGCGTGGACGTCTACGCGCTCGGCATGGTCCTGTTCGAGGCGGCGACCGGGCGCTACCCGTTCGACGCGGCCAGCGGGGCGCTGGAGCTCCTGGGGCAGATCACGCGGGCCCCGCCGCCGGCGCCCCGGGCGCTCGTGCCCGACCTGCCGCCCGCGCTCGAGGCCGTGATCCTGCGCTGCCTGGAGAAGGCCCCGGCCGACCGCTACGCCTCGGCCCTCGAGGTCGCGGCGGCGCTCGAGGCGGCGCTGGCGCCGCCGGTGCCGGCGCCGGCGCGCGCCCGCTGGCGCCTGCTCGCCGCCGCGGGCCGGCGGCCGGCGTCGTCGGCCTGGCGCTCGTCGCCGCGCCCACGTCGCCGCGCGCGCCGCCGCCCACGTCGGACGGCTCGTCGGCGCGCCGGCGCCGCTCGACCCGCGCGCGGTCGCGGTCGAGGTCGAGGGGCCTCGAGGAGGAAGGCCCTCGCCGCGGCCGACGAGGCGCTTCGCGGCCGCGTGGCGCGTCGACCCGGCGGCGGTGCCGGCCGACGCGCTCGCGGGCCTCCTCGCGGATGACGGACCCGGCGCTGGCGCACGCGGCAGGCGCGGGCGGGCGCGCGCCGCCTCGAGGAGGCGCTGGCCGCGGCGGCGCGGCTGCAGGACGCCCGCGGGGCGCGCGGCCCCGAGGCGGGCGGCGGGCGCGCGGCGGGGTCGAGGTGGCCTGCGCGGCGGGCCGCCGCGCGCGAGGCCGTCGCCGCTGGCGCGCCGAGGGCTACGGCACGCACCGACGCCGCGCTCCCCGCCTACGAGCGGCTCGTCGGCGCGGCGGCGGGCGCGGCGCAGGGCCCGGCCGGGCTGGGGCTGCGCCTCTTCGCGCAGCGGGAGGTGCTGGCCTTCGACTCGGCGCTCCTGCGGCTCGCGGTCCGCGCGCGCCGCGAGGAGGCGCGGCGCCTCCGGCGCCTGCTCGAGGCGGCGCGGGCCCTGGCCCCGCGGACGGCGGCCGCCCGGGCGCTCGTCGTCGTGGACCGCTGGGCCGCCTGGCGGCACGGGGCGCGCGACCCGGCCGCGCCGCCGCTCGCCGGGCGCCTGGACGGCCGCTACACCCCGCAGGAGGTCACGCGCCAGGCGCTCGACGTGCTCGAGGGCGACCTGCGGGCGGGGCTCGGCGAGCTCGAGGCGCGCCTGACGGCGTGGTCGCGCGCGTGGGCGGGGGGGCAGGCGCTCGGGCTCGTCGACGCCGGCGGCCAGCTCGCGCGCGAGGTCTCCTACGAGGCGGCCATGCGCCTCGAGCTGCTCCTCGCCGCGCTCGAGCGCCGCGTGTGGCTGCTCGTCCGGCGCGCCTACCTCCTGCGCGGCGGGGCCGGCGAGGGCCCCGCCTGGGACGAGGCCCTGGCGGCCGCCCGGGCGCTCGACGACTACCGCGGCGAGGACCCCGAGCCGCTCGTCGTGATCCACGCGGCGCGGGGCGACCCCGCGCAGGCCCGGGCCGCCCTGCGCCGCGTCGCGCGCGAGCCGCGGCGCGCGGAGCTGGAGCTCGAGGTGGTCCTCCTCGAGGGCGACCTCCCCCGGGCGCGCGCCCTGCTCCCGGCGCTGGGCGAGGGGCAGGCCGCGCGCGGCCTGCGCGCGCTCGTGGGCGCCCTCGGGGGGGAGGACGTGAGCGAGCCCCTGGCGGCCCTGCGGCGCGAGGCGCCGGAGGCGGCGTGGATCCCCTGGCGCGGCCCCGACGCCGCCGCCCACGCGGTCGCGGCGGCGCGGCGCGGCTGGCGCCCGTGGGTGGCGGGCCGGCCCTGGCCGTGACTCCGCGCGCCCGCGCGCCGGGGGACGCCGTCGGAGGTGAGCCCGGGAGGCGCGCCCCCGCGCGCCGGGCGCGAGAACGCGCTGGACGGGCCTCTGGCCGGCGGGCATGCTGCTCGCCGGAGTCGTGCCATGCGCCTGCCCCTCGTCGCGACCGCGCTGCTGCTCGCCCCGCTCGCGGCGCGCGCCCAGGACCCCGCCCAGGACCCCGGGCGGCCCCCGGGCCTCGTCGACCTGCGCGCGCGCCTCGAGGCGGCCCTGGAGCAGGTGAACGACCCGGCCGGCTTCCACGCCGGCAACGCCGAGGCGCTCCTCGCGCGCGGCTACGAGGAGCTGTTCGCGATCGACCCGGCGCGGCTCGACCTGGCGAAGGTCGACGCCGAGCCCGAGGCGCTCAACCGCCTCGTGTTCGACCTGATGCTCGCCGTCGACCGCCGGTGCGCCGAGCTGCACGACGCCGGCCAGGCGCGGCCGACGCTCGGGGAGATGCACCGGCGGGTGCTCCGGGGGCTGCGCTTCCTCCGCGAGCAGGTGCTCCTGCGCGCCGCGCGCCTCCACCCCGACCGGCTCTACGCCGGCGGCCGCCCCGGCTTCGCCCGGCTCCCGCCGACCACGCCGGGGCTCGACCGCTACCACTGGACGGTGCACCCGGCGCACTTCGAGCGGCTGTTCCGCGCCGACCAGCTGCCGCGCACGTTCTTCATCATCAACGAGGGCGACATGACCCTCAGCGCGGCGATCGCCCGCTCGGGGTCCGAGGACAACATGTTCTCGCACTACTCGGTCGGCTACGTGACCGACCGCGAGCACGTCGTCCGCGGCCGGACCTACCCCGCCGGGACGCTGCTCACGATCGAGTCGCTGATCGAGCGCGGCGTGGTGATCGAGCCCTTCCCCTACCACTTCCAGAAGGCGCTCCGCGGCTGGAGCGCGCGCGAGGCGGTGCTGTTCCTGCGCGACCAGGCGCGCCAGCCGGCGCTCGACGCGGCGGCCGACGTCTTCTTCGAGCGGGTCAAGGCCGCCCTGAACGCCGGCCGGCCGCTCGGCTACGACTTCAGCATGGGCCACGCGCAGCCCGGCCTGACCGACGCGCTCGCCGGGGAGGCGCCCGCGCCGCGGCTCCTCGACATGTCGAAGTTCTTCTGCTCGGGGGTCGCCGAGGCGCTCGGGCAGGCCGCCGGCGTCGAGCTGTTCACCTACCGCACGCGGCTCGAGCAGGGGCGCGAGAGCGCCGCGCTGTTCCGCCGCTGGGGCCTCGACCCCGAGCGGCCGATCCCCGCCCCGGGCGACGGCGACGTCTCGGCCGCGCTCGTGCGCGTGGCCGAGGGCGTGAACCTCGCGCGGCTCGACGACACGCACCTGCGCCACGCCGTGCTCGAGCGCATGTTCACGTGGATCGACCGCGACGGCTACCTCGTCGTCGCCCCGGCGTGGTTCCGGACGGGCGCCCGGGCGCTCACGCGCCTCAACGACCAGGTGGCCGGCACGGTCCTCGACCTGGGCCTCGTGCCCAACGGGATCACCCCCGAGATCATGCAGAGCCTCGTGCCGATCCACCACGCGGCCGAGGCCTACCTGAAGCGCCTCCGCGCGGAGGAGGCCGCCGCGCGCGAGGCGCGCGGCCGCTCGTTGACCCCGTCCGAGATGGCGGCGTTCCTCGAGCAGGTGCGGCCGGAGGTCGACGTCGACCGCTGGTTCGTGCGCGGCGCGGCCGGGCGCTACGAGCTGAGCGCCGGCCGGCGGCGGTCGCGGCTCGTGGTCGAGCGCCACGACCAGGGCCTCCGGGTCGTCCGGGAGGTGCTCGAGGGCGACGTGGTCGTCGCCCGCGGCGAAGGGGAGGCCGCGCAGCAGGGGCGGCGCCTGCGGGCCACGTTCACCGCGCGCGAGGGCGAGCACCCCGAGCGGCTCACGTGGACGCTGGAGCGCGACGGACGCATCGCGGGGCGCCTCTCGGCCCTGCGCGTCGAGCGGGGGCGGCGCGTCGAGTAGCTCGCCGCGTCCGGGGGTATGTTGGCGCCCGTGACGATCCGCCGCGCGACCATCAACGACGCCGCCCTGCTCGCCAGGCTGCACCGGGACGTGCACGCGGCCCACGTGCAGGCCGAGCCCGACGCGTACCGCGTCGCGCCCGAGGAGCAGGTGCTCGGGCTCCATCGCGAGCGGCTGACCAGCCCGGACGTGGTCGCGTTCCTGGGCGAGGCGGAGGGCGGCGAGGCGGTCGGCTACGTCGTGTGCCAGCGCGTGCGTCGCGAGGCCTCGACGCTCACGAGCGCGCGCGAGTACCTCCTCGTGGTCGAGCTCGGCGTCGCGCCCGGGCGGCGCCGGGCCGGGCTGGGACGCGCGCTCATGGGGGCGGCCGAGGCGCTCGCCCGCGAGCTCGGGGTGTCGCGCGTGGAGCTCGACGTGCGCGCCTGGAACGTCGGCGCGCGCGCCTTCTACGAGGCGCTGGGCTACGCGCCCGCGCAGCTGCGCCTCGGCCGGGCCCTCTCGGGCTCGGGCCCGGCTGCGGTGGGGCGGAGCGCGAGGACCCTGGAGGTCCGCGAGGCGACCCGGGAGGACACGGCGTCGATCGCCGCGCTGCACATGGCCTCGCGTCGGGCGGCGTACCGGGGGCTCATGCCCGACCGGCTACTCGACGGCGAGGCCGCGGCCCGGCGCCGGCTCGAGGCATGGGAGCGCCGCCTGGCGCGCCCGGGCGAGGCGAGCGTGTGGGTCGCGATCGAGGACGGCGCGCCGCTCGGCTTCGTGTCGACGGCGCCCGCGCGGGACCCGGACCTGGACCCCGCGCGGTCGGCCGAGGTGACGTCGCTCTACGCCGACCCGGCCCGGCTCGGGCAGGGGGTCGGGCGGGCGCTGCTCTACCGGGCGCTGGCCGACCTCCGGGCGCGGGGGTTCGAGGACGTCGTGCTGTGGGTCCTGGAGGGGAACGCGCGCGCCGAGCGCTTCTACTCGCGCGCCGGCTTCGCCCCGGGGGCGCACGAGGTCAAGCAGGAGGACGGCGCGGACCTGCCGCACGTGCGGTGGCGCCGCGCACTCTGAGTGATGCGCTCGCGAGGGGCGGGCGATGGGCGCACCTCCCGGACGCACGAACTGGCCGCTCCGCCCGTCCCCATCGCTCGCTCGGGCGGGTTGAACACCTGCAGCGGGAGGAGGAGTCCTCGAGCTCTCTGATCGCGGGCGCGCGCCTACTCGACGCGGAAGTCGAGGACGCGGAAGCGGACCGTCGCCGTCGCGCGCGCGCCGTGTCCGAAGCTCTCGCAGTCGCCGAAGGTGAAGCCGACGCGATCGGCGTTCGCCAGCGCGTCCTCGAACTCTCGCGGGCCGCTCTCGTGGGACATCGTCAGCACGGAGGTCCAGTTCGCGTCCAGCCTGGCGACGACCTCGAACTCCGTGCCGACCTCGAGCGGCCGCTTCGTGGCGAACGTCGCCCACCAGCGCCCCCCGTCGCCGTACCAGTCCGGGTCGGAGCTCATGAAGAAGAACGTCAGGGAGCTCGGCTGATCGGGGCACGCCTTGCCCCAGATGCGGGTCCCGGGCGCCCCCTCGATCTTGAAGCGGCCCCGGATCACGGACTTGCCGACCAACGAGCCGTGCGGGAAGGTGACGTAGTGAGGCCCCGAGTCGGGGCCGAACTCGAGGTACCAGGTCCGGTCGCGGTCCTGCGTCGGGCGGAGCGGCATGTTGAGCGAGTAGTTCTTGCCGTTGATCACCGGGCCGATCTCCCAGGACTCGGCGGTCATGGGCCCGTGAGGTCCGCCCGTGGACGGGTCGTCGTCGCCCGGAGCGCCGTCGACGACCTCGAAGCGGATCGGCTGCGTCGTCGCTCGCAGCCGCACGACGTGGTAGGGGGCCGTGGTGACCGCGGCCGCGGTCGAGGCGGGGGCTGGCGAGACGGTGCGCACGATCACCACGAGCTCCTGGCCGGCGCCAGGCTCCGGCCGCTCGCGGCGCTCCACCGCGGCGACCTCGATCGAGTGGCCGCGGCCCTGGCAGCGCCCCTTGGAGACGACCAGGACCATCCAGTCCTTGAAGTCGACGCTCGCCGTGACCTCCCGCTCGATCCGCTTCGAGAGCCCGGCCTGACGGAGCTCGCGAACCGACCGGAGCACCCGCTGGAACGGCTCGCCGCGCGGCCCGTCGACGCCCTGCGCGACGGCCTCGAACCAGACCCGCTGCCGCGCCTCGGCCGCGCGGGGAGCGAGCAGGGCCCCCACCGCGAGGGCACCGGCGGCCAACCACATCGATCGCATGATCGGTCTCCTGGCGACTCAGCGCGAGGCGGCGCGCCTCGACCCGGCGCGCAGAGAGCGAGCCGCGGACCGCGGAGCAAGTCCATGGCACTCCGCGGTCGTCGCAGTCCGAGCGCTGACAACGCGAGGAACAGCCGGGACGAAGCGTGCCACCCACCGGCGCGGGCGAGCGGCCGGGGCCGGAGGGCCTCGCTCGCAAGCGGCGGGATCACGACCACGCACGCGCTCGACCGTCCGGTCTGGAAGGCGCCTTTCTTACTCCCCTCGCCGCGGGCCCCCGTGCGACCGACCCGCGCCCCTCGGCGGGTGATCGCTCCGTCCGGGACGGACTTGCGCTCGGTCCCGCGTTCGCGATCCCGTGGCGCGCGGAGGAGGAGAGTCATGGTCCGTGGCGGGTGTCTCCTGGTGGCGGTCTTCCTCTCGCTCGTGCTGCCGGGGCTGGCGCGCGCCGACGACGGCTTCGTCGGCACGTACCGCCTGAGCGGTCGCGAGGGCGTCCGCGCGCTCCAGGGCACGGTCGTCATCCGCGCGACGGGCTCGGGGCTGGCGCTCTCGGGCTCCCTGGGGAGCCGAGGCCAGGTCGAGCTGACGGGGGCGTGCGCTGGCGACGAGGCGAGCTTCGCGCCCGAGGCGTCCGCCGCGCCGACCGCTGGGCTGGTGGGCGCGCTCGCGGGTGGCGACGCCCCCGCGTCGGACGCCGCCGCGACGATCTCGGTGCGCCTGCGCGCGAACGGCCCGGGCAAGCTGCGGGGCGAGGTCGTCGACGGCGCCGGGCGCCGGCTCATGACGCTCGAGCTCACGCGCCGGCGGCGCGCGCTCATCGTCCACGCGACGGGCCACGGGCCCTCGCACGACAACACGTTCAAGAGCTACGGCGGCATGATCCGCACCTACTACGCGGCCCTCGGCATGCAGGTGGTCATGCTCCCGGCCGCCTCGTGGGCCACGGTCCTGGCCGAGCTCGTGCGCGCGGGTGACGACGGCGAGCCCTACGTGCGCGTGGTGACGCTCGGCCACGGCGGCTGGGACGGGCCGATCTTCGGCGGGCAGCTCAGCCCGTGGATGAGCGCGTCGCGCTGGTCCGAGCTGGTCGACGCCGTGCGCCGGGGCACCGCCCCCGAGGCGAAGCTCCTCGTGTCGGCCTGCCACGCCGCCGGGTCGAACCGGTGGGAGTCGTGGCGCCCGCACGACCGCTGGGTCGAGCGGCTCGCGCGCGCCGCGGGGCGCACCGTCGCGGGGCCGGCGGGGATCACGTCGACGACCTTCGCCCTCCGGCACGCCCGCGCCCTCGAGGGGGCGGGCACCTTCGCGCAGGAGACGCGGCTGGCCGCCGGGGACGGCGTGCGGGCGATCCCGTCGGGCGGCGGCATCCGGAGCGGCAAGCGGCTCACCTGGGAGCAGGTCGACGCGGCCGCGAGCGCGCCGTAGCCCCTGCCTCACGGCGGAATCAGCCGAGGATGTCGACGACCTGCACGACGACGTCAGGCAGGGCGGCGAGCGCGAGGGCCTCACCGCGCCGCCGGACCTGCACGTCCTGGTAGGCCCCGGCGGCCGGCTCCCGGCACACGCTCACCTCCTCGGCGCCGAGGTCGACGAGCCACACCTCCTGGACTCCGCTCCGGGCGTACAGCGGCGCCTTCACCAGCCGGTCGAACTTGACCGAGCTGTCGCCGACCTCGATCGCCAGCAGCGCGTCGCCGGGGCCGGGGCCGTCGGCGGCGTAGAAGTCGTCCCTTCGCCGCGCCACCACGAGGTCGGGCTGCGGCTCGGAGTAACGGTCGAGCCGCAGCGGGTTCTGCACGCGGACGATCGCCCGCCGCGCGAGGGCGTGCACGAGCAGCTCCGTGAGCCGGTCCACGCAGGCCGCGTGGCGATTGCTGATGGGAGACATGACGACCACCTCGCCTTCGATCAGCTCCACGCGGTCGTCCTCATGGAGGACCCCGGCGGCGGCCATGCGGTGGTAGTCGTCGACCGTGAAGCGATGGCGCCGGACGAGCGCGTCGTCGTGGGTGAGCGTCATTCGGCCTCCCGATCGCCATCGATCGTACCACGCACGCCGAGCCGGCGTGGCCCCGAGACCATCAACCTACCCGTCGCCACCGACAGGAAGATTCGCGCCGTGTTCGGGTCAACGACAGCCGACGGCTCCTGGCCGAGCTCGAGCGAAGGATCTTTCGTCCCGGTGGTGCGAGGTGCGCGCTGCAGGGACCCTCCCGCAGTCCCTGGCTCTGTCCTACGCGACCGGGGTTCCCCGCTCCGCGCCCCTGGTGCGGAGAAGAGCTGGAGGAGGGCCACCGGGGTAGATCCTGGCCGCCTCCCACTCCCCCGCGATCACGCTGACCGGGTTCGAGTCCATGCGGACGCCGCGGCTTCGTAGCCGCTCGTGCAGCGGCCTCCTCGATCACGAGCGTCCGACGAGCGCCCTTCGAGGTGGTCGTCGTGCCCCGGGGGCCGGTGAGCACGAGGCAGAAGTCCGGCGGGTGGACGAGGGACAGGTCGAGCCCGCCCTCACGCAGGCCGTAGAACGTTGGCGGAGCTACGCTCGCTTCAGGCGCACCACATCGGCGCGCTCAGCCTTCTCGACGGTCGGTCTACCCATCTCGCACCACACTCGCGCGGCTCGCCCGTGGCACCCGTCGGGGAAGGCGCCTCGCCGCGCCCTCCAGGCTCCGTGCGGCCTGGCAGACGAGAGGAGGCGCTGGCATGCTGCTCACACCGGGCGCCTGGGTGAGCGAGACGCTGACGACGAGGAGCGAGGTCATGCGGTTCCTGATCCCCTGCGCGGTCATCATCCTCACGGCGACGCCCTGCCTTCCCGACGGCGGTCCGGCGGCCCAGGACCCCGCCCAGGACCCGGCCCCCGCTGAGCCGAAAGCGCCCGCGCTACAGGAGGCGAAGGCGACCACGTTCCGCGTGAGGCGCCCGCGTGCGGGCCAGAAGCGCCGCGAGGACATCCACGTGGCCTTGAGCCTGGACTGGGGTCGGCCCGTCTCGCACACCTGGGGCGGACGGCGCGAGGTGACCATCCTGGAGGTGGACGCCCACGGCATCGTCCAGCGGGCGCGCATCCGCTTCGGTGACTTCGTCGACCACTCCGACCTCGACAGGGAGGACGGTCGAGCCACGCTCGCCGACCGCAGCTTCCTGGCGGAGCGGGTGTCCACGAGCCGCGAGGAGTGCGGCCGGCCGTGCTGCTACGGAGGCTGGGAGGTCGTGGCGACCGAGGAGCGCGCGGACGGCGGGGACCTCGAGGGGTTGGCCTGGCGGGTTGTGCTCGGTGGCGGCGTGGCCCTCCGGGGTCCGGCTCCGGTCGGCGAACTCGCCATGGACCTGTTCCAGGACCACGAGGTGGGGTTCCCTGCGTCCATCGTCGGCACCCGGCACCATGGCTGGGAGGGCCGCTGGGAGGACGACACCCTGTCCGCCGCGCTGGCCCCAGGCGCGCGCCTCCCCCTCCCGCCGGCGGCGCTCGAGCCGTTGCGCCGGAACCTGCTCGGTCGCGACTTCGTGGCGCACACGGCCACGCTCACCTACCGCGGACTGCGCCAGGTGGACGGGCAGCCGCTCGGTGTGTTCGACCTCGAGGTGGCCTTCGCCACCCCCGTCGTCGCCACCGGGGCGAGGTTCGCCGGCGAGATGCGGGGTGAGGTGCTCATCGACCCCGCCAGCGCGCGCCCGACGCTCATCGCCGTGCGCGGCACGGCCACGAGCTCGAGCTTCCCGTCCCCTCGTCCGCTCCTCGCCTGGGAGGCGCGCCAGAGCTTCCAGTACCTCGAGCCCGACTGATCCCGTCGCATCTACAGCGGCATCTCCTCCGTCTCAAGCGCGCCCGCGCAGGCGCGCGACGAACGCCGCGTGCTCGGCGCTCGTGATCCCCGCCGCCAGCACGACCAGGACACGCGCCAGGTCACCGCGCAGGAGGGCGTCCGGGTCGAGCCACAGGCCAGGGAACGCGGCGCTGCGCAGGAGCCCGTCCCCTCCTGCGGCCAGCGGCTCGTAGCGCCCCTGGCGAAGGACGAACCAGTCGATCGCCAGGTCCTCGGTGCGCACGACGACGTACTCGCGCACGCCATTCCGTCGGTAGGCGTTGCGCTTGTCGTGCAGGTCGTAGCTCGCCGTGCTGGCCGTGACCTCCGCGATCAGCTCGGGCGCGCCCTCGACGTAGTCGTCGGACGAGATCGTCGACGTCCCGCCGGTGACGAGGCGGAGGAACGCGTCGCGCTGCGGCTCGTTGTCGAGGTCGAGCCGGACGGTGCCGTTGTCACCCGTGTCGACGCCGGGTGCCGGCCTTGTAGTAGCCGAGCCAGGTGACGACGTCCGAGTGGGGCCGCGAATGGAGCCGCTGGCGGACCGGCGAGGGCATGTAGACCACGCCCTCGATCAGCTCGGCCTTGTGAACCCGCGGCATGGCCTCGTAGCGCCGCTCGAACTCGTCGCGCGTGAGGCGGTCACCCGCCACCAGCTCGGGAATGCGTCCCTTGGCCATGAGGATCCTCGAAGCGTCTGCCACACAGCGTACCTCCTGCCCCGAGGACCGTCCGCAGTGCTTGGCCCATGTGCTCGGGCACATCGTGTTCTTCTGCAGCCACCAAGGAGTCCCTTCGCTTGGATGCGATCGTCGTGAACGCCGGTGGCACGCCGGGTGAGGGTAGACCTACCGGGTTGTCGAACATCGATGCGGAACGCGAGGCGGTGCTCGACTTGGACTGGCACGAGGTCTACCCGCCGAGCGAGAGCGAGCTGACCGAGGCAACGCCGCCGCAAAGCAGCAGCCGAACGGCTCCTCGTAGGGACGACACAGCCATTCGCGACGGGGCTCGAGACCATGTCTCAGGGCCGGGTCGACTTCCCAGGACAGCGCAGGTACGTTGACTCTCGTGGACGTCCCGCGCTACCTCCTGCGCGAGTTGCTGCACGAACTGAAGCAGCACGGAGTGGAGATACCGGGGCTCACCGACGTCCCCTCCGAGCAAATCGACGTGGTGGCGCATTCGGGCTACGACGCCATACGCGTGCGAACCGGGATTGGCGTGTTCAACGCTCAGCTGGACTGGAGCATGAAGACAGCCCCCGTCATTACCCCCGCGCCGTGACAGGTCGTCAGTCCACCGACTTCGGGACCGGCTGCTCTCGCCCCGCATGACGTGCCTCCACTCACCTTGGAGCGGATGGGCAGTGTTGCTCACATGGTTGCCGGCCGACTACTGTCCGTGGGAGGCCCACGCTCCAGCAAGGTCGACCTGTGATCAGCAGCACGTTGAGCCGGGTTGGCCGGCTGCTGCATGGGCGCACCGGCTGCTGAGCGTACGCCACGCGGGTCGAAGGCCAAGGAGGTTGCAGGCGGGATGAGCGACGAGCGCCTGAGGCAGCTTGAGCGGAGATGGCGAGAGACGGGCGCCGTCGAGGATGAGGCGGCGCTGCTCGCGCACCGCCTGCGTGTCGGAAGCCTCTCGGCCGGTAGCCTTCGACTCCTCGCGTATCTGCAGCACGGAGCTGCCATGAGCGTGCTGCTCACCGAGTGCCCGAAGGAGCGTCTCCCCCGACGGGAGCTGTTCGGTGGGCCGCCGGACAGGATCCAGCAGTGGGTCCTCGGGTTCGCGGACGTCTGTGACCCCGCCGACCGATCGCGAGTGGCGCAGCGCTGCTTCCTGGCGCTCGCAAGGGCAGGTTTGCACGCCGCCGGCTCGGACGAGGAAGTCGAGGCGCTGCCACGGGAGCATCCGTGGGCGGTGATGCTTCGGCCGGCGGGCGTTTGCCTCCGCCTCGTGAGGGAGGGGCCCGACCCGGCCACGCGCGAGGCGCGGGTTCGAGCCGTCGTTCGCGACGATCTCGTTGCCTGGGCGCTCGGCGAACCAGGGACGTCGGCAGACGTTCCCCGCCCATACTCGCCCGGCGCCACGTTCGAACCGGGCGAGTTCGTCTCGCACGCGAAGTTCGGCGCCGGCATGGTTCGCCGTGCGACGGGGACCCAGGTCGAGATCGAGTTCGAGTGTGGGTCGGTTCGAAGGCTGAAGCACCGACCCAAGGAGCGCGTCCCCAGCGCACCCGAGGGTCCGATCGAGCGGGCGGGACCTGAGCAGCAGCCGCCCGAGGACGGAAGTGATCAGTCCAGCGTCCTGATCGAGCGCGTCCGGGCGGGCCAGCTCGCGTCGACCAGAGTGGCCCTCGCTGCGCGACTCGGCCATGAGGCGGCGACGCTCGCCTGCCTGCAAGTCGAGATTGTTGAACCATGGGTGCCTACCGACCCGGGGGAGCTCTTCGACGCAGCGCTGGAGCTTCTCGAGGGCTCCGAGCAGCGTCGCTTCGCGTCCGACTGCGCCGAGCGAGTCGTGAGGTTCTGGGCGACGTTCGCCCCGCACGACAGCAGGCCCCAGGAGGCGATCGCCGCCGCGCGGAGGCACGCCGACGGACGCGCGACCGACGAGGAGCTGGAGACCGCGAGGCGAGCGGCCGAAGCAGCTGGCTGGTGCACCGCGATCAATGCCGCCGACGCCGCCGAGGCGGCCAAGGCCGCGGCCTCACGGGAGCTAGGCTTCGCCCGGTGGGCGGCCGATGTCGCAGTTCGGGTGCAGGCGAGGGCGAGTGCTCAATCCGTCGAGAAGCCGCCCATGGTCCCGTTTCAGGACGTCGACTTCGGGCCCTTCGACGTGGCTCATCGAACAGCCGCTTCGGCGGAGCGGGAATGGCAGTGTCGCCGATTGGCGGCCTACGTCCTTCGGCTCGTGCATCCTGCTGGCGGCATGGCAGCCGACGCGGCGATCGTGAGTGTGCCTCGAGGTATGCCATGACGGACTGCTGGGACTTCTACATGTGCATGGTCGACGGGGTGCTCTCGTCAATCTTCGTGGACCTCGGACTGCGAGACGCGGTGCCACAGCCAGAGCGGCCGTTCTGCTTGCGGGTCGGGTGCCGGCTGCAGCGGGATCACCCTCGGGGCATGTCCCACGCCGACGAGGTCTCGGCGCTCGACGCGCTCGAGAAGTCGCTCGTCGAGGTCGTCGCGGACCGGCTCGACGGCGTGTACGAGGCGCGCATCACCGGAGGTGGAGGGCGGCGCTTCTACTTTCACGTGGCTCGGGACGATGTGGAGATCCTCGACGCCTGCCTCGCGCACGTGCGAGCCTCGGCGCCGGACCACCCGCTGGAGACCGACATCCACCGCGACCCCGGCTGGCGCGTGTACCTCGACTTCCTCTACCCGAACCGTCTGGGCTTCCAGTTCATTCGCGACACCCACACCATCGAGGCGCTCAGGGAGCACGGCGACTCCCTGGGCTCGGTTCGTGATGTGGATCACGTCACCTACTTCGGCTCCGAGGAGGCCGCACGCGGATTCGCTTCACGCGTTGCCCGGGATGATCGACTCCACTCCTTCGTTCTGCGCGGTATCAAACGCGCCGAGGAGCGCCACCGCTGGTCGGTAGAGCTGATCGGACGGCACGCCGTGGATCATCGGACGATCGAGCCGATCACGTCACGCCTCGTGCGCCTGGCCGAAGAGTTCTGCGGCGACTATGACGGCTGGGGCTGCACGATCCAGGCGCCTTGACCCGCCGTCCACGACGCGGCGCCTCCCCCCCCCGAAACACCTGAGGCACCGCCGATCAAGGCACGGCCTTGCTCGAGGGCGACTCAGGAGTCCCTTTCGGCGGTCGTCGCGCCCGAGTGGCGAGATGCCGACTGTCCCTCCGCCCGGCGGCTCGAATCGCCAGCCCCGCCAGGCTCGCTCAAGGTCATCGAGGCAGTCGCTCATCGACGCCATCAGGCCAGTGCCCAGGTGATGAGTACGCGCGCGGCCTCGTCCTGAATCGTCGAGGGATCCGGAACTCCCGCCCGCTCGAGCGACACGAGCGCCAGGAGCGCGACCTGGATGACTGCATCCTCGCGGCCGCGCGCGTTCTCCGTGGCCATGCTCCTCCGGTCGGTGTGCAGCGTGTCCACGCAGTGGCCCACATGCCCCGCGCCAAACAGGAGCGCGCTTCGCTGCTCTTCGAGGAACCGCTGTCGATCTGCTGCCAACCCGCCCGGCGGCGGTCCCTGGAGGGCTGCGATGTTCGCCGGCGTCGGGTCGTCGAGCGCGACGCGAGCAGCAGCGATCAGCTCGCGTGACCAGTCCGCCTCCACATCAGCGCGAGGTCGACGCTGCAGGACGGTCTCGTAGACCTCGATCGTGGCTCGCGGCACGAGGTCCAACGACCAGCGGTCGAGGCTCTGAGCCCACTCGAGCAGCTCGCGCCATGGCCCGACGGGCACGAGCTCGACATGTCGATGCGCGGGCCTCCGAGGGCGTGGCGGTCGCCCGTCCGCGAGCGCACGCGCGGCGGGGTGACCGAGGAAGGCGGCGAGCTGCAGGCGCTCGATCGTGAGCACACCCGCGCCTACGCGGGCTTGAAGGTATGCGGCCTCGGCCGGAACCGTCCGCTCGCGCGCCCAGGCCAGCTCGAGCTCCCGAAGGTCGCCGTCTGCCACTGTCCCGGAGCCTAGCGCTTCGCGCCACGGACCACCACCTGGAGAAGCTCCGAGGGCCGAGCTACGCTCATTCCAGGCGCACCACTTCGGCGCGCTCAACCTCCTCGACGGTCGGTCTACCCATCTCGCACCACCCTCGCGCGGCTCGCCCTGTTGGCACGCGGTGCGGATTGGTTCAGACCTTCCACTCAAGAACCGTCGAGGTGACTCCATGTCGTCCGCTTCCGACTCCGTACCCTCGTGGGCCGAGGCCCGCGACGGCGCGCTCGATCGACTCGTGGAGAACGCACGCGTCCGCGAGTTCCACGGCTTCCGAGAAGAGCTCCTGGAGGCATGCGCCGACGTCCTGGCCCGATCCGAGGGCAGGTCGATCGTGTTCCTGGGACGCTCCCCGGAGAACGTGTACGACCTCCTGCGCGCCCTCCTGCGAGGCACCCGTCGGGCGCCCCGGCTCGTGCTGCTCCCCTTCTCGTTCCGGGTGGGGGGACCGCCGGGACGGTCTCCCGGCTGGCAAGGACCGGCGCCCCCGTCATCGAGCGCCTCGAGCGCCACCTCGAAGAGCACGGCCTCGGACCCGCTGCGCTCGCGAGAGACGCGACGGGCTTCGTGTTCGTCGACTGCGTCGCATACGGGACGACCTTCGGCAACCTGGACGAGCTGCTCCGGGTCGTTGCCGAGCGGCGTCGCGTCGACCCGCGGGTCGTGTTCGAGAGGGTGCAGTACCTCGGGCTGACGAAGTCGTCGCTCGGGTGGACGCACTGGCGCCACGACGAGGAGTCCCAGGGAGCGCGGTTCTTCGCCGAGGGTCGTGCGTCGGTGGTTCCGATCTCGACGCGGCTCTGGTGGCACCTGGCCGATGGCGCACCGAAGACGACGGACAGCTACACCCCGCAGCGCTGGGGCGAGCCGCCCGTGCTGCCACCACTCGACGAGCACCGAGCCGAGGCGATCCGGCTCGCGACCGAGTTGCGCCTCTTCGGCGCGCAACGCGACGTGCGCCGCGCGTTCGCGGGCATGCTCGGTCGGCGCGCGAAGGAGCGCCCGTGGCTCGGGTCGCTGATCGTCTCGCTGCTCAGGTCGACGCAGCGGAGGAAGAGGTCCCGGCGCCGATCATGAGCCGGGGTCTGCGCTTCCAGCCCCTCCGACGCGTCCAGGACCCTCGCGCGCTCGGCCGCCGCGGCGTGGCCGGACCGGAGCCCAGGCTCACGCGGGACGACCTGCGGCGGGAACTGGACCGGATCACGAGGACGGCGCTGGGTGACAGCGGCGCCGCGCGAAACGGTCACCTTCGCTTCGCGTGGCGTCGAGGACCCGCTCCCGGAAATGCTCCTGCCGCTCCCATGTCCCGGGCGCCCTGGTCCGCCATGATGGCGGCGCACGCCTTCTGGATGGTCAGGGGACGGTCGACCAGAGTCTTTGGCTCCCCAGCGATTCGCGAAAGTTACGACCCTTTCCGGAGTGTCCTCCCATTAGATGGCACTGCCAGGAGTGCAGGGCATTCGTGAGGGAGACGAAAGACCTGTTCCCTTACGAGAACGAGGACAGCGATTGCCTCGAGCATCCCGAGAGGAACTGCAGTTCGGGCTACAGCACGAGCATGGAGGCGCTCTGCTCAGTCTGCGACCAGAACCTCGAGTGGGGCATGACTCCTTGCGTGCACTTCGCCCGACTGGAAGAACGCGCGTAAGGAAACCACCTCGCTCGCAACTGGCTCGATCAGATTGGAGTCGTCCAATGAGGCGATGCCTCGCTCGCCCGCCCGCCCTGCTGAGCTGAGCGGGCCCAACCGACCGTTCACGACGCGCCGCATCCCTCAGCCCCTCCCGTAGACACCGCGGAGTCCACGACGAGTGAGCGTGACCGGTAAGACTGGCCAAGCGGGGGTGCTGAAGTGATCCGCAGGTCGGACTTCCAGATCGAGTTCCTGCACGACGACGCGCACGGGCTCGTCGTCCGGGCCAAGCACGTTCCCACGGGCGAGCAGAGGGAATCGACGGTTCCGCCCGGGCAGGGCGCCGTCGTGAAGGAACGTCTGATCGCGGAGCTCACCCGCCGTGTCTTCCGTCGCGAGGACTTCGTCGTCGACCTGCTCTCCACCCGTCAGGGCTGCTTCACCTCGATCCGGCACGTTCCTTCTGGCCGGCGGAGCGAGCCGGCGTCCTCGGCGTCTGAACCTCGCGCGAGGAGCTGTTCGACAGCTTCGTGGAGGAGCTCGTGCGCGACGGCACGATCAGACCGGAGTGAGGTCGCGGCTCCTTCGAGATGGACCATGCCGGGGAGCTGCCGGAGGCGTGCCACGACCGAGCCGCGAGGTTAGGATGCTGTGGTGACGAAGCTCGAGTCGCTGCTTCACGACGCGCTGAAGCTCCCTGCCGACGAGCGCGGAGTGCTCATCCAGCGGCTGATCGAGAGCCTCGAGGACCCGGCGGGGTCGGCCGACGACGATGCCGAGGACGTCTGGGCCGAAGTGATCGCGCGGCGCATCGCCGACCTCGAGGCAGGACGCGCCCGGGTCGTCGATGCCAAGTCCGCCATCGGCGCAGCCCGGGAGGAGCTGGCGCGGCGCCGCCGTGGCTGAGGGTCCTGGATTTCTCGACGAGGCCTGGCAAGAAGTCGTCGAGGCCGCGGACTGGTACGAGGCCAGGCTCGAGGGACTGGGCGATCGGGTCTACGCCGAGACGGACGAGGCGATCGATCGGATCGCGAAGATGCCCGACGTCGGGGCGCCCTGGCGGCACCGCCGCATTCAGCGCGAGGTGAGGCGCATTCCCCTGCGCTCGTTCCCGTTCATGCTGTTCTACCTCACGACGTCGCCGCCGGTCGTCGTCGCGTTCGCTCACAAGAACCGGCGGCCGGGCTACTGGACTCGCCGGTTGGGGGATGTCTGAGCCGTTCACGACGCGCCGCATCCCCCCCCGAAACACCCCCCGCACGCTCCACCGCCCGCGTAACCCCATCTGCCACGGGGCCCTAGAACCACGCCCCGAGGTTCCAGTAACATGGCCGCGTGGCAGACGACCCCGCGACTCCGCCCGACCCGGCGCCGGCCGGAGAGGCGCCGCGCAAGCGCCGGCGGGCCGAGGGGGACCTGACCTCGTCGGACGTCGGAGAGGCGCCGAAGAAGCGCCGGCGGGCCGAGGGGGACCTGACCTCTTCCGACGCCGCCGAGGCGCCGCGCAGGCGTCGCCGCGCCGAGGGCGACCTGACCTCGTCCGACGTGGGCGACGCTCCCCGCAAGCGCCGGCGGGCGGAGGGCGACCTGACCTCGTCCGACGCGGCCGAGGCGCCGCGCCCGCGGAGCAAGCGGGCGGTCGCGCAGACGCCGGCCGAGCCGCCGATCCCTGCGGCCGACGTGCCGCTCGGCGAGCCGGCGGCGGCGGCGGCGCCCGAGCCGCCGTCGCCCGAGCGCGAGGCCGAGGACGCCCTGGTCGGGCTGTTCGCCGTCAAGGAGGGCCTCGTCAGCGAGGCGCAGGTCGAGAAGGCGATCGCGAAGCAGCGCGCCGCCGAGGGCCCGGCGAAGCCGCTGGCGCGCCTGCTGGTCGAGACCGGCGCGCTGTCGCTCCAGGCGCGCGACCAGGTGCTCGCGCGCCTCGACCCCGAGGTGATCCCGGGCTACCGGATCGAGGGCGAGGCCGGCCGCGGCGGCATGGGCGTCGTCTACCGCGCGCGGCAGCTGTCCATGGACCGCGTCGTCGCCGTGAAGGTGCTGTCGCGCCGCCTCTCCGACGACCCGAGCTACGTGACGAAGTTCCTCGCCGAGGCGCGGTCGGCCGGCAAGCTGAACCACGAGAACGTCGTCGCCGCGATCGACGCCGGCGCGGCCGCGGGGCTGCACTACTTCGTCATGGAGTTCGTCTCCGGCCGCTCGGCCGCCGAGGCGATCGAGCAGGAGGGACCGCTGCCGTGGCCGAAGGCGTTCGAGGTCGCCGAGCAGGTGGCGCGCGGCCTGGCCCACGCCCACCAGGCCGGGCTCGTCCACCGCGACGTGAAGCCGGAGAACGTCCTGCTCACCACCGAGGGCCGGGCGAAGCTGTGCGACCTGGGCCTGGCCAAGGCGGCCCAGATCGCCGGGACCGGCGGCAAGTCGGACATGACCGAGGGCACGCCCTACTACTGCTCGCCCGAGCAGGCCACGGGCCGCACGGACATCGACGCGCGCAGCGACGTCTACTCGCTCGGCGCGACCCTCTACCACATGCTCAAGGGCGAGCCGCCCTTCGACGGCGAGAGCGCGCGGGCGATCCTCGTCAAGCAGGTCCGCGAGCCGTTCCCCGACCTCGACGTGGTCCTCCCCGAGGTCCCGCCGGCGCTCCGGCGCCTGCTGGCCGAGATGGTCAAGAAGGACCGCGAGCAGCGCCTGCCCTCCATGCGCGCCTTCGAGGAGCGCCTCGTCGCCGCCCGCCGCGCGGCCGTCGCCGCGCCGCCGCCCGCCCGCCGCGGCGGCGGCAAGGGTCCCCTGGTCCTCGCCGGCGGCGTGTTCGTCGTGTTCCTCGCCCTGGGCGCCCTGGGCGCCATGGCGCTCCTCGGCGACCCCCCGACCGACGTCGCCGTCAAGCCGCCGCCGCCGCCCGACCCGGTCGCCCCACCCGACGACGACCCGGAGGAGGTCGTCACCCCGGTGCGCCCGCGCGTGACGCGCGTGACCGACCCGCCGACGACGACGCCGCCGCCCCGCCCGCCCGAGGTCACGACCACGACCGAGCGGCCGGTCCCCTCCACGGGCCCGGCCGCGACCGCGCTCGCCGAGGCGGGACGCCTGGCGGCGCAGGACCCGGCCGCCGCCCGCGACGCCTACGCCGAGGTCGCCCGCCGCTTCCCCGGCGCCCCCGAGGCGGACGAGGCGCGGCGCCTGGCCGACGGCCTGACCAAGGCGGCCTTCGACCAGGGCTACAAGCGCTTCGAGGCCCTGACCACCCAGACGATCGCCCTCGTGCGCGACGGCCGCTTCCGCGACGCCGCCGAGGCCGTCGACGCCTTCGCCGCCGCCTGGGAGCCGCGCGGCCTCCCTGGCCTGGGCGAGCAGGTCGGCAACCTGCGGCGCGCGATCGAGCAGCAGGCGCAGGTCCGCGTCGACGACGCCCTGCGCCGCCTCGACGCGGCCAAGACCCCGGAGGAGCGCGCCGAGGCCGAGCGCGCGCTCGAGGACGTCGTCGCCCGCGTCCCCGACACGTCCGCGACCGCCGCCCGCCCCCGCCTCGAGGCCCTCGCCCGCGACCGCGCCGCGCGGGAGGCCGAGGCGGCCCTGGCCCCGGTCCTCGCCCGCCGCGACGAGGCCCTGCGCCGGGGCGACCGCGCCGCCGCCGCCCGCGCCCTCGAGGCCGCCCTCGACGACCCCGCCCTCGTCGCCGTGGGCGAGCGGCTGGTCGAGGCCCGCGCCGAGCTCGACCTCCTCGCGACCGCCTGGGACGCCGTCGACGCCGCCTGCCGCCGCCTCGGCGAGGACGAGCGCGGTCGGTTCCGCCTGCGCCAGGGCGAACCCCTCCGCGGCCGGCTCGTCGACTACGACCCCGCCGCCTGGCGCGGGCGGGTCAAGCTCCAGGGGCTCAAGGAGGAGGTGCCGCTCGACCTCCGCGACCTCCACCCCGACGAGCTCGTCGGGCTGGCCCTCCCGCCGGAGCAGGGCCGGGCCAACGTCCTGCTCTTCCTGGCCCGCGGCGCGCCCGAGGCGGCGGCCGCCGCCCTGGCCGCCTGGGTCGCCGCCGGCGGCGCGCCCGCCCCGGCCCTCCAGGCCCGCGTCCAGCAGGCGCTCGCCGCCGGCCTCGAGGTCCAGGCGGCGCAGCGCCTCGACGCCGTCCTCGCCGACGGCGCCCCCGCCGACGTCGTCCTCGGCCTCCCCGCCCTCCTCCAGGACGAGAAGCTCCGCGCGACCGCGGCCTACCGCGAGCGCTTCGACCGCCTCAAGGACGCCTTCCGCCGGGCGCGGGTCGCGCAGCTCCAGGCGGCGCCCGAGCTCCTGTTCAAGGGCGAGCTCAAGGCCGCCCGCCGCGGCGACGCGGTCACGATCAAGTACACCTTCAAGGACCCCGCCCAGCTCCAGGACTGGACCCCCGACGTCCGCGTCGACGCCGCCTCCGCCGCTCGCCACGCCGACGACGGCATGATCGTGAAGGGCAAGCTCAGCCACGTCGCCGTGTTCCAGGGGGGCGAGCTGGGGGTCGAGGTCCGGGCGAGCACCAGCAACGGGCGCCAGCCCAACCTCAACGTGGTCCTCGGCGACCGCGGCGGCTGGACGGGCGTCCTGCTCGGCCTGGGCTTCCAGTACGGGGCGCTGCAGGACCTGCGCGTCGACCCGACCGCCCCGCGCAAGCCCGGCTACACCGTGCCGCTGCCGGCCAACGTCTGCGTCGTCCTCGACGGCCGCGAGCCGCGCGTCGACGGGCCGAACTTCGCCGCCGAGCCCTCGCCCTCGGTCCAGAACACCCAGGGCCGGGCGCACAAGTTCGACGCCGCCCGGGCGGCCGACGGCGCCGTCCGCCTTCGTCTCCGGGGGCGGGACGTCTTCCGCCTCCCCCCCCTCCCCGACTGGGAGCGCCCCGGCTCGGTGGCGATCGCCCCCTTCGCCACCGAGGTCAACGTCCACGAGGTCGAGATCGCCGGAAGGCTCGACGAGGCCTGGATCTCCGCCCGGGCCCAGGCCCTGGCCCTGATCGACGCCAACCGCCTCCCGACGCCGCCCGCCCCGCGCTGACCTGCCGGAATCCTGGCTGGAGAACGGACGCAAAGGAGGTTAGGATCGGCCCCCTTCGCGGCGCTCGACCTGAGGCGCCGCGTCTCCGTCTTTGCCCCGGGCAAGGGGTGGGAGGTCGCGTTGGGCGACAGCAGCGTCGAGCTGGAGTTCGAGGGCCCGATCCTCGAGCTGCAGAAGAAGATCGAGGAGCTGGAGAGCTTCGCCGAGTCCACGGAGATGGACCTGCGCGGCCAGATCGAGGAGCTCCGGCGCCGCTGGCGCGAGCTGCAGCGGGAGGTGATCTCGAAGCTCACCCCCTGGCAGCGGATCCAGCTGGCCCGGCACCCCAACCGCCCGGTGTTCTCCGACTACCTGACGTCGATCTTCGACGACCCGCTCGAGCTCCACGGCGACCAGGCCTTCGCCGACGACCAGGCGATCTGGACCGGGTTCACCAAGCTCCGCGGCCGCTCGGTCGTCCTCGTCGGCCACCGCAAGGGCAAGAACACCAAGGACCGGATCACCTGCAACTTCGGCTGCGCCCACCCCGAGGGCTACCGCAAGGCCCAGCGGGTCATGCGCCTGGCCGAGAAGTACCGCCTGCCGATCGTCACCCTGATCGACACCCCCGGCGCCTACCCGGGGGTCTCGGCCGAGGAGCGCGGCCAGGCCCACGCGATCGCCCGGAGCATCTTCGAGATGTCCCGCCTCGCCGTCCCCATCGTGTGTGTGGTGATCGGCGAGGGCGGCAGCGGCGGCGCCCTGGGGATCGGCGTCGGCGACCGCGTGCTCATGCTCGAGAACTCCTACTACTCGGTGATCTCGCCCGAGGGCTGCTCGTCGATCCTCTGGAAGTCCGCCGACCAGGCCGCCCGCGCGGCGTCGATCCTCAAGCTGACCGCCGCCGACCTGCTCGGGTTCGGCGTCGTCGACGCCGTGATCGCCGAGCCCCCGGGCGGCGCCCACCAGGCCCCGGCCGAGGCCTGCCGCCTGGTCGCCGACGCGATCCACGAGCACCTGCAGGAGATCTCGGGCACGCCCGGCCCCGTCCTCGTCGAGCAGCGCTACGAGAAGGTGCGCAAGCTGGGGATCTTCCTCGAGGAGGGCCGCGCCGCGGCCCCGAACGGGGCCCTGCCGGTCAACGGGGCGCGCCCCGTCGGCCGGGCCTGACCTGCGATGAGCGAGGCGCTCGCGCGGGGGGCGCGATCGGCGTGATGCCCGGACGGGGGTGTTTGGCCCGTTCCGCGCCTCCCACACGCTGCGCTCTGGCGGGTCGAGCACGAGCGGCGGAGTCTCACATCCGCGTGTCGTCGGGGCGCGGCTCGTCGGCGACCGCCGCCGGGGCCGCGCTCTCGGCGGCCTGCCCCTCGTCGCTCTCCAGCCAGGCCTTGAGGTCGCGCTCGACCTCCTCGCCGCGCTGGTAGCGGGCGGCCGGGTCGCGCTCGAGCAGGCGGCCGAGGACCCGCAGCAGCCCGGGCGAGAGCCCGGCCCGGAACTGCGTCGCGTCGGGGGTCGGCCCGGAGACGATCCGCTTGAAGATCTGGTAGGGCACCACCCCCGGGAAGGGGCGGCGGCCGGTGAGCGTCTCGAACATGCTCACCCCCACCGCGAACAGGTCGCTCCGCGGGTCCGCCTTGGCGCCCTCGATCACCTCGGGCGCCACGTAGTAAGAGGTCCCCAGCGCGTAGCCCGTCTCGGTGAGCGTGCTCGCCTCGTGCTCGTACTTCGCCAGGCCGAAGTCGACGAGCTTGACCAGCCCGTCGGACGCGCGGCGGATCACGTTGGCCGGCTTCACGTCGCGGTGGACCAGGCCCTGGTCGGCGAGGTCCTGGAGCGCGCGGCACACCTGCCAGAAGATCCGCGCCGTCTCGGCCTCGGGGAGGGGGCCGTCGCGCAGGACGATCCGGTCGAGCGCGTCGCCCTCGACCGCCTCCATGACGAGGAAGTAGCGGCCGGCGTCGTAGCCGTGGTCGAGCACGCGCACCACGTGCTCGGTCTCGAGCGACGAGAGGACGCGGATCTCCCGCAGGAAGCGGGCGATCGCCGTGCGGTTCTCCGACAGGCGCGGGGCGAGGACCTTCAGCGCCACCGGCGTCTGGTCGTCGCGGCGCATGGCCCGGTAGACCGTCCCCATGCCGCCGCGGCCGTACTCCCCCGTGACCACGTACTGGTCGAAGAAGTAGTGCGGCGAGGCCTGGGGGAGGAAGCCGCGGACCGCCGTCTCGTCGGACGGGAGCTCGGAGGGCGGCGCGGGCGGGGGGGCCTCGGCCGCGGCGGTCGCCGCCGGGGCGGCGGGGGCCTCCTCCTCCGGCGGCAGCGTGGGCTCCGTCTCCCGGCGCAGGAACTCGCCCTCGCGCAGGAGGACGCTGACCTTCGCCATGAGCTCGGCCGTGCGGTAGGGCTTGATCAGGTAGTCGTTCGCCCCGGCCTCGAACCCGGCGACGATGTTCTCCTCCTCGCTCAGCACCGAGACGAGGACGACCGGCAGCCGCCGCTTGTCGTAGCGCTCCCGCAGCCGCCGCGTCAGCTCCAGGCCGTCCATGTGCGGCATCTGGATGTCGGAGATCACGAGCGCCGGCGGGTCGCGGAGCACCTGGTCGAGCGCGGCTGCGCCGTCGGGGAACTCCACGACGTGGAACCCCTTGCGCACCAGCAGCTGCTGGGCGAAGCGGCGGACGACCTCGCTGTCCTCGACGAGGACGATCCGGGTCGGCGTCGGCGCGGCGGCCGCTGGCTCTTGCTCCACCGGCCCGAGGATAGCGCGCGGCGGCGCCTCGCGCCACGCAGGCCTGGCCCGGGCGGGGCCGCCGCGCTACCGTCGGGCCGAGATGAACATCGCGTTCAGCGGCGACCCGGGCCGGTGCGACGGGCTGGCGGGCGACCTCGGCCGGCGCGGGCACGCCCTCCAGGCGGTCGACGGCCCGGGCCAGGCGCTCGAGCTGGCCCGCACGCGCCGCGTCGACGCGCTGCTGGTGGAGGACGTCGACCTCCTCGACGCGGCCCGCGGCGTCGCGCCGGAGCTCCCCGTGATCGTCGTCGGCGTCGACGACACCGCGCGCGCCGCGGCGCGCGCCCAGGCGCGCGGCGCCTTCGGCTACGTCGCCGGGCCCGACGGGGCCGCGCTCGACGCGGAGGCGCGCGCCGCGCTCTGCGACCTCGTCGACCGCCTCGCGGCCCGCGCGCGCCTCGAGGCGGAGCGCGTCGCCCGCCTCGAGGAGGGGCAGCGCTCGCGCCGCTTCTACGAGGACGTGCTGACCAACGTCGGCCAGGGCATCGTCGTGATCGACCAGGGGGGGAAGATCCGCTTCCACAACCCGGAGGCCGCCCGCATCCTCGGCGAGGACGACGAGGGCGCCCTCGCGGCGCAGGCGGCCGTGCCCCTCCTCCAGATGCTCGTGGACACGCTCGTCGAGGGGCGGACGAAGACGCGCATGATCGCGCAGCAGGTGGACGACGAGCAGAAGGTCTTCCTCGACGTGACGACGTCGGTCCTGCGCGGCGCCGACGGCCGCGCCGCCGGCGCGATCGCGATCGTCTCCGACCGCTCGACCGAGAAGCGCCTCGAGGAGCAGCTCATCCACACCGAGCGGCTCGCCACCCTCGGCAGCCTGCTGGCCTCGATCGCCCACGAGATCACCAACACGCTCACGAGCATCACGGGCTGCGCCGAGATGGGGCTCGAGGTGGCCAAGGACGCCGAGCAGGCGGCGGCCCAGGCGTGCGAGCCCGCCACCCGCGGCGCCCTCGAGAGCCTCGCGGCGGACATCCGCCAGATCTTCGACACCGTCCTCGAGGCGGGGATCAACACGCAGACGATCGCCAACAACATGCTGCAGTACTCGCGGCAGTCGTCGCCGGCGCGCGTCGTGCGCCAGGACGTCAACGAGCTCATCCGCAAGACGCTCAGGACGCTCGGCAAGCACGTCGGCATCGACAAGGTCACGGTCGAGCTGGACCTCGACCCCGCCGCCCCGTGCGCCCGGCTCGAGCCCAGCAAGCTCCAGCAGGCGCTCGTCAACCTCGTCGTCAACGCGATCCACGCCCTGCAGGAGGTGCCGCCCCCGCGGCGGGTCCTGCGCATCGTCACGCGCGCCGACGCCGCCGCCCGCCTCATCCACCTGCACGTGAGCGACCAGGGCCCGGGGATCTCGCCGCGCAAGATGGAGAAGATCTTCCAGCCCTTCTTCACGACGAAGGGCCACGGCACGGGCCTGGGCCTCTACATCAGCCGCAAGGTGCTCCAGGACCAGGGCGGGACGATCACGCTGCAGAGCGAGGTGGGCAGGGGGACGCAGTTCACGATCCAGCTGCCGCTGGAGTAGCGCCCGCTCCGTCGACCCGTGGCCGTTGGACTCGCCCTCCCCGGCCGATTAGAATCCCGCAACCGCTGGCGCCGCCGGCGCCTACGACGACGCCCCGGGGGACGGATGACCGACCAGCCGAGCTCGACCACGCCCGCGCGCGCGGAGACGCGCAGCGTCGTGATCCGCTCGCGCCCGAAGGTCGTGTTCCTCTACCCCACGTTCCTGGCCGCGCTCCTGGCGGGGATCTGGACCTGGATCGAGCTGGCCTCGGGCACGCCCCTGGCCGAGGTCTCGCTCACGCCGGGGCGCATCTTCTGGTGGGTCTTCGCCATCAACCTCGCGGCCATGGCCTTCGACTTCACCCGCGGCGAGTTCGTGGCGCTCGTGCTCTTCTTCGGCGTGATCGCCCTGGGGATCGTGCTCCTCGACGAGCGCTGGCGCTTCGTCGGGCCGCTGCGCGAGGTCCTCGCGCACGTCGAGCTGCGCGCGCACCCGCACCTCTACCTGCTCATGGCGCTCGCGCTCGGGGTGATCTTCCTGCTCGTGGTCGTCAACGGGCGCTTCGACTACTGGGAGATCACCCACAACGAGCTCCTGCACCACCACGGGATCCTCGGCGACGTGGAGCGCTTCCCCGCGCCCAGCCTGCGCATGACCAAGGAGATCCCGGACCTCTTCGAGTACTGCCTCCTCGGCGCCGGGCGCCTCGTGCTCCAGCCGCAGGGCGCGGCGCGGGCGATCGTCCTCGAGAACGTGATCCTGGTGAACCGCCTCGAGGCCAGGATCCAGCGCATGCTCGCCCAGCTCGCCGTGACGATCGAGGCGCCGCCCGGGCGCGGGGGCAAGCCGTGAGCGGCACGGGCGAGCGGATCGAGGACTTCATCGAGGCGACCCGCGCGCACACCAACCAGGCCGGCTTCGTCGCCGCGTTCCCCCACCCGTTCCTCGTGCGCGAGGCGACGGCGGCGGGCGAGCCCCCCGCCGCGGGGGAGGACCGCCGCACCGCCCGGGTGAGCCGGGTGGCCCCGCCCGTGGGGGACGACTTCGCCCGGCAGGACGTGTGGATCTACCGCGTGCGCCCGCGCGCCGTCGGCGACGGCCCCGTGACGCTGGGCCGCGACGCGGGCTGCGACGTGGTCGTCGACGACCCCACGGTCTCGCTCGTGCACGCCCGCATCTCCCACGGGCCCGCGGCGGCCGACGACGACGACGACGACGGGCCGCGCTACTTCGTGTGCGACGTGGGCTCGAGCAACGGCACCTTCGTCGACGGGGCGCAGGCGCCGGCCGAGCGGCCGGTCGCCCTGGAGGACCAGGGCAGCGTGCGGTTCGGGCCGCAGGCGAAGTTCCAGTTCTTCACCGCCGGCGGCTTCTTCCAGTTCCTCGACTTCTACCGGCGCATCAAGAAGAGGGGCACGTGACAGCGTTCTGGTCCAGCCTCACGCTCCTGCAGCGCGTCCTGGCGGCGTCGTTCCTGGGCCTCGCGATCGGGCTCTGCGGCGCCGCGGCGGTCGGCGGGCTGATCAAGGGCGCCGGGCTCGGCACGCAGGTCCTCATGACGGCGATCGCCGCCGCGGTCCCCTGGGCGCTCGTGGTGCTGGTCGTCCGCGGGCAGGTCGTCGACCCGATCCGCGGCCTCGCCGCGCTCACGGTCGAGCTCGCCCGCGAGGGCGACCTGGGGCGCGCGCGCGAGGGGGTCACGCGCCTCCAGGTGCTCCTCGGGCCCGGCGGGCAGAGCGAGCTCGACGAGGCCGTGGCCGCGTTCGACCGCCTCGTGCGCGCCCAGGAGGTCCTGGCCGAGCAGGCGCGCGCGATCGCCCAGGACGACCTGTGGAACCAGGCGCTCGAGTCGAGCGAGGTCAGGGGCGACCTGGCGCAGGTGTTCCGGCAGATGGTGCAGTTCCTGCGCGGGCTGTCGATCCACGTCAACCGGATCGCCCTCGGCGACCTCTCGGCGCCGGAGCGCCAGCTGGGCATGGGCAGCCTCGGCTCGGCCACGCGCAAGACGACCGAGAAGCTGAAGCTGCTGCTCGACCAGCTGAGCACGGCCAGCAACAAGATCGACGGCTCGGCGCGCTCGCTCCAGGGCGCGTCGCGCGACCAGGCCGCCTCGGCGACGCAGCAGGCCGCCGCGATCACCGAGACCATGGCGACCATGGAGGAGCTCGCCGCCTCGTCGGGGCACATCGCCGACATCGCCAAGAACGTCGTGCAGCTGGCCGACGAGTCGCTCAAGAGCGCGCAGCTGGGCAACCAGGCGGTCGGCGACGTCGGCGCCGGCATGGACGAGGTCCTCCTGGCCACGCAGGAGGGCGCGCAGCGCCTCCTCGACCTGGGCGAGAAGTCGCGCTCGATCGGCAAGGTCGCCGACCTGATCCGCGGGATCGCCGAGCAGTCGAAGTTCCTGGCCCTCAACGCGGCGATCGAGGCCGCGCGCGCCGGCGAGGCCGGCCGCGGGTTCGCCGTCGTCGCCGAGGAGGTGCGCAACCTCGCCAACCACGTCGTGGAGTCGACGACCGAGATCGAGGGGCTGATCGCCGAGATCCAGTCGGAGATCAACGCCGCCGTGATCGCCTCCGAGGAGGGGGTCAAGCGCGCCGAGCGCGGGCGCGAGCTGACCAAGCGCTCGCAGGAGTGCCTGGTGCGGATCACCGGGATCACCGAGCGGTCGACCGACGCCGCGCGGCAGATCGAGCTGGCCACGAACCAGCAGCGCAGCGCGAGCAACCAGGTGGCCACCGCCGTGCGCGAGGTGGCCGGGGCGTCGGAGGAGGTCGCCAACGGCGCCAAGCGCGTCACGAACCTCTCGAACGAGCTGGCCGCGCTGGCCCACGACCTGCAGAACGTGATCCAGACCTTCGAGCGGCCCGACGCCAAGCGCCCGGCCGGCGCGGCGGCGCCGCCCGCCCCGCTCGAGGCGACGTACGACCTGGAGGCGCTCCGGCGTGGATGACCGGCGCGACGTCGGCGCCCCCGTCGACGACCTGCTCGCCCGGGCCGACCGAGAGCGCCGGGGCGGCGGCCAGGCCCGCGCGGCGGAGGAGTACCAGATCATCCGCTTCGTGGCCGGCGGGCGGCCCTTCGCCGTGCCGATCGAGGGGGTCGAGCGCACCGAGCGCGTGCCGACGATCACGCCCGTGCCCCGCGCGCCGGCGTTCGTGCGCGGGGTGGCCAGCCTGCGCGGCGGGATCGTGTGCGTGGTCGACCTCCACCGCCTGCTCACGGAGCAGGCGGCGCCGGCCGGGGACGCGCGCAGCCTGCTGGTCCTGCAGGACCACTCCGGCCGGCGGCTGGGCGTGCTCTCGGGCTCGCTGCCGGACTTCGAGCGCGTCCGCCGCGACCAGACGTTGCGGGCCCCGGCCGCCGAGGTCGACGTCTACCACGGGGCGGTCGAGCGGGACGCCGAGCTGGTCGGCGTCCTCGACCCCACGAAGCTGTTCGACCACCTGGAGACGCTGCTCGGTGATGGCGGAGCGTGACCTGCGGCCGCTCGGCGGGCTCGGCGTTCGGCCGGCGGCGTCATTCGACGCCGCAGGGCGGGCGGCGGACGGGCGCGCGTCGCTGCTCCTGTGCGCCGCCGGCCCGCACCGGCTCGTGTTCGACCTGCGCTCGCTCCGCCACGTCGAGGCCGTCGAGGAGGACGTCCCCCTCCTCCCCGGAGCCCAGGACGTCCACCCGGCGGACGAGGTCGACCTGCGGCGGCTGCTCGGGGTGGTCGCGGGGCCGCCGCAGGCCCTCCTCTACGCGCTCGAAGGCGACCCGCGCCTGCGCCGCGTGACGGTCGACGCGGGCAGCCTCCGCCTGCGCAGCGTCCCGCTCGGCGCGGTCCAGCCGCTCCCGGCCGTCCTCGCCCGGGCCGCCGCCCTCCAGGCGCTCCGCGGGGTCGTCGAGCTCGACGGGGGGCCGCTCGCGTGGCTCGTCGACCCGACCCGCCTGCCGGCGCCGGGAGGCCCGGCGTGAGCCAGGACGACGACGAGCTGCAGGAGTTCCTGGAGATCTTCCGCGAGGAGTCGGCCGACCGGCTGGTGAACGTCTCGCGCATGCTCGAGGCGCTCGCCGGCGGGGCGGACGCCGGGCCCCACCTGGACGAGGTCGACCGGGAGCTGCACACGATCAAGGGCTCGGCCCGCCTGCTGGGCTTCGCCGCCCTGGGCAAGCTGGTCCATGACCTCGAGGGGCTCGCCCGGGCCTATCGCGCGCGGCCGGCGCTGGGGCTCGCGCTCCTCGTCGAGGCGACCGACCGGCTCACCACCCTGGTCGAGGAGTCCGGCAAGACCGGCGAGGACCGCACCGACGAGGCCCTGCACGCGCGGGTGCGGGCCGCGCTGGAGGACGAGCCGCCGGGCGGGGGTGCGCCCGCCCCTGCGCCCGCCCCCGGCCCGCCCGTCGTCGCGGTCGACGGCGGCGCGCCGGAGCGAGCCCGAGCGGGCGAGGCGGGCGAGGCGGAGCCGGAGCAGGCGCGCGTGGCCGTCGCCGACCCTGAGGACGAGCCGCTCCAGCGCCCGGCGAGCAAGATCACGACGTCGCGCCACGGGCGCGGCGGGCCGGGCGAGGACGAGCTGGTGCGCGTGCGGGCCTCGCGGCTCGAGGCGCTCGACGCCGTCGTGAGCGACCTCTCGCTGACCCGCCTGCGCCTGGGCACCTACGAGGAGCGGCTGCGCCGCCTCCTGGGCAGCGTCGAGGAGGGGACGGCCGGGCCCGACGAGGTCGTCCAGACCCTGCGGCACGTGCTGCACGACTACCGCAGCGACACGATCCAGGTGCACCGCTCGACCCAGCAGCTCCAGCAGCTCGCCGTCGACGTGCGCCTGCGCCCGGTCGAGCACCTGTTCGGCCACGTCCCCCGCGAGGCGCGCGACCTCGCCCGGCGGCTCGGGAAGCAGGTCTCGGTGCGGATCTCGGGCGCCGAGACCGAGATGGACCGCGTGATCCTCGACCTGCTCAAGGCGCCGCTCTCGCACCTGATCCGCAACGCCCTGGACCACGGCCTCGAGGCGCCCGACGAGCGCCGCCGCGCCGGCAAGCCGGAGGAGGGGACGCTGTCGCTGCGCGCCGGTCAGGAGGGCGCGCTCGTGGCGATCCACGTCGAGGACGACGGGCGCGGGATCGACGCCCGGCGGATCCGGCAGCTCGCCGTCTCCCGCGGGCTCCTCGACCAGGCCCGCGCCGACGCGATGACCGACGAGGACGCGATCCAGCTCGTCTTCATCCCCGGCTTCAGCACGCGGACGGTGGCCTCCGAGATCTCCGGGCGCGGCGTGGGCATGGACGTCGTGCGCAGCTCGGTCGAGGCCCTCAAGGGCGACGTGCGCGTGCAGTCCTGGCCGGGGCGCGGCACGCGCACGACGATCCGCCTGCCGCTCACGCTCCTGATCTCGCGCGTCACGTTCGTGCGCTCGGCGGGGCTGCAGTTCGCGCTCCCCACCGAGCAGGTGCACGAGTCGGTGCGCCTGGCGGCCGACCGCGTGATCGAGTTCGCCGGCCAGCCGGCGGTGGTCCACGCCGGCCAGACCCTGCCGCTCGTGCGCCTGGCGCGCGTCCTCTGCCACCGCGAGCTGCCCGACCCGCCGTTCTTGCGCGTGCTGGTCGTGCAGCACGCCGAGAGCCGCCTGGCGCTCGTCGTCGAGGAGCTCCTCGAGCAGCGCCCCGTCGTCGTCAAGCCGCTGGGCTGGCCCCTCGACCGCGTGCGCTTCATGTCGGGCGCGATCCACATGCCGAGCGGCGAGGTGGCCCTGCTCCTGCACGTGCCCGACCTGTTCTCGCTCGGCCGCCGCGCCGAGGAGGGGCGCGCCCTGCGCCCCGACGACCGGCGCAAGACGGTGCTCGTCGTCGACGACAGCATCGTCAGCCGCCAGATGGTCAGCCGCGTCGTCGAGGGGCTCGGCTTCGACCTGCTCACCGCGCTCGACGGCATGGACGCCCTGCGCGTGCTCGAGCGCGTGCGGCCCGACCTGATCGTCACCGACGTCGAGATGCCGCGCCTGGGCGGGCTCGGCCTGGCGCGGCGTCTGCGGCAGGAGCAGCGCCTCTCGGGCGTGCCGATCGTGATCGTCAGCAGCCGCGGCTCCGAGGCGGACCGTCAGGCCGGCCTGGAGGCGGGGGCCGACGCCTACCTGGCGAAGGCGGACTTCAACGAGGCCTCCTTCCGGACGATCGTCGAGCGCCTCCTGTGACCGAGCGCGTCCGCGTCCTCATCGTCGACGACAGCCGCACGCACCGGGCGGCGCTGCGGGCGCTGCTCGAGCGGCAGCCCGAGGTGGAGGTCGTCGGGTCGGCGTCGGACGGGCTCGAGGCGCTGGCGGCCGCGCACGACCTCCGGCCCGCCGTGATCCTCATGGACGTGCGCATGCCGCGCCTCGACGGGCTCGAGGCCACGCGGCGGATCATGGCCGACCGGCCCACGCCGATCCTGCTCATGACCGCGGCCGACAACCTGACGAGCGACGTCGACCTCGCGCTGCGGGCGCTGGAGTACGGGGCCCTCGACCTGATCGCCAAGCCCGAGCTGTCCCCGGGGGGCGAGGCGGCGGCGGGCCGGGCGCTGGCGGCGCGCCTGCGCCTCCTCGCCGGCGTGCCGGTGATCTCGCACCCGCGCGGGAGGGCCCGCCTGCGGCGCCCGTCGTCGGACGAGGGGTCGAACCAGGAGAAGACCACGTTCCACCGGCGGGCGAACCGGGTGATCGGCGTCGTCGCCTCGACCGGCGGTCCGAGCGCCCTCAAGGTGCTCCTCTCGGCGCTGCCCACCGACCTCAAGGCGGCCGTGGTCGTCGTCCAGCACATCGACGCCGCCTTCGAGGACGGCCTCGTCCGCTGGCTCGACGAGGAGTGCCCGCTCACCGTCGTCACGCCGCGCGACGGGCAGGACCTGTTCCAGGGGACGGTCTACGTGGCGCCCCAGCGGCGGTTCTGCGAGGTGACCGAGCGCCGGCGCCTGGCCCTGCTCGAGGAGCCGTTCGCCGCCGGGAGCCACTGCCCGAGCGGCGACCGCCTGCTGGAGAGCCTCGCGCGCGCCTATGGCCCGGGCGGCATCGGCGTGGTCCTCACCGGCATGGGGGCCGACGGCGCGAAGGGCCTCCTCGCCCTGCGCCGCGCCGGCGGCGTGACGATCGCGCAGGACGAGGCCACGTCGGTGATCTACGGCATGCCGCACGCCGCCGCGCAGGCCGGCGCCGCGCAGCGCGTCCTGCCGCTCGACCGGATCGCGCCCGCCCTCGTGGAGGCGCTCCCGTGATCGTCCCGGGGGAGGAGGTCTTCCGGGCGTTCCTGCAGCGGCGCACCGGGTTCGTCATGCCGGAGGACCGCTGGCGCTTCCTCGCGCCGCGCTTCCTGGGGCGGCTCGGCGACCGGGGCTTCCACGACGTCGCGGCGTTCGTCCGCTACCTCGAGCACGACCCGCGCGGGCGGACGGAGCTGGAGGAGATCTACAACATCCTCACCGTGCGGAAGACGAGCTTCTTCCGCAACCCCGGCACGTTCGACGCGCTCGCGCGCGAGGTCCTCCCGCGGCTCCTGTGCGGGCGGTCGTCGCGCCTGCCGGTCTCGATCTGGAGCGCCGGCTGCTCGACCGGCGAGGAGGCCCACTCGCTGGCGATCGTCGCCGAGGCGGCGCTCGGGCCCCACGAGCAGCCCTACCACGTGCTCGCGACCGACATCGTGAAGGAGGCGCTGGCCCGCGGGCGGCAGGGGGTCTACCCCGAGGCGGCCCTGCAGGACGTGCCCGCCGCCTACCGCGGCCACCTGCGCCGCTCGGGCGGCCACCTGGCCGTCGACGAGCGGGTGCGGGGGCGCGTCGAGTTCGCCGTGCACAACCTCGTCCATGACGCCGCGCCGCTCCCGGCGACGGGGGCGTGGGACGTGATCTTCTGCCGCAACGTCCTCATCTACTTCTCGCTCGAGCAGGCGCGCGCGATCATCGAGAAGTTCGCCCGCGTGCTCGCGCCGGGCGGCGCGCTGTTCCTCGGCAGCGCCGAGGTGTTCTTCGACATGGAGCCCGAGTACGAGGTCGTCTTCTCGGGCGACACCTTCTACTACCGCCGGCGCGCCGCCGCCCGCGCGCACCCGGCGAGCGCGCCGACGCCCGCGCCGGTCGACGCGCCGATCGCCGCGCCGACGCCGCCGCCGCGGAGCGACGCGTGGGCCGAGACGCGCGCCGCCCCGCGGCCGTCGACCGCCGACACGCCGACGCGCACCGTGAGGCGCCCCCCCGCGCGCGGCCCGCGCGGCGAGAGCGGGCGCTGGCGCCGCCCCTCGGACGCGCCGCGCCCGGCGCGCGACGCCTGGGCCGTCCACGACGCGCCGACGGCGCGTATCCAGGGCGGGACCGGCGACACGCCGACGCGGGCGTTCTCGCGCGGGTGGCCGTCAGCGGGCCCCGGCGTCGGCCCGGCGCCCGACGGCGGCGACGGACCGGTCGACGAGACCCGCGCCGACCTGCGCATCGCGGGCGCGCTGCCGCTCGACCAGGTGCTGGAGGCCGAGCGGCGCCTCGAGGCCGACGACCGCGAGGGGGCGGCCCGGGTCCTGCGCGCCGCGATCACCCGCGCCCCGCGGTGGGCCAGGCCGCGCGTGCTCCTGGCCCGCGTCTACCAGCTCTCGGGCCAGACCGACCACGCCGCGCGCCAGCTCGAGACGGCCGCCGAGGTCGAGCCCCTCGAGCCGCGGGCCCACTTCCTCCTCGGCAAGCTGCGCGCCGAGCAGGGCGACGCCCCGCGGGCCGAGGAGGCCTTCCGCCGCGCGCTCTACGTGGAGCCCGACTTCCTCGCCGCGCGCCTCGGCCTGGCGGGCGTCTACGAGGGCGCCGGCCGGGCCGACCGGGCGTGCAAGGAGCTGCGCACCGTGCTCCGCGCCCTGCGCGCGAAGGGCGGCCGCGTCTCGCCGGACGCGCTCGACGGCCTCAGCCCGCAGGAGCTCCACGCCCGCTGCGAGGCGGCCGTGAGCAAGCTGGGCGGGCGGCTCGACGAGTCGGGGGACGACCTGGGGCGCCTGGGGTGATCTTGGTCGCGCGCGGCGCCTGTGTTAGCTTGTTGCTCCAGCTGCCAGGATAGCCAGGTCGAGACCGAGGGGTAGGGTGAGAAGGACGAATCGCTGTCGGTCAGCCATTCTCTTCGTCCTCCCGCTCACGTTCGCGCTTGCGCGTTCGAGCGTCGCACAGGAGGCACCCTGGGTGGCCGAGCAGGTCCGAGTCTCGCCGGGCGGAGTCGACTGGGTCGGCTCGACGCCCAGCGGTGCCGTCGTGGGCCTGTCCCCGAGCGACAAGAAGGTGTTCCTCTCTGCGGAGACGATTCTCCGGGACACGCAGACGTTCCTCCCCGCCCTCCCTCGCGATCCGGCGCCCTCGAGGAGCGCCGAGGCCAACCAGGCGTTGAGCGCTTGGCCGGTGTCCGCGACCATCGACCTCGACACGAGAGGACAGGTGGTGGCCGTTCGGCCCTCTTTGCTCGACGGGACAACCCGAGCGCAGCGAGACCTGGCGATGCAACAGCTCCAGCAACTGTCGGAGCTCTCGCGGCGCTGGAGAGATCGGCCGATCGAAGACGTCGTCCAGGAGTACGGCCGCGAACGCGCGCGCCTGCTTGATGCGTCGGTTTCCTTGGGGCGCTCCAAGTCGCTCGAGATCGGGGGTGGCGTCGCCCACGTCCTGCACGCGGCCCTAAGTGCCCGACCCGAGGCCCTGAACGAATGGCTGAGGAGTCACTTCGTCCCATGCCTCATCCGGCGGCCCGATGGCACGGCGGGTACCGGGCTCTTCGTGGACCGGCGGCGCGTGCTGACGGCCCTGCATGTGCTCGAGGAGGTCGACGATGCAGCACGCATTACCGTGCATCTCCGAGGTGAGGTTCACACTGTGACGGAGGTCGTCCGCCACGACTCCATCGACCTGGCCCTCCTTGACCTTGACCTTGACCCCAACGCCGACGCGCCGGACCCGCCACCGATCCGGTTCTGTGAGGTCATCGCGAGGTACGGCCCCTCGTGGCACTACCAGTTCCCGATCGCCGTGGTCGCGGCAGGTCCCTTCGACGGGCTCACGTCGCCGACGTGGCGGATGGGGAAGCTCTACTACCCCAGCAGGGCCTTCGAAGACGGTCTCCGGTTGCTGCTCTCCGAGGTGTTGAACTACCCGGCGCAGCTCGTCACCTCTGTTCTGAGGTGGTACAGGGCAGACGGACTGTTCGTCCTGTTCCGTGCCCGCTATGGAGAGCGGTCCTATCAGGAAGCGGCCAACGTGGCCGCGTATGCCCTGCCGGATGTCCCGGGTGGGCTCCATGGCCAGTCCGGTGGGCCAGTAGTCGCGATCACGGACGAGGGCGCGGTCCTCCTCGGTCTGCACGTCGGACGCGTCGGTTCCGGGAGTCGGCTCGTGACTCCGGAACAGCACCTGGTCTGTGTCCCCGCGGAGGCGGTGAAGTCGTTCATCGAGATCAAGAGGGCGCAATGAACCCCGGAGTCAGAACACTCCTCACTCTCTGTGTCACTTTCGCCGCGACGGGCTGTGGCTCCGTTCGGCTCACGAACGACGGGGGCAAGGCCACCAAGCTCGTCGTCAACAAGAAAGAAGCTCGCGAGGAACAGAAGTTCGTCCCCGGGGGAGAGCTCGCCGAGAAGGCCGGCATCTATGTCCTCCTCGGCCTGACCTACCTCGGGCAGCATCTGCTTGACGAGTTGATCAAGGACATGAATGCGAGCTATGGCTCCAGCGTGCTCGTCTCGACTACCTCGCCCGCGTCGATCGGGTTCATGACGGACCCGCTGTCCCAGCACACGTTCACGTTCGAACGCGCGGTCAAGCCGGACTACGTACGTGAGTATGAGAAGCATCTCGGCAAGTCAGGGTTCAACTCCTCCACGCCGGACCGCGAGACGGCCCTCCGCTTCGAGTTCACCACGGAGCTCACGGCGAGCGGAAACGCGGTGCGGATGGTCGACGCCAGCCTTCAGCTCCGCTCGACGAAGTCATCCGTCCCGGACGCGTTCTTCTTCTCCAAGAAGACGAACCTCACGTTCCTCGTGACGATTGCCGCGCCCCTGAACCAGCCCACGCCCCAGGTCGTCGACCTCGGGACCTGGGTGTTCGAACACAGGGTGAACTTCAAGAAGGATCCCACAGGAGACGGATGGTTCTCGACCCGTCACTGGACCGAGGACGCACTGCAGTCCGTCCTCCTCCCGGTGCCCTTCGAGTACCTCCTCTCGACGCGCGTGCCAGTGAAGGACTACCAGGTCACCGTTCGCGTACTCGAGAGCGCGAAGGCGCAGGATGTCCTGAAGAAGGCCAACGAACTCCTGAAGAAGGCCCAGGAAGCGCTGCAGAAGAAGGCGTGATCCCCGTCCCAGGGCAGGCCTGCTGGCGCCCGCCCATCCGGCGGCCCAAGGTGGGACCGGGGCTTGCACCGTGCGGCGGTCTAAATCCGCCGGCGCCGCTCCCGCGTAGATGGGGGGTGTCGGGAGGGCGCGCGGGACCGCGGGAGCACACGGACGTGCCGGCCCGCGTCCCAGGGGCGCGCCTGCGCCGCGAGGTCGGCCCCGGCGTGAGGAGGAGCGACAGGGTGAGGCAATTGACCACGACGACGTCCGGGCTCGCAGCCGCGCTGCTCGTGCTGACCCTCCCCGGCGCCGCGCAGGCGCAGTCCGAGGGGGCCGCGCCCGAGGGCGGGGGCCGGGTGATCGTGAAGCGGTCCGCGGACGGCGAGGGGACCCGCGAGCGGGTCATCATCCGTCGATCCGGTGAGGGCGAGGACGGCGAGCGGCGGCGGGTGATCATCCGCGGCGGCGACGAGGACGGGCCGCGCATGCTCCTCCGCCGCGCCGAGGGCGAGGGCGGGGAGGAGGGCCGCTTCGCCCTCCGCGGCGAGGGCGAGGGCGTCCGGCGCCTCTTCGACGCCGATGGCAACGAGCTCCGCGTCCGGCGCCTGTTCGACGCGGACGGCAACGAGCTCCGCGTCCTCCGTCGTCGCGGCGCCGAGGGCGAGCAGGAGGGCCGCTTCGCCCTCCGCGGCGAGGGCGAGGGCGACGGCGTCCGGCGCCTCTTCGACGCCGACGGCAACGAGCTCCGCGTCCTCCGCCGCGGCCCCACCGACGGCGCGGAGGAGGGCCGCCGCGCCGTCCGCGGCGAGGGCGACGGCGTCCGGCGCCTGTTCGACGCCGACGGCAACGAGCTCCGCGTCCTTCGCCGCGGCGACGCCGAGGGCCGGCGCCTGTTCGACGCCGACGGTAACGAGCTCCGCGTCCCTCGCCGTGTCGGGCCCGACGGCGAGGAGAAGGTCCGCATCCTCCGCCGCGGCGACGGCGAGGAGCGCCGGATCATCCGCGGCGACGGCGAGGAGGGCGGTCGCGTCCTGCGCCGGGCCGAGGGCGAGGGCGACGGCGCGCCGCGTCGCCTCGTGCGCGAGCAAGAGTAAGTAGCCCAGCTCGAGCGACCGTCATCCCTCCCCGCGCACCCGTCCCATCCGCCGGACGCCGTGCGCGGGGAGGGCCACTGTACGGACCCCCCCCGAGGCCGTTGGTCGGACCGACGGTCGGGGCGCGCAGGGGGAATGCGTCGCCGCGCGACCCGAGCGGCCCGGCCTGACGCGGGTGCCGTAGGATCGGCGCCCCTGGAGGGACGCCATGACCCACGCCCGCCGCGCCGCCGCCCTGGTCGCGCTCGCGCTCGTCGCCGGCTGCGCCACCAACCCGGTCACCGGGGAGCGCGAGCTGATGCTCGTCTCGAAGCGCCAGGAGGAGGCCCTCGGCCGCGACGCCGACCGCGAGATCGTCGCGCAGTTCGGCCTCTACCAGGGCCCGGCCCTGCAGCGCTACGTCGAGGACGTCGGCCACCGGCTCGTCGCCGTGAGCCACCGGCCGAACATGACGTTCACGTTCCGGATCCTCGACGACCCGGTCGTCAACGCCTTCGCCCTCCCGGGCGGCTACGTCTACCTCACGCGCGGGATCCTCGCCTACCTGCAGAGCGAGGGGGCCATGACCATGGTCCTCGGCCACGAGGTGGGCCACGTGACGGCGCGCCACGGCGCGCAGCGGCTCACGCGCCAGCAGCTGCTCGGGCTCGGGATCGGGATCACGTCGCTGCTCGGCGACGACTTCGCCCTCGTCACGGGCATCGCGGCCGGCGGCGGGCAGCTCCTCCTGCTCAAGTACGACCGCGACCAGGAGCGGCAGTCCGACCAGCTCGGCGTGACCTACGGCACGCGCGCCGGCTTCGACACGACCGACGGGGCGACGTTCTTCTCCACCCTCCAGCGGCTGTCGGGCGACCGCGGGGCCCTGCCCTCCTGGTTCAGCACCCACCCCGACCCCGGCGAGCGCCATGACACCGTGCGCGCGCAGTCGCAGCGCGCGCAGGCCGAGGCGGGGCTGGCGAGCTACCAGAACGACAAGGCCGGCTACCTGCGCCGCCTGCAGGGCCTGCCGTTCGGCCCCGACCCGCAGCAGGGCTTCCTCGAGCGCGGCTGGGTCAACCACCCCGCCCAGCGCTGGCGGGCCCCCGTGCCCGGCGGCTGGACGCTCCACACGCAGGCGGGCCGGCTCCAGCTCGCCGCCCCCGACGGCGCGCGCGCCGTGCTCGTGGGCCTCGCCAAGGAGGGCGACGCCGCGGCGGCCGCCAGCGCGTTCGCCGCCCAGGAGGGGGTCGCCGTCCGCGACCGGTCCGACCTCACGGTCGGCGGCTTCCCGGCCGCGCGCGTCGAGTCGACGATCCGCACCTCGAACGGCGAGGTCGCCGTCCTCTCGACGTTCATCGCCCGGGAGGGCCGCGTCCACGCCTTCCACGGCCTGGCCGAGCCGGCCGACCTGCCCGCGGCCCGCGCCACCCTGCTCGGGATCGCCGAGGGCTTCCAGGCGCTCACCGACCCGCGGGCCCTCTCGATCCAGCCCGCCGAGGTGCACATCGTCGAGGCCCCGCGCACCGGCACCTTCCGCTCGGTCGTGCGCGACTGGCCGGTCCCCGAGGGCGTCGGGCTCGACGTCGAGGGCCTCGCGATCCTGAACGGCGTCGGCGCCGACGAGACCGTCACGCAGGGGACGCTGCTCAAGGTGCTGCGCCGGCGCGGAGGCTGAGGGCCGGCCCCCCGATCACCGGCCGCGGAGCACGACGACCTTCGACGGCCCGGCGCTCGAGGTCGTGCGCAGGGACACGACGAAGTCCATGCGCCCGTCGCGGTCGAGGTCGCCCGCCGCCACGCCGATCGGGAAGCCGCCGGGGCGGTACTGCGCGCCGGGGACCATGCGCCGGGGGTCGGTCGGGTCGCCGAGCAGGAAGCTGATCACGGCGCCCGCCGACGCCACCACGAGGTCGGGCGTCCCGTCGCGGTTCACGTCGGCGACGTCGAAGTCGGACACGGCGAGGATGCCCGGCGTCCCCGGGACGGCGAGCTCGACCCGCGGGCCGAGCAGGGCGCCGGGCTGGCCGTACCACACCTTGAGCGTGGGGTGGTCGCGGGTGGCCAGCACGACGTCCAGGCGCCCGTCGCGGTCGAGGTCGGTGACCACGACCTTCTCCGGCCCGCGGCCGCCGTCGACGGCGACGGGCGGGAGGAACCGCCCGGGGTTCGCGGGGTCCTGCCGGTAGACGGCGAGCTGGTTCGTCGTGTGGAAGCCGGCGACGATGTCCAGCAGGCCGTCGCCGTCGAGGTCGCCCACCGCCACCGTGCGCGCCTCGGCGCGCGGGGCGGGCGGGGCGTAGACCTCGGGCGCGAGGAAGCGGCCCGGGAACGCCGGCCACTGCCGGAGGACGGCCACGCCGCTCCCGGCCATGTTCGTCGTGTAGGAGCCGCCGAAGTTGCCGACGACGATGTCCGGGCGCCCGTCGCCGTCGACGTCGCCGATCGCGAGCGCCATGGGCGCGAGCCCGCCCGTCGGGTGGGCGAGCGGCGGCTCGAACTGACCGGCCACGGACGACTGCAGGAGGACGTGCACGACGTGTTGGCGCGAGTCGGCGACCACGACGTCCAGCCGGCCGTCGCCGTCGAGGTCGGCCACCTCGACCACGGCGTCCTGGGCGACGAGCGCGAGCAGCACCCCGGGCAGCAGGTGCCCCGGGCGGGTGACGTCGGCCTGGTGGAACATGACCGACCCGTCGGCGGCGGTCGTGAGCACGTCGGGGTACCCGTCGCCGTCGAGGTCCACGACCCGCGCGCGGAGGGCGACCGGGGCCGTGCCCGCGAGCGTCACCGGCGCCGCCGGGCCGCCGGCGCCTCCGACCGTGACCGAGGCCAGGCTCGGCGTCAGGTCGAGCGCCAGCTCGTCGCGCGCGCCGTCCCCGGTCATGTCGCCCAGCGCCACGAGGCGCTGGGCCGTGGGCGCGAGGAAGCGGCCCGGCTGCGCGGGGTCCTGCAGGGCGACCAGCCCGCTCCCGGCGCTGGCGCGGGCGACGACGTCGAGCCGGCCGTCGCCGTCCACGTCGACGAGCGTCACGTCGAGCCAGACGAACATGCCCGAGGGCGCCGTGGCGCCGTCCACGCCGGCGAGGAAGCTGCCCGGGCGGGCCGGGTCGCCGCGGTAGAAGGTCACCCGGCGCCCGCCCGGCGCGACGACCACGAGGTCGATGACGCCGTCGCCGTCGACGTCGCCCGCGGCGATCCCGCCGCCCTGCGGCGACGGCGAGGGGAGGGCCGGCGTCAGCGCCGCCGGGGGCAGGAACCGCCCGGGCGCGGCGGGGTCCTGGAGGAACACCCGGCCGTTCACGTCGGCGAGGTCGAGGCGGCCGTCGCCGTCGAGGTCGGCCAGGCAGAAGGGGCCGGTCGGGGCGGAGGCGATCGCGGTCGGCTCGAGGAACTCGCCGCGCGCGGCCGGGTCGTGGCGGTAGAGCGAGAGCGCCGGCCCGCCCAGGCGGTCGATCGCGACGAGGTCCACGTGGCCGTCGCCGTCGACGTCGCCGACCTGCGGCGCGCCGCCGAAGGCCAGGACGCGGGGCTTCGCGAAGCCGCCCGGCCGGGCGCGGTCGGCGACGAGCGCGAAGATCGACTCCTCCTGCGTCTCGGCCGCCCGGCCCCAGGTGATGAGGTCCAGCCCGGCGTCGCCGCCGACGTCGGCCAGGAGGACCGCCAGCGGCCGCACGGGGGTGCGCAGGAGCGGTCCCACCGTCAGGGCGCCGCGCGCGTCGGCGCGGACCACCTGCAGGCCGTCCCTGCCGGCCAGGACCGCGGCCTGGCGCCCGCTCCCGTCGAGGTCCGCGAGCGCCGCGGCGAACGGCGCCGCGAGGACCGGAGCGGACCTCGGCGCGCCGATGTCGGGCTCCGTCGGGTCGGGCGGCCCGGGCGTGCGCACGCCGATCGCGTAGGTCCCCGTGCCGCGCGTGCTCGCGTGGATCACCCGCGCGTAGTAGGTCCCCGCCGTCGCGGGCACGAAGTCGACGCGGCTGGCGAGGCCGCCGCCGCCGTTGCGGTCGCCGCCGATGTAGGAGCCGTTCGGCCGGTAGACGTCGAGGACCGAGTCCATCGTCGGCCCGAGCGAGGTCGTGTAGACGATCACGTGGACGTTCGCGGGGACCGTGAACTTGAACCAGTCCCGGTCGCCCCCGATCTCGATCGTCCCGGCCACCGTCGGGCCGTCGAGCACCACGGTGGTCGCCGCGCTGCTGCGGACGTTCGAGTGGTCGTCCTGCGCGCGCGCGGGCGCGGCCAGGAGCAGGAGACCGCCCAGGAGGAGGAGGTTGCGAAGGGTCGTCATGGCGGCCTCGCCGGGGCAGCAAGCACGCCTCAGTCCAGAGCCGGACAGTTGTGACCACGGGGGTTACGTGCCTCCCGGCGCCGCTTTCCCGAAAACGCGCGCGGGTTGCAAAAGGTGTGCACCTCCCTTCAAGGCGACGGGAGGTCCCTCCGCGTGGATCGGTCATGACCGGGGGGTGACGGCTCGCGGGGACCGTGTGCCCATGCACCGGCTGCTCGCCCTCGGCACCTTCTGTCTGACCTGCCTGACCGCGTGCGTCGCCGACTCACAGCCACCCGCGGAGACCCGACCGCCCGCGCCTCCGCCCGTCGCGTCCCCGACCTTCTGGCCCGAGACCACCGGGATCGAGCTCTCGCTCCTGCCGCAGCTCGCCGTGAGCACGACGCGGGAGCCGGGGGGCGAGCTCCTCGACGCGTCGTTCGACGTCGCCGACCTGCTGCTGACCACGTTCGACCCCGACGCCCTCGTGGCCGAGGTGCGCGCCGCCTGCGGCGACGACGCCTGGGCGCCGCCCGCCGACCTGCGCCTCGAGGGCGGCCGGCTCGAGGTCCGCCAGACGGCGGCGGTACTGGCGCTCGTGCAGGACGAGCTCGCGGCCCTGCGGCGGACGGACGGGCTCTTCGTCATGCTCGAGGTCTGGCGGCTCAGGACCACCGACGCGTCGCTCGCCGCGATCGGGGTCGATCTCGCGCCGCTGAGCGGTAGGTCCGGCGAGGCCCCGCTCGAGGCGACCGTGCTGGAGCCCTTCCAGGTGGCGGCCGTCTGGCGGGCGTCCGCGGAGGGTCAACGGCGCCGGCGCCCTCCACCCCTCGTCACTGCGGCTCGTCGGCAGCGCGTCCGCGTCAGCCTGACCGGCGACGACGACCTCGCCCTCGAGCTGAGACCCACGCTCGCGGACGACGCTCGATCGCTGCGGCTCGAGCTCCTGCCCGCGAACCGTCTCTCCGGCGAGGCGACGCCGTCCGGGACGGCGACCCTGCACGTGCCCGCCAGCTCCACGATCCTGCTGCGCTGCGGCGAGCAGGGCCCCTTGCTCACGCTGACGTTCAGCGTCGTCTCGCTGCGCGAAGGCGACGCGAAGCGCTTCACGCTCGACGACGACGACGGGCGCTGACGACTCGAGGGCTCAAGCCGCGCGGGCCGCCTTCCGCGCCTGGCTGCCCTTGACGAACAGGACGACGATCAGCGCCACGCCGCCCACGACCAGCGGGACGCCGATCAGCGGTCGGTAGAAGATCCACGCCACGCCGATCGTGAGCGCCGAGCCCACCGCGGCCAGGCCCGCCGCCGCCAGGGCCGTGCCCAGCCCCACCAGGCCGCCCACGAGCGGGATCACGTCGGCCACGACCGACAGCGGGCGGAAGACCAGCCCGAAGCCGAGGAACATGACGAAGCAGCCGACCCCGCGCAGGATCCAGGTCATGGCCGCGTTGGCGTCCTGGGCGTGCTGGAACATCTCCGCCGCGGGCACGGTGCCGGGCTCGAGCATGCTGATCGACAGGCCGGTCGAGGCGACGTAGGGCTGGAAGCTCGACCCGACCTGCCGGGCGATCACGCTCACGGGCTGCGGCTTGACCACCGCGTAGGTGACGCGGAGGTCGCCCACGGCCGGCGTCGACGGGTTCGCGCCGAAGTACAGGCCGCCGCCTGCGCCGTGCATCGGCCGGCCCTTCGCGACGGCGGGCGCGGCGATCGACTTCGGGTCGACCGCGAGCGCGTCGCTCTTGCGGATCTGCTCGACCAGGCTCGAGGGGAGGGTGAAGCCGCCGAGCGTGACGGACGGCGCCGTGAAGCGCGACGAGCGCAGCGGCATGTCCGGGTTCTCGTGCCCCTGCTGCTCCTTGAAGCCGCTCGACGCGTGCGGCGAGTCGTCCCACACCGTCTCGTAGGTGTAGGTGGTGACCGTCTCCTCGCCGCCGCCCAGCTTCTTGCGCTTCTCGCTCTTCTTCTGCTCGCGCCACTGGAACATCTCGACCTTGCGCACGAGCGCGATCCCGGGCGCCGTCACGCCCAGGTCGGCGTCGCGGAGCGTGGCGTCGGCCGTGGCCTGCGCGGCCACGTGCACCAGCTTGCCCTCGTTGCCCGCCTCGACGCTGTCCGCCGGGACGCTCACGACCGCGCCGGCGCCCTCCTCCAGCCCCTTGGCCGTCTTGACGGCGCGCCCCTCGTTCCAGAACAGCACCGGGAAGGCGACCAGCACCAGGACGAAGCCGACCAGGATCCCCTTGATCGACTCCCCGATGCGCGACAGCCACCCCTGGCTCGAGACCTCCGTGAACGAGTCCATCGTCCCCTCGCTTTCGGGGGGCACTCTCCCAGCGACGGGGCCGTGAGTCCAGGGGGCCTCGGACGCTGGTGCCGGCGGCGCGCGCCTGCGCCTCTCTGATGCGCTCGCGAGGGGGGCGCGATCGGAGCAAGTCCCGGACTGGCACGATCTGGCCCGTTCCGCGCCTCCCCATCGCTCGCTCTGGCAGGTCGAGCACGTGCAGCGGAACGAAGAGTGCCGACACGGCGCGTCCTTCGCCCAGCGCCCCACCGACGATAGACTCCTTGGCGATGACCACCGCCGCCGACCACCACGTCGACCCGGACATCGCCCGGGCCGAGACGCTGCCGCCGTCGGCCTTCACGGACCCGGCGTTCCTCGAGCTCGAGCTGCGCACGCTCTTCGCGCGGAGCTGGCTGCTCGTGCCGCCCGCGTGGGGGGCGCCGGCGAGCGACGACACGCGCTCGCTGGCGGAGCTGGTGGCGGTCCGCGGCGCGCACGCGCCGTTCACGCTGCTGGGGCGCCCCCTGTTCCTGCAGCGCGACTGGGAGGGGGCCCTGCGCGCGTTCCCGAACGTGTGCACGCACGCCTGGCACACGCTCGTCGACGGCCCCGGGCGCGCGCGGACGGTGATCTGCCCGCAGCACGGGCGGACGTTCGACTGCGAGGGGCGCTTCGTCGGCCAGCAGGGCTTCTCGAAGGATGCCCTGCCCGGCTTCCCGCGCCCGTGCGACCACCTGCAGGCGATGGCGGTCGGCGAGTGGGGGCCGCTCCTGTTCGTCGCGCCGGGCGCCCCGGCGCGGCCGTTCGACGCCTGGCTGGCGCCGGTGCGGGAGACGACCGCCGGGCTCGGGCTCGACGCGATGCAGCGCCGGACCCACGGCGCCGAGGTGCGCGAGGTCGAGGGCAACTGGAAGCTGCACGCGTGGAACTACATGGACACGTTCCACATCACGTTCATCCACCGCGCGCCCGGCGGGCTGGCCGACGCGATCGACATGAGCAGCTACCGCACGGAGCTCTTCGACGGGGCGGCGCTCCAGTGGGCCTACGCGAAGGACCCGCGGGACGGCTTCGACCCCGCGCGGCTCCCGGCCCGCTTCCGCGACCCGGCGCGCCCCGAGCGGCGCGTGTTCGCGCTCTGGTGGCTGCTCTTCCCCAACGTGACGCTGAACTTCTACCCCTGGGGGCTGTCGATCAACGCCTACGAGCCGGTGCCCGGGCGGCCCGAGCGGACGCTGTTCTCGTGGCACCACCTGGTCGCCGACGAGGCGCAGTACGCGCGGCGCGAGGAGGGCTGGCTCAGCCACCAGGTGGACGCCGAGGACGTGCTGGCGATGAAGCAGGTGCGCCGCGGCGTGGCCTCCGGCCTCGCCCCGAGAGGGCGCTTCGCCCCCGGGGCCGAGCAGGGGCCGCACTGGTTCCACCGGGCGGTCTACGAGGCCGTCTTCGGGGCGTGACCGACCCCGCGCCCGACGCTCGACGGCAGCAGGTGACCTCGACTGCTACGCTGTCCTCGTGCGACGGACGGCGGGGGTGGCCACCCTCCTGACGGCGGCGCTCGCGGCGCAGGCCCTGCTGCTCGCGCCCGACGACCCGCGCCCGCCAGTCGGCGGCGCGCCACGCGAGGCGATCGTCGCGCCAGCGCCGCGCGTCGACCTGGCCGCCGGCGAGCGCGAGGCGCCGGCCGTGGCGACGACGCCCACGCCGGCCGTCGCGTCGGCGCCCATGGCCGTCCGGGGACAGGTTCGCCTGCGGCGCGGCGGCCGCTGGTCGCACGTCGACGTGGTGGCCACACGCGACGACCGGGAGGTGGCGGCGACCGCGGACGCCGAGGGGGCGTTCTCGCTGGCGCTCGACCCCGGCCCCTGGACGATCGGCCTGCGCCCGCGGGCCAGCCTCGACGCGCGCTGGCTCGCCGGCGCGCCCACGGACGACGACGCCTGGCCGCCGCCGGCCAGCGACGCGCCGCTCGAGCAGCGCGTCGAGGTCGCGCCGGGCGAGGCGCGGGCGCTCGACCTGCGCGTGCGCAGCGACGTGGTCGTCGCCGGGCGCGTGGTCGACGACCTGGGCGGGGGGCCGATCGCGGGGGCCGAGGTGCTCATCGCGGTCGCTCCGGAGACGCTGGACACGGAGTGGCGCGCGACGACCGACGCGAGCGGCCGGTTCCACGTCGTCGTGGAGACGAACCCCGTGGTCGCGACCACCCTGCCGCGGGTGGCGCTCGTGAGAGCTCCCGGCTGGGCCCCTGCCGCAGTGAGAACCGAGGTGGGAGGCTGGTTGCGCGACACCGCGGTCGGCGGCCTGGAGATGCGCCTGCGCCGTCCCCTGAGCCTCTCGGGCCGCGTAGAGGACACCCGTGGCGCGCCGCTCGAGGGCGCGAACATCGTCGTTTCTGCGCCGTTGCCGGACCAGGGCGGGTGGGAGGCCGGGGGCGCCGTCGCGCCGCCGCGGGGGACGATCGAGTGGAGCTGGGAGACCGAGACCGACGGCGCCGGCCAGTTCGCCTTCCACGACCTCGCGCCGAGCCTCCACCCGGCGCACACGGTGGCAGAGGTCCGTGCCGCAAGCCGCGGGTACGGCCGGGCATGGCCGATCTCCGTCGTCGTGGGCCCCGAGGGCAGCACGGTGCGGATCGTCGTCGAGCCGGTCGCCCTGGTGACGGGCGTGGTGGTCGACGAAGCCGGAGCGCCAATCGCCGGAGCCCGGGTGGCGCGCTTCCCCGACGAGCCCGGGCCGCGCTTCGATCGGGACGGGGACGAGCTGTTCGACGCGGGCCCGGGCCGCTTCGGCCCGGGCGAGTTCCTGGCGCGCGCGCCTCGCCATGGCCGCGGCGTGGCCGCCGGCACGAAGGCGGACGGCGCCTTCCGCCTCGACGGCCTGGCCCCCGGCCGGCAGCGCCTGGCCATCTCCGCCCCCGGTTTCGGCGAGCGCCTCATCGACGTGCAGGCGCCCGCGAGCGACCTGCGGATCGCGCTCGCGCCCGAGCGGGTCCTGAGCGGTCGCCTCGTGGACCTCGCCGGTCACCCGATCGCCCAGGCCGAGGTGCGCGTCCTGCGCGCCGGCCGAGGCGCCGCGGCAGCCCGCCTGTTCGACCTCACCTGGCCCGCGGCGCTGAGCTCGAGCGACGAGCTCGGGGCGGCCTTGACCGACGGCGAGGGCGCCTTCGAGGTGCGCGGGCTGGACGGGGACGACGTGGACGTGATCGCGCGCGTCCACGAGGCGGTCGTGACCACCCGCCTCGGTGTGCGCCCTGACGACGCCCCCCTGGACCTGCAGGCCGACGCGCCACCGACCATCCTGCGCGTGGACGCGCGCGACGCCGACACGGACGTGCCGCAGAAGGCCTGGGGCGCGGCGTGGAGCCTCTACGCCCAGCCGCTGCCGCGGGCGGGCATCTTCGTGCGCGCGCCGGCCCGATTCGCGGTGGTCATCGGGGCCCCGGAGCATGCGCTGGCGCGCGTGGAGGTGGAGTGCGCGCCCGGCGGCACGGCCACTGCGAGCGTCCGCCTGCGGCGCGGCGGCGGTCGCCTCCAGGTCGCGGTGAACCTCCCGCGCCGGCCGGTGCGCCGCCTCACGCTGGAGGTCGTCCACGAGGTCTCCGGCGTCCGCGCCCGCGAGGAGGTGGAGCCCGGGCTGCGCGCCCCCACTTGGTCCACGCCGCTCCTCCCACCCGGCGCCGTGACCGTCACCGTCACCGCGCACGGCGCCGACGGGACGACGGTCGAGCGGCGCGTGAGCGCCCAGGCGCTCGAAGCCCAGACCGTGCCCGTGCTCGTCGTACTCGACTAGAGCCTGTCCTCGGACCCGTCTTCGCAGACGGCCGAGCCGCCTCCGAGCACACCTCCCCGCGCCTTCGCAGCAGGAGCCTCAGGCGAGCCGAACGAGGGCGAGGCGATGCGGCGCGAAGGCGACCGATGGCGGCCTCCTGGCCGCCGAGGGAGCCTGAGCGGTCGGGGGGGGGGGGGGCGCGCGCGCCCCCCCCCCCCCCCCCCGCCCCCCCCCCGAGCCGCGACCACACCAGGGCCTGTCCTCAAACCCGTCTTCGCAGACGGCCGAGCCGCCTCCGAGCACACCTCCCCGCGCCTTCGCAGCAGGAGCCTCAGGCGAGCCGAACGAGGGCGAGGCGATGCGGCGCGAAGGCGACCGATGGCGGCCTCCTGGCCGCCGAGGGAGCCTGAGCGGTCGGGGTGTCGCGCGCAGCGCGACACCCCGACGCACCGCAGCGCCGCCTTCGTTCGGCCCAGCCGCGAGCCGCGACCACACCAGGGCCTGTCCTCAAACCCGTCTTCGCAGACGGCCGAGCCGCCTCCGAGCACACCTCCCCGCGCCTTCGCAGCAGGAGCCTCAGGCGAGCCGAACGAGGGCGAGGCGATGCGGCGCGAAGGCGACCGATGGCGGCCTCCTGGCCGCCGAGGGAGCCTGGGGGGGGGGGGGGGCGCCCCCCCCCCCCCCCCCCCCGACGCACCGCAGCGCCCGCCATCGTTCGGCGCAGCCGCGATCACACGGGACTTTCGCGCCGGCCCCCGGCGTTCCATGCTGACGGGACGGCATGACCCAGCCCGACCCCGACCGCCTCTCCACGTCACTCCGCTGGCTGCGCTCGGGCGCCGTCTCGCGCCCCGACGCCGACACCGACCGGCTGCCGGCGTCCGGCGACGACTGCGTCCGCGAGTGCCGGAAGGCCTTGTCCGTGACCGACGGCGCCGGCGCGGCCGTCGTCAGCGGGCCCTCGACCGAGTTCGTCGAGCAGGCGGCGCGCCGCCTGGCGCTCGTGTGCGTGGTCCTGGCCGTCGTCCTGTTCGGCATGACCGCGGTCACCTGGGCGCTCTACGGCCCGCTCGGCTGGACGCCGCCGCCGAACCTGTGGCTCGTGCGCGCGGGGCGGGCCCTGCTCTTCGTCCTGGCGCTCGTCGTCTTCGTCCTGGTGCGCGGCCGGCGCCTCTCGCCCGACGCCACCCTCGACGTGGGCCTTGGCTTCCAGGTGCTCGGGGGGCTGGCGATCGCGCTCCCCGCCTACCACTGCCCCGAGGCGATCGCGCACCACGACCTGGGCCACCTCTCGTGGCTGTGCGTGTGGATCACCTTCTTCCCGCTCGTCGTCCCGGCGCCCGTCGGCCGCGCCGTCGCGGCCTCGTTCCTCACCGCGACCACGGGCCCGCTCGTGTTCACGGCCATGAGCCTGCGCCACGGGGCGCCCCCGCCGGCGCCGCAGGTGCTCTTCGAGGCGTTCGCCCCCGGATACATCTGCGCCGTGATCGCGCTGCTCCCGGCGTACCTCATGCGCGACCTGGGCCGGCAGGTGTCGCAGGCCCGCCGCGAGGCGCGGCGCCTCGGCAGCTACCAGCTCGTCGAGCGGCTGGGCCACGGCGGCATGGGCGAGGTGTGGCGCGCCGAGCACTCGATGCTCGCCCGCCCGGCGGCGGTCAAGCTGATCAAGGCCGAGCTCCTGGGCGCGGCGGGCGGCGACGACGAGCAGCGCACGGTGCTCACGCGCTTCGAGCGCGAGGCGCGCGCGACGGCGGCCCTGCGCTCGCCGCACACGGTCTCGCTCTACGACTTCGGCGCGGCCGACGACGGCGCCTTCTACTACGTCATGGAGCTGCTCGAGGGGCTCGACCTCGAGACGCTCGTCGAGCGCTTCGGCCCCGTGCCGCCGGCGCGCGCCGTGCACCTCCTGGCGCAGGCGTGCGACTCGCTGGCCGAGGCGCACGCGGCGGGCCTCGTGCACCGCGACGTGAAGCCGGCGAACATCCATGCCTGCCGGCTCGGCCTCGCCCTCGACTTCGTCAAGGTCCTCGACTTCGGGCTGGTGGCCGGGGCGAAGTTCGCCCGCGCGCCGGACTCGGCGCGCCTCACCGGCCAGGGGTTCATCGTCGGCACGCCGGCGTTCATGGCGCCCGAGATGGTCTCCGAGGGGGACGTCGACGCGCGCGCCGACATCTACGCCCTCGGCTGCGTGGCCTACTGGCTGCTCACGGGCAAGCACGTGTTCGAGGCGGCGCGGCCCATGCAGGTCATGATCGACCACGCCCGCTCCCAGCCGGTGGCCCCGTCGCGCCGCTTCGAGCGCCCGATCCCGGCCGCCCTCGACGAGGTGGTGCTCGCCTGCCTGGCCAAGGCGCCGGCCGACCGCCCGCAGGACGCGCTCGAGCTCAAGCGGCGCCTGCTCGCCGCCGTCGACGCCCCCTGGACCCAGGAGGACGCGCGCGCCTGGTGGGAGGCGCACCTCCCCGGGCACCTGCCGCCCGCCGGCCCGCTCGAGCCCACCCGCACACCGCGCGTGCCGCTGACGGTCGACGCGCCCGGGGCGTGACGCCACACGCGCCTGCAGAACGGGTTAGAGTCGCCGGCCCGTGAGCGAGCCGGACCGCACCAACCAGGGCGAGGTGATCGCGCTCGAGGGCTACCTGGCCTTCGACCGGGCCGGGCCCCTGTGGGAGGAGCTGCACGGGCGGCTCGGGCTCTCGGACGACGCGCCGCGCGCGGCGACGATCGACCTGTCGCGCGTCGAGGGCGCCGACGGCGGCGTCCTGGCGCTGCTCATCCAGCTGCGCGACCTGGCCGCGCGGCGCGGGGCGGCGGTCGACCTGCGCGCCCCCAACGACCGGGTGAAGGCGCTCCTCGACCTCTACGCCGAGCGCATGGCGCGCCCGGCCCTGCACCCGCCGCCCTGCAAGCAAGGGATCCTCGAGCAGGTGGGGTCCTTCGCGATCAAGGTGCACGAGGAGCTGGTCGCGGTCCTCGAGTTCATCGGCCACGCCGCGCGGGCGAGCCTGGCCGGCCTGACCCGGCCCCGGAGCGTGCCCTGGCCCGACGTGGCGCGCCTGCTCGAGCGCGTGGGCGCCGACGGGCTGCCGATCGTCGTCCTCATCAGCTTCCTGATCGGGCTCATCATCGCCTTCCAGTCGGCCGTGCAGCTCAAGCAGTTCGGCGCCGAGATGCTCGTCGCCAACGCGGTCGGCCTCTCGATCACGCGCGAGCTCGGCCCGCTCATGACCGCGATCATCGTCGCCGGCCGCTCGGGCGCCTCCTACGCGGCCGAGCTGGGGACCATGCGCGTGTCGGAGGAGGTCGACGCCCTGCGCACGCTGGGCCTCGACCCCTACCGCCACCTCGTCGTCCCGCGCCTCGTCGCGCTCGTGATCGCGATGCCGCTCCTGGCCGTCCTCAGCGACGCCGTGGGCATCCTCGGCGGCTTCGTCGTGGGCGTGGGCCAGCTCGGGATCTCGCCCGTGGCCTACATCGAGCGCACCCGCCAGGCGGTCGGCCTGTGGGACGTGGGCCAGGGGCTGATCAAGAGCGTCGTCTTCGGCGCGGCCGTCGGCATGATCGCCTGCGAGCGCGGGCTGTCGACGCGGGGCGGCGCCGAGGGCGTGGGCCGCTCGACGACGGCGGCCGTGGTCACGAGCCTGTTCGCGCTCGTGGTCCTCGACGCCATGTTCACCATCATCTTCCACCTCTACGGGCGCTGATGGGCGACGCTGCGGTCATCGAGGTCGAGGGGCTGACGATCGGCTGGGGCCAGGTCGTGCTCATGCGCGAGCTGGCCTTCGAGGTCCCGAAGGGCGAGGTGTTCGCGATCCTCGGCGGCAGCGGCTGCGGCAAGTCGACGCTCCTGCGCCACCTGATCGGGCTCGAGGCGCCCATGGCCGGGCGGATCTCCGTCCTCGGCCGCGACCCGGCCGCGTGCCAGGGCGGACGGCCGCCGTTCGGGGTGCTCTTCCAGTCGGGCGCCCTGCTCGGCTCCATGACGCTCGGCGAGAACGTCGAGCTGCCCCTGCGCGCCTGGACGGAGCTCGGGCCGACGGCCCGGGCGGCCGTCGTGCGGGCCAAGCTGGCGCTCGTGGGGCTCGAGGGGTTCGAGAACCACCTGCCGGCGGAGATCTCGGGCGGCATGAAGAAGCGCGCCGGGATCGCCCGGGCCATGGCGCTCGACCCGTCGGTGCTGTTCCTCGACGAGCCGTCGGCCGGCCTCGACCCGATCAGCGCCGTCGAGCTCGACGACCTGATCCTCACGCTCAGCGAGAGCCTCGGGATGACGACGGTGATCGTCACCCACGAGCTCCCGAGCATCTTCAAGATCGCATCCTCGTGCATCATGCTGGACAAGGGCGCCCGGGGCATCATCGCCCGGGGCGACCCGCGCGCCCTGCGGGACGGCAGCGACGACCCGCGCGTGCGGCGCTTCTTCAACAGGCAGGCGGCGGGCGCGCAGGTCGCCGGCGGGGGGGCCGGGTAGCCGGTGGCAGGACAGCGGACCAACGAGTGGAAGCTCGGCCTCTTCGTCGTCACCGCGCTGGGCGTCGGCCTGGCGGCGACCGTGTGGCTCGGGGCCGAGCAGTTCGAGCGCAAGATCATCCCCGCCTGGACCTACTTCGATGAGTCCGTCCAGGGCCTCGATGTCGGCTCCAAGGTGAAGTTCCGCGGCGTGTCGATCGGCACCGTCGCGCAGATCGGCGTGGCGCCCGACCGGCGGCGCGTGGCCGTCCTCATGCACTTCTACGAGGACGTGCTGGCGTCGCTCGGCCTCCGGCCCCGGGGCGAGTCGGAGGCGGACGCCGAGCGGCCGTTCGTCCCGCCGCAGGTGCGCGTGCAGCTGGCGTCCTCGGGGATCACGGGCGGCAAGTTCCTCTCGCTCGACCTGTTCGACCCGACGAAGACCCCAATGCCGGAGCTGCCCTTCGCCGTCCCCTGGCGCTACGTGCCGGCGACCCCGTCGACGCTGAAGAACGTCGAGGAGACGGTCCTGCGGCTCGCCGAGGACGTGCCGCGCGCCCTCGAGGAGGCGCGCGGCTTCCTCGCGGACGTGCGGCGGATCCTGCAGGACATCGACGGCGCGGGGCTCACGGCCGACGCGCGGGGGCTGATCACCGACGCGCGCCAGGCGATCGCCCAGGTCGACGTCCCCGGGCTGGCGAAGAAGACCGACGCCCTGCTCGTGTCCCTCGAGGGCGCGGCCCGGCGCCTCGAGGACGTGGCGAGCGACGTGAGCACGGTCACGGGCGAGTCGGGGGCGCTCCCGGCGCTCCTGACCGACCTGCGCGAGGCGACGCGCGCCGTGAAGGACGCCATCGAGCGCGCCGACCTGGCGGCGACGACGGCCAGCCTGCGCGACACGTCGGGCGCCGTGGGCGGCCTGTCGAGGGACCTCGGCGGCGCGTCGGGCGAGCTGCGCCAGGCGCTCACCGCCCTGCGGGACGCGGCGGAGAGGGTCTCGGACCTGGCCGCCTCGCTCGAGCGCGACCCGGGCGCCGTGATCCACGGGCGGAGCCCGAGCCCGCCCGGCCCCGGAGGCCGGCGATGACCGGGCGTCGAGTGTCGTGGGTGGCGCTCGTCCTCCTCGGCGGCTGCCTGAGCAAGTCGGAGGTGCCGGCGCCGCGCTTCTTCCGTCCGGGGCCGGTCGTGCCGCCCCGGGCGGCGGACGCGCCCGCGCCGCTCGCCGACCGGGCGCCCCTGCGCCTGCGGGACGTCAGCGCCGCGGCGCACCTGCGCGACCGGATGGTGTGGTCGACGCCCGCGCTGGAGTACGGCTTCTACGACGGCGCGCGCTGGACCGAGGCGCCGGCCTCCTACGTCGAGGCGGCCCTCACGGGGGCGCTGTTCGAGCGCGGCGCCTTCCGCCGCGGCAGCGGCGCCGACGCGCCGGTGCTCGACGTCCACGTCGCGGCGTTCGAGGAGGTCGTGGGCCCCGGCAGCCACGACGCCACGGTCGTCCTGCGCGTGCTCCTCGTCGGGCCCGACGGCGGCGCGCGCCTCGAGGACACGTTCGTCGGCAAGAGGGCGGTCCCGCAGGACGACCCGGCGGCGGTGGCGCTGGCCATGGGCGAGGCCCTCGACGAGGCCGTGCGGCGGACCGTCGAGGGGGTGGAGCGGGCCGCGCGGTGAGGTGACGCCGCTCGTCAGCCCCGCGCCACGACGTGGACCGCCGGGGCCTTGATCGAGGCCACCACCTCCGCGCCCGGCGCCAGCGCCAGCTCCTCGGCCGCGCGCGCCGTCACGAGGGCGACGAGCGCGACGCCGCAGTCGAGCGTGACCCGCGCCAGCGGCGCCTCGTTGACCACCCGGGTCACGCGCCCGGGCAGGCGGTTGCGGGCGCTGCTCGCGCCGGCGGCCGCCCGACCGAGCATCACGTCCGCGGCGCGGATGCACACGAACACCTCCGCGCCCGCCTCGACGCCCGACGGCGCGACGGCCGTCAGCCGCGCGCCGCCGGCGGCCAGCTCCGCCAGCCCGTCCTCGACCGAGACGACCCGCGCGGGGAGGATCGTCTCCACGCCGACGATCCGCGCCACATCGGGGTCGGCCGGGCGCGCGAACACCTCCTCGGGGCGCCCGGCCTGCAGCACCCTGCCGCCCGCCATGACGACCACCTCGTCGCCGAGGGCCAGCGCCTCGTTCCGGTCGTGCGTGACGACGAACGCGGGCACGGCGAGGCTCGTGAGGAGCTGCCGGAGCTCGCCGCGCAGCTGCTCGCGCGTCGGCGCGTCGAGCGCCGAGAGGGGCTCGTCGAGGAGCAGGAGGCGCGGGTCGCAGGCGAGCGCGCGGGCGAGCGCGACCCGCTGCTGCTGCCCGCCGGAGAGCTGCGCCGGCAGGCGGTCCGCCAGGTCCTCGACCTGGAACCGCCGCAGGGCGGCCGTCACCTTCTCGGCGCGCGCGGCCCGAGAGTGCCCTCGGACGCCATAGGCCACGTTCCGGGCCACGGACAGGTGGGGGAACAGGGCGTAGTCCTGGAACAGCAGCCCGACCCGGCGTCGATGCGCGGGGAGGTCGCGGCCGGTCGCCGAGTCGAACCACGTCTCGTCGCCCAGCCGGACCTCGCCGCGGTCGGGGCGCTCGAACCCCGCGAGGCAGCGCAGGAGCGTCGTCTTGCCCGCCCCGCTGGGGCCGAAGATCACGATGACGTGGGCGCCCTCGAGGGTGCGGCGGAGGGCGGCGCGGACCGTCGGACCGCGGGGGAAGGCCCGCTCGACGTCGAGCACCAGGTCGACGCTGGCGGTGCCCGTCACGACCGGAGCCCCGGGCCGGACTGGAGAGAGTAGGTGACGATCAGCACGACGAACGAGAAGGCGAGCAGCAGCGCGGAGGTGGTCCCGGCCGCGGCGTAGTCGAGCGCCTGGACGTGGTCGTAGATGGCGATCGAGGCGGTGCGCGTCCGCCCGGGCAGGTTCCCGCCGACCATGAGGATCACGCCGAACTCGCCGACCGTGTGCGCGAAGGTGAGGACCATCCCGCTCACGACCCCGGCGCGGGAGAGCGGGAGGACGATCCGGAAGAAGGTCTCGAGCGGCGACGCCCCGAGCGACCGCGAGGCCTCGATGAGCCGGCGGTCGACGCGCGCGAAGGCCGCCATGAAGGGCTGGACGGTGAAGGGGAGGCTGTAGAGGACCGAGGCGATGAGGATCCCCTCGAACGAGAAGGCCAGCGGCGCGCCCGTGACCGACCGGTAGGCCTGGCCCAGGGGGCTGTGCGGGCCGATCGCGAACAGGACGTAGAACCCGAGCACGGTCGGGGGCAGGACGAGCGGGAGCGCGGTGATCGCCTCCACGACGACCTTGCCGCGCCAGGTCGAGGTGGCGAGCCAGTAGGCGAGGGGCGTGCCGACCACGAGGAGGATCGCGGTCGTGGCGAGCGCGAGCTGGAGGCTGAGGACGACGGCCTGCCAGTCGACGCTCACGGGAGCCCGAACCCGTAGCGCTCGAGGACGGCGCGCCCTGCGGGGCCCCGGAGGAAGTCGCGGAGCGCGCGGGCCGCCGCGGGGTCCCGGGCCCAGCGGAGGACCACGCCCCCCTGCTCCATGACGGGGTAGGCGTCCTCCGGGACGCGCCAGAGCTTGCCGCGCTCGCGCAGGGTGGGGGCCAGCGCCAGCGAGAGGGCGATCACGCCGATGTCGGCGTTCCCCGTGTCCACGAACTGCGCCGTCTGGGCGATGTTTTCGCCGAAGACGAGCCTGGGTCCGACCTCGTCGCGGACCCCGAAGGACTCCAGCGCCGCCAGGGCCGCCCGGCCGTACGGCGCGTGCTGGGGGTTCGCGATCGCGACCGACCTCACCGCCGGGTCGACGAGGGCCCGGGGCCCCAGGCCCTCCACGTCGACCGGCGAGGCGCGGGGCGCCCAGACGACGAGCCGGCCGTAGGCGTAGACGAAGGGGTCGTCGAGCGCCTGGCCGGCCTCGGCGAGGCGGCGGGGGTAGAGCGTGTCGGCGGAGAGGTAGAGGTCGAAGGGCGCCTCGTTCGTGAGCTGGCCGAAGAAGTTCCCCGACGAGCCGTAGGTCGCGTGCACGCCGATCGTGGGGTGGGCGCGCTGGAACTCGGCGATCACCTCGTCGAGCGCGAACTTGAGGTCCGCGGCGGCGGCCACGGCGACGGTGGCGGGGGCCGGCCCGCGGTCGCCAGGGCAGCCGGCCGCCGCCAGGGCCGAGGCGCAGAGGGCCAGGCCGAGCAGCCTCACGCGACCTCCGCCACGGCCCCGCACTCCGCGGCGTCGTAGCCCGGGAGCTCCCCGAGCAGGCGCCGCAGCGGGGCGGCGCGCAGGGCCTCGAGGACCGCGACCACACCGGGGTCGTCGGCGAGCGCGCGGGTCGTGCACAGGTCGTAGGCCTGGCGCTCGACGGCCAGGAAGTCGAGCCCGGCCTCCTCGGCCGCGAGGCGCACGCAGGGGCCGAGCTGCGCCCAGCCGCAGCGGATCGCCTGCGCGACCCCGGCGTGGTCGCGCGCCACGCGCTCCGGGCGCGCGGCGCGGCGGACGCCCTCCGCGGCGCGGAGCCGCTCGAGGAGGCGCCAGGCCCCCGAGCCCTCCTCGCGGCTCACCCAGCGGAGCCGCGCGCGCAGCGCGGCGCCGACGCTCCTCGCCCGCACGCCCGGCGCCACGGCCAGCCCGGCCTCCCAGCGCGCGACGCGGGCGAGCACGAGCGCGCGCCGGGGGAGCGCCCGCCGCGCCTCGCGGGCGTTGTCGCCCAGGTGGACGCCAGCGAGGTGCACCTTCCCCGCCCCGAGCAGGTCGAGGGCCCGCGCGCTCGAGCGCGTGAAGGCGAGCACGCGCACGCCCGCCGCCCGCGCCACGGCGCCGGCCAGGAGCCCGACGGCCGGGTCGCAGCCGGCGATCACCACGGTGCGCGCGTCGCGCGCGCCCGCGGTGGGGCAGGGCGGCCCGACGCCATCGTGCGCGAGCGCCCCGAGGAGGGTGTCCTCCACGGGGTAGAGCAGGTCCTGCTCGCCGACGCGGGCCCGCCAGAAGCGCCGCGGGCCGGCCGACGGCGGGTCCCAGGCCCAGGCCACCGGCCCGCCCGGGCGCACGAACAGCGCCTCCACGGGGACCTCGAGGGCCGCGCTGAGGGCCAGGGCCGCGCCGACCGAGGGGGAGCGCAGGCGGCCGGTCTCGATCGCCGAGACCTCGGCGCGCGAGATCCCCGCGAGGCGCGCGAGCCCGGCCTGGGTCAAGCCGCGCCGGGAGCGCTCCGCCTGGAGGCGATTGACGAGGTCCGGTGACATGATCCTGCCGCCTTGATACGAACATAGCATGACGAGGTCACGGAGGCGGGCCCGGTCGAGGTCGACGTGGTCCAGCGCCCGAGCGGCCGGGTGGTCACCTACCGCGTGACGGCCCCGGCCGCCGCGCGCCTGACCGCACGGCGTCCTCCGACTTCCCGCGGCGGCGGGCGCGCTCGTCGGAGACGGACCTCGCGCCCCGCTGAGGCCGACGGCGCTACCATCGAGTCACGGGAGGAAGGCCATGAAGCTCAGCGCGCGCAACGTGCTCCCCGGCAAGGTCGTCGCCCTCACGAAGGGGGCGACGACGGCGCACGTCGTGATCGACATCGGCGGCGGCCGCACGATCACCTCGTCCATCACCAACGAGGCCGTGGACGACCTGGCGCTCCAGGTGGGTGACCAGGTCTCGGCGGTGATCAAGTCGTCGGACGTGATCGTCGGCAAGTAGCGGCCGTCGCCGGGCCCCCGGGTTGTCGGACCCGCGCGGTACAACGCCCGGCATGGACGCCGCCGACAGCGACGACGATGACACCTGGGTCCTCCCCGCGCGAACGGCGGCCGCGGCCGACCTGGCGCGGCGGCTGGGGGTCTCCCCGGTCACGGCCGACCTGCTCCTGCGCCGCGGCTACGCCGACGAGGGCCCGGCGCGCGAGTTCCTCGCGCCCAACCTGTCGCGCCTCCTCGACCCCGAGGGGCTTCCCGGGATGCAGGCGGGCGCCGACCGCCTGGCCGCGGCCGTGCGCGCGGGCGAGAAGGTGCTCCTGTTCGGCGACTACGACGTCGACGGGACGACCGGGGCCGTGGTCCTGCACGAGGTGCTCACGGCGCTCGGCGGGCAGGTCGAGGTGCACATCCCCGACCGCGGCGAGGGCTACGGGCTCAACGCGCCGCGGCTGGAGCGGGCGGCGGCCGAGGGCGTGCGGGTCGTCGTGTCGATCGACAACGGGATCGCGGCCCTCGATGAGGCCGACCTCCTCGCCGCGCGCGGCCTCGACCTCGTCGTCGCCGACCACCACACGATGGGCGGGCGCCTGCCGCGCGCCTGCGCGCTGATCCACCCGCGGCTGCCCGGCTCGACCTACCAGAACCCGCACCTGTGCGGCGCCGGCGTGGCGTTCAAGCTGGCGTGGGCGGTCGCGGCGCGGTTCGGCGCGAACGGCAAGCCGACGCGCCCGATGGCCGACGTGCTCCTGCGCTGCCTGGCCTTCGTGGCCCTGGGCACCGTGGCCGACGTGGTCCCGCTCGTGGGCGAGAACCGCGTCATCGTCCGCTTCGGGCTCCGCGCGCTGGCGGCGCGCGTCCTCCCTGGCCTCGCCGCGCTCATGGAGGTCGGCAAGGTCACGGGCGAGGTCGGCGCGCACGAGGTGGCCTTCCGCCTGGCGCCGCGGCTCAACGCGGCCGGGCGCATGGGCGTGGCCCGCCGCGCCTTCGACCTGCTCACCACGCGCGACCCCGAGCAGGCGCGGGCCCTCGCCCGCGAGCTCGACGAGGAGAACGACCGGCGCCGCGCCGTGCAGGACCGCGTGTTCAAGGAGGCCTGCGCGCAGGTCGAGGCCGTCTACGGAGCTGTGCCGCTGCGCGCGCCGGGGATCGTCGTCTGGGGCGAAGGCTGGCCGCACGGCGTCGTGGGGATCGTCGCCGCCAAGCTCACCGAGACCTACGCGCGGCCGGCGCTCGTCGCCGGGCTCGAGAGCGGGGTGGCCAAGGGCTCGGGGCGCACGTGCGGCGGCGTCGACCTGCTCGCGTCGCTCGAGCCGGCCAGGGGGCTCTTCGCGCGCATGGGCGGACACCAGGCGGCGGTGGGCTTCACGGCCGACCCGGCCCGGCTCGAGGCCGTGCGGACGGCCTTCGAGGCGGGGGTGGTCGCCTCGCTCGGTCTGCCGGAGGGCACGACGGCGGCCGAGGTGGCGGCGCGGCTCGAGGGCTACGAGGTCGTCGCCGACGCGGAGGTGCGCCTGGAGGAGGTCTCGCGCCAGCTGATCGACGAGCTGGAGCGGCTGTCCCCCTTCGGCGAGGGCAACGCCGAGCCGCTCTTCGCCGCGCGCGCCGTGACGCTCGCCGGCGAGCCGCGGCCCATGGGCAAGAAGAACGAGCACCTGGCCTTCCACGTGCGCCAGGGCGACCACGTCCTGCGCACGGTCGCGTTCGGGCGGCCGGAGCTGGTGCAGGCCCTGCGCGAGCGCGCGCGCCCGGGCCCGGGCGGGCAGGCCTCCTTCGACCTCGCCTTCCGGCCGCGGCTCAACCGCTGGAACGGCGAGGCGCGGCTGGAGCTGGAGCTGAAGGCGATCAGGTTCTGACGCCCGCGAGCGCTGCGACGGCTACAGCAGCCCGCGCAGGTTGAACCGGGGCCGGACCGCCTTCGTCTTCGACCGCGCGAGGAGACCGCGGCGGTCGAGGCCGGCCATGAGGCGCTCGCTCGACGAGTCGCGCGTGTCGGCCACCCGGCGGAAGCGCAGGCGCGCGGCGGAGCGCCGCGCCACCCAGCCCTCGCGCCGCACGCGGTAGGTCACGCGCGGCTGGTCCGCGCCCGCCGGGTGCAGGAGTCCGAACAGGCTGGCGTTCGCGGGCGCCGGCGCCGGCGAGCCTGGCCGCCCCCCGGGGGCCAGGGGCGAGTTCGACGGATCGAAGCCCGGCAGCGCCGCCGGAGGGGGCGTCACGCTGAAGCCGGGGCGCGGCACGCCGGCGTCGGGCGAGGGGAGGTCGGGCAGGGCGTCGTGAGCAGCCATGGTAGGCTGGATCCTATCGAACACGGCCGCACGCGTCGATGCTCGGCCGCATGGGGACCTCGACATGGCCGATCCGGAGCTCCGCTGGCCCGACAACATCGCGGGGCGCTTCTTCGTCGATCAGCAGTGCATCGACTGCGACCTGTGCCGGACGACCGCGCCCGACAACTTCGAGCGCTCGTCCGACGGCTACAGCTTCGTCGCCCGGCAGCCGGCGAACCCGCGCGAGGAGGCCGCCTGCCGCCAGGCGATGCTCGAGTGCCCGGTCGAGGCGATCGGGGACGCGCAGGCGGTCGACCAACCTGTGTAGGTTCGCTCGGCCGTAGGTCCGGACGTGGGGGGCGCAGCCTGCTGCATGCAGCAGGCTGCGTCCACGTCCCGCCGGCGCACCCGACTTCAGAAGTTGAAGTCGAAGTCCGTGGCCCGGGCGCCCTTCACGATGCCGCGCAGCTCCATCTTCAGCTCCTCGGGGTTGTCGGCCAGCTTCATGGCGTCCTCGAGGGCGAGCAGGTCATCGCGGTAGAGCTTGCAGATCGACTGGTTGAACGTCTGGCAGCCGAAGTACTCCGACTCGGCCATGCACTTGTAGAGGTCGGTCGTGCGGCCCTCGCGGAGCATGTCGCGGACCGTCGGCGAGCTGATCATGAGCTCGACCGCCGGGACGCGGCCGACGCCGCCCTTGCGCGGGCCGAGGCGCTGGGCGACGACGCCCTCGAGCACCATCGACAGCTGCATGCGGATGAGCTCGTGCTGGTGCGGCGGGAAGTAGTTGATGATGCGCTCGACGGTCTGCTGCGCGTTGACCGTGTGGAGGGTCGAGAAGACCAGGTGACCCGTCTCGGCCGCGTGGATGGCGGCCTCCATGGTCTCCTGGTCGCGCATCTCGCCGATCATCAGGCAGTCGGGGGCCTGACGCATGGCCGCGCGGATGGCCATGGGGAACGACTGCGTGTCGTGGCCCACCTCGCGCTGCGTGATGATGCTCCGCTTGTCCTTGAACACGTACTCGATCGGGTCCTCGATCGTGACGACGTGCTTGTTCATCGACTGGTTGATGAAGTTGACCATGGCCGCGAGCGTGGACGACTTGCCCGACCCGGTCACGCCGGTGACGAGCACCAGGCCGCGGTTGAGGCTGGCGAGCTTCTCCAGCGGCTCGCGCGGCAGGTAGAGGTCCTCGAAGGTCATCACGGCGCGGGAGACGGTCCGGAAGACGAAGAACAGCTGCCCCCGCTGCTGGGAGATGTTCACGCGGAAGCGGCCGACCTTCGGCACGTCGTAGGCGAGGTCGATCTCCTTGGTCACCTGGCCGCTCGGGTCGACGGGGCCCGCCCCGCCGCCGCGCGGCTTGGTGATGGTGAACAGGATCTTCTTGGCGTCCTCGACGCTCGTCGGCTCGTCCTGCAGGAAGCGCACGCGCCCGTCGATGCGCATGGAGGGCGGGCTGCCGACCTTCACGAACAGGTCGGAGGCGCGCGCCTTCACCATCTTGCTCAGCAGGGCGTTGAACTCCACGCGGGGCCTCCCGAACCTTCTGTTACGCAATAACTTAGCAGGGCGACCCCGGCGACGCCAGCGCGCCTCGGCGACCGGACGGCCCCTTGTCAGCGCGAGGGTTGCGGCTATGGGGGCGGCGCCGAGGGAGGCTCGGGGGCCGCCGGAGCCTCCGCGGGCTGCTCGTCGACCACCTCGCGCAGGGTCTCGAGCACCTGCCGGCAGCCGTGGCCGCTCACGCCGGAGACGAGCAGCACCGGCCGGCCGACCGCCTCCGACAGCGCGCGCGCGCGGGCCTCGGCCTCCTCGGGCGCCAGGGCGTCGACCTTGTTCAGCGCCACGACCTCCGGCTTCCGCGCCAGGGCGCCGTCGCCGTAGGCGGAGAGCTCGGCGCGGATCGTCCGGTAGGCCTCGACGGGCGCCGGGCCGCCGGAGTCGGGCTCGCCGGTGCTCGTCCCGTCGACGAGGTGCAGGAGGACGCGGGTGCGCTCGACGTGGCGCAGGAAGTCGTCGCCGAGGCCCTTGCCCTGGCTCGCGCCCTCGATCAGCCCGGGGATGTCGGCCAGGACCAGCTCGCGGCCGAGCCCGAGCTCGGTCGCGACGCCGAGGTGCGGGTGCAGCGTCGTGAACGGGTAGGCGGCGACCTTGGGCGTGGCGCGCGACACGCGCGAGAGGAAGGTCGACTTGCCGGCGTTCGGCAGGCCGACGATCCCGACCTCGGCGATGAGCTTCAGCTCGAAGCGGAACTTGCCCCGCTGCCCGGGCTCCCCGCGCGTGGCCACGCGCGGCGCCTGGTTGAGGGCGTTGGCGAACGACGTGTTCCCGCGCCCGCCGCGCCCGCCGCGGCAGAGGACGAAGTCCGTCCCCGGCTGCGTGAGGTCGGCCACCAGGGCGCCGCTCTCGTCGTCGAAGACGAGCGTCCCCGGCGGGACCGTGATGACCAGGTCGCGCCCGCCGCGGCCGGCCATGTTCTTGCCCCTGCCGCTCTGGCCGGGGGTGGCGCGGTAGTGCCGGCGGTGGCCGATGTCCTGCAGGGTCATGCGCGCCGGCGACACGTGCAGGACGACCGACCCGCCGTCGCCGCCGTCCCCGCCGTCGGGGCCGCCCTTGGGCTTGCCCGACTCGCGCAAGAAGGAGATCGCGCCGTCCCCCCCCTTGCCGGCCTGGGCCTCGATGGTCACGCGGTCGACGAACATCTCAGAGCACCACGTGCTGGCCGCCAGCGAGACGCAGCGGCGTCCTTCGTCCCTGATGCCGAGCGGGGTACAGACCTCGACCGCGCGCCCGCCGCCAGGGCAGCAGGCCGCGCGGTCGGTCCGTCGACGCCCGTCTAGTTGTTGCTCGGGGCCGGCGCGACGACCTGCGCCGGCTCGACCGACACCTTCTTGTAGGTGCGGCCGCCCTTGCGGTGCGTGGCGAACTGCACCCGCCCGTCGACGAGCGAGAAGATGGTGAAGTCCTTGCCCATCCCGACGTTCTTGCCGGGGTGGAAGCGGGTGCCGAGCTGCCGGACGATGATCGAGCCGGCGGTGCACGCCTGCCCGCCGAACACCTTCACGCCGCGCTTCTGCGGGTTCGAGTCGCGGCCGTTGCGCGACGAGCCCTGTCCCTTCTTGTGCGCCATGTCGCTATGCCTCGATCTTGTCGATCTTGACCCGGGTGAAGCGCTGGCGGTGCCCAGCCTTGTCCATCGAGTCCTTCTTGGCCCGGAAGTGCACGACCTCGACCTTCTTGTCCTTGAAGTCGGACTTGACGACCGTCGCCGTCACCTGCCCGCCGGCCACCGCCGGCGTGCCGACCTTCACCTGGGCGCCGTCCTCGCTCGAGGAGAAGAGCACCTCGCTGAACTGGACGGTCGCGCCGTCGCTCGCCCCCTGGAGGAGGTCGATGTCGACCAGGTCGCCGACGCGCGCCTTGTACTGCCTGCCACGATCCCTGAAGATGGCGTACACGATCGATCTCCGATGCTTGGCCGGCGGACGGCGCCGCGGGGCGGCAGGTTGGAGCCCGTCTCCGGCGAGCCGGGGATTCTACCGGCGGCGCGGTCGGACGCAAGGCCCGAGCCGCTCTGGCCGGAGGCGCCGAGGGCCAGGCGAGGTCGCGCGTGGACCGCTACCGCATGAAGTAGTCGTCCAGGAAGGAGGTCGTGACGTTCCCCCGCTGGAAGTGGACGTTCCCCAGGATCCGTCGGTGGAGCTCCGCCGACGTGGGGATCCCCTCCACCACGAGCTCGCCCAGCGCCCGCCGCAGCCGCTCCGTGGCCTCCTCGCGGGTCTCGCCCCAGCAGATGAGCTTGGCGATCATCGAGTCGTACGTGGGCGGGACGCGGTAGCCGGCGTAGATGTGCGAGTCCCAGCGCACATGGCGCCCGCCCGGGACGAAGAGCCGCTCGATGAGCCCGGCGCGCGGCTTGAACTGCGCGTCCTCGGCCGTGATGCGCACCTCGATCGCGTGCCCGCGCAGCTTGACGTCCTTCTGTGTGAAGGGCAGCCGCTCGCCCGCGGCGATGCGCAGCTGCAGCTGCACGATGTCCAGCCCGGTGATCTCCTCCGTGACCGGGTGCTCGACCTGGACGCGGGTGTTCATCTCCATGAAGTAGAAGTTCTTCTCCTGGTCGACGATGAACTCGATCGTCCCGGCGTTGACGTAGCCCGCCTCGCGGGCGAGGTTCACGGCCGCCTCGCCCATGCGCCGCCGCATGTCCTCGTCGAGGAAGGGCGAGGGCGCCTCCTCGACGATCTTCTGGTGCCGCCGCTGGATCGAGCAGTCGCGCTCGCCGAGGTGCACGATGTTGCCGTGCGCGTCGGCGAGGATCTGGATCTCGACGTGGCGGGCGCGCTCGATGTACTTCTCGATGTAGACGCCCGGGTTGCGGAACGCGACCTCCGCCTCGCTCTTCGCCGCGGCGAAGGCGTTGAGGAACGAGACGTCGTTGTGCGCGACGCGCATGCCGCGCCCGCCGCCGCCGCCGGTGGCCTTGATGATCACCGGGAACCCGATGCGGTGGGCGACGGCCAGGGCGTCCTGCTCAGTCTCGACCAGCCCCTCCGAGCCGGGGACCAGCGGGACGCCGGCCTTGCGGGCGACCGCCTTCGCCGAGACCTTGTCGCCCATGCGGGCGATCACCTCCGGCGGCGGCCCGACGAAGCCGATGCGGCAGTCGCGGCACACCTCGGCGAAGTGGGCGTTCTCGGAGAGGAAGCCGTAGCCCGGGTGGATCGCCTCGACGTCGGCGATCTCGGCGGCGCTGATGATCCGCGGGATGTTCAGGTAGGACTGCGCGGACGGCGCGGGGCCGATGCAGATGGTCTCGTCGGCGAACCGCAGGTACATGGCGTCGCGGTCCGCCTCGGAGTAGACGCAGACGGTCTCGATCCCCAGGGCCTGGCAGGCGCGGAGCACCCGCAGCGCGATCTCGCCCCGGTTGGCGATGAGGACGCGGCTGAACACGCTACGACACGCGGACGTGGAAGAGCGGCTCGCCGTACTCGACGGCCTCGCCGTTGGCCACGAGGATCTTGACCAGCTCGCCCTGGCACTCGGCCTTGATCTCGTTCATCACCTTCATCGCCTCGATGATGCACAGGACCGAGTCCTCGGTCAGGTGCGCCCCCTCCTCGACGAAGTTCGGCGAGTCGGGGCTGGGCGCGCGGTAGAACGTGCCCACCATGGGCGAGCGGATCACCTTGATCCCGGCGCCCGGGTCGGCCGCGCTCGCGGCGGCCACGGGCGCCGCGGACGCGGGCTTGGCGTCGGCCCCGCCGAGGCTCGGCGCGACCATCGTCGGGACGACGACGGGCCCGCCGCCGCTCCGCTGCCGACCGCCGCGCGAGAGGTGCAGCCGCCGCCCCTCCTCGCGCAGGTCGATCTCGTCGAAGTTGAACTGCTCCATGAGCTTCATGAGCGCACGGATCTGTTCGAGGTCCACCCGAGGCAGCTCCATCGAGCTACTGCTCCTTGAAGACCAGCACGGTCTTGCCGATCTGGATGCGGTCGTCGTGGGCCAGGTCGAGCTCCTTCTTCGAGGGCAGCCGCTCGCCGTTCACGACGGTCCCGTTGGCCGAGCCGAGGTCCACCAGGCGGTAGCTCTCGTTCATGGCCTTGATCATCAGGTGCTTGCGCGACGCCGCGCCCTCACCGATCACGATCGTGTTGCCGGGGGCCCGGCCGATCGTCGTGAACTTCTCCTCGAGCGAGAAGACCAGCGGCTCGTCCGCATCGGGCAGGATCACCAGCAGATGCGCCACGCCGCTCCCCCGGAGACCCCCGGCGACCGCGCCGGGGAGGGCGGATTCTAAGGAGGATGCTCCCCCCCGGCAACGGGCCGGTTCCCGGGGGCGCATCGGCCGCTCACGGCTGCGCCCTCTGCGTCGAATCAGGGGCGAGGACCGGGGCCAGGGCCTGTCCTCGAACCCGTCTTGGCAGACGGCCGAGCCGCCTCCGAACACACCTCACCGCGCCTTCGCAGCAGGAGCGTCAGGCGAGGCCGAGGAGGGCGAGGCGAGGCGGCGCGAAGGCGAGGGAAGGCGGCCTCCTGGCCGCCGACCGAGCCTGAGCGGTCGGGGGCGCCGAAGGCCCGCCCCCCCCGACGCACCGCAGCGCCCGCCATCCTCGGCCGCAGCCGCGATCACACTAGTCGTCGTCCGGAGCCGTCACCGGCAGCGCCGGCCGCGGGCCCGGGGCGGGCTTGCCGTCCTTGTCGGCCAGCGTGTAGATCGAGCCCTTCCCCTTGCCGTGGGAGTTCACGATCCCGCGCTCGATCAAGTCCTTGATGTCGCGCCAGCCGGTCGACTTCGAGACCTGCATGATCTCGTAGTAGTCGCGGTTGCGGATCGAGCCGTAGGTCTTCAGGTACTCGATCAGCTTGCGCTGCCGCTCGTTGATGTCGAAGAAGTACGGCTCGGCCGGCATGTCCGGCAGGCCCGGGTTGGCCGCGCCCGGCATCGGCCGCCCGCCGGGGCCCATGGCCCGCGCCGGGGCGGGGCCGCCCCCGAGCCCCGAGGGCTGCGAGGCCCTCGGGTCGAAGCCGGTGTCGAGGATGATCGCGTCCTTCGAGATGAGCTCCGTGTCGGAGATGATCTTGGCGCGCTCGACGACGTTGCGCAGCTCGCGGATGTTCCCCGGCCAGTTGTAGCGCATGAGCATCTGCATGGCCTCGGAGTCGAACCGCTTCGTCGGGGCGCCCGTGGTCTCGTCCTTGAGGAAGTGCTCGATGAGCAGCGGCAGGTCCTCCTTGCGCTCGCGCAGCGGCGGCAGGTCGACCTTCACCACGTTCAGGCGGTAGTAGAGGTCCTCGCGGAACTTGCCCTCCTCGACCAGCTTCTTGAGGTCCTTGTTCGACGCCGACACGATGCGCACGTCGACCTTGACCGTGTCCTTGCCGCCGACGCGGCGGATCTCGCCCTCCTGGAGCACGCGCAGGAGCTTCTTCTGCATGCCCAGCGACATGTCGCCGACCTCGTCGAGGAACAGCGTGCCCTTGTTGGCCTGCTCGAAGAGGCCCTTGCGGTCGTTCTGCGCGCCCGTGAAGGCGCCCTTCATGTAGCCGAACAGCTCCGACTCGAGGAGCGTCTCGCTCGTCGCCGCGCAGTTCTCGGAGATCATGCGGAACTTGCGCCGCGGGCCGTTGTAGTGGATGGCCTTGGCGACCAGCTCCTTGCCCGTGCCCGACTCGCCGTGGATGAACACGGGCACGGTCGTGTCGGTGATCCGATCGAGCAGGCGGAAGATCTCCTGCATCTTCGGCGCCTGGCCGACGATCTTGTCGTAGTTGTAGCGCAGCTCGATCTGCTTGGTCCGGTCCTCGAGCTCGATCCTCACCGTCTCCAGCTCGCGCTCGGTCGTGTCGAGCTTGACCTGCAGCTGCCGGTTGAGCACGGCGATGCGCTCGTAGAGCCGCGCGTTCTCGACGGCGTTCGCCACCTGCTTGCTGAGCGTGTAGAAGAACGCCAGGGCCGACTCGTCGAACTCCTCGCCGGCCCGGGTGCTGTCGACGTAGATCGCGCCGAAGGTGCGCACGCCGCCGTTGGGCTCGGTGATCGTCAGCGGCACGCACATGACGGCGCGGATCGAGAAGTTGCTGATCGACTGGCTGGAGACCGGCCCGTCCTCGGTGAACGCCTCGCGCACCGGCTGGTCGCTCTGGGTCACGCGCTCGACGACCGTGCGCGAGAAGTCGCGCGCCTCGACGTCCTGCTTCTTCTTGTCGCGCGCGACGCGCGGGGTGAGCCCGCCGTCCTCGTCGCGCAGGAAGATGATCCCCCGCTCGGCCTGCGTGATGTCGACCAGCGTGTCGACGATCGACGGCAGGAGCACGTCGAGCTCGGTGTTGCGGCGCGACAGCTCCTCGATCGTCTCGAGGAGCATGAGCGTGTTGCGGTAGTCGCGCGTCGGGTCGCCCGAGAGGACGCCCGCCAGGCGGTCCGTGCGCTTGGCCGTGCTGGCCAGGCCGTCGTGGTACTGCCGGAAGGCGTTGCGCCCGCTGCGCTTGGCGTCGAAGAGCGCCTGGTCGGCGCGCTTCATCAGCTCGTCGGCGAAGATCCCTGGCGCCAGGGCCGCCGCGCCCACCGAGCAGGTGATGCTGCCGATGCGGCCGAAGAAGGTCTCGCCCGCGACGGCGCCGAGGACCTTGTTGGCGACGTGCTCCGCGCCCGCGAGGTCGGTCTGCGGGAGGATGACGACGAACTTCCCGCCGCCGTAGCGGGCGACCATGTCGATCCCGCGCGTCCGGTCGCGCAGGAGCTGCGCCACGCGGGTGATGACCTTGTCGGCCTCGACGTAGCCGCGCTCCGCGTTGACGCGCTTGAGGTGGTCGATGTCGACGATCATCACCGTCAGCGGGCTGCCGGCCTTGCGCGCCAGCTTCACCTCGTCGCGCAGGCGCTGCTCGAAGTGATGCCGCGTGTAGATCCCGGTGCCCGGGTCGCACGTCGCCAGCCGGTAGAGGTTGGCGTTGAGGATCGCGGTCGTGGCGTTGTTGGCGAGGGCCTGGAAGAGCTCGAGGTCGCCCGCCGAGAACGACTTCGTCACCGAGCGGCTGTCGACGTAGAGCACGCCCAGGATCTTGCGCGTCGTGAGCGTGCCCATGGCGCGGTGCTCCTTGGCGCCCACGCGCTCGTCGCGCAGGGTCACCTTGAGCGGCACGCACATGACCGAGAGGATCTTGAGGTTGATGATCGACGACAGCTCCGAGAACTTCGCGTCCTGCTCGACGTTGGCGATGCAGATCCCCTGCTCGCTCTTGACCACGTCGTCGATCACGCCCTCGGAGACGGCGCGCTCCTCCTTGGCCAGCGTGGCGAAGTCCATGTCCTTCGCCAGCTTGACGCCGAGCTTGTCCGCCTCGTCGTAGAGGAGGAGGAGCCCGCGGTCCGCGCCGGTGATGCGGATCGCCATGTCGAGGATGATCTCGAGGATCTCCTCGTAGGTGTAGATCGGCGAGTTGAAGAGCGTGGAGATCTCGTAGAGCACGCGCCAGCGGTCGTCGGTGCTGGCCTGCGTCGCGGTCGGGGCCGCCTTGGCCCTGAGGCGCTCTTTCGTCTCATCGAGCCCCGCGAAGAAGTCCTCGGCCTGCGCCACTCGCGCTCCCTCCCGTCTCTCGGGATCCCGTGCGCCGCCGCCGGCGGAGCGCCCGGTCTGTCGCGTGCGGTCCGCGCTCGGTGCGCCGGACGCCGCGGCAGCTCCTTCCCTGGGCAGAGTCTATCGACGGGGTCCGACGTTTTCACCCCAGGCGGCTACCCAAATGGGACCCAGCCGGCCGCCGCGGTGGAAAGGTAAGCGGCGACACGGTTTCACGCGTGGGCCTCGCGTGGGACCCACGCGCGGCCCGCGGTGGGACCCAGGAGCGCGCCGCTCCGGTTCGGCACGGTCTCGTGGGATCGACGGCCCCGGCCGAGGACGAGCCGGAGGGGCCGCTACCGGTCCAGGGCCTGGAGGAGCGCGTCGATGCGGGCCCTCAGGGCGCGGTCGTGCGGGAGGACCGCGGCCGCCGCGTCGCGCGCGGCCGCCCGCGCCTCGTCAGGGCGCCGCTCGCCCAGGAGGAGCTCGGCGCGCGTCAGATGCGCGCGCGCCGCCGGCGCCGGGTGCAGGGCGGCGGCCTCCCAGGTCAGCGCCAGGGCGGGCTCGACCTGGCCCGCGGCCGCGAGGGCGCGCGCGAGGTCGAGCCGCGCCGCGACGCGCTCGCCCGCGAGCTGCGCCGGGTCGACCGGCCAGCCGCGCACCTCCCAGGCGACGACCTCCTCCGGCGCGGCGTCGGCGCGCCACGCCGCGGCCAGGGCGTCGAGGGCGGCCGCGCGCTCCCGCAGCGCCTGAAGGGCGGCCTCCGGACGGCCGCGCGCGGCGTGCGCGCGCGCGACCTCGGCGAGGAGCCGGTGGGCGGGCTCGAAGCCCAGGGCGCGCGCGCGGTCGAGGGCCTCGAGCGGCTCGGGCCCCGCCTCGAGGCCCCCCCGGCGCCGCCCCTCGAGGAACGCCGCCACGGCGCGCGCGCGCCGGGCGGCGGGGTCGGCGCGGGTCCCGAGCGCCTCGTCGAGCGCCGCGAGGTCGAGCTCGAGCCGGGCGAGCTCGTCCGCGCGCGCGCCGGGCTCCTCCTGGTCGGGGTCGAGCGCGAGCGCGACGCGCAGGGCCGCGTCGCACAGCAGGGCGCCCGGCCCCCGTCCGGCGCCGGCGCGCGCGCCGGCGCTCAGCAGCAGCTCCTCGAGGTCGGGCGGCGCCCAGCCGACGGCGTGGAAGCGCTCGACGAGGCGGCGCAGCCGCCCGGGCTCGTTCACCACGCGCTGCAGGTGCTCGCGCCACCCGAGGAAGCCCTCCGGCGGCGCGTCGGCCGTGGGGTCGAGCCGGCCCAGCCGCTCCAGGAGGTCGAGCGCCGGGGCGGGGTCGTCGTCGAAGCGCCGCAGCCCGTCCGCGATCGCCGCCTGCACCGCCGGGCGGACGGCCTCCCAGGCCGACGCGAGCGCCGGGACCGCCGCGACCCCGTCGGGCGCCGAGGCCTCGAACACCTCGAGCGCCGCCCCCGCGCCGCCCGGCACGGCCGCGAGCTCCGCCAGGGCCGGCCCGGCCTCGACGAGGAGCGGGCCGAGGTCGGCGCCATCGCGCGCGTGCCGGGCGACGGCGCGCAGGGCCTCCGGCGTCGGCCGCGCGAGGGCCTCGCGCGCGAGGCGACGCCGCGCCTCGTCGCGCAGGGCCGTCAGGGCGGGGCGGGCGACCGGATGGGGCCCGTCCTCCAGCTGGCGCGCGGCCTCCTCGGCCACGACGTCCGCGCGCCCCTCGACGAGGTGCGCCGCCAGCGACAGGGCCGCCGCCATGCTCGCCGGCGCCTCGGCGGCATCGGCGCGCGCGCGGGCCACGATCTCGGGGCTGGGCGCGTCGGCCGCCGCCGCCTCGCGCAGGAGCGCGCAGGCGCGCACCGCGGCGAGCCAGTCGCCCCCGGGCCCCGGCCCCATGGGCGGGGCGTGGAGGGCCTCGGGCGCCGGCGTCCCGCCGGCGAGGAGCGTCTGCCAGCCGACGAGCGCGCGGTGGCGAGCGCCGAGGCCCAGCGCGTCCAGCGCGTGCGGCGGGAGGTCGACCGGCCGCGGCGCCGGGACGAGCGCCGTGGGCGCGTAGGGCACGGGGAGCCCCGCTTCCCCCAGCGCCCCTTGCCATGCGTCGTGCGCGAGCGTGAGCCGGTGCCGCTCGGCGGCGGCGCGCCAGGCCCAGGCGACGTACGGCCCGCCGAAGGTGATCGCCAGGAGGAGGAAGGCGAACAGCGGATGCGCCCGGGCCCAGGAGAGGACGGCGCCGAACGGGTCGTCGTCCTCCTCCTGCGCCTCGGCCGCAGCGGGAGCGGGACCGGGAGCGGGACCGGGAGCGGGAGCGGGAGCGGGAGCGGGAGCGGGAGCGGGAGCGGGAGCGGGAGCGGGAGCGGGTGGGGGTGCGGGTGCGGGTGCGGTTGCGGGAGCGGCCGCGGTCCCGGTCGGCGTGAGCGTCGAAGCAGCGGGCGTGACGCCGTCGTCGTTCGAGGACGGGTCGTCGGCGGCAGGCGGGTCGGTGGTCATCGCGGCGCGTCGCTCCCTCGCCCCGGCGCCCCGGGGCGAGCCGCCGATGATCGTGGCAGGCGCGCGATCCGCCAGGCACCGGCCCGCTCGGTGACGAGGAACGCAGCGTCCTCCTCGCCGGGCGTGGACGTGCGCGGACGGACGCGGGCGCGACCGGGGCCGTCGGTCTCGACCACGAAGTCGGCGGGGCCGACGGCCAGGGCGGTCACCGTGAGGCCGCGGTCGCTCAGCCAGGCCGGGTCGGTGAGCCGCTCGAGGAGGACCGCCTCGAACGCCTCCCGCGACGCGTCCGCGGGGGCGGCGGCCGCGAGCGCGTCGAGGTCGAGCGCCTCGCGCAGGGCGGCGCGGTCCCCCGAGCAGGCCGCGCGCAGCAGCGAGAGGACGGCCCGGAGGGCGGGCTCGGTGTCTCCCTCGGTGTTCGACCCGGTCTTCAACTCGACCGGGCCCAGCCCCGGGTCGAGCGCCACCAGCCGGGCCGGGCGGCCCGCGCCCGCGGCGGCGGCCAGCCGCCACGGCGGCCCGCCGGCCGGGTCCCGCAGCGCCTCGAGGCGCGCGGCGCCCTCCTCGCGCACGACGACGAGGGCGCGCCGCTCGCCGCCGTCGGCCAGGCGCACGGCGCGCTCGTCGTCGACGGACAGCCGCCACGTCGCCCCGCCGCCGGTCTCGAGGTCCAGCCCGCGGACGCTCAGGCGGCGGCCGAGGCCCGGCGGCGCGAGGCGCGCGAGGCGCTCGCCCGCGCCCAGCGGCGGCGTGAGCACGAGGGCGTCGGCCGGCAGCCCCGCCTCGACCACCTCCTCGACGGGCGCGGCCTCGCCCCGGACGACCGTCCGCACCCACCGGGCGCCATCGGGCGCCCGGCGCAGGGTGACCCGGTGACGCGACACCGCGCCGTCGCCGCGCGGCTCCTCGGTCTCGAGCACGACCTCGACCGCGGACAGGTCCGCGCGCAGATCGGCCTGCACGAGCATGCGCGTCGCGCCGAGCCCCGGCAGGTCGAGGTCCAGCCGGTCGTGGATCCGGTAGACCTGCGCCCCGTCCCGCTCGACGATGTCCGTGCGCAGGTTGATGGCGCCCGCCCGCGCCGCGCCCGCGTAGAGGGGCAGGCGCACGCGCCCGACGAGGTCCTGCCGCGGCGCCTCGGCGCGGAGGGCGTCGCGCAGGGCGTCGCCCGCCTGGCGCGCCGTCTCCTGCGCGCGGACGACCGGCGCGAGCGCCGCCAGGAGCACCCCGGCCACGGCGGCGCGCCGGAGCGCGCCGACGCCCTCCGCGAGCCCGACGACGGCGCGCCTCACAGCAGGTCGGTGATCGAGCGCAGCGCCCGCGCCAGGTCGCGGTGCTCGCCGTAGTGCAGGAGGTCGACGCTCACCTCGTCGAACACCTCCGGGAAGCGCCGCGCGCCCTCGGCGAGGCTCTTGCCGCCCATGACGGACGCCCGGAGCCCCTCGGCCACCTCGCCCAGGGGACCGCGCCGGAAGTCGTGGCGCAGCTCTCCCAGCGCCTCGTCGTTGCTGATGCCGGTCTCGACCATGAGCGCCCACGTCTCGAAGAACCGCCGGCGCGGGTCCCACTCGCCGCTCACCGTCGCGCGCACGAGCTTGGCCAGCTTCGGCAGGAGCACGGCGAGGCAGCTCGACCGCCGGCCCGACTTGAGCAGCGCGAGCACGCTGCGCGAGCACAGCTGCGGGAAGTCGGCCAGGACCTCCGTGAACTGGCCGCCCTTCTCGGTCCGCTCGATCATCGCGTCGTAGGCCGCGATGCACGCCTGCTCGCGGCAGGTCGAGCGCATGGCCTTGAGCGAGGGGAGCAGCGGCCGGCCGAGGCTCATCAGCACCGAGAGGTTGTTGATGAAGCGGAGCTCCTCGGTCGTGATCACGCGACGCCCCCTGGTCCGACCTCGTCCCCACTCCGGCTCGGACCCCCTCATTGTCGACGGCGCCGGCCGCGCCGCAACCCGGCCAGGGAGGCCCGCCCGGAGCGCCACCAGGCGCGGTCCCCCCGCCCCTCGAAGGGTCCGGAACGCGGCGAGGCGGGCGCCCGGCCGGGCACCCGCCTCGCGACGGAACAAGGACGCGCGCTACTTGGCGATGACGTTGATCTTCTTCGGCAGCGACTCGGGCGCCTTGGCCACCCGGATCGTGAGGATGCCGTCGCGGGTCTCCGCGTGGACGCCGTCGAGCGCCACCGGCGTGGTGAAGCGGAAGGTGCGCTCGAAGGCGCCGTAGGGGCGCTCGTTGCGCAGCCAGCGCATGCCCTCGTCGAGGGTCTCGAGCGCCTTCTCGCCCTTCACCAGCAGCTGGTCGCGCTCGAAGGTCAGCTCGATCTTGTCGGCGGGCACGCCGGGGATCTCCATGCGGACCCAGTAAGCGTCCGCCGACTCGAACAGGCTCACGCGGGGCGTGAAGGTCTCGGCGTCGCGCGCCTCGGCGCGCTCGCTCCACAGCGACGAGGTGAGGTTCGAGCTCATGGGGCGCAGGTCGGTCAGGAACATCATGTGTGTCTCCCCTCCGGGTGTTTGGTGACGCCCGGCGCAGGAGCAACGGTCGTGCCCCGGGCTCCTCCGCCGCTGGGACATTCGGCCTCAGAGACTTACGTTCGCGCGCCGACGGCGGCGGCCGGCCAGAATGGCAGGCTGGCCCTTCCGGAAACGACGCGCCCCCGGCCAGGGGCCAGGGGCGCGCGGTGTTCCGTCGTCCGACGAGAAGGCGCTGCTTACTGCACGCCCTGCCAGGTGTCGGGGACGTCGTCGGCCGGCACCTTGCCGCCGAAGTCCTCGTAGTACCAGTCGGCCCAGCGGCCGATGAACGGACCGCCCGCGTTCTCGGCCCAGGCGCGCGTCCCGTTCTTGCGGTTCGGCGGGAACGAGAACGAGCCGTCGTAGATCCACTGGCTGCCGTCGTCGAGGTCGATCAGCGCCACGCCGTGGAAGTTCCAGGGGCCGCCGCCGCCCTGCGCGTAGAAGTAGTTCCGCACCGGACGGCCCGTCCGCTTGCCGCGGCCGGTCCGCTCGAGGTAGAGGACGTCGCCCTTGATGCCGACCGTGCCCACGATCGCGCACACCAGGCTCGCCTGCTGGTTGCAGCGGCCGCCCGTGTGGGTCGGGTTGTCGAGCAGCCACCAGCCGAAGTTGCTGCGGTAGTGCGTGTACTCCTGGTAGTTCTCGCGCGGCTCGAGCGGCGGGTAGTAGAGCGACGAGATCGAGCGCGTGCCGTTGCTCACGTAGCCGCCCAGGTCCTTGTAGTTGACCGGCGGCTCCGAGCCCTTCGGGTAGTCGGGCACGGCGGGCTCACGGTTGCCGAGGTCCTTCCAGTGCACGTAGTGGCGCATCTGGTTGTCGATCTGGTGGGCGATCGAGTCCGACCCCTGGCCGATGTTCTTCGAGGCGCCGTTCGCCCAGCGGCAGGCGTTCTCGAAGTGCACCTTCGTGGCCGGGTTCGTGCGGTCCCAGGCGACGTTCTTGATCGGCCGCGCGTGGATCGTGTAGATCCGCAGCGGGGTGGTGCCGAGCGCCACGTCGTCGAGCTTCCAGGCCACGTTCAGCTCGTTGATCGCCACCTTCTGGCTGACCGGCTCGCTCGACGCGACCGTGACGTCCTGGCTCGTGCCGCTGATCGTCACCTGCTGCGAGAAGAGGGTCCGGTTCCCGACGGTGCCCGTGAGGCGGGCCGCGATCGGCTGCTGCGGGGCGCGGGCCGCGCCGATGAACACGCGGGCGCGCAGCGGCTGGTTCTTGAGGATCGCCGCGGGCTCGGTGACCGTCGGCCGCTCGGCGCCGAGCGGCTGCTCGAACTGCGAGTCGCCGACGTCCGAGATCGCGATCTCGCTCAGCACCGAGATGCGGACGACCTTGGCCCCGAGGTCGGCCAGGCCGGCCGCCGGGGGCTGGTTCGTGTCGCCGTCGTCACCCGGCGTCGCGCTGCCGCCGGGCACCGGCTCGGCGCTGGTCCGGCTGCCCGTCTCGTAGCGGTTCACGACCTGACCCGACCGGTCGGGCCCGCGGTAGTAGCCGCGGATGTTGTTGCCGTTCACGATGTAGCTGCCGGTGTAGTCCCGGGTGCTGGGGGTCGAGTCGTTGAAGATCGGCAGGTTCGAGATGCCCCGCACCGGCTTGAACTTGACGCGGATCCAGCCGCCGCTGGAGCGGCTGCCGGTGCCGCTGAGCACGGCGCCGCGCCCGTCGGGGTAGACCTCCTGCCGGGTGATCTTGAACCCGCCGTTGCCCGTCGTCTCGACCCACACGCGCACCTCGGTGCGCGGGCCGCCGACGGAGCCCTGCCGTCTCGACTCCAGCTTGTACGTGCCCGCGGCGGGGTCCGCGAGGACCGTTCCCGCCCCGAGCCCAACGACTCCCAGCGCAATCGCCGGGATCAAGGCCCTACGCCACATGAGTGTGCCTCCGTTTCGGTGGGGAGAACGATCCCCGTTTGCGCAGGCCCGCGCAAGGTCCATACCGTCGCAAACTCCACGTCCGCATGCACGCCCGTTCCTCTCGCGCTCCGCAAGTGACACGCAATGCGGGATTCCGTCGCTCGCCGGGAGGGGACGGGCGCACCGCCGACGCCCGTGGTAAACCAGGCCCCCACGGCGCGGTCGCGCGCCGGTTCGGAGAGGCCGATGGACCGCGCCCCCACCACCCCCCTGGACCGCGAGCACCCCCCCGCGTCGATCTCCGGGCGCGTGCGCGGCCTCCTGGCCGACGTGGCCGGGGTCGACCCCGCCGGGGTGGCGCCGGACGCGCGCTTCTCCGACCTGGGCGTCGACTCGGTCACCGCCTCGGCGCTGCTCGGGCGCCTCGAGGAGGCCTTCGACGTGTCCATCCCCGCCGAGGACGCCCTGCACCTGACGACCGTCGGGGCCGTCGTGCGCTACGTCTCGCGCCACGCCCGGGCGCGATAGCCGGATGGAGGTCGCGTCCGAGGTCGAGGCGCTCTACTTCGGAGCGGCCGCCGCGCGCGGCCCCCGCGCCCTGACCCTGCTCCCGTCGCGGCCCGGCGGGCCGGCCACGCGCGTCCCGCACGACGCGCTCCTGGCGCGCGCCCGGGGCGCGGCCGCCGGCCTCGCCGCCTCGGGCCGCGTCCGTCCGGGCGAGCCGTTCCTGCTCGTCGCCTCCACGGGGATCGAGGAGGTCGCGGCCTTCCTCGGCGGCCTCCTCCTCGGCGCGCTCCCCGCGCCGATCGCCCCGCCCGCGGGCCTCGTCGGCCTCGAGGGCTGGGTGAGCCGGATCGAGGGCACGGCCGCCGCGCTGGGGGCGACCGCCGTCGTCGGGCGCGCCGGGACGCTCGAGTTCCTGACCACCCACGGCGTCGACCTGCCGACGGTCGACGTGGGCGCCCTCCCCGCCGACGGCCCGCCGCGCCCGGACGTGGCCGCCGGCCCCGCCTACGTGCAGCTCACCTCGGGCAGCACGGCGGACCCGCGCGGCGTCCTCGTCGGCCACCAGCACGTCACCGCGAACGTGCACATGATCGGCTGGGGCTCGGAGGTGCGCGAGGACGACCGCGTCGCCTCGTGGCTGCCGCTCTACCACGACATGGGGCTCGTCGGCACCGTCCTCTTCTCCCTCTACTGGGGGCTCGACCTGGCGCTCCTGCCGCCGCAGGCCTTCCTGGCCCGACCGGCGAGCTGGCTCGAGGCGATCTCGCGCCACCGCTGCACGCTCTCGCCGGCGCCGGCCTTCGCGTTCCCCTACGCCGCGCACCGCGTGAAGGACGAGGAGGTCCGGGGGCTCGACCTGTCGTCGTGGCGGATCGCCTACTGCGGCGCCGAGCCGATCCACCCGCGCGGCGTCGAGCGCTTCACCCGCCGCTTCGCCGCCCAGGGGCTCTCGCCGGGGGTCGTGTTCCCCTGCTACGGGCTGGCCGAGGCGACGCTCGCCGTGACCTTCGCCCCGCCGGGGCGCGGCGTCGTGGAGGTGGCCGTCTCGCGCCGCCGCCTCGCCGCGGGCGAGGTCGCCCCGCCCGAGGGCGAGGCGGACCGCCTCGACCTGGTGAAGAACGGGCGGCCGCTGCCCGAGCTCGCGGTCGAGGTGCGCGGCGACGACGGACGCCCGGCCCCGCCGGGCCGCGCGGGCGCCGTGTTCGTCCGCGGCGCCAGCGTGGCCCACGGCTACCACCGCGACGAGGAGGCCACGCGCGCCGCGTTCGGGCCCGACGGCTGGCTCGACACGGGCGACCTGGGCGCGATCGTCGACGGCGAGCTCGTGGTCATCGGCCGCCGCAAGGACCTCATCATCGTCCGCGGCCGCAACCACGCCGCGATCGACCTCGAGTGGGCCGCCCTGACGGTCGACGGCGTGCGCCCCGGCGCCGCGGCGGCCTTCGCCGTGCCCGACGCGGACGAGGGGACCGAGGCCGCCGTCGTGGCCCTCGAGGTCGCGGCCGACGAGAGCGCCTGGTCGCGCGGGGCGATCGCCGCGCAGGTGCAGGACGTCGTCCTGGCGCGCACGGGGCTCCGGCTGCACGACGTCGTCCTCCTGCCGCCGGGGACGCTCCCCAAGACGACGAGCGGCAAGGTGCAGCGCGCCCGCGTGCGGGCGCTCTACGTGGAGGGGAACCTGCGCGCATGACGACCGCCCTGGAGCTCGAGCGCCTGCCCCACGGCCGCGACCTGCCCCTGCCCTGCTACATGTCCGCGGGCGCCGCCGGCCTCGACCTGCACGCCGCCGTCGAGGCCCCCCTCGTCCTCGCGCCGGGCGAGCGCGCCCTGGTGCCGACCGGGCTGAAGCTCGCCTTGCCGCCCGGCCACGAGGGGCAGGTCCGCCCGCGCAGCGGCCTGGCGCTGCGCCACGGGGTCACGGTCCTCAACGCCCCGGGCACGATCGACGAGGACTACGCGGGCGAGGTGCAGGTGCTGCTCGTGAACCTCGGCCAGGCGCCGTTCACGGTCGAGCGCGGCCTGCGCGTGGCGCAGCTCGTCGTCGCGCCCGTGACGCGCGTCGCCGTGCGCGAGGTCGAGGCCGTGCGCGACACGGCGCGCGGCGCCGGCGGCTTCGGCAGCACGGGGCTCGCGCCGGCGTGACCCCGGGCGAGGGGCGGTGGCTCCTCCGCGTCGACTGGACCGAGGCCACGCGCGCGCTGGCCGCGGCCGAGGCCCTGGCCCTCGGCGCCCGCCCGGGGCCCGCGCCGGGGCTGTTCTGGGCCGACGCGCCGCCGACCTCGGGCGCCTTCCTCCTGGGCGCGGGCGAGGTCGTCGCCGCGGGCCCGCCAGGCGGACCGGTGACGCCCCTCGTCGAGGACGCGCAGGCCGTGCAGGTCCCGCGGGGGCCGTGGAAGGTCCACGGCAGCCCGCTCGACCTCCTGGCGACGCTGGGCTGGCGGGCGCGCTACGAGCTCTCGAGCCGGACGCCCACGCCCGGCCGCCCTGCGTTCGTGCTCTACCCGACGCTGGCGGGCTGGTGGCTCGTGCGCACGACCGGCGCGCCGCGCTGGACGGAGCCGGCGCTCGTCCGCCGCACGAGCACCAGCCTGCCCTCGCGCCTGGCCCGCGCCGTGGTGCACCTCGTCGCGCGCCCGGGCGACCGCGTCGTCGACCCGGTGTGCGGCACGGGCGTCCTCCTCGTCGAGGCCGCGCGCGCGGGCTGCCGCGCCGTGGGCGGCGACCTGAGCCCCAAGGCGGCGGCGTGGGCCCGGCAGAACCTGCGCGCGCTGGGCCTCGAGGCCGCGGTCGAGGTGAGGGACGCGCTCTCGCGCCGCGACGGGCCGTTCGATGCGGTGGTCGGCGACCTGCCCTACGGGCTGCGGCTCGCGCCGCGCGACCTCGAGCCCTTCGCGCGGGCCCTGCCACGATTGGGCCGCCGCTGGGCGCTCGTGGCGAACGTCGACCTGAGCGCGGCGCTCGCGCGTCACGCGCGCGCGCCGCGGCTCGTCCTCCAGGTGCCCAAGTCGACGTTCAGCAGGTACGTTCACGTGGGTGAAGAGCCGACCCCCTAGACTCCTGGCCCTGGGCCTCCTTGCGCTGGTCGCCCTGGGTGGCTGCCGCACCCCCGGCGCGTTCGAGCTGACCGACCAGACGCGGCCGACGGCGCGACCCGTGGCCCTGCGCGCGGGCACCGGCGAGGCCGTGTTCACCCCGCCGCTCGGCTACCCGCTCGGCGGCTTCGGCGGCGGCGCGCGGCGCGCCGAGTGGCCGCTCTACTTCGGCATGGGCTGGCCCGGGCGGGCCTCGCTCGGGTGGCGCCAGCTCCGGCACGAGGAGGGCCACCGCCGGGCCGACATGCTCGTGCCCGCGCGCGGCGTGCACGACGAGCTGACCGCCCGGGCGCTCGTCCTGCGCCCGGCCGACGGCCCGCCCGTGGCGCTCGTGCGGATCGACGCGATCGCCACCACGCGCGAGCTGCACGACCTGGTGGTCGCCGGGCTGAAGGAGCTGGGCTACCGGGAGAGCACCGTGCTCCTCGCGGCGACGCACACGCACTCGGGCGTGGGGGCGTTCCACCGCGCGCCGCTGGCGCGGGCGGTCGGCATGGACAACTTCCGGCCGGAGGTCGAGGCGCTCATCGCGTCGGCCTGCGTGCGCGCCGTGCGCGAGGCCCACGCGGCCGCGCGGCCGGCGGCGCTGGGGGTCGGCCGCGCCCGCGACGAGGGCCCCGACGGGCCGCAGGTGGCGCGAAACCGCGCCGGGCTGCCCGACGACGCGATCGACCCCGAGGTCCTGCTCCTGCGCGTCGACGACCTCGAGGCCGGGGCGCCCATGGCCGTGGTCCTCAACTACGCGGTGCACGGGACCGTGCTCGGGCAGAAGAACCTGCACTTCAGCGGCGACGTGGCCGACGGGATCGAGGACGCGCTCGGCGCGCGCCTGGGCGGGGTGCCGGTCCTGTTCCTCAACGGCGCCGAGGGCGACATCGCGCCGGCCCGCCCGCCGGGCCCGGGCGGCTTCGAGCGCATCCGGGCCCTCGGCGAGCGCATGGCCGACCTCGTCGTGCCGGCCCTGGCGGAGATCGAGGCGGCGCCGGAGGCGCGGCTGGTCACGGCCACGGCCGACCTCGAGATGGGCGACGCGCACATCGTCTTCTCGCCCGCGCGCGAGCGGTTCGTCGCCGCCTACCGCCACCCGGCCTCCTACCTGCTCACGCCGCTGACGCTGCCGCTCGACCTGACCCTGTGGGTCGCCGGCCTCACCAACGTGCGCACCCGGCTCACCTACGGCCTCGCGCCCGGCCTGGTGATCGACCTCGACGGGCTGGTCGGGCGCACGAGGACCCGCGTCGGCGGCCTGCGGGTCCTCACCGCGCGCGAGGACGTCGCGTTCCTGTGCGTGCCGGGCGAGGCCACGCACGACGTGGGGCTCTCGCTCAAGGAGGCGGCCGCCGCGCGCGGGGCGACCGCCACGTTCGTCGTCGGCCTGGCGCTCGACCACGTGGGCTACATCGCCAGCGAGGCGCAGTACCTGGCCGGGCGCTACGAGGCGCGCCTGACCCTCTTCGGGCCGGAGACGGCGGCGCGCGTCGAGCGCGCGCTCGGGAAGATCCTCACGGCGCTGGGCTACCCGGCGCAGGCGGGCGGGGGCGCGGCGGTGGTCGAGCGGCCCGCCGACGGGTCTTAGGCGACGTCGGCCCGTCCTGGTATGACGGGGCCTCCGGGGGACTCGGTGTGATCGTCGCGGGGCTGGACGAGGCGGGCTACGGGCCGAAGCTGGGCCCGCTGACGGTCGGGTGGACCGCGTTCCACGTCGCGCCCGGGCGCGGGCGGCCGCGCGTCGAGCCGCCTTGCCTGTGGGAGAAGCTCGGCGGGGCCGTGCGCCACGTGGGCGACGGCGACCCGGCGAAGCTGTGGATCGCCGACAGCAAGGAGATCAAGCCGCGCAAGGACGGGCTCAAGCAGCTCGAGCTCGCGCTCCTGGCGTTCCTCGGCGGCCGCTCGATCGGCCCCGCAGGCGACGCCGCCGGGCGCGCCACGACGCCGCCGCCGGGGACGCTCGCCGCGCTGCTCGAGGCGCTGGGCCAGCCGCCGGCGCGCTACGCGGCGATCCCCTGGTACGGCGACCTGGGCGCCGTGCGCGTGCCCGCCTTCTCCTGGTCGGGCGAGGTGGCGGCGCGCGCCCTGCGCGTGGTCGAGTGCGGGGCGCGGGCGGGTGTGTCGTTCGCAGGAGCCGCCGCGCGCGTCCTCGACGAGCACGTCTACAACCAGCAGGTCGCGGCCTGCCAGAACAAGGCGGCCGTGCTCGGCGACACGTTCGTCGACCTCGCGCGCGCGCTCCGCGCGGCCTTCGAGGGGCCGATCGACCTGTCGTGCGACAAGCAGGGCGGCCGCGCCGCCTACGCCGACATGCTGGCGCGCGCCTTCCCGGGCTGCCCGCTGGTCGTCGACCACGAGGAGCCCGAGCGCTCGCGCTACCGCGTCGAGACCCCGCGGGGCCCCTTGCGGGTGACGTTCCGGCCGGAGGCGGAGCGCACGAGCCTGCCGGTGGCGCTGGCGTCGATGACGTGCAAGTACCTGCGCGAGATGTTCATGCTGCGGCTGAACGAGTGGTTCGCCGCGCGCGTCCCCGGGATCGAGCCCACGGCCGGCTACGGGAGCGACGCGACGCGCTGGCTGGTCGACGTCCAGCCGGCGCTGCCGCGGCTGGGCGTGCCCCTCGAGGCGCTCGTCCGCAGCAGGTAGCGGTAGGATCCCGGGCATGCGCCCCCTGCTGCCGCTCCTGGTCGCCCTGCTCGCCGGCTGCGCCGCCGACCCGGCGCCCCGCGGCCGTGAGCCCGCGCCGATCCCCGACCCGCCCGCCCCGCCGCCGCCCACCGTCGTCTCGGGCGCGGAGGTGGCGAACCAGCGCTCGTCGGTCGACCTGACCTCGCCCGCGGTCGCGGGCTGGGAGGACCCGACGACCGGCGACGCGGCCACGCTCGTCTACGTGACGGAGCGGGGCCGCCGCGACCAGGCGCAGGCGGCGGCGATCGTGATCTCGAGCGACCCGGGCAACCCGCACTTCCAGCGCACGAGCACGGCGCGCGTCACGGTGCAGCGGGTCACGCGCGCCGACATGAGCGCGCTCCTCCGCGACCTGTCGGCGCTGGGCCTCGAGCGCCTGCCCTGGGCGGCGCAGGGCTTCGACGCCCCGATCGGCCCCGAGCGGGCGCTCTACCTCTACCGCGGCGGGCAGCGCACGCGGGTGGAGAAGGACGCGCTGCCGGACGCGGCGCGGCAGACGTTCACGGCGCTCGAGCGGCGGCTGATCCAGGCGACCCTCGCGACGCGGTAGTGTGATCGCGGCTGCGGCGGCGGGCGCTGCCGGTCGTCGAGGTGCCGCGCCGCGCCCGGCACCTCGACCCGTCGTGCAGGAGCACGACGTCTCAGCCTTCCCGGGCTGGAGGATCGGGACCTGACCGCTCAGGCTCGGTCGGCGGCCAGCAGGCCGCCTCCGCGCGGCAGCGCCTCGCCCTCCTCCGCCTCGCCCGGGGCTCTGGCTGCGGAGGCGCGGTGAGGTGTGCTCGGAGGCGGCGCGGCCGTCGGCGAAGGCGGCGGAACGCTCGAGGGCCTGGTCCCATCGCCGGTTGCGAGCCGCGCGCGCCTCCCGCTACGGTAACCGGCGTGATCCGGGTCGTCGCCCGCACCTCGCCGGACCAGCGCTGCGGCTACTGCCACGGCGGCGCCGGCGACCTCCGGGCCTGCTCGGAGTGCGGCGCGCTCTGCCACCCCGACTGCCGCGAGGAGCTGCGGCGCTGCACGACGATCGGCTGCCGGGGCGGGCTCGGGACCGAGCGCCGCGGCCGCGCCCTCCAGCCCGACCCGGACTGGCTGCGGCCCCTGCACGTCGCGGCCGCGATCCGGGCGGTGCTGGCCGGCAGCTCGCTCGTGGTCCTGGCGCTCGTGCCGCTGGTCGCGCTCGTCTCGGGTCCGACCACGCTCGTCTCGACGCGGTTCGGCCTCCTGCTCCTCTTCGCGGCGGCGGTCGCTCCCGTGACGCTCTGGGTCGGCGTGCGCTGGCTGCTCGGCTACGGGGCCCGCCTCGACCGGGCGCGGCACATCCTGCTGGCCGAGCGGCCCCGCCGGGCGCAGATGCAGCTCGTGGTGCGCCGCGACCCGCAGGGCGCGCCCCAGCACCACCTCATGCTCGGACCCGAGTCGGGCGGGCTGATCACCTACCGCGTCGCACCCACCTTCCTGCCCGAGGTCAGGCGCGGGCCCGAGCAGGAGGTCACGCTCTACGGCTCGAGCGACGACCCGCTGCTCATGGAGCTCGCGGACGGCCGGCTCGTCCTCCTGTTCCGGGACTGACGGGACGGTCGGCGGTCGCTCATGCTGGACCACGGCTCACCCACAGCCCTCGAACCCGTCAGCCTCGGCGTCCCCTCGGCGCCCGCTCGGCCTCCTTCGCAGACCGCCGAGCCGCCTCCGAGCACACCTCGCCGCGCCTCCGCAGCGAGAGCCCCAGGCGAGGCGGAGGAGGGTGAGGCGATGCGGCGCGAAGGCGAGGGAAGGCGGCCTCCTGGCCGCCGACCGAGCCTGAGCGGTCGGGGGGGGCGCGGGGGGCGCCCCCCCCCCCCCCCCCCCCCCCACCCCCCGCCCCCCCCCCCCC